>JAXLXY010000017.1:0-45996 GCA_046327715.1 Gemmatimonadales bacterium
CCCCGCGGCGAGCGAGGGGGACTTCCGCAGCGTCCGCGACATCGCGCAGGAGATCCGGCGGCCGGTGATCGCGGCGCTGGCGCGCTGCCACGAACGCGACATCGAGCTGGCCGCCGAGGCGATCCAGGGAGCGGCCCGGGGACGGCTGCACATCTTCATCTCCACCTCCGACCTCCACCTGGAGCACAAGCTCCGGATGAGCCGGGAGGACGCGCTGGAGCTGGCCCGCCGCTCGATCCGTCAGGCGCGGCGCCATACGGAGGACGTGGAGTTCTCCGCGGAGGACGCCAGCCGGACGGACCTCGAGTACCTCTGCCGGGTGGTGGAGGCGGCCATCGCGGAGGGGGCCACGACGATCAACCTCCCCGACACCGTGGGCTACGCGATGCCCGAGGAATACGCGGCGATGTTCCGCGCGGTGCGCGAGCGGGTGCCGGGCGCCGACCGGGTCATCTGGAGCGCGCACTGTCACGACGACCTCGGCCTGGCGGTGGCGAACTCGCTCGCGGCGATCGAGGCGGGGGTGGGACAGGTCGAGTGCACCATCAACGGGATCGGCGAACGGGCCGGGAACGCCGCCCTGGAGGAGATCGTCATGGCCAGCCGGGTGCGGCCGCAGCTGGCCCGCTTCACCACCCGGATCAACACCCAGGAGATCTACCGCACCAGCCAGCTGCTGTCCTACCTCACCGGCAGCTTCCCCCAGCCCAACAAGGCGATCGTCGGCCGCAACGCGTTCGCGCACGAGGCCGGGATCCACCAGCACGGCGTGCTGCAGCACGGGCTGACCTACGAGATCATCCGGCCGGAGTCGGTCGGCATCCCGCGCTCCACCCTGGTCCTGGGCAAGCACTCGGGCCGGCACGCGCTGGAACGCCGCTACCGCGAGCTCGGCTACGAGCTGGTCGAGGAGAAGCTGGCCGAGCTGTACAAGGAGTTCACCGCCCTGGCCGACCGCAAGCGCGAGATCCTCGACGAGGACCTGCTGGCGCTGCTGCACGAGAGTTTCCACGACGCGCCGGAGGAGTACCACCTCACGCACCTGCGGATCGTCTGCGGCAGCGGCGCGGCGGACGCCGACGTGAAGATGACCGGCCCATGGGCCGGGGAGCGTGCCGCCCGGGCCAGGGGCGATGGACCGATCGCGGCTGCGTTCGCGGCGATCAGCGAGATCCTGGAGCGGCCGGTGGAGGTCAGCAACCTGTCGCTCCGCTCGGTGACGCCTGGGCGCGACTCGGTGGGCCAGGTCTTCCTGCAGTGCCGCATCGGGGGCAAGTCGCTCTCGGGGCAGGGCGCCTCGACCGACATCGTGGAGGCCAGCGCGCGGGCGCTGGTCCACGCGCTCAACAAGGAGCGCCACGCCGAGCGGCTGGAGGCCACGGCCTACAACTCCACCCAGCACTGGGGCGTATGAGCGAGGTCCTCTCCGGCGCCCAGGTCCTCTGCCGGCTGCTCGAGGAGCAGCGGGTGGAGGTGCTGTTCGGGTATCCCGGCGGCGCGATCATGCCGTTCTACCACGCGCTCCCCGAGACGCCGGGGCTGCGGCACATCCTGGTGCGGCACGAGCAGGCCGCCGCGCACGCCGCGGACGGGTATGCCCGGGCCTCGGGGCGGCCTGGGGTCTGCGTGGCGACGTCCGGTCCCGGCGCCACCAACCTGGTCACCGGCATCGCCACCGCGCAGATGGACAGCTCCCCCGTCGTGGCGATCACGGGGCAGGTGGCGCGCGGGATGATCGGGCGCGATGCGTTCCAGGAGACCGACGTCGTCGGCATCACCCTGCCGATCACCAAGCACTCGGTGGTGGTCGACGACATCACCGAACTCGCCGACAAGGTCCGCGAGGCGTTCGCGGTGGCCACGGAAGGCCGGCCCGGTCCGGTCCTCATCGACATTCCCAAGGATGTGCAGAACCAGAAGATCGAGTGGGCCGGGGGCGGGACCGCGCCCCGGGCCGGGGCGGCGGCCGGGCGACGCGCCCCCGAGGGGCTCGACGAGGCGGTCCGGCTGCTCAACGAGGCCCGGCGCCCGCTGCTCATGGTGGGACACGGCGTGATCCTCGCCGGCGCCTACGCGGAGGTGCGGGCCCTGGCGGAGAAGACCGGGATTCCCGTCATCACCACGCTGCTCGGCATCAGTGCCTTCCCCGAGTCGCATCCGCTGCACCTGGGCATGCCCGGCATGCACGGGGAGGTGCACGTCAACCGCGCGATCCAGCAGGCCGACGTCATCCTCGCCATCGGGCTCCGGTTCGACGACCGGGTCACGGGCAACACCGCGGGCTTCGCGCCCCAGGCGCGGATCATCCACCTGGACCTCGACCCATCCGAGATCGGCAAGAACGTCCCGGTGGCCGTGGGCCTCGTGGGCGATGCCCGCCAGGTGACGGCGCGCCTGGGGGAACGGGTGGCGCCCCGCCACTGTGACGCGTGGCGGGCGGAGATCCGGGCCATGACCCGCGAGCGGCAGGAGGCGTTCCGGGGCGACATGGCGCCGGAGACCATCCTTGCCGGGATCCGCGAGGTGAGCGGCCCGGGCACCACGATCGTGAGCGATGTGGGCCAGCACCAGATGTGGGTGGCCAAGCTGTTCACCTACGAGGAACGGAACAGCCACATCACCTCGGGCGGCCTGGGCACCATGGGATTCGCCGTGCCCGCCGCCATGGGGGTGCACTTCGCCCGCCCGGACCGGCCCGTCTGGGCCATCAGCGGGGACGGCGGCTTCCAGATGAACATGCAGGAGATCGCCACGATGGTGCAGGAGGGGGTGCCGGTGAAGATGGCGATCTTCAACAACGGCTACCTCGGGATGGTGCGGCAGTGGCAGCAGTTCTTCCACGGCCGGCGCTACTCCGCCACCCCGATCTGGAGTCCGGACTACGTGAAGCTGGCGGAAGCCTACGGCATCGCCGGCTACCGGGTGGAGCGGGCCGGCCAGGTGGAGGACGCGGTGGCCCGCGCCATCCGCGAGCCCGGCCCGGCGCTGGTGGAGTTCCTCATCGAGCAGGAGGCCAACGTGTTCCCGATGATCCCGCCGGGCGGTTCGCTGTCCGAGCCGATCGAGGCGGCCCCAGCCGCCGCCCCGGCCAGTTGAGCGCCCCGGTGCCGACCTGGGTCGTGACGGTCCTGATGGAGGACGACCTCCTCGCGCTCAACCGGGTGGTGGGGATCGTGCGGCGCCGCAACCTGGCGCTCGGGGGCGTCACCTGGGGACCGACGGGCCGCACCGGCCTGAGCCGGCTGGCGGTCGTGGTGACCGGCGATGCCGCGGCCACCGAACGGATGGCCAACCACTTCCGGAAGCTGACCGAGGTGCGTGCGGTGAGCCTCCACCCCGAGGCCGCGTGCACCGCGCGGGCGCACGCCCTGGTGCGGGTGCGGGTGACGCCGGTGCATCTCTCCGCCCTGCTCGACGCGGTGGCCCTGTACGAGGCCCGGGTGGTGGAGGAGAGCGCCCACGACCTGGTGGTCGAGGCCACCGGTACCGCGCCCTTCATGGTGTCCTTCCTCCGGGCGCTCGAGCCGTTCGGCGTGCTCGACCTGGCGCGCGGCAGTGCCCTGGCCCTGCCGCCCCGGGCCCCCGACCTCGAGCCGGCCGCCGAGGTTCCCGCCGCCGGCGCGGCGCCCCCGCGCGTGGCCAGCGCGATGCCCGCCTGAGCCCTTGTCCGATCCACATCACCCCGTGTTTGGAGCCACGATGACTTCCCAGAGCGACCGTTCCGCCGCGAGCCCGCGGATCTACTACGACCAGGACGCGGACCTCCGGCGCCTCGCGGGCCGCACGATCGCGATCATCGGCTATGGCAGCCAGGGCCACGCCCATGCCCTCAACCTCCGCGACAGCGGTGCGACGGTGGTCGTGGGGCTGCGGCCCGGCGGCGGGTCGTGGCGGAAGGCCGAGGCCGCGGGCCTCCGGGTCGTGACCGTGGCGGAGGCCGCGCGGGCCGCCGACGTCATCATGATGCTGGTGCCGGACCAGGATGGCCGGACGATCTACGACGAGTCGGTGGGGCCCAACCTCACCCGGGGCAAGACCCTGATGTTCGCCCACGGCTTCAACGTGCACTTCAAGGAGGTCGTGCCCCCGGCCGAGGTGGACGTGTCCATGATCGCGCCGAAGTCGCCGGGGCACCTGGTGCGCAGCGAGTTCGAGGGCGGACGGGGGGTGCCCGGGCTGGTGGCGGTGCACCAGGACGCCAGCGGGCAGGCGCTGGCCAACGCGCTCGCCTACGGCGCCGGCATCGGCTGCACCCGCGCCGGGATCATCGAGACCAGCTTCCGCGAGGAGACCGAGACGGACCTCTTCGGCGAGCAGGCGGTGCTCTGCGGTGGCGTGTCGGCGCTCATCAAGGCCGGCTTCGAGACCCTCACCGAGGCGGGGTACCGGCCGGAGATGGCGTACTTCGAGTGCCTGCACGAGCTCAAGCTGATCGTGGACCTGATCAATCGCGGTGGCCTCAAGTTCATGCGCTACTCGATCAGCGACACGGCCGAGTTCGGCGACTACACCCGTGGCCCCCGGATCATCACCGACGCCACCAAGGCCGAGATGCGGAAGATCCTGGCCGAGGTGCAGAGCGGGCAGTTCGCGCGGGAGTGGCTGGCCGAGCACCGGGGGGGCGGGCAGAACTTTGCCCGGATGCGCCAGGCCGACCTCACGCACCCGATCGAGGTGGTCGGCGCCCAGCTCCGGGCCATGATGCCCTGGTCCGAGGAGGGCAAGGCGGCGCAGGCCGCCGCGCGCCCGCGGAGCCCGGCCCGCGCGGCCGTCTGAGCCATGTCGGCGCGCACGCTCTTCGACAAGGTCTGGGAGGCCCACGTCGTCCAGCAGCTGGGCGACGGGGGCCCCACGCTGCTCTACGTCGACCTGCACCTGATCCATGAGGTCACCACCCCGCAGGCCTTCGAGGGCCTGCGGCTGGCGGGCCGCCGGGTGCGCCGGCCCGACCTCACCCTCGCCACCGTGGACCACAACGTCCCGACCGGCGACCGGAGCCTGCCGATCGCCGACGCGGTGGCGCGCCGGCAGGTGGAGCTGCTGCTGCAGAACGCGCGGGACTACGGTATCGAGCTGCACGACCTCGACTCGCCGCGGCAGGGAATCGTGCACGTGATCGGCCCGGAGCTCGGCGCCACCCAGCCGGGCATGACCATCGTCTGCGGCGATTCCCACACTTCCACTCACGGCGCGTTCGGCGCGCTCGCCTTCGGCATCGGCACCAGCGAGGTGGAGCACGTGCTCGCCACCCAGACGGTGCTGTTCCAGAAGCCGCAAACCCTGGAGGCGCACTTCACCGGGTTGCCGGCGGCCGGCGTGGGCGCCAAGGACCTGGTGCTCGCGCTGATCGGTCGGATCGGCACGGCGGGGGCCACCGGGCATGTCATTGAGTACACCGGACCGTCCATCCGCGCACTCTCGATGGAAGGCCGCATGACGGTGTGCAACATGTCGATCGAGGCCGGTGCGCGGGCCGGCATGATCGCCCCGGATGAGACGACCTTTGCCTACCTGATGGGCCGGCCCAAGGTGCCCTCGGGCCGGGCCTGGACCGCCGCGGTCGACCGCTGGAGCCTGCTGGTGAGCGACCCGGGGGCCCGCTATGACCGCCGGGTGGAGATCGACGTGGGTACGCTCGCGCCGCAGGTCACCTGGGGCACCAGCCCGGGCATGGTGACCGGCATCGACGGCACGGTGCCCGACCCCGACGCCTGTGCCACGCCCGCGGAACGGGAGGCGCTGACCCGGGCGCTGGCCTACATGGGTCTCACGCCGGGTCAGGCGCTCGAGGGCACCCCGGTGGACCGCGTGTTCATCGGCAGCTGTACCAACGCGCGCATCGACGACCTGCGCGAGGCGGCGCGGGTGGTGCGGGGCCGGCGCGTGGCGGCCGGCGTCCGGGCGATGGTGGTGCCGGGCTCGATGGCGGTGAAGGCGCAGGCGGAGCGGGAGGGACTGGACCAGGTGTTCCGGGCCGCGGGCTTCGAGTGGCGCAACGCCGGCTGCTCCATGTGCCTTGGCATGAACCCCGACATCCTGGCCAGCGGCGAGCGGTGTGCCTCGACCTCCAACCGGAACTTCGAGGGCCGCCAGGGCAAGGGGGGCCGCACCCACCTGCTGAGTCCCGCGATGGCGGCGGCGGCCGCCGTCACCGGGCACCTGACCGATGTGCGGAGCCTCGAGTTCGCCGATGAAGCGATGCTGGTGGGCTGAGCCATGATCCCCTTCACGGTCCACGCCGGGCTCACGGCGGCGCTGCCGCGGGTCAACGTCGACACCGACCAGATCATTCCCAAGCAGTTCCTGAAGCGGGTGGAGCGGACCGGCTTCGGGCCGGCCCTCTTCCACGACTGGCGCTACCGTCCCGACGGCAGCCCCGACCCGGCCTTTGAGCTCAACCAGCCGAAGGCGGCCGGTGCCACCATCCTGCTCGCGGGACCCAACTTCGGCTGCGGCTCCTCGCGCGAACACGCCCCCTGGGCCCTCGGGGAGTACGGCTTCCGTGCCATCCTGGCCGAGTCGTTCGCGGACATCTTCTACGCCAACTGCTGCCAGAACGGGATCCTCCCGGTCCGGCTGACACCGGCCGAGATGGCCGAGCTGTTCCGGCGCCACGCCGCCGCGCCGGGGCCGTACCCGGTCACGGTCGATCTGGAGCGGAACACGGTGCACGACGAGGCGGGGTTCCAGGCGGGGTTCACGATGGATCCCTACCGGCGGGACTCGTTGCTGACGGGGCTCGATGAGATCGGGCGGACCCTGCTGCTCGAACCGGCCATCGCCGCGTTCGAGCGCCGGCGGACGTCGCTCCTGGCGAGGCTCGGCGCGTGAGCCACCACACGATCGCGGTCCTCCCGGGCGACGGCATCGGCCCGGAAGTGGTGGCCGCCGGGCTCGCCGTGCTGCACGCCGCGGCGGAGCGCTTCGGGCTCACCATCCACGCCACCGAATTCCCGATGGGGGCGGCCGGGGTGGCCGCCCACGGCGATCCATTCCCGGAGGTCACCCGGCAGGGGATCCGGGGCGCCGACGCGGTCCTGCTGGGCGCGGTGGGCGACCCCTCCCTCGACGCGGCGCCCCGGCACCTCAAGCCCGAGACCGGGTTGCTGGCGCTGCGCGCCGCGCTCGGGGTCTTTGCCAACCTCCGTCCCGTGGCGGCGCATCCCGCGCTGGCCCATGCCTCGCCGCTGCGGCCGGAGCGCCTGGCGGGCACCGACCTGCTGATCGTCCGGGAACTGACGGGCGGCCTGTACTACGGCGAGCCGCGCAGCAATGACGGCGAGGTGGCGGTCAACACCCTGCGCTACAGCCGGCCGGAGGTCGAGCGGGTGGCGCGGATCGCGTTCGAGGCGGCCCGGGGCCGGCGGAAGAAGCTGCTCTCGGTGGACAAGGCGAACGTGCTGGAAACGTCGCAGCTGTGGCGCGCGGTGGTGACCGCCATGGCCGCGGCCTATCCGGACGTGGCGGTGGAGCACATCTACGTGGACTACGCCGCCATGCGGCTGGTCACGGACCCGGCGAGCCTCGACGTGGTGCTCACCGAGAACATGTTCGGCGACATCCTGAGCGACGAGGCGGCCGTGCTCGCGGGATCACTGGGCCTGCTGCCGTCTGCCTCGCTCGGCGCGGGCGCCGGGCTGTACGAGCCGATCCACGGGTCGGCGCCGCCACTGGCCGGCAAGGACGTCGCCAACCCGATCGGCACGATCGGCAGCGTGGCGATGCTGCTCCGCTACAGCCTCGGGCAGCCCGCCGCCGCCGATGCCATCGACGAGGCAGTGGCCCACGCGCTGGGCACGGGGGCGCGGACCCGCGACATCGCGCGGGAGGGGGAGGCGGTCATCGGCACCCGGGAGATGGCGGCGCGGATCGTGGGGCGGATCCGGCAGCGGATCCCGGCGGGATCGGCAGGCAGAGCGTGAACTTGAGCATCTGGTCCGGGAAGCGGGCCAGGTCCGCATCGGTCAGCGCCGGGAGGCGGTCCGAGATCCGTTCACGCAGCGCCGCGTCGTAGGGGCGCTGCAGCTCCACCAGGCAGTCGGCGCAGAACGCGCCGGTGATCTCGCCGAAGAGGTGGCAGGTCACCGTCTGACCGTCGCGGGTGATGGCGTCCCCGGTGTGGCAGCGCTGGCACAGCATGCGGGCCTCCGTGGTGGTGGATTCCCAGCAGGACGGGGAATACAACGAGGCGGGGGCCCGCGAGTTTCGTCCGGCGCGTCAGTCGGAGCCGGGCGCCGTGGCGCCCGCCGGCAGCTCCTCGCCGTACTTCCGCCGGTGTGCCTCCCGGGCGCCATCGCGCCAGCGGTCGCGGTAGATCCGGCTGGAGAAGCTGCCCAGCAGGTCGGCGATGCGCTCGATGTCCTGGTCGGTCCATTGCGCGATCTGGCGGTAGCTGGTGATGCCGTGCCGCGCGAGCAGTCGAGCAATCACCGGGCCGATCCCCGGGATGACCTTGAGGTCGTCTCGGGGGTCGGTGGTGGCGCTGCGTGGCAGGACCGCGTGTGCCGCCACATGGGCCGCCCCGCCGAGCTGTTCCCGCAGCCGGCGGATCTCCTCGCCGAGATCGCGGGCGGCGGCCTGGCGCCGGCGCTCCGACTCGGCGAGCTCCCGTTCCAGCTCCCGGACGCGCATGCTGAGCGGCTCCAACTCGGCCAGCCGGGCCTGCAGCCGGGCGCGCGCCGCTCCCTCCTCACTCGTCCGCGCGTCGCCGCGCGCGGTGCTCTCGCGCAGCGCGGACTCGGCGTCCGCCCAATGCCGCCGGAGCACCCGCTCGACCTCACGACTCTCCCCGAGCTGCGTCCGCAGGCGGGCCATTTCGCCCTGCGCCTCCGCCAGGCGTTCCTCCAGGTCGGTCACCCGTCCCGCGTCCCCGGAATGCCGTTCGTGCTCGCTGACCTGGGTCTCGAGGGCGGCTCGCAGGATCAGCTCGCGGTTGCGCGCCTCCTCGAGGCTTGCCAGGGCGGCTGCGCGCTCGCGCTCCAGTCCCGCCATCCGGGTCTCGACGGCCCGGATCGCGTCCTCCCGGAACTGCACCGCGCGGCGCAGGTCATCGGACAGCCGGGTGCAGGCCTGCAGGTCCGTCCGCGACTCGTCGAACGCGAGTCGCGCCTCCACCGCCTGGCGTTCCAGGCCCGCGATCACGGCGCCCAGCCGGGCCTTCTCGCCGCGCTGCGTATCCCGGGCCTCCTGGGCGTCCCGTTCCATCCCCTTCGCGGTCTCGGCGAGTTCCCGTTCCCTTGCGCGGGCGCGGGCCAGCTCCTGCTCCAGCCGGGCGCACGTGTCTGCCCCCTGCAGCTGCAGTCGCCCCTCGGCCCGGCGCGCGCGGACGCCCCGGCTGGCCCAGCCGAGGAGGCCGCCGCAGGCGATGAGGGCCGGCGGGAGCCCGAGCAGCATCCATCCCTGCAGTCCGCTTCCCTGCGAATCCATCAGTCACCGCGCTCCGCGTCAGCCGTGGACGAGTCACCGTGCCGCGATGGCGCGAGGGCAACTTCAGTACCACGGACCGCGTCGCCGCGTCGGCGGCTAGCAGCAAGGCGGACGCTCTGGAACGCGGGGGGCGTGGGCCGTGGCGGTCCCGGTCCGGGATCGGAATTCCGGAATCGGGATGCGGGCCCTGACTCCTGGAACGACGACGGGGGCGGCGCCGTGGCGTCGCCCCCGAGCCCTTGTCCCGGCCGGGTCCCGGGCTAGGGGCCGTCGGTCACCGCCCCGAGGCAGGCCGACGAGACCTGCCGGGCGTACTTGGCCAGGACGCCGCGGGTATAGCGCGCCATGGGTGGCCGCCAGGCGGCACGGCGCCGGGCGATGTCGGCCTCCGGGAGCTCGAGCTGCAGCAGCCGGCGCCCCGCGTCGATCGTGATGCGATCGCCCTCCTCCACCAGCGCGATGGTGCCGCCCACCGCGGCCTCGGGCGCCACGTGCCCCACGACCATCCCGTAGGTACCCCCGGAGAAGCGGCCATCGGTGATGAGCCCGACCGAGTCACCGAGCCCGGCGCCGATGATTGCCGCCGTGGGCGAGAGCATCTCCCGCATGCCCGGGCCGCCCCGGGGACCCTCGTACCGGATGACCAGCACGTCGCCCGGCCGGATCCGGCCCCCGAGGATCGCGGCGAGGCAGTCCTCCTCGGATTCGAAGACGCGCGCGGGCCCGGTCATGCTGGGCTGCTTGACCCCGGTGATCTTGGCCACGCTCCCCTCCTCGGCGAGGTTGCCGCGGAGGATGGCGAGGTGGCCCTGCGGGTACAGCGGCCGGTTCCAGGGGCGGATGACGTCCTGGCCGGCCGGCGGTTCGTCCGGCACGCCGCGGAGCACCTCGGCGACCGTCTGCCCGGTGATCGTCAGGCAGTCCCCGTGCAGCAGCCCGTGCAGCAGCAGCATCTTCATGACCTGGGGGATGCCACCGACCCGGTGCAGGTCGGTCATGACGTAGCGGCCGGAGGGCTTGAGGTCGCACAGGACGGGCACCCGGGCCCGGATGGACTCGAAGTCGTCGAGCGCGAGCGGCACCCGCGCCGCATGGGCAATGGCGAGGAGGTGGAGCACCGCGTTGGTCGAGCCGCCGGTGGCCATCACCACGGCGATCGCGTTCTCGAAGGCGGCCCGCGTGAGGATCTGCCCTGGGGTGCGGCCGGCGCGGATGGCCTCCACCAGCACCGCGCCCGAACGGGCCGCGCTGTCGGCCTTCTCGCCGTCCTCCGCCGCCATCGTGGACGACCCGGGAAGGCTCATGCCCATCGCCTCGATGGCGGAGGACATGGTGTTCGCGGTGTACATGCCGCCACAGGATCCCGCCCCGGGGCAGGCGTGGCACTCCACCGCGTGCAGCCGGGCCGCGTCGATCCGGCCGGCGCTGAACTGGCCCACTGCCTCGAAGGCGCTCACGATGGTGAGGTCCTCGCCCTCGAGGTGCCCCGGCTTGATGGTGCCGCCGTAGACGAAGATGGCCGGGATGCCGAGCCGCGCGATGGCGATCATCGCGCCCGGCATGTTCTTGTCGCAACCGCCGACGGCGATCACCCCATCCATGCTCTCCGCGTTCACCGCGGTCTCGATGGAGTCGGCGATCACCTCCCGCGACACCAGGGAGTACTTCATCCCCTCCGTGCCCATGGAGATGCCGTCGCTCACGGTGATGGTGCCGAAGAGCTGGGGCATCGCCCCCGCGGCGCGGATGGCGGCCTCTGCCCGCCGCGCCAGGACGTCCAGCCCGGCGTTGCAGGGGGTGATGGTGCTGTAGCCGTTGGCGACGCCGACGATCGGCTTCTCGAAGTCACCCTCGGCGAATCCGACCGCGCGAAGCATGGCCCGGTTGGGGGCGCGCTGGACGCCCTGCGTGACGGCACGGCTGCGGAGGTTGTGCGGCATGGCGGGGCTGGGGGTCGGGGAAGGCGTGGCGCGGACGGCCGGAATCTAATGGCGACTCGCGGCGACCGCAGCCGGCGCCCTGGGGCGCCGGTGGCGCGCCAGGCTCCACTTGAGCGCTGGCGGCGTGATCACGGTGGTGACCAGCGCCATGCGTACGACGGCGGCGCCGGGATCGGCGAGCGGCATGGCGGACCAGGACTCGTGGGGGATGCGGGCGCAGGGGAAACGACGCAGGGGGCCGGAGCCCCCTGCGTCTGACGGCGGGGCCGGTGCCGGCGGCTACTTCACGCCGGCCAGCGTTTCCTGCAGCGCGGCACGCTGCACCTCGTCGGCGGTGATCGGGGTGAGCGCGGCGTTGTCCATCTCGCCGGTGCGGATGCGCACCACCCGCTCGATCGGCTGGACGAAGATCTTGCCGTCGCCGACCTCGCCGGTCCGGGCGGCCGAGAGGATGGCCTTGATGCACGGTTCGACGAAGGGCTCGGAGCAGGCCATCTCGACCTTCACCTTTTCCCGGAACTCGAGGATGACCTGCGAACCGCGATAGGTCTCGACCAGCTCGCGTTCGCCGCCGTGGCCGCTGACGCGGGAGATGGTGACGCCGGTGATCCCGGCGCGGAACAAGGCCGCCTTGACCTCCGGCAGCTTCTCGGGCCGGATGACCGTGGTGATGAGCTTCATGTGGCGCTCCTGCGTGTCGTAAGGGTGAGGGGGGCCTGCCCGCCGCCTGCCACCTGCCACCGCTCCATGAGGTCCCTGGCCAGTCCGCGCCCCGGGGTGGGGGCGGCAGGAACGACGCAGATGGATGACCGGCAACCGATGACGGGCAGTCCCCCTTGTGTCTCGAGACTCAGGCCGCGGCCTTGGTGGCCTTGGTGGTGGCGTGGGCCGAGGCCGACGCGAGCACCACCGCGGACGAGATGTCCTGCGTGTCGGGGTAGGCCAGCGCGCCCACCTCGGGGATGTCGAGACCCAGCTCCTCCGCGTCGGCCGAGACGCGGTGGCCGCCGACGATGAGCCCGATGACCTGCCAGCACCCGAAGGCCAGTGCCCCGACCACGACGACGTTGGTGACGATGCCGATGGACTGCGCCGCGAGCTGGCTGGCATCGCCGTAGAAGAGCCCGCGCACCCCGCCCGCCACCCCGTTCCAGCCGTCGCCGTAGGTGCCGTCCGCGAAGAGGCCGAGGGAGAAGACGCCCCACGCGCCGTTCACGCCGTGGACCGCGATGGCGCCCACCGGGTCGTCGATCCGGAGCGTGCGTTCCACGAAGTACACCGCCCAGCAGACCAGTACCCCCGCGATGCCGCCGATCAGGACGGCCACCGGCGCGGTGACGAAGGCACAGGGGGCGGTGATCGCCACCAGGCCGGCCAGCACACCGTTCGCCAGCATCGAGGGGTCCGGCTTCCCATACCGCGCCCACATGTAGATCATCGCCGTGATGCTACCCGCTGCCCCAGCCAGCATCGTATTGGTGGCCACGACCCCGATGCGCAGGTCGGTGCCGGCAAGGGTGCTGCCGGCGTTGAAGCCGAACCAGCCAAAGCACAGCACGAACGTGCCGAAGATCGCCATCGGGATGTTGTGCCCGGGAATCGCGTTGACCTGGCCGTTCGGGCCGTACTTGCCGCGCCGCGCGCCCAGCAGCTTGCCGGTGACCAGCCCGATCACGCCGCCGGTGAGGTGGACCACCGAGGAGCCTGCGAAGTCCACGTGGCCATGGCCGAGACCGACGTTGCTGCCCAGCTGCGCCAGCCAGCCACCGCCCCAAACCCAGTTGGCGTAGAGCGGGTAGATCAGGCCGCCGATGGCCAGGCTCAGCCCGAGGAAGGAGGTGAACTTCCACCGTTCCGCCAGCACACCGGTGGGAATGGTCGCCGTGGTGTCCATGAACACCATCTGGAACAGGAAGTAGGCGAACACCGGCGCGGTGTACTGCACCCCGGTGAGGAAGAACCCGGACAGGCCCATCAGGTTCCAGGTGTGTCCCCCCAGGTCGATGCTGAGCGCCTTGGTGAGCGTGGCCGTTTCGGCGGTCTGGCCGAGGGGCAGGATCGCCCCGAGCCCACCGGCCTGAATCGCGAAGCCGCAGGCCCAGTAGGCCATCATGGCGACGCCATACACCATGAAGTTCATGGTGGCGGTGTGTGCCGCGTTCTTGGCGCGGGTGAAGCCGGTCTCGACCATCGCGAAGCCGAGCTGCATCAGCATGACCAGGAAGCCGGCCACCAGCGTCCACACGAAGTTGATCGCGACCCCATTCGCGGCCGCCGCGGTATTCGCCGCCTGCGCGACGGAATCAGCGGTGGAGGCCGCCGCGGCGACGGCCGGGGCCGTGACCGCGGCAGCCGAGTCCACTGGCGCGGCCTGGGCGGCCAGGGCCGCCGGCGCGGCCAGGGCGGCCAGCACGAGGAGGAGTCGGAATCGTTGCATCGCAGGGTCCGGGTTCAGGGTGGAATCCGCCCGGTCCGGAGGACCGGGAGTGGTGCGTGGTCCCCACCTGGGGACCGTGGTTGCAGGGGATTGAGGCCGACGGGGAGCATAGTAGCGGAAAATTGCATTAGTGTCAAGTGGATTGTGCAGAAAATGCAAGAATCTCTTCCCGCTTTGCACTTTCGAGCCACACGTGAATTGAAAATCGAGCCTGAAAATGAAAAAACCGCACAAAATTCTGTGCGGTTGGCAGAAACGACACTCGCGTGATTCCTCAGGTGAGAACCTCCAACATCCATGCCCACAACGAGTTGCTAGACGCCCTCGTCCCGCAGCCCCTCCTCGTTCCGGTCCCAATGGTATTCCATATAGCTGGCTGTCTCCTCCGCCAGTTCGGTCCCCAGCAGCCGCTCCACCACATGCAGCGACATGTCCAGGCCGGCCGAGACCCCGGCGGAAGTGATGACCCGCCCGTTGTCGAGGAACCGCTCCCCCTCCCGGATCAGGGCCCCCGGGGCCACGTCGCGCAGCAACCCGACCGCCGCGTGATGGGTGGCCGCCTGCAGGCCGTCGAGCAGCCCCGCCTTGCCGAGCAGCAGGGAGCCGGTGCAGACCGAGAGCACCAGCTCCGCCCGCCCGGCAGCGCCGCGGATCCAGTCGATCAGCCCGGTATTGTGGAGCTCTCGCCGGGTCCCGAATCCGCCCGGGATCAGGAGGATCTCCGCCACCGGGGCCTCCGCCAGGAGGTGGTGCGGCTGGACCGTGAAGCCGCCGCGCAGCGTGACCGGGCCGGGACGCTCCGCCACCAGCACGACGCGGAACGGCTCGAGCCCGTGCCGCCGTCCCGCCACGGAGAAGACCTCGAAGGGGCCGGCGACATCCAGGACCTCTGCCTCGTCGAAGACGAGCAGGGCCACCGTACGAGTGCGTGCCATGAGGGAGGGGTTGGGGTGGTCCAAAGGTAGGGCCAAAACGGGATCCGGGTAACGGGTCATGCGCCGTCGCGGGGACCGTCCCCTACTCCCCTCCCTCCGGCTTCCCTAGATTCGTCCCATGGCCGAGGCTCCCTGTCCAACCTGCAAGACCCCGGTGCCGTCCGCCGCCCTCTACTGCCCCAACTGCGGCAGCCGCACGGGCAGCGGCGACTCCAGGATCGAGCCGCCCCCCGCCCTCGACGTGCCCACGCTGCTGGCCCAGGCGCTGGGTGCCAAGTACGAGGTGCGGCGCATGCTGGGCGAGGGGGGCTTCGCGCAGGTCTACGAGGTCTTCGACACCGACCTCCAGCGTCGCCTGGCGGTCAAGGTGCTCAAGCCCGACATCGCCTGGTCGGCGGGTATGCTGGAGCGCTTCCGCCAGGAATGCCGGTCCATTGCCCGCCTTTCCCATCCGAACATCCTGGCCATCCACTTCGTGGGCGAGGGGCAGGGGCTGGTGTACTACGCCATGCCCTTCGTGGAGGGCGAGGCCCTCGCGAACCTCCTGCGCCGCGGCGGCGCCCTGGCGCCCGAGCGGGCCCTCGCGATCGTCCGGCCGCTGCTCGAGGCCCTCTCCCACGCCCATGGGCAGGGGCTGATCCACCGCGACATCAAGCCCGACAACATCATGCTCGAGGCCAGCACCGGGCGTCCGCTGCTGGTGGACTTCGGAATCGCCAAGCGCCTCGACGGCGAGGGGCATCGGACCCAGACCGGGTTCGTGGTGGGGACGCCGCAGTACATGAGCCCAGAACAGGCGCTCGGCCAGGGCGACGTCGATGCCCGCTCGGACCTGTACGCGGTGGGCGCAGTGCTGTACCAGATGGTGACCGGCACGCCGCCCTTCGAGGGAGATACGAGCCAGGAGATCGTCGGCAAGCACCTGAGCGAGCCGGCGCCCATCGCCACCGCCAAGAACGCGCGTATCCCCGGGTGGCTCTCCGACGTGATCGTGCGCTGCCTGGCCAAGCGGCCGGCCGAGCGCTACCAGTCGGCGGCGATGCTGCTGGAGGCGCTGGACGCGGGGCGGCTCTCGGGCCCGCAGGAGGGGGTGAGTGCGGAGCGGGTCGCGCGGAAGCTCCAGGAGGATGCCACCGCGATCATGCCCAGCGCGGAGCAGCGTCGCGCCACGCCACCCCCCGTCCGCCCCTCACGGAGCGTCTCGGGATCGGGGGTGGTCCGCGAGGCTCCCGCACCCGCCGCCGCGAAGGCGACGCCCGCCGGGCCACGGTGGTGGCCGCTGCTGCTGCTGGTGCTGCTGGTGGCCGGCGGGGCGGGGGGGTGGTTCCTGCTGACCCGGAACGCGACGCTGGTCGTCGAGAACCGGCTGGTGGACCCGATCAAGGTGACGGTGGGGAGCGACACCCGCGAGGTGACGCCCGGGGCGAGCATCGAACTCACGGTGCGGACCGGTCAGCCTCTCGTGGCGCAGTGGTTCCTCGTGCGGCCGGCCGGGCCGGACGGCCAGCCGCTGGGCATGGAGCTGCAGGGGAGCGTGACGCGGCCGGAACCGAAGGGGCGCCTCCTGTACACCGTGGATGCCGCGGACACCGAGACGCCCGCCTTCGCCCCGCTCATCACCAACGCGACCCCGGTTCCGCTGATCCTGGTGGTGAACGCCGGCACCGTGAACGCCCAGCCGTGCCGCTGTACCGTGCCACCCGGCGCCATCCGCGCCCACATCGGCTATTACCCCCTCTACCTCAACAGTGCCGTCGAGGCGAGCGGCCCCCCGGGCCAGCCGGCCCGCTTCCGCGACCTCGGCAAGTCGGTGGACCGCACCGACGGCACGGTCGGGCTCCGCTTCGAGGCCAAGGACTTCCTGCCCTGATCAGGGTGGCACGATGACGGTGCCACTCCGCAGCAGCAGGGGCAGGTGGCAGGCGGCGTTGTTTCCCACCAGACAGGCCTTCCGGTACAGCGCGATCGCGCGATCCTCGTCGCGGCCGACCCCGCGCCCCTCCTCGAACTGCTTCCCCAGGCGAACGCAGCTGTTGGCCTCGTTCCGGTCGCATCCCAGCTGGTAGAGCACCGCGGAGCGCGCGGGGTCAGTGAAGGTCCCGAGACCCCGCTCGAACCGGTCGCCCAGGCGGAGGCAGGCGCGGGCGAAGCCCAGCCGGCAGGCGCGCTCGGCGAGCTGGTCGGCCTGGCCCTGGTTCGCGATCATCCCGCGTCCCTCTTCCGCCGCGCGGGACGCCTCATCACAGCCGGCGGCGTCACCGTCGTCGCAGGCGCGCCGGAACAGGGCCAGCGCCCGGCCCGGATCGCTGCCCAGGTAGAGCCCCCCGGTGAGCCACCGGC
This sequence comes from Gemmatimonadales bacterium, assembly GCA_046327715.1. GTDB lineage: Bacteria > Gemmatimonadota > Gemmatimonadetes > Gemmatimonadales > GWC2-71-9 > JADJOM01. The sequence continues at coordinate 17,079 of JAXLXY010000017.1, forward strand.
CGAGCAGCGTACAACCGGTGGGGGCGTGGAGGTCGCAGGCGTACGCCGCCAGGCGTTCGGCGCGGGAGGCGTCGGGCCGGGTGCCGATGCCCCCCATCACGAGCTCGGCCAGGCGCACGCAGTCGGGGCCCACGGCGGCATTGCACCCGGCCGTGCGGGCCTGCACCTCATCGGCCTGCGCCGCGAGCGGCGCGGCTCCGAGCAGGATCACGAGCCAGATCGCTCCCCTCACGGCTCCCCCTTGGGACCGTGGTCCCGGCGGCCGCGCTGCGACAGGGTGCGCGCCGGGGAGACCGCGTCGAAGCCGAACCGCTCCCGCACCTTGTCCACGGCCCGGGTCAGCTCGCGCAATCGGATGCGGTCCGCCGGCTCGAAGAGGTCCGCGGGCGCGCTCTCGGTCAGGCTGGTGGCCGCGAGGCCGATGAGGCGGATGCCCTGGTGCCGGCGCCGGGCCTCCGCGAACGCTCCCTGGAACAGGGTCCGGGCGGGGGCCAGCAGCTCGGCATCGAGGTCGGTGGGCCGGGGCAGCGTCCGGCGGCGGGTCACGGTGTGGAAGTCGCCGTGGCGCAGCTTGAGCGTGACCGTCCGGGCGACCAGCCCCGAGGCGCGCAGGTCGGCCCCCACCAGGCCGGCAAAGCGGACCAGCAGGCCGTCAAGGTATTCCGGTTCTGTCGCGTCCCGGGCGAGGGTGGTCTCGCGGCTGACCGATCGCGCCGGGCGCCCGGCATGCAGCGCGGTGGTGCCGTGACCGTGCGCCCGCCACTTGAGCTCACGCGCGTAGTCGCCCACCAGCCGTGCCAGGTCGGCCTCGGCCATCGCCTGCACCTGCGCCACTTCGGTGAGCCCCAGCTGGCGGAGCCGTTCCCCGGTCCGCGGCCCGATCCCCGGCAGCGCGCGCAGTTCGAGGCCGGCCACGAACCCCTCCTCCCAGCCGGCGCGGACCTCGCAGATGCCACGCGGCTTGGCGTAGTCGGAGGCGAGCTTGGCGATCATGCGGTTGGGCCCGATGCCGATGCTCGAGTCGAGGCCGGTCTCGGCGCTGACCTCGGACCGGACCCGCTCCGCCACCGGCACCAGGGACACCGGGTGGAGCGCCTCGGTGCCGGTGAAGTCGAGGTAGCCCTCGTCGAGCGAGGCCATCGCCACCACCGGCGAGTGCCGGCCGAGCACCGCCCGCACCGCCCGCGAGGCCTCGCGGTAATGGGCGAAGCTCCCCTGGAAGAAGGTGGCGCCGGGACACAGCCGTGCCGCCTGGGCGATCGGCATCCCGGAGCGGACCCCGAACCGGCGCGCTCCATAGGACGCCGACTGCACGACCCCCCGGGACTCGCGCCGGCCGCCGACCACGAGCAGGTCGACGTCGCGCAGCTCCGGGTGGCGCTGGCGGCAGACTTCGACGAAGAAGGCGTCGAGGTCCACGTGCATGATCCGTGGGGGCACGGGGGGCTCCTGGACGCGGGCGCGGTCGGTCGCCCGCCATGCCGGAATGTAGCCGGACGGTCCGCCGCGCTCCCGCCCCGGGCGACTGGCCCCCCGCCACGGGGACGCTTACCGTTCAGCCACCTGTTCCACGACTCACCGGAGCCGATCCCATGATGCCGAGCAAGGGCCTCCAGCAGGCCATGAACGACCAGATCCGCAAGGAATTCGAGTCCGCCTACATCTACCTCTCGATGGCCGCCTGGATGGAGGACCAGAACCTCCCCGGCTTCGCCGCCTGGCTGCGGCTGCAGGCCCGGGAGGAGAGCACCCATGCGATGAAGATCTTCGACCACCTGATCGACCGGGGCTGCCGGGTGGAGCTGCAGCCGCTCGCCGGGCCGCCCACCGACTTCAAGTCCTCGCTGCACGTCTTCCAGGAGGTGAAGAAGCACGAGGAGAAGGTCACCAAGAGCATCAACGACCTCTACGGCCTGGCCCTGGACGACCGGGACTACGCCAGCCAGGTCTTCATCCAGTGGTTCATCACCGAGCAGGTCGAGGAAGAGAAGAACTCGAGCCAGGTGCTGGAGAGCGTGCGCCGGGTGGGCGACAACCAGGCGGCGCTGGTGATGCTCGACCGCGAGCTGGGATCGCGGACCTCGGCGGACGAGGACGGCGAGGAGTGACGGTCCGGCTCGCCTTCCTCGGCCTGGGGGCGATCGGTCGCCCGATGGCCGGTCACCTCGCCCGCCACTACGCCCTGACCGTCTGGAACCGCACCGCCTCCCGCGCCGCCGAGTTCGCGGCGGCGCACGGGGTGCGGGCCGCCGCGTCCCCCCGGGAGGCGGTGGCGGGGGCGGCCATCGTCATCACCTGCCTTCCCACCAGTCACGAGGTCCTGGCCCTGCTCGACGGCCCCGAAGGCCTCCTGGCCGGCCTCGGGCCGGACGTGCTGTTCCTCGATTGCACCTCCGGCGACCCGGAAAACTCGGTCCGCATCGCGGCCCGTCTGGCGGAGCGCGGCATCGCCTTCGCCGACTGCCCGGTCAGCGGCGGCACCAACGGGGCGGAGGCGGCCGCGCTCACCGTGATGGTCGGCGGGGACGCCGCGACCTTTGCGCGGGCCCGCCCGGTGCTCGCCTGCTTCGGCAAGCGGATCGAGCACCTTGGCCCCGTCGGGTCGGGCCACGCCATGAAGGCCATCAACAACGCACTGCTCGCGGTGAACATCCTGGCCTTCGGCGAGGGGTTCACCGCCCTCGCCCGGGCCGGGGTGCCCGCCCGGAAGGCGGTCGAGGTGCTCAACGCCTCCTCCGGCCGGTCGTTCGTGAGCGAGGGGCTGGTGCCCGACCGGGTGCTCACCGGCGCCTGGCCCAACACCTTCCGCCTGGCGCTGCTGGAGAAGGACGTGCGGATCGCGGTCGGGTTCCTCGAGGCCCAGGGCATCCGCTCCCCGTTGCTGCACCTGGCCGGCGAACTCATGGCCCGGTGCCGGGCCGCGCTGGGCGAGGACGCCGACTACCTGGAGGCCATCCGCCTTCAGGAACGGGAGTCCGGCGTCGAGATTAGGGGATCATGACCGACTGGGCCTCGACCTGCCGCATCGCCGCCCGGGTGACCCTGGCCGAAGGCCTGGTCATCCAGGGCGAGGTGCACCTGCAGCCCCGCGTGGCGTGGCGGGATGGCCCGGAGACGCCGGTGGAGATGCTCAACCGGCCGGACGCCTTCTTCCCGATGGCGCTGCCGCACGCGGAGATCGTGTTCGTGGCCAAGGAGCAGGTGGCCGCGGTCTTCTACGGCGAGGCGGCGGCCCCCGACGACCCGGAGCGGGCCACGGTGGCCCGGATGATCCCGCTGGAAGTGATGATGGTGGGCGGCATCGAGCTGCGCGGGATCGCCGCGAGCGAGCTGCCGCCCACGCGCGCGCGGGCGCTGGACTTCCTCAACGCCCCCGAGCGGTTCTTCGCGCTGCACACCGATGACGGCACCGTGTGCCTCAACCGCCGGTTCGTCCGCGCGGTCCGCCCCCTCGCCTGAACCCCCGACGACCCATGGCCCGCATCGATCGCTTCCTCCAGGCCATGTTCGACCGCCGCGCCCAGGGCCTCGTCCTCGCGCCCGGCAAGCCCGCCGCCCTGCTCACCGACGCCGGCCCCCAGGCCGCGACCCGTGACCCGCTGACGCCGGCCCAGTACCTCCCGCTGGTGCGCGAGGTGGCCGGCGCGGCCGACCCATCCCGCCTCGACGGCCTGTCACCGGTCGAGCTCCGCTATGCGTCGCCCGCGGGACCGGTCACCATCGAGATCATCCCCGAGCCCGACGGCCCCCGGGTCCTGGTGCGCCCGGAGGCCGGGGCGCCCCCCTCCGCCGCGGCGGCCCCGGCGCCTGCCGCCCCCCCACCGGTGGCCGCGACGGTCACGTCGCAGGTGGAGAACGGCCGGGCCCGCGTGGAGCAGTTGCTCCGCCTCACGGTGGAGCTGGGCGCCTCCGACCTGCACCTGCGGGTGGGGGAGCAGCCCATCCTGCGCCGGGACGGCGAGCTGGTGCGGCAGGAAGGCGCGGCACTGGAGGCCGAGCTGCTCGACGCGATGCTGGTGAGCCTCATGCCGACGCGGGACCAGAGCCAGTTCCGGGAGACCGGCGACGCGGACTGGGCCTTCGAGATCCCCGGGACGCGCTTCCGGTGCAACGCGGCCCAGGAGCGGCGCGGGCCGATGGGGGTCTTCCGGGTCATTCCCTCGAAGATCCTCTCGGCCGAGGACCTGGGGCTCGCGCCCGAGATCCAGAAGCTCTGCCAGCTGAGCAAGGGGCTCGTCCTGGTGACCGGCCCCACGGGCTCGGGCAAGTCCACCACCCTGGCGGCCATGATCGACCTGGTGAACCGGAGCCGGACCGATCACATCCTCACGATCGAGGATCCGATCGAGTTCGTCCACCCGCCGAAGAAGTGCGTGGTGACCCAGCGGCAGGTGGGCATGCACAGCCAGTCGTTCAAGGCCGCGCTCCGGGCGGCGCTGCGCGAGGACCCGGACGTCATCATGGTCGGCGAGATGCGCGACCTCGAGACCGTCTCCATCGCCATCGAGACCGCGGAGACCGGCCACCTCGTCTTCGGCACCCTGCACACCACCACGGCGGCGTCGACCATCGACCGGATCATCGACCAGTTCCCGGTGGACCGGCAGGCGCAGGTCCGGGTGATGCTCGCCGAGTCGCTCAAGGGCGTCATCGCCCAGGTGCTCTGCCGCAAGATCGGCGGCGGGCGGGTGGCGGCCAAGGAGGTCCTGCTCTCGATCCCGGCCGTCTCGAACCTGATCCGCGAGGGCAAGACCTTCCAGATCCCGTCGATCATGCAGACCAACCGGAAGGCCGGCATGGTCACCCTCAACGATGCCCTGCTCGAGCTGGTCGAGCAGAAGGTCGTCGAGGCCCGGGATGCCTACGTCAAGTCGGTGGAGAAGAGCGCCTTCGCCGCCGCACTGAAGGCCCGGCGCTTTGATACCTCCTTCCTGACCGACTCTTGAACCCGGGGACGTCCCACCCCTAGATTGCGCTCGTCGCTGGTCCGCTCCCCCTGGTGGGCCGACGCGAGCCACGGGTCCGCCCGGTGGCTCCCTCGGGAGCGCGCATGTCCACGGCATCAGCCGACCTCGCCAGCCCCTCGCCGCTCCTCCCGTCCGTCCCAGCCTCATCCGATGGCCTCGGTGTGCTGCTCGACCTCGCCCTGGAGGCAACCGCCGCCACCGGCGTCGCGCTCTTCCTGCCCGAGGGAGACGAGCTCCGCGTGATGGCGGCGCGCGGGGCCAACGCCCCCGCCCCGGACCTGGTCCTCCCGCTGGAGGGGAGCGTGGCCGGGGAGGCGTGGTATCGCGGCCGGCTGGTGATCGGGGCCGAACCGCCCCCACGGGGCCGCCAGGTGGCGCTCTGGCAGGACGACCGGACCATCGACGTCATGGCGGCGCCGGTCGTGGTCCAGGACCGCCCCGTCGCCGCGTTCGTGCTCTATCACCGGCACCTCGGCCACTTCCGCCGGGGCGACGCCACCACCCTCAGCCGCCTGGCGACGCTGGCCGGAGGCCTCTGGGGACGGGGAGCGGGGCTCCAGCCGGTGGCGGATGGCCGCGCCCGCCAGGAGATCCGGGCCGCCGCTCGTGCCGCCCTCATCGGCTCGGCGCGCCTGACGGAGGAGGAGGCGGCCGGGGAACTGGTCCGGACCGCCGCCGCGCTGTTCGATGGCGCCGCGGTCCGGCTCTCCACCCTCGAGGGTGAGGAGCTGGTGTGCCAGGCGGGCTCGGGGCGCCTGTCGGGTGACATCGGCCGCCGGCGCTCCCGCACCTTCGGCATCGAGGGCATGGCGCTCGAGGCCATCGACGGCGTGCTGGCCGGCGAATGGACCCCCGAGGGCGGGGGCACCGGCAGCTGGATGCGATCGGTGCTCGCCGTTCCGCTGCGGCGGGTCGACCAGGTGGTCGGCGTGCTGACCCTGGCCCACGCCGAGCCGGGCCACTTCCAGGAGGCCGACCGCGAGACCCTGCTGCGCTTCGCGATCCACGCCACCACCACCCTGAGCGAGATCCGCCTCTCCCTCGCGAGCGGACGGCAGCTCACCGATGGCCGCGCCGCGAGCCAGGTGGCCGCGGCCCTGGCCACGGCCGCGGACACGCCGACCCTGCGGCGCACCATCGTCCGCGAGGCGGCGCGCGCCATGGCGGCGGATGGCGCCGAGCTGCTCGAGGTGGTGCAGCAGCACCTGGCCCTCACCGCCGCGGATGGCGATCACGTGGCGCTCGAGACGCCTCCCCTGGGCGGCGGGCGCCTGCGCTGCGGCCATGAGTTCAGCCCGCAGGACGTCGCGCACCGATGCGTGCTGCCCGGGGGGCAGGGGCACCTGCTCGTGACCCGCCTCGGCCAGGTCACCGGCTACGCCGGCATGCTGATCCTGATGCGCCGGGCGGCCGCCTTCACGGCCCTCGACCAGGAGCTGCTGCACCGCGTCGCGGAGATCGCCGAACTCGCGCTGCTCTCCCGGCTCTCCAATGTCCGCGTGAGCCAGTACGCCGACCGCATCCGCTCCGTCGCGGAGGTCTCCGCCAGCCTCCACCAGTCCCTGCGGCCCGGGGACGCGATGCTGCAGGCCGCGGAGATGCTCCGCCGCGCGCTCGGCGTCGGGACGGTACGGGTGGCCCAGGTGGACGAAGTGTGGCAGGAGATCCGGTTCCCGATCGACCGCCGGGGAGAGGAGGTGCACGATGGCGCGGTGCGCCCCCTGGCCCGGGGGCTGCTCGAGGAGGTCTGGCGCACCGGTCACACGTTCTACTTCCCGGCGAACGCGCTCGAGGAGCTCGCGGCGCGCGGGCTCACGGTGGACACCCGGCCCCGTTGCGTGGCGGCGGTGCCGCTGCGGACGCGCGGCACCATCACGGGCGTGATCGCCATCGAGGACGAGGCCCACGACCACGCCTTCGAGGCGGAGGACGTCCGCATCCTCGAGATCGTGGCCCAGCAGCTCGGGGTCACCCTCGAGAACCTCGACAGCCTGGAGGAGGAACGCCGGCAGCGGATCACCGCCGAGTGGCTGCGCCAGATGGCGCGGGCCGCCACGGACGAGGAGGCGCGGCCGGGCCAGGTCCTGGAGCTCGCCGCGGATGCCGCGTTCCAGGGGATCAGCGGGACGGCGGCCCTGGTGAGCAGCCTGGCCGAGGATGCCACGCGCGTGGTGGTGGCCAGCCGCGGCCCCCTCGGACCGGGCCTGGCCGAGCCCAGCCCCCTCGCGGGCTCGGTGGACGGCTGGATGCGGGAAGAGCAGGGCGCGGTGTTCATCTCCGCCAACCTGGCGCAGGACCCGCGCCTCGCGGCCGGGATGCAGGCCGCGGCGGGACCGGTGGCGCTGGCCGCGGTGCCGATCTGGTGCGAGGGCCGCCTCATCGCGGTGCTGCAGCTGGCCCGCCCCGCCGGGGCGTCCTTCGCGGTGGCCGAGGTGGAGCGACTCGCCCAGATCGCCGATCACGCCGGCGCGGGGTACCAGACCGCCGCCGCCGGCCAGGCGCTGCGCAAGTCCGAGGAGCGGTACCGGCGCCTCTTCTCGGCGGCCACCGATGCCATCTTCACGCTCGACCGGGCCGGCACCATCCTCTCGTTCAATCAGTCGGCCGAGCGGTTGTGGAACGTGCGGAGCCGCGCGGCGGTCGGGCGGCCCTGGGATGACGTGCTCGCCTTCGAGGACCTTCCCACCGTCGGCGAGCAGTTCCGCCGCACCCTCGCCGGGGAATCGAGCGTGTTCGAGACCTCGGTGCGCCGCCCCAACGGGGAGCCCGGGGTGGTCGCGATCACGGTCTCGCCCCTCGTCGAGGAGGGGCGGGTCACCACCGTCCTGGGCATCGTCCGCGACGTCACGGACCAGCGCCGGGTGCAGGCGCAGCTGCTGCAGGCGGAGAAGATGTCGGCCATCGGCCAGCTGGTCGGCGGCATGGCCCACGAGATCAACAACCCGCTGGCCAGCATCCTGGTGAACATGGAGCTGCTGGTCGGCGAGGCGAAGGATCCCGCCCAGCTGGAGTCACTCCAGGCCATCAAGGTCGAGGCCGACCGCGCGGCCCAGATCGTCCGCAACCTCCTGACCTACGTCCGCGGCCAGGGATCCGAGCGCGCCGTGGTCGACCTGCGCGACGCGGTGCGCGGCGCCCTCGCACTGCGGCGCAACCAGCTGCTCAGCCAGCAGATCGAGGTGAGCGCCGACCTGCCGGCCGAACCGGTGCTGGTGTGGGGCAACACCATCAACCTGCAGCAGGTGCTCATGAACCTGCTGGTCAACGCCGAGCAGGCGATCCGCGGCAGCCGCGGCCGGGGCCACGTGTGGATCCGGCTCGCTGCCGGGGAGCATCTCGCCACCATCGTCGTGGACGACGACGGGCCGGGGATTCCCCTCGAGTTCACCAGCCGCATCTTCGACCCCTTCTACACCACCAAGCCGGAGGGCGAGGGCACGGGTCTCGGCCTCTCGGTCAGCGCCGGCATCATCGCCGACCACAACGGCAAGATCGCCGCGGCGGAGCGGCCCGGGGGCGGGGCCCGCTTCGTGGTGGAGCTGCCGCTGTCCCTGGCCCAGCCCGCCACCGCGGCGGTCCAGGACCGGCCCCGTCCCCCGCTGCCGGCGCCCGCCTCGGGGGCGCGCCGCGGCCGGATCCTCCTGGTGGATGATGAGCCCGATATCCGGCGCAGCATCTCCAAGTTCCTCACCCGCACCGGCTGGCAGGTGGACCTCGCCGACAGCGGGGAGGAGGGGCTCCGCCTGCTCGAGGAAGGGGAGTACGAGGTGGTGCTCTGCGACCTCCGCATGCCGGGCATGAGCGGGCATGAGTTCTATCGCCACCTGCAGGCGCACGAGGCGCCCGCGGTACAGCGCCTCATCTTCATGACCGGCGACGTCCTCTCCCCCGAAGCCTCCCGTTTCCTGGCCGAGGCCCAGCGGCCGGTCCTCTCCAAGCCGTTCGCGCTCCGCGACCTCATGGACGTCCTGGCGCAGGTGGTCCCGGGTTAGGGCAGGGCCGGGCGGGCCCGGCCCTTCGCCCGGCCCGGTCGCCGCGGTACTTTCGGGGCCATGACCCCCGCCCCCATCCTGGTCCTGGTCGCGCCCCAGGACATCGTCAACATCGGCAGCGCCGTACGCATCGCCAAGAATTTCGGGCTGAGCCAGGTCCGCCTGGTGCAGCCCGAGATCTTCGACGCCTGGCGGATCGAGGGCATCGCCCACAACACCGCGGACCTGATCGAGCGGATCACCATCCACGACACCCTGGCCGAGGCCACCGCCGACTGTCTCTGGACCCTGGCGCTCACCGCCCGGGAGCGCACCGCCAAGCGCACGGTGTATCGCCCGGGGCCGGGCGCGGCGGAGCTGGTGGCTCGGGCCGCCGCCGGCCCGGTGGCCTTCGTGGCCGGCCGCGAGGACAAGGGGCTGACCAACGAGGAGCTCGACGCCTGCACGGCACTGGTGACCATTCCCACCAACCCGGAATACAAGTCGCTCAACCTGGCCCAGGCCGTGGCGATCATGTGTTACGAGACCTGGCTGGCCCGGGGCGGGGAGCGCAAGCCGATCAAGCCGCCCCGCAAGCCCGCCGAGCCGGCGCCCATGGCCCTCCAGGAACGCCTCTTTGCCGACTGGCGCCGTGCCCTGTGGGCCATCGAGTTCTTCAAGACCCGGCAGCCCGACCACGTCCTGCGCTCCTGGCGAGAGATCCTCTACCGCGCCGAGCTGGACGGTCGCGAGGCGTCCCTGGTCCGCGCCATGGGCATCGAGATCGTCCGATTCCTGGTCCGGAATGGGTTGCCGCTCCCCCCGGAGGCCGCGGGGGTCGGAACACCGCCGCCGGCGGCCGGGGCAGGGGAAGCCGGCGAGGAGCACGCGGAATAAGTCACCGCTTGGAGCCGGCCCGCTCCCCATTTAGTTTTCGGCGCACTTCTTCCCAACACTTCCCGGAGCCTGACCCGTGGGGCGATCCGCCGCGTACTGGGCCACCAACCTGTACTCCAACCCCCGTCAGGAACCCAAGCCAGCGGCACCCTACAAGGACCTCCCCGCGCCTGCGGCGGCACGGTTCCGCCGCCTGCGGGAGGGGCTGCTCAAGCTGCCCGGCGTGGCCGAGCACGTGAAATACATGGGCGCCTCGTGGCACTGGACCTGGGAGTATGCGGTCGGGCACCGGAAGCTGTGCTGGGTGCACGTCATGCAGAACGGCCCGGCGCTGACGTTCACCATCGCCGACTCCGAGGAATCAAAGGCGCTTGCGGTTCCCCGGCTGCCGGCCGCCATCGGCAGCGCCATCCGTGGCGCACAGCGCACCGGGCCCGTGCGCTGGTGCGCGCTGGAAGTGGGCGACCAGAAGGCGGCGGACGCCTTCCTGAGTTTTGTGCGGCGGAAGCTGGCCTGGGTGGTGGCCGAGACGCCGGGGTCCGGCCGGCGCTCGCTGGCCAGCTGACGAAAAGCGGACTATTTCACTCGGAATAGCCGTTGTTCGAGGTTTGGCCGCGCCGAACCTCGTGACTATACTTGTCGCGGCAATCGTTGGCCCCCCAACGCGTTGCCGTCTCGTGAAAGAATTCACAATCGCGCGGAACCCCGATTCCCGCCGGCCTCCTTCCATGCCGGTGGTCGTGAGCGATCATGCGAAAGCTGGCACTCCTCGGAACTGGTTCGCTGCTGGTGGCGGTCCTCGCCATCGCGGCCGGGCAGGGCACCTCGGTGGCGTCACAGGGGCCCTCCCCCACGGATACCCTCCCGGCCTGGAAGCTGAGCGCCAGCGATACGGCCGCCCTCAAGGGGCCGCGGCAGCCGGTCTTCTTCCGGCATGACATCCACGCGGGCGTCAACAAGACCCCCTGCCAGTACTGCCACTCCTCGGTCGGCGAGTCGAGCGAGCCGGGGATTCCCAGCATGGCCACCTGCATGGGGTGCCACCTGATCATCGGGGGCTCGGACTCGAGCCACCAGGTGGAGATCGCCAAGGTGCGCGAGGCCTTCAACAACCAGAAGCCGATCGAGTGGGTCCGGGTGCACAGCGTCGCGCGCCACGTGCATTTCCCCCACATGCGGCACATCAAGGTGCTCGGTCCCAACGCGTGCCAGACCTGCCACGGCGATGTCGCCCGCATGCCGCAGGTCTTCAAGGTGAACAACATCAACAACATGGGTTTCTGCATCACCTGCCACAACCAGCGGCAGGTGAATCGTGACTGTACCGTCTGTCACTTCTAGCGCCGCGCGCCGCGCCGTCGTCCGCCGATCCGCCGGTCGCGGATCCCGGGGCGGGGCACGGCGGGCGACGGTGAAGGGTTCCGGGCTTCCGGCTCACGGCTAACGGCCAAAGGCTCCGTCAATGTCGAACGAAACACCCCGCGAAGGTCTTGATCGCAGGCGCTTCCTCAAGGTCGTCGGTGTCACCGGCGCCGGTGCCGCGGCGGTCTCGGGCTGCTCCACGGCCAAGGTGGAGAAGCTGGTCCCCTACCTGGTGCAGTCCGAGGACCAGGTGCCGGGGGTGCCGACCTGGTACGCCAGCACCTGCACCGAGTGCGCGGCCGGCTGCGGCCTGCACGTGAAGACCCGGGAAGGGCGGCCGATCAAGCTCGAGGGCAATCCCGATCACCCGGTGAACGCGGGCACGCTGTGCGCGCATGGCCAGTCGGCGCTGCAGGGCCTCTACAATCCCGGCCGGGTCACCGGTCCGATGGCGCGCCAGGCCGATGGCTCCTTCAAGGCCGTGACCTGGGACGAGGCGATCGCCACCCTGGCGGGCAAGCTGCAGGCGGCGGGCGGCAAGCTGGCCGTGATCTCCGGCGCGGGCCGGGGCACCTTCTCGGACCTGCTCGCGGCCTGGACCCAGGCGCAGGGCGGCCGGCTGGTGCGCTACCAGGCGCTCGACTTCGAGCCGCTGCGTCTCGCGGGCCAGCAGGTCTTCGGCACGGCGGAGCTCCCCGCGCACGACTTCGCGAAGGCACGCTACATCCTGTCCTTCGGCGCCGACTTCCTCGACGGCTCCTGGCTCTCGCCGGTGGAGACGCAGCGCGGCTTCGCGGCGAGCCACGGGTTCGCCGACGGCCAGATGGCCAAGCACGTGATGTTCTCGCCCCGCATGTCGCTCACCGGCATGAATGCCGACGAGTGGCACGCGCCGCGGCCGGGCTCCGAGGCCGTCATCGCCCTCGCGATGGCCCACGTCCTCCTGACCGAGCGCACCGGCAACCCGGCCGACGCGAACGCCCTCCGCGGCGTCCTCGCGGCCTACACCCCGGAGAAGGCGCAGGACGAGAGTGGCGTCGGGGCCGAGATCATCCGCCGGGTGGCCCGGGAATTCGCCTCGGCGGCGCCGGGGCTCGCGGTGGCCGGCGGGCTCTCCAGCCAGCATCGTGGCGCCATCCAGACCGCGGCGGCGGTGCATCTCCTCAATTACGTGGCCGGCAACGTCGGCCAGACCGTCCGCTTCGGGGCCGATCTCGACGGCGGCGACGGCTACGGTGCCCTGCTGGCGCTGCTCGAGGGCATCGAACGTGGCGAGGCGGCGGTGGTGCTGGTGCACGAGGCCAACCCTGCCTACACCCTGCCCAAGGCTGCCGGGTTCGACGCCCGCTTCGCCAAGGCCGGCTTCCGGGTCTCGACCTCGCTCTTCCTCGACGAGACCGCGCGGCAGTGCGACCTGCTGCTCCCCAACCACCACGCCCTCGAGCGCTGGGACGACGCCCGGCCCCGCCGCGGGGTGCAGGGGCTGATGCAGCCGGTGCTCGAGCCGGTCTTCCAGACCATGGCCACCGGAGACCTGCTCCTCAAGCTCGCCCAGAAGGCCGGCGGGTCGCTGGCCCAGTTCACCGCACCGAGCTTCGAGGCGCACCTCAAGGCCCAGTGGCTCAAGCAGGTCGGCTCGGAGGACGGCTGGCGTCAGGCGCTGGCGCGCGGCGGGCTGTACGCGGAGGCCCCGGCCACCCCGGTCCGGCTCGCGCCGGGCGCGGCCGGCGCAGGGTACACGTCTCCCGCCTTCGACGGTGAGGCGGGGGCGGAAGCCTTCTACCTGCTCCCCACCCCCTCGGTCTACGGCGACGGTCGCTTCGCCAACCGGCCCTGGATGCTCGAGCTCTCGGACCCGGTCACCCGCATCACGTGGCACTCCTGGGCCGAGCTGAGCGCCGAGACGGCACGCCGCCTCGACATCCGCGAGGGCGAGATCGTCCGGCTGGCCTCGCCCCACGGCGCGGTCGAGGTGCCGGTGTACATCCATCCCGGCCTGCACCCCGACGTGGTCGCGGTGCCGCTCGGGCTCGGCCACACCAGCTTCGGCGACTTCGCCACCGGGCGGGGGGTCAACCCCCTCGACCTGATCGATGCGAAGGACGGCCAGGGCTTCCTGCCGTACCTCGCCACGCGGGTCACCCTGACCAAGACCCGCGGCTTCAAGCCGGTGGCCAAGACCGAGGGCACCACGCGGCAGCTCGGCCGGGGGATCGCCGACGCCATGACCTTCGAGCAGGCCCGGCAGGGCATGACCCCGGCCCTCGCGGCCGCCGCCGAAGGCCACGCCGAGCACGAGGTCAACACCGAGCGCGAGGTCGAGGCGATCCGCGGCTTCGACGAGGCGCAGCGCGAGAAGCGCAAGCACGGCGCCTATGCCCTCGACAACCCGATGTGGGGGATGGTCATCGACCTCGCCCGCTGCACCGGCTGCTCCTCCTGCATCACCGCCTGCTACGCCGAGAACAACATCCCCTTCGTGGGCGAGGACGACATCCTCCGCGGCCGCGAGATGACCTGGCTGCGGATCGAGCGTTACTGGGAGGGCGGCGAGGACGGCGAGCCGCTGGAGGCGCGGGTGGTGCCCATGCTCTGCCAGCACTGTGACAATGCCCCCTGCGAGCCGGTCTGCCCGGTCTACGCGGCGTACCACACCTTCGACGGCCTCAACGGCCAGGTGTACAACCGCTGCGTGGGCACCCGCTACTGCGCCAACAACTGCCCCTACAAGGTGCGCTACTACAACTGGTACGCGTACTCCAAGAAGGCCTTCCCCGAGCCGCTCAACCTCCAGCTCAATCCCGAGGTCACGGTCCGGGCGCGCGGCATCATGGAAAAGTGCACCTTCTGCGTGCAGCGGATCCGCGCGGCCCAGCACGTCGCGCGGCTCGAGGACCGGACCGTGCGGGACGGCGAGGTGGTGACGGCCTGCGCCCAGGCCTGCCCCTCGAACGCGATCGTCTTCGGCAACCTGAAGGATCCGAACAGCCGGGTGAGCCAGCTCCAGGGGCACCACCGCGGCTACCATATTCTCGAGGACCTGAACGTGCGCCCGGCCGTGACGTACCTGGCGAAGGTCCTGCACCGGGCGGAGGCGTAACTGATGGCCGCAATCGCGCACGACTCGAACCACCCGACGCAGACCCACCACGAGGTCACCCGGGACGTCGTCAACACCCTGGGCACCGCCGGCCGCGGCTACATGCTGCTGCTGGCCGGCGCGGTCGGGCTCTTCCTGGTGGGCGCCGTCACCTTCGTGGCGCTGCTCAAGGAGGGGCTGGGGCTTGCGGGCTACAACCCGCCGGTCTTCTGGTCGGTCTACATCACCACGTTCGTCTTCTGGGTCGGCATCGGCCATGCCGGCACCCTGATCTCGGCCATCCTCTTCCTCTTCCGCTCGCCCTGGCGGACCGCGGTCTACCGGGCCACGGAGGCCATGACCGTCTTCGCGGTCATGACCGCGGGACTGTTCCCGATCATCCACATCGGCCGCCAGTGGTTCTTCTACTGGCTGCTGCCCTACCCGAACCAGCGGTGGCTGTGGCCCAACTTCAAGTCGCCCCTGGTCTGGGACGTCTTCGCCATCTCCACCTACCTCACGGTGTCCACCACCTTCCTGTGCGTGGGGCTGGTGCCCGACATCGCCGCCGCCCGTGACATGATGACGGGGTGGCGCTCCAAGGTGTACGGCTTCTTCTCGCTGGGCTGGAAGGGCACTCAGCACCAGTGGCAGCACTACAGCCGGGCCTACCTGTACCTCGCCGCCTTGGCCACTCCGCTGGTGCTCTCGGTGCACTCGGTGGTGTCCTGGGACTTCGCCATGTCGATCATCCCCGGCTGGCACGGGACGATCTTCGCCCCGTACTTCGTGGCCGGCGCCATCTACTCCGGCGTCGGGATGGTGTTCACGCTCCTGATCCCGCTCCGCAAGGCGCTGAAGCTCGAGCACATGATCACCGACTACCACTTCGACAACCTGGCCAAGCTGACCCTGCTGACCGGCTCGATCCTGTTCTACGCATACGGCATGGAGTACTTCATCGGCTGGTACAGCGGGAACGTCTTCGAGCAGGAGACCTTCTGGCGCCGGCTCTTCGGCCCGATGTGGTGGGGCGGCTGGACCATGGTCATCTGCAACGCCTTCGTGTCCCAGCTGCTATGGTTCCGGAAGGTGCGCACCAACCTCACGGCGCTGTTCGTCATCTCGATCTTCATCAACATCGGGATGTGGTTCGAGCGCTACGTGATCATCAACAGCCTGACCAACGACTTCCTCCCCTACGCCTGGAGCCAGATGCGGCCCACCTGGGCGGACTGGGGGATCCTCGCCGGCTCGTTCGGCTGGTTCGGCATGTGGTTCCTGCTGTTCGCGCGCACCTTCCCGGTGGTCGCGATCCAGGAAATCAAGGAGCAGATCCCGATGCCCCGGCTCCGCAAGGGAGGCCACTGATGGCCCGGACCGTCTCCGGCGTGCTCGCCAGCTTCGAGCACATCGACGCGGCCTGCGACGCGATCCAGGCGCTGCGCGCCCAGGGCCGCCAGAACTTCACGGTGTACTCGGCCGCGCCCAGCCACGAGCTCGAGGATGCCCTCGGCATCACCAGCTCGCCGGTGCGGCTGTTCACCCTGATCGGCGGCATCACCGGCGTCTGCGCCGGCCTGGGGATGACCTTCTGGATGTCCCTCGACTGGCCGCTCATGGTCGGCGGCAAGCCCATTGCCACCGTCCCGCCCTACGTGGTGTTCATGTTCGAGCTCATGGTGCTGATCGGCTCGCTGTCCACCGTGGCCGGCGTGATCCTCCTCTCGCTCCGCAAGCCGACCACCGGGCTGGCCTACGACCCCAAGTTCAGCGATGACCGGATCGGCATCTTCGTGCCCTGCCCGGGGGGCGAGGTCGCCGGGGTGGAGCGCATGCTCAAGGATGCCGGCAGCGTGGAGGTGCGTCATGCCGCGTAGGCTCGCCACCGTCGCCGCGCTGCTGCTGGCCCTCGGGACCGGCGGCTGCGACTACTACTACAACGATGTGCCGTCGCCCGACGACCTCATGCACGTCGTCCCCTGGTTCGACGCCATGATCAAGAGCCCGGCGGTGCACCCGTACGCCTCGGCCACCGTGCCCCGGAACACGCCGCCGGGCACCGTGCCGATCACCGGCGGCGAGGCCGACTGGTCGGCCGAGTGGAGCGTCGGGAACAGCACCACCGCCGACAAGCTGGTCAACCCGCTCGCCGGCCAGCCCGCCTCGGCCCGGGGCGACACGCTGTACAACACCTACTGCGCGGTGTGCCACGGCGTCGCCGGCTACGCCGACGGGCCGGTCGGCCCGCGGGTCGCCACGCTGCCGCTGATCACCGACCGGGCCATCGCCTGGAGCGACGGCTACATCTACAGCATCATCCGCTATGGCCGCGGCGTCATGCCCCGCTACGGGGACCGCGTGCGCGGCCGGAATCGCTGGGAAATCGTGAACTACGTCCGGAAGCTCCAGGCCGACGCCAAGGCGCAGGCGGCGGCCCAGGCGGCGCAGGCGGGAGGAACGAACTGATGGCCAGCTCGACGGTGCGCGATCAGCTCGTCGCCCGGTCCGTCTCGGCCCGGTACAACCTCTTCGTCGGCCTGGGCTCCGCCCTGGCCCTCGTCGGGGCGGCGCTCTTCATCCTCTACGCCCGCGGGGACCAGGCCGACCGCGCCTGGCACCTCTTCCACGTGAACTGGGTGTACTTCACCGGCCTGACCGGCGGCAGCTTCGCCTTCGTCGCGGTCCAGAAGGTCACCAAGGCCAAGTGGTCCGGCGTGATCATCCGCTTCGCCGAAGCCGCGCCCTTCTTCTTCTGGCCGGTGTCGGTGGTGGGCTTCCTGCTCATCTTCACGGTGGGCTACCACCACATCTTCCCGGAGATGCACGGGCTCGGCCACGGCAAGGAAGTGTGGCTCTCCCACGGGTTCATGTTCGGCCGCCTGGCCGTCGGGCTCTCGCTGCTCTACTACCTCGGGTTCCAGCTCATCAAGGCCGACCTCATTCCCGACATGCATGACGTCAAGGGCGCGGTCCCGGCCGAGCGTCGCGGGCTGTACGAGCGCTGGACCACCGGCTTCGACGCCTCCCCGGAGGGGCGCACCCGGCACGAGGCCCGCATCGCGCGCCTGGCCCCGATGTACGTGATCACCTATGCCATCGTCTTCACGATGGTGGCGTTCGACACCGTCATGGCCCTGCAGCCGCACTGGTTCTCCAACCTGTTCGGCGGCTGGTACTTCATGGGGTCCTTCCTGGGTGCCCACACCCTGCTGGCCCTGATGATGCTGTACGGCCGCAACGAGGTGGGCATCGGCGAGTTCATCAGCCCCAGGCAGCGGCACGACCTCGGCAAGCTCTGCTTCGGGTTCACGGTGTTCTGGACCTACCTCATGTGGTCCCAGTTCCTCGTGATCTGGTACGGCAACCTCCCCGAGGAGACCGGGTTCGTCTTTGCCAGGCTGTGGGGCGAGTGGCGCCCCATCGGCACCATGGTGTTCCTGGGGATGTTCGTGATTCCCTTCATCGGGCTCCTGGGCGTGGCGCCGAAGAAGACCCCGGCCACCCTCGGGTTCTTCACGGCCATCAGCCTCTGCACGCTCTGGCTGGAGCGGTACCTGCTGGTCCTGCCCTCGGTCACGCACGAGGCTGGGCCCGTCTTCGGCGTCGCCGAGCTTGGCCCGACGCTGGGATTCCTCGGGCTGTTCCTGCTGTCCTACGGGTTCTTCGCCCGGACCTTC
Organism: Gemmatimonadales bacterium; assembly: GCA_046327715.1. Taxonomy (GTDB): domain Bacteria; phylum Gemmatimonadota; class Gemmatimonadetes; order Gemmatimonadales; family GWC2-71-9; genus JADJOM01. The sequence goes on from JAXLXY010000017.1 coordinate 35,035, forward strand.
CCGATGGTCTCGCCCCGGCTCGCGCTGATCACCCTCGAGAAAGAGGCCGGGCACCACTAGCGGTCCAGGCGCCGCTCCCGGAACGCCGAAGGGCGGGGACCGCGTCACGGTCCCCGCCCTTCGTGCTTCGGATGGGCCGCCCGCTCCGGCGGTCTCAGTACCGTCGGCGGGGGGTCACCCGGTTGAGCAGCGAGCCGAGCGCCTGGGACGGGCCGGTCACGGCCACCATGCGGTCGCCCTGCTGGATGGTGACCGTCACCCGGTTGGTGCCATCGGCCGGGGTGCTCGACTGCGGCTGGCCCTCCTCGGCCGCGACCAGGGCGGCCACCCGCGGTGCCGGACCGGCCAGGGTACGGACCAGTTCCCCCGATTCGAGCATCTGGTCGACTGCCGTGACGTCAGGGCCCTTCTCGCCAGGCTGTACCCGGACCTGCACGACCGGCAGGCCCGGCACCAGCGGTACGTCCACCGATCGCAGCTGGCCGGCGCTGTCCGGCGAGACGGTCCGCCACAGTCCCCTGAGTCCTGGGTCCGCGCCCATCGGCTGTGAGGTGAAGTCCGTCAGCTCGGGGCCCGCGCTGGACAGGCTGAGCTGCCGCGCCGTGGCGGCGTAGATCTCGGGGGGACCGGTCTCGACGGCGGCGGCGAACTGCACCTGGGTCTGCGGTTCCCGTGGCGGCACCGGCGTCCGGACCAGGCGGCCGGGTTCAGCGCGCGGGGCCGGACGCACCGGCCGGGACTGCGGCTCGGTGGCCCGCTCCGGCGCGGGTGCCGCCGCGACCGGGGCGGCATTCGACACGGTGGCGGTGGGGACGGCCTTCGGAGTTCCCGCCGACCGGAGCGTCCACCCGGCCAGTACCGCGACGGCGATGCTGGCGGCCCATGCCCCGCTGACCAGCCACCGTGAGCGCCGGTTCGATCGCTCGGCCGCCCGCGCCTGCAGCGTGGCGAAAGCCGGCGGGATCACCGAGTGCGGCCCGAAGACCGCCAGCAGCTCGGTGGTCCGGTCCCGCAGCCGCGCAATATCGTCCCGGGCCCCCTGGCAACGGGGACAGCGGGCGAGGTGGCGCTCGATCTCCGCCGCCTGCGACCGGCTCAGGGCCTGGTCGAGGTAGGCGTGGAGCTCTTCGTCAGGAGTGTGCCGCGCGATCGTCACGGTGTTCCATCCGGTCGTAGGCGTCAATGAGTCGCTTCCGGGCCCGCGCCAGCGTGGTGCCGACGGCGCCCACCGCGAGGCCGGTCTGCTGCGCAATTTCCGGGTAGCTGAGGCCCGCATCCCACAGGAGCAGGACCTCGCGGTCCCGTGGGGTCAGCAGGTTGAGGGCCCCATCCACCCGGGCGCGCCGTTCATCTTCCTCCACCATTTCGTCGGCGGGGGGAAGGCTCGACGGCAGGGTGATCGGGTCGTCCTTGAGCAGGGTCAGGTGCCGCTTCCGCCGCATGGCCGCGCGGGCTTCGTCGCGCGCCAGGTTGGCGGCCACCGCGAACAGCCACGCCCGGGGCTTCTCGGGGCGGTGGGCCATCGCCCGGATGAACACCTCCTGCGCCAGGTCATGGGCCCGGTCGGCGTCCCAGACCTTCCGGTACAGGAAGCGCACCACGGTCGCATAGGTGGTTCGATACAGTTCTTCGAGTTCATCGCCCATTGGCGTCCCTCGAGCTTCCCGGTCTGGGGCGGGCCTGATCGGCTAGATGGCGGTCACAGATAATCTTACGACGCCCGAGCAGGCTCCGATGCACACAACAGTCACCATGGTGCTGCGTCACTGGCGCCTTCCAGCCCTCCGGGGGGCTGGAGTGTACCAGAGGCACCCAGGATGGAGTCCCTTCCCATCATCCGGCCATTCACTGCAGAGGTCGGGCTTCGCGGTCCGGCCGTCGGAACGCTGCCGCCCGTGAAGCGTACAGTTCTCCCGGGGATCATCGAGGTAGTCGCAGGCCGAGATCATCTCGGCCTCGATCGCCTGGGGTGACTCCCGGCTGATCTTGCAGAGATACGGCGACTGCCGGGAACGGACCAGGGCCTCGAGGTGGGCATCAGACTGCTCGCACATGATCTCCACCTGCAGGTCCCGGCAGCAGGCGGACCCCCGCCGGTGATCGGCCGTGGTGCAGGGGGCGATCGAGCACGGATTCTCGCTATCGAGCGGGTCCGCGTCGAGCACCGGGAGGCTCCTGGGCGGGAAGGGGAGGGTCAGGGTCTGCTGCGTGCCCTCCGAGACCACCAGGAACCTGTCGCCCCCGAGGCGCCGCGGCTGGGGCCATGATGCCGGCGGAGTGGGAACAGGGCCTGAGAAGCCATGGGCCCGGCAGGCGCACTGTTCCCCGTGCCGCTGCAGGAACCGGCACCGGACGTGAAGCAGGGCGTCAACGAGCAGGTCGCCCTCCCGGGCCCTCAGGTCACGAAAGGAGATCTGCTCGGTGTGGCCCAGGAGCCAGGTGGCCTCGTGGTCGCAGGAGGCCGGACCCTTGTCCAGGGTACCGATGCGCAGGGTGACCGGGATGCCAAGGCACTGGGGACCGAGAGTGCGGCATGACGGAGGTGGATGCACGAGGGTAATCTAACGCCGATGCCCCCTCTCCCCGATTGACGGCCATGCTTGTATGTTTGTGAACCTTTTCACAAGGCACAATTTCCCCTGTGAGTGGAGGCAGTCTTCGATGCGCGCGATGACGATGGTGGCGGGACTCGCCCTGGCCCTGGCGGCCTGTGGCGGCAAGAGCGGTGAGCAGCCGGCAGATCAGCCGGCGACCCCAGCCCCGGCCGAGCAGGCCCCGGCTCCGGTGGCGACGGGCACGACCCACGAGGTCGCGATGGATTTTGATGGCAAGGTCGGCACGTTCACCCCGGCGGAACTGACCATCAAGGCCGGTGACGTGGTGAAGTTCGTGGTGAAGAGCGGCCCGCCCCACAACGTGGCGTTCGATGCCGGCACCCTGCCGGCGGGCGCCGCCGATGTGCTCGGCAAGGCCATGACCGAGACGATGGGGCCGTTGACCGGCCCGATGAAGGTGGGGATGGGCGAGAGCTACGAGATCAACTTCGCGGGCGTGCCTGCGGGCACGTACGACTATCACTGCACGCCGCATGTGGCGTTCGGCATGAAGGCCAAGCTGATCGTCCAGTAGCCCGATGGGGATCCAGAGGGCCCGGGGCATGCCCCGGGCCCTTTGTCATGCCCCCCCGTCGCGGTGCCGCGGGCCCCGTTCCAGTCTGCCGAGGCCGAGGACCAGCACCAGGGCCAGGGCAGCCCCGGTGATGGCGTCCACGGCGTAGTGCATCTGGCAGTAGACCACCCCGACCGTCAGGAGCGCCGCGACGGGGCAGAGGAGCACGCCGAGCGGCCGCCACCCCTGCCAGGCGGCGGCGGCGGCCACCAGGGTGGCGGCCACATGCGACGAGGGAAACGCGGCCCCGTACGCGCTGCCGCGCTCGAGGGTTCGGTACACCAGGCGGGCGGGGCCGTTATCGAGGAAGGCCGGCGACGGCCGGGGGAATTCGTAGTATGGTCCCGCGACCGGATAGAGCAGGAAGACCGCGTAGCAGGCGAGGAACGTGGCCATCAGCCACAGCACGCTGCGCTCGGCGGCCGCGGTCCGGCCCATGACCATGAAGAGCAGCGGTGGCCCGAGGACGATCGGGTAGTAGGCAAAGTAGACTGCGTGGAACAGCGCGGACCAGAACGGGCTCGGGAACGCCATCCACCACGTCCGGCTCACTTCCCCGCCGAAGAGCGCCACCTCCCATCCCCGGACGGCTGCGTCGTGCACCGCCACCGCGCCGAAGTGGTTGAGCAGGTCGATCGCGGGGTAGAAAGCGCCGAGCGTGAGCAGGGGATAGAGCGTGCGCAGGAGGCGCCCGGCGAGGCCGGAGCTGGCGCGCCGGGAGAGGGCCACCAGCGCGAGGATCAGGGCATTGGCCACCAGGACGCCACCCACCGCCGGGAAGCCCGCGAGGCGCGTGAGTGCGAAGGCCGAGGTGAACGCGGTGTAGCCGAGAACCAGGCGGTCCACCGGCCGGAGTGGAGCCGGTGCGGTCACAACCAGCGCTGCTCGCGGTACCAACGCACCGTGGCCGCCAGGCCGGATGCCAGGTCGTGTCGCGCCTGCCAGCCGGTGTCGCGGGACAGCGGCGCTGGATCGCCGGTCCACGCGGGCTGGAAGAACTCGTTCGCCTTGTCGGGGGTGAGGATCGTGGCCCGGCCGGTCAGGCTGGCCGCGGTACCGGTCAGCCCGAGCGCCACCCGTGCCAGGAGCGCCGGAAGCGGCACCACCTGTGGCGCGCGGCCACTGAGCGCGGTCCCGACCGCTCGCACGAAGCCGGCGCTCGTGAAGACCTCCGGATGGCAGGCATAGTAGGTCCGTCCCAGCGTCCGTTCGCTGGCGCCCACCGCCCACAGCGCCTCGGCGAGGTCGGGGCCGTAGATCGCCGAGAGTTCCTGGGAACCGTCCCCGAACACCGGGGCGATCCCCGTCCGGGCCAGGCGGAACACCTTGAGGACCTCGGTGTCCCGGGGGCCGTACACCATCGGCGGCCGGACAATTGTCCAGGGAAGCCGACCGGCGCGCACCACATCCTCACCGGCGAGCTTGGACCGGCCATACGCCGTCACCGGCGCTGGAGGCTCGTCGCCCAGCAGCGGGCGGCCTCGCGGGGCAGGCCCGCCGGCCGCCATGCTCGAGACCAGCACCACGCGCGGTTGCTTCCCGGCGGGCACGGCGTCCAGGAGATTGCGGGTGCCCTCGCGATTGCCGGCGAGGAACTCCGCCTCGTTCCGCGCCGCGACCAGTCCCGCGACATGAAAGATGATGTCCGCGTCGCTGGTGGCTTCGCGCAGGGCGGGGAGGTGATGCAGGTCGCCGGCGACGGTGCGGACCCCCTGGGCCAGGAGGGCAGCGGCCTTGGCGGGCGAGCGGACCAGTGCGGTTACCTCGACGCCCTGGCGCCGCAGGGTCTCGGCCAGGTGGCTGCCGACGAACCCCGTGGCACCGGTGACCAGCGCCCTCATAGGGATCGGTCGTAGAGGCGGTAGGTCTTGTAGACGGAGAACTCCATCTTCTCGAGCCCCGCGTTCATCGCGGGGTTGTCCTCGAGGATCCAGCCGGCCTCGCCCCAGTAGATCCCGTGCTCCGCGGCCCTGGTCCAGATCCAGTGATACAGCATCGCGTCGATGCCCTTGCCGCGCAGCTCGGGAATGACCCCGAGCAGGAGGATCCGGGCCCGGCGCAGGCGGCGGAGCTTGAGCGTGAGGAGCAGGTCGGCGAGCAGCGCGGGGGTCAGCCGGCCCGACCGGTGCCGCTGGAAGATGGCGTTGAGGTCCGGCAGGGCGAGCCCGAAGCCGATCACCTCGCCATCCTTCTCGGCAAACGGTACCAGGTCGGCGATCGCCACCGGCTTGAACTGCTCGGCCAGGTGGTCGATCTCCCGGTCGGTCATCGGGATGAAGCCCCAGTTCTTCTCCCAGCACTTGTTGTACAGCACCTTGATCCGCTCCACCTCGGCCCGGAAGTCCTGCATGTTCATCGGGCGGATGGTGATGCCGAGCCGCTTGCGGAGCAATTCGGTGCCGCGGGCCAGGCGTTCCGGGACCGGCAGGTAGTACCCCTGGTAGCCGCCCCGGTAGACCAGCAGGTCCTTGGCCTTGGCGAACCGGGCGGCGTCGAGGAGCCGCTCATAGTAGGGCGGGTTGTGCGGCATCATGAGGGTGGGCGGGGTGTCGTACCCCCGGATCAGCAGCCCGCATTCATCGTTGGTGGAGAACGAGGCCGGTCCGCGCATCACGTCGTGGTGGCGCTCACGCAGCCAGGCCGCGGCAGCCTCGAACAGGGCGTTGGCCACGTCGTGGTCGTAGACCGACTCGAAGAAGCCGAAGAACCCCACCCGATCCGCGTGGAACTCGTTGTGCAGCCGGTTGGTGATCGCCGCGATGCGCCCCAGGACCGCCCCCCCGCGCTCGGCGAGGAAGTACTCGGCCTCCCCATGCTCGAAGAAGGGGTTGACGGCGCGATCGAGCAGCTTGCGGATGTCCATACGCAACGGCGGGACCCAGAGTGGGTCCCGCGCGTGAAGTTCGTACGGCAGGGCGATGAACCGGTCCAGGCCGGCGCTGTCGCGCACCGGCCGGACCGTGACGGGTGCGGTCAGATGACCCCCAGGGCCTTGCCGATCGTGGCAAACTGGTCGAGGCAGTAGTCGATCTGGTCGAAGGTGTGGGTGGCCATGAGGCTGGTCCGCAGCCGGCACTGGGACGGCGGGACCGCGGGCGGCATCACGGGGTTGGTGAAGACCCCGGCGTCGAACAGCTTCCGCCAGAACACGAAGGTGGTCTCCATCGGGCCGATGAGCACCGGGATGATCGGGGTCTCGGTCTCGCCGATGTTGTAGCCCAGGCCCCGCATGCCGTTGATGAATCGATGGGTGTTGGCCCACAGCAGGGTGCGGCGCTCCGGCTCGCTGCGCAACACCTCGAGCGCGGCCAGCACGCCCGCGGTGTTGGCCGGAGGGAGCGAGGCCGTGAAGATCAGCGGCCGGCTGTGGTGCTTGAGGAAGTGGATGACGTTCTCCGAGCCCGCGACGAAGCCGCCGATCGAGGCCAGCGACTTGGAGAACGTCCCCGCGATGAGGTCCACCTCGTCGGTCATGCCGAAGTGCGCCGCGGTGCCGTCGCCGTTGGGGCCGAGGACGCCCAGGGAATGGGCGTCGTCGAGCGCCAGGGCCACCCCGTGCTTGCGGGCGATGCGCACCAGCTCCGGCACGTTCGCGATGTCGCCTTCCATCGAGTAGACGCCATCAACCACGATCATCGCGCCGCGGTTGTTCCGGGTGCGCTCGATCATGCGGTCCAGCCCGGCGAGGTCGCCGTGGCTGAAGCGCAGGGTGTCGCCATAGGACATCTTGGCGCCATCCACGATCGAGGCATGATCGAGCTTGTCGAGGTAGACCAGGTCGCCACGGCCGATCAGGCCGGAGATGAGCCCCAGGTTGGCCTGGTACCCGGTGGAAAAGACGAGGCAGTCTTCCTTGCCGAGGAACTCCGCGAGCGCGGCCTCGAGCTGGCCGTGCAGGTCCAGCGTCCCGTTGAGGAACCGGCTGCCCGTGCAGCCCGAGCCGTAGCGGTGCAGCGCCCGGGACGCCGCCTCGAGGACCTTCGGATGATGGGTCAGGCCGAGGTAGTTGTTCGACCCGAGCATGATCCGCTTCTGACCCTCGATCACGACCGCCGTGTCTTCGGAATCGGAGATCGGCTTGAAGTAGGGGTACAGCCCCGCCGCCTGGACTTCGCGTGCCTTGGTGAACTGCCGGCACTTGTCGAAGAGCTGGATGTTCTGGATGATCTGGGTGTCCACGGCGCCTCTTCTCCCGCCTCGGGGAAACGTCTGGTCATGATACTAACCCGTTACAAGCTAACGGCTTGTCTCGGGAGACACAAGGAACCATCCGGGGCGCGCTCACCCCTCGCTAGATTGGGGCATGCCGCAATCCCGAGGGGCCGTCCCGCGCGTCCTGCGCGGCTGGACGGTCCCGGCGCTCATCGCCCTCGCCAGCCTCGCCCCGGCTCCCTCCGGTCCGGCCTATCCCCGGTCGCAGGTGGGTCGCTTCGAGGTGGACGGGCTGGACTTCCGCCCGGAGGGCGCGTGGCGCCGCGGGACCGAGCGGGTCCGCTCGCGGCGGCGCGCGCTGCTCGGCCGGGGCCAGCTGGCGCAGCTCAATGGGCCCGGTGGCTCGGCCACACGGATCGCCGGAGCATTCACGGTGCCCGTGATCCCGATCGCCTTCGCCAACGTGGCCGCGCCATTTCCTGCCGCGGCGTATCATCAGGTGCTCTTCTCCACGGCACCTGCCCCGCTGCCCTACAGCGTCCGGACCTACTACGCCGAGGCGTCCCGCGGGCGGGTGACCATCGACGGCGTGGTCTTCGGCTGGGTCACCGCCGACAGCAGCGACCTGTACTACGAGGACGGCTGCAACGGGATCGGCGTGCTCTCGGCCTGCCCGCACGGGGCCCGGCCGCTTGGCGACCTGCTGCTCGCGGCCGTGGCCCGCTCCGACACCGGCGCCACCGATTGGGGCCTCTTCGACAACGACGGGGCGGACGGCCTGCCCAACTCCGGTGATGACGATGGCGTGGTGGATTTTGTGACATTCCTGCAGCCCGAGGTCGACGGCGCGTGCGGCACCACGAATCTCTGGGCGCACCGGTTCGACCTCGGAGCCTGGGTGTCCGGCGGGTACGTCACCCGGAGCCCAAGGCGTGATGCCCAGGGCAGCCCGATTCCGGGGCAGTTCATCCGGGTGCGGGATTACACCCTGCAGAGCGCGGTCGGGGGGACGGACGCCTGCACCGCGGGCCAGCTGATGCCCGTTGGCACGGTGTCGCACGAGACCGGGCACGCCTTCGGGCTGCCGGATCTCTATGACACCAACCTGCGCAGCCCGGCGGTCACCCAGGGGATCGGTGAGTGGGGCATCATGGGGAGCGGGAACTACACCCAGCCCTACAGCCCAGCAGGGTTCGATGCGTGGTCGCTCACCGAACTCGGGTGGGTCACGGTCGACACGGTGCCCACCGCCCCCGGCACCGTGACCGTGCCGCCCCTCGCGCTGGGCGACACGGTCCTGGCGCTGATGGTGCCGGGCACGGACGAGTATTTCCTGTTCGAGAACCGCCAGGCGATCGGCAGTGATACCGCCCAGCTCAATCCGGCCTGCACCTTCCGGACGCGGTCCTGCGCCAAGGTACCGGGGCTCCTCCTCTGGCACATCGATGCCGGCCAGGTGGCGGCGCACGGCTTCCGGCAGGGCAATGCCGTCAATGTCGGGCCGGTCCACGGCGTGGCGCTGGTCCAGGCCGATGGCCTGAACGAGCTCCGCCAGCCCGGCTCACGCGACCGCGGGGACGCCGGTGACCCGTGGCCGGGGAGCACCGGAGCCACCAGGTTCGACGAGGCGACCACGCCCGCCGCGGTCGACAACCAGGGGCGGTCGGCCGGCTTTGCGCTCGACTCCATCCGGCAGGTCGCGGCCGCCGGCGACATCGCCTTTCGGCTCACCCGCACCCCGCCTGGCACGGTGCTCCTCACCCTGGCCCAGGCAAGCGATGCCCTGGTCCGGCGGGGGACCCTGACGCCGCTGCAGGTGGCGTTGCTCGACTCCGTGGGGAACGGCAACGGACGTTACGACAGCGGCGACTTCCTCGCCTGGTACCGGCAGCAGCTGTTCGCCTCCGCCCGGAACGGGAGGGCGCCATGAATCGCGGGTGGCGCTCCGTGGCGGCGGCGCTGCTGGCAGCGCTGGGCCTGGGCTGCGGCGAGGCCTCGCTCGGGCCCGTGCCGGGCACCCTGGACGTGGTGCTGGCCGATGCGCCGCGGCCGGTGGGGGCGGTGCTGTTCCTGGTCGAGGGCGGCGCGGTCGACACGGTGGAAGCGATGGGGAGCTACCTCGATGCCGCGCCGTATTCCGGGGTGGCCCACCAGGTGCTGGTGGTGGGGAACCGCCTGCATGGGGTCATCGCCCGGGTGCGTGTGCCCGACCTGCGGCTGCGCTACGAGGTGGTGGTCCAGGAGGTGGCCGACGACTCGTCCTACGCCCTGCTCGACCCGACCGGGCCCCGCCTGTTCCTCGTGGCGAGCGTCCCGTGAGGGCTCAGCGGCCCGGCGGCGGGCCCGCCTCGGCCGGCGCGCGGGTGCGGCAGGTCCACGCGTAACCGAACTGCAGCACGTGGTCCTTCTCACGATCGATCAGCGCCGTCAGCGTCACGCACGGCTGCACATCCACCTGGAACTGGTCGAAGCTGTCGGACAGCTGCACCCGCAGGGCGCGGGGGTAGCGGGCCAGCAGGTCGGTGCGCTTAAGCTCGGGCCGCTCGGTGCGGTCGAGCGCGAAGATCAGCCGCTCGTTGTCGTCGAAGTACAGCTGGAAGAACCCGCGCCCCGGATCGAACTGCCAGCGCGGCCGCAGCGTGACTCCCCCGACCTCCCAGGCAAACTCCGCGGGCAGCCGGCGGGGGTTGCCTTCCGCTGCCCGGCTCAAGGTGACCGAATCGGTGCCCGCCAGCATGCGCCGCGCCCCGGGCAGCGTGGTGCGGCCCAGCACCAGCTCGCCATCTTTCCACGATCCCCCGCGCACCGGCTCGCCCAGCGGCACCGGGCGCGCGGGAAGGGTCTGGGCTGACGCCGCGGTGGCATGACACAGGACGAGCAGCAGCAGCTGGACGGGCAGGGCGGGATGCCGCATGGGCCACTCCTTGAGGATCCATGAACGCCAATTGCAAGCTTCGAGCCCACTCCCGGCCGGCGCCAAGTGCCTGCCGCAGTGACGGTTGGCCCGGGAATGCGCCCGGGGCGCCAGGGCGGCCGGCCGAGAATGCCGGGGGGCCCGGCGCCTTGCGTGTGCGCGGGGTCACCAGGTGAGCCGCGCCCGGCCGGTGGTCCCAGCCTTGAGCATTGTGGTCCCGGTGGGCCCGGGCGATGAGAGCTGGCGGGATCTCGTCACCGCCCTGGCGCCGCAGCTCGGTCCGGACGAGGAACTGGTGCTGAGCGCAACGGAGCCGCGCCCCCCGTCCGGTGTCCCCGCCGCCGCGGCCTGGCTGCAGGGCCCCCCGGGGCGTGCCCGCCAGCTCAACGCCGGCGCGGCGGCGGCACGGGGGCGCTGGCTGTGGTTGCTCCATGCCGATTCCCACCTCCCCCCCGAGGCCCTCCCCGCGCTGCGGCGCCGCCTGGCCGCCGGCACCCGCACCCTCTGGTTCTTTGACCTCCGCTTCCACGACGACGGCCCGCCGCTCATGCGCCTCACGGCGGCGGGGGTCCGCTTTCGCTCACGGGTCCTCGGGCTCCCCTTCGGCGACCAGGGCCTGGCGCTGGCGCGCGACGCGTTCGAGATGCTTGGCGGCTTTCCGGAGTCGGCCCGCTACGGCGAGGATCACCTGCTGGTCTGGGCCGCGCGGCGTGCCGGCATGGCGGTTC
>JAXLXY010000018.1:0-45547 GCA_046327715.1 Gemmatimonadales bacterium
GGCCCCCCCCCCCCCGCGGGGGGGGGCCCCCGGGGGGGGCGGGCCCCCGCCCCGGGGGGGGGCCCCCGGCCCCGGGCCGCGGGGGTGAGGTCCACCCGGGCCACGTCCATCGGCCTAGAAGAACCCGAGCTTCTTGGGGCTGTAGCTCACCAGCAGGTTCTTGGTCTGCTGGTAGTGGTCGAGCATCATCTTGTGGGTCTCGCGGCCGATGCCCGACTGCTTGTACCCGCCGAAGGCCGCGTGGGCCGGGTAGGCGTGGTAGCAGTTGGTCCACACCCGCCCCGCCTTGATCGCGCGGCCCATCCGGTAGCAGGTGTTGGCATCGCGGCTCCACACGCCGGCCCCCAGCCCGTAGAGGGTGTCGTTGGCGATCGCGAGGGCGTCGTCCTGGGTCTTGAACTTCGTCACCGACACCACCGGGCCGAAGATCTCCTCCTGGAAGATGCGCATCTTGTTGTGGCCCTCGAAGATCGTGGGCTGGACGTAGTAGCCGTCCTTGAGCTCGCCGGCATGGACCCGGCGGGCGCCGCCGGTGAGGACCTTCGCCCCTTCCTTCCGCCCGATGTCGATGTAGCTCAGGATCTTCTCCAGCTGGTCGTTGGAGGCCTGGGCGCCGATCATCGTGGCGGGATCGAGCGGGTTCCCCTCGATGATCGCCTGGGTCCGCGCCACCGCGCGCTCCATGAACCGGTCGTAGATCGACTCCTGCACCAGCACCCGCGAGGGGCAGGTGCAGACCTCGCCCTGGTTGAGGGCGAACATCGCGAAGCCCTCGAGGGCCTTGTCGAAGAAGTCGTCGTCGGCCTCCATGACGTCGGCGAAGAAGATGTTGGGCGACTTGCCGCCCAGCTCCAGCGTCACCGGGATCAGGTTCTCGGAGGCGTACTGCATGATGAGCCGGCCGGTGGTGGTCTCGCCGGTGAAGGCGATCTTGGCGATGCGCGGGCTCGAGGCCAGTGGCTTGCCCGCCTCCACCCCGAAGCCCTGCACCACGTTCACCACGCCGCTCGGCAGGATGTCGGCCACGAGCTCCATCAGCGCGAGGATCGACACCGGGGTCTGCTCCGCCGGCTTGAGCACCACGCAGTTCCCGGCGGCGAGGGCCGGGGCCAGCTTCCAGACCGCCATGAGCAGCGGGAAGTTCCACGGGATGATCTGGCCCACGACGCCGAGCGGCTCGTGGAAGTGGTAGGCGACGGTGTCATGGTCCAGCTCGCCGATGCTCCCCTCCTGGGCCCGCAACACCCCCGCGAAGTAGCGGAAGTGGTCGATGGCGAGCGGAAGGTCGGCGTGGGTGGTCTCGCGGATCGGCTTGCCGTTGTCGATGGTCTCGATCCACGCGAGGGTGGCGAGGTTCGCCTCCATCCGGTCGGCGATCCGGTTGAGGATGTTCGCCCGGGTGGTCGGGGAGGTGACGTTCCAGCTGAGCGCCGCGGCGTGCGCCGCGTCGAGCGCGCGGTCCACGTCCTCATGGGTGGAGCGGGCCACCTCGCAGAGGGGCTGGCCGGTGAGCGGGGTGACGTTGGTGAAGTACTGGCCCCGGGCCGGCGCGCGGTACTCGCCGCCGATCCAGTTGTCGTACCGGGCGCGGAGCGGGATGCTCGGCGTGAACCCGGCCGCCGACGCCGGCAGCGTGGCCGAGGCGTTCGGCGAGGTGGCAGTGCCCATGCGGACCTCCTGGAGATGTTGACTGGGGGCGGGCCCGGCGCCGGGACGTCGAGGGGAGGGCGGGCGGGTCGCGCGGTGAAGTGACCCGACGCTAGGACCCGCCTGGAGGGGGGTCAAGCGGCGCGCGACATTTGTCGCGCCGTTTCTGTCCCGCGCCACCGCGCGGCCCGCGGGCCGTGGGCCGGCCCCGCGGGCGGTGCCACCGCCCGGCGCACTGCCACAACCCGTCGCGGCGGCGGGACTTACGCCACCCCTGCGGGCCGGTAGCCGGCGTTGCGCTTGCTCCCCGACGCGCATCGGACAAGATTGTCCGGAGACCGTCGTTCCCCGTCCCCGCCACCCCGGACCCACCCGTGCTCGACACCATCGAGGGCATCCCCTACGAGCCGCACGCGCAGCAGGCGCTGGCGCGGCAGTGGGGCGCCCTCGTGGCCGGGCGGGAGCGGGGCAGCGCCCTGATGCAGGCGGCCGGGGTGCGTGGGCTGGTGCGGGCCTCGTGGCACCGCAGCGCCGGGGCCGCGGTGCTCCCCTCCCTCAGCAGCGCGCCGGTGGTGCTCGATGACGCCGAGGTGCAGGAGGTGTCCGCCGGGTCGGACTGGGTGGAGGTCGCGCGGCAGTCGGTGGTGCGGCAGCAGCAGACGTACACCGGCTCGGGCCACGTGCTCACGCTGTTCGACCATGAAGCGCGGATGCTCGCCTCCGACGGCGATCCCGCCGCGCTCGACGGGCTCGCGGAGATCAACTTCCGGCCCGGCGGGCTCTGGGCGGAGGAGGTCGTCGGGACCAACGGCCCCGGCACCGCCCTCGCCACCGGGCACGCCACGCACATCGTGGGCGCCGAGCACTTCTGCGAGCGGTGGCATCGCTGGCACTGCGCCGCCGTCCCCATCCGCGACCCCGCCACCGGCCAGGTCGCCGGGGTGCTCGACATCAGCGGCTTTCGCGAGCAGGCCCACCCGCACACCCTCAACCTGGCGCAGGCGCTGGTGGTGGCGATCGAGCAGAGCCTCGCCACCCGCGAAGTGGAGCGCCGGTTCCTGACGCTCCAGTCGTTCAGCAGCCTGACCGTCCGTTATCCCGGCGACGCGATCCTGGCGCTCGACCGGGGCGGCCGCATCGTGGGCGTGACGCCCTCGCTGGCCCCGGCGCTCGCCGAGGCGCTGGCTGCCCGGGTGCGCGCCGCGGAGCGGCTCCCCCACGAGTCGGGCGTCCCGGTGCCGCTCGGCGACCAGGGCGCGGCCCTCTGGTTCCCGGTGCTGCAGGGCACCGCCATCGTGGGTGGCTGCCTGGTCCTGGCCGGCGGGGCGCCGATCGCCGGGAGCGAAGGCATCCCCTTCCGCCCCGGCGACGTGAAGGTGTACGCGCGGCGCTTCTTCGAGGCCGGCGCGCGCGACCTCGGCCGCCTGGCGGTGGACGTGGAGCCGGCGGTGTACGACGCGCTGCAGGCCTACGACTGGCCGGGCAACGTGCGCGAGCTCAAGAACGTGATCCGCCGGGTGCTCCTGGCCACCACCCGGCAGGTGCGGCTGCACGACCTGCCCCGCGGCATCCGCGAGGCCTACGCCGGCGGCCTGGAGGCCCCCAGCTCCGCGATCGACCGCGAGGACGCGGTGCTGATGGAGGTGGTGAACACCTCCGCCACGATGGCGGAAGCCGCCGCACGCCTCGGCATCACCCGCAGCACCCTGTACCGCCGCATGGCCAGGTTCGGGCTCACGCCCACCCGCGTGGTCCGGCGGCAGTAGCGGCCTCGGCGCCTTCCACGCGCCCGGTTACTTTGCCGGGGTGACCACCCCTCCGGCCCCGCACGACGCCTACGCCGCCCTCCGGGTCCCGGACTTCCGGCGCTTCATCCTCTTCCTGCTCGCCCAGACGCTCGCCACCATGATGCAGGGCGTGGTGGTGGGCTGGCAGCTCTACCAGGTGACCCGCGACCCGCTGGCCCTCGGCCTGGTGGGGCTCGCGGAGGCGCTCCCCTTCATTGCCTTCGCGCTGCCGGCCGGCCAGCTGGCCGACCGGCTCGACCGCCGCCACATGTGCCTCGCGGCGCTGGTGGTGCTGACCGGGTGCAGCGCCGCGCTGTTCGGGATGTCGCGCGCCGGGCTGGTCCGGGCCGACACCGCCTGGGCCGTATACGCCGTGATCTTCGTGAGCGGCATCGCGCGGAGTTTCCTGCAGCCCACCCGCACCGCACTGGCCGCCGACCTCGTCCCGCGCGATCTCTACGTCAACTCGATCACCTGGCGCAGTTCCACCTGGCAGTTCGCGGCGGTGGCCGGCCCCGCGCTGGGCGGACTGCTGCTCGGCTTGGCGGGCCCCACCGTCACCTACGGGGTGGCCACGGCCCTCATGGCGGGCGCGTGGCTCTGCCTGGCCCGCGTGGCCACGCGGCTCCGTCCCGCCGCCGCGGATGGCGCGTCGGGCCTCGCCGGGCTGCTCGAGGGGGTGCGCTTCGTGCGCACCCAGCCGGTGCTGCTGGGCGCGCTCACCCTCGACCTCTTCTCGGTGCTCTTCGCCGGGGCGGAGGCGCTGCTGCCGGTGTTCGCGGCGGAGATCCTGCACGTGGGCGCGCCGGGGCTGGGCGTGCTGCGTGCCGCGCCAGCCGCCGGCTCGGTGCTCATGTCGGTCTACCTCTCGCACCGGCCGCTCCGGGGCCGGATGGGGCGCACCCTGCTCTGGTCGGTGGTGGCCTACGGCCTCTGCATCTCCGGCTTCGGGCTGTCGACCAGCTTCCTGCTCTCGGTGGCGCTGCTCGCGCTCTCGGGGGTGTTCGACAACGTGAGCGTGGTGCTCCGCTCCACGCTGCTGCAGACCCTCACGCCGCGCCACCTCCTGGGCCGGGTGGCGGCGGTCAACGCCGTGTTCATCGGCTCGTCCAACGAGATCGGCGCCTTCGAGTCCGGCGTCGCCGCGCGCCTGGTCGGTACGGTGCCGGCCGTGGTGGCCGGCGGCCTCGTGCCGGTGCTGGTGGTGGCGCTCATCGCCTGGCGGGTCCCGGCCCTGCATCGCCTGGAGACGGTCACATGACCACCATTGCCTTCCTCGGCCTCGGCGCCATGGGTGCCCCGATGGCCGCCAATCTCGTGGCCGCGGGCTTCCGGGTGCGCGCCTGGAACCGCTCGGCCCACCGCACCGAGTCCCTGGCGGGCGCGATTCCCTGCCGCACGCCGCGTGAGGCGGCCACCGGCGCGGAATTCGTCCTGACGATGCTGGCCGATGACGCCGCGGTCGAGGCCGTCACCTTGGGGGCCGACGGGCTGCTCGGCGCGCTCGGCGCCGAGGCCCTGCACCTGGGCATGAGTACCCTCTCGGTCGCGGCGGTGCGGCGGCTGGTCGCGGCACACGCCGACCAGGGGCGGGTCTACCTGGCCGCGCCGGTCTTCGGGCGCCCCGAGGCCGCGAAGGCCCGGCAGCTGTGGGTGGTGCCCGGCGGCGACGCGATCGCGCAGAGCCGCGCCGCTCCCGTCTTCGCGGCGCTGGGGCAGGGGGTCTTTCCCTTCCCGACCGCGGAGCAGGCCGCGCTGGCCAAGCTGGCCGGCAACTTCCTGCTGGGCGCGACGGTCGAGGCCCTTGGCGAGGCGCTGGTGCTGGCCGAGAAGGGCGGGCTCGACCCGGAGCAGTTCCTCGCCCTCATGACCGGCACCCTCTTCGGCACCCCGGTGCATCGCAGCTACGGCGCGCGCATCGCCCGCACCGAGTTCCTCCCGCCCGGATTCGGGCTGGCGCTGGCGCGGAAGGACTTCCGCCTGATCGCGGCGGCGGCGGGGGAGGCGGGTGTGCCGATGCCGCTCGCGGAGCTGGTGCTCGAGCGGCTCAACCAGTGCATCCAGCTCGGCCGCGCGGGGTATGACTTCGCGGGCCTCACCAGCGTGATCCGGGAGGAGTCCGGCCTCCCCGAGCGGCGCTGACGTGGCCCGGTCGCGCCCGGCCGATCTTGTGTCCCGTGCGCGCCGCGGCTAGCCTGTCAGCTATGCGGATCGCGCTCTTCTCCGAGGTCTACTGGCCGATGGTGAGCGGGGTCGGGGTGACCCTCGACCGCCTGGTCCACGCGCTGGAGGCGCGGGGCCACGCGGTCCGGGTGTACACAGCGAGCTACCCCGTCCCCGAGGGGGGGGCCGACCGCCCCGAGGTGCACCGCTCGCCGAGCGTCCCGCTCTTCCTTTACCCCGACGTGCAGTGGGCCTTCCCGAGGCCGCGCGAGATCGCCGCCGACCTGGCCCTGTTCCGGCCCGACGTGGTGCACGTGGCCACGGAGTTCGCGATGGGGCTCGCGGGGGTGAAGGCGGCGCAGCAGCTCGGCCTGCCGATCATCGCCTCGGCCCACACCGACTACCACAAGTACGCCACCCGCTACGGGGTGCCCTGGGTGCTCAGCGTCGGGTGGATCTACCTGCGGTGGTTCTACCGGCACGCGGAGCGGGTGCTGGTGCCGTCGCGGGTGTACGAGCGGTTCCTCAACGGGCGCGGCGTGACCCACACCGGGTTGTGGACCCGCGGGGTGGACCCGGCGCACTTCCACCCGCGGTTCCGCTCCGAGGCGTGGCGGGCGCGGTTCGGCGTGGGGCCCGACGACCTGCTGGTCACCTACATCGGCCGCCTGGCCCGGGAAAAGGACCTGCTGCGGCTCATCGCCGCCTGGCAGGCGCTCCGGGCCCAGCGGGGGAACGCGCAATTGGTGCTGGTGGGACGGGGGCCGCTCGAGGAGGAGTTGCGGCAGGCGCAGATCCCGGGGCTTCACGTCATGGGGCTGCTCGAGGGGCGCGCGCTCTCGGAGGCCTACGCCAGCGCCGACCTGTTCGCCTTTCCCTCCGCCACCGAGACCTTCGGCAACTCGCTGCTCGAGGCGATGGCCTCGGGGCTGCCCTCGCTCGCGGTGCGGGCCGGCGGGGTGCTCGAATTCGCCGAGCACGGCGTCAACGCGTGGCTCGCGCCGGCCGGCGACACGGCCGCCTTCACCCAGGCGCTGGGGCGGCTGCTCGCGACGCCGGCGCTGCGCGCCCGGCTGAGCGAGGGGGCGCGGGCCACCGCGCAGGCGCGCGGCTGGGACGCCATCTACGACGAGCTGTTCGCGGAGTACGCCGGGGTGGCCGCGCGCAGGCGCGAGGTCCGCGCCGCCTGATCCGGGAGTGGTGTGTGGGAACGACAAACGGCCGGGCGCATGCCCGGCCGTTGGCGCGTCCGGTGGGCAGCGGCTAGCGCACCAGCAGGTACGTGAGTCCGGCGATCGCCGCGGACATGGGGATCGTGAAGATCCAGGCCCACACGATGCGGCCCGCCACCCCCCAGCGCACCGCCGAGATGCGGTGGCTGGCGCCCACCCCGACGATCGCGCCGGTGATGGTGTGGGTGGTGCTCACCGGGATGCCCCAGGCGCTGGCCATCAGGATGGTGAGGCCGCCGGAGGTCTCGGCGCAGAACCCGCCGAACGGCTGCAGGCGGGTGATCTTCGAGCCCATGGTCTTGACGATGCGCCAGCCGCCGAGCGCGGTGCCGGCGCCGATGGCGGAATAGGCGGACATCTCGATCCACATCGGGATGGTGTCGGCGTTGGGCAGGTACAGGTGCGACAGGAGGCCGGCCTTGCCCGCGAAGACCTGCTGGCAGGAGACCAGGAGGCCCACGATGATGCCCATGGTCTTCTGGGCGTCATTGGCCCCGTGACTCAGCGAGAAGAGCGCGGCCGAGACGAGCTGCAGTCGCCGGAACAGCCGCTCCATCGGCGCGCGGGCCTGGCGGCGGAGGGCCCACGACAGCGCGGTACTCAGGCTGACCCCGAGCGCCATGCCGATGAGCGGCGACAGGAAGATGAACAGGACCGGCTTCACCCAGCCCGCCATGATCAGCGCCCCGACCCCCGACTTGGCCACCGCCGCGCCGCCATAGCCGCCCAGCAGCGCGTGGGACGAGGAACTCGGCAGCCCCCACCACCAGGTGAGCAGGTTCCAGATGACCGCGCCCACCAGCCCCGCCAGCACCACGTCGGGATCGACCACCGTGGGATCGATCAGCCCCTTGCCGACCGTCTTGGCCACCGCGGTCCCCACCACGAACGCGGCCGCGAAGTTGAAGAACGCGGCCCACACCACCGCCGTGCCCGGGGAGAGTACCCGCGTGGCAACGACCGTGGCGATGGAGTTGGCGCTGTCATGGAACCCGTTGATGAAGTCGAACGCCAGCGCCACGCCGATGATCAACAGGATGTAGCCGACCGTGGGCTCCATGGATCAGCCGTGCTTGATCGAGATGGATTCGAGGACGTTCGCGGCATCCTCGCAGTAGTCGAGGGTCTTCTCGAGGTTGTCGTACAGCTCCTTCCACTTGATCACCAGCAGCGGGTCGGGATTCCCCTCGAAGGTCCGCCCGAGCCACTCGTGGTAGAGGCTGTCGCCTTCCTCCTCGTGCTTCTTGAGCGCGATGCAGGCCGTCAGCACCGCCCCGTCGTTCTTGGAGAGGTTCTTCACCGCGATCACCAGCTGCTCGCAGGCCCGCTTCACCACCTCCGCCATGAGGATGGCGCCCACCGGCGCCTCGCCCACGTGGAAGATCTGGGAGCGCCGCGCCAGCCCGTCGATCAGGTCCACCACGTCGTCCAGGCCGGAGGCCAGCGCGTGGATGTCCTCGCGGTCGAGCGGGGTGATGAAGGTCCGGTCCAGCCGGGTGATCACCTCGTGGGTGATCGTGTCGCACTCATGCTCCAGACGCTTGATCGACTCCACCAGGTAGTTGCGCCGGTCGGGCGGGGCCTTGAGCAGTTCAACCATCAGGCCGGCCGCCTCGACGCTTCGATCGGCCACGGCGTTGAACAGTTCGAAGAAGCGCTCGTCACGGGGAAGCAGGCGCACGGCGGTGCTCCGGGGCGGATTGTCACGGGAGGGTCACGACGGGCGGGGAATGTAACGGTGGACCGGGGCTGGGGAAGGGGATGCCGCCGGGTCGGGGATACGGTGTCGGGTGCTCGGAGGCCCGCGGTGCCGGGTAGCTACTTGGCGAGCAACAAGTTACGCAGCTGGTCCGGGCGCTCGAACCAGTAGTCCGGCGCGGCGGGTTCCAGCTCCGCGCGGCCGAACGGGCCCCAGAGGACCGCACCGGTCCGTACCCCCGCGCCCCGGCCGCTATGCAGGTCGTGGATGCTGTCGCCCACGTAGAGGGTGCGCGCCGGGTCGGCCCCGAGGGCCGCGACCGCCCGTTCCACCGGTTCCGGATGGGGCTTGGGGTGCTGCACGTCATCGGCGCAGACCAGCACCTCGATCGCCTCCACCAGCCCCACCAGCCGGAGCCCCCGCAGGGTGCCGTAGCGGTTCTTACTGGTGACCACGCCGGTGCGGTACCCGGCGGCCCGCAGGTCAAGCACCAGCTCCGCCACGCCGGGGAAGGGCCGGATCATGGTGTCGTGGTTGGCGAGGTTGTACTCGCGGTAGGTCTCGACCAGCGTCAGCAGGTCCTCCGGCGAGCGCGCCGCGCGCTGCAGCTGCACCCGCAGCGGCGTGCCCACGCCGGCGAGCCATTCGCTGTCCGGGATCGGCTCCCGGCCATGCACCTCGAGGGTGTGGCGGTAACTGGCGAGGATGAGGTCGACCGAGTCGATGAGGGTGCCGTCGAGGTCGAACAGGATGGTCGCGAGGGGGCTCATGCCGGGAAGGTAGTCACCCGCACAATCCCGGCGAGCCGCGGCAGCGGCGGGGCGGGCGGCGGGCCCTGGCGTGGGAGGCGGCCCAGCTCCGCGAGCAGCGCGGCGCGTGGCAGCCCGAGCCAGGCCCTTGCCTGCCACTCGTCCCCCGCCCGGAATCCGCCGGCCAGCCAGGCCAGGCCGCGCTCCACCGCGGCCAGCCCCGCCCGGTCCCGGCGTCGCGCACATCCGGCGGCCAGGCGCAGCAGGCGGCGCCAGAGCCGGCGCTGGGCCGCAGGACGACCGAGTCCGCTCCACCGGTTGCCGGCCTGCGCGGCGAGGAGTTCGCGCAGCACCGGCGCCAGCACGCCGGGGAACGCCAGCCGCTCCGCATCGGACAGCGGGCGGTGTGCAGTCTGCCGGGCGTCGAGCAGGCGCGGGATGGTTTCGGCGGGGGCGTCCACGACGCGGCCGTCATCGCCGATCCAGAGCAGGCGGGCCGGCGCGGGCCCCGGCGCCACCGCCACCAGCCACCCCGCCTCCGCGCCGCGCACCGCCACTGCCCCAGCGGCCCGGGGCGCCCGCGCCAGCGGCGCCAGGTCGGCGCGCCAGCGATAGAGCCAGCCGCCCTGCTCCGCGAGTCCCGCGCGCGCCGGCAGGCGCTGCTTGCCCAGCAGCCGCTCCAGCCGGCGCTGCCGCCGCTCCACCTCCGGCGGCGGGAGCAGGCTCACCACCGCCACGGTTGCGTGGTTGCTGGCCAGCCGGCGCACCCGCCCCGTCCGCTGCGCCAGCCGGGTGGCGGTCCACGGCAGGTCGTAGTGCACCACCCGCGCGGCGCGCTGCAGGTCGAGACCCTCGGCGGCGACCTCCGTGGCCAGGAGCGGTGGCAAGGCGCCGCTGGACCCCGGCGCGTACCGTGCCAGGATTGCCTCGCGCGGGAATCGCGCCGATCCGATCCCCGCGCCATCGCCGGCGAGCCACGCCGGTGCCAGGTCCGCGAGCCTCGACCGCAGCCAGCCGAGCGTGGCCCGGCTCCCGGTGAAGACCACGGTGGGAATGCCATCGGCGAGCAGCGCCCGCAGCCAGGCCGCCCGCGGATCCGGGGCCAGCTCTCGTGCCCGTGCCAGTGCGAGGAGCGCGGAGACGGCGCCGGCGTCCTCGCACGCGACCTCCGCCGGCGCGGCAGCCTGGGGGAGCAGCGCCCACAGCACCAGCTGCGCGGCGTCGGGGCCGGCGGCCTCGCGCAGCGCGCGCCGGGAAAGCGTCCGTCCGGCGTCGGCGGCATCCCGCGCCAGCGCCAGCAGGTCGCGGTACCGCTCCACCGCGCGGCGAAACGCCGCCGGGCTCGAGGCGAGCGCGGCGAGGAGGCTCCCGCGAAGCAGCGCCGCGATCCCCGGATGGCGGGACAGCCGGAGCGCATCGAGCCGCGTGAGCAGGCGGCGGTCATCGTGGGCGAGCGGCAGGGTGGCGCGCTGCCGTCGCAGGCCCGGAAGGCCGGCGGCCTCGCCGCGACAGTGCACCACCTCGCCCAGGGCCGCGGGTGCGTGGCCGCGCCCCAGCGCCGCCCGCAGGCTGGGGCAGCCCGCGGTCCGGAGTGCGTCGTCCGGCAGCGCGAGCAGGAGCTGGTGCAGGAGATCATCGAGGCGGTTTACGACGGGCGTGGCGGTGAGCAGGAGGACCCGCGACAGGAGCAGCCACGGGGCCACGCACCGGTAGCGCCGGCTCGTCGGGGTGCGGAAGCGGTGGCTTTCATCGATGATCACGAGGCCGGGCGCGGCGGCCGGCAGCGCGCCCCGACTGGCCCGCTCGTGGCTGTGTACCGTGATGGCCACCCCGACGCGCGCCGCGGTGCGTTCCCACTGATCCCGGAGGACGGCGGGGGCGAGCACCACCGTCGGCCCGCCGAGCGCCTGCGCCACCGCCAGCGCCACCCAGGTCTTGCCGCTCCCGACCGGGTCGGCCAGCAGGGCGCCGTGGTGGCGGGCCAGCGCGGCGTGCACCCGCCGGAAGACGACGGGCTGCGCGCCCTGGAGCCATGGCGGCGCGGTGCCGCTCTCGGCCGGCAGCAGCGCCGTGATGATCGCGGTGACGACCGCGGGGCCGGGGGCATCGGGTCCGGCGTCGAGGGCCGCCGCGAGCGGGTCGTGCAGCTCCCGCAGCGCCTCAGCCACGATCCGTGGCGTGGGCTCCGGGGGCGCGGGCCAGTAGCGCCCGAGCGGTGGCCGGGAGCGCGAGATGCGCGGCGGCGAGGTCATCGAGGGCCTCCTGGACCGGGTCGCCCCGGGCGCCGCGCTCGGCCAGCGCGGCCAGGCGGGCGTCGGACAGCACCGATGCCGGCAGCGGCAGGCCGCCGACGACCCGCGCGTTGAACCGCGCGAAGCCGCTGGCCGCCACGTCGGCGGCGGCGCGCGCCGCCGCCCGCAGCCAGGTGCAGTTGAGCCACGCGGTGAGGGTGAGGGCGGTGCGCCGGTCGGGAACCGCGACGACGTAGCAGGTGTTGAGCGGCACGAGGCCGCCGGACGCCGGTCCGCCGAGGGCCACCGCGGCGAGCGCGCGCGCCAGGTCGGGCCAGACCACGCGGTGCGGCGCCAGCGCGGGCCGCACCCGGAACAGCGACCACGGTGGGCCGCCCTCGTAGTCCACCCGGGCCCGCAGCACCGCCTCGTGCGGGCGCAGGTAGCGCGCCGCCCCGTCGGGAAGGCGCGTGAAGGGGCGCCCGGTGGCATCGTACGGGAAGAACAACGGGACCCCGGGCCCGTGCCGGAACGGCGCGAGGTCGCGGCCCCGCAGCGCCCGGCGCAGCACCACCGGCTCGAGGCCCGGCGGCGGGTCGAGAAACACGGCATTGGCGCCGGTCTTCACGCCGAGCTGGGGCGGGAAGCGCTCGGCAAGCCGGGGATGCTGGCCCTGCAGCACCGCCAGCGCCTCGAGCAACGCCGGGTCGGCGATGATCCACGGCCCGGAGGCGCGCAACCGATCCTGCGGCCAGGCGGCCCCCGCCGCCGGCCGGAGCGCGAGCTGCACCCGGTGCCCCGGAGACGCGGGGCGGCGCGCCGCCACCAGCGCCAGCGGGTATGCGGTGGCGTCGAAGGCCGCGGCGGGGTCCCGGGTGAGGTCGGCCAGGGTGTGAAGCGTGCACTGTTCCGCCAGTGCCCGGCGCATGGTGCCGGCATACCCCGCCGTGGCGAGCTTGGCGGGCAGCAGGAGCGCGAGCACGCCGCCGGGCGCCAGCAGCTCGATGCCGCGCTCCACGAACGCCAGGGCGAGGTCCGGCTGGTGCGCAAAGCCGGGCCCGCGCGCCCGCCACCAGCGGTAGCGCGCGTCGAGCGCCGCCCGGGTGCCGGGCGCCAGCTCTTCCGCGCGCACCCACGGTGGGTTCCCCACCACGAGGTCGAAGCCCCCCCGCGCCAGCACGTCGCCGAAGTGCACCTCGTAGCTGAACCACGGCACCTCACCCTCGCGCGCCAGGCGGCGCCCCAGCCGCCGGACCTGGGCCAGCTCGGCGCGCCGGCGCCGCAGCTCGCGCCGCAGCGGCGGGTCCAGCCCGCGCCGGCCCCCGAACAGGGTGGGCGCGCGGGCGGCGAGGAGGCAGTCGGTGATGCCCGCCTCGAGCGAGGCGCCCGCCAGCTGCAGGCACTCCGCGAGCGCCCGGACCTCCGCCTGGCGGAGCCGCGCCAGCAGGGCGCGCTTGTCGGGGCCGCTCGCCCCCACGAACGCCTCCCGCAGCCGGCGGAGCTCCGGGGCGCTCCGCTCGGGCCGGGCGCCGAGCCGGGCGAGGAACCCCGCCGGGTCGAGGAGGCTGTCGCCCTGGCGGATGAGGCCGTCGAGGTTGGGGAGCGGCGCCACCGCGGCGTCCGGGCCCGTCGGCTCCACGGCGATCACCGCGAGCCACAGCCGGAGCTCCGTGAGCCGCACCGCCATGGGGTTGAGGTCCACCCCGTGGAGGTTGCGGGCCAGGATCTGCCGCCGGAGGGCGGCGGGAGGCCCCTCGCCGGCACGCAGCGCGGCGAGCCGCTCCAGCGCGCCGAGCAGGAACGCGCCCGAGCCGACCGCGGGGTCGAGCAGGCGGAGCGCCGCGAGGTCCGGACCGAGCCCCGGGTCGGCGCGCGCCAGGCGGTCCCGGGCCTCCGCCGGCGCGGCGCCGGTGCGTTCCACCACCCAGCTGGCGAGGGCCGCCTCGAGCAGCTGGCGCACCACCGGCGCCGGGGTGTAGAAGGCGCCGCTGCCGCGGCGCTCGTCCGGGGCCATCAGCCCCTCGAACACCCGCCCCAGCATGTCGGGCGCGATGGCGCCCGGCACCTCCTCCTCCGCCACCACGAACCGGAACCGCTCGAACAGTGCGTCGAAGGCATCCCGCCAGCACGCCGTCGGCACGTCGCCGCGCCAGGCCCGCTCCAGCGGGTGGGGCTCGAACAGGCCGCCATTGAGGAAGGGGATGCGCCCGAAGCGCCGCGCCCGCCGCCGCCGCTCCGGCGGCTGGTTGAGGGTGCCGAAGAAGAGGGGGCGGAAGAGATCGCGGTGCAGCGAACGCCGGGCGGCGAGGGTGTCGTCCACCGACCGGCGCAGGAAGTCGGGCCGGCCGTCGAGCCACCCCCGCGCCTGCACAAAGTAGAGGAAGAGCACCCGGGTGAGCTGCACCAGGGCGAGGGTGCGGGCCGTGCCCCGCGGTGGTGCGGGGGAGAGGCCGTCGGCCATCCGGTCGGCCACCGCCTGGAAGGCGCGGAAGAAGCGGTGCCCCGCCTCCTCGGTGCCGAGCAGGTCGGCGAGCGCCAGCGCCGCGGCCAGCGGGGCGCTGGCGGACTGCGCAATGGCGGCGATCCCTTCCAGCCGCTGCCGGTCGGCCGCGCCTGGGGCCTCGAGCGGGATGGTGCAACCGCGGCATCGCTCGAGGGTGAGCGCCGCCGCGAGCTGACGGCCCACCGGGTCGAGGGCGAGGACGCCGGCCAGCCGGCCCTGGGCCGCCAGCGCCTGGCTCAGGTGCCGCGCCCCGGTGAGCGCCGCGCGGGTCGACACGCCGATCCAGGGGAGCCGTCCCGGGAGCCCGAACTCGACCGCTTCCGACACCGGCAGCGGCAAGGCACCCGGCGGGAGCGGCCGCGCCGCGCCCAGGCCCCCTCCGGGCGCGAGCAGCCCCGGCAGGTCAACGGCGGAGCGGAGCTGGTGAAGGCGGGCGGCATCCATGGCATCCCCTGGCGGTCGGGGGTCCATGGTAGTGGTGGCGCGGGTGTAACTTGGTAGCCGGGCCGATGCCGCGGGGTGCCGAATAACCCGTGCCCGCCGGCTGGTCCCGATCGCCGACGCTGGAGGGAACTTGCCGATGGTCCATCCGACGCTCCTGGCCGCGATGCTGGTCGCCGCCCTGCCGCTGGCCGCCCAGGAGTCGTCCACCTTCACCATCACCCGCGACGCCGATACCGTCGCCAGCGAAGACTTCGCCCACGGGGGGACGGAACTCACCGGAAGCCTCACCCGGGTGAGCGGCACCGTGCGCGAGCGGGTGCGCTACCGGGCGTCGGTGGTCGAGGACCAGAGCGCCCCGCTGCTCGAGCTCACCGCCTGGCGGGCCGAGGATCCCGAGGAGTCGCCGGCGCGGCAGACGGTGCGGGTGATCTTCAAGGACGACAGCGTCGCGGTGGACGACGTGAACCGCTGGGGCGGGGTGATGACCCGGGTCCTCCCCACCCGGCCCGCCGCCGTCCCCTACCTCAACCTTTCGATCGGCTTCCTCGAGCTCGCCACTCGCCGGCTCGCCGCGAGCCACGCCGACAGCCTGCCGGTGCCCTTCTTCAACCTGGGCGGCGGACAGACCGTCGTGGGCGGCGTGCGGCGGGTCGGCGCCGATTCCGCCGCCGTGCGCCTCGGCACCGTGGAGTTCCGGGTGGCGGTGGACGGCGCCGGCCGCATCCTCGGTGGGCAGGTGCCGTCGCAGGGACTGCGCATCGCGCGCGGGGCCCCCCGCTGACCGATTCGGCGCCGATGCCCACCCCCCAGGTCTCCCGGCAGCGGATCCCGGTCGCAATCGCCCTGGGGTACATCGCCTTCGGGGTGATCTGGATCCTCTTCTCCGACGGCCTGGTGGAGGGCATCCCCGACATCGCGCCCGCAACCATCACCCGGCTGCAGACGCTCAAGGGGATGGTCTTCGTCGGCCTGACGGGGGTGCTCATCTGGTGGCTGGCGCGGCGCGGCATGGGCGCGGTCACGGAGGCGGAACGGGCCCGGCACGAGAGCGAGTCGCGCTACCGCCAGATCTTCGAGAAGTCGACCTCCGTCTGCCTGCTCGTGGACGTCGAGTCCACCCAGCTGGTGGACGTGAACCCGGCCGCGGTGCTGTTCTACGGCTGGTCGCGCGAGGAGCTGATCGGCAAGGCGCTCGGGGAGATCGACACGATGCCCGAGCCCGACCTCCGCCGCGCCATCGAGTCCGCGCGGCTGGAGCGGCGCAACTTCTTCATCTTCCGCCACCGGCTCCGCTCCGGCTCCACCCGCGACGTCGAGGTGCACTCCAGCCCGATCGTCCTCAACGGCCGCCCCACCCTCTTCTCGATCGTCCACGACATCACCGACCGCGTGCGCGCCGAGCGGCAGCTGGTCGAGTCCGAGTCCAACTACCGCCGCGCCCTCCAGCAGGCCTCCGACGCCATCGTGGTGAGCGACCGCCAGGGCGTGATCCTCGAGGTGAACGCCCGGGCCGAGGAACTGCTCGGCTATCCTCGCGAGGAGATCCGGGGCCGCCGCATGGAGGACTTCGTGGCCCCCGAGGACCGCGACCGCCTCCCGCTCCAGGTGCGCGACCTGCTGGAGGGCCGCGCCACGCTGCACGAGCGGCGCCTGGCCCGGAAGGGCGGGGGCATGGTCGAGGTGGAGATCAGCGCCCGCGACCTGGGCGACGGCCGCTTCCAGGCCATCGTGCGCGACATCTCCGAGCGCCGCCGCCTGGAGGAGCAGCTCCGCCAGGCCCAGAAGATGGAGGCCGTCGGCCAGCTGACCGGGGGCATCGCCCACGACCTCAACAACCTGCTCACGGTGGTGCTCGCCAACAGCGAGATGATGGCCGGCGCGCTCCCCGGCGGGCGGCAGGACCTCCAGGACGACCTCGAGGAGCTCCAGTCGGCGGCGCGGCGCGGCGCGCAGATGATCCGCAAGCTGCTCTCCTTCAGCCGGCACGCGCCGCTCACCTACCAGGTGCTCGACCTCGGCCGCCTGGTCGGCGACCTGCTCGGCACCCTGCGCCGTCTGCTCCCCGCCCACATCGAGGTGCGGATGCAGCGCGACGGCAGCCCGGTCAAGTCGCTCGCCGACGCCGGCGCCATCGAGCAGATCGTGCTCAACCTCGCCACCAACGCCCGCGATGCCATGCCGCGCGGCGGCGAGCTGGTGCTCGAGGTGCGCAAGGTCGACGTGGCGCGCCCCCCCGCCGGCGCCCTCCCCGGCAGCTACGCCTGCCTGACCGTCCGCGACACCGGCGTCGGCATGGACGAACGCGTCCGGGCCCGGATCTTCGAGCCGTTCTTCACCACCAAGCCGCCGGGCGAGGGCAGCGGCCTCGGCATGTCGATGATCTACGGCCTCACCCAGCAGCACGGCGGGTTCGTGGAGCTCGACAGCGAGGTGGGCAAGGGCACCGTGGTGAAGATCCACTTCCCGCTCGCCCGCGAGGACCACCCGCTCACCGAGCTCACCCCGCCGCCGGTGGGGCTGCGCGGCGGCCGCGAGACGATCCTGCTGGTGGAGGACGAGGAGGGGCTGCGCCGCGTGGCGCAGCGCGCCCTCGAGAAGGTGGGCTACAAGGTGCTCACCGCCGCCGACGGCCTCGAGGCGCTCGAGATCTACCACCACCGGTCGCACGAGATCGACCTCATCATCACCGACGTGGTGATGCCCAAGCTCGGCGGGATCGCCCTCTACCGCACCCTCCGCCAGGACGGCCACGCCCCCCGCTTCCTCTTCACCTCGGGCTACGCCGCCCACGAGGTGATGCGGGGCGACGTGCCCGAGACCGACCTGCAGCTGCTCCAGAAGCCCTGGACCCTCGCCGACCTGACCCACCGGGTGCGCGAGGTGCTCGACCGCGGCGCGCGCTGACCGGTCCCTCCCGGGAGCCCCCATGCCCGATGCCCCCCTCGTCCGTCCGCTCGCCTGGCTGCTGCTCGCCGGCAGCCTGCTGCTCCTCGCCTGCGCCCTCGTCCACCCCATGCTGCCGCTCAACGGCCCCGGCGACCTGGCGCTCATCGCCGCCACGCCCCGCTGGCGGGTCATCCACCTCGGCCTGCTCCACGCCACCGGCCTCTGCCTGGTGGGGCTGTGGGCCCGCTGGTGCGCCGCCGATGCCGCCGAACGCGCCGGGCTGGGCGTGGCTTTCGTGGTGGCGGGGATCGGCATGGCGCTCAATGGCGTCAACATCGCCTTCATGACGGGCGCCGGGACCTTCTTCGCGGACCAGGCCCGCGCCGGCGCCGACGTCGCCGTGGTCTACGAGGCGACGCACCGGGCCGCGGTGATGTGCGGCCGCCTGGCGGGGTTCGTGGTGGCGCTGGCGGCGGGGATCGTCGCGGCCGTCACCGCGCGCCGCGCGGGGGAGCCGCGCTGGCTGGTGGGGGTGGCGTGGCTGGCCTGCGGTGCCGGGCTGGTGGGGAACCTCGCGGCCCCGCCGGGCCACCCGGTGATGCTGACCTCGGTCGGCGTGCTCGCGGTGTGGCAGGCGGCCACCGCGATCCGGTTGCTGCGCTACCGGTTGACGGCCGCGTCGTAGGTGCGGCCCTTCCACTCCACCCGGTCGGCGCCCCGCAGGGTGGACCGGAGCACGATGTACAGCGTGAGCAGTGCCCCCAGCGGATAGCCGAGCCCGTACCACGGCGGGATCCGCATGCCCACCGACACCAGCACCCAGTAGAGCAGCGAGGCGCCCACGGCAAGCCAGGCCGCGGGCAGCAGCGCGCCCCCGCCGGTCCAGGCGCCCCATGCCAGCGCCGCCGGGGGCAGCAGCCAGAACAGCATGGCCCCGGTGAGCATCACCGGCACCAGGGCCCGCAGCAGCGGCGCGTCGGGATAGGTGCGGCGCCCGCCCAGGTAGATGTTCTTCGACCAGCCCTCGACGAGGTGGCGGAAGCCGGTGTACATCCGCGTCTCCATCACGGTCTCGGCGAAGGCGAAGTGGAGCGTCAGGCGGTGCCGCCACAGCTGCTGGGCGAGTGCCAGGTCCTCGGCCACCTCCCCACGGACCGCCGCGTGCCCGCCGATGATCGTGTAGGCCGCGCGGGTGAAGAGGATGAACTGCCCGTTGGCGATGACGTCGCCGGCGCCCCGCGGGTGGTTCACCCGCGCCGGGTCGAACCGCAGGCCGAGCAGCACCCAGACCTGCGGCATGATGAGCCGCTCCCAGAAGGTCACGCACTGCTGGCGCGGCGCCACGGTCACGGCGTCGGCCGGCCGCGCGCGGAGCGCCGCGAGCGCGCGGCCCAGTAGCTCGGGGCCGTGCCGGGTGTCGGCGTCGGTGAACGCGAGCAGCTCGCCGCTGGCCGCGACCGCGCCCTGGTGGCAGGCCCAGGGCTTTCCGTACCATCCCGCCGGCAGCTCCGCCCCCGGCACCAGGCGAAGCCGCGGGTCGGACGCGGCGAGCCGCTGGACGATCGCGGCCGTCGCGTCGCTGGAGCGGTCGTCGACCACCAGCAGCTCGAGATCGGGATAGGCGGTGGCCAGCACCGAGCGCACCACCGTTTCGATCGTGGCGGCTTCGTTGCGGGCGGGGATGATGACGCTGAGGCGGGGGCCGGCGGCGGGCGGGAGGTCGGCCAGGTTGGGGCGGCGCCGGCCCAGCCGAATGAGCGTGAGGAGGAACAGCAGCCAGGGCAGGGCGGGCAGCACCGTCACCGGTGCTTCACCACCGCGGCCAGCTCCGCCTCGATCTGCTCCAGCTGCTTCCGGATGTCGTGCTGGTCCAGGGCGCTGTCGGGCGCCGGCACCCCGTTCTGGGTGAACAGGGTGGCCACCAGCGCGTCGGTGTAGCCCACCACCGCCACGGCGATCCCCTTGTCCAGGATCGTGTTCAGGCGGAGAATGATGGCCATCGCCTGGCGCTGCCGCAGCGGGGTCAGCACCGGCCCGATGCGCCGGATCAGCAGCTCGCGGAGGTACTGCAGCTCCTCCACGATCTCGCCCGCGGCCAGGCCCCGCGCCGCGCCGAAGCGGCCATAGTGCTCGGCGGCGTGGTGCCAGACCTCGTTGACCGAGCGCCGCAGCGGGCCGACGCTCTCGATCATGATATTGTAGAGGAGGCGCAGTTCACGTTCGATCGTGCCGGGAGGGATCCGGCCCGCGCTGGCCACGCGCGCATCGAGCCAGCTGGTCCACTCCTGGATCACGGCATCGCGATGGTCGGCCATGGCGCGGCCCACGGTCAGCAGCGTCGGATGCGATGCGCGCAATGCGGGGGCTCCGGGGGTTCAACCGGGCGCAAATCTACACCCGCAGGGACGACGCGGTCAAAACACCACCCGCGCCGGCGCGAGGCGACCGGCAGGAGGCACACCCAGGCATGTCCATCGTTCCCCGCCGCCCACCCCGGCTCAGCCCCGGCCAGCGGGTGGCGCTCATCGCCCCCGCCGGCCCGCTCTCCGAGCGCGACGACCTCGCCCGCGCGCAGTGGCTTTGCGCCGGCCTCGGCGTGGAGCCGGTGCCCGGCCCCCACTGCCTCGACCGCCACGGGTACCTCGCCGGCACCGACGAGGCGCGCCTCGCCGACCTCAACCACGCCCTCACCGACCCCTCCATCGACGCGGTCTGGTGCCTGCGCGGCGGCTACGGCGTCACCCGCATCCTCGACAACGTCGCCTTCGGCGCCTTCGCCGCCCGCCCCAGGCCGGTGCTCGGCTTCTCCGACATCACCGCCCTGCTGGTGGCGCTCCACCAGGTCACCGGGGTCACCACCTTCCACGGGCCGATGTCGCGCGCGCCGCTCACCGGCTTCAGCCGCAGCCACCTGGAGCGGGTGCTCACCGCCGCCGCGCCGGCCGGCCGGCTCGGCACCCTGCCGCCACCCGCCGGCGTGCTCGCGCCCCGCAGCCCGCGGCTCGTCACCCTGCGCGAGGGCATCGCCGACGGCCCGCTGGTGGGCGGCAACCTCACCCTCCTCGCCGCCCTCGCCGGCACCCGCTACTTCCCCGACCTCGACGGCGCGATCCTCTTCCTCGAGGACGTGGGCGAGGACCTCTACCGGGTGGACCGCCTGCTGGCCCAGTTCCGGATGATGGGTGCGCTCGATGGCCTGGCCGGCGTGCTCATCGGCCAGTTCACCGACATGAAGCGCGGCGCCGGCGACGGCGGCGCGCTCCGCTTCGATGAGGTGCTCGAGACCTACTTCCTGCCCCTCGGCATCCCGGTCGCGTACGGCTTCCCCTTCGGCCACGTCGATGACCAGTGGACCCTGCCGCTCGGCGTGCGCGCCCGCTTCGACGCGGGGCAGGGCACCGTTGACCTGATGGAAGCCGCGGTGTCCTGATGGCCACCCCCTCGCTGAGCCAGCACACCCTCGACGGCGCGTTGGGCCCGCTCATGGTCGACGTGCGCACCAGCGACCGGCAGCTGCCGCGCCCGGCGGTGCTGGTGGTGCACGGGTTCAAGGGGTTCAAGGACTGGGGCATGTTCCCGCCGCTCGCGGAGCGCATCGCCCGGGCGGGATTCAGCGCGGTGTCCTTCAACCTGAGCGGCAGCGGCGTGGATGCCCGGGGCGACTTCTCCCGCGCCGACTGCTTCGCGCGCAACACCTATTCGGCCGAGCTCGCCGACATCCGGACCATGCTCGATGCGCTGGACGCCGGCCGCCTGGGCATGCCGCCCACGCCGCATGTCGGGCTGGTGGGCCACTCCCGCGGGGGCGGCATGGCCATCCTCGCCGCCGCCGGCGATGCCCGGGTCCAGGCCCTGGTCACCTGGGCCGCGATCTCGAAGGTGTCGCGCTGGGATGGGAAGGAAGCGGCCTGGCGCGCGGCCGGCTACTTCGACTCGGTCAACAGCCGGACCGGCCAGGTCCTGCGCATCCACACCGACGTGCTGGACGACGTACGCGATCACGCCGCCGCGCTGGACATCCTCGCCGCCGGCCGCCGCCTGGCGCAGCCCTGGCTCCTGCTCCACGGCACCGAGGATGAATCGGTGCCGGTGGCGGAGGCCCGCGCGCTGGCGGAGGGATGGCAGGCCACGCAGCCGCGGCGGCTGCACCTGGTCGAGGGGGGCGGCCACACCTTCGGCGCGGTGCACCCGTACGCGGGGATGACCCCGCCGCTCGCCGAGGCGTTCGACGAGACCCTCAAATGGCTGGGGCGCTACCTGTAGGATCGAGCCGCCGAGCCGCCCCTACCGTTGCGGCGCCAGGCGCTCCAGCGCCGCGCGGATGCTGTCGGCCACCGGGCGCCGCGCGGGCGCGGGATCGGCGTAGAGCAGGAGGAATCGGCGCCAGGCGGCGACCGCCCCGACGGTATCCCCGGCCGCGAGCGCCGCGCCCCCTTCCTCCCGGAGTCGCGTGGCGAGGTAGGGCAGCCCGGTACGGTGGTGATACTGCCGCCGGCGGTACACATCCACCGCCCGGGCCGGCTCCCCAAGGCGCCGCCACAGCCGCGCCAGCGCGAGGGTCGAGGGATCGCGCACGTCGACGTCGGGCCCGGTCAGGGTCAGGCTATCGAGGCGCAGCACCAGCGTGCGGGCGTCTGCCCCGCCGGACACGGTGGCCGCGATCGCCTCGAGCCGCGCCGCGCAGAGGCGCTGGTTGGCCGGCGCCCACCAGGGCAGGGCCGTGCCGTCGATGCGGCGCAGGGCGGTGATCGTGCGGGCCACGCCGTCGGATGCACCGTGCCAGGCGCGCCACTCCGCGGCCGCGCAGGCCTTCCACAGGTGCAGCGCCCGCGCCTCGCCGGTGGCCGGCGGCGCGAGGGCGACATAGGGCGCGAACCTCGCCGCGATACGCGCACCCGCCGCGCTGTCGCCATCGGCGTAGAGGGCGTTGAGCACCTGCGCCGCGAGCTGGGCGTCCTCGCCCGGGTTCCGGTCGCCCATCGCGGCCGCCACCTCCCCGGCCTCCGCGGGCCGCCCCCGGTTGAGCGCGAGCTCCATCGCGAAGGCGAGCGTTTCCACCTGGTCGTCCCGTTGCAGCGGGCGGCTCTGCATGACGCCGATGGCGGCGATGGCGTCCTCGAGGGTCAGGCCGTCGAGCTGGGACACGCCGACGATCCGCCCCAGGCTTGCGGTGGGCATGAGCGGGAAGCGTCGGCGCACCGCCGCGAGCAGGCGCGGGTCTGCGCCCTGTCGGGCCCGCCGCCAGCGGAGGTAGTCGGTGAGCTCGCTCGCGGAGTCTCGCGCCAGGAAGAGGGCGGCCGCGGCGCTCGTCGTCGCGGTGTCGCCCCGCGCCGCCGCCAGTTCGAACAGGTGGCTGATGGGTGGGGCGTAGCTCGAGTCGAGCGCCACCGCCCGTGCGAAGGCCCGCTCGGCCAGTGCGGCGGACCCGGTGATGCCGAGCACCGGCCCACGATGCATCAGGATGTCGCCGTACTCGTACCATGCCTCGGGCCGGCCCGGCTGCGCCCCGACCGCCCGCTCCCAGGCATCGAGCCGCTCGCGCCACGGTGACACCTCGGGATAGCGCGGCCCCGCCAGGGCCACCAGCAGGGTGCGGTCGGCGACCCCCAGCCGATCTCGTGCCGCCCAGCCCAGGCGCAGCCCGCGCTGCCGTTCCCCCTCCGCCGTCGGGTACCAGATCGCCGCGATCACCATGCCCACCGCCGCCGGCCCGTAGGTGGAGTCGGCCGCGAGGGATGCCCGGTAGTGCTCGAACGCCTCTGCGTACCGTCCCGCCCGGTAAGCCTGCTCTCCTTCCAGGTACGCGCGCACCGCGCGCAGCGGCGTGCCGGACAGCACCGGGGACCGCGCCGCCAGGTCGGTTGCCTCGCTGGAGAGCAGTTGCGCGGCCAGCTGGTCCACCAGTTCGGGGAGGCTGTCGGTCGGGCCCTCCGCGGTGCCGCGGGCGCGCAGCGCCCCGGTGCGCGCGTCGTACGCGGCCACCTGCAGCATCAGCCGTGAGGCCCGGCCCACGACCCCGCCGAGCAGCACCCGCCCGGCGCCCAGGTTGCGAGCCAGGGAGCCCGCCGCCGCCGGCTCCAGTTCGGTCGTGTCGCCCGTGGCCCGGTGCCACGCGGTGAGGGCGGTGCGTGGTTCGATCGCCTGGAGCCCCCCGGCCTCGCCGGTCAGCTTCGCGGCGAGCAGGTCGACCATGCCCTCACGCAGGTAGCCGAGGTCCGGGTCCGCGCCGGCCACCCGGAAGGGCAGGATCACCAGGGTCCGCGATGCGGCGGGATCGGGCGTCGCGATCCGGCCGCGGATCTGTTGCCAGGCCAGGAAGGCCACGATCCCGAGCGCCATCAGGGACGCGGCCACCCTCCAGCCGCGGAGCGATGGCCGCTCGACGGCCGGCTCCGGGCCTGGCCCCGAGGCCGCCGCCTGCGCCACGGGCGCTTGCGGTGCAGCGACGTGCGGCGCAGCCCCCTGCCGGAGTGCGGCAGCCAGGGCCACGAGGGCCGGATCGGGATCCAGCGCCAGGTCCCGGCGCAGGCGTGCGGCGTAGGCCTCGAACTCGGCGAGCGCGCCGCTCCGATCGCCGGCCTGGTTAAGCATTCGGATGCGGCGCTCTGCCAGCGACGCATCCGCGGGGCCCAGCGCCAGGCCACGCGCGGCCCACCGCGCTCCATCGGCGAAGTTCCCGGCCGCCGCGGCCTGGTCGGCCAGCCTCCGCGCGGCCTGCAGGGCCAGTGCCCGCAGTTCGCTCCGCTTGTCCTCCAGCCAGTCCATGAACTCCGGCGCACCCGGCACGTGAAAGCCCGGGAGGAGATCGCCCGCGTAGGCCTCGAGCGCGGCCTGCCAGCGGCCAGCCGCCGCCGCCTCGAGGAATTCGGCCGCATCGCAGGTCATGGCTCCGGCTGCCAGCCCGACCTCCTCACTGCCCCGGTTCCTGATCGTCTCCGCCCCCACCCCCTGCCGCAGCCGGTGCAGCGCCTGGCGCAGGGAGTTGCGGGCCCGCTCCTGATCGGAGTCGGGCCACAGCAGCGCCACGATGCGGTCCCGCCGGTGGTAGGCACCAGGCCGCTCCAGGGCGAGGTAAGCCAGCAGCGCCACCGGCTTCGGCTGCGCCAGCAGGGCATCGGCCTCGGCCGGGTTCTGCAGCCGAAGCGCAAGGCCACCAAGCAGTTGGAGGGAGATCACTGGTTCAGGGTCGCTGCGGGATCGGGTCACCAACGGGCGATTAACACCCGCGAGACAGGGGCATAACGGTCGCGGCCTAACCTATCCGCCATCCGGCCCCCACGAAAGCCGGAGCCGCCGCCCGGCGGCCATCCTCACCCCGATCCATGGAGCCGTCCGATGTCCTTCCGTTCCCACGCCACCCGGGCCCTTACCCTCTGCACCCTCGGCGCCGCGCTGCTCTTCCTGCCTGCCTGCAGCGACGATGGCGGGTCCGGCAATGGCGGCGGTGGAGGCAGTGCCGACACCATTTCCACCTTCGTCGGCATCCTCTCCAGCGACGATGCCGCCGAGAGCGGCGCCATCAGCATCGTGATCTCCACGCCGAACCCCGCGCCGCCGACGCCCACGGGGATCTCCTACGCCATCGTCGGGGCGCAGGGGACGCTCACGCTGCTGGGCGGCGCGTCCGTCGACCTCACCGGCAGTTATGACGATGGGGCCAAGTCCGTCAGCCTGACCGGCGGCGGCTATTCCTTCGCCGGCGGCTATGACGGGTCCAACCGGCTCGAGGGCACCTATACCGGTCCCGCGAGCCAGGGCACCTTCGTCTCCGCCAAGTCCGACGGCAGCGTGACCGCCTACTGCGGCAGCTACAGCGGCGATGACCAGGGCCTGTGGAACTTCGTGATCGACGGCCAGAAGGTCCTCGGCCAGGCGGTGTCGTCCCTGAGCGGTACCAACCTCCCGCTCGACGGCAGCATCAGCAGCGGCACGATCTCGATCAAGTTCCCCGGCTCCCAGCAGGTGCTGGCCACCGGCAGCCGCAACGGGACCTCCGTCTCGGGCGCCTGGTCCGATCCGAACAGCTCCGACCAGGGGACCTGGACCGGGTCGGTCTGCCCGTAGTGCGACGACCGGACGGCTCGGCGGCGGAATGGGCAGCACATCGCCTGCCGCCGCCGAGTCGCCGAGCCGCCTATATTCCCCCCATGCCCATCTACGAATTCCACTGCCCGTCCTGCGGCAAGGCGTTCGAGCGCCTGGTCCGCGGCGACACCAAGGTCAGCTGCCCCGCCTGCCAGAGCACCAAGGTGGAGCGCCTCATGTCCGCCCCGGCCCGCCCGGGCAGCGGCAACTCCGACTTCAACCTCGGCTCGCTGGGCCCGATGGGTGGGTCCAAGGGCGGCGGCTGCGGCGGAGGCGGCTGCGGCTGCCACTGATGTCCGTGCAGGACCGGCTGGCCGCCGCCCTCGGCGGCCGGCAGCCTCTCGCCGGACCCGCCGACCCGGACACCCAGCGGGCCGCCGTCGCCGTCATCCTCTCGCCCGACCCCGACGCGGTCCTCCTGATCCGCCGGGCCGAGCGCGCCGGCGACCCCTGGTCCGGGCACCTCGGCCTCCCCGGCGGGCGCGTGGATGCCGAAGACCCTGACCTCTGCGCCACCGCCATGCGGGAGACCGTCGAGGAGGTCGGCTGCGTCCTGTCCCGTGACCGCCTGCTCGGCGTGCTCGACGACGTCTGGCCCCGCTCCCCCCTCCCTCGCCTCATCATCATCCGCCCGTTCGTCTTCGGCCTGGCCGAGCGCCCGCCCATCGCCGCCAACTCCGAGGTGGCCGACGCCTTCTGGGTCCCCCTCGCGGAACTGCGCGACCCCGCGATCTACCGCGATGCCACCGTGCACCTGCGCGGCGAGCCACGGGTCTTCCCCGCCTACCACCTCTCCCAGGGGGTGGTCTGGGGCCTCACCGAACGGATCCTCACTCCCCTGCTCGACCTGCTCTAGTCGGCACCACCCGTGGGCGGATTCCGTCCCCTTGATATTTCGTGTGTACTAACTTAATTGTTGGCGCATACAACCAAGGGACTCTTCCGTGTTGCTGCAGGCCCAAGCCGTCTCGCCGGTCGTCGCCCTCTCCCTCTTTGCCGTCGGGGCGGGCATCGCCGCGCTCATCGTCTGGCCGCGTCGGGGGCTGATCGCCCGCGCGCTGCGGATCTCGCGCATGACCGAGCGGGTGTGGCTGGAGGATGCGCTCAAGCAGATCCGGCAGATGGAGGAAGGCGCGCGGCCGGCGAGCATCGATGCCCTGGCCGGCGCACTCGAGGTGGGCCGTGCCCACGCCATGCGGCTGGTGGAGCACCTGGCGGAGCAGGGCCTGGCCCTCGCGGATGACGGGCGGCTGTCGCTGACCCCGGCCGGGCGTGAGTACGCGCTCCGGATGGTGCGTACCCACCGGCTGCTGGAACGCTACCTCGCCGACCAGACCGGCGTGTCGCCCGCGGAGTGGCACGAGGAGGCCGAGCGGCGGGAGCACCGGCTCACGGCGGCCGAGACGGAGCGGCTCTCCGCCACGCTCGGCCACCCGCGCTTCGATCCCCACGGCGACCCGATCCCCACCAGCACCGGCGAGCTGCCGGTCCGCGCCGACCGGCCCCTCTCCGCCTTCCCGGAGGGCGCGGCGGTGACGGTGGTGCACCTCGAGGATGAGCCGCGGGAGGCCTTCGAGCGGCTGCTCGCGCTCGGGCTGCGACCGGGGGTGCGGCTCCGACTGCTCGGCTGCGGGCCACAGGAGGTCTCGTTCCGCTTCGATGGGCAGGTGCACGCGGTCCCGCGCGTGGTGGCCGACCAGGTGAGCGCCGAGCCGCTCGCCGGGACCGAACCACTCGACGAGCGGATCCACGGCAGCCTCGCGGCGCTCCAGCCCGGCGAGTCGGGGCAGGTGGTACGGATCGCCGCCGCCTGCCAGGGGCCGGCCCGCCGGCGGCTGCTCGATCTCGGCGTGGTGCCGGGCACCGTCATCACCGTCGAGTATGCCAGCCCCGGCGGCGACCCGGTGGCCTACCAGATCCGCGGCGCGCTGATCGCGCTGCGGCGGGTGCAGGCGGAGCTGATCCAGGTGGAGCCGGTGCCCGTGGCGCGGGCCTCCTGACATGACCGCCACCCCGCTCTCCCGTCCCGCCCCGAAGGCCGGCGAGCTGGTGCAGCTCACCAGCCGTGGCGGCCGCCACGACTTCCTCGTGGGCCTCGCCGGCAATCCCAACACCGGCAAGAGCACCGTCTTCAACGCCCTCACCGGGCTGCGGCAGCATACCGGCAACTGGCCCGGCAAGACCGTGAGCCGCGCCGAGGGGGTGTTCTCCCACGGCGGCAAGCGGATCCGGCTGGTGGACCTTCCCGGCACCTACTCGCTGCAGGCGGGCAGCACCGACGAGGAGGTGGCGCGCGACTTCCTGCTCTTCGGCCGCCCCGACGTGACGGTGGTGGTGCTCGACGCCACCATGCTCGAACGGAACCTGCACCTGGCGCTGCAGATTCTCGAGATCACCGACCGCGTGGTGATCTGCCTCAACCTGATGGACGAGGCGCGGCGGCACGGCATCGCCGTCGACCCGGCCAAGCTGGAACGGGAGCTCGGCGTGCCGGTCGTGGCGGCCGCGGCGCGCCGGGGCGAGGGCATCCCCCCGCTGCTCGACGCCATCCTGGCGGTCGCCTCGGGCGCCCGGGCCACCGCGCCCTACCGGCTGGAGGCGTACCCGCCGGAAGTGGACCGTGCCCTGCGCGAGATGCTGCCGGTGGTGGAACGCGCCTTCCCCTCACTCCCCAACGCCCGCTGGGTGGCCCTGCGGCTGCTGCAGGGCGACCAGCGGATCGAGGCGGCGGTGCGCGAGGGCGTGATCGGCGAGGAGGGGACGGCGGGGATCCGGGCGGCGGGGCCGGAGGCCGCGAGCGCCCTCCTCGACACCGTGAACCGCCTGCGCTGGCAGCTGCAGCCGAGCTTCGAGGACAGCCTCGCGGAGGGCGTGTATCGCGCGGCGCAGGGCATCGCGTCGCGGGTGGAGCTGCGGGGGATCAAGCGTGCCCGGTTCGACTTCGACCGCCGGCTCGACCAGCTGCTCACCAGCCGGAGCTTCGGCTTCCCGGTGATGCTGCTGATCCTCACCGTGGTCTTCTGGCTCACGATCGCCGGGGCCAACGTCCCCTCCGCGATGCTGGCCGACGGCCTCATCGACCACCTGCAGCCCTGGCTCAAGCAGGGGGGCACGGCCATCGGGCTCCCCGCCTGGCTCAACGGCCTGCTGTTCGACGGCATCTACCTGGCCACCGCCTGGGTGATCAGCGTGATGCTGCCGCCGATGGCGATCTTCTTCCCCGTCTTCACCCTGCTCGAGGACTTCGGGTACCTGCCGCGGGTGGCGTTCAACCTCGACGCCCTGTTCCGCCGGGCCGGCGCCCACGGGAAGCAGGCGCTCACCATGTGCATGGGCTTCGGCTGCAACGCGGCGGGGGTGGTGGCCACTCGCGTGATCGACAGCCCTCGGGAGCGTCTGGTGGCCATCCTCACCAACAACTTCTCGCTGTGCAACGGCCGCTGGCCCACCCAGATCCTCATGGCCACGATCTTCGTGGGCGCGGTGGTGCCGGCGCCGCTGGCCGGCCTCGCCGCCGCGAGCGCCGTGGTGGGCGTGGCGGTGCTCGGCATCGGGATCATGTTCGCCTCGTCCTGGCTGCTCACCCGCACCGTGCTCCGCGGCGAGGCCACGACCTTCAGCCTGGAGCTGCCCCCCTACCGGCCGCCCAGCCTCCTGCGCACGCTCTACACCTCGCTCATCGACCGCACGCTCATCGTGCTGTGGCGCGCCGTGGTGTTCGCCGCGCCGGCCGGCGCCCTGATCTGGCTCATCTGCAACATCCACGTGGGGGGCGCCAGCCTCGCCGACCACGCCGTGCACGCCCTCGACCCCGTCGGCATCCTGCTCGGACTGAACGGCGTGATCCTGCTCGCCTACGTGGTGGCCATCCCCGCCAACGAGATCGTGATCCCCACCGTGCTCATGCTCACGGTGCTCACGGCGCGGATCGCCGGGGTGGGACCGGGCGCGGGCGTGATGTTCGAGCTCGACTCCCCCGCCGCCGTGTCCGCACTGCTGCACGGCGCCGGCTGGACCGCGCTCACCGGCATCAACCTGATGCTCTTCTCGCTGCTCCATAACCCGTGCAGCACCACGATCTACACCATCTACAAGGAAACCGGCAGCACCCGCTGGACGGTGCTCTCGGTGCTCCTGCCCCTGGGGCTCGGGTTCGTCACCTGCTTCCTGGTGGCCCAGCTGTGGAGGCTCGTCGCCCCATGACCGGACAGGCGCCGCGCGAGATCCTCACCCATTCGGCCGAGGACTACCTCAAGGCCGTCTTCCACCTCACGGCCGGCGGCGGGACCGCCGGCACCACCGAGCTGGCGCAGGCGCTCGACCTGGCGCCCGCCTCGGTGAGCGGCATGGTGCGCCGGCTGGCGGAGCAGGGCCTGCTGGCGCATGAGCCCTACCGCGGCGCCACGCTCACCGCCGACGGCCGCCGCATCGCGCTCCGCATGCTGCGCCGCCACCGCCTCATCGAGTCCTACCTCGTGGCCCACCTGGGCTACACCTGGGACACCGTCCACGACGAGGCCGAGCGGCTGGAGCACGCCGTGTCCGACACCCTGGTGGAGCGGATGGCGAAGGTCCTCGGCGACCCGCTCGAGGACCCCCACGGCGACCCGATTCCCGGCCCCGACGGTTCGCTGGCCGAGATCGTCTATGTGGCCTTGGCGGAGGTCGCGGTGGGCGCCGAGGTGGAGATCCGCCGGGTCCAGACCAGCCAGGCCGACCGGCTCCGCTACCTCAGCGCCGCGGGCCTGGTGCCCGGCGCGCGGGTGCGGGTGGTGGCGCGGGAACCCTTCGCCGGGCCGCTCCGGCTCCGGATCGGCCGCAAGGAGCAGGTGGTGGCGCACGACCTGGCCGGCATGCTGCTCTGCGCCCCGGGCGATCCGGCGTGAGCCGGCGCACGCTCGGACTGCTGCTGCTGCTGCTGCTGCTGCCCCGCGCCCTGGCCGCCGCGCAGGAGGAGCCGATCCGCGACAACAGCTTCCTCATCGAGGAGGCCTACAACCAGGACGCGGGCGTGGTGCAGCACATCAGCACCTTCAGCCGCGCCCCCGGCGGAGCCTGGGCCGCCAGCTTCACCCAGGAGTGGCCCTGGCGCGGCCTGGCCGACCAGCTCAGCTACACCGTCCCCCTGCTGCACGAGGGCACCACCGGGTTCGGGGACATCCTCCTCAACTACCGCCGCCAGGCCATCGGCGGCCCGGACGCGATGCTCGCGATGGCCCCGCGGCTCTCGCTGCTGCTCCCCACCGGATCGGCTCCCGCCGGGCGGGGCAGCGGGGGCGTCGGGCTGCAGGCGGCGCTGCCGGTGAACCTCCAGGTCTCCTCCAGGTTCACCACCGTGCTCAACGCGGGCGGCACCTGGATCCCCCGGGCCCACGACACCCGCGACCACGTCGCGGCAAGCCTGGCGGGATTCCTCGGCGGCAGTGTGATCTGGTCGGCCAGCCCGCGGCTCAACCTGCTCGTGGAGGCCCTCTGGGCCCGCACCGGCGAGGTGGTCGGCGACGGCCGCACCCGAGGACGGTCGGAGGCGTGGCTCAATCCCGGGGTGCGCTGGGCGATCAATGGGGCGGGGGGCTGGCAGGTGGTGCCCGGCGTGGCGTACACCGTCGGGGTGGGGCCGAGCCGGGGGGAGGACGCGCTGTTCCTGTACCTGAGCGTGGAGCACGCCTTCCGCAGGCGCTAAGGCGGATTATTCCCGGATGGCGCCGAGCATCCGGACCAGCCGTTGCAGCCGGGCCTCCCGCAGCTCGTCGGTGTGCGGGGTGTAGGCGCGGTCGATCAGCTTGATCACCCGCTTCTGCTCCTCGGGGGGCAGGTGCTTCCAGTCGGCCAGCGACTGCCAGATCGGCTCGTGCTCGGCGAACAGCCGGGAGAGGTAGAGCTCCACCCCCCAGCGGCCGGAGTCGAGGTGGTGGTCGAGGTGGGGGCCGGTGGCCACCCACTCGAGCGCCGGCCCGATCGAGACCGCACGGTCCACGTCCTCGACGTCCAGCACGCCGTCCACCACCAGCTGGATGCACTCCCGCCACACCGCCGCGGAGAGCCGGCCCGCCAGGTTCCCGGGCACTTCCTTCTTGAGCACCACCGGCGCCCGCCCCAGCATGCTGAGCCAGAACCGGATGTCCTCCACGCAGGCGGGATCGGTGTGCGGGCTCGGCACCACCTCGACCAGCGGGATGAACTCCACCGGCGTCTGCGGGTGCGCCACCAGGAAGCGGTCGGGGCGCTCCAGCCGACTGGAGAGGGCGGAGGGGCCGTGGGCGCTGGCGCTGCTCGTGATGATGGCCGCGCGCCGGGCCACCTGCTCGGTCAGCTGCAGCGCCTTGGCCTTGACCTGGAGCTCGTCGGGCACCGCCTCGATGATCCAGTCCGCCTCGCCGACCGCCTGCAGCAGGCTCCGCCCCACCACCATCTGGTTGAGCGCGGTCTCCGCCACGCCGGGGTCGGCCCGCTTGAGCCGCAGCAGCGCCACCACCCGGTCGGCGATCGCATCGGCGGCCCGCGCCAGCGCGTCGGCGTCGGCGTCGTAGATGGTGATGGGCCAGCCCGCCGCGATGCAGAGCGCGGCCCAGCCCCGGCCGATCTCTCCGGCCCCAACCACGGATACCCGCGGCGTCTCGAAGCGTGTCATGGGATGACTCTACACTAACGTTGAACCGGTCCCCCGCCAAGAGTGGGTAGATTGCTCGCTCGGCGGCTCGAGTGTGGAGGTGGGACCTGCAGCGCTACGCGTTGATCGCACTGACCCTGGCAACCGGCCTCGACGGCTCGGCGCTCCCCCAGCCGCCAAGCCGCCGGGCCGCCGAGCCGTCTCCCGTCGCCCTCGAGCGCCGCCTGGCCGCGGCCCTCGACGCCGAGGTGGGCGACACGGTGCAGCTCGGGATGGAGGCCGGCGCGCTCGACCGCCGCCTGGTGATCGTCGCCATCTACGAGCCCAGCGCCGATCCCTCCACCATCACCCGTCGCGACCTCCACCTCCGGTTCCACCTCCCCGACCTGGCCGCGCTGCTCGGCGCCCCGGACCGGGTGGATCGCTTCGGGGTGGCCCTCCGGCCCGGGGTCTCGCATGCCGTCGCGGCGGCGGAGCTCAACACCGTGGCCTTCGGCTTCCGCGCCTACCCCTCCGCCGAGATCGCCAGCGAATCGTCGCAGACCTTCCGGGTGGTGAGCCGCTTCCACGACGCCATCGCGGTGATCTCGGTGGTGGCGAGCGCCATC
This sequence comes from Gemmatimonadales bacterium, assembly GCA_046327715.1. Lineage (GTDB taxonomy): Bacteria > Gemmatimonadota > Gemmatimonadetes > Gemmatimonadales > GWC2-71-9 > JADJOM01. Next base: position 32,645 of record JAXLXY010000018.1, read on the forward strand.
TTCCTGCTCTGCATCATGCTGCTCAAGGTGGAGGAGCGGCGCCGCGACGCGGCGGTCATGCGCTTCACCGGCATCAGCCGGCTCACCATCTTCCTGGCCCTGCTGCTCGAGGCGATCCTGGTGGCCGCGGTGGGTTCCGTGGTCGGCGTGCTCCTGGCCGCCGCCGCGAGCGCGATGACCAACCTCTATTACCAGCGCTTCTTCGACACCACCCTGGTCTTCTCGGTGGTGACCCCCGCCATCATCCGCTTCAGCGTGGCCCTGTCGCTCGGGCTCGGGCTGCTGGCCGGCGCGCTCGCGGCGTGGCGCCTGGTGCGGACCAGCCCGCAGATCCTGTGGGGGCGGGGATGATCCGCAACCTCCTCCGCCACCCGGTCCGCACCCTGCTCGCCATCGCCGGCATCATGGTGACCACCGCCATGCTGCTCGACATGGTGCTGCTGGCCGGCGGCATCGAGCGCTCGTTCGCGCAGCTGCTGCTGGGGCGGGGGTACCAGATCCGGATCTCCCCCAAGGGCACGCTGCCCTTCGATTCCGAGGCCACCATCCCCGGCGCCGCCGGGGTGGCGCGGGTGGTGGCGGCCGATCCGGCGGTGACCTCCGTCGGTGCCGCGCTCGGCGCCGCGGTGTACGCCCGCCGCGGCGACACCCTGGTGACGCTGTTCGGCAACGGCATCGACCCGGCGGCACAGGCGGTCTACGAGGTGATCGAGGGCCGGGACCTCGCCCCCGGCGACAGCCTCGGCCTGCTGCTGAGCCCGCCCTCCGCCGCGCTGCTTGGCGCGCGGCCCGGCGACACGGTCACCCTGGTGAGCCGGCTCGACCCGCAGGTGGCGGTGGCGGGAACCGAGCGGCGGCTGGTGGTCCGCGGCACGGTGCGCTGGCTCTACGACTACCGCGGGCAGCCCTCGATCGGCACCCTGGTGCCGGTGCTGCAGTCGCTCGCGGGGAACCGTGCCGAGGACCGGGTGTCGCTCTTCGTAGTGCGGGTGATGGACGACACGCTCGCCGCGGCGGCCACGGCGCGGCTCCGGGCCGCGCTCCCCACGCTCGAGGTGAACAGCGTGGCCGACCTGGTCATCCGCTTCCGCGAGCGACTGGTCTATTTCCGCCAGCTCTCGTACATCCTCGGCGTCATCAGCCTGGGCGTCACCGTCCTGCTGGTGTCCACCCTCATGACCATCACCGTCAACGAGCGGCTGGGCGAGATCGCCACCCTGCGGGCCATCGGCATCGCGCGGGGCACCATCGTCCGCGGCGTCATGCTCGAGGGCGCCCTGCTCACGCTGATCGGCGGGCTCCTCGGCACCGGACTCGGCGTGCTCACGGCGCGGTTCCTCGACCGGATCCTCACCAGCTTCCCCGGACTCCCGGCCGCCATCTCGTTCTTCGTTCCCGAGCCGCGCAGCCTCGCGGTGGCCGCGCTGGTCCTGGTGGCCACCGGGATCCTCGCCGGGGCGTACCCCGCGCTGGTCGCGGCGCGCGCGCCCATCGCGGCCACGCTCCGCACGGAGGCCACCTGAGCACGCTCATCGCCACCGACCTCGCCAAGGACTACCCGATGAACGGCGAGGTGGTGCACGCCCTGCGCGGCGTCTCGCTCACCATCCGCCCCGGGGACTACGCGGCGATCGTGGGGCCGAGCGGCTGCGGGAAGTCCACCCTGCTGCAGCTGCTCGGGGGCATCGACACGCCGAGCCGCGGCACCGTGGAGATCGGGGGCGTGGTGCTGGGCGCGCTGCCCGATCGCGCCCTCACCCGGCTCCGCCTCACCCGGCTCGGCTTCGTGTTCCAGCGCTTTCACCTGCTGCCGGTGCTCACCGCGCAGGAGAACGTGGAGCTGCCGATGGCCGAGGCGGGCCTTGGCCGCGGGGAGCGGGCGGCGCGCGCCCGGGAGCTGCTCGACTACGTGGGCCTGGGCGCCCGCGCGGGCCACCGCGCCACCCAGCTCTCCGGCGGCGAGATGCAGCGGGTGGCGATCGCGCGGGCCCTGGCCAACCGGCCGGCGCTCATCCTGGCCGACGAGCCCACCGGCGAGCTCGACGCCGCCACCGGGCGCGGCATCCTCGACCTCTTCCGCCGCCTGGCCCTCGACGGCACCACCCTCGTGGTGGTGACCCACGACGAGCGCCTGGCCGCCGAGGCGGGCCGGGTGATCCACATGCTCGACGGCCGGATCTCCGCCGACACCGCCCGATGATCACGATCCTCGCCTTCCGCCACCTGCTGGTGAAGAAGGGCCGCTCGCTCTTCCTCCTGCTCGGGTACGGGCTGGGGGTCGGGGTGATGATCGTGCTGCTCTCGGTGGGGCAGGCCATGCTGGAGCAGTCGCAGGATGTGTCGCTGGTGGGGGGCGGGGAAGTGACGGTGCTGCCGCAGGGCATCGATGTCGAGGCGATGCGCACCGGCGGGGTGAGCGGGATGTTCTTCGGCATCGCCCGCGCCCGCTTCCTCACCCGCCAGCTGCTCGGCGGCGCCCGCCACGCCGGGCGGGTCGCGGCCGTCTCGCCCGCGCTCGAGAACAAGCTGGTGTACCTCCGCCACGGCGGGCGCACCGTGGTGGCACGGGCCGGCGGCGAGATCCCGAGCCGCGCCGCGGCGCTGGGCGCCGGGCTCACCCTCCGGGCCGGCGCCTGGGACGATCATGCCGCCGACTCCGCCTGGCTCGCGCCCACGCCGGGCCAGCTCTACGACGAACTCGACCGCTTCCACCTCCCGGCCACCCCGGACTCGACCTGGGGTGAATGGCACTACTTCAACGTCGCCGCCGGCCCCGACGAATGGTGGTACATCACCTACCTGGTCGGCGGCGCGGTGCCGACCGGCCGGTGGGGCGGGCAGGTGCTGGTGACGCACCGAGAGCCCGGCGGCCGCTACACCCGCTACACCGCCAGCTTCCCGTCGGATGCGGTGGCCTTCGATACCACCCGCGCCGACCTGACCCTGGGCGGCAACACGGTGCGCCAGGCGGACGGCCGCTACACCCTCCGCGCCACCCTGCCGGGTGGCGGGGGGCTCCGCGTGGCGCTCACCGTGGTGCCCGCCCCCCACCGGTTCTTCCCGCCGGTGGAGTTGCGCGAAGGAAGCTCCCCCTCCGGCTACGTGGTGCCCGCGCTCGCCGCCACCGCGAGCGGGACCATCTGCCGCGGGGACCGGTGCGGCACGCTGGTCGGCGCGCCCGCGTACCACGACCACAACTGGGGGGTGTGGCGCGACGTCACCTGGGACTGGGGCGCCGCCAGCGGCGCGCGCTTCCACCTGCTGTACGGCGCGGTGTACGCCCCCGAGGACACCCTCACGCGGACCGGTGCACCCCCGATCTTCGTGGCGCTGGTGGATTCGCTGGGCGTCCGGCAGATCCTGCGCTCCCATGTGGTGCGCTACGACGGGCGCCTGGCCGGCCGCGGCGGGGTGGCCGCCCCCGCCCGCTTCGAGTTCCTCGCCGCCCGCGACGCCGACACCCTCCGGGTCCGCGCCACGATCCTCGATGTCCAGGCCACCCGCATGGGCGCCGGCGCCATGGGACGCAGCTTCCTGCAGATGCGGGGGAGCTTCACGCTGGAGGGGATGGTGGCGGGCGCTGCGGTGGCCGACAGCGGGATGGGGTTCTTCGAGACGTACGTGGAGTGATGGCGGGAAGCGGGAAGCGGGAAACGGGAGAAGTGAAAAGGGAAGAGTGAAATGGGAAACGGACCGAGGGCGCGGAATGCCCCACCCATCCTCTTCCCTCTTCCCGCTTCCCGCTTCCCGCTTCCCGGCGTCAGCCGGCAGCGGCCGCGTACTGCTTCCGGACCTCCCGCACCTGCTGCGCGTGGCGCCGGGCGTGCGCGGCCACCATGATCAGCCACTGCACCCCGTCGAGCATGCCGAGCATCGGGTGGATGGAGCCATAGCGCCTGAGGTCGGTGTCGGCGTGGGCCGTGACCCACGCGATGTGCGCCTCGGTGGAGGCGGTGAACACCTGGGCGATCTCCTCTCGCGTGCTCCAGCGGCCCTTCGGGTTCACCATCTCCGGGGCGCGCACCGGCCGGCCGCCGGCGGCGAGGAATCGGGCGATGTCCTCGTCGGAGTGCTGCGGCTGCGGGGTGTCGGGGGTGAGCGGCTGGCCCAGCAGCTTGGCACTGAACAGCCGCTCGATGCCCCGCTGCACGGTGCAGGTGTGCTCCGCGATCTCGTAGACCGACCAGTTGTCGGGGGCGGGCTTCCAGCTCCACTCCGAGCGGGACACCCCCTCGAGGGTGGCCAGGAATTCCGCGGTGGCCGCGCGCATCTCGGTGCAGTAGGCGTCGAGGGTCATCACAGCCCCAGCCGGAGGTTGAGGACCAGCGTGTAGTAGTCGAAGGCGCCCGTGGTGCTGCTGATGGCGCTGTGGGAATAGCCCAGCCCGAGCCCGACCTCGTTGATCGTGGCCCAGCGCCGGGCCACGCGGGCCTCGAGGTGTCCCTCGGCCTGCGCCGCGCCGCCGTGCCCCACCTGCTGCACCCCGAGCCCGCCGGAGAGCCGCGTTTCCCACCGCGCCACCGCCCAGGTCCAGGCCGCGCGGCCTTCCGCCACCAGGAACCGGTCGGGGGAGAAGTACCCGGTGCCCTTCGCGCGGTAGCTGAGCGAGCGGCCGTAGACCCCGACCGTGAGCCGCGGCGCCACCCGCTGGGTCAGCGCCACCACCGCCGACACCCGGCGGTTGTCGTCGGACAGCCAGCCGATCCCGCCGCCCACCCCGAGCGACAGCGACCGGGTCAGCTCCACGTCGCCATCGGCGGAGAGGTCGTTGATGTCGATGTCGCCGCCGATGAGCGCCGCGGTCTCGTCGAAGCTGTAGCGGGCGTATCCCACGCCCACGCCGGCGGTGGGGCTCACCCGCAGGCCGAGGGCCGCGCGGGCGGTGGCCACGCTGCGGTCGAGGCCGAAGTCCGAGCGGAGCCGCCGCGCGCCCACCGCGCCGGTGAGCGAGAGGTTGCCGCGCCACCAGGTGGCGCCCACCTCGCCGTGCACCCGGGTGCCGTCCTGCACCGGGTCGCTGGCCTCGAGCGCGCCGACCCCCGCGAACCCCCGCAGGCCGTCGGCCACCACGAGCGAGGTGGTGACGGTCTGCCAGGCGGTGTTGTTATCGTCGGAATCGTGCCCGAAGCCGAGCACTACCTCCACCCGGGGCCGGCTGAGCGCCCGCGCCTGCCGCTGGAGGTCGCGCGCGGCACGATCCTCGGGCGCCACCGCGAGCGCCAGCGCGGCGTAGTGACTTGCCTCGTCGGGCCGGCCCTGCCACTGCCGCAACTGCGCCAGCGCCACCAGCGCCTCGGCATCCCCGGGATCGGCCGCCACCATCGCGCGGAACTCCCGGTCGGCCTCGGCGTGGCGGCCCCACCAGGCGTACGCCTGCGCCCGCCCGAACCGGGCCTCGCGATGGTCAGGCCGCTCCGCCAGCAGGGAGTCGTAGCGCACCGTGGCGTCGCGGTACCGCCCCTGCCACGCCAGTACCTTGGCCTCCCACGCGCGCACGTCCGGCTCCGCCGGCTCCATCTCCCGCGCGTCGCGCAGCAGGGCGAGGGCCGAGTCGAGGCGGCCGTCCCAGGCGGCGAGGATGCCGAGCCGGAACAGGCCGCGCACCCAGCCGGGGTTGTCGTGCAGCGCGCGCTCGTAGGCGCCCCGAGCCGCCGCGTACTCGCCCGCCGCCCACAGCGAGTCGGCGGTGGCCGCCTGCGCGCGGAGCGCGGGCGCCGCGAGGAGCAGGAGGGCCGCCGGCAGCAGGTGGCGCGGGGAGATCGTCATGGCCTGGACCACACCGCCTTCAGGGAGTCGTAGACCGGCTTGAGGCGCTCATGATAGCGCGGGACGGTCCACGTAGGCCACTCCCAGGTGGGGAAGTCGGCGGCGCCCCAGGTGCCGTCGGGCCGCACGGCGGGGAGCGTGGCCAGCAGCGTCGGCGGGGCGCCGGGCGCGGCCGCCAGGCGCGCCACGCCGAACCGGAACCCGTCGCTCCGCACCGTGCCGAGGTCGCCGTCGGCGCGGTCCTCGAACAGCAGGGTCGCGGTGGAGGGGTCGCTCACGTTGAGCAGGTTCCACGGCAGCCGCAGCTGCAGCATCCCCGCCGCCCGGTCCCAGTGCCAGTCGCTGAGGGTGGACTGCGCGGTGGTGCCGTAGCGCAGCCGTCCCCGGTTGATGCCGGCGGCGGGGAAGAACCGGCCGTCCCGCGCAAAGCGGGCCCGGTTGGTGATCACGAACATCGAGTCGAACCGGCCGTCGGCGAGCACGGGAATCGTGACCGGGCGCCGGGCAAAGCGGCTGTAGTCATCGCCCAGCGGGTCGATGGCCTCGCCGCCCACGTACGGGCTGTAGCCCGGCACGATCCCGAGCTCCGCGTCGGTGCTGTCGCGGAAGATCGCAGCGAACTCGAACCCGACCTCGCCGCTGAGCAGCCCGCCCGGCAGCGCGTGCTGGCCCAGGTCGCGGCGGTAGGTGTCGAGCGCCAGGATCACGTCTTCCGTGGCCCAGGGAAACGGCTGCCCGGCCAGGTCGGGGAATTCCACCCCGAGGTAGAGGTACGACTCGTCGCTCCCCGCGCGCAGCACCGGCCGCGGCCGCGCCTCCGCCCCGACCCGCCCCGCGGGGTAGGGCAGGGCGGTCATGCTCCGCCAGCGCCCGGGCTGGCCACCCAGCGGCCGCGCCGCCGTATCGCTCCCGGCGTACATGCCGAGGATGCCGTAGTTCTGCTCGGCGTCCTCGACGTTGTGCCACTGCCGGGTGTTCTCCAGCGGGCGCTCGTATTCGATCACCAGCCAGTTCTTCTTGAACCACTCGTCGAGCCACGCGAAGATGATCCCGCCGGCGGCGCCGCTCTCGCGGATCTCGCGGGTGAGCCGGGCGTCGATGCGCGCCATCGCCACCTCGTCGTGGCCGCCGTGGTGCCAGCCCTGCGGCTGCAGGTGGGCCATGCCGCGGCTCGAGGGCACCCCGTACTCCGACAGGAGCAGCGGCATCCCGCGATGGTGCCGCTTGAGCTCGCGCAGGTAGCCGAAGTAGTTGGACCGGCCCTCGCGGGAGCGGGCGCTGTCGTACCCCGGGTCGTACAGCATGAAGTCCGGGTAGTAGGGATAGGCGTGGTAGCTCGCGAACCAGCCGGCGGGGTTCCGGGCGGTGGCGCGCACCTTCATGGCGTCGAGCCCGACGGCGTCGTTCTCGTACTCCGCCGGCGCGCGCGGCACCGGCCGCCCCACCCGCTCCCGCCAGGCCTGTTCCTCCTCGCCGGTGGACTCGGTGGGGTGGGTGAGCGGGTCGAGGGTGGGCCAGTTGGTGTAGGCGATCGGCCGGAGCGTGTTGTAGCGCTCCACCTCGTGGCGCAGCAGGTAGTCGCACTGCTCCGCCATCCAGGCGTCGATGTGCAGCGCAAAGCCCGCGGTCTCGAGGTAGCGGCCGTGGTAGCTGTCGCCCAGGCCCCGGAACTTCGCCTCGAACGCCGTCACCGCGTACGGCTCCCACTCCCGCCCGATGATGTAGCCCAGGGTCCAGCGGGAGACGTCGGCGTCGTAGCGCCCCCCGGCGTGGCCCGGCCGCACCGGGATCTCCGCGTTGCCGTGCAGCAGGTCCACCACCCGGCGCATCTCCTGCTGGAACTCCGCCACCCACGCGCCGTCGGTGAAGTCGTGCTCCGGCGGCAGCTCGGTCCACACCCCGTGCACCAGCCACAGCGGCGCGGCGGGGTGGGCGCGGTTCCAGGCGCGCAGCGCCCGGTAGAACGCGGGCGGGAGGATGGTGTAGAGCCGCAGCGTGTTGGCGTGCATCCCCGCGATCAGGCCGAACCACCCGGCATAGGTGGCGGAGTCGGGGGGAAACTCCGAGGGGAACTTCCCCGGCAGCGCCACCCCCAGGTTCACGCCGTTCACGTAGAACCGGCGCCAGCCGCCGGCCGCCGGGACCTCGAAGAAGTCGCCCCGCACCCGCGCGTCCACCCGGAGGGAGGCGGGCCGCCGCGCGGGCGGGCGGGCGGCGGGACGGTCCCAGTCGGGGTCGATCCGGGCCAGCAGGTCGCGGGTGGTGGCGTTGTCGGGGTGGAGCCGGAGGGCGCGGCGGCCGGCGGCGAGGGCGCCGGCGCGGTCGCCGCGGCGCCAGCGGGTGAGCACCAGGCCGTCCCAGGCGTCGCCGTTCAGCGAGTCGCCCCGGGTGACCAGCGCAAAGAGCGAATCGGCCGCGCCCGCCTGGTCCTGCCGCAGCAGCGCGTAGCCCAGCCCGACCTTGGCGTCCAGCTGGCCGTCGCACAGCCGGTCGGCCTCCCGGAACCGCGCCGCCGCCACGGCGATCGAATCGGACCGGTAGGCGATCCAGCCCGCCGCCACGAGGCGGCCGGCCTCGGGGGGGCAGGGCGGGGCCTGGAGGGTCGCGCAGAGGACCAGCAGCGCATGTAGATTCGGGGCCATGAGCGGTCCCGAATCATACCCATGGAGTGAGTGCCACGCATGACTGACAGCACGGGTGACATCCGCGCGCTGGGCCGGACCCTGGTGGACGAATTCGGCCGCGGCTGGGCCAGGGGGAAGGTCGACGTGATGATGGGCGTCTTCGCGGCGGAGCCGGTGTTCCAGGAGACGCCCTTCAGCGAGCCGCTGCGGGGAATGGACGCGGTGCGCGGCTACTGGGCCGACGTCCCGCTGCACCAGTCGGAGATCACCTTCACCGCCGGCGAGGTCTTCGTCGTCGGCCCGTGGTTCGCCACCGAGTTCAAGTGCACCTTCCGCCGCCGCCGCACCGGCGAGTGGGTGGACGCCCGCGGCGCGATGTTCTGCGAGACCGAGGGCGGCAAGATCACCGAGATGCGGCTCTACTGGGACCGGCGCTAGGCCTGGTGCCCCGGGCGGTGGCGCCGGGCGTAGTCCAGCCCCCACAGCTCGAGTTCCGGGGCCCGCAGCCCCACCCGGCGCGCGATCGCCAGTGCATCGTCCTCCTCCATGTCGTGGTCGAGGACCAGGTGCGGCAGGAGCGCCCCGCCCACCCGGTTGGCGCTGGCGCAATGGAAGAAGATGGTCTGCCCCGCGTGGCGGCGGAGCACGTCGAGGATCCCGGCCATCAGCTGGTCGCTGAGCGGCGTCGTCCCGACCGGGATGTTCACGTACTGCATCCCGCGCGCGGCCACCTCCCGCGCCTCGTCGTAGCCCCGCGGCTCGTGCGGGGCGCGCAGGTCGAGCACCACGGCGCAGCCGGCCTCCCGGAGTGCGTCGAGGTGCTGGAGGTCGGGCTGGCCGCCGGTCAGGACGGTCGGCAGGGCCTGGCAGGCGTTGAGCACGCCCTGGATGGCATCGAAGGTCGTCATGGGGCGGTAAACTAAGGACTCCCGGCATGATCTGGTACATCGCACTGGGCAGCGCCGTCGGCGGCGTGCTCCGCTACCTCGTGGGCGGGTGGGTCCAGCGGCTGTCCGGCCCCGGCTTCCCCACCGGGACCCTCCTGGTCAACATCTCGGGGTCGCTGCTGCTGGGCTTCCTGCTCCGCTGGGCCAGCCATCCGCCGTCCCTGAGCGCCGAGGGGCGCGCCTTCCTCACGGTGGGGCTGTGCGGCGGCTACACCACGTTCTCCACCTTCAGTGCCGAGTCGGTGACCCTCATGCAGGATGGGCAGTGGGGCAAGGCCCTGGCCTATGTCGGCGGAAGCGTCGTGCTGTCGCTGGCTGCCACCGCGGCGGGGTTTGCCCTGGGGACGCCACTGGCCGGCCGCTAGCGCCGAGGATCGCTCGGGGTGGCCCGCGCGGCGGACGCCCAGTCCCGCCCCACCCCTCCGCCCCGTCGGACGCCCGCCTTGCGGGCCCCCCCTCGCTCCCTTTGGTTCCCGAACCGCCCAACCGCCCAACCGCCCAACCGCCCAACCGCCCAACCGCCCAACCGCCCAACCGCCCAACCGCCCAACCGCCCAACCGCCCAACCGCCTGCTATCTTCCCCCCCATGCTCCCCATCGCCATCGCGCAGTTCCGGCCCGACAAGGGCGAGTACGCCGCGAATCTCGCGCGGGCCGGCGAGGTGTTCCGCGCCGTCGCGGCCTGGGACGAGCCCCCGGCGCTGGTGGTCTTTCCCGAGGCCGCGCTCACCGGGTACTTCCTCGAGGGCGGGGTGCAGGAGCTGGCGCTTCCGGCGGAGCGGCTGTTCGAGGACCTGGCGCGGGTGCACCGGGAGAGCGGCGCCCCGCCGCTCGAGGTGTGCGTGGGCTTCTACGAGGTCTGGAACAGCCACCTGCACAACTCTGCGCTGTACGCCAGCCTGGGCGGCGCCGACGCCGGCATCCGTCACGTCCATCGCAAGGTGTTCCTGCCCACCTACGGTGTCTTCGACGAGGAGCGCTTCGTGGAGCCGGGCCGCTCCGTGCAGGCCTTCGACACCCGGTTCGGACGGGCGGCGATGCTGGTCTGCGAGGATGCCTGGCACTCGCTGGCGCCCACCCTCGCGGCGCTGGACGGCGCGCAGGTGATCCTGGTGCCGAGCGCCACGCCGGCCCGGGGCCTCGCGCCGCGCGCCGGCGGCTCCCGCCCCGCCAACCTCGACCGCTGGGACCGGCTGGCGCAGGGGATCGCCGAGGAGCACGGGGTGTACGTGGTGGTGTCGCACCTGGTGGGGTTCGAGGGGGGGAAGGGGTTCGCGGGGGGCTCGATCGTGGCGGGGCCGCGGGGCACGGTGCTGCTGCAGGCCCCGCTGTTCGAGCCCGCCACGGTGCCGGTGGCGCTCGACTTCGATGAGATCACCCGCGCCCGGGCCGAGGCGCCGCTGCTCTCCGACCTGCAGCTCCGGCTGCCGCACCTGCTGGGGGACGGGCGGTTGGGCGGTTCGGCGGTTCGCCCCGGCGGGGCACCGGAGGGCGCCGCACCGTCGTCGACCATTGCCCCGAACCGCCGTACCGCCGAACCGCCAAACCGCCGGGTACCCCCCTCTCCCGTCTCCCCCTCCGACCCCCTCGCCATCGACCCCGAGCTCACCCGGAAGTGGCTGGTGGAGTTCCTGCGCGACGAGCTCACCCGCCGGCGCAAGTTCGGCAAGGCGGTGATCGGGCTTTCCGGCGGCGTGGACAGCGCGCTGGTGACCTTCCTGGCCGTCGAGGCACTCGGCCGGGAGAACGTCACCGCCGTCCGCATGCCGTACCGCACCTCGAGCCCCGAGAGCCTGGCCCACGCGCAGCTGGTCATCGACCAGCTCGGCATCCCCAGCCGCACCGTGGACATCTCCGCCGGCGTGGACGGCATCGTGCAGGCGGTCGGCGGCGACTCGAGCCCCGCCCGCCGGGGGAACGTCATGGCCCGGATGCGCATGATCACCCTCTTCGATCTCTCCGTGGAGCTCGGCGCCCTCCCCCTCGGCACCGGCAACAAGACCGAGCGGCTCTTCGGCTACTTCACCTGGCACGCCGACGACAGCCCCCCGGTCAATCCCATCGGCGACCTCTTCAAGAGCCAGGTCTGGGCCCTCGCCCGGCACCTCGGCGTCCCCGACGTCATCGTCACCAAGCCGGCCAGCGCCGACTTGATCCGCGGCCAGACCGACGAGGCCGACTTCGGCATCTCCTATCCGCGCGCCGATGTCATCCTGCACTGGCTGCTGCAGGGCTATCACGCCGAGCAGATCGTGCCCCGCGGCTTCACCGCGGAGGAGGTGGCCCTGGTGGAGCGGCGCCTCGAATCCACCCACTGGAAGCGCCGCCTCCCCACGGTCGCCATGCTCTCGCAGACGGCGATCGGGGAGTATTATCTGAGGCCGGTGGATTACTAGGCGGTTGGGCGGTTGGGCGGTTAGGCGGTAAGACGGTACTGCGGTTCCGCTTCCCTTTTCCCTTTTCCCTTTTCCCCCTTTCCCCTTCCCCTCACGCCCCATGACTCCCTCCCACCCGATGTCCTTCAGCAAGGCCGAGCTGACCACGCTCGTCATGCCGCACATGCAGAACGTGCTGGGGGACCTCTTCGGCGGGCACCTGCTGGCGATGGTGGACCAGGCGGCGGCGGTGGCGGCGATCCGCCACGCGGGGGGGCCGGCGGTGACGGCGAGCTTCGACCGGGTGGATTTCAAGGAACGGATTCCCGTGGGGGCGCTGGTCACCTGCCACGCCACCGTGGACTACGTGGGGAACAGCTCGATGGACGTCTCGGTCGAGGTCTATTCCGAGAACGTGGCGAGCGGCGAGCGGCGGCACACCCACACCGCGCGGGTGGTCTTCGTGGCCATCGACGACCAAGGCCAGCCGCGGCGGGTGCCCCGGCTGGTGCCGGAGACGCCGGAGGAGCAGGCCCGGCACGAGCGGGCGAGTCGCCACCGGGAGGAGCGGAAGCGGTGACCGCGCCGGGCATCACCCTCGTCTGCGGCGGGGGCGGCGCCAAGGCGGCGGCGCACATCGGCGCGTTGCGCGCGCTGGAGGAGGCGGAGCTCGTCCCCACCCGCTTCTTCGGCACCTCGATGGGCTCGGTGTTCGCGGCGCTCTTTGCCTGCGGGGTGAGCGCGCCGCAGGCGCTGGAGAGGATCGCCACCCTGGGCGAGCGCGAGATCGTGCAGACCGACCCCTTCGCCATCTTCAAGGGGCTCTGGGCCCGGTCCCTGCTCAAGGCGGAGCCGTTCCGCGCCGCGCTGGCCCGGCTGGTGCCGGCCCGCCGCTTCGGGGAGCTGGCGCACCCGCTCACCGTCACCGCGGTGGCGCTCGACAACGGGGAGCTGGCGCTGTTCGGGGACGGCGGCCGCGAGGTGCCGCTGCTCGACGCCCTCTACGCCAGCTGCGCCCTGCCGCTCTTCCTGCCGCCGGCGGAGATCGGGGGGCGGCGCTACGCCGACGGCGGGCTGCGGGCGGTGGTGCCGCTCGAGGCGGCGGCGATCCCCCCGGCCCGCCTCGTGGTGGCAGTGGACGTGGGCCCCGGCTTCGACGAGCTGGCCCAGCCCGGGCCGCCCAGCGGCCTC
>JAXLXY010000019.1:0-42809 GCA_046327715.1 Gemmatimonadales bacterium
TCCGGGTGGGTGGGGAGGATGTCACGGTGTACACCACCGGGAGCGTGGCGTGGGTGGCCAACGGCCAGGTCATCGCCGCCGGGCCAATGCTGCCCTTCTCGCAGTTTCCTGCGGGTAGTACGTATGTACGGGCGGAGATCGGCGACCTGAGCGGGAGCGTGGTGTATACTCAGGCGTTTGCGGTCCGTCCGGTCGGCGATAGTGACGGGGATGGTGACGTCGACCCGGGGGACAGGGCTGTCTGCGCCCGGGTCCGGTCTGATATCGACCGGGTCCCAGATCACCGGGCGGCCTGCGACCGCTAGCGCCGGGGCCCTACGCCAAGGGGAAGAGCCGCTCCTCCACCAGCGCGCACACCACATGCCCCGCCGCGATATGCACCTCCTGGATGTGCTGCGTCTCGGTGCTCGGCACCAGCACCGCCACGTCGGCCAGCGCCCGCGCCTCTCCGCCGCTCCCCCCGCTGAAGAGGATGGTGCTCACCCCCTGCGTGCGGGCGCGCTCCAGGGCCCGCAGCACGTTCGGTGAGTTGCCGCTGGTGGTGATGCCCACCAGCACGTCGCCCGCCTGCCCCAGTGCCTCCACCTGCCGCTCGAACACGTGCTCGAAGCCGAAGTCGTTGGCGTTCGCCGTGAGGAACGAGGTGTCCGTGGTGAGCGCGAGCGCCGGCAGGGCCCGGCGCGGCCGGTCGTGATTGAGGGCGCTCACCAGCTCCGCGGCGAGATGCTGGCAGTCCGCCGCGCTGCCGCCATTGCCGCAGAAGAGGACCTTGCCTCCCGCCCGGTAGCAGGCCACCACCAGCTCCGCGGCCCGGGCGATGTCCTCCGCGCAGGCGGAGGCCGCGGCGCGCTTCACCTCGGCGCTGCGCTCGAGGTACTCGCGGACCGTTCCCGCGAGCGGGGATTCAGCCGGCATCCGTGACTCCTTCACGGTGAAAGTGTGCGGGGAACCCCCGCGGGGTGGGTGCAGATCCGCGCCACCGCCTCGAGGCTGTCCACCACGAAGTCCGGCACCACCGCGCGCGCCGCCAGGGTGGCCTGGCCATAGCCCGAAGTGACGAGGAACGTGGGGACCCCGAGGCGGTGGCCGAGGGCCAGGTCACTGGCCTTGTCGCCCACGACGATGGCGCGGCCCAGGTCGAGGCCATGTTCCGCGGCGGCCTGGCGTGCCAGCAGGTCGGACGGCTTGCGGCAGGGGCAGCCCTCGTCGGGGCCGTGGATGCAGGCGTACGTCCCGGTGAGCTGCACGCCGGCCTCCCCGAGCAGCTCCTCCAGCCGCCCCCGCACCGCCCCGAGCGCTGCCAGCGTGATGCGGCGGGCCGCGACACCGCTCTGGTTGGTGATGACCACCAGCGCCACGCCGGCCTCCTGCATGAGGCGGAGGCCCCGGGCGGCCCCGGGGAGGAGCTCGACCCCGGCCGGATCGGCAAGGTAGTGCCGGTCCACGTTGATGGTGCCGTCGCGGTCGAGGAGGGCGGTCGTGGGGCGCAGCGCACCCCCGAGGCGGCGCGGGGCGGCCCCGGGAGGCTCAGCACCGAGCCACGCCCGCGGTGCATCGGTTCCCTCCAGGGCCACTACCCGATCCGGCGTGGCGCGCACGGCCGCGAGGAGCGCGGGAAGGTTGGCGCTCCCGACGCCCCCAGGCGGCAATTCGAGGTGCAGGCCGGGACCGGCGGCGGCGAGGTCCGCCGGGCGCACCCCAGGCGCCGCCAGGGCTGGCTCCGCTGCCGAAGCCTCATGCCAGGCCCCATCGGGCAGGTGTCTGAAACGGGGGCCAGCGCCAGCGTGGGCCATGGTTCCGGGTAGGCGTGGGGGGCGCCGGAGCTTAGGGGGAACGCGGGCGCGGAGCAAGGCGGCAGCCTCGAGGATCCGGGGCCTTACCCGGGTGCCGGTCGGGCATCTAAGTCATGAAACCGCTTTCAATTGACTCCCCCTACCCGTGGGCTACATTCAGGTCACATGCGCAATACCATTCGGAACGGATTCCGGAACCGGCACCTGCTGGTGCTCGACCTGGCCTTCGTGCCGCTGGCCACGCTGCTGGCGTTCACGCTCCGGTTCGAGGGCTGGGCCTGGCCGGCGGAGTACCGCGGCATAGCCGTCTGGTACTTGGCCTGCGTGCTCCCCTGCAAGATGCTGCTGCTGTACGCCTTCGGGCTGTACCGGCGGCTGTGGCGCTTCGCCTCCATCTCCGAACTCGAAGTCATCGTCGCGGCCTCGGCCAGCTCCGGGCTGCTCAGCCTGGTGCTCGGCGCCCTGGTGCTGCCGGGCCTCGGGCTCATCCCGCTGCGCGTGCCGCTCGGGGTCCTCGCCAACGACGCGCTGCTCACCGGCGTGCTGGTGGCCCTGCCGCGGCTCATCGTCCGGTCGCTGGAGTGGCATCGGGCCGGCAGGAGCGGGAGTGCCCGCCGGGTGCTGATCGCCGGGGCGGGGCAGGCCGGCGGGTTCCTGGTGAAGCAGCTCAAGAGCCACGGCGAGACCGGGCTGATCCCGGTGGGGTTCGTGGATGATGACCCGGCCAAGCAGGGCCACAAGCTCCACGGCCTTCCCGTCCTGGGGCGGCTGGCCGATACCGCGCGGGTGTGCCGTGAGCATGCGGTCGGCGAGATCCTCATCGCCATGCCCACCGCGCCCGGCACGGTGGTCCGTGAACTGGTGCGCGCGGCGTCCGATGCCGGGGTGCGGACCCGGACGCTTCCTGGCCTCAGTGACATCCTGTCGGGTCGGTTCGATCCCTTTGCGCTGCGGCAGGTGGAGATTCACGACCTGCTGCGCCGCGAGCCGGTGAAGATCGACCTTCGGCAGGTGCAGGGGCTGGTGACCGAGCGGGTGGTGCTGGTGACCGGCGCCGGCGGCTCGATTGGCTCGGAGCTCTGCCGCCAGGTGTGCGCCATCGAACCCGCACGATTGGTGCTGCTGGGCCACGGGGAGAACTCGATCTTCGGCATCCAGCAGGAGCTTCGCGAACGCTTCCCGCACATACCACTCGAGTGCATCATCGCCGATGTGAAGGAGGGGGCGCGGCTGGGTGCCATCTTCGATCGCTTCGGTCCCTTCACGGTATTCCATGCCGCGGCCCACAAGCACGTGCCGCTCATGGAGGAGAACGTCGCCGAGGCGATCCTGAACAACGTGCTCGGCACGCGCAACGTCGTGACGGCCGCGGCCAGCGCGGGCACCGCCCACCTGGTGCTCATCTCCACCGACAAGGCGGTCCGGCCCACCAGTGTGATGGGCGCGACCAAGCGGGTGGCGGAGCAGATCGTGCAGTCGTACGCGGAAGACCGGGGCCGGAACTTTGCCGCGGTGCGCTTCGGCAACGTGCTGGGCAGCCGGGGCAGCGTGGTGCCCACCTTCCTCAAGCAGATCGCCGCGGGGGGGCCGGTGACGGTGACCCACCCCGAGATGCGCCGCTACTTCATGACCATCCCGGAGGCGGTGCAGCTGGTGCTGCAGGCCGGGGCCCTCGGGAAGGGCGGTGAGGTGTTCGTGCTCGACATGGGCGAGCCGGTGAAGATCGCGGACCTGGCCGCGGACCTGATCCGGCTCTCGGGCAAGGAAGTGGGCCGCGACGTGGAGATCCGCTTCAGCGGCACCCGGCCCGGCGAGAAGCTGTACGAGGAGCTGTTCTTCGACGCGGAGCACGCGAGCCCCACCGAGCACCCCAAGGTGCTCCGGGCCCGCAACGCCGCGCTGCCGGTGGGGGTGAGTACCGTGGTGGGCGACCTGATCCAGGCGGCGGAGGAAGGGTGGGCCGCCGAAGACCTGCGCGGGCTGCTCAAGCGACTGGTGCCCGACTACGAGCCCTCGCTCGCGGGGATGCCGGTGCGCCAGGATGCACGGCGCCGCGACAGCGGCAAGCGGCTGCGCGGCGAGGAGTGAGACATAGGCCCTACTTGGTCCGCAGCACCACCACGATGACCGTCGTCAGGCTCGCCAGGATCTGGGCGATCGACCCCGCGAAGCCCAGCCAGTCCTTCTTGTCCGTGGGATCCCGCTCCGGCACGTAGATCGACCCGCCCGCCAGCGGCTCCGGGATGTCATCCGGCAGCCAGCTCCACCGCTTCTTCACGCTCTCCACCTTGCCGTTGGGCTGGGTCACGTAGGCCCGGTTGCGGTCGGCGTCGCGCTTGTAGCCGCCCGCCGCGTTCACGTAGTACCCCATGCCCTGGCCCTTCACGTACGTCACCGCGGTGGGCGCGTTGACCGAGCCGCGCACGTACACCACCGGGACGTACTCGGGGATGATGATGGAATCGCCCTCGGAGAGGATCAGGTTGTCGCGGAACTTCGGGTCGGCGATGACCCGGGGCAGGTCCACGCCGATCCGGCCGCCGCGGTCGGAGGTGCGGAAGAACTTGATGCCGGCCGGATAGGCCTCCTTGGTGAGGCCCCCGGCGCGGTTGATGAGGTCGAGGAGCCGGTCGGTCCGGGTGGTGAGGGCGTAGCGGCCGGGGTAGCGCACCTGCCCGGTGAGCGAGACGGTC
Organism: Gemmatimonadales bacterium; assembly: GCA_046327715.1. Classification (GTDB taxonomy): domain Bacteria; phylum Gemmatimonadota; class Gemmatimonadetes; order Gemmatimonadales; family GWC2-71-9; genus JADJOM01. The sequence goes on from JAXLXY010000019.1 coordinate 4,487, forward strand.
CGCTGCAGCTCCCAGTCGGGCTGCCGGAAGATGAGCACGTTGTCGTAGGGCTGCAGCGCCACTTCCGCCGCGCCCGCGGCCGGCGCCCCGACGCCCGGTGGGCCCAGGTAGCGGCCCGCCGGCCCGCGGTCGAAGACGTAGGTCGAATCGAGCGCCACCCGGAAGGTGGTGGCCACCTGGCCGGTGGCGCGCAGGGCAGCATCCGGGAGCCGCGCCACCTCGGCCTCCGTCAGCAGGGCATCCTCGGTCAGGCCCTCGACCTGGAGCAGCGCGTCGCGCAGGGTGAGGCCCTCGCGGTACGGCACCCGGCCCGGCCGGCGGACCGCGCCGGTGATGGCCACGTAGCGCAGGGGCCGGAAGGACGAGCGAGAGAAGACGGTGATCTCGTCGTCTTCGGCGAGCGGCAGGTCGTCGGTGACCGCGCCGGTGGAATCGCGGAAGGCGCTGCGCAGCTGGCGGCGGGTGGAGTCGGGCTGCAGGCGGCTGATGGCGATCTGGTCGAGGTAGACATCCGGCTTGGGCCCGCCAGCGAGGCGGATGGCGTCGGAGAGCCGCATGCCGGTGCCCAAGCCGATGGCGCCGGGCGTCCACACGTTGCCGTTGACCATCACCACCTCGCGCCGTCGCTCAGCCACCTCGAAGACGGTCACGGAATCGCCGGGCGCCATCGCGAAGGCGGGGCCCCGCCCATCCTCGAACTGGTCCGCGCCGATCTCGAGCACCACCCGATCGCGCCCGCCGGGCGCCCGCTGGGCCGGGGGCAGGATGCGGTCCACCTGTACCCGGCGGCGTAGGGCAGTGGCCTCGAAGCCACCGGCGGACTGCAGCAGGTCGCGCAGCGACTCGGTGGGCTTGAGCTCGTAGATGGCGGGGCGGATGATCGCACCGGTGACCTTGGCCTGGGTGCCGCGTACCGGCACGAAGATCACGTCACCGTTCTCGAGCCGCGCGTCGCGGCTGTTGTCGCCGCGGAGGAGGTAGTCGTACAGGTCCAGCGAGTCGAGGAGCCGGCCGCCGCGGCGGATCTCCACGTGGCGGAAGCTGCCGTTCTCGGTGGGGCCGCCCGCCGCGTAGAGCGCGCTCAGCGCCGTGCCCGCGGCCGAGATCTGGTAGGAGCCGGGCCGCGCCACGTCGCCGGTGACGAATACCTGCACGGTGCGCAGCCGCGCCACGGTCACGTTGAACCGGGTCGTGGCCCCTGCGCCCCGCCGCACGCCGGAATACACCCGTCCCAGGCGGGTGTAGAGCAGGTCCTCGAGCTGGCCCAGGGTCAGGTTCGACACGTAGAGCTGGCCCACCTGCGGGATCGCGATGAAGCCCTCGCGGGTGACCACGAGTTCGTGGGCCAGTTCGACATCACCCGTGAGGATCAGCACCAGCCCGTCGCCCGGGCCGAGCCGGTAGTTGGCGTCGACCGGCCCGGACAGTTCCGGGGAGAAGACGGTCAGTGAGCGGCGGAAGAGCTTGAGCCCGAAGACCTGCAGGGTACTGGTGGTATCCGAGAGGGAGTCGGCGCGGAGCGAGTCGGCCAGCTTGATGGCGGAGTCGGTGAGCACCAGCAGCGATTCGGCGTCCTCGGCGCTCACCAGCCCCAGCACCCGGGTGGCCTCGAGAATGTCGGTGCCGGGGTTGAGCTTGCGGGTGGTATCGGCGCCGGCCAGGTAGGGGTCGAGGAGGTCTTCCGGATATCCCGCCGCGCGGAGCCGCGCGCGGATCTGTTCGGGCGTCAGCCCCGAGGTCCCGATCCGCTCCCGGAGCTGGCGCACCAGGTCGGGCCGGGTCTGGAGCAGCTGCTGCGCCTGGCCCGGGGAGGGCAGCGCCCCCGTGGGCACCTGGGCCGTGAGCGGCAGGGAGGCGAGGAGTGCGAGCGAGGCGCCGAGCGGGAGGAGCCGGAACCACCGGTGAATTCTCGACATGGCGGGAAGATGCCCGGCTTCCCGGACCGGGTCAACCACGCTTTCCGCGGGCGCGACTGACCGCGCCCGGGGTGGTCCGGTGGCCTGCTACGGCTTGGTGGAGAGCACCCGTTCCCAGAACTCGAGGGTGCGGCGCGCCACGGCGTCGTCCACGAATTCGGCCATGACGCGCAGCCGCGCTTCCCGGCCCAGGCGGGCCCGGTCACGCGGGGCGTCGGAGAGGTGCTGCAGGGCCGCGGTGAGGGCGCCGACATCGTCCTCGGGTACCACCAGCCCGGCGGTGTCGATCAGCTCGGGGAGCGCGCCGGAGTCGGTGCCGACGACGGTCACCCCGTGGCCCATCGCCTCGACCAGGGCCGGGTGGAAGGTCTCCACCCACTGGGGCGTGGTGCGGGAGGGCACCACCAGGCAGTCGAGCTCGCGCCAGAGGTGGTGCAGCTCCCCGGCGGGCACGGGACCGCGCCAGGTGACCCGGCTGGCGATGCCCAGCCGCTCGGCCAGCTGCTCGAGCGACTCCTGTGCCGGCCCGCTGCCGACGACCGTGAGCCGCCACCGGCCCAGCAGCTTCACGCAGGCGCGGAACAGCGAATCGAGCCCCTTCTCCGGAATCAGCCGACCCACGAACCCGATGGCGAGCTCGGTATGGTCCGGCCGGACCACCTCGAGCGGCGGGGTGAGGCCCACCTGCGGGATCACGGCCACGGGCACGCCGGGGCGCTCGCGCGAGAGCAGGTCGGCGGCCAGGCGGTTACCGCCGATCACGGCCCGGGTACGGCCCAGGGTGCGGGTGCGGCGCCACCGTTCCATGAAGCCGAAGCTCCGGGGCACGCTTTCCCAGGCGAACAGCGTGGTGGGGATCCCCAGCCGCGCGGCGCGGCCCGTGGCCGTGGCGGCGAGCGGCGTCCACGGCTCGGCCTCCACCTGGATGATGTCGGGCCGGAAGTCGGCGAAGAGGCGGTGCAGGTCGCTGGCCTTCCAGGTCACCGACTCACCCCGGTCGCCGGCCACGGGGATCGGGATGATGCGGATGCCGCCGTCGTTCCCCCACGAGGCGGAAAGCAGCGGTCCGCGCGCCGAGGGAGACCAGCGCGCCGGCACGGCCACCGAGAGCGTGACGCCGAGCCCCGTGAGGGCGCGGAGCTTGCCCCGGGTGGCGGGGTCGATGTAGGTGTGGCTGGCGATGATGGCGCGCATGGCGGGTTACCGGTCGGCTCGGCGGCCGGTCGGCTCGGCGGCCCGGCCGTCGGGCGCCGTGAGCAGGGCCTCGACCGCGTTTGCGATGGCGGCGGCCGCCTGGCCGGTGCCGTAGGCCTCGGGCGCCCAGCGCGGCCCGGCGGACCACCGGTCCAGCTGCGCCGCGACCACGCCGGCGAGGGTCTCCGGCGCCGCGGCGGGCGGCACCAGGCGGTTGGCGCCCGCGGCCACCGTCTCCTCCCACTCGGTCTCGCCCCGGACCGTGATGCAGGGGACGCCGAGCCAGTAGGCCTCCCGCTGCAGCCCGCCGGAGTCCGTGACCACCGCCGTGGCGCCGTGCACCAGCGCCAGGCTCTCCAGGTACCCCACGGCCGGGACGAGCCGCAGCCGTCCCACGCGGTCCGTGGTGAAGCCGCTGGCGGCGAGCGCGGCGCGGGTGCGGGGATGCACCGCGAGCACCGAGGGGAGCTCGAGGCCGCCGAGGGCGCGCAGGACGCCGGCCAGCACCTCGGGGCGATCGGTCAGCTCAGCCCGGTGCAGGGTGGCGAAGACATACGGGCCCTGGAGCTCGGGCACCACCGCGCCGGGGGAGGCCAGCCGGCCCCGGACCCCGCGGAGCACGTCGAAGGCGACGTCACCGGTCTCGACCACGGCGGCGCCGGGGTGCTCCCGGCGCATCCGTGCGGTGGCGGCGGCGCAGGGGGTGAGGAGCAGGCTCGCCATGGCGTCGACCATGCGGCGGTTGAGCTCCTCCGCCATCAGGCGGTCCTGGGCCCGGAGGCCGGCCTCGACGTGCACCACGGGGATGCGCCGCTTGGCGGCGGCGAGCGCCACCCCGAGGGTGGAGTTGGTGTCGCCGATGACCACCACGGCCCGGGGGGTGAGGCGGGCCAGGACCGCTTCGGCGCGGGTCAGGATGAGGGCGGTCTGCTCGGCGTGGCTGCCCGAGCCCACCTCGAGGAACTCGTCCGGGGGGGCCACCCCGAGCTGCTCGTAGAGCAGGGCGTTCAGGGCGTGGTCGTAGTGCTGGCCGGTGTCCACGGCGTGCACCCGGCCCAGCCGGGCGAGGGCGGGGCGGAGGGCGCTGGCCTTGATGACCTGGGGTCGCGTGCCGTAGCAGAGGGCGAGCATGCGGGGGGAGAATATACCCGGCGGCTTCCGTTGACACATCTCCCCGGGCCACCCAAGTTGCGGCCACGCTTATGCGTATCCTCCATCTTGCCAAGTACTACTGGCCCCGATCCGGCGGCATGGAACGCGTGGTCCAGGACCTCGCCGAGGGCGCGGCCGCCGAGGGCCACGAGGTGGCCGTGGTGGCGGTCGAGAGCCGGGTGGGGGGCCGGGTGGGGGGGCGGCAGCGCTCCACGGTGACGCGGGTCTTCTCCTTCGGCGCCCTCGGTTCGCAGGAGATCGCGCCGGGCTATCTGGCGGCCGCGCGGCGGCGGGCCGACATCATCCACCTGCATCATCCCCACCCGCTGGCCGACGTGGCCAGCCTCCTCCGCAGCCGCCGCACCCCGCTGGTGGTGACCCAGCACCAGGACGGCAAGAAGCCGGGCACTCACTTCATGGCGCGGGCGGTGCTGCGCCGTGCCGCCGCGATCGTGGTGCCGAGCCGGGCCCACCTGGCGCTGTCGGAGGAGCTCGAGGGGTTCGAGCACAAGACCGAGGTCATCCCCTTCGGCATCGACGAGGAGCGCTGGGCCGACGTGCCGCGCCGCCCGATCGACACGCCGCCGCGGGCGCTGTTCATCGGTCGGCTGGTCAAGTTCAAGGGGATCGACGTGCTGCTGCGGGCGCTGGAGCGGGTGCCCGATCTCCGGCTCGACATCGTGGGCGTGGGGCCGGACGGGCCGCGGCTCAAGACCCTCACGCAGGCCCTGGCGCTGGCCGACCGGGTGCGGTTCTACGGGGAGTATCCCGACGAGGACCTCCCCCGCCGGATGGCGGAGGCGGACTTCCTGGTGCTGCCCTCGGTGACCGTGGACGAGATGTTCGGCCTGGTGGTGCTGGAGGCGATGGCGGCGAGCCGGCCGGTCATCACCACCGCCGTGCCCACGGGCGTGCGGGAGGTGAACGTGCCGGGGGAGACCGGGCTCGAGGTGCCGGTCCACGACGTGCGCTCGCTGGCCGAGGCGCTGGACACCATGGCGCGTGATCCCTTCCTGCGGGAGAAGATGGGCGATGCCGGCCGGGCACGGGTGGAGAAGTACTTCACCCGCCGCCTGATGGCCGAGCGGCACCTGGCGCTGTACGAGCAGGTGCTGGCGTACCAGCCGGAGTAGGTCCCCCCCGCCCGGGCTCCCCGGGCTCAAGTTCCTCGCGCGTCCTGCCGATACTCCCGCGGCCTTCCGTTCGCCCCCCCGTCGGTCCCCCGTCTCCCGGGCGATCAAGCCCGTCCCAAGGCGCTTCGTAAGTCGTTGTTCTGCATGGAGATGTTCCGTGCCTCCAGGGCCGGCAAACTCTTCCGGCATGGGACTTGTATTCGCCACACCCGTCCGCCTAGCACAACCGTCACTCAAGTGTCAGGCGCCGAATGGCGCGCGCGCCGGGTCCGGCGCGGGGAGTCCTCGCATGGCCAAGGTGATGATCGTCGACGACTCGTTCTCCGAGATTCAGGTGATGGAATCGGTGCTCAAGGGCGCCGGGTTCCAGGTGGTGGCGATCTCTGACCCGGGGGAGGCCGAGGCCCGCGTGGCCACGGAACAGCCGGACGTGCTCCTGCTGGACGTGGTGATGCCCAAGCGGAACGGGTACGAGGTACTGCGCTCGCTGCGGCGCCAGGACCAGACCAAGGGCGTGCCGGTGGTGATGGTGACGTCCAAGAACCAGGAGACCGACCGCGCCTGGGGGATGCGCCAGGGCGCGAATGAGTACGTCGCCAAGCCGTTCACCCCGGACCAGCTGCTCGGCGCGGTGCGCCGGGTGGTCAAGTAGCGCCGCGTGACCGCGCTCCCCGCCGAACCGGTCGCGGCCGCGCCCGTCGCCGTCGCGCCGGTCGTCGCGCCGCGCGCGTGCGTGTTCCGCTGTGGGGGGACGGCGTACGCGCTGCCGGTGACCATGGTGCGTGAGGTGGCGATGCTGCCGCGGCTCACGCCGGTGCCCCGCATGCCCCCGCAGATCCGCGGCGTGGCCAGCCTGCGGGGCCTGCTGCTGCCGGTGGTGGACCCGGCGCCGCTGCTGGGCCATGGGCCCTGGGTGCCCCTGCCCGTCGCGCCCGTGGTGGTGCTCAAGGATGGCGCGCAGGACGTCGGCCTGGCCGTCGAGGCCATCGCCGGCCTGCTGCCGATGGACGCGCTGTGCGCCCTGCCGCCGGCCCTGTCGCCGGCGGTGGTGCACCTGGCGAGTGGTGCCTTTCTGGTCGAGGGTCGGCCCGTGGTCCTGCTGGAGGGGGAGCGCCTGCTGGCGGCCCTCCGTCCGGCGCCCGCGGACGCCCCGGGTATTGCCTGAGTCTTCACCGTTTGCCCCACGGGCCGGCCCGGCCCGCCCGCGGAACCAGGAGCCGGATCCATGTTGAAGCAGATGAAGGTGTGGCAGAAGCTCACGCTGGTGGCCCTGGTGTTCATGGTGCCGGTGGCGGTGCTTCTCTTCCAGCTGGTCAACGAACAGAACAAGGCCATCGAGTTCGCCGCCTCGGAGCGGCGGGGCGTCGAGGCGCTGCGCCCGGTGCGCCGCCTGCTCGAGGCCCTGGTGCAGCACCGGGAGGAGGGGGCGCTGGCCGCGGCGGGTGACCCCGCGGCGGCCATCCGGCGGCAGCAGGCGGCCGGCACGGTGGACGCGGCCCTGGCCGAGGTGCGCGTGGTGGACCAGCGCTACGGGGCCGAGCTCACCTCGGGCCCGGCGCTGCAGCGGGTGGCGGACGGGTGGCAGGCGGTGCGCGATGCCGCGCCGGGCGCCAGCGCTGCCCAGAGCCTGTCGGCCCACCGCAACCTGATCGGCCAGCAGGGGCTGGGCCTGGTGTTCGACATCGGCAACGGGTCGAAGCTGACCCTGGACCCCGACCTCGACGCCTACTGGGTCATGAACACGCTGATCGAGAAGCTGCCGTCGACCATGGAAGACGCCAGCGACCTGCGGGCCCGCGCCATCGGCGCGCTCGCCGGGGGGCCGGTGGCGCCGGAAGTGCGCGCGGCGCTCAGCTTCCAGGTGGCCCGCCTGCGGACCGACATCGACAAGCAGCGGCAGGCGCTGGCCTTCGCCCTCGAGGCCACGCCGGCGGTCCGGACCCGGCTCGCGGCGCTGGACCAGAAGGCCCAGGAGTCGGCGCTGGCGCTGGCGGACCTGGTGGAGCAGCGGATCGTGCAGCCGGCGGCGTCCGAGGTAAGCCTCTCCGACTTCGCGACGCTGACGGCCGGCGTGGCCCCGGCGCAGCAGGCGCTCTACGCCGACGGGCTGGAGGTGCTGGACGGGCTGCTGGCGGCGCGTATCGCGGGCTTCCGGCAGGGCCAGTGGACCCAGCTGGCGATCGCCCTCGCGGCGACGCTGGCGGCGGCGCTGGTGCTGGTGTGGATCGCCCGGCTGATCAACGCGCCGGTGCGCGAGCTGAGCCTCGCCGCCCAGCGCATCCGCAGCCGCGACTACGGGGTGAAGGTGAAGGTCCACTCGAACGACGAGCTGGGCCAGCTGTCGCAGACCTTCAACGAGACGATCAAGCAGCTGGCCCGCAACGAAGAGGAGCGCGAGGCCGAGCTGGAGCGCAGCAAGGCGCTGCAGCGGAACGTCAGCGAGTTCCTGGACGTGGTGACCGAGATCAGCCAGGGCGACCTGACCCGCCGCGGCGAGGTGACGGCCGACGTGCTGGGGAACGTGGTGGACTCGGTCAACCTGCTGGCGGAAGAGCTCGGCTACGCCCTGCGCGAGGCGCGCGACACCTCGCACCAGGTGGCGACCAGCGCCCAGACGATGAGCTCGGCCGCCGAGCGGATGGCCAGCGGGGTGCAGACCCAGGCCCGCTCGGCCGAGAAGGTGACCTCGGCGGTGGAGACGATGCACGGCGCGGTGCGGCAGGTGGCCGATGACGCGAGCCTCGCGGCCGAGGCCGCCCGGCGGACGGCGACGGCGGCGCGCGCCGGTGACGAGGCGGTGCGCTCCACCCTGGCGAGCATGCAGCGCATCCGGGCCGAGACGCAGGCGATGTCCAAGCGGATCAAGGGCCTCGGCGACCGCTCCCTGGAAATTTCCGAGATCGTCAACACGATCGAATCGCTGGCCGCCCAGACCAACCTGCTGGCGCTGAACGCCTCGATCGAGGCGGCGGGCGCCGGCGAGACCGGCCTCCGCTTCGCGGTGGTGGCCGACGAGGTCCGCAAGCTGGCGGAGCGGTCGGCGCAGGCCACCCGCGACATCGCGGGCCTCATCAAGGCGGTGCAGACCGAGACGGCCGACGCCGTCGCGGCGATGGAATCGGGCACCCGCGAGGTGGAGCAGGGCCACCAGGTGGCCCTCTCGGCCGGCGAGAACCTGAAGACGATCGCCGAGACCGCCCGCGAGTCGGCGGAGCTGGCGGAGTCGATCAACCTGGCCTCGCAGCACCAGGTGCATGGCGCCGAGGGCGTGTCGCAGGGCATGCAGGAGATCGCCCGCATCGCCAAGGAGACGGAGTCGGGGGTGCACGAGGCGCAGCGCGTGGTGGGGCAGCTGACGGCGCTCGCCCAGGCGCTGGGCCAGAAGCTCGAACGCTTCAAGCTGGTCGCCTGAGCCCGGTCGGCGCCCTGCCATGAGCGACGAGCGCGCGTACCTGCAGCAGGTCTTCCTGCAGGAGGCGTGGGACATCCACGGGACCCTCACCGGTCTCGGGCCCCGCCTCCGGGAGCATCCGGGGCTGTCCCCCGAGGACCTGGACGTGCTCGCGATCGTGGCGCACCGGCTCAAGGGGGCCGCGGGCCTCAACCAGTTCACCCGGGTCGGGGCGCTGGGCGCGCGCCTGGAACGGCTGGCCGGCGGCGCGACGACGGGCGAGGCGGACGAGGTCCGGGCCGAGGCGCTCGACGACTACCTGGCCCTGCTCGCCCACCTGCTCGACACCATCGCGGCGACCGGCAGCGACACCGACCACGGGGCGCTGAGTGCCCTGGCGGAGCGGCACGGCTACCTCGAGGGTGCCGCGCGGCAGGTGGACCCGCGGGTCACCCGCATGGTGGCCCAGCTCGACACCTTCCGCCGGGAGAACGCCGAGGCGCTGGAGTACTTCCTGCCCGAGGCGACGGACCACCTCGACACCATCGACGAGGCGCTGCTCGCCCTGGAGCGGGGCAGTCCCGCGGCGGACGAGGTGGACCGGCTGTTCCGGGCGGTGCACACGCTCAAGGGCGCGGCCTACGTGGTCGGCTGCGACCCGGTGGGCGACCTCGCCCACGAGATCGAGGACCGGCTGGTGGTGGTGCGCGATGGGGAGGCGCCGCTCACCACCGACCTGCTGGAGGGCCTGTTCTTCGGCGCCGCCGGCCTGCGCGCACTGGTCGCCGCCGCGGCCGGCAACGGCCGGGACCTCGCCACGCGGCTGGCCCGCGCGTTCGGTGGCCTGCATGGCGACACGGGGCCGCGGGAGGACGGGATCGCGCCGGAACCGCTGCCGGCCTCGGTGGCCGCGCCGGAGCCGGCGCGGGCCGAAGAGGCGCCGGCCGCGCCCGTGCCCACCGTGCGGGTGCGACTGGACCGCCTCGAACGCCTGATGAACGTGGTGGGGGAACTGGTCCTGACCCGCGCCCGCCTGGAGCGGCGGCTGGCCCGGCTGGAGGGGCTCGGCGAGGACCTGACCTTCGCCCGGAACCGGATGACCGACGCGGTGCGCGAGTTCGAGCAGCGCCACGCCTTCACCCGGATGGCGGCGGAGGCGGGGCGGGCACGCGGCGAGGAGGATCCCGCCGCGCGGGCCGCCGCCACGGACCTCGCCACGGTGTTCTCGGAGCTCGAGTTCGACCGGTACGACGACTTCAACCTCTTCGCGCGCCGCGCCACCGAGATCTCGGCCGACCTGAGCGAGGTCCAGGCCCAGGTGCTGGGCGGGCTGCGCGGCCTGGTCGAGGAGTCGGACGTCCTGCAGCAGCTCACCCGCGCCCTGCGCGGGGAGGTCACCCGCGCGCGGATGCTGCCGCTCGCCCCGCTGTTCGTGCGGCTGGAGCGGCAGGTGCGCGAGCTGGGTCACACGCTGGGCCGGCCGGTGGAGCTGCACACCGAGGGCGGCGGCGTGGAGCTCGACAGCCGGGTGGTGCACGACCTGGCCGACTGCCTCCTGCACCTGGTGCAGAACGCCCTGGTCCACGGGCTCGAGCCCGAGGCGGAGCGGGTGGCGCTGGGGAAGCCGGCGGCGGGCGCGGTGCGGGTGCGGGCGGAGCAGCAGGGCGCGCGGATCCTGATCGAGGTGCGGGACGACGGTCGCGGGATCGACCCGGCGGCGATCCGCCGGGCGGCGGTGGCCCGCGGCTTCCTGGACGCCGAACGTGCCGCCACCCTGAGCGAGGCCGAGTGCCTTGCCCTGATCTTCCGGGCCGGCTTCAGCACCGCCGCCGAGGTGAGCACGGCCGCGGGCCGCGGGGTCGGGCTCGACGCGGTGCGGGCCAAGCTGCGTGGCCTGCGGGGTGAGGTGCGGGTGGAGAGCGTGCCCGGCGAGGGCAGCCGCTTCCGCATCCTGCTGCCGCTCACGGTGGTCATCTCCGACGTGCTGCTGCTGCGCAGCGGCGGGCTGACCTTCGGCCTGCCGCTCTCGGCGGTGCGCGAGGTGCGCCAGCTCGAGGCCGGTGTGTGCCCCGAGGGCGAGGTGGCGCACTACCGCTCCGCGGATGGCGACCTGCAGCCCGCCCTCCCGCTGGACCACCTCCTCGGCGTGCCGTCGTTGCTCGCGCCCGGCGCGGCCCGGCCGCTGGCCGTGGTCGAGGCGGGGGAGCGGCAGTACGGCCTGGCCGTGGACGAGATCGTCGGGAAGGAAGAGGCGGTGCTCAAGTCGTTGGGGAGCTTCCTCGATGGCGCGGGTCCGTATGCCGGCGCGGTGCTGACCGGCGCGGGTGACATCGTGCTCATCCTCGATCCGCTGGCCCTGCGGGCCTACCAGTCGAGCGCGCCGGCCCCGGCCGCCCCGGTGGCCGCGCCGGCGCCCCGCGCCGACCGCCGCCGGGTGCTGCTGGTGGATGACTCCATCAGCGTGCGCCGGGTGGTGGGCGCGATGCTGGAGCGCGGCGGGTTCGAGGTGACGCTGGCCGTGGACGGGGTGGACGCGCTCGAACGGCTGGCCGCCGCCCCGGTGGACCTGGTCCTGACCGACCTCGAGATGCCGCGGCTCAACGGGTTCGAGCTGCTGCAGGATGTCCGCCGGCGGGCGCAGAGCCGCCACCTGCCCGTGGTGGTGCTCACCTCACGGAGCGGCGCCAAGCACGAGGCGCTGGCCCGCCAGCTCGGCGCCACGGCGTTCCTGGCCAAGCCGGTCCAGGAGGAGTCGCTGCTCGCGGAGGCCCGCCGGATGGTGGAGGGCGCCGGCGGGTGGGCCACGGTGGGCCGCGGGGAGGCCGCGTGGCAGACCTCCTGATCGTCGAGCAGGATCCGGCGGTGACCGAGGCGCTGCGGCGCACCTGCCGCGCGGCCGGCGTCTTTGCGGAAGCGGTGCGGGATGGCGCGGAGGCGCTGACCCTGCTCGACTGGCATCCGCCGCGGATCATCCTGTGCGCGGGGCAGCTGCCCGACATGTGGGGGTGGGAGCTGTGCACGGTGGTGCGCAGCGATCCCAAGACCGAGCGGCTGCCGTTCGTCCTGCTGCTCGACCCGGAGCACCTGGCACGGCCCGAAGCCCAGCGCTGCGGCGCGAGCCACCTGGCGCCGCGCGCGGGCGGGTCGGGGGCGGTGGCCGAGCTGCTGCCGCGCCTCATGCCCTCGCGCCTGGGGCCGGCGCCGGCGCCGGCGGAGTCCGAGACGAACCGCGCCAGCATGTCCATCCTGCAGGGATGCCTCGGGCTGCTGGGTCTCCCCGACCTGGCGCAGACGATCGCCGGGAGCAACCGGGCCGGCAGCCTGGTCCTCTCGCTCGACGGCGGGCAGGGCACCCTGTACTTCCACGAGGGGCGGATCGTGGACGCCGAATTCGGCGCCCGCCGCGGCGAGGCGGCGGTGCTCGAGCTGTTCGAGCGCACCGAGGCGCAGGCCGGGACGTTCGTCTTCCTGCCGGGCGAGGAGGTGCCGCGCCGTGGCGCCATCCGCAAGTCGGTCTCGCAGCTCCTGCTCGACGTCGCGACGGAGCTCGATACCCGCCGCGCGCCACTGACCGGGGAGGGCGCGCGCCGCACGCCCGTGAACCAGGGATAGGGATCCATGACCAAGGTACTGGTGGTAGACGACAGTCTGAGTGTCCGGAAGGCCGTGGGCTTTGCCCTCAAGCCGCGGGGGTTCGAGGTCCTGGAGGCCGCGTCGGGGCGGGAGGCGCTCACCGCGATCCGGGCGGAGCATCCGGCGCTGGTGGTCTGCGACGTCATCATGAAGGACCTGAGCGGCTTCGACGTCTGCCAGGCCGTGAAGGATGAGCCGGCGCTGGCCGGCACGCCGATCATCCTCATCTCGGGGATCGTCAACGAGCAGGTGCGGAGCCGGGCCACCTCGGTCGGCGCCGCCATGATCCTCTCGAAGCCGTTCCGCGCCGCGGAGCTGGCGGACGAGGTGGCCCGCCTGCTCAGCAGCCGCCCCTCGGTGGCAGCCGCGCCGGCGGCGTGGGCGCCCCCCGCCGACGACGGGGCGATGGTGGCGCTGCGCGCCCTGCAGGCGGTGCCGTCGATCACCCTCGCGGCCATGGTGGACGACCAGGGCCGGCTGCTGGAGCAGGCTGGCCGCAGCGGTCCCGAGCTCGAGGAGCTGCGGAGCCAGCTGGCGGAGATGGTGCTCCGGGCCGAGCAGGCGGGCCGGACCCGCCAGCTGGGGCAGCCGGTGAGCGTGATGCTCGAGTTCCGCGCCGGCCTCATGCTGGCGACGTGCCTCAGCTCCGGCGGGCTGCTGTTCGTGGAGGTGAGCGACGCGGGCGCGCTCGGGCTGGTGCGTTACGAGATGCGGCGCGTGCTGCAGACGCTGGCCTTCCCGGCCGTGGCCCCGACCGTGCGGGCCTGACCAGCCGCTTGCATCCCCCCGGGGGGAGCCCTAACCTCCACCGGCGCCGTCGCCAGGCCGCGGCGCGCCGGGCCCTTAGCTCAGCCGGTTAGAGCACCGGACTCATAATCCGAGGGACGGAGGTTCAAATCCTCCAGGGCCCACTCGGGCGGGGGGATCGCCCCGCCCCTATGCTTCCCGCCGCTTGATCCGCAGCAGCCGCACCTTCTCCTCGCGCTCCCGTTCATCCAGCCGGCGCCGCACCTCCGCCAGCCGCTGCTCGAGCGCGGGTGTCAGGCGCTGTTCCAGCATGTTCACCTGGCGCGTGGTGCGGGAGAGCGCGAGCCCCAGCCGCTGCAGCAGCATCTCGCGCGGCGCCGAGACGACCAGCCGGTCGACCAGGCGCTCGAAGTGGTCGGTCGCGGCCACCACCGCGGGCCCGACCGCGGGCGGTGGGGTCTCGCGGCTGTCGAGGGTGCGTTCCACCGGCGGGGGGTCGAGGATGGTTGATGCCGGGACCCCCCAGACCGAGAGCGGGCGGATGTCCACCCGGAGGTCACGATCGGGCCAGGCCCAGGGCCGGAGCCCCGTCTGGCCCTCGCTGGCGTACGCCTCGAGCAGCGCCTCGTACGCCGCGCGCGCCTCGGCCGAGATCACGGCCCGTGCGCTGAGCGCCGGCTTGGCCAGGTGGAACAGCTCGCCCACCAGCGCCTCGCGCTTGCGGCGGAGCAGGCTGGTGCCCTTCTCCATCCGTTCCAGCTGGCGCCGGGCGCGCAGCAGCGCGAGGCGGGTGGCGGGGCCGGTCATCCGGTCGGCTCGGCGGCTCGGCGGCTCGGCGGCTCGGGCGAGGGCCCGGCCGCGGCGGCGGGGCGTTCCGCCCACACGGCATCGCTCAGCCGGGTGAGGTCCTCGCGCGGCAGGCCCTCGAGCAGCCGCCAGCCGGTGCCCAGGGTCCCGTCGAGGCGGCGCCCCCCCTCGGGCTGGGCCACGAACTCCCGCTCGAAGCGCTCGGCGAAGGCGAGGGCCCGCCGGTCGGCTGCGCCCAGGCCGGCCTCGCCGACGATCGCCGCCATCAGCCGCGCCTCCCGGCCCGCGGCGTAGAGGGCGTAGAGCTGGTCGGCCCACGACCGGTGCTCGGGCACCGTGCGGCCGCGGCCGATCCCCGCGTTCATGAGGCGGGAGAGGGAGGGGAGGACGTCGACCGGCGGGAAGATGCCGCGGCGGTGGAGGTCCCGGCTCAGCACGATCTGGCCCTCGGTGATGTAGCCGGTCAGGTCGGGGATCGGGTGGGTGATGTCGTCGTCCGGCATGGTGAGGATCGGCAGCTGGGTGAGCGAGCCGGGCCGGTCCCGCAGCAGGCCGGCGCGCTCGAAGATCGTCGCCAGGTCGGTGTACATGTAGCCGGGATAGCCGCGGCGGCCGGGGATCTCCTGGCGCGCGGTGGCGATCTCGCGCAGCGCCTCGCAGTAGTGGGTGATGTCGGCCATGACCACGAGCACGTGGAGCCCGCACTCGAAGGCGAGGTACTCGGCGGCGGTGAGGGCCATGCGCGGCGCCAGCAGGCGCTCGATGGTGGGATCACTGGCCTGGTTGAGGTAGAGCACGCTCCGTTCGAGGGCGCCGCTCTTCGCGAAGCGCTCCAGGAAGCCGCGGGTCTCGCGGGCGGTGATGCCGATCCCGGCGAAGACCACCGCGAACGGCTCGCCGCGGGGTGCGCGCGCCTGCTCCACGATCGCGGCCGCCAGCTCCAGGGCGGGGAGCCCGGGGCCCGAGAAGACGGGGAGCTTCTGGCCCCGGACCAGGGTGTTCATGCCGTCGATGGCGCTGATGCCGGTCTCGATGAACTCGCTGGGCCGCAGCCGGCGGGCCGGGTTCATCGGGGCGCCGTTGAGCGGGCGGAGGGCCGCGCCGACCGGCGCGGGGAGGCCGTCGAGGGGGCGGCCCACCCCCGAGAGGGCGCGGCCGATCAGCTCCGGGCCGACCGCCGCCCGGGCCACCTCGCCGGTGAGGGTCACGGCGGCCCGCCCGGGCGCGAGGCCCAGGGTATCGTCGAGCACCTGCACGACGGTCATCGCCTCGCCGGCGTCGATCACCTGGCCGCGACGGTCAGGCGCGCCCGGCATCGTGACGGTCACCCACTCACCCAGCGCCACCTGCGCCGTGCGGTGCAGGAAGAGCAGCGGGCCGGCGGCGCCGTCGGCCCCGCGATAGGTGCGTGCCAGTCCGCTCATGGGCCCCCCGTCCGTTCGGCCACCGCCCGTACCGCGAGCTCCGCGGCCCCCACCAGACCCGGCCACTCGGCGGGGCCGGCATCGCGCAGCGCCGCGAGCGCGCGGCGCGCGCCGGAGAGGTCCAGCCGCTCGAGCGGCCGGCCCGCCGCGGTGGCGACGCCGGCGGCATCGTGCAGCGCCAGCCCCAGGCGCGCGAGCGCCAGGGTCTTGCCCACCGGCGAGGAGGCGTCGGTGGCGCTGTAGGCGCTCTGCGCCAGCACCAGCTCGCGCAGCAGTCGCGCCGACTCGAGGATGAGGCGGTCCTCGTCCTGCAGGGCGTCCGGCCCCACCAGCGCCGCGATCTCCTTGAGCTCGCGGCCGCGCTGCAGCAGCTCCACCAGGCGGCGCCGCGCCACGCCCCAGCCCGCGCCGCCCTCCCGCTCGAACCAGGGCTGGGTGCGCGCGAGGTACTCGGAGTAGCTCGTCTCCCAGTCCACCGCCGGGAAGTGTCGCTGGTGCGCCAGCGCGGGGTCGAGCGCCCAGACCGCGCCCGCCACGCGGAGGCAGGCCTGGGTCACCGGCTCGGAGAAGTCGCCGCCCGGCGGAGAGATGGCGGTGATGAGCGTGAGGGCGCCGGTGCGCTCCGGTGCGCCGAGGCAGCGCACCCGCCCGGCCCGCTCGTAGAAGGTGCCGAGACGGCTCGCCAGGTAGGTCGGGTAGCCCTCCTCGCCCGGCATCTCCGCCAGGCGGGCGCTGATCTCGCGCAGCGCCTCGGCCCAGCGCGAGAGGCTGTCGGCCATGAGCGCCACCCGGCAGCCCTGGTCGCGGTAGTACTCGGCCAGCGTCATGCCGAGGTACACCGACGCCTCGCGCGCGGCCACCGGCATGTTGGAGGTGTTCACCACCATGATGGTCCGGTCCATCAGCGAGCGGCCGGTGCGCGGGTCGGCGAGCTCGGGGAACTCGCTCAGCACCTCGGCCATCTCGTTGCCGCGCTCGCCGCAGCCGATGTAGACGATGATGTCGGCGTCGGCCCACTTGGCGAGCGACTGCTCGATGACCGTCTTGCCGGTGCCGAAGCCAGCCGGGACCGCGACCGTGCCTCCCTCGGCCACCGGGAAGAGGAAGTCGAAGATCCGCTGCCCGGTGAGGAACGGGCGGTCGTCGCCCAGCCGCTCCGCCACGGGCGCGGCTGCCGCACCCGCCACCGGTGCGAGAGGAAGAGCGGCGTGCCATCGGCCAGGGTGACCGCCGGCTCACGCAGGGTGATCGGCCCCGTCGCGACGGCGGCACCACGACCGCCGCGTCCCGGCGGCACCAGGATGCGGTGCTGGAAGCCCGGCCGCTCCTCGACGGTGCCGAGCAGGTCGCCGGCGGCCACCGTGGTGCCGGCGGCCACCGCCGGCGTGAACTCCCAGCGGCGCGCCGGGTCGAGGGTGGCAGCCTCGGCGCCGGCCGGGAGGAAGTCGCCGTGGGTGTGCGCCAGGGCGGGCAGGGGCCGGCCCAGGCCATCGAGGATGGAGCCCAGCAGGCCCGGGCCGAGCTCGATCTCGAGCGAGCGGCCGGTCGGCACCACCGGCTCGCCGGTGGCGAGCCCGTTGGTGTCCTCGTACACCTGCAGCGTGGCGAGGTCGCCCTCGAGGCGGATCACCTCGCCGAGCAGCCGCTGGTGGCCCACGACCGCCAGCTCGTAGAGGCCCACCCCCGGCAGCGGGGCCGCCTCCACCAGCGTGCCGGTGACCCGGCGGATCAGGGCGGGGCGCGCGTCGGTCACTTGAGCCTCACCCGGTAGCCGATGGCCTGGCGCAGCAGCTCGGCGATGTAGCGGTCCATGCCTTCCTCGGCGGGGCTCCAGCGCGGGCCGGGGAAGGGCACCAGCAGCGGCAGGGGCCGTCGCGCCAGTTCCCGGCGCACCTCGAGGGGGAGGAGCTCGTGCAGCGTGTCCTCGACCAGCAGGACGCCGGTGTCGGGATCGGCGGCCAGCGCCAGCACGCGGTTGAGCGCCTGGCCGGAGGTCTCGGCCTCCACGGGCCGGAGCCCGGTGAGGCCGAGGCCGCCGGCGACTGCCGGCCGGCAGACGAGGCGCACGGCGTAGCTCACGTGGTCCCCGCGGGGTGATCGCGCCGGAGCGGCGGCGCGCCCAGCGCCACGCCCCACACGGCGCGCTGCAGGAAGACCACCTCCGCGCGGAGGGCCAGCAGGTAGCTGACGACGGGCGCGGCGCCGAGGGGATCGCGGCGGGCCCGGCGGCGCCAGGCCTGCCGGCGGAGGTCGTCGAGGTCCCGCTCCAGCGTGGCGGCATCGATGATCTCCGGCGGCAGCAGCGCGGCCAGGGTGGTGCCGGCCAGCACGCGCGGCACGATGACGCCGGCCTGGTCGGGTGCCGCGGCGGCGATGCGGGTGCACCCCTCGAGGGTGAGTGCCTCGCCGCCCGGCAGGAACAGCGAGGCGGGCAGCAGCTCGCCCCCGCGCCCCATGAGGACCAGGGCCGTGCGCAGGTTGTCGAGGTCGATCGACTCCCGCACGAACCCGCGCCAGCCGCCGCCCAGGCCCCGCGCCGCCTGAAGCGCCATGCCGGCCGCGATGCGGGCCAGGGCCACGTCGAGCGCGAGCAGGTCGGGGTGTCCCGCCCGGGCCGGCCGGAGCGCGGGCGCAAAGGGCGAGCGCCAGGCGGCGAGCAGCGCAGCGATGGCGGCCACCGAGGGCTGGCGTGCCAGCTCGGCCTGCACCCGCTCCGGCAGGGTGGGCGTCGGGAGCAGGCCCGCGAGCCGTGCCGCCGCGGGCACGCCGGCGGCCGCGCCACGCAGCAGGCCGCGCAGGGAACGCTGGTCTTCCAGGGCAAACAGCAGGCGTCCCAGCGCCTCCCCGGGCTCCCACCGCGCGAGCTGGCGGAGCCGTGCGCCCGCGCCGCGCCGGACGGCCAGCTCGAGCGCGGGGGCGTCGGGACGCGGGTCGGCGATGGCATAGCCACGTGTCCCGAGTTCCCGGGCGATGCCCGCGAAGTCAGCCGCGCGCAGCAGCGCCGCGCGGCCGGCCGGGTCGAGCAGGTGCCCGGAGAGCCCCGCCGCGCGGACCACCAGGGCGTCGAGGGAGGCGGTCACGGCGCGGGCTCGAGGCTGGCCAGGATGTGGATCCGGGCCTCGGCTTCCCGAGCGGCCAGCCGTCCCGGGAGGGAGGCGTCGATCACCACGCGGCCATCGGCGGTGGCCACGTGACTGCCGGCGCAGATCGCCGGATCGGCCTCGACCGGCAGGCCCCGCGCGAGGAACCGCGCCGCCAGGGCCGGCTGGAGCGATGGCGTGGCGCGCAGGCTGGCCGGCCGGTCGCCGGCATGCGCCAGTGCCCGCTCGGCGAGCAGCCCGAGGGCGGCCGCCTCGGCGGCGCCGAGCGGTTCGCGGGCCAGCTCCTCGCGCACCAGGGCGAGCACCCGGTCCACCAGCGCCTCGCGGGCGGTCAGCACCGCGTGCTCGGCGTCGCGGGTGGCCAGGGCCACCTCGCGGGCGGCGGCAGTCTCCAGGCGGGCGCGCTCCTGCGCGAGCCGCTCCTCGCGCCGCGCCACGCGCAGGGCCTCGGCGTCACGGGTGAGCACGGCGGCGGCCGCCGCGGCCTCCGCCTGTTCGGCAGCGATACGCTGTTCGGCCTCACGCTCCAGCGCGGCCAGCAGGTCCTGGAGTGCCATGGCGGGTCAGGCGCCGCCCCGCAGCATGATGAGCACCGCCACCACGAAGCCGAGCACCACCATCGTCTCCGGGATCGCGACCATGATGATCACCGTGGTCGTGAGCTCCGGCTTCTCCGCCAGGGCGGCGGCCCCGGCCGGCCCGATGCGGGACTGGGCCCACGCCGTGGCGAGCGCGGGCAGTCCCACGGCGAGCGCGGCGGCGAGCGGAATCCAGAACGACATACGGTGCTCCTTTCTAGGCGGGACGGGAGGGTGGCGGCGTCCAGTGGCCGAACGGACGGTATGCCACCCCTCCCGGACTGTAGAA
The DNA here is from genome assembly GCA_046327715.1 of Gemmatimonadales bacterium. Taxonomy (GTDB): domain Bacteria; phylum Gemmatimonadota; class Gemmatimonadetes; order Gemmatimonadales; family GWC2-71-9; genus JADJOM01. The sequence goes on from JAXLXY010000019.1 coordinate 23,852, forward strand.
GTTCCCGAAGAACTCGACGTAGTGCAGGCGCAGGGCGTGGATCATGGGGCTCATCACGCCGAGCGCGAAGTTCACCAGGTGGAACAGCAGGGCGAAGAGCACCCCGATCAGCACGCTGCCGAAGGCGCCGGCCATCCGGTTGGCCACCACGGCCAGCATCACCGACGCGGTGCCCAGGGCCATGATGCGGGAGTAGGAGAGCACCCGCCCCAGGGTGGAAAGGAACTCCACCGGCGCTACGATGCCCTCGACCACCACCAGGACCGGCAGGCTCAGCAGGATCACGAGGGTCACCGGGGTGAGCAGCGGGCGGGGCAGCACCTCGACGCTGGCCAGCAGGGCCACGATCACCAGCACCAGCATGAGGGCGGTGAGCCCGCGGCCGATCGCCTGGCGGCGATGGGCGTGGTAGGCGTTGACGGCCCCGATCACCAGCCCGAGCAGCATGTGCACCGCGCCGAGCGACACCGCGAGGATCAGGAACGGGACCACCGCCTCCTCGCGGTCGAACCAGATGGCGTGCAGCCCGAACCAGCGCCGGCCGAGGTCGCCGAAGAGCTCGCCGAAGCAGAGCCCGAAGAGGGCGCTGAAGACGGCGCAGGCCACCAGGATCTCGGCCAGCGAACGCTGCCACCCGGCCTCGGGGTGGCGGCGGCGGAGCAGCAGGCCGCCCCCGAGCAGCACCAGTGCGTAGCCGACGTCGCCCATGATGAGGCCGAAGAACATCGGGAAGAACACGGCCATGAACGGGGTGGGATCGATGCTGCCGTATCGGGGCAGGGGGAGCAGGCTCACCAGCAGCTCGAAGGGCCGGAACAGGCGCGGATTGCGCAGCACCACCGGGGCATCCTCGGCGGTCCATTCGTCCTGCCCCAGTTCCTCGAGCACCACCTCGGCCCCGAAGCGCCGGTCGAGTGCCTGGCGCAGCCCGGGCCGGGCATCGGCGGGCAGCCAGCCCTCGAGCACGAAGGCGTGGGTGGTGACGCGGCTCAGGTCCCGCGCTTCGAAGACGGCCAGCAGGTCGCGGCACTGCCGGCTGCCCAGGCGAAGCAGCGGCTCCGCGCGGCGGCGCAGCTCCGCCTGCTCCCGGCGCGCCCGGGCCAGCTCACCGGGCAGCTGCCGCATGCGTTCCAGCATCGCGGGCATGGCCTGCGCCAGGGTCTGGCCGGCGAAGCCGGCGGGGAGGCTCACCTCGCTCACGCGCCCGGCCGCCAGCAGCTGTTCCACCCGCGCCGCGGCATGCTCCGGCACCAGCAGCAGGACGGCGGTTTCCTCCGCCGGCAGCGGATGGGAGCGGATCTCGAAGGCCGGCCCGAGGAGCGCGGTGAGTTCGGCGCGGAGCTTCTCGACGCTGTCGCGCTGCCCGGCCCGGAGGACCACGTGGTACGCCCGGCCGCTCGCCCAGCGGGGCTGCGTGGAGAGCAGCGGCTCGAAGGCGTGGAAGACCGCGTCGTACCGGGCGAGGAGCGCCTGTTCCTCCTCGAGCCCCTGGATCCGGGCCACGAGCCGCTCCGCCTGCCGGCGAATCCGCCGCAGCTGCCGCACCAGCGGCGGCAGCATCGCCGCCGGCGCGAGGGGGCCGGCCTCGGCGGCGCCGAGGAGCCGGATGGCGGTCGCGGCGTCCTCGAGGGCACCGGTGAGGTGGTGCCGCCACCGCTCCTCGCGGCTCGACCGGGCCACCGGTTCCAGCAGCGGGTTCTCGTGCGGCGCGGCGAGGTGCATGACGCCCAGGTCCTGGAGTGCCTCGAGCAGCGCGGGGAGTCGCTCCCGTGGCCCGAGGATCCGTACCCGCGCCATGGCGAGGATCATGCGGACTCCTCCAGGCCGGCCACGAGCCAGCGGCGAAGCTCGGCCGCCAGCCGGGCGGCGGACGCCCTCTCCGCGGCGGCGAAGCGGGAGGCGCGGAGGCGTGCCGACGCCTGGAGCTCCGCGATCCGCTCCGCGGTGCGGCGGGCCAGGTGCTGCTCCAGCTCTGCCACCGCCGCGGCGACCTCGGCGTCGACGCCCGCCGTTGCCGCCTCCGCCAGGCGACGGGCGTCGGCGAGGCGGGTGGCGGCCTCTGCCCGGGCGGCCTCCAGCCGGACCGTCAGCTGATGTTCGGTGGCGATCAGGCGCGCGAGGTCGCCCTCGGCCCCGGGATGGGCCGGCAGGTGGGAACTCCGGGAGTGTGACATGGCCTGACGGCCTCTGCTTCCTGCCCAGGGGACTGGCGTACCCGAGGAGTGCCCGGCGGCCGGGCACCAGGAACCTGCCTGCAACATCAGGGGGCGGTCGGGAAAGGCGGATGAACCGCGCTATAAGGAAGGCTTCAGCCCCGGCCCGGGCGGCACGAGGCCGGGGGGCCGGTGTGGCGGGGGGGCCACTCTGGCGTGGGGGGCCGTGGATCGGTACACTCCCCGGCGGTCGCTCCGGCACCGCCCCCTCTTCCAGACGCCATGATCCGCTTCAACCACATCACCGGCAGCCTCGCCGGGACCACCACCGAACTGGACAAGCGCTCGATCCGCGTGGGGACCAGCGGGGATTGCGACGTCCGGTACCACCTGGAGCGGGATCCCGAGGTGGGGCGCTACCACGCGGCGGTGGTGAAGAAGGAGGATGCCTACCACCTGCTCGACCTGGGGCAGGCGGGCGGGGTGTGGGTGAACGGGGAGCGGGTGCAGAGCCAGCCGCTCAAGAGCGGCGACCGGGTGCGGTTCGGGGGAGACGGCGGCCCCGAGGCCGAGATCGCGGTGATCTTCGATCCCAATTACAACGCGGCGCAGGATGCCGCGCAGATGGTGGAGACGTTCAAGGAGCGGACCCGGGAGACCTCGGCGCTCCGGATCGTGGCGGCGGCGGCGGAGCGCGTGGCGGAGGAACGGGCCAAGGCGGGGGGCGCCAAGTCACGCCGCACGATGGAGCTGATGGCCGACACGATCCACGAGGTCGGCGACCTGATGAAGGCGCAGACGCGGCGCCGCTGGGTGCGGATCGTGGGCATGGTAACGGCGGTGTCGCTGCTGGTGATCGCCGTGCTTTCGTTCGTGCTGTACCGGAAGCAGCAGCAGATCAACCTCCTGCTGGACCAGAAGGCGCGCTATGACACGGAGCTCCGCACCATCCAGGAGCGGATGGCGGTGGAGCGGGACTCGGTCAAGCTGACGCAGCTGGAGCGGGAGTTCCAGATCACGCAGGCGAACGCGGTACAGGCCCTGGCGCAGCTGGCGGAGAAGGACCAGGCGAAGGCCGCCGAGGCGGCGGAGAGCGGCGACGAGCTGGACCGGGAGATCCGCGCCATCCTGCGCCAGTTCGACGCCGCGGCCTACGCGGTGCCGCCGATCTTCAAGGAGCGGGTGGCGTACCACATCGAGCAGCTCCGGCGGGCCGGTCCGACGGCGCGGGTCATCTACCGGCGGAAGGTGAAGTACTGGCCGCAGATCACCGCCGAGTTCAAGGCGCTGGAGCTGCCCGAGGCGATGGCCTACGTGGCGTGGACCGAGTCCCAGTTCGACCCCATGGCCAAGAGCGGCGCGGGCGCGCGCGGGATGTGGCAGATGACCCGGACCACGGCGCAGTCCCTGGGGCTCAGGGTGGACGGCGCGGTGGACGAGCGCACCGACGTGCCCAAGCAGACCCGCGCGGCCACGAAGTACCTGGCCGGCCTGCTGGCGGAGTTCGGGGAGGACGCCTTCATGCTGGCGATGGCCAGCTACAACAAGGGCGAGAACGGCGTCCGGCGGGTGCTGCGGAAGGTGGCGCAGACGCCGGGCGGCTTCAAGAAGAGCAAGCGCGACTTCTGGCACCTGTACCGCCTCAAGCTGCTCCCGGAGGAGACCCGGGAGTACGTGCCCAAGATCATCGCCGCGGCGATCGTCTGCAGCAACCCGGAGAAGTACGGCCTGGTGAAGCCCGAGGTGGACACCGCCGCGCCCCCCGTCGCCGCCACTACCCCTCCGCCCGCCGCCGCGCCCCGCGCCCGCTGAGGCGGCAGCCGCCGGGCGCTGTCGCGGACCGCTTCGCCGGCCCTGCGCCTGGCCCCGCCACGGGGCCCATGACAGCATTGTCATGTCCCGGTGTGAGTCCGGTCACTTCCGTCCAACTTCCATGCGTTTAGCATTCGTGCACTTGCCCGCGGCACCCTTGCCCGCGCGCGGCGGTGACGGCCCGGAATGGAATGCCGGCACCCTGGACCCCAGTAGGAGGTACCCGATGCGTCGTTCCCTCTGGCTCGTGCCGCTTGTCCTGATGCTCGGCTGCAACCAGCACAAGGAAGAGCTCACGAAGGCGCTGGCCGATGCCCAGGCGCTTGCGGCCGAGAAGGACAGCCTGATCACCGAGGTCCTCGAGACCTCGAAGTTCGTCAACGGCGTGAACGAGGAGCTGGCCAAGGCCCGCACCGCGCTGGTGACCACCGCCACCAACACCGACGCCGGCACGCCCGCCGACCGTGACCGGGCCGCCCGCACCGCGGCGCTGGAGCGGGTCCAGGCCCTGGTGGCCCGCCTCAACGAGACCGAGCAGCGCCTGGAGCAGAGCACCACCCGCGCCCGCTCGCTCTCCAGCCGGAACACCGGGCTGCTGCGGCAGATCGAGGAGTACAAGGCCAGCATCGACAGCCTGCAGGCCACCGCGCTCAGGACCGAGACCGAGCTGCGCGGCGTGATCGACTCCCAGTCGGTGCAGATCGCCGGCCTCAACGGCCAGCTGGACACGGCCCGGGTGGTCAACGCCCAGCTCACCAGCGACAAGGTCGCGCTGCAGGACACCGTGGGGAACCTGACCGCGTACAAGAACACGGTGTACTACATCGCGGGCACCGAGGAGGAGCTGCTGCAGAAGGGCGTCGTGGTGAAGGAGGGGAAGAAGTTCCTCTTCTTCGGCGGCAAGCAGCTGCACCCGGCGCGGAGCCTCGACCCGTCGGTGTTCACCCCGATGGACAAGACCACCGCCACCGCCATCAGCCTCCCGGCCGGCGAGTACAAGATGGTCTCCCGGCAGGACCTCTCCTTCGCCGACTCCGCGTCGGTCCGGGACGGCAAGGTGACCGGGACGCTGCACATCGCCCAGCCCGAGCAGTTCTGGGCGGGGTCCAAGTACCTGATCCTCGTGGAGAACTGAGCCCGCAACCCTGCCGGCCTTCCACGCATCTAACGCCCTCCGGGACCTCCCCCGGGGGGCGTTCGGTTTTCATCCCCCCAGGTTGTTGCGGCCGCCCGGGTCACCGGACACATTGGGCTCGCCGGGCTCCACTCGTCACCCCCGCGCCTTCCCGCACCGAAAAGGGATCCTCCCATGCCCCTCCTCCAGCGGCGTGGCCTGCTGATGGCCATCGGCCTCGCCGTCGTCGGCGCGCCCGCTACCTGGCTCCTCGCTCGGACCCCGACGGGGGCCGCGTCGGCGGTGGTGGCCCGGGTCAAGCGTGGCGAGTTCGTCGTGACGGTGGCCACCTCGGGCGAGCTCCGGGCCCGGAAGTTCGTGCAGATCACGGTGCCCCCGAACGTGCAGGAGGCTGAGATCTACCAGATGAAGATCTCCTCGATCGTGCCGGAGGGGACGGTGGTGAAGGCCGGCGAGGTCGTGGCCGAGCTCGACCGCTCCTCCCTGGCCCCGAAGCTCGCGGAGGTCTCGCTGGCGCTGCAGAAGGCGCAGGCGGTGTACGAGCAGGCCATGCTCGACTCCACGCTCAACCTCTCCAAGGCCCGGGAGGACATCCGGACCATGGAACTCGGCCTCGAGGAGAAGCGGCTGGCCAAGGAGCAGGCCGCCTTCGAGGCGCCGACGATCCAGCGGCAGGCCGCCATCGACCTGGAGAAGGCGGAACGGGCGCTGGCCCAGGCGCGGCTGGACTACAAGACGAAGACCGACCAGGCCCAGGCCAAGATGCGCGAGGTCGGGGCCGACCTCGACCGGGAGAAGAACAAGCTGCAGGTGGTGCAGGAGGTGATGCAGGCGTTCACGATCATGGCCCCGGCGCCCGGCATGGTGATCTACGTGAAGGAGTGGAACGGCCGCAAGCGCACCACGGGGTCGCAGATCAACGCGTGGGATCCCGCGGTGGCCACCCTGCCGGACCTCACCCAGATGGAATCGGTGACCTACGTCAACGAGATCGACATCCGCAAGCTCAAGGTGGGCCAGCCGGTGCTGCTCACGCTCGATTCCGACCCCACCAAGCGCCTGACGGGGGTCGTCACCAGCGTGGCCAACGTGGGCGAGCAGCGGCCCAACACCGACGCCAAGGTGTTCGAGGTGAAGGTGAACGTCTCGGAGGTGGACACCACCCTGCGGCCCGGGATGACCACCGGGAACGCCATCGAGACGCTGCGGCTGCCCGACGTGCTCTCGGTCCCGATCGAGGCGGTGCACGGCGCCGACGGGGTGCCGTTTGTCTACAAGGTCCGGGGCGGGGGCAGCGTCCGGCAGGAGGTGGTGACGGGTGACATGAGCGAGGACGAGGTCGTCATCACCGCCGGCCTCACCGCCGCCGACGAGGTGCTGTTGGCGCCCCCGGCCGACGGCGAGAAGCTCGAGCTGGTGCGGCTGCCCGGCTCGACGGCGGGCCAGCCCGCCGCCGGGGGCGACACGGCCCGGACCAGCCAGCCCTTCACGCCGCCGGCGGACACCTCCCGGCGCGCGGCCCCCCCACGGGCACCGGGCCGCTGACGGTGGCGCTCGACCGGGCGCTGCTCGACCGGCTGCGCCGCGAGGTGGTGGCGCACGCGGCCTTCGGGCTGCGGACCGCCCTCGAGGCGGTGCGCCACAACAAGCTGCGGGCCGGGCTCACCTCCCTCGGCATCCTGTTCGGGGTGGCGTCGGTGATCGCCATGCTGGCGGTGGGCAAGGGCGCGGAGCAGGAGATCCTGGAGCAGATGCGGCTGCTGGGCTCCAACAACGTGATGATCACCCCGCTGGTGGTGCAGAAGGAGGGGCAGGTCAAGGAGGAGGGCAGCCGGGAGGTGAAGAAGTTCTCCCCCGGGCTCACCTACGCCGACGCGCGGGCGATCGCCAGCGTCATCCCCGCCGTGGAGGCCACCAGCGCGGAGATCGTCCTCAACACCTCGGTGACCCGCGAGGGGCGGCGCCGCAGCGGCAAGCTGCTCGGCGTGGACACCACCTACTTCCGCCTCACCAACCTGGCCCTCGGCTCGGGGCGGTGGTTCAGCCGCGAGCAGGTGGAGCGAGGGCTCCCGGTCGCGATCATCGGCCAGGGCATCCGGACCCGGTTCTTCACCACCGAGGATCCCATCGGCAAGCCGATCAAGGTGGGCGAGACCTGGCTCCGGGTAGTCGGCGTGCTCGCCGACCGGCGAGTCACCGCGGAGGTCGCCGCCCGCCTCGGCATCCGGGACGCCAACATGGATGTGTACGTCCCGGTGCATACCATGCTGCTGCGCTTCCGCAACCGGGCCCTGCTGACCCAGCAGGACATCGAGCAGGCGGCGCGGGCCGGCACCTTCACCCGCAGCGGCGAGGAAGAGAGCGAGGAGGTCCGGCAGGAGCGGACCAACGCCAACCAGCTCGACCGCATCATCGTCCGGGTGGCCGAGGCGGGGCAGGTGGCCCCGGTGGCCGAGATCGCGCGGCGGATGCTCACCCGGCGGCACAACACGGTGGTGGACTTCGAGATCACCGTGCCGGAGCTGCTGTTGCGGCAGGAGCAGCGCACCAAGGCAATCTTCAACATCGTGCTGGGTGCCATCGCCTCGATCTCGCTGGTGGTCGGGGGCATCGGGATCATGAACATCATGCTCGCCTCGGTGCTGGAACGGATCCGGGAGATCGGGGTGCGGCGCGCGGTGGGCGCCACCGAGAAGGACATCCTGTACCAGTTCCTCAGCGAGGCGGTGCTGATCAGCGTGGCGGGTGGCTGCGCCGGCGTGATCCTGGGCGTGGCGGGCAGCGCGGTCATCGAGCGCGCCGCGGGGGTCCGGACCATCGTGGCCCCGCTCTCGGTGCTGCTGGCGTTCGGGGTCTCGTTCGCCGTCGGGCTGGTGTTCGGCATCGTCCCCGCGTACCGGGCCGCCCGGCAGGACCCGGTCACCTCCCTCCGCTACGAGTGAAACCCATGTTCCACCGGACCGCGCGCCGGGCCTGGCTGCCGCTCGCCGCGCTGCTGGCGACCGGCCTGCCCCTGGCCGGGCAGGAACCGCTCACCCTGGGCCAGGTCGTGACCCGCGCCCTGGCCCAGAGCCACCTCGCCGAGTCGGCGCGGGCCACCCGCGACGCGGCCCGCTACCGCGACCGCGCCTTCTATTCCCGGCAACTGCCCCGCCTGAGCCTGGGCGGGACGGTGCCCGCCTACAACCACGCCATCATCCCGGTGGTGCAGCCCGACGGCAGCACCAGCTTCCGGCCGCAGGACCAGGTCCAGGCCGAGCTCACCGCCACCATGTCGCAGACCCTGCCCCTGACCGGCGGGGACCTCTTCGTGTCGTCCGGGCTGTCGCGGCTCACGGTGAGCGGGCAGCAGTCGGTCCGCACCTGGTCCGGTACTCCCTTTACCGTGGGACTGCGGCAGCCGCTGTTCCGCGCCAACACGAACGGGTGGGACCGGGCGGAGGAGCCGCTCCGGGCCGAGGTGGCGGAGCGGCAGTTCCGCGAGGCCCGGGAGGCGGTGGCGCTGGAGGCCACGGGCCGGTTCTTCGACCTCTACGCCGCGGAGGTGGCGCTGCGGAACGCCGAGTCGAACGCGGCGGTGAACGACACGCTCTACACGCTCAACAAGGGGCGCTTCGAGGTCGGCAAGATCGGCGAGAACGACCTGCTGCAGAGCGAGCTGGCGCTGCTCCGGTCCCGCAATGCGCTCGACGCGGCGCGCCTGGAGCAGCAGCGGGCCGCGGCGGCGCTGCGGCTGCTGCTCAACCTCGGCCCGGCCGAGCCGTTCGCCATCGCGGCCTCGACCACGGTGCCGCAGTTCCAGCCGGACACGCTGGTGGCGGTGACCGAGGCCCGGCGCAACCGCGCCCTGGGCAGCGAGGCCGAACTGCAGGAGGTGCAGTCCCGCCGCCGCCTCGCCGAGGCGCGGCTCAACAACGGCCTGGGGGCCACGGTGCAGGCGAGCTACGGCTTCAACGCCACCGGCACGGACGCCCGGGCGGCGTACTCCAACCTGCTCGAGGCCCGGCAGTTTACCCTCTCGGTGGAGGTGCCGCTGCTGCAGTGGGGGCTGCGGAAGGAGAGCATCCAGGCCGCGCGGGCCGACCAGGACCGGGTGCGGAGCGAGTCGCGCGCGGCCCTCGACGCGGCGGCGCAGGAGGCGCACTTCGCGGTGCTGGAGCTGCTGCAGGCGCGGAGCACCCTGGCGCTGTCCGCCAAGGCCGACACGGTCGCCGGCCGGCGCTTCGACGTGGCCTACAACCGGTACGTCATCGGGCGGATCGACATCGACAACCTGTACTTCGCGCAGGGCGAGAAGGACCAGGCGGTCGCCCAGTTCGTGCAGGCGCTGCGCGGCTACTGGGTGGCGTACTACCGGCTGCGGCGGGTGACGCTCTTCGATTTCGAGACGGGGCAGCCGCTGCGCTGAGCCGCCGCCGCCGTGCGAGGCGGGTGGGAGAACATTGACTAAAGTTCTCCCGTATGGTAGAACACGTCATGCACAACGCGCGGCCGCCGCTCCCGGGCGCCACAGAACGGCGCATCGGCCCCACGGCCGTGGCATCGCCCCCCGATTCAGGCGCCAGTTCCTCCTTTCCCATCGCCGCACTGCCCGCCGACCTCCTGGACCAGGTCCGCGGGCGGCTGCGGCTGCTGGCCGGGCTGTTCCTGTTCGGCTTCGGCTTCGACCTGGCGCTGTTCCTGGGGATCTGGGTGTACCACCGCCTGGGCGGCAGCGGCCTGCCCCCCGACGCGGGGCAGGGGCCGGTCGTGCAGTGGGTCAACGTGCTGGCCGTCGCGGGGTCGGTGGGCCTCTGGTGGGCCGCCCGGGAGCCGCGGATCACCCCCGCCCGGCTGCATACGATCGGCCTCGCCTACGAAGTGCTGATCTGCTTCGCGATCTCGCTGGTGACCTACTGGCAGGAGTACCTCGCGACGGGGCGCCTGCCGAACATGACCTGGGTGCCGGCGGTGGTGATCATGTTCCCGCTCATCCTGCCCGGCCCGCCGCGCCGCACCCTCGTGGCCACCGCCCTCGCGGCACTGATGGCGCCGCTCGCGCTGCTGCTGCTCGACCTGATGCACCTGGTGGTGGTGCCTGACGCGGGCGCGTACTTCCAGGCCAGCTTCGGCCCGGGGGTGGGGGTGGGCTTTGCGTACCTCGCGGCGCGGGTGGTCTACGGCCTCGGCCGCGAGGTAGCGCGGGCGCGCGAGCTGGGGAGCTACCGGCTGGGCGACCTGCTCGGCCGCGGCGGGATGGGCGAGGTCTACCGGGCCACCCACCGGATGCTGGCGCGGCCCGCGGCCATCAAGCTGATCCGGCCCGAGATGCTCGGCTCGGGGGACGCAGAGTCGGCCCGGCAGGCGGTGCGGCGGTTCCGCCTGGAGGCGGAGGCGGCCGCCTCGCTCCGTTCACCGCACACGGTGGAGCTGTACGATTTCGGGGTCACCGAGGACCAGACCCTGTATTTCGTGATGGAACTGCTCGACGGGATGGACCTGGAGCGGCTGGTGCGCGAGACCGGGCCGCTCCCGGCGGGCCGGGTGGTCCACATCCTCCGTCAGGTGTGCGAATCCCTGGAGGAAGCCCACGCCCGCGGACTGGTGCACCGCGACATCAAGCCGGCCAACCTCCACCTGGGCCGGCTGGGGCTGCGGCATGATTTCGTGAAGGTGCTGGACTTCGGCCTGGTGAAGACCGTGTCGCCGGACGTGCCGGGCGCGTCGCACCCCACGGCGGCCGGATTCACCGCGGGGACGCCGGCCTACATGGCCCCCGAGGTAGCGCTGGGCGAGGCCGTGGACGGACGCGCCGACCTCTACGCGCTGGGCTGCGTCGGCTACTTCCTCCTCACCGGCCGCACCGTGTTCGACGGCGGCCACGGGCTGCAGCTGATCGCGCGGCACCTCCAGGAGCGGCCGGTGCCGCCCTCGGCGCGCGCGGAGCTGCCGGTGCCGCCGGCGCTCGACCAGCTGCTCCTCGCCTGCCTCGCCAAGGCGCCCGCGGAGCGTCCCGCCGACGCGGCGGCGCTCGCCGGGGCCCTCGCGGCGGTGCCGGTGGAGCCGTGGGGAGAGCCGCAGGCCGCCGCCTGGTGGCGGGGACACCGGCCGGCCGCATGACCTCGCCGCGTCTCCTCCGCCGCCGGGCCTCGACGCCCGCCCAGGTCCTCGGCACCGGCGCGAGCGCGCAGAGCCTGCCCGGCGACCTGCTGTTGCAGACCTGCCGGCGGGTGTACGCGGTGGGCGTGGTGTCGGGCGGGCTGTGGACAGTCTCGCTGGCGGTCAACCTCCTGATGGACCGGGTGGGCGGGCGGCCGGCAGCCCTCGGGGCGATCTGGCCCTGGCCCGGAGCGCCCATCGCGCTCACCGGCATCGCGCTCGCCTCGGTGCTCGCGATGCTGGCGCGCCAGCTGCGCCACCGGCCCCAGCTGCTGCTCGACCTGAGCGCCGGGTTCCTTGTGCTCAACTGCCTGCTCACCGGGATCCTCACCCAGTGGCTTCCTCCCGTGGTGTCGCCGCGGGTCTCGTGGCTGTGCATCCTGATCCTGATCTACCCGGCCATCGTGCCGATGACCCCGCGGCGCACCCTGGCGGTGGCGTCGCTCGCGGCGAGCATGGAGCCGCTGGCCCTCGGGATCACCGCCTGGCGCGGGGTGCCGGTGGACACCGGGCTGGTGTACCTCACGTGGAGCTTCCTGCCCAGCTACCTCTGCGCGGTCCTGGCCGTGGTGCCGGCGCGAATCATCCGCGGCCTGGGACAGCAGGTGCGGCGGGCCCGGGAGCTGGGCAGCTACCGGCTGGAGGAACTCCTGGGGAAGGGCGGCATGGGGGAGGTCTACCGCGCCTCGCACCAGATGCTGGCGCGGCCGGCCGCGGTGAAGCTCATCCGGCCGGAGGTGCTCGGCGACAGCGCGCCGGACCGCGCCCGGGTGATCATGGAGCGCTTCCGCCGGGAGGCGCAGGCGTCGGCCGCGCTGCGGTCGCCGCACACCATCGACCTGTACGACTTCGGCGCGGCGCAGGACGGCACCTTCTTCCTGGTGATGGAACTGCTCGAGGGCATCGACGTGGACCTGCTGGTGGAGCGGTTCGGGCCGCAATCGCCGGAGCGGACCGCGCACCTGCTGATCCAGGCCTGCCACTCGCTCGAGGAGGCGCACCAGCGGGGGCTCATCCACCGCGACATCAAGCCGTCCAACATCTTCACCTGCCGCATGGGGCTCGAGGTGGACTTCGTCAAGGTGCTCGACTTCGGGCTGGTGAAGGCGCAGGGCGAGGAGCTCCGCAGCGACGTGATGCTGACCGCGCCCAACGCGACCGCGGGGACCCCGGCGTTCATCGCGCCGGAGGTGGCCCAGGGCGAGTCGGAGATCGACCACCGCGTGGACATCTACGCCCTGGGCTGCGTGGCGTACTGGCTGCTCACGGGGCAGCTGGTGTTCTCCGCGCGGCAGCCGATGCAGCAGCTGCTGCAGCACATCAGCGCCACCCCCGCGCCGCCCTCGAGCCGCATCGAGCTGCCGATCCCGCCGGCCATGGATGAGCTGGTGCTGGCCTGCCTGGCCAAGCGCCCGGCCGACCGGCCGGCCTCCGCGGCGGAACTGGCGCGGCGACTGGCCGCAGCCGTGGGCCCCGAACCGTGGAGCCAGGAGCGCGCCCGGGCGTGGTGGGACCGGCACCACCCCGAGGAGGCGTGCCCGGTGCCGACGTGGTGCGACGGGATCACGCTCACCAAGGCCATCGGCTCGGAGTGGCAGCTGTGACCGGCGGGCCGCGCCACGCCCTGGACCGGCTGCTCGGGGCCTTCACCGTGGTCCGGGACGGCGAGGCGATCACCGCGCTGCTGCTCACCGGCAACGTCTTCCTGCTGCTCACGTCCTATTACCTGATCAAGCCGGTGCGCGAGGCGCTGATCCTCGCGCAGGACGGCGCCGAGGTGAAGTCCTACGCGGCCGCCGGCCAGGCGGTGCTGCTGCTGGTCCTGGTGCCGCTCTATGGCGCACTGGCGGACCGCCTGCCGCGGCGCCGCCTGCTCAACGCGGTGACCGCCTTCTTCGTGGCCTGCCTGGTAGGCTTCTACCTGCTGGCCCGCGCCGGGGCGCCGGTGGGGATCCCGTTCTTCCTGTGGGTCGGGATCTTCAACCTGATGATCGTGGCGCAGTTCTGGGCCTTCGCCAACGACCTCTACTCCCGCGACCAGGGCGAGCGCCTCTTCCCGATCGTCGCCTTCGGCGCGTCGGTGGGGGCCGTGCTGGGGAGCGCCATCGCCGGCGCGCTGATCCCCCTCCTCGGCGTGCCGCAGCTGCTGCTCGTGGCCGCGGCGCTCCTGGTCGGGGCCGCGGCCCTGGGCGGGCGGGCCGACGCGCGGGAGCGGGCCCGGTGCGAGGCGGGACTACCCGCCCGCCTGACAACGGCCGAGATCCCCGCGGCCACCGGGGAGTACCTGGTGCAGGGCCCGGGCGAGGACGACCGGGTGACGGTGTCGCTTCCGGGGACCGGGGGGCGGCCCGGCACCTTCCGCCTGGTCTTCGCCAGCCCGTACCTGCTCGCCATCGCCTTCCTGCTCCTGATGGTGAACTGGGTGAACACCACCGGGGAGTACGTCCTGGGGCGCACCGTGGCCGACGCGGCCGGGCAGGCGATCGCCGCCGGCACGGCCGGCGGGCAGTCGGCCGCGGAGTACATCGGGGGGTTCTACTCCCGGTTCTTCTTCGGTGTGAACCTGGCGGGACTGGTGCTGCAGCTGGTGGTGGTGCCCCGGCTCCTCAGGGTCGTGGGCGTCCGGGTGGCGGTGCTGGTGCTGCCGGTGCTCGCGATCGCCGGGTATGCCTGCCTGGCCTTCCTCCCGCTGCTCGGGGTGGTGCGCTGGGTCAAGACGGCCGAGAACGCCACCGATTACTCGCTGCAGAACACGGTCCGGAACGTCCTCTTCCTCCCGACCACACGGGAGCAGAAGTACAAGGCCAAGCAGGTCATCGATGGTTTCTTCGTGCGCGCGGGGGACGTCCTCTCCGCCCTCTCGATCTACGCCGGCGCCACCCGGCTGGGCTTCGGGACCCGCGAGTTCGCGCTGCTCAACCTGGGCCTGGGCGCCCTCTGGCTCGCCCTCGCGGTGCTCACCGGGCGCGGCTATGCCCGCCTGACGGGGGCGCGATGACGCTGCGGCGACCGCTCTGCCTGTGCCTGCTTCTGGGCGCCGGGGCTCTCTCGGCACAGGCCGGCGCGCCGGCGCCCGCCCCGGGGGACACGGTGGTGGTCCGCCCCATCGGGGGCCGGTACGCCGGCGGCTGGCTCCGCCGGCTGCTGCTGGGGAGCGACTACCGCGCGCTCTGGGCCCTGCCGGTGTCCATCCCGGTGCTCGACCTCGCGGGGTATGGCGGCGGCCTCACCCCGGTGTCCCGGGGTGGGGGCCAGCAGACCACCAGCCTGCGCCTGCGGGCCGCCGACGGGCGGGAGTTCTACTTCCGCTCCATCGACAAGGATCCCTCGCCCAACCTGCCGCCCGAGCTGCTCGGTACCGTGGTGGCCGGCGTGGTCCAGGACCAGGTGAGCAGCGCCCTCCCCACCGCGCCGCTGGTGGTGGCGCCGCTGCTCGAGGCGGCGGGCGTGCCCCACGGCACGCCCGAGCTCTACATCCTGCCCGACGACCCGAAGCTGGGGGAGCACCGGACCGCGCTGGCGGGGCTGATCGGCATGCTCGAACCGCGGATCGCGGCGGGCTGGGCCGGGGCCGCCGAGGTGATCTCGGGCGAGGACCTGTTCACGCGGATCGAGCGGAGCCCCGACGACCGCGTGGATGTCCAGGCGCTGCTCACCGCGCGCCTGGTCGACATCCTGGTGGGTGACTGGGACCGCCACCGTGACCAGTGGTCGTGGATGCGGGGGGACGGTCCGGGCCCGCGGCGCTGGATCCCGGTGCCGCGCGACCGCGACTTCGCGATGGTGAGTTATGACGGGCTGCTCCTGGCGATCGCGCGCATGGAGCTGCCGCAGCTCATCACCTTCCGGCCCGACTATCCCGGCACCCTCGGCCTCACCTGGAACGGCCGGGAGCTCGACCGGGTGTTCCTGACGGAACTGGAGTGGCCGGCCTGGGATTCCACGGCGCACGCGGTCCAGGCGGCGATCAGCGACAGCGTCATCGAGGTGGCGGTCTCGCGCCTGCCGCCGGAGCACCGGGCCCGCATCGGCGCTGCCCTGGTCGTGGCCCTCCGGGCCCGGCGCGACGACCTGCCCCGGGCCGCGGCCCGCTTCTACCGCATGCTCGCCGCCGAGGCCGAGGTGCACGCCACCGACGCGGACGAGGTGGCCACGGTGCAGCCCGACGGGGCCGACGGCGTGGAGGTCTCCCTCCGCCGCGGCAACGAGGCCGGCGCGGCACCGTACTTCGTGCGGCGGTACCGGCGTGGCGAAACTGGGGAACTGCGCCTCTTCCTCCGCGGCGGGGGAGACAGCGTGGTGGTGCGCGGGCCACGCCACGACGGCATCCGGATCCGGGTGATCGGCGGGGCGGGGGAGGACGCACTGCTCGACTCCGCCCGCGCCGGCGGCCTCGACATGTACGACGCCGACGGCGGCACGGTGGTCCGCGGCCGGGCGGGCCTCGACCGGCGCCCCTACGTGCCTCCGCCCAAACGGACGCCGACCGAGATTCCCCCGCGCGACTGGGGCCATCGCTGGCAGTCCGGCGCCCTGCTGACCGGCGGCCCTGACATCGGCGTGCTCCTGGGCGCGAGCCGGACCTTGACGACCTACGGCTTCCGCAGCCTGCCCTTCGCGAGCCGGCATCGATTCCGCGCCGGGGTCGCGACCGGTCCGTGGACCTACCGGGCGGACTACAAGGGGGAGTTCCGGCGCCAGAATTCCTCGCTGCGCACCGAGATCCACCTGCGGGCCTCGGGCATCGACGTGCTCCGCTTCCACGGGTTCGGCAACGAGCTGCCGGCCACCGGCTCCAAGGAGTTCTACCGGGTCACGCAGCAGCAGTACGGCCTGTCCCTGGCGCTGGCGCGCCCGCTGGGGCGGCACGCCGAGATCACGGTTGGGGCCGGCGGGCGCTATGTCTCCACCGACGACCGGGCCGGCCGCTACCTCACCACCCTCGATCCCTACGGCGACGGGCAGTTCGGCGTGCTCGGCGCGCACGCCGAGGTGTCGATGAGCACCCGCCGCGTGCCCGGCGGCGCGACGACGGGGGTGGACCTGGTCCTCGGCGGCGGCGTCTATCCGGCCTGGTGGGACGTGCGCAAGGCGTACGGCGAGGGGCACGCGGAAGCGGTGACGACGCTCAATCTGCCGGCACCGCTGGCGCCATCGCTGCACCTCCGGCTCGGGGGCAAGCGGCTGTGGGGATCCTACCCGTACTTCGACGCCGCCTTCCTTGGCAGCGGCACCACCGTGCGCCTCGGGCGGGAGAATCGTTATGCCGGTGACGCGGCGGTGTGGGCCAACAGCGAACTGCGATTGCGCCTGGGACGGCTGTTCGTGGGCGCGCCCGGCGACTTCGGCGTGCTCGGGCTCGCCGACGTGGGCCGGGTGTTCCTCGCAGGGGAGTCCTCGGACCAGTGGCACGGAGCCGCGGGCGGCGGGGTGTGGCTCTCCGTGCTCGACCGCTCCAACGTGGTGAGCGCCTCCGTGGCGCGGAGCGCGGAGCGTACCGCCCTCTACTTCCAGGCCGGCTTTGGGTTCTGACGCCCCGGGCGGGCCCCGGGCGGATCACCGCGCCACCCGGATCGCCGCGCTCGCCAGCGGGCTCATGGTCGCCTTCCAGCTCGCCGGCAAGGCCACCCGCGACGCCCTGTTCCTTTCCACCTACAGTCTCGAATCCCTGCCCCGGATGGTCATGGCCGCCGCGCTGCTGTCGGCGCTGTGCACGCTCGGGCTCTCCCACCTCATGGCGGGCCGCGGACCGGCACGGCTGGTGCCGCGGCTCTGCCTGCTCAGCGGCGTGCTCCTGCTCCTCGAGTGGGGGCTGGCGGTGCGCGCCCGGCCGCTCGCGGCCGTGCTGTTCTACCTGCACTACAGCGCCCTCGGCGCCCTCCTCATCTCCGGCTTCTGGGGGCTGGTCACGGACCGTTTCGATCCGCGTTCGGCCCGGGAGCGCATCGCCTCGATCACCACCGGTGCCTCACTGGGCGGCCTCCTGGGTGGGCTCGTCGCCATCCCCCTTGGATCGGCGCTGCCGCTCGTCGGCATCTTCCCGCTGCTGGCGCTGCTGCACCTGGGCGCCGCCGGACTGGTGCGCGCCCTCCGGCCGGGCGCCGGCGAGCCGCCGCCGTCCCCCGCGGGAGCGGCCCCGGCGGGGGCGGTCGTCGCGTTCCGCGCCTCGAGCTACCTGCGCCTGCTGGCCGCCCTCGTGGTCCTCACCGCGCTGGGCGAGGGACTGCTGGACTGGGTCTTCAAGGCCCGGGTGATCGAAACGGCGTCCGGGGGCGGCGCCCTCCTGCGCACGTTCGCGATGTTCTACACCGCCACCGCGCTGCTCGGCATCCTGCTGCAGCAGACCGCGCTGCGGCCGGCCTTCGCGCGGCTGGGGCTGGCCCGCAGCGCCGCCCTCCTCCCGGGCGGGGTCGCGGTCGGGGCGCTGGGCGGGTTGCTCGTGCCGGGCGTGGCGCCCCTGCTGCTGGCACGCGGTACAGAGATCGTGTTGCGGCAGTCGTTCTTCCGCAGCGCCTACGAACTGCTGTTCACCCCGGTGCCGCCGCGGGAGAAGCGCGCCACGAAGCTGCTGCTGGACGTCGGGGCCACGCGTCTTGGCGACCTGGCCGGTGGCGCGTTCATCCAGGTCGTGCTCCTGGTGGCGGGCGCGGCGGCGGGCGGCTGGGTGCTCGGCACCTGCATCGTCCTCGCCCTCGGGACGCTGTTCGTCGCCCGGCAGCTGCAGCTCGGCTACGCGGCCGCCCTGGCGCGCAGCCTCAGCCTGCGGGTCGAGGATGCCGGCCCCGAGGCCGACGATGCCAGTGCCCTGCTGCAGACCATGGGCGGCTTCGAACTCGCGTCGCTGCGACAGGCGGTACCTCCCGCGCCGGTTGCGGCCCCGCCAGCGGCGACGCCCGCCGCGCCGCTGCCGCGTGCCGAGGCGCTGGCCAGCCGGGACCCGCAGCTGGTGATCGCTGCGCTCGGGGCGGGGTCACTGCCTCAGGAGCTGGTGGGCGCCGCGATCGATCTCCTGGCCTGGGACGCGGTGGCGCCGGCCGCGATCGCGGCGCTCGCCGCGGTGGCCCCCACCGCCGCGCCCGCGCTCCTGCCCCGCCTCCTCGATCCGGAGGAGGACTTCGCGATCCGGCGCCGGCTGGTGCGGGTCGTGGCAGGCCACCCCGCCCCGGAGGTGTTCGCGGTGCTGCACAAGGCCCTCGGTGATCCCCGCTTCGAGGTGCGCTACCTGGCCGGGCGCGCGCTGTACCGGCAGACGACGGAACGCGCGGAGCTGCGGGTGGATCCGGAGCGGATCTGCGACGCGGTGCTCAACGAGGTCGCGGTGGGGCGGGGCGTCTGGGAGAGCCGGCGCCTGATCGACGCCGCGGACGACGCCGCCTCGCCGATGGAGACGGCGTTGCTGCGGGACCGGGCGGACCGCAGCCTGGAGCACGTGTTCACGCTGCTGGCGCTCCTCCTCCCGCGGGAGCCGCTGCGGCTGGCGTATCACGGGCTCCACACCAGCGACCGGCACCTGCGCGGTACCGCGCTCGAGTACCTGGAGTCGGCGTTGCCCCCGGCGGTCCGGGCCGGGCTGTGGCCCTACCTGGAGCCGGAAGGTCGTGAGGCGGAGGCCGAACCGCGCGACGCGGACCTGGCCCTTTCACGGCTGCTGCAGTCGCGAGAGTCGATCGTGCTGGCGCTCGCCGAGCTGCGCGAGCGGCGCGACGCCGGCGCAGGCGGG
>JAXLXY010000002.1:0-368172 GCA_046327715.1 Gemmatimonadales bacterium
CCTCGATGCTGGGGACCAACGCCCCGACCGCCATGGAGACGGAGGCGCGACGGATCTTCGGCCGCCCCTCCAGCCGACTCGGCCCGCTGACGGGCAGCCGCGAGAACCGGCCGTGGGAAACCGCCGAGGCGAGCGACAGCCGCGGCTGCGACCTGCCGGAGGAGGAACAGACCGACAGTACCATTCCCAAGGGGATGGCGGTGATCGCCGGGCGGATCTATCACCAGGACACCGGACAGCCGCTGCCGGGGGCCCGGCTGCAGATCCTTGGCACGCCGTACGGGACCTTCGCCAACGACCGGGGAGAGTACCGGCTGGTGTTCGACCGGACGCTGGTCAACCGCTGCCGGACGCAGTCAGTCCGCGTCTCGGCGCCGGGCTACCGCGGCCGGGACGTGCTGCTCTACCTGGGTGAGCGGGCGAACGGGGACGTGCCGTTGAGTCGGTTCTAGGCGGCTCGGCGGCTCGGCGGCTCGGCGGCTCGGCGGCTCGGCGGCTCGGCGGCTCGGCGGGGATACGACACGGGGTGGGTCCGGTGACGGACCCACCCCGTGTCGTCGTGTGCGGCGCGGCCAGCGGCTAGTTGGGCGCGTGGGTCGAGGCCACCCCGTAGTTCCGGTTGAAGCCGATCGCGGGGCCGTCGACGTTGAAGCCGTACTCGTTCTTGGTCTTGGAGACCCACTGCCGGATGGAGCCGGGGAACGGCTGCTTGCGCGCGTTCCGCCCGAAGGGATCGCTGTACCAGACCTCGGGGCCATCCTCGTTGTCGACGTCGTTGTTGTTCACGTCGATGAAGCGACGGACGCCGTTGAACTTCGAGCGCGAGTCGTCGAAGGCGAGCCCGGTGAGCGCGCCGTCGTTGGTGGACTGGGCGCAGAGGTCGTTGTTGAGGTCGCGGCCCGGGTTGAGCGCGTCACACTCGGCGATGGGCCGGCCGGTGATGTTCGGCGCCGCCGGGTCGTAGAAGCGGCTGGGGAAGAACACCTGGAAGTACGGGTTGAAATGGGCGATGGTGTGCCCGTTCTCGGTCCGGACGGTGTTCGAGGTCTGCCAGCTCTCGTGCAGGGCGCCGTTGTAGTCGGCGCGCTGGCCGGCCCCCACGTAGAGGTTCTGGTCCACGCAGGTCCGGTCGGGGATGACGCGCTGGCCGCCGCCGTTGGGAGAGTTGGCCGGTACCGGCGGCCCGACGTCCACCCGCTGGCCGTCGCAGGTGCGGGTGAAGCCGCCCGGCTCGCCGATCGCCGACATCAGCGTGACGTGCATCTCGGTGCCGTCGCTGCACTGCACGTGGTAGGCGATCTCGTGCAGGTTGTTGGTGAAGGCGTCCTTGGAGTGGGTGCCCTGGTGCAGCTTGGCGAGCACGTCGCACTTGACGCTGAACAGCGCGCCGGTCAGGCCGTCCTTGCGGACGAACTCCACGTCGTTCTCCCAGTCGATCTTGTGCCCGAAGTGGTCCTCGTGCCGCACGTTCTGCGGATCCCACGTCTCCAGCGCCTCGTTGGCCAGCCCGAAGGGGATCGGCCCCACCCGGCTGTAGAGGTTGGAGCCGCGGGGGTCGCGGCCGTGCTCGTGCCCGAAGGTGCACCCGGTGGCGGGGTCCACCGGCGGGTGCCAGGTGTTGTACCGCTTGCCGTCGGGACCGACGACCGAGTAGCGGTCGTGGATCTCCTGGGTGCAGGTATCGCCGGTTCCGGGCGTCCAGATGCCGAACTGGACCGCGTTGCCGGTCTCCTCGACCGGGGGAATGCCGGTGTAGGCCCCGTCGCCGCAGGCAGCCAGCAGGAGCGTGGGCGGGAGCAGGGCTCCGGCCACGAGACGATGCAAGGTGAGGAGTCGAGCGCGCATGCAGGCCTCCGGAGGGGAAGAGGCGATCAGTGACAGAGGGAGTGGCGGTCGGTGCTAGTGCAGCGTGAGGCCCACGCCCAGCTGGAACAGGCTGGTGTTGGCCGACAGTCCGGAGACGGTATCGTTGAAGCGGAGGTCGGCCCCGGTGGTGCCCATGAAGTTGGCGAAGGGCACGAGGGACATCCCCTTCCCGACCAGCACCTCGTAGCCGACCCCGACCTGGGCAGCGAGCGCCTGGGTCGAGGCCTTGTCGTCGCTGTCCTTGGCGGAGTACTGCGCCAGGCCGAGCCCGGTCTTCAGGTAGAAGCCGTTGTCCTTCATGGGGTAGAGCAGCACCACGGCCTGGACCGAGCCGAGCAGGTAGTCGACCGGCCCGTCGCTGTGGTACCAGAGCAGGGTCTCGGCGCCGACCAGGACCTGCTTGGTGACGGTGGCGCCGACCCGGAGGTAGCCGGCGGCCCCGCCATCGCGCCCGGCGCGGCAGATCGAGCAGGAGAGCCGGGCCGAACCCATGCCGAGGCCGCCCCCGAACCACACGCCCTTGTGGTCGGCGATCCGTTGGCCGGCGAGCGGGGTGGCGGCGAGGCAGGCGACGGACGCGAACAGCGCCGCGCGGCGGATCCAGCGCATGGCAACTCCCGGCAGACGTATGTGGTGCGAAATGGGACTGCGAGTGCAGGAAAAGGTGCTACCGGGCGGGGAAAAGGGCGGTGACTGGGGGCACAGGCGGGGTGTGAGGGGGGTGGCGCGGACGGGTCCTCGCGAGAGGATGATCACAGAAAAGGCCCGCGGGCGGGGGCCCCCTGAGGTTCCAGGGGGCGCCCCGCCCGCGTCCGTCGTCGGTGGGGACTACGGCCGGCGGATGACCCGCAACGTCCGGCCCTGCTGGTCCACCATGACCATCGGGCTCCGCAGGATGTCATTCCGGAGGTCGATCACCTTCTCGGGTCCGACCCGGACCGTGGGCTGGGTGCCGAGGCTGAAGGCGTCGGCGGCCCCCGCATTCACGGTGTAGCCGAGGTCGGCGAGCGACTGGATCGAGGTGAGGCTCAGCGGCCGCACGTTGCCCGAGATGTACCCGGTCATCACCTCGCTCTGGAAGACGCACTCCTCCCAGTGGGAGAGCGCTGTCCCGGCGCCGCCCGTGGCCTGCAGCGGCACGGCCGAGCGGGGCACCGCCGCGCCGCAGGCGGCCGGCGAGACCGAGGCGGAGCCACCCTCGGCGGTGTAGGCGGTGCCGGCATTGCTGCCGACGTAGAAGGGGTTGGTGCCGCTTACGGTGTTGGTCAGCCCATGGGGGGGCTGGTCCCACAGGGTACCGTACCCGAGGACGTGCCCCATCTCGTGCAGCGCCACGTCGGCCAGGTCACCGCCCGCCTCCAGGTTCGCGAGGTCGGCGGTGTCGAACTTCATGTAGCCCACGACGGTGAGGGCGTTCTGCGCCGCGCTGCGGATGTAACAGGGGCCGGCCGCGCCGAGGATGTTGCCCACGCCGTCGATCGGGATCAGGTCGGCGAAGATGACCACGTCGTCCACGGAACCGTTGTAGGTCAGCGGCGTCCCGCCTGAGCACAGGACGTCGTTGTTGAGGTTGATCGTCGTGTTCTGCAGGTCCCCGGTGATCACCTGCTCCCAGCGGTTCTTGGCCGCGGTGAAGGCGGCCTGCTGCGTGGGCGAGCCGCTGCCGAGGAACACCAGCGTGATGGTGAAGTTGGAGATGGTCGTGGCCCCGGTGGCGTTGAACGTCACCGGGCTGCCGGTCAGGCCGGACGCCGTGGCGGTCATGGTGTTGGTGCCGGCCGCGGTGTCCAGCGTCCAGCTGCCCACCGTGGCGAGGCCGTCGGTCCCAGAGTTCTGGACCAGGCCGCCGGCCGAGCCGTTGCCCGCGGTGATCGCGAAGGTGACAGCAACGCCGGCGACGGCGTTGCTGTCGAGGTCGGCGACCTTGACCGACGGCTTGGTGCCGACGGGCTGGCCCTTGAGCGAAGTCTGGTTGGTGGCGCTGGCGGCCAGGAGGCGCGCCGCCGCCCCGGCATTGAGCGTGATATCGCCGGAGGTGATGCCTACCAGCTGGCCCGAGGTGAAGTCCAGCTGCCGGTCGCCGACGTGGCCCGTGATGGTAAGGTTGCTGAAGGTAGCCTGGCCGCTGGCGTCGGTGGCCACCACCGTGGTGCCACTCAGCGTCCCGCCCCCCTGGAGCGCGGCAGTGATGCTGATCCCGGCGGTGTCGACCGGATCACCGTTGATGTCCACCACCTGGACCACGACGCTGCCGCCGAGGGCGGCGCGGTTGGTGGCCCCAACCGGGGGCTGGGTGAGGATGTCGATCGCGGCGGCGACGCCAGGCTCGAGGCCGGAGCCCTTGTCGCTGCTGCTGCACGCGGCGACGAGGCTCCCGCCGATCGCAAGAAGCAGCGGGAAGTGCCAGAGCGTCGACCGCGCGCGGCGATCCGCGCCGGTCAGCATCGGAGTGATATCCATTTGCCGGGCCTGCAGTTAGAGGGATGTTCCGGACTATCGGCAGAGTCGCCGCCCAGCGCAAGGGGGCAAGCCCCGGGCCAGCGTGTTGACAAGCCTCCGGTAGACGGCCAGACTCCCCCGACCCCGCACACCCACGCCCCCGACTGTGAAGGTGCTCCGTGAAGTACCCCGATGTCCGGCACTACTTCGGCGGCAAGTTCGCCCCCGGGGGACCCCGGCTGCAGGACGTCCACAATCCCGCTGACGGCAGCGTCCTGGCCCGCGTCCCCCTCGGGGACCGGGGCACGGTGGATGCCGCGGTCCAGGCCGCGCGCGCGGCGTTCCCGGGCTGGTCCCGGACGCCGATCAAGGAGCGGGTGCAGGTGTTCTTCCGGTACAAGGCCCTGCTGGAGCGGCACCTGCGGGAGCTGTCGGCGCTGATCACCGAGGAGCACGGCAAGATCGCCGGCGAGGCCGACGCGGAGATCCTCAAGGCGATCGAGCTCACCGAGTTCGCCTGCTCACTGCCGCAGCTGGTGGCCGGCGAGGTGCTCGAGGTCAGCCGTGGCGTCGAGTGCCGCCTCGAGCGGTACCCGCTCGGCGTGGTGGCGGCGGTCAATCCGTTCAACTTCCCCTCGATGGTGCCGCACTGGACGATCCCCAACGCGATCGCGTTGGGGAACACGTTCATCATGAAGCCCTCCGAGGTGGTGCCGCTCTCGGCCGCGAGGATCGCGGAGCTGCTGAAGGAAGCGGGCCTGCCGGACGGGGTCTTCAACATCGTGCACGGTGACCGGGAGGTGGTCGAGGCGCTGTGCGACCACCCGGCGGTGGAGGCCGTGACCTTCGTGGGCTCCACCCGGGTGGCCCAGGCGGTCTACCGCCGCGCCACCGGCAACCTGAAGCGCGCGCTCTGCCTGGGCGGGGCCAAGAACCACGTGATCGTCATGCCCGACGCCGACCCCGAGATGGCGGCGGGCGGTGTCCTGGCCGCGATGGCGGGGTGCACCGGGCAGCGCTGCATGGCGGCATCGGTGATGGTGGCGGTGTCGGCCACAGATCACATCGTGCAGCAGCTGGCCGCGCAGGCCCGGGCCATGGTGACCGGACGCGACGTGGGCCCCGTGATCACCGCGGCGGCCAAGGCGCGGATCGAGGGGTACATCACCGAGGCGGAGCAGCAGGGCGCCACGGTGCTGGTCGATGGGCGCGGCGCCACGGTCCAGGGCAAGGAGGGCGGCTGGTACGTGGGGCCGACCGTGATCGACCACGTGCGGCCGGAGATGAAGATCGCGCAGGAGGAAGTCTTCGGGCCGGTGCTCGCCATCGTGCGGACGCCGGACCTGGACCAGGCCCTGGCCGTGGAGAACGCCTCCCCGTACGGCAACGCCTGCTCCATCTTCACCGAATCCGGCGGCGCGGCGCGGGCGGCCATGGAGCGGGCCAGCGCCGGGATGGTCGGGGTGAACGTCGGCGTGCCGGTGCCGCGCGAACCGTTCGGGTTCGGCGGCTGGAACGACTCCCGCTTCGGCGTGGGCGACATCACCGGCAAGAGCAGCCTCGAGTTCTGGACCAAGACCAAGAAGATCACCACCAAGTGGAACCGGGAAGCCGGCACCAACTGGATGAGCAAGTAGCCCGACGGAGGGGTGAGCGGGGATCTCACCGACACGTAGTGGGGGCCATCCCTGGAGGTCCCCCGGCAGGCGTCACGGAAGCAGAGAGGACACGCACATGACCGCCACGGCACCCGCCCGCCCGGCCATGCCCCCGTGCGACCACCGCCCCCGGCCCTACACCGGACCGAGCCGGGCCGAGGTGCTCGCCCTGCGGCAGCAGTACGCGAACCCCGCGATCTTCACGCTCTACCGTGAGCCCCTGATGATCGTCGAGGGGCACATGCAGTACCTCTTCGACGAGACCGGCCGCCGGTACCTTGACCTCTTCGCCGGCATCGTCACCGTCTCGGTGGGGCATTGCCACCCGAAGGTGACCCGGGCCATGCAGGAGCAGCTGGCCACCCTGGCCCACACCACCACCATCTACCTGCACCCCAACTTCGCCCGGATGGCGGCGAAGCTCGCGTCGAAGATGCCCCCGGGGCTCGACGTCACCTACTTCACCAACAGCGGCAGCGAGGCCAACGACCTGGCCATCCTGCTGGCGCGGGCGTACACCGGGCACAACGACGTGATCGCGGTGCGCAACAGCTATCACGGCGGCTCGCCGGCGAGCATGCCGCTGACCAGCCACCACACCTGGAAGTTCCCCCAGCAGCTCAACAGCGGGGTGCATCACGCCATCTGCCCCGACCCGTACCGGAGCCCGTTCACCGGCACCCCCGAGGAGATCGCCCGCAAGAGCGTGCAGGACATCCGGGAGCTGGTGCGCTATTCCACCCCCGGCCGCATCGCGGCGTTCATCGCCGAGCCGATCCAGGGCGTCGGCGGCGCCACCCACGGCGCCCCCAACTACCTGGCCGAGGCCTACGCCGCCGCGCGCGCGGCGGGCGGGGTCTGCATCGCCGACGAGGTGCAGACCGGGTTCGGCCGGACCGGGGAGCACTACTGGGGCTTCCAGAACTTCGGGGTGGTGCCCGACATCGTGACCATGGCCAAGGGCATCGGGAACGGCGCGCCGCTCGCGGCGGTGACCACCCGGCGTGAGATCGCAGAGAAGCTCACCCAGCGCATCCACTTCAACACCTTCGGCGGCAACCCGGTGAGCATGGCCGCCGGCCTGGCGGTGCTCGACGCGATCGACGAGGATGGCCTGCAGCAGAACGCGAAGGTCGTCGGGGGCCGGCTGCGCGCCGGGCTGCTCGAGCTGCAGCGGCGCCACGCGCTCATCGGGGACGTCCGCGGGATGGGCCTGATGATCGGCGTGGAGCTGGTCCGCGACCGGACCACCAAGGAGCCGGCGCGGGAGGAGACCCTCGCGGTCATGGAGCACCTGCGGGAGCTCGGCATCCTGATCGGCAAGGGCGGCCTCGACGGCAACACCCTGCGCATCAAGCCGCCGATGTGCCTCACCGCGGCCGACGTGGACTTTGCGCTCGAGGCGCTCGACGTGGCCCTCGGAAAGGTCCGCGCGAGCTGAGGCACCCTGAAGGGCAGGAACCGGGAAGCGGGAAACGGTCGTCGCGCCGTTTCCCGCTTTCGCTGTCGGGTGGTTCCCGCCGCGCCGCCCCGGCCTCAGCTCGAGAAGCCGAGGCCGATCTTCTCGAGAAGTCGCAGCATGAGGTTCGGCGGCTCGCCGGCATCCACCCGGCGGAGCGCCCGGGTCACCGCGCGGACCGCGAGCCCGCGCAGGGGCTCCGGGGGATACGGGAACGGCGGTTTCGTGACCAGCGAGAGGTCGAGCAGGTCGGAGGCGCGATCGAGCGCGAGGTGGGCCAGGATGCGGCCCGCGATGCGGGTGCTGCCGAGGCCGTGCCCGGTGAAGCCGAGTCCGTAGCAGGCCCGGCCCCCGAGCGCGCGCCCGAAGAAGGGGGTGAGCCGGGTGGTGGAGCAGATGGCCCCGCCCCACTCGAATTCCCATCGCAGGTCGGCCAGCGCGGGGAAGTGGCGCCGCCAGCTCTCCCGGAGCGACTCGTAATGCGCCGGGGAATGATCACACGAGGGATCCACCCGGTTCCCGGCGTAGTAGGTGGCCTCGCTGGTGCCCCAGAGCACCCGGCCGTCGGCGGTGGGGCGGTAGTAATTGAAGAAGGTCCGGCCGTCGGTCACCCCCTGCCGGTTGCGCCAGCCCAGGGTCTCCCACTGCGCGGGGGAGAGCGGCTCGCTCACCATGATGTAGTCGTAGAGCGGGATGAACCGGTGGGTGAGGCCCGGCAGCAGATGATGACTGTACGCGCTGGTGGCAAGCACCGCGCGGCGCGCCCGGAGCGTCGTGCCGTTGGCGCGGAGCGACATGCCGGCACCGGCCACGGCCAGTGACTGCACCGCCGTGCGCTCGTACACCCGGACCCCGGCGCGCACCGCCTGCTGGCGCAGGCCCTCGGTAAAGCGCGCCGGGTCGAGGATCCCACCCCCCGCCACGGCGACGCCACCGAGGTAGAGCGGCGAATGCAGCTCCGCCTGCACCGCCTCGCGGGAGAGGAGCCGGAAGGTCCGGATCCCGAGCCGCTCTGCGAGCTCGACGCTGCGCTCGGCCTCCTCGAGGTGCGCCCCGGTGAGCGCCACCATCAGCCGGCCGCTCGGCTCCCAGTCGCAGTCAATGCCGCGGTCGCGGATGAAGGCCACCAGTTCGGCGGCGTTCTGTGTGCCCAGCGCCGCGAGCCGAGCGGCCTCGGCGGGCCCGAAGTGCTGGATGGCCAGGCCGTGGCTGTGGTCCACCGTCTCGGACAGCATCCCGGCGTTGCGGCCGCTCGCGCCGTAGGCGGCGATGCCCTGTTCCACCACCGCCACGTCACGGCCGGGATCCAGCTCCTTGAGGAAGAGCGCCGTCCACAAGCCGGTGAGCCCGGCGCCGATCACGACGACATCGTGCTCCGCCGGGCCGGCGAGCGGCGCGGCCTCCCGTGGGGGCAGGTGCGCGAGCCAGTAACAGGCCTCCTCGATCGGGCGCATCGGCGTGGGGCTCAGAACCCGCGGAAGGCGGTGAGGCTGATGCTGCGGGGCGGGCCCGGCGTCCGTTCCTGCACGTTGGTGTACTCGTGCTGGAACAGGTTGCCGACCTTGAGCTGGAGCCCGGTGCCGAGCACCCGGTAGCCGAGCCGGAGGTCGACCACCACGATGTCCTTCCGGGGATCGAGCGGATACACCAGCACCTCCTCGGGCCGTGAGCGATAGCGCACGTCGATGCCCGCGAGGCCCCCCAGCAGGTCCGCGGTACCGGTGACGGTGTGCCGCGAGCGGTAGGGCAGCTCGGTGCCGCGCGCGAGGTCCTCGGTGCCGAGCAGGAGGTAGCTCGCCTGCAGGTCGAGCAACCGCTCCACCACCCGGACGCGGAGGCCGGCATCGAGCCCGCGGACCCGGGCGCGCTCGATGTTCTGGAACTGGAACACGAACAGCTGGCCCGAGGGCCCGGGGGCGATCAGCCGGCGGTACTCGCTCTGGAACACCGACGCGTCGAACCAGACCCGGCCGCGGGTGCCGGTGACGCCGAGTTCCCCGGTCCAGGCCCGCTCGCCCTTGAGGCCGGGGTTCGGCACCACCTGGAACCCGAACTGGGTGGTGTTCACGAACTGCTCGATGGCGCTCGGCGCGCGGTAGCCGCGCCCCACCGAGGTGCGCAGGTGCAGCTGGTCGGCGGCGCGCCAGGTGAGGCCCAGCTTGGGCGAGAGGGTGGCCTCGCCGGCGCCGCCGGTGGCGCGGTGATAGTCGAGCCGCCCGCCCGCCACGAGCCGCAGCCGCGGCGCAAGCCGGACGTCGTACTGGCCGAACAGGCCGGCGTCCTCGAGGTCGCGGCCGCCCAGGAAGTTGGAGGTCACGCGGGTGAAGCCGCCATCGGCGCCGAGCGTGGCCACCTGGCCGTCGCTGGGGGTGACGGCCAGCTGGACGGTGCCGCCGGCCTTGAGGGCACGGTGATAGTCGGCGTTGGCGCGGAAGTCGTTGGTGAGGCTGTTGTAGTTGATGTAGGGGCTCACCCGCAGGAGCGTGCGGCTCCGCACCAGCGGCGTGACGCTGAACCCGCTCAGGAACTTCCAGGTCTGCTCGTTGTCGCCGCGGCTGGCGGTGTCCACCTCGAAGGGGTGGTCGGCAGCGCGCCAGGTGAAGAACGAGTAGTCCACCTCGCGGACCAGCATCGCGTAGCCGTCCCAGGGGTGGGCGGCGCCGGGACGGGAGGCCAGCTTGGTCCGGAAGAGCCAGCGCCGGCTGGCGTCGTTGTCGGTGAAGCCGTCGGTCGTCTCCCGCGCGGCGTACAGCCGGAGGCCGACGCCGCCGAGCTGGCGGGAATGCTGGAGGCCGATGCCCTGCGCGGTGAGCCGCTCGTCGGTGAAGCGGTAGCGGCCGGGCACCTGCCACACCCCGAGGTGGGCGCGCACCACGGTTTCCTGGCGCTCGCTGACCGGGCTGGTGATCAGGTTCACCACCCCGCCGAGGGCGTTGCTGCCGTAGAGGGCGGAGTAGGCGCCCTTCACCACCTCCACCCGCTCCACGTCGAGCAGCGGGATGGCCTCGAAGTCGATCTCGCCGCCATCGCCGGTGAGCACCGGGTGGCCGTCGAGGAGCAGCAGCACCCGGCTGCCGACCCCGTTGGCGATGCCGGTGGACCCCCGGATGGCCACGTCGCTGTTGTTGAACGTCACGCCGGGGACGAAGGGCAGCACCTCGTCGATGGTGGTGACGTTGCGCTGGGCGAGCTCCCGGGCGCCGACCACCGCGACGCTGGCCGGCGACTCGCCCTGTTCCTCCTCGCCGCGGCTCGCGGTCACCACGATGCCCGGCAGCTCGATGGTGGCCTGGGCCAGCGCCACGGCCACCTCGGTCTGGCCGGCGGGGACCACCCGCACGGCCAGCTGGGCCGTACCGTAGCCGATCGCGGCGACCGTCAGCGCCTGGGGGCCGCTGGGCACGGGGAAGAGCCGGAACTCGCCCCGCGCGCCGGTGGTGGTCCGCAGCATGGTGCCGCGGAGCAGCACGGTGGCCGCCTCGATGGGCTGCCCGGTGGCCGAATCGGTCACCCTGCCCGTCAGCAGGCCGGCATCCTCCTGAGCGACGAGCCGGCCCGCCGCGAGGAGCAGCAGGCCGGTCAGGAGCAACAGGCAGCGCTGGACAACCGCCAGGCGCATTACGGGCGGCTGACGGCCACCGAGACCTGCTGGCCCTGCGCGATCAGGTTGGCGTAGAGGGTGTCGGCCACCGCGTCGGACGCCACCAGCGTGTAGGACCCGGTGGCCTGGCCGATGAGCGGCGCATCGGTATTCACCGAGATCTTCTTCGCGGTGAGGGTGTAGGTGCCGGCGCCCCCGAAGGACCCCTGCCCCGGCACGTCGAGCGCGATGTCGATCGAGTCGGCGGTGAAGACGAAGGTGCCGGTGGCCCCGGGCACGTTGTTCCCCACGATGTTGAGGTTTTCCATGGTCCAGGTGCCGGTCAGGTCGGGCACGGGGCCGTTGGGGCCGCTGCCGTCGCTGCCGCAGGCGCCGAGGACCAGTCCGGCAAGGAGGGTGGTGGCAAGCGTGAGTCCGACATGGCGCAGGCGCATGGGGTCTCCCAGAGGGATGGTCATGATGGAGGGGAGGACGGACGGGGCCGGGGATCCGGCCCTAGTGCATGATCATGATGTGCGCCCACGGCTTCCCCGGATACATCAGCCAGGGCAGGCCGTTGCCGGGCCGGGTCGGGAGCCCGGTGCTCTCGGCGGTGGCGTAGGGGGTATACACCACCTCAAGGCGGGTGGTGCCGCGGGCGAGGCCGGTAGCCTGGTCCACGCTGTCCGCGGGCGCATAGAGATTGAAGAGGGCGCGCGGGCCGTCCGGCATCTTGAGGGTCCCGGCGTCGACCTCCGCCTGCCGCGCGCTGTCGATCTGGGCGTGCGAAAGCCCGAGGTCGCGCAGTTCGCGGCCGCGGCGCATGAAGGGCTCGAGGTCCTGGTGGTAGCAGGAGGTCTGCCACCGCTCCACGCTCGGGTCGTCGGCCAGGCAGATGAGGCCGTTGGTGCCCTGCCGCAGGAGTTCGATCTTGTGGTAGTTGCGGTAGCCGAGGACCGCGGCGCCGGCGCGGAGCCCCTCGGGGGCCGCGCTCACGGCGCCCGCGATCTGCGCCTCCGGGGAGGGCACCTGGGCCCGCACGCCACCGGTGAGCAGCGAGCCGGTGAGGCTCGCCAGCAGGAAGGTGCGACAGATCATGGAAACTCCCCCGCGCCGGGAAGGTGCGTACAGGACGGAAACCCGGGGGGTAAGTAGCGCCGGAATCGCGCGGGGGGCAAGTACCGCGGCGGGGGCTTACCCCGCCGCCTGGCGCTCGGCCTTGAGCAGCCCGGCCTTGCGCGGCAACCCCCAGCGGTACCCGCCGAGGGAACCATCGCTGCGGACCACCCGGTGGCAGGGCACCACCACCGCCAGCCGGTTGGCGGCGCAGGCGCTCGCCACCGCGCGCACGGCCCGGGGCCGCCCCACGCTGCGGGCCAGCTCGGTGTAGGTGCGGGTCTGGCCGGCCGGAATCGCGGTGAGGGCCTGCCACACCTTCCATTGGAAGGCGGTGCCCTGCAGGTCGAGCGGGATGGCCCCCGGGGAGCCGGGCCGCCGGACCTCCGCGGCCACCCGGCGCACCAGCCCCCGCAGCCAGGCGTCGCCGGCGTCCACGCGGGAGATCCCCGCCGCGGGGAACTGGGCGCGGAGGTCCCGCGCCAGGCCCGCATCACCGTCGCCGAGGAGGACCGCGGCCACGCCGCGATCCGTCGCGGCCACCAGCAGGCGCCCGTGCGGCGACGCCACGATCGTGTAGCGGATGTCCATGCCCCTGCCTCCCAGTTTGAACCGGCCGGGCGTCATGCCCAGCAGGCGATGCGACGCCTCGTACACCCGGCTGCCGGACCCGAATCCCGCCTCGAACACCGCCCGGCTCACGGTGCCTCCCTGCCGGAGCTCCGCGCGCAGCCGCTGTGCCCGCCGCGCCGCCGCGTACTCGCGGGGCGACACCCCGACCACCTGCTTGAAGCTCCGCTGCAGGTGTCCGGCGCTCAGGCCGGCCACGGCCGCGAGCTCCGCCAGGCCCACGCGCGTGTCCGGATGCGCGTCGAGGTGGGCCCGCGCCCGCGCCACCGCCTGTTCCGTGGAGTTCCCGAGTTCCTGGTCAGGGTGGCAGCGCCGGCAGGCCCGGAATCCCGCCGCCCGGGCCGCGGCCGGCGTGGCGAAGAACGCGACATTCTCCCGCCGGGGCCGGCGCGATGGGCATGAGGGCCGGCAGTAGATCCGGGTGGTGCCGACGGCGTAGACGAACCGGCCGTCCGCGCCGCGGTCCCGTTGGCGGACCGCCTCCCAGGCCTCCGCATCCTCGGGGCGTCGTTCGGTGTGCATGGACAACAGGATAAGCCCCGGGCGGACCCGGGGCTATCCGGAAATTGCGGTGGAACTCGGCCCGCGACGGCGACCTAGTTCTCGGCGGCCACCGTGGCCAGCGGCTGCCAGTCCTCCGAGCCCGCCCGCGCCACCAGCACGTCGGCCTCGAGCTCGCCGCGCTGGATCAGCTCCCGCACCGTGGGGAGCGGCACCGGACCCCGGGGAACGCCTCCCCTGGGCAGGTAGAAGTAGGTGACGGTCACCCGCTCGGTCACCTTGGCCGCGATCATCTTCCCCGCCTGACCCGCCCCGCCCGCCAGCAGCTTGCCGGCCTGCCCCGCCTGCCCGGCGATGCTCCGGGTGGCCTCGGCCAGGTGCCCGCCGGCGGAAGCGAGCAGCTGCTTGAGCCGTTCCCCGTCATCGGTCTGGAAGGACTTGAGCGCCGTGGCGTCCACGTTCCCGGAGATATCGAACTCGAGATACGGGGCCTTGGAGAATCCCAGGAACGGGGCCACGAGCACCGTGGGGAACGCCAGGTAGGCGTTGTTGTAGTGCTTGACGGTGGCGTTGAAGGCGGAACGCGCCTGCTGGATGTCCAGCTCGCAGTGCTGGATGCTGTCCACGAGGCGGTGGTACTGCTCGTTGGCCTTGAACTCCGGGGCGCGGTCCGCGGCGGCGAGCAGGGTGGAGAGCATCTGCCCCGACTGGGCGTAGGCCACGGCGATGGCGGTGGCGTTGTTGTCCTGGGCGAGCTTCATGTGGGTGAACTGCTCGCTGGCCTGGAAGCTCTTCACGATGTCGCCGAGCTGGTTGACCAGGTTGAGCTTCTTGCTGACCGCCACCTGGACGTTGGAGGTCGCCTCGCGCACCTCCTGCGCCTGCTTCTGCAGCTTGTTGTAGGTCCACGCCGCGAAGGCCACGAGGGGCACGGCGATCCAGAAGACCAGCGAGAGGATTCCGGTGAGGAAGTCCCACATGACGGCACTCCGGGTGTGAGGGCGAAGGGGCGGCCCGCCGGTCAGGGCAGGCCAATGTCGAAGGTGATGTTGGAGAGCGTGAGCGGCGCGCTCGCGGCCGTGGCCGGCGTCGGCACCAGCGTGGCCGAGAGGGTGCCCTGGATCCGGGTGGCCGTGAGGCTCGTGATCGCGAGGGTGCCGGTATTGCCGATCCCGCCGCCCCAGCAGCAGTTGACCGGCCCGTTGGGGTTGGTCCAGGGACCGCTCATGACCACCACGGGATCCCCGGGCGCGTTGCCGAGGGCATAGGTGCCCACGCCGGCGAAGGAGGTCTTGCCGATGGAAATGGAGTAGGCGGTATTGTTGCCGCCGATGACCAGGGTGCCGCTCTGCAGCTGCACCACCGTCGTGGCGGCGTGCCAGGCGGCGCCGCCCACCGTGCCGTCGAGCCGGCTGCCGTAGTTGTCCGGGAGGGTGGCGAATGTCCCGGCCAGCAGCAGGTCGAATTGCCCGTTGGTGACCACCCGCTGCCCCTGCGCCGAGCCGAGGGAGGAGTCGGCGGTGAAGGCGAAGGTGCCCGCGATATGCCCCGAGGTCAGCGTCGTGATGGTGATGGTCCCGGCCGCGCCGGAGAGCGGCGTACCCCAGCCGCGCGGCAGCAGGTCGGTCACCTGGGCATACCCGCCGACGTTGGTCCCGCCCATGCCCAGTCGGTAGGTCCCGACGGAATCGATGTTGTAGAGCTGGATCAGGATGGTCGTGCCGTTCTGCGAGCCCTGGATCTGGATCAGCCCGAAGGCCCCGACCTGCGCGTTCTCGGAAACGGCGGCGCTGGTCCACGGGACCCCGTCGATGACCGCCGAGATTCCGCCACCGCCCCCTCCGCCGCCCCCACCACCCCCGCCACCTCCGCCTCCTCCACCACCGCCGCCCGGCCCGGTCGATCCTCCACTCCCACCACAGCCCGCGACCGCCGCGAAGCCCGCCGCGGTCAGGGCCACCCATCGGAACCAGCGCATCTGCGACTCCAGGTAGGGGTTCTCCCCCCCATGCGTGGCGCGCGGCCCGAAACCGTCACCTGGCGTGTAACAAGGCTCCGACTGGCTCAATCGGGATTCCGGCGTACCTTGGGGGCACGGACCCCCATCCATGACCAGCGCCCCTGTACCCGACAGCGACCGGGAGGTCGTCGACCGGCTGTTCGCCGCCGCCTACGAGGAACTCCGGCGGCTCGCGAGCGCGGTACGCCGCGGCGAGTCCTCGCACACCCTCACCCCCACCGCCCTCGTCAACGAGGCGTGGCTCAAGCTCTCGGCCACGCCGGTGGTGGGGCGGCTGTCGCGGGCGGAGTTCAAGCGGGTGGCCGCGCGGGCCATGCGGCAGGTGCTGGTGGAAGCGGCACGCCGGCGCACCGCGGACAAGCGGGGGGGCGGGATCCCGGAGGTGACCTTCGACGAGGCCCTGGTGCATCCCGCCGCCTCGGGCGAGGAACTGCTGCAGCTGCACGAGGCGCTCGACACCCTCGCCACGATCAGCCCGCGGCAGGCGGCGATGGTGGAGGGGCGCTTCTTCGGCGGCCTTGAGGTTCCGGAGATCGCGGCGTGGCTCGGCGTGTCCGAGGCCACCGTGCTGCGCGACTGGCGGGCGGCGCGGGCCTGGCTCGCCCACGAACTCCGCCCGACCCCCTGAGGCCGCGATCAACCGGGCGCGGTGGGACCGGGTCCAGGCACTCTTCCACGAGGCCCTGCCCCTGACCGAAGGGGAGCGGCGCGCGTACCTCGAGCAGGCCGCCGCCGGAGACCCTGCGCTGGTCGAGGACGTGCTGGGCATGCTGACCCAGGACGCGCGGGAGGACTCGATCCTGGACCGCGGGGTGGGTCCCGCGGCGGAGGCCGTCATCGGCCGGCTCGACGAGGCGATGCTCGGCCGCCAGCTGTTCGGGCCCTACCGGCTGCTGCGCATCCTGGGCGAGGGGGGCATGGGCGTGGTGTACCTCGCCGACCGCGCCGACCTCGGCAGCCAGGCCGCGATCAAGATCCTGCCCGACGCCTGGCTCTCCCCGGGACGCCGCGAGCGGTTCCTCGCCGAGCAGCGCACCCTCGCCCAGCTCAACGACCCGGGCATCGCCCGGCTCTACGACGCCGACACCCTCCCCGACGGCACCCCCTGGTTCGCGATGGAGTACGTGGACGGCGAACCGCTCACCGCCTGGTGCCGGACCCACCGTTGCGGCATCCGGGAACGGCTGGCGCTGTTCCGGACGGTGTGTGAGGCAGTCCGGCACGCCCACCAGCACGCGGTGATCCACCGCGACCTCAAGCCGTCCAACATCATGGTGCGGGCCGACGGGGCCGTGAAGCTGCTCGACTTCGGGATCGCCAAGCAGCTCGAGGCGGTGGACCTCCCCGCCGACCAGACCCGCACCGGGCTGCGCGCGCTCACCCCGGCCTACGCCGCGCCGGAGCAGCTGCGCGGCGGCCGGGTCGGGGTGCACTCCGACGTGTACTCCCTCGGCGTGGTGCTCTACGAGCTGCTCGCCGGCCGCCTGCCGCATGACCTCACCGGCCGCTCGCCGGACGAGGCGGCCGCGATCATCGCGGCGCGGGAGCCGTTGCGCCCCTCGGTGGCGGCCCGGGAGACGGCGGTGCAGGCCGGGGAGCTCTGGTCGGCGCCGGGCGCCGCCGCCTGGGCCGACCTCGACGTGCTGTGCCTCACCGCCCTGCATGCCGAGCCGTCGCGGCGCTATCGGACGGTGGACGCGCTGCTGGCCGAGGTGGATCGGTTCCTCGACGGCCGCCCGCTCGAGGCACGGCCCGACACCGTCGGCTATCGGCTGGGGAAGTTCGTCCGCCGCCACGCCGCGGCCGTGAGTTCGGGGATCGCGATCACGCTGCTGGTGATCGGCCTGGTGGCGTTCTACACCTTCCGGCTGGCCCGCGCCCGCAACGCCGCGCTGGCCGAGGCGGCCCGCACCGAGCAGATCCAGCGCTTCATGCTGAACCTCTTCCAGGGCGGCGAGGAGGACGTGGCGCCGGCCGACAGCCTGCGGGTGGTGTCGCTGCTCGAGGGGGGCGTGCAGCAGGCGGGCACCCTGGACCGTGAGCCGGAGGTCCAGGAGGAGCTGTACCTCACCCTGGGCTCCGTGTTCCAGCGCCTGGGAAAGCTGGACCGCGCGGACTCGCTCATCGGGAAGGCGCTGGCGCAGCGCACCGCGCGGCTCGGCGCAAATGCCCCCGGGCTCGCGCGTGGCACCGTGGCCCTGGGCCGGCTGCGGCTCGACCAGGCCCGGTTCGAGGAGGCCGAGTCGCTGGTGCGACACGGGCTCGACCGCGCCCGCGCCACGCTGCCTGACGATCATCCGACCGTGGTGGACGCGACGGTGACCCTGGGCCAGGTGCTGCAGAAGCGGGGCCGGTACGACGAGGCCATCGGGATCCTCGCGGCGGTCGTGCAGCGTGACTCCCTCGCCGGCGAGGCCGCCCCCGACCGCGCGGCGCACCTGCGGGAGCTGGCCAACGCCCACTTCTACGCCGGGCACTATCCTGCCGCCGACTCGCTGGGACGCCGGGTGCTGGCGCTGCACGAGCAGCGCTATGGCCGCCAGCACCCCGAGGTGGCGACGGATCTCGCGAGCCTGGGCGAGATCGAGGTGATGCTGGGCCGCTATGCCGCGGCGGAGAGTTCGTACGCCCAGGCGCTGGCCATCACCGAGGGATGGTATGGCGCGGACCACCCCGAGGTGGCCGCGAACCTCACCCGCCTGGGCCGTGCACTGACCTACGAGCGCAAGGTGCCCGAGGCCAACGCCGCCCTCGAGCGCGCCTTCGCGATCCAGGAACGGGTCTTCGGGCCGGTGCACCCGCAGGTGGCCGAGGCGCTCAACGAGCTCGGCAACGCGGCGTGGACCGCGGGGGACCTGGACCTGGCCGAGGCCCGCTTCCGCCGCGTGGTGGCGATCTACCGCCAGGTGTTCGGTGAGCAGCACCAGTTCGTGGCGGTGGCCATGTCGAACCTGGCGAGCGTGCTGTCGGAGAAGAAGGACTACCACACCGCGGAGGACCTCTTCCGGCGTGCGATCACCATCTACGACGCGGTCCTCTCGCCCGGCCACGTGAACGCGGGGATCGGCCACATCAAGCTGGGCCGCACGCTGCTGCGGCAGCGGCGGTACCGGGAGGCCACCATCGAGACCCGGGCCGGCTACGACATCCTGGTCCGCCAGACCGATCCGGCCACCTCCTTCCTCCGCGCCGCCCGCAAGGACCTCGCGGCCGCCTTCGACTCGCTCGGTGACTCCACCCAGGCGGCCCGCTTCCGCGCCGAGCTCGCCGACACCCTGCCCCGGGCCGTGGCGCGACCCGCCACCTGAGCGGGGCCCGGCAGGGGAACCTCTCGCGGGCTCATGACGTCTCCGGAGGAGCAGCCGCCGGGCGGTCCGGTGGCGGCACCCTCTCAGGAGACCCTTGGATGCATCCCGACCCTGCCCGCAGGCCAGCGCGGACGCTTCGCGCCGCCGCCCTGCTCCTCCTTGCCCTGCCCCTGCGGCTCGGCGCCCAGGCCGTCAATACCGATCGCGGCGGCCTGGCCCTGGCCGGCTACGACGCCGTGGCCTATCACGAAGACCATCGCGCGGTGCCCGGCGACACGGGCCTCATCGTGCGCCACGAAGGCGCCACCTACCGGTTCAGTTCCGCGGCCCATCGTGACGCCTTCCAGGCGGACCCGGCGAAGTTCCTTCCCGCCTACGGTGGCTACTGCGCCTACGGCGTCTCCCGAGGGTACAAGGTGAAGGTGGATCCGGAGGCCTTCACCGTCGTGGATGGCCGGCTCTACCTCAACTACGACAAGGGCGTGCAGGGGCGCTGGCTCAAGGACATCCCGGGCTATGTCGCCAAGGCGGACGCCAACTGGCCCGGGCTCAAGGACCAGCCGCGTCGCTAGTCGTCCCGGCCCCGGATGGACCACGGCCCTCCCCGGCATCGGGGAGGGCCGTGGTGCTTCCGCCACGCCGTCGCCCCTTCAGTCGGCGACGCGGCAGAAGACCTTGATGGCGCCCTTGCCCATGGTGAGCAGCTCGAGCAACTGGGCATGGTTGGCGAGGCCCTCGACGGGATGGGTCAGCAGCCGACCCAGCCAGCCGGGAAACTGCGCCTCGCAGTGCACCAGGTCGGTCACGCCGGTCTCGAAGTACTCCCGGTTGGCGTTCACCGTCCCCACCATCACCTTGTTCCCGAGGACGAACCCGAGGTTGATCCGGTCGGCCGGGACGTCCACCCGGCGGTCGCCGCCGGTGACGCTCGAGAGCACCAGCACCCCGTTCTTGGCCAGCGCCTGCATGCTCTCGAAGACGATCGGCGAGAATCCGGTGGCCTCGAAGATCAGGTCGAAGGGGCCGTGCCGCGCGGCCCCGTCGAGCACCGGGAGGTCGCGGGTGGAGCAGTACCGCGCCCCGAGCGCCTCGACCAGCTCGGCGTTGAGGTACGGCGCCCGCTCCAGCCCGAACACCGTCACGTCGAGCCCGCGGAGCCGGAGCGCCATCGCGGCCAGCAGGCCGATCGTCCCGGCGCCCATGACCGCGGCCTTCCGCGGGCGCCAGACCCGGAGCCGGCGCTGGATCTCCCAGGCCTGCGCGATCCCCTTCTCCACCACCGTCGTCGGCTCCAGGAGGACGCCCCGTTCCCCGAGCGAGGCCGGCAGCTTCACCAGGAACTCCGCGTCGTCCACGTAGTACTCGGCCAGGTAGCCGTGCCGCAGGTTGATGCCGCGCTCGTAGTAGGTGTCGTCGGTGGTCATGTCACTGGTGCCGATGGCGTCGTACAGGCTGTGCCCCGGCCGCCGCACCGTGGCGACGACGAGGTCGCCCGGCGCCAGGTCCGTGACCATCGGGCCGACCTCCACCACCGAGCCCAGGCTCTCATGCCCGATCACCAGCACGTCCTCGCCCGGGGGCGCGGCGCCGTACTCGGCGGCGTTGATCTCCTTGTCGGTGCCATCCACCCCGACGCGCAGCACCCGCACCAGCACCCCGCGACCGCCCGGGATGTCGGTCACCCGCGGGCGCGGCAGGGTCGTGAGGTGGGCGGAGCCGGAGCGGCCCGGGATGACGGCCACCGCCTGCATCGTGTCGGCGGGGACCTGGGCGCGTGCGGGAACGGGAGGGGTCATGGTACCGGTCATGCGATCGCTCGCTGGGGAAGGAGGTCGAGGCCACGCGCGGCCATCGCTGCGGGCCGTACCAGGGTGTCGGCGTGCCGGTCTTCGCGGGTCATGTCCTCCGCGATCACCCGCACCTGCAGCCAGCGGCCCAGGTCGAGCAGCAGCGCGCGTGCCTGGCGGGCGATGCCCTGCCGGCGCGCCTCGGGCTCGACGTACATCGCCGCCAGGTGGGCCACCGGCGGCTCGAAGGGGCCGGCGTGGCGGAAGCGGAGCACCAGGTAGCCGACGGTCCGGCCGGCCGCGCGGACCAGCCAGGCGTGCCAGAGCTGGTCATCGCCGAGCATCCGCGCGGCCTCGCCGGCGGCGTGGGCCGGGTCCAGGGCGATGCCCTCGAGCCGCTGCCACCGCACCAGGTGAGCGGCGAGAAGGTCGGCATCCGCGGGGCCGAGCTGCTGGAATTGGGTGGCCATCACTGCCTCCAGGACCGGGCTACCGGTCGATGAGCCGCACCACATGACCATCGGGATCCTGCACCAGAACGCCGTCGCCCAGGCCGAGGTTCCGGGCGCCGAGCATGGCGGGGCTCCGGGAGAGCCGGGGCACCCCGGCCGAGTCGAGACGGGCGAGCACGGCGTCGAGGCGGGCCACGGCGATGGTCGTCTCCCAGTGCAGCAGGTCGTTGGGCCGGGCATCCGCGGGATACGGCCGGCCGTCGGTCGGTGCGAGGTACTCCAGCAGCTCCACCCCGGGGCCGGCCGGGCTGCGCAGGCCGGTGATCCGCAGCCGCGCGCCCTCGACGTTGTTGAGATGCTCCTGCTCCTCGCCCTGATTGCGGCTCTCCCCCGCCACGCGGAGGCCGAGCAGGTCGCGGTAGAACGCCAGGCTCCGGTCGGTGCTGGCCGTCACGATCGCCGTATGGTCGATCCCGAGGAACAGGGCCTGGCCGCGATGCCAGCGCGGGTCGCCCTTGTCGGGGGGGAACTGCAGGATCTCCAACGGGTGACCGTCGGGGTCCTTGAAGTAGAAGGCCCGGATGCCGGCGGCACCGGGGATGGACTTGGGCAGCAGCTGCGGGCCGGTGGAGGCGCTCCGCACCCGATGGGCGCGGAGCAGGGCATACGCGCTGTCCATGTCGCGGACGATGATCGCCACGTGCTGGAACCAGCGGTCGTGGCTCCGGGCGTCGACCGGCGCGGGGCGTCCCGGCGTCGAGGCCGCGAGATACTCCGTGAGCTCGAGTTCCTCCTCGCCCAGCCGGAGGCGGACGATCCGCAGCCGCACCCCGAAGACACCGGTCAGCTCTTCCCAGCGACGCCCCGCCACCTCCGTATCCGCGACGACGCGAAAGGGGAGCACCGCCGTGTAGAACGCGAGCGAGTGGTCCATGTCGCTCACGGTCAGGCCCACCACCGGGACGGCCAGCGCCGCCGGGAGCCCCACACCGGGGCCGGTCCACGGGGCCTGGGCCGTGGCGGGCCGCGCCAGACAGAGGACCGAGAGCAGGTAGTACCAGACCAGGTAGCGGGTGCCGCCGGCGAGGGCGACCAGCATCCGCGTCCGCCAGCCATCCAGCCGCGCGGCCAGCCCGCTCATGCGAGCCTCCCCAGCAGGTGGTCGCCGACCCGGAGCGCGTTGGCCATGATGGTGAGCGCCGGGTTCACGGCGCCGCTCGACGGGAAGAAGCTGCCGTCCACCACGTAGAGATTGTCCACCTCGTGGGCGCGGCAGTGGGGGTCGAGGGCGGAAGTCCTCGGGTCGGTGCCGAACCGGATGGTCCCGTTCTGGTGCGCCACGCCCGCGAGCGGGATGCGCTGGCCGAGGAAGAGATTCCGCGCGAAGACCCCCTGGTGGCACTCGTGCCCGTGCACGCCGCAGGCCCGCTGGCCCTCGAGCAGCTGCTTGAGCTTGGCCGTGAGCCGCCGGTGGCCTTCCTCGTTGTTGGGACGGTAGCTCAGCACGATCCGGCCATCGCGGTCGAGCGTGACCCGGTTGTCGGGATCGGGGAGGTCCTCGGAGGTGAGCCAGAAGTCGAGCGAGTGCCGGCCCATCAGCTCCAGCGTCCACCCGGGGGCGATGGCGGGCGCGCCGGCCGCCAGAGTGTCGCCGTCGAGCTTGCCAACGAACGAGATGTGGCCCATCGGGTAGGCCCACTCCGGCGAGCCGAAGTAGAAGTCGTTCAGCGCCAGGGTCTTCTGGAAGACGGTCGGGTTGGGGCACTTGGACAGGGCCATGAGCACCGAGTTGATGTGCCCCATGTAGTGCCGCCCCACCACGTCGGAACCGTTGGCCAGGCCGCGCGGGTGGCGGTCGGAGGCCGAGCGGAGCAGCAGCGCGGCGGAGTTGATGGCGCCGGCGGCCACCACGACCACGTCGGCGGAGTACCGCTCCCGCTGCCCGTCCCGTTCCACCTGCACGGCCGTCACCCGGCGGCCGGCGGCGTCGGTGTCGAGGCGCGACACATAGGCGCCGGTCAGCAGGGTGACGTTGGGATGCGCCAGCGCGGGGTCCACACAGACGACCTGGGCGTCGGACTTGGCGTTCACCAGGCAGGGATGACCGTCGCAGGTGGCGCAGCGGATGCAGGCGCTGCTGCGCGGCTCCCGCTCGTTGAGCATGACCCCGATCGGCACGTGAAAGGGGCGCAGCCCCTGCGCCGCGAAGTCCTCGTGCAGCTGCTGCAGGCGCGGCTCGTGGGAGACCGGCGGGTGGGCGTAGGGCGCGCTCGCGGGCGGCTCGGTCGGGTCCTCGCCCCGGGTGCCGTGCACCTGGTAGAGGTGCTCCGCCTGGGTGTAGTAGGGCTCGAGCTCGTCGTACGCGATGGGCCAGGCGGGCGACACGCCGCCGTGGTGCCGCAGCTCCCCGAAGTCCTCGCGCCGCAACCGGAACAGCGCCGCGCCGTAGAACTTGGTGTTGCCGCCCACGAAGTAGTTGGTGTGGGGGTGCAGCGGCTTGCCATCGGCGTCCCGCCACTCCTCCCGGGTGTTGTAGCGGCCCTCCAGGTTCACCGCGCGGGTGCTCCAGTTCTCCCGCTCCCGCGGGACGTAGCTCCCCCGCTCCAGCAGCAGGATGCGCTTGCCGCTCGGCGCCAGCCGGTGCACCAGCGTGCCACCCCCGGCCCCCGAACCGATGACGATGATGTCGTAGTGGTTCAGTGACACGGCGCGTGCCTCCCGCGCCAGGCGCTGTCGGCCGGGTCGGCCGGGTGCGGCCGGGCCGGCCGGAGCCGGCCCGTCGTGTCGATCTCCTGCGCGATCCAGCCTTCCTCGCGCCGGGTGAGCAGGGTATGGCCCGCGAGCAGGGCATCCACCAGGATGCTGCGGGCCTCGAGCGTATCGGCCATGGGATTCCTCCTGCCCCGTAAACGCCTGGCGGGGCGGGAGGTTCCCGGGGTTACCAGCCGGCGCCGCGGGTGGCGGTCCGGATGCGGAACACCCGGGTGCCCGCCGTGATGTAGAGGACGGAGCCATCGCCGGCCCACGCGGTGTTCGACGTGGCGCTGCCCGTCTCGATGACCCCGAGCAGCGTCCCGTCGGGGTGAATCACGTAGACGCCCCCCGGCCCGCCGCCGAAGATCGTGCCGGCGGCATCCAGCTTGAGCCCGTCCGGCACCCCCTTCCGTCCCACGGCCCACGGGCGGCCATCCAGCAGCAGCCGGCGCGGACCCAGGCTCCCATCGGGCTGCACCTCCATGGCGTACCAGCCCCCCAGCTCCGGCTTCGACTCGCTCACCACGAGCGTCCGCCCATCGGGGGTGAGCGCGATGCCGTTGGGCGCCTGGAACTCGCGCGAGAGCAGCCGCAGCCCGCCGGCCGCGGTGCGCCGGTAGATGCCACTCCAGGGGAGCTCCTTGGCGGGGTCGTCCCACCACTTGGGCAGGCCCCAGGGCGGATCGGTGAACAGCAGGTCGCCGTTCGCCGCCACGATCACGTCATTGGGGCTGTTGATCCGCCGCCCGTCGAACCGGTCCGCGAGGGTCGTCTTGCGGCCGTCGGGCTCGAGCCGGGAGATGCGGCGGTCACCGTGCTCGGCCATCACCAGGGCGCCATCCGGCGCAAAGGCGAGCCCGTTGGAACCGGGCTCCGCCCCCGTGAAGGGCGCGCTCCCGGTGTAGCCGCTCCGGGCCCGGAACACCTCCTCCCCGCGGCCCTCGCACCAGCGGTAGATCGCGTTGCGCGGGATGTCGGAGAA
Source organism: Gemmatimonadales bacterium (assembly GCA_046327715.1). GTDB lineage: Bacteria > Gemmatimonadota > Gemmatimonadetes > Gemmatimonadales > GWC2-71-9 > JADJOM01. Next base: position 24,553 of record JAXLXY010000002.1, read on the forward strand.
GAGCAGGCAGCCGGCGCGCCGGTCCCAGAGCGGGCCTTCGACCCAGTCGTGCCCGCCCACGACCCGTTCCAGCGTGGCGCCCGGCGGGATCAGGGCATCGAACCGCGGGTCGAGCCGCGTGATGCGCCCCTCGACCGAGGGGGTCCCCGGCCCCTGGGCGGCCAGCGGGGCCGCGAGACCCAGCAGCAGCAGGATGCCGGCCCTCATGGGCTCACCCGCTGCCAGAGGGTGATCTCGGTGCGCCAGCCCTCGCGCTGCCGCCGGGCGAACGAGGCCCGCAGCGGCGGGCTCTGCTTGTGCGCCTCGAGGGCGGCGGCATCCTGCCAGACCTCGTGTCGCAGGAAGTCATCCGGGTGTTCCACGGAGCGATAGAGGTCGTAGCGCAGCGCCCCGGGCTCGGCGCGGGTCGGTGCGCTGAGCGAGCGCAGGTGGGCCTCGAGGCTGTCACCCTGACCCGGCAACCCGTGCACGAAGGTGAACGCCGTGAGCGGGGCGGGCGCGCCCATGCCCAGGGCGGTGGTGTCCCGAAGCTCCACCAGGATCCCGTGGGCGTCGGTGTCCCCGATGTTCTCCGGCGCGTGCATCACCGCGTCGCTGTAGAGGACGTCCCCGGCCCGGGTCTCCCGGATCCGGCTGGTGCCGTCCGGCAGCGTGAACCGGATGCGGAAGCCGGTCAGCACGTAGAGCACGTGCGCGGGGTGCCGGTGCATGGCCTCCCGGGCACCGCGGCGGAGCTGGAAGTCGAGCACCCGGACCCGTGGATTCTCCACGAGCACACGGTAGTTGTCCGGGTAGAGCGGTACCGGGTCCTGGGCGGCGAGCGGCCCGGCGCCGCCGAGCAGGGCCGCCGCCACGAGGACGCGGGTCATGGTCGATCGCATGGGGTGGGTCTCCTCAGCGGATGGCGGCGGTGGCGCCGGTGAACGGCACGCTGCCCGGCAGCTCCAGCCGCAGGCGATAGAGCCCGGTGCTGGCCGTGATGTAGAGCGTACGCAGGTCGGCGTCGCCCCAGGCGAAGTTGGCCACGTGCTCCGGCAGCGTCACCGTGCCGAGGTGCCGGCCATCCGGGGCCAGGATGTAGATCCCCTCGGGACCGGCGGCGTAGACGTTGCCGCGCACATCGACCTTGAGCCCGTCCCAGGCGTCGTCCCCCGGCACCGTCCGGGTGATGTCGAAGAACACCCGCCCGTTGGCGAGCGTCCCGTCCTCCCGCACGTCGTAGCGCATGATCACCTTCCGCGCCGGGTCCCAGTTGTCCACGTACAGGGTCCGCTCATCGGGGGAGAAGGCGAGCCCGTTGGGGCCCCGCAACTCCCGGGTGAGCAGCGTGACGTGCCCGTCCTGAAGCCGGTAGACTCCGCTCCAGGGGGTCTCCATGGTCGGGTCCTCGAACACCCCGGGCAGCCCGAACGGCGGGTCGGTGAAGTAGAGGCTCCCGTCCGACCGGTAGACCAGGTCGTTGGGGCTGTTGAGGCGCCGCCCCTCGAACCGGTCGGCGAGCACCGTCAGCGCGCCGGTGCGCTCCACGCGCAGCACCCGGCGGTTGCCGTGCTGGTTGATCACCAGCCGGCCCTCCCGGTCGAGCGTCAGGCCGTTGGAGCCCGGCTGGTGGTACCGACCGATGTCCACGCCGGCGTAGCCGCTCTTGGTGCGGTACACGCTCACCTGGCCCTCGGGACTCCATCGGTAGATCGTGTTGGTGTTGGGGTCGCTGAACAGCAGGTAGCCCCCGTCCGCCACCCACACCGGCCCCTCCACGAACTCGAACCCGCCCGCGAGCCGCTCGGCCTGGGCCCCGGGAGCCAGCACGTCCTCGAGCCTGCGGTCGAGCCGGGTGATCCGGGTGGCTATCGGCGTCCCGACGCGCGCGGCCTCGGCCGGAAGGAAGTCCAGCGTGGCCGACCGGATCCAGATGAAGTTGGCCGGCGGGTTGGACACCGGCGCGTTCATGCCGAAGATGGCGAGCTGGAACTGCTGCCCCGGGCGGGCATCCCGCGTGAGGACCACCCGGTTGGGGGCGTTGAAGCCCTTCACCAGCTGGCCGCCGGCCTGGCCCAGCACCACCGGAAGCGCGCCGTTCACCCAGACCTCGGCGTAGTCGTCGACGACCAGCTCGAAGACGATCGTCATCCCCGTGGGGTCGAGCGCGCCGACCCGTGCCGGGACGGTCACGTTGATCCGGTACCAGTTGAAGGACAACCGGCCATGCCCGCGACGGACCGCAATCGACTCCGCCGGGATCACCGGCCAGGCGCCGTCATCGAACGCGGCCGGTCCGGCATGCGGCGTGATGTCATGGGTGCGGTTGGGCGCGCCGCTGGCCCGAAGGTCCGGACCGGGCTCGTGGTGGTCCACCTCCACGAACCCCGCGTCGCTGTAGCGCCACTGGGCCTGCACCAGCGCCGCGCCGTCGCTGGTGCCCAGGTCGATGATGGCCGCCGGCTTGCCATAGGGCGCGTCACCGGTGACCTGCGCCCCCAGGGCCATGGGGGCGGCGAGGAGCACGGCGGCCAGCCGCAGGATCGAGGGACGCATGCCTACCGCACCTTGACCACGTAGTAGGTGAGCGGGCCCTGCACCTCCTGGAACCAGTGCGGCGTGCCGTTGGGCACGGTGATCACGTCGCCCCGACCGATGTGACGGGCCTGGCCCCCGTCGATGCCGTCGCCCCGGATCTCGTTGGGCTCGGTCGTCTTCCCGCCCACGACCGTCCCGCCGGTCACCAGCGTCGCCGAGCCGTCGAGCACGTAGATCACGTCGGTGTCGAGCGCGTGGACCTCCGCCTGGCCGGCCTTCTCGCGACGGCTGGCGTGCACCATGTAGTTCCGCCCCGTGCCGTCGAGCAGCACGCTGCCGCGCTGGAAGGCGGCCCGGACCTCGTCCCGGCTGAAATAGCTGACCTCCGGCTGGTGGGTGGGGGCGGCGGCCGACACCCGGGCGGTCACGCCCGCCGCGCCGGCCAGCGCCACCTCCTCGTCCTCCTGCGCGCTGGCGGCGCCGCTCACGCCGACCGCGCCCACGATCTCGCCGTCGAGGACGATCGGCACGCCCCCGATGAGCGGGGTGAAGTCCACCGTCGTCATGGCGGTGCGGCCCTTGTTGATCAGCTCCTCGAACACCCGGGTGGGCTTCTTGAACAGCGCCGCGGTGCGGGCCTTGCCGATCGAGATGTTCGCCCCGGCGGCGAAGGTGCCATCGAGCCGCTCCAGCGCCATCAGGTTGCCGCCGTCATCCACCACCGCGATGACGCCGGTTCCCGCGCGGGTGCGGGCAAAGGCGGCCGCGGCCGCGATCACGTTGCGGGCCCCCTCGAGGGTCAGGGAGCGGTGCTGGGCCACCTGCGCGGTGGCGGGGGCGGCGAAGCCGCCCAGGACCAGGCCGAGCACGGCCAGTCGGGTCATGCGCATGGGATCCTCCCGGAAACACGACCGCCGGCCGGGAGCGCCCGACCGGCGGAGTGCCAGTGACAGGTTACTTGACGATGGTGTCGAAGCTGGTCTCGCCCAGCAGCACTTCGGCGAAGGAGCACCACACCTGCACCTTGGCCACGTCCTTGATGTAGGCCGGCAGGGTGATCATGCGGTTGGTCTTGTCGCCCTTGATGCGGAACTGGTTGAGCAGGTACGTGTTGCCCTTCGAGTCGACGATCTGCCAGCTCGGCGCCGGGGTGTCGGGGATGACGAAGTCATCGGACACCTTGAGCGTGATGCGGCCGGCGTCCACCGTGGCGGTGACGGTGCCGGTGTTGGCCTTGACGCCCATGAACGGCTTGCTGGTGAAGCTCTTCGGCGCGTAGGTGGCCGCGGTCGTCATCCCGACCAGGGTCACCAGCATCGCGACAGCCGCGAACATCCTGCGCATTGCATCCTCCGGAGTGTGGTCTCGCACCGGCCCCCTGCCGGTGCCGCTTGGCCTGCACCGCGATAATGCCGGTGCCCCCGGATCGGTTCCCGCCTCAGCCGGCGTGATGCTCGCAGAAGATGCAGCGCACCGTGTCCACGTGGTGCAGCTTCGCGCACAGGCGCGCGCGCGGGCCCCGCAGCCGCAGGAACACCTCCGCCGCGGCGAGCATCCCGAGCCCCGGCGCCAGGAAGTAGATCCACCACCCCGTCCAGGTGCCGGCGTACGCCGCCGACCCCACGGTGCGCGCCGGGTTCATGCTCATCCCCGAATAGGGCGACTCGACGGTGATGTAGAGGCCCACCAGCAGCGCCGCGCACACGCCCGTGTAGCGGGCCAGCGAAGGCGTGGCAGCGACGTGCAGCACCACGAGCATCAGGACGAATGCGATGAGCAGCTCCGCCAGCAGCGCGACCAGCGCGCCCGACGGCCCCGGGACGGTCGCCACGTAGTTGACCGCCGGGTCTGCCAGCCGGCCGCCGAAGATCAGTGCCGCCACGCCGGTGCCCGCCAGCGCGCCGGCAAACTGGGCCAGCACATAGCCCGGCACGTCGCCGGGGGCCACCTTGCCCAGGCGGAAGAACGTGAGCGTGACCGCGGGGTTGAGGTGCGCTCCCGAGCGCTGGCCCCACGGGCCGTAGACGTTCACCAGCAGCGTCAGCGCCATCGCCGCGCCCATGGCCAGGTTGCGGCCGAACAGCCCGGGCAGCCGGTGCACCACGGGCGAGCCGGGATGGAAGAACAGCACCGCAAACCCGCAGGCCGACACCATGAAGAGCCCGAGCCCGAACGCCTCCGCGAGGTACTCGGGAAGGTGGGCCCGCCACCGGGGCATCATCGGGCGCCGCCCGGCGGCGCCAGCACCACCCGATCGAGCCGGAGCAGCTCACCCATGGACCACGCCTGGAAGGGGCACCCGCGGGGCGTGAACGGGGCCTCCGCGTCGGCGATCTCGGCCAGGTGCCCGAGGCCAAGCCGGGTGAGCTGCCCCAGGAGCGGCGCAAGGAACCGGCCCCGCGCCTCGGCCCGCGCGGCCGGGGTGTCGCCGCGCACCCGCACCCACGCCTCGATGAAGGGGCCGGCCAGCCAGGGCCAGACGGTGCCCTGGTGATAGGCGCCGTCCCGCTCCACCGGCCCGCCCACGTACCGCGGCCGATAGCCCGGCGCACCGGGGTCCAGGCTCCGCAACCCCATCGGCGTCCACAGCCGCTGCTCCACCAGGTCGAGCAGCGCGCGCCCGCGCGCGGGCTCGAGCACGGGCCAGGGCAGTCCACCCAGCGCCAGCACCTGGTTGGGCCGGAAGGCATCATCCACCGCACCGGGCACGTGGTCCGCATCCACCACGTCGGCCAGGTAGCCTCCCGCCTGCCAGAACCGCGCGCCGAAGGCGTCGGTGGCGCGCTCGGCGATCGGGCCCCAGCGCGCGTTCGCCCGCGCGCCGATCCGCAGCGCATTGATCCACAGCGCCTGGATCTCCACCGGCTTGCCGATCCGCGGCGTCACCACCCACTCGCCAACCCGGGCATCCATCCAGGTGAGCTGCACCCCGGGCGTTCCCGCGGCCAGCAGGCCGTCCGCATCCATGCGGATCCCGTAGCGCGTGCCGCGCGCATGGCCGTCCAGGATGGCCTCGATCGCGGTGAGCAGCCGCTGCCGCTCCGCGGCGGGCACCCGCCCCCGGGCTTCGAGGTATTCGTGCACCGCCACCACGTACCACAGCGAGGCGTCGACCGTGTTGAACTCGGGCTGGTCGCCGCCCTCGACGAAGCGATTCGGCAGCATCCCCTCGGACACCTGCCCCGCCCATTCCCGCAGGATGTCGCGGGCATCGTCGAGCCGCCCGGTGGCCAGGCAGAGGCCCCGGAGGGCAATGAACGTGTCACGCCCCCAGTCGGTGAACCAGGGATACCCCGCGATGATCGTCTTCCCGGACCCGCGGCGCACGAGGTACTGGTCGCCCGCGCGGGCCAGTGGATCGCCCAGCGCCGCGCGCCGGGTGGCCTCCGTGTCGATCAGCCGGGCACCAAGCGTGGCGGCCCGGCTCCGCCCCGGGGCCACGTGGCCCTCGATGCCCTCGGCGAGCAGCACCCAGACCGCCTCGCCGCCGGCAAGGTCCCAGCACAGCTCCCCCGGTGACCACAGGTCCATCCGGTGTTCGAAGCCGCGCTCCCGCTCCTCCGCGAGCAGGAAGTTGCGATACCACTGCGGATCGTGGCGGTAGGCCGCGGCCGCGAGGCTCAGCACCGGCGGCAGCCCCGGGTACGGATGCCACCGCACCCGTTCGCCTTCGACCACGGCCTCGGCGCGGAGCACCGGATTCTCGTGGTGCAGCGCATGGCTGTCCCGTCCCGAGAGGAGTGGCCGCAGCACCAGGCGCCCGGCCCGCCCGGCATCGTTCGCGCGCCAGCGCAGCACCGCCGCGGGGCGCTCGTGCGGCAGCACCAGTTCCAGCGTGATCTCGACGTCACGGTCAAGCCGCCAGGTCCAGCGCGGCCAGGGAGCGTGCGCAAAGGCCGCCAGCCGCGTGTGCCCGTCGGGATGGAACACCTCGGGCGCATAGTGCTGCGTGGAGAGGGGGGTTCGGACGCCCTCCCGCTCGTACCACGCCTCGAAGCCGTCCACCAGCACCGCGCGGCGCGAGGGCACCTCGATCGCCGGCGTGAGCAGGCCGTGGTAGCGCCGGGTGCGCCAGCCACCGACGGTCCCGCTCGCAAACCCGCCGAGGCCGTCGGTTTCCAGCCATTCCGCCTCGAACGCCGGGGTCATCCGCCCTCCTCGAAGCCGGGATACAGGGTCATGCCCCCATCCACGAAAAGCGTGGTCCCGGTGACGTAGTCGGCCTGGTCGGACACCAGCCAGGCGGCGGCGTGCCCCAGGTCCTCCGGTTCGCCGATGCGCCGGTACGGCACCAGCCGCATCAGCGCGGCGTAGGCCTCGGGCGTCTCCCAGGCGGCGCGGTTGATCGGCGTCCGGATGGCGCCCGGCGCCAGGCCCATCACCCGGATGCCCTCGGCGGCGTACTCCTGGGCGATGCTCTTCATCAGGAGGCTCACGCCCCCCTTCGAGGCGGCGTAGTTGGCGTGCCCCGCCCAGGGGATCACCTCATGCACCGAGCTCACGCACAGGATCTTGCCCAGCGCCCGCGAGCGCGCCGGCTCCGGGCCGCGGCGCCGGAACTCCCGCACGGCCTCCCGGGCGCACAGGAACTGGCCCGTGAGGTTCACGTCGATCACCCGCTGCCACTGGGCCAGGGTCATCTCGTGCAGGGGCGCGTCCTGTTGCAGGCCGGCATTGTTGACCAGGATGTCGAGGCTCCCGAACGCCTCGCGCACGCCGGCGAACAGGGCCGTCACGTCGGCCTCGCGTCCCACGTCCGCGCGGATGGCCACCGCGCGGCGGCCGCGCGCCCGGATCTGGCCAACCACCGCCTCTGCCGCCTCGGCCGCGGAGGAGTAGTTGATGGCCACGTCGGCGCCGGCGTCGGCCAGGGCCAGGGCGATGGCCCGGCCGATGCCGGAGCTCGCCCCCGTCACCAGGGCCCGCTGGCCCTCGAGGGGCACCGACCGGTCAGCGGGCCGCATGTTCGACTCCGCGCCGGGGATGCGCGGCGCGCGCGGACGGCGTCGCGGCATCGGGGGTACCGGCCTGCGCGCTCCGCGGCATCAGCAGCTTGGCAATGAGCCCCGTCCATCCGGTCTGGTGTGAGGCCCCCACGCCGCGCCCCGAGTCGCCATGGAAGTACTCGTGGAACAGCACCAGGTCGCGGAAGTGCGGATCATCCTGGAGCTTGGGATGGTCCCCCAGCACCGGCCGGCGCCCGTCGGTCCCGCGCAGGAAGAGCCGCGAGAGGCGCCGGGTCAGCTCATCGGCCACTTCCGCGAGCGAGAGGTACCGGCCGGAACCGGTGGGGCACTCCACCCGGAACTCGTCGCTGTAATAGTGATGGAACTTCTGCAGCGACTCGATGAGCAGGTAGTTGACCGGAAACCAGATCGGCCCCCGCCAGTTGGAATTCCCCCCGAACAGCCCGGAATCGGACTCGGCCGGCTGGTACCGGACCGTGAGGGGCATGCCCATCACGTCGAAGCGGTACGGCGTGGCCTCGTGGTGGCGGGACAGCGCCCGCACCCCGAAGTCCGAGAGAAACTCGGTCTCGTCCAGCATGCGGCGGAGCAGGGCCTTCATCCGGTGGCCCCGGAGCAGGCTGAGCAGCCGCCGCTCGCCCATGCCGGGCGTCTCCCAGCGCGATACCAGCGCCGCCAGGTCCGGCCGCGCGTCGAGGAACCAGCGCAGCCGCGCGGTGAACTCCGGCAGCTCGTCCAGCAGGGACTGGTCCAGGGTCTCCACCGCAAAGAGGGGAATGAGCCCCACCATCGACCGCACCCGCAGCGGGACCATCTGCTGGTCCGGGGTGTTGAGGACGTCGTAGTAGAACTGGTCCCCCTCGTCCCAGAGGCCCACCCCGCCGTCGCCGAGGTTGGTCATTGCCTCCGCAATGTGGAGGAAGTGCTCGAAGAACTTGGTGGCGATGTCCTCGTAGACCCGGTTGTGCCGGGCCAGCTCCAGCGCGATCCGCATCAGGTTGAGGCTGTACATCGCCATCCACGCGGTGCCGTCCGCCTGGTTGATGAACCCGCCGGTGGGGAGCGGCGCGCTGCGGTCGAAGACGCCGATGTTGTCGAGGCCGAGGAAGCCGCCCTGGAAGACGTTCCGGCCCTGGGCATCCTTGCGGTTCACCCACCAGGTGAAGTTGAGCATCAGCTTGTGGAACACCCGCTCCAGGAAGGCCAGGTCGCCGGCGTCGCCGCGGCGCTTGCGGTCCATCTGGAACACCCGCCACGTGGCCCAGGCGTGCACCGGCGGGTTGACGTCGCCCAAGGCCCATTCATACGCCGGGAGCTGGCCGTTGGGGTGCATGTACCACTCGCGGGTGAGCAGCACCAGCTGCCCCTTGGCGAACTCGGGGTCCACCAGCGCGAGGGGAATGCAGTGGAAGGCGAGGTCCCACGCGGCGTACCAGGGATACTCCCAGGTGTCCGGCATGGAGATGATGTCGGCGTTGTTGAGGTGCCGCCATTCGGCGTTGCGGCCGCGCCGCCGGCCCGCCGGCGGCGGCGGCTGCGCCGGGTCGCCGGCCAGCCACTCGGGCACGTCGTAGTGGAAGAACTGCTTGCTCCAGATCATCCCGGCCAGGGCCTGGCGCTGCACCAGGCGCGCGTCGGGATCGGCCAGGTCGCGCTGCAGGCGGCCGTAGAACTCGTCGGCCTCGCGGACCCGCAGGTCCATCACCCGCTCGAAGTCCCCGAACCCGCTGCCCTCGGGCGAGAGCCGCGCCCGGAGCACGTGCGTGCCCCCGGCCGGGATCGTCGCCCGCACCCACGCCGCCGCCTTGGTGCCCCGGCCCGCGGGGTTCACGGCCTCGTGCCGGCCCTCCACCACCCGGGCATGGAAGGCGTCCTTCACGAACGCCCCGGTGGCGGGCGCGCCGAACAGCCGGGTCGCGTTGGTCTCGTTCTCGGTGAACAGCCACTCCACCCGCTCATCCACCCGGAGCCGGTAGTCGCCGTGGCGCGGGTGGGGGGCCAGCACCGCGTCCTCGGCCCGGCGCAGTTCGGGCCGTGCCGCCCCGGGCGCCCACGACCAGGTGTTGCGGTACCACAGCTGGGGCAGCAGGTGCAGCTCGGCCGCCTCGGGGCCGCGGTTGTGGACCGTCACCCGGAGCAGGATGTCGTCCGCGCCGGCCTTGGCGTACTCCACCACCACGTCGAAGTAGCGGTCGTCGTCGAACACGCCGCTGTCGATCAGCTCGTACTCGGGCGCGCCGATGCCGCGCCGCGCATTCTCCTCCACCAGCTCCCGGTAGGGGAAGGCGCGCTGCGGGTACTTGTACAGCATCTTGAGGTAGGAGTGGCTTGGCGTCGCGTCGAGGAAGTAATACAGCTCCTTCACGTCCTCGCCGTGGTTGCCCTCGCCGTTGGTGAGGCCGAACAGCCGCTCCTTGAGGATCGGATCCTGTCCGTTCCACAGCGCGAGCGCGAGGCACATCCGCTGGGCATCATCGGAGAACCCGGCCAGGCCGTCCTCCCCCCACCGGTAGGCGCGGCTCCTGGCGTGGTCGTGCGGCAGGTAGTCCCACGCGGCGCCGTCGGCGCTGTAGTCCTCCCGCACCGTCCCCCACTGTCGCTCCGCCAGGTACGGCCCCCAGCGCCGCCAGTCCACCGTGCCCCGCCGCGCCTGGTCCAGCCGGCCCTCCTCCGCCGTGATCTCTCGCACGTCCCCTCCGCTTGCCTCGCGCCGCGCCCGGGCAACCTGCCCATGGCTGTGCGCGCTCAACGCGGCGGGTGCCCCGGAGGTTCCCGCTACCATCCTGCCCCAGCCGCTGTAGGTTAGGGGATCCCCACCCCCCTCGACCGGGACGGCCATCATGATCCGGATCGTGCGTCGCGACACCGGGGCGCTCCTGCTCGAACTCCCCGGCGACACCCTGGCCGGGGTGGCGCTGCCCGATGCCGTGCTGCTGTATGCCGAGCTGCCCGGCGCGGACTTCAGCGGCGCCCGGCTCCGGGGCGCCGACTTCTGCTCCGCCAACCTCGAGGGCGCCCGCTTCGACGGCGCCGACCTCCGCGGCGCCGACCTGAGCGGGGCCTGCCTGCGATCGGCGAGCCTTTGCGGCGCGCGCCTCACCGATGCCCGCCTCCTGGGCACCGACCTGAGTGGCGCCAGCTTCCGTGGCGCGGACCTGGGCCGCACCAGCTTCAAGCTGGCGGGGGCCGCCACGGCGCCCGCGGATTTCCGCGACGCGCGGATGGCGCGGAGCGGCCTCGACCACACCACCTTCGCGGGCTGCGACCTGTCCGGCGCGGATCTCTCGGAGGCTCACCTGGGCGGGGCCAACTGGGCGGGAGCCACTCTACGGGGGGCAACGCTCACGGGGGCACTGCTGGAAGGCACCAATCTCTCCGGCGCGGACCTGACCCACGCCGACCTCACCCACGCCGTGCTGCACCGGGCCGACCTCACCGGCGCCCGGCTGGCCGATGCCACCCTGGGGTACACGGTCATGGCGGCCGTGCCGAGTCTGTCGCTGGCCGTCGGGCTCGAGGCCACCAGCCATGCGGCCGATTCCTCGCTTGACCTCGCCACGCTGGCGGGCCTGGCGAGCCGCCTGCCGGCGGTCTTCCTCGAAGGGCTGGGCGTGGCCGAGGCGGTGCTGCGACGCCTCGAGGGCTAGCCGGAGCGGCCCGGCCCGCCCTCGGCGGCGAGGCGCGCGGTGATCCGTGCCATCAGGCCCTCGGGCACGGCCAGCCGCTGCAGCTTCTGCCGCACCCCCTGCAGGACCCCCTGCTCGAACCGGTACTCGGCGGCACAGGCGGCACAGGTTTCCATGTGCACCCGCACCAGGTGCAGCTCATCCGGGGTCAGCTCCCGGTCGAGGTAGTCGTCGAGCCGGGCGAAGACCTCCTCGCAGGTGAAGCGGTCGGGCGGATGGATACTCATGCGCCCTCGCTTCCGACGGCGGCCAGCTCGGCCACGATCCCCCGGTCCGCCGCCACCGCCCACAGCGCCCGCTGCAGCATCCGACGTCCTCGGTGCAGCCGCGAGCGGATCGTCCCGACCGGGACACCGACCATCTCCGCGATCTCCTGGTAGGAGAAGTCCTGCATGAAATAGAGCGCCGCCACCACGCGGTGTTCCTCGGGCAGCGCCGCGATCGCCGCTTCCACCTGCTCGGTCTCCAGCCGGTTCATCACCTCGCCCGCGGGGTCCTCGCTCCGCGCATGCAGCCCCAGCGCGGCCGTCTGGCAGTACAGGTACAGCTCGGGCGTGTCGTCGAGGGCCAGCTCCGTGCCGTGCCGCTTCTGCTTCCGGTACCGGCTGAAGTAGCAGTTGGTCAGGACCCGGAAGAACCAGGCCCGGAAGCTGCTCCCCGACTGGAAGGTGTGGAACCCCCGGAAGGCGAGCAGCGCGGCCTCCTGCACCAGGTCCTCGGCGTCCGCGGCGTTCCGGGTGAACCGGAGCGCCGTCCCGTAGGCGGCGTCCAGGACCGGCGCCAGCAACGCCTCGAACGACGCCGCCGGCGCCGCCACCCCGGCGGTGCCCCCGTTCCGTTCATCCATGTCGTTGGCCGGTCATCGCTTGCAAGCCCCCATCAGGCAGCAGTGCACCCCCCGAGGCCCCGGGCCTCGAGGGGTAACGCTCGCCCTCGCCGAAAGGTTCCCCGGGCCGGTCAGGCCAGCGCGGCCCGGCGGGCGGCGAGCATCCGGCGGCTGGCCAGCGCCGGGGGCGCCGGCGCGACCACGGGCACCGGGAGCGACTGCTCCAGGTCCTGCAGCACGTTCATGCACGCCACGAACGCGTCGTAGGGCGATTCGTACGGACTAAAGTACTTGTGCACGTCGCCGTCCGCGAACCACTTGGTGCACATGTAGTACAGGTGGTCGCTGGTGGTGAGCCGGCGCCACCGCTCCACGACCTCCGGGTCGCGGGTGGCCAGGACCGCCTCGCGCATCCCATAGATGCGCTGCTGGGCCGCCTCCTGCAACCGGTTGCCGAGCCAGGCCGTGGTGTCGCGCTCCATGTCGGCCCAGGATGTGGGGCGGGCGAAGGCGAGCGGGGCCACCGGCGCCCGCGCCGCCAGCGTGGCGGGATGGGCAAAGGTGAGGCCCCGGCGCAGGCATTCCCACGGCCACTGGGCCAGGAACGCGAAGATGCCCGTGTCGGCCCACTGGTGCTCGCCGAAGGTCTCGTAGTCGACGTACAGGTGCACGCTGTCGCCCCCGCTCGCGGCGATCCAGTCGGCGTGCTTCTCCGAGGTGAGCGGCCAGCCATCCCACTCCCGGTTGGAGAACCGGAACCCGATGTCGTCGCTCAACCGGTAGTTCCGCGGCAGCAGGCGGAGCCCCGGCTCGGTGGTGGCGGCATAGACATGGTTGGCCGACCGCCACTCGAGCACGTGATCGGCCCCCTCGACCATCACTCCCCGGAAGCCGAGCCGGGCGATCAGCGGCGCCAGCCCGTCCCAGTAGATCAGCTCCGTATTGCGGAACACCGCGGGCCGCTGGCCGAAATGGCGGCTGATGCCGGCCCGGTGCCGCTCCACCTGGGCCACGAACTCGGCCTCGGAGGCGAGTGACGCCAGGCTGTGGTGGTAGGTCTCCCCGAGCAGCTCGACCCCCCCGGTGGCCACCAGCTCCTGGAAGCTCTGGAGCACGTCCGGGGCCCACGCCGCCAGCTGGTCCAGCAGGGTGCCGCTCAGGCTCAGCGCGAGGCGGAATTCCCCCTGCGACCGCCGGATCAGGTCCGCGAGCAGGCGGTTGGCCGGGAGGTAGCACTTCTCCGCCACCCGGCGCAGCAGGGCCCGGTTCTGGTCGGTGTCGAAGTACTCGCTTCCCGTGCCGATGTCGAACAGCCGGTACGGACGCAGCCGGAAGGGCTGATGCACCTGGGCGTACAGGCAGATCGCGGTCATGCGGACCTCTCCTGGAGGGCGCGGGTATAGGCCGCGGCGGTGAGCCGGGCCGGGGATTCGAGGGAAAAGCGCGGCCCTTCGACCTCGCGCCGGGCGTGCTCTGCCAGCTCCTCGCGGAGGGCGGGGTAGCGCAGTAGGGCCACGATCTGGTTGGTCATCGCCTCGACGTCCCAGAACTCCACCTTGAAGGCGTTCCGGATCACCTCCGACACGCCGGCGGTGCGCGGCAGGATGCAGGGCGTGCCGTGCCGCAGGCTCTCCAGCGCCACCAGCCCGAAGGGCTCGCTCACCGACGGCATCACGCAGACGTCGGCCAGCCGGTACAGCCGCTGCACCTGGGGTCCGTGCACCCCGCCGGCGAAGTGCACCCGGTCGGCGATCCCGAGGTCGGCGGTGCGCCGGATCAGGGCGGGGAGCATGTCGCCCTGCCCGGCCACGATGAACCTGGCCTCGGGCACATGGGCGGCTACCCGGCCCGCCATCTCGATGAAGTAGTCGGGCCCCTTCTGCCAGGTCACCCGCCCCAGGAACAGCACCACCGGGATGTGCGCCTGCCCGCTCCCCGGCCGCGCGCGGAACGGCGAGTGCCGGGGCAGGTCCGGTGCGACCGCCTCGGGATCGATGCCCCAGTGCACCACGTCGACCTTGGTGGCCGGGATGCCGTAGCGCTCCACGCAGGTGCGCTTGAGTGCGTGGGAGTTGGCCACCACGCGGTCGGCGGCCTGCATGCCCTCGCGCTCCCGTCGGCAGATCTCCGGATTGGCGCCGGCCCCGGCCCGGTCGAACTCGGTGGCGTGGATGTGCGCCACCAGCGGGCGGCCCGACACCTCCCGGGCGGCGATCCCCGCGGCGAAGGTGATCCAGTCGTGGGTGTCGATCAGGTCGTGCGGCTCGCGCGCGGCGATCCCGCCGGCCAGGGCGGCGTAGCGGGCCACCTCCTCGAAGAGGTCGGCACCGTACACCGCCGTCGGCCCCCGGCCCGTCCGCTGCAGGGTGGAGAAGATCTCCTGGTACTCCGCGGCCCCGCCGTAGGGCGTCATCGGCGAGGGCACCCGGTGCACCACCAGGTCCTCGCCCGCGCCATCGGCACCCACCAGCCGCAGCGCCGGCAGGGGCGACTGCTCCACCGGAAAGGGCACCACCAGCGTCACCCCGACGTCGCTGCGCAGCAGCCCCTTCACCAGTCCCACCGTGGCGGTGGCGAGGCCCCCCGCCTGGAACGGGGGGAACTCCCAGCCGAACATCAGGACCCGCACGGTTGCTCCGTCCCCGCCACCGTCCACGCCGGCACGCTCATCGCCAGCCGGGTGGTCGCTTCCCAGCGTCCCAGGATGCGGAGCACCCGGTCGCGCGACGCCGCGTACCGGGGAGGAATGGCCGTCGTCAGGCGCGAGGCAGGGACGGGCTCGGACATGGACCCTCCAGGAGGTGGACCGCAACCACTCGGACCGGGCCGGCGGACACCGGATGGGCTCTCAAGCCCTCGACCCCGGATCAGGTTCCCGCCCCCCGGGCACGGAACCGATCCGCCTCCCGCGGCGTTCTTGGGCGGAATCCAGGCTGTCCCCCCTTCATGGAGCCCGCTCGATGTCTCCCATGCCGCTCGGCCGCACCGCCACCGTCGTCAGTTGGGCCTGCCAGCTCACCGCCGCGGTCATCCTCGGCCAGACGCTCTTCTTCAAGTTCACCGGCGCTCCCGAGAGCCGGTTCATCTTCAGCACCCTCGGGCTCGAGCCCTGGGGCCGGATCGGCACCGGCGTGGCCGAACTGGTCGCGGTTGCCCTGCTGCTGTATCCGCGGACGCCGGTGCTCGGCGCTGTGCTGGCGGTGGGACTGATGGGGGGCGCCCTGGTGAGTCACCTCACCCGGCTCGGCATCGAGGTGCAGGGAGACCACGGCCTGCTGTTCAAGCTGGCCCTCACCGTGATGGTGGCCGCGCTGGTGGTGGTGGCGCTGCGCCGGCGGGAGCTGCCGCTCATCGGGGAGCGCTTCTAGTGCGGCTGGCGGTCTTCGGCGGGACGGGGCGGGTCGGCCGCCGGGTCCTGGAGGACGCCCTCGCGGCCGGCCACGCGGTGCGCGCCCTCGTGCGCGACCCCGCGCGCCTCACCCCGCGCCCCGGCCTCGTGCTCGTGCCGGGCGACGTCACCGACCCCGATGCGGTGCAACGCACGGTCGGCGACGCAGCCGCCGTGATCAGCGCGCTCGGTGGCGGACCGCTGGAGCGGCCCGGCACGGTCCTCTCCGAGGGCATGCGGCACATCGTCGCGGCCATGGTCCGCACCGGCGGCCGGCGCGTGCTGGCGGTCGCCGGCTCGGGGGTCCTGGACGATCCGGCCGGCGGCCTGCGGGGCGAGGCAGCGGCGTTCCCCGCGATCTACCGGCCGATCAACGCCGAGCATCTTGGCACCTGGAGGGCGTTGCGGGAGAGCGGGCTCGACTGGACCCTGGCCTGTTGTCCCGACCTGGTGGACGGCGAGCGGACCGGTCGCTGCCGGCTGCTGGCCGACCGGCTGCCGGAGGGTGCCACCCGGGTCACCGTGGGCGACGTGGCGGACGTCCTCCTCAGCCAGCTCCCGTCGACCGCCTTCCTCCAGCGGCGTGTCGGCCTGGGCCTCTGACCACCACCGACGTTGCGCACGTTTCACGCGTCCCACGCGTGGCACGGGCCCGGGCATCCCGCCGTTGCACATGTTGCAGCTGGCGGGCTCACCAGTTTCGAACATCACCATGTGCAACTCGGGGAGGCTGACGAGCGTCTTACCACCGTTCGCGTGATCGGCGTGCGCCGGGGACCTTCGCCACCGGTGCCGGGCCCGTCCCGCGCGTGGGGCGGCAGTGCCGCCGGGAGGACGCCGCGTGTCGCGTATTCATCGCCTGGGCGTGACCGCGCTGCTCCTCGTGGCGCTGGCCCCATCAGATGCCCACGCCAGCCAGCTCGCCACAGCCGCGCGGGGTGGCACCGGCCTGGCCTGGCTCCCCGCGGGCCAGGTGGTGGAGCGGGTCACCAGCCGGTCCAACCGGCAGCAGCAGTACGCCGCCTTCCTGCCCTCGCGGTACAGCACCGACCAGCCGTGGCCGGTCCTCGTCCTGCTCGATCCCCGCGGGCGCGCGCTGCTGCCGCTCGACCGGGTGCGTGAGGTGGCCGAGCGCCTCGGCTACATCGTGCTGAGTTCGTGGAACTCGAGGAGCGACGAGGCCGAGGACCATAACGCCGACGCCATCAACGCGATCCTCGATGACGCCGACCGGCTGCTCAGCATCGACCCCCACCGGATCTACCTGGTGGGCCAGTCCGGGACGGCGCGCGGGAGCTGGATCTTCGGCTACAGCCTGCGGGGCAACGTCGCGGGCATCATCGGGTACGGCGCCGGGACCCCCCAGGGCTTCCCGCTGGAGCGGCCGCGGGCCGGCGTGCCCGCCGGTCCGGATTTCTTCGGCGCGGCGGGCATCGACGATTACAACTTCGACGAGATGTGGGGCCTCGACGTCAGGCTCGACAGCCTGGGCATCCGGCACCACATCGGGTGGTTCGACGGCGTCCACGCCTGGCCCGGCGCGGCAGACCTCGCCGAGGCCGTCGAGTGGATGCACCTGCAGGCGATGCGCCGCGGCCTGCTGGCCGCCGACCGCGCCTGGATCGATGCCCTGTACCGCCGGCGCCTCGGCGACGCGGCGATGATGCGGGCGGCCGGGGCCTCCTACCGTGCCTGGCGCCGGTTCCGTGACATCGAGACCGACTTCGCGGGGATGCACGACGTCGCCGCCGCCACCGAGCACCGCCGGGAGCTGGAGCGGCAGCCCGGGGTGTTCCAGGCGGAGCGGCGCCTGGGCGAGCTGGTGCGGCAGCAGGAGGCCTTCAACCGGCGGCTGGGCGAGGTCCTGGGCGACCTCCGCCGGTCGAGCCCGCCACTCGCCACCACCTGGCGGCGCCTCGGGCTGGACGGGCTGGTGGAGCGCGCGCACGATCCCGCCGACACCATGGCGGCACACGCCGCGCGCCGCGCCCTCGAGCAGGTGTGGGTCTACACCTCGTTCTACGAGCCGCGGGAGCACCTGGTGCGCAACGACCCGGCGCGCGCCCTCACCCTGCTCGCGGTCGCCGAGCGGCTCCGGCCCGCCGACCCCGCCGTGGCGCTCTACCGCGCGGAAGCGCTGGCCCGGCTGGGCCGTGCCACGGAGGCGCGCGAGGCGCTGGTCACCGCCGCGCGCGGCGGGGCGCTGCCCGAGGCCCTCGACCATGACCCCACCCTCGTGGCGTTGCGCGCCGACGGCGGGGCCCGGGCGGTGCTGGCCCGGCTCACGCCCGCCGGGGATGCCTCGCGGGGCTCCTGAGGCGCGAAGCCCCGGCGCTCGAGGGGTCACCGGAAACACATCCGCCCCCGGCGATCAAATCGCCGGGGGCGGTCGGTTGAGTGGGCCTGGGTAGAGTTGAACTACCGACCTCACGCTTATCAGGCGTGCGCTCTAACCACCTGAGCTACAGGCCCTGCAAGGGTCCCATCGGGACCGCCAGGGGTCCCGGAGGGGGTGGGAGGATACCCACCCGCCCGCCGGGACGCAACCCGCGCCTAGCGCCGGCGGGGCCCGTCGTCCTCGTCCTCGAGCTCCTCGAACGAGACGTCGTCCAGGTCCTCGTCGTCGAGGTCCTCGTCCTCGAGGTCCTCGTCCTCGAGGTCCTCGCCGTCCTCGTCCTCATCCTCGTCTTCGTCGTCGAACGAGAAGGCTTCCTCGTCATCATCGAAGTCGTCGTCGTCCCGGCGGCGACGCATGTCCAGCGCCTCGACCGACGCTTCCCACGGCAGCATGACTCCTCCGAGAGGGTGCAGGGTTATGACGCGTCTGCCCGTGCCGCGGCCCGGGCCATCTTCTTGCGTTCCGTCGCCGCCAGCGCCCGCTTGCGGAGCCGGATCGACTTCGGGGTGACCTCGATCAGCTCGTCCTCCTCGATGTACTCGAGGGCGTATTCGAGCGTGATCTGCCGCGGCGTCTCCAGCTGGATGTTCTCGTCCGACGCCGTGGTCCGCATGTTGGTCAGCTTCTTTTCCTTGGCGACGTTGACGTCCATGTCGCCGGGGCGGGAATTCTCGCCGCAGACCATCCCCTCGTAGACCTCGTCGCCCGGGGAGATGAACATCTGCGCCCGCTCCTGCAGGTTGAAGAGGGCGAAGCCCACCGCCTCCCCGACCCGGTCCGCCACCAGCACGCCGTTTTTCCGCCCCGCCAGCGGCCCCGCCCAGGCGCCGTACTCCAGGAACCGGTGGTGCAGGGTCCCGGTGCCGCGGGTGTCGGTCAGGAACTCGGAGCGGTACCCGAACAGGCCGCGCGCCGGGATCCGGAAGTTCATACGGACCATGCCCTGCCCGGGGTTCTTCATCTCGATGAGTTCCGCCCGGCGCGGGCCCAGCTTCTCGATGACCGTGCCGATGTACCCCTCGGGCACGTCGGCCATGAGCTCCTCATAGGGCTCCAGCCGCTCGCCATCCGGGCCCACCTTGGTGATCACTCGCGGCCGCGAGACCTGGAACTCGAACCCCTCGCGCCGCATGGTCTCCATCAGGATGCCCAGGTGCAGCTCGCCGCGGCCCGAGACGGCCCAGGTGTCGGGGCTGTCGGTGTCCTCGACCTTGAGCGCCACGTTCCGCTCCAGCTCCCGGAACAGCCGGTCGCGCACCTGCCGGCTGGTCACGAACTTGCCCTCGCGCCCGGCGAAGGGGCTGTTGTTCACGATGAAGTCGACCGACATCGTCGGCTCCTCCACCGCGATCCCCTCCAGCCGCTCCGGGCATTCCACCGCCGTGAGCGTCCGCCCGATCTCGATGCCTTCGATGCCCGCGATCACCGCGATGTCGCCGGCGGCGACCTCCTCGGTGTCCACCTTGTTGAGCCCGTCGAAGGTCATCAGCTTGGTGATCCGGCCCTTGCTCACGGCCTCGTCGACCACCATGCCCGGCGCCCCGATCGGCAGCAGCGCCACCTCCTGCCCCACCCGCACCCGGCCCCGCTCGATCCGCCCGATCCCCATCCGGCCCACGAAGGTGGAGAAGTCGAGCGTGGAGATCAGCATCTGGAACGGCCCGTCGCCCTCGCCGGTCGGGGCCGGCACCCGCTTGAGGATGGCCTCGAACAGCGGCTTGAGGTCCGTCCCCGGCTGGTCCAGCTCGAGCGTGGCGGTGCCGGCCCGGCTGGAGGTATAGAGGAACGGCGCGTCGAGCTGCTCGTGGCTCGCCTCGAGGTCGATGAAGAGCCCGAGGACCTCGTCGTGCACCCGCAGCGGCTCCGCGTCGGAGCGGTCGATCTTGTTGATGGCGACGATCGGCTGGTGCCCCAGGGCCAGCGCCTTCCGGGTCACGAACCGCGTCTGCGGCATCGGGCCCTCGGCGGCGTCGACCAGGATCAGCACCCCGTCCACCATCCGCAGGATGCGCTCCACCTCGCCACCGAAGTCGGCGTGGCCCGGCGTGTCCACGATGTTGATCTTGGTGTCGCCCCAGCGCACCGCGGTGTTCTTGGCCAGGATCGTGATGCCCCGCTCCCGCTCCAGCGGGTTCGAGTCCATCACGCGTTCCTCGACATGCTGGTTGGCCCGGAAGGCCCCCGCCTGGCGCAGCATCTGGTCCACGAGCGTGGTCTTGCCGTGGTCCACGTGCGCGATGATGGCGATGTTACGGATCTGCTCGTTCTGGGCCATCCCGACCTGTCCGACATACTGTACCGCGTTGCGCGCCGACCGCCGACGCACGTCCGGTGCCCCATCGGGGCCGTCCGGTTTCCGCGCGGCATATATAGACGAGAGTAGGCAGGGGGGGCAAGGGCGAGCCGGGGGCCCGTTTCCGGGGCGTTCCCCGGGCGGCCAGCGGGGGGCGCTAGTGGTGGTGGCCGGCGTGGGCGCCGTGGTCGTGGGGGTCGGCGCCCACGGTCTCGAGGCACCCGTCACAAGTCTCGAGCTGGATCGTCACATGGCCGATCCCCAGACTCCCCAGGGCGGCCCGAAGTCCTTCCAGCACTTCAGGATGCCGCCCCAGGTCGGGCACCATGGCGTGGCCGCTCATGGCCACCATGCCGCTGGTCACGGTCCAGACGTGCAGGTCGTGCACCGCCGCCACGCCCGGGACGGCCAGCATCCGTCGTTCCACCTCGGGCATGGCGATGTGCCGCGGCACCGCCTCCAGCAGCACGTCCGTACTCTCCCGCACCAGCCGCCACGCGCCCACCAGGATCAGCAGCGAGAGGACGATCGACACCACCGGATCGGCCGCGGTCCACCCGGTCAGGAGCACGATCCCGGCGGCCGCCACCGCGCCGACCGAGCCCAGCAGGTCGCCGAGGATGTGCAGGTAGGCGCCCCGGGTATTGAGGTGGCCGTCGTGATGGCCGTGCAGCATCCAGAGCGACACCCCGTTGACCACCAGGCCGGCCAGCGCCACGCCGAGGAAGAGGCCGCCCTGGATCGGCTCCGGCCGCCGCAGTCGGCCCACGGCCTCGACCACCACCAGCGCGGCGATCCCGAAGAGCAGCGCGCCGTTGACCAGCGCCGCCAGGATCTCCCAGCGGAGATACCCGTAGGTCTTGGTGGCGCTGGCCGGTCGCCGCGCGATCCACGCGGTGAGCAGCGTCAGGCCCAGCGCCCCGACGTCCGTCAGCATGTGACCGGCATCGGCCAGCAGCGCCAGGGACCCCGACACCCAGCCGCCGACCGCCTCGACCACCATGAACAGGGCGGTGAGCGCGAAGACGCCGACGAGCCGGCCGATCGGCGGGCCGGCCGACCGGCGGTCCACGTGGGCGCAAGGCGGGGAAACCATGGGGGGATAATACCGCCGCGGGGAGACCCGCGGCGAGCGTCGGCCGGCGCGCCCCTACTCGACCCGGATCCGCACCGCTTCGGCGTGGCCGTAGAGCCCCTCGGCCTCGGCCAGCGCGATGATCCGGGCCGCGTCGTTGTACAGTCGGTCGCGGGTGTAGTGGATCAGGCTCTGCCGCCGCACGAAGTCGTAGACCCCAAGGGGGGAGGCGTGCCGCGCGGTGCCGCTGGTGGGCAGCACGTGGCTCGGGCCCGCCAGGTAGTCGCCGACCGGCTCGGGAGTATCGTCGCCCAGGAAGATGGCGCCGGCGTGGCGGATGCCTGCGGCGACCCCCTCGGGATCGCGGGTGACGATCTCGAGGTGCTCGGGCGCCCGCAGGTTGGCCACCGTCACCGCGTCGGCGAGGGTGGGCACCCAGATCACCAGCCCGTTGCGCGACAGCGAGGCGCGGGCCACCGCGGCCCGCGGGTTCCTGGCCAGATGCCGCTCCAGCGCCATCGGCAGCTGGTCGGCCAGCTGGAGGTCGGTGGTCACGCACCAGGCGCTGGCGTCCTCGTCGTGCTCCGCCTGCGCGATCAGGTCGGCCGCCACCCGGTCGGCCCGCGCCGTGGAGTCCGCGATGATCACCACCTCCGTGGGGCCCGCGATCATGTCGATCCCCACCGGTCCGGCCACCTGCCGCTTGGCTTCCGCCACCCACTTGTTCCCGGGACCCACGATCTTGTCCACCCGGGGGATCGTGGCGGTGCCGAAGGCCAGGGCGCCGATGGCCTGCGCCCCGCCGACCCGGAACAGCCGGTTGATCCCGGCCAGCGCGCAGGCGGCGAGCACCGCGTCGGTGATGCCCTGGGGTGGCGTCACGGCGATGATCTCCTCCACCCCGGCCACCACCGCGGGCACCGCGTTCATGATGACGCTCGAGGGGTACGCCGCCTTGCCGCCGGGGACGTACAGCCCCACCCGGTCGAGCGGCACCACCCGCATGCCCAGGATGGTGCCGTCCTCCTCGAGCAGGGTGAAGCCCTGGTCCCGCTGCCGCCGGTGATAGTCCCGCACCCGCTGCACCGCGGTCTCCAGCGCCTCCCGCAGTTCGTGGTCGATGCGGTCGAGCGCGGCCTCCCACTCCGCCCGCGGCAGCTCCCACGCCTCGGGGGCCAGGTCCATGCCGTCCAGGCTCCGGGTCCAGTGCCGGACCGCGACATCCCCGCGGGTGGCCACGTCGGCGAGGATCCCGGCCACGCCGTCCCGTGTGGCGGTGTCGAGGACGGACGGCTTGGGCAGGAACGGATCGAGCAGGTCGAACGGCGGGACGGCAATCTGGCGGATCATGCGTTGCCCTCGCGGGCCGGGAAGGAGGACGCTAGTGTTACGGCCTATGGAGCCGTCCGAAAGTAGTCTGGTGGCCGGGAAACTGGTGGCCGTCCTGGCCCTGGTGGCGCTCAACGCCTTCTTCGTGGCGGCCGAGTTCGCCCTGGTCGGGGCCCGCCGCACCCGGCTGGAGGAGATGACCCAGCGGGGCAACCGGCAGGCCGGCCTTGCCCTGCGCGCCGTAAAATCGCTGGACCGCTACATCTCCGCCACCCAGCTGGGCATCACCCTCGCCTCACTGGGCCTGGGCTGGGTGGGCGAGCCGGCGCTGTCCGGCCTGATCCAGCGCGCGCTGGTCTGGCTCCCCGGCAACCTCGAGATGGTGGCGAGCCACGCCCTGGCCATCGCGCTCGCGTTCACCATCATCACCACCCTGCACATCATCCTGGGCGAGCTGGTGCCCAAGGCGCTGGCCCTGCTCTACCCCGAGCGGATCAGCGCCTGGGTGGCCGGCCCGCTGATCGGCTTTGCCTGGGTGATGGCGCTGCCGATCGCCATGCTCAACGGCACCGCCAACTGGCTGCTCCGCCTGATGAACATCCGGCCCCCCGGCGAGCACGAGCGGCTCCACTCCCCGGAGGAGATCCGGATGCTGGTGGAGCAGAGCGAGGAGGGGGGCAGCCTGGGCAAGGAGGACGCCCGCCTGCTCGAGGGGGTCTTCGAGTTCTCGGAGAAGACGGCGCAGGAGGTGATGACCCCGCGCACCCAGATGGTGGCGCTGGAGCGCGAGCTGACCGTCGAAGCCGCCGCCGACGTCGTGGCCGAGGCGCGCCGCTCGCGCTACCCGGTCTACGGCGAGTCGCTGGACGACATCGTGGGCGTGGTCCACGCCAAGGACATCCTCACGGCGGTGCGGCAGCAGCCCGGCTCGCTGATCGGCGCGGTGATGCGGCCGCCGCTCTTCGTGCCCGGCACCCGCGAGGTGGAGGACGTCCTGGCCGACATGAAGCGGCTCAAGGTGCACCTGGCCATGGTCCTCGATGAGTACGGCGGCACCGCGGGCCTGGTCACCATGGAAGACCTGCTCGAGGAGATCGTCGGCGACATCTTCGATGAGTACGACCGCCTCGACCGCCCCAAGGCCGCGCCCGAAGGCGCCCCGCTCCTCGATGGCAGCCTGGCCATCTCCGACTTCAATGCCGACCACGAGCTGCAGCTCGACGACACCGACTACACCACGGTCGGGGGCTACCTCTTCGGGCAGATCGGCCGGCTCCCCAAGCCCGGCGACCGGGTGACCGTGGGCAAGGACGCCTTCGAGATCGCCGAGATGGAGGGGCGCCGGGTCAAGTCGGTGCGCTTCCACCTCGGCGGCGGGGTCGTGGCTGGGCCGCCCACCGGCGAGGTGCCGTCGGTCTCCCCGCCGCGCCCCGTCCGCTAGACCCCCGTGGCGGGGGCGCCCGCCCGCGCTTACACTCCCGCCCATGCCCCGCTCCATCGCGCCGATTCCCCCTGGCGCCCTCGACCTCACCGGTCCGGCCGCGCTCACCCGCCGCCGGCTGCAGCGCACCACCCTGGACCTGCTGGAGCAGCGCGGATACCAGGAGCTGCTGCCCCCGACCTTCGAGTACGAGGAGGTCTTCCTCCGGGCCGGGGGGCCGGGCGTGGCCGACCGCCTGCTCCGCTTCACCGACCGGGACGGCCGCATCCTGGCCCTCCGCTACGACTTCACCGCGAGCCTGGCCCGCGTGGCCGCCACCACCCTTCGCGAGGCCCCGCTGCCGCTCCGGCTCTCCTACAGCGGCAAGGTGTTCCGGCAGGAGCCCGACCGCGGCGGCCGCCCCCGCGAGACGCTGCAGGCCGGCGCCGAGCTGCTGGGCCAGCCCGACCTCGCGGCCGACGTGGAGGTTGTCCGCCTGACATTGGACCTGGCCCGCCAGCTCGGCCTCCGGGACTTCCAGCTCAACCTGGGTCACGTCGGGGTGCTGGCACCCGGCCTGTCGGCGCTCGAGCCCGCCGACCGGGCGGAGGTCCGCCGCTGGATCGACCGCAAGGACCGCGGCAGCCTCACCCGCGGCCTCGCGGGGCGCCCCGCGGAGGCGGCACGGCTCGCCGAACTCGCCTTCGTGATCGGCCGCCGGCCGGCGCTCGATGCCGCGCTCGCCGCCGCCACGCCGGCGGTGCGCCCTGGGCTCGAGCACCTCTGTCGCCTGGACGACGCCCTGACCGCCGCGGAGCGGGCCCACGTGGTCTTCGACCTGGGGGAGGTCCGCGGGCTCGAGTACTACACCGGCATCCAGTTCGAGCTCTACACCGCCGGCGCCGGGCGCGCCGCCGGGGCAGGCGGCCGCTATGACGAGCTCATGGGCCGCTTCGGCGCGCCGATGCCCGCGGTGGGGGTCTCGCTCGACCTCGACACCATCGCCGAGGCGGGGATCGCATGAGCGCCCCGCTCCGGATCGCGCTCGCCAAGGGGCGGCTGTACGACGACGCGGTGGCGCGCTTCGCCCGCGCCGGGATCGTCATCGACCCGGCGCCCGGCCGGCGGCTGCTCATTCCCTCCAGCGATCCGACGGTGGAGTTCCTGGTGGTGAAGCCGTCGGACGTGGCGGTCTACGTGGAGAGCGGCGCCGCCGACCTCGGGGTGACCGGCACCGACGTGCTGCGGGAATCCGATGCCGACGTGCTGGAGCCGCTCGAGCTGGGCTTCGGCGCCTGCCGCCTCGTGGTGGCCAGCCCCGCCGACCACCCCTTCCCCGCCCTCCCCGGCGGCAAGACCGCGCGGGTGGCCACCAAGTACCCCAACCTCGCCTGGCGGCACTTTGCGCAGGCGGGCAGGCCGGTGGAGATCATCACGGTGCAGGGGTCGGTCGAGGTGGCGCCGCTGCTGGGCCTGGCCCACTGGATCGTGGACCTGGTGGACACCGGCAATACGCTGCGGGCCAACGGGCTGGCGGAACGGGAGACAATCCTGCAGGTGGGGGCGGTGCTGGTGGCCAACCGGGCGAGTCAGAAGCTCAAGCTGGAGCAGCACCTGCAGATCATGGCGCGGCTGGGCTGAGCGGCGCAGCCGCCGCGAAGCTCCAGCGCATCAGGACCGCGCCCGGCCGCTCCTCGCGCAGGAGGCGCGTCCCGCCCCGCCGCGTCAGCGCCGAGTCGAGCTGGGCCGGCACCATCGGCTGGAACGAGCTCAGCAGCACCCACGCCTCCGGCCCGCCGGCCTCATGCAGCCGGCGGGCCTCGTTGTCGGCCCAGCCCGGGTCGGGCGCCGGCGAGGGGATCCCGAGCGAGTCGGGCCCGGTGCCCGTGGGGACACCCACGAGTTCGGTCCAGTCCCCGACGGCGTACCGCAGCGAATCGCCTTCCATCGCGACGGCGCGCCCCCGGCTCGGCGCGTTGCGGAAGGCCGGGCCCGTGGAGCTCACCAGGGCGATCCGCCCCCGCACCCGGGCCAGGTCGGGGGAGCGCCAGTCGGTGGTGTAGAACAGCCAGGCGGGGATGCCGCGCCCGAAGACGTAGATCGCGGCGCCCGGCGCATGCTCCCGCCGGAAGCGCTCCACCAGCGGCCGGGTGGCTTCCCGTTCAAGGGGCTCCGCGATCTGGCGCGCCGCGTCGAGCCCCGGCAGGAACGCGAGCGCCACCCCGGCAGCCGCCAGCCAGGCCACGGGCCACCGTCGCGTGAGCCACACCGTGACGGCCTCGGCGCCCGCCGCGATTAATAGCGCCAGCCCCGGCACCGCGAAGAGCAGGAGCCGCGGCGCCACCGGGTAGGCGCGGATCACCGAGGCCGCCACCGCGCCGAGCACCGGGACCAGCAGCAGCGCCACCGCCCAGGCGCCCCGGCCCCGGGCCAGGGTCCACGCGCCGAGACCCAGCGGGAGCACCAGCGCGCCCGCCACCACGGCCCGCCACCCGCCCCCCAGGGCGAGGAACCACGATTCCATCCCCTCCACCGTGGCGGTAACCACCTTGCCGCCGAGATCCGGCAGGGCGGGGCTCAGGAAGTAGGGGGTCCAGTAGCGCTGCATGTACGCGCTCCCCGAGGCGGCGCCGTACACCAGCAGGTACTCGGCGGCGAAGGCCCCGCCCCACAGCAGCGCCATCCCCCCGAGCCACGCGGGCGCGCCCGGCGCCCGGCGAACCTCCGGGGCCAGCACCAGCGCGGCGCCGACGCCCGCGAGCATGAACGGCGCGGTGGCGCTCGAGAGGGCCACTACCCCACCGACCAGCAGGAGCCCGGCCCACCGGCCGCGATCCCCCGGCCGCTCCACCAGCCGTACGGTGAGCAGCGCCAGGACCGCGCCGGCGCAGGCGTCCACCCCGTACGGCTTCACCTCGTTGGCGTAGTAGATCAGCATCGGCGAGAATGACACCAGCAGCACCGCGAGCGTGGCCGCCCCCGGCGTGAGCAGCCGGCGGGCCACGCACAGTGTCGCGACCAGCAGGCCCAGCCCGGCCAGGAGCGGCACCAGCCGGAGTACCCGTTCGTCGGTCCCGCCCAGCACGGCGCAGAGGCGGACGGCCCAGAGGAAGGGCACCGGCGCGGTCTGGTCACTCTCCAGCGGCTGGAGCAGCCCACCGAACGAGCGGCCGAGGATGTTGCTGAGGAGCATGGCCTCGTCGAGCCACACCGGGCGCGCATGCAGGTACTGGCGGAGCCGGAGCAGCACGCCGGCCGCCACCAGCGCCCATTGCAGCGCGCGCAGCGGGCGCGGGGTCTCGTCGCCGCTCATGCGGTCGCCCGACGCCGGATCGTGGCCAGGTGCGCCGCCAGTTCCAGCGCCTGGCGCATGCTGCCGGGGTCGGCGGCGCCGGTGCCCGCGATGTCGAAGGCCGTGCCATGGTCGGGCGAGGTGCGCGGGAACGGGAGCCCCAGCGTGATGTTCACGCCGCGCCCGAAGGCCGCGACCTTGATGGCGGTCATGCCCACGTCGTGGTAGGGTGCCAGCACCGCGTCGAATTCGCCGCGCATGGCGCGCACGAACACGGTGTCCGCCGGCAGCGGGCCCGTGGCGCCGAGCGCCGCCACCGCGGGCGCCAGCACGCGCGCCTCCTCGTCGCCGAACAGCCCGCCCTCGCCCGCGTGGGGATTGAGGGCGCACACGGCCAGCCGGGGGGCCGCGATCCCCCACCAGTCGGTCAGCGCGCGCGCGGTGACCCGCCCGGTGCGGACAATCCGGTCGGTGGTGACCAGCTGCGGCACCGACTTGAGCGGCACGTGGGTGGTGACCAGCACCACCCGCAACCGGTCGGCGGCGAGCATCATGGCGACGTCCACGTCTCCCGCCAGGTGCGCCAGCCACTCGGTGTGGCCGGGCCACTGGAAGCCCGCGAGGTTGAGCGCGTGCTTGTGGGCCGGCGCCGTGACGATGCCGTCCACCTCGCCGGCGAGCGCCAGCCGCGCGGCCTGCTCCACGCCCAGCCCGGCGATGCGCCCGGCGCGCGCCGCGCGCGAGGGACCGGCCCGCGGTGACGCCACCCCCTCCCCCAGTCCCTCCTTCCAGCTCCCGACCACGAGGCGCCGCGCCGCGGGGATGGCGGCGACTTGCTCCTCGGCGCCGATCGCGATGATCTCGGCGTCGAGGGGCGAGGCCAGGGCACGCGCGGTGATCTCCGGGCCGATGCCACGGGGATCGCCCAGGGTCACGGCCAGGCGGGGGAGGGATGGCATGCGGTGAAGGTAGCGCGGGGCGGAAGGGGAGGAAACGGCGCGGGGCGCGCCGCCGGCGCGCCCCGCCCCACCCACGGGCTAGATGCGGATGTCGACGTAGGCCGAGCGGCGCAGCCGGTCGATGTACCGCCGGGTGGCCAGGTTGTCGCTCAGCTGCTTGCGGATCTGGTCCTTCACGTCCTCGTAGCGGATGGCTCCCTCGCTGCGCCGGCCGGTCACCTGCAGCACCACGAACTTGCGGCGCACCCCGTTCGCCTTGCGGATGGCGAAGACCGGGACCACCGAGCCGCTGTCCGCCGTGCCGATGCCGTCCTTGTATTCCTCCGGCAGCTGGGTCACCGGCACGTCCTCCGCCTCCTTCTCCTCTGCCGCGTCATGGTACAGCCGGGCCAGCGAGTCGAACGGGGTGCCGGCACGCAGCGCCACCGCCACGCGATTCGCCAGGGCCTCGGCGCTGTCCGCGTCGGCCGGCTCGATGTCCGGCATGATGAGGATGTGCCGCGCCTGGACCTCGGCGGGCTGCACCCGCTGCACCTGGATGATGTGGAAGCCGAAGGGCGTCTCGACCGGATCGGAGATCACCCCGGGCCGGAGGCGGAAGGCCACCGCCTCGAACTCCGCCACCATCTGGCCCCGGCGGAACCAGCCGAGGTCGCCCCCCTGCTCCTTGCTCGCAGGGTCCTGCGAGAAGCGCTTGGCCGCCGTGGGGAAGTCCCCACCCTTCCGCAGCTCCGCGACGATGGAGTCCGCCAGCTGGCGGGCCCGTGCCCGGGCCGCGTCGGCGGGCTTCGGCCCCACGACGATGTTCCGGAAGGAGAGGGTGGCCGGGCGCTGCGGCAGCTGGTCATGGAACTGGTCGAAGTACGCCCGCATCTCGGCTTCGGTCGGCTGCACCGGCTTGAGCTTGTCGTCCGCGCGGAGCTTCTCCATCAGGCGCTGGCGATAGGCCTGCTTCCGCTGGTGGTCGCCCAGGTAGCGACGGAACTCCTCCGGGGTCTGGAAGCCGGACTTGGCCAGCTCCGCCCGGAAGTCCACCTCGCTCTGGAAGCGCTGGCGGACGTTGCGGTACTGCTGCTCCACGCCGTCGGCGATCTCCTGGTCGGTCACCTTGATGGCGGTGTCGCGCTGCGCCACCTGCAGCAGCAGCTCGGCGTCGATCAGGTCGGAGATCACCTGGCGGCAGAGCGCCTGGAATTCCGGCAGGGTGGTGGGCAGCGGGCCCTGCTGGGCCCGCTGGGTGAAGATCTCCTCCTCGACCTGTGAGGAGAGGATCGGGGCGTCGCCCACCACGGCGATCACCCGGTCCACCACGCTGGTGGCGGTGTCGCAGCGGAACCCTTGGCCGGGGTCCTGCGCGGTGAGCGCCGCGGGCAGGAGCAGCAGGGCCAGGCAGGCAGCCAGCCGTCGCATGATCACGATCCTCCCGGGGCCGGCGCGCGCGGGGCGGCGGCCGCGGCCGAATCGGCCTTGGCCTTGAGGGCGGTGGCCTGGGCCACTGCCGCGTCGACCGCGCGGCGGTCCACCGTGTACTGGCCGGTCTTGCGGAGCACGAACGACACCGGGCCCGGGATGGGCCGGGGACGGCCCCGGCCCTGGACCACCCGGTCCCAGAAGGTCTCGACCTTGAGCGCGGCCACCTTGGCGCGCTGCTCGGGAGCCACCGAGGGGTCGGTGAGATCGCCGCTGGAGAGGTCGAGCGACATGCGGAGCGTGTCGAGCAGTCCGCGATAGCGCTGCATCATGGAGGCCCACTCGTCGGGCGAGACCCGGATGCCGGCCGAATCGGCCTGGGCCACGAGGATCTGGTTCTGCGCCAGCAGCTTCACGAACTGCGTCAGGCTGCTGTCCGGACGCTGGCCCAGGTCGGCCGCCCACTCGGGGCCGAGGCCGGTCACCCACCGGATCAGCGAGGCCACCGTGAAGGCCCCGCCCTCGTAGGATGCGAGCACCTTGGGAGAGCGGATCGCCTCGCCCTTGTCGCCGAGCGCCTCGCGCACGATATCGGGCGCATTGCTGACCACCTTGAGCTTGCGCTGGATCCCGAGGCTGTCGAGGTACACGGAGTCGAGCTGGCGACCGAGCTGCTCGCGCATGTACTGCACCAGGCGGCCCCGGATCTCGGCGGCCTGGGGCCGGCGGATCACGTGGTACCCGAAGGGGGTCTCGACCAGCCCGGTCATGGCGCCGGGGGCCAGGGTCCAGCCCGCGCTGTCGAAGGCGGTCACCCAGCGACCCCGCGGCGCGGGGGTGAGGAATCCGCTGTCCAGCTTGCTCGCGGGGTCGTCGCTGATCTGGCTGGCGAGCTGCCCGAAATCGGCCCCCCCGCGCACCCGGGCGAGCATCGCCTCCGCGCGACGCCGGCCCGCGGCCCGCGCCGGCGGCTCGGCGGTGGATTCCACCCGCACCAGGATGTGCTGGAAGAGCCGCACCTGGTCGGCGCCGTAGATGCTGTCGACCACGGCGTCGGTGAACGGGATCTTCCGGGCCAGCAGGGTGTCGTGCCACCGGCTGCCCCGCAGCTCCACCAGCTCGGGCCACATCACCTCGCTCGCCGTGGCCGAGTCAAGGAACGTCTCCCCGGCCGCGAGCGACTGCGCCAGGAGGGTGTGGTCCACCCAGAGGTTGGCGATGAAGTCGGCCGCCTCGGGCGCCATCGGCACCCCCTTGATGCCCGCCATCAGGCGGGCCAGGCGGTCCACGCTGAGCTGCTGCCCCCCGGCGGTCGCCACCACGGTCGGCGTGCCGCCCGAGATCCGCTTGATCGCATCGCAGCCCGACAGCGCCACCACCGCGCCGAGCACTCCCATGGCCAACCGTCGCATGCCTGCTCCCAATCTGAGATCGAATGCCTGCCGCTACCCGCCCAGCTGCTTCTCCGCCACGAGGCCCAGCGCCCGGACCAGCGCCGGCACCATCGCCTCGCCGCCCAGCCGCGTCAGGCGGAGCGAGAGCGGCACCGTGCGCCGGACTTCGACGGCGAGCTGCACGTGGTCGAGGGCGGCCGACAGCCCGGCGAACCGGGGGGCCGCTCCCTCGCGGAAGGTGAGCCGGGCCTCATCGCCCCGGACCAGCAGGTGCTGCAGCCCAAGCTGTGCCCCGACGGTGCGGAGCTGCGCCATGTGCAGCAGCGTTTCCGCCGCCTCCGGCAGCGGTCCGAACCGTTCCCGCAGCTCGTCACGCAGCTGTTGAATGTCGCCAGAGGTCAGGGCCCGCGCCAGTCGGCGGTAGAAGTCGAGCTTGACGTCGTCGGCGGCCACGAACGCGTCGGGCAGGTGGGCGGGGCGGTCGAGGACCACCTCGGGCGGGGCGGGCCGCTCCACCTTCCCGGCCTGCCCGCGCAGCGCCCGCACCGTCTCCTCCAGCCAGCGCAGGTAGAGGTCGAACCCGACCGCCTGGGCATGCCCCGACTGCTCCTGGCCCAGCAGGTTGCCCGCGCCGCGCAGCTCCATGTCCTTGAGCGCGATCCGGTACCCGGCGCCAAGGTCGGTATGGTGCTCCAGCACCTTGAGCCGCTCCTCGGCCTCGCGGTCGATCAGGTCGGGCACCACGAGGTAGCAGTAGGCGCGGCGGTGGCTGCGGCCCACCCGCCCGCGCAGCTGGTACAGCTGGGCCAGGCCGAAGCGCTGGGCGTCGTGGACCACCATCGTGTTCGCGTTGGCCACGTCGAGCCCCGACTCCACGATCATGGTGGAGACGAGGATGTCCACCTCGCCGAGCACGAAGCGCCGCATCACGTCCTCGAGGACGTCGGCGGTCATCTGGCCGTGCCCCACCGCCACCCGGGCCCGGGGCGCGAGGGCCCGCACCCGGGCGGCGAGGGTCTCGATGGTCTCGATGCGGTTGTGCACGAAGAACACCTGGCCGCCGCGATCCAGCTCCCGCGCGAACGCCTCCTCCAGCAGCCCGTCGTCCCACGGCTCCACGAAGGTCAGGATCGGGGAGCGGTCCCGGGGCGGGGTCTCGATCAGCACCAGGTCGCGGAGTCCCGCCAGCGACAGGTGCAGGGTGCGCGGGATCGGCGTCGCGGTGAGGGTCAGGACGTCCACCGTGAGCCGGAGGGCCTTGAGCCGCTCCTTGTGGCGCACCCCGAAGCGGTGCTCCTCGTCCACCACCAAAAGCCCCAGGTCCTTGAAGTGCACATCGGGCGAGAGCAGCCGATGGGTGCCGATGATCACGTCGAGGTCGCCGGCGGCCAGGCGTTCCAGCGCGGCCTTCTGCTCCTTGGCCGTGCGGAATCGCGACAACACCTCCACCTTCACCGGGAAGTCCGCCAGCCGCTCGCTGAAGGTGCGGTAGTGCTGGTCCGCGAGGATCGTCGTCGGCACCAGCACCGCCACCTGCTTGCCCCCCTGCACCGCCTTGAAGGCGGCGCGCACCGCCACCTCGGTCTTGCCGTACCCCACGTCGCCCACCAGCAGCAGGTCCATGGGGAGCGGCTGCTCCATGGCCCGCTTCACCGCCTCCGTGGCCTTCCGCTGGTCGGGGGTATCCTCATAGAGGAAGGCCGACTCGAGCTCACGCTGCCACCGCGTGTCGGGCGGGAAGGCATAGCCGGCGCTCACCTGCCGGCGGGCGTACAGGTCGAGCAGTTCGGCGGCCATCTCCTGGATCGCCTGCCGGGTGCGATCCCGGACCCGCTGCCACGAAGTGCCGCCGAGCTTGTGCAGGCGGGGCGGCGGCTGGTCACCGTCCTCGCTCGCGGCCCGGTAGCGCTCCAGCTGGTCGAGGCGATAGAGCGGGACGTTGAGCCGGTCGCCGCCCTCGTACTCGACGATCGCCACCTCCATGGTCGACTCGCCGACCTGGATCGTCGCGATGCCCCGGTACACCCCGATGCCGTGGTCGAGGTGCACCACGTAGTCCCCCGCGGCGAGCTGGCCGGTGGCCGCGGTGGGCGCCGCCTGGCGGTAGCGTCGCGAACGCCGCAGGCGACGGGCCCGGCGGAAGATCTCGTGGTCCGTGAGGACCCGGAGGCTCCGCATCACGAAGCCGCCGTCGAGCGCGCCGATCGCCAGGGTGGCCGTGCCGCCCCGGCGCCCGTCCTCGTGCAGCAGTTCGTCCAGCCGCTCCAGCTGGCCCTCGTTGTCGCAGAGCACCAGCGTGGGGACCTCCCCGGCCAGCAGGCTCCGCAGCCGCCGCACGTCCCGGTCCACGACTTCCGGCGGATAGAATCCCGCGTTGAGTGCGCCGGGCGCGCCCTCACCCCGGATGGCCAGCCGCCCGAACGCCGCCAGCCGTCCGGCCCACGCCTCGGGTGGCTCGAACAGCACCTCACGGGCGGGGACCTCCTCCCCCAGCCGCCGCGCCACCTCGAGGTGGTGCGCGGCCTCGCGCCACGAGCGGCCCACCTCCTCCGTGTTGGCCCCGGCCGACTCCTCCACCAGCAACGTCTCCGACGGCAGGAGCTCAAGCAGGGTGCGGCGGGCCCCGGGCGCGCCGTCCCCCGGCTCGCGGCGCCCCGCCGCCGAGCCGCCGAGCGGCAGCACGGTGATTTCGTCGATGGCCTCGCCGCTGCGCTGCGTGGTCAGGTCGAAGCCGCGCAGCGAGTCCAGGGTATCCCCCCACCACTCGAGCCGGGCCGGCCCCGCCATCCCGAAGCCGTAGACGTCGATGATCCCGCCCCGCACGCTGTACTGGGCCACCTCGGTCACCGTCACCACCCGCGCGTACCCCATCGCCTCGAGCTGCGCCGCCACCGCGCCGAGGGGGGGCGTGCCCGCGCCGCCCAGCCGGAGCGTGGTGGCCTGCAGCCCCGCCACGACGCCGGTGCGCTCCTGGGTGGCCCGCGCCGTGGTGACGAGGATGCGGAGGCGTCCCTCGAGCAGCGCGGCCAGGGTCTCGGCCCGCTCCCCCGCGATCTCGAAGTGCGGCTCCTCCTCGCCCAGGGACTCCCGCTGCGGGTAGAGCGCCACCGGGGCGTCGGTGAGGTGCTGCAGGTCGGTGACCCAGCGTTCGGCATCCGCGGGCGTGGTGGCGATCACCGTGAACAACCGGGACGGGAATGCCCGGGCCAGCCAGGCCAGCATGACCGCGGGGCTCGAGCCCGGGAGGCCGGCCAGGGGGAGTTGCCCGCCGCGACCAGGCAGCCGGTCGCGGAGGTCGAAGGCGAAGGCGGTCCGTTCGAAGGCGTCCAGCAGCAGCTGCAGGGTCATGCGGCGCGGCGCGTCCCGCTCGCGAGCAGCACTTCGGCGAGCGCCAGGAGGAGGGCCAGCCAGAGCAGGGGCCCGGCCAGGCTGGCGCGGCCCAGCCCGGCGAAGGCGGCATCGGGCGCCGCGGCGAGATCGAGGAGCCGCGCCGTGGGCCACAGCCGGCGGACCTGTCCCGCATCGGCCATGGCCAGCGCCGACTCCCGCGGGTCAAGATTGGCGGCCAGGCCACCCACGGTGTCCCGACCCGCCAGCAGGAAGTAAAGACCGGTCGCCGGGGGCCGGAACGCCGCGCCCCCCTCGACCGCCCAGCGGCGCTCGCCCTGCGCCACGTGGGTCACGAGGTCCGGCAGCAGCACCGGCTCGCCCGGCGCGCCCTCGAGCACCGCCAGCTGGCCGCGGGCCACCCGGTTGAGGAGGGCGTCCACCAGTGGCAGGAACGATGCGCGCAGCGGCAGGGGCGTCCATGCCGGGTCCAGCCGGCTGCCAAGCAGCACCACGTCGCCGGACCGGACGATCCACGGGGCACCGGCCACGGTGAGCACCACCCCGCTGGCGGCCGCGGCGCGGAGCGGCTCGAGCTGGTAGCGGCGGAGGACCGTCTCCCGTCCGAGCAGCGGTCCGCTGTCGGTGACCCCCGCGGCCTCCACCAGCGTCGCGTACCGCCAGCCGACCCCGCGCCGTTCCAGGGCGCGGTTGAGGGCCCCCACCGCCGCCGGGTCGGCCGGCGGCAGGACCACCGACGCCCCGGGCCCGAGCCCGCCGAAGGTCAGCTCGGTCCCCGGACGGATGCGGCCGCCCGCCGCCAGCACGCCGGCGACCGCAGCGACGTAGCGGTCGCGCGGGTCCCACGCCACCCGGGCCACCGGCGCGACACGGACCAGCGCCTCGCGCCGGTCATCGAGGCGGAACTCATCGGCCACCTGTGCCGCGGTCACCGGCCACCACCCCGGCAGCGCCGGGCCGAGCGTGAAGCTGGCGGTCGCGCCGGCCGGCACCAGCGCCTGGCGCGCCGGCCGGTCGCCCAGCTGCACCGAGACGGCCGCCGGGGCGGGCGCATCGCCGGCCACCGTGGCACGGGCGGCCCCGCCCTCCGGCGTCCACGGCTGCGCCCCGGCCTCGAGCCCGACCACCCCGGTATTCTCGGGCGCCGGGTCGGCCGGACGGCCGACCACGATCGGCGCCCGCGCCGTCGTGGGGCCCAGCGCGGTGGCCTGGAGGTCGGTGAGGGCGACGATCCCGCCGGGCCGGGCGTCCGTCGCGAGGACCTGGCCGGCCAGCGTGAGGGCCTCGCCCAGGTCCATCCGGACGCGCGAGGGCTCGAGGCTGTCCACCTGGGCACGGAGGGTGGCGGGCGTGCCCCGCCGCGCGATGCCATCACTCGTGAGCAGCCAGACCGCGTCGGCCGGCGTGGCACGCTCGAGCACCCGCCGCGCCGCCGCCCGCAGGTCAGTGAGGCGCGGCGTCCCCGCCACGACCGCGGCGCTCGACGGAGAATCGTCGAGCACCACCACCAGCGCGCTCGGGGCATGGGTGCCCCCGCGTGCCAGCGAGGCCGCCGGCCCCGCGGCTGCCAGCACGACGGCGAGCACGAGGAGGGTGCGCACCAGCAGCAGCAGCCAGTGCCGCAGCTTGAGCCGGCGCTGGTGCTCCTCGGTGACCTGCACCAGGTAGCGGACGGCCGGGAATTCGACGGTCGGTGGATCGCGGCGCTGCATGAGGTGCAGCAGCAGTGGCAGCCCCACCAGTGGCAGGCCGAGGAGTGCCCAGGGCTGGAGGAAGCCGATCACGCGAGCCCGGCGGGGCGGCCCACCACCCGGCGCAGCGCCAGCCCGAACGGCGTGTCGGTGGTGATGTGATGGTAGTGAATGCCGCTGGTGCGACAGGCCCGGCGCCACGCGGCGACCACGCCGGTCACGGTCTCGCGGTAGGCGGCCGCCCAGTCCCGGGGCCGGAGTGTCACCCCCTGCCCCGTCTCCGGGTCCTCGAACCGCGCCTCCGCCGGTCCGGCGAGGTCCAGCTCGGCCGGGTCCATCACGTGCAGCACCAGCACCTCGTGCCCGCGGTGCCGCAGGAACTTGAGGGCCCGCAGCGTCAGCTCCCGCTCCAGCAGCAGGTCGGAGACGAAGATGACCAGCCCCCGCCGCCGCAGCAGCCCGACCACCCGGCGCAGCGCCGGTTCCGCCGCGGTGCCGAGACCGGGCGTGAGCCCGCTCAGCGCCGCCAGGAGCTGCTGGCCGTGGGAAAGCCGCGCCCGGGCCGGGACCACCGCCCGGACCGACTCATCAAACGCGATCAGCCCCGTGGCGTCCCGCTGCCGCAGCAGGAGCAGGGCGATCGCGGCGGTCAGGCGGCGCACGTACTCCAGCTTCGAGAGGGTCCGCCCGGCATCCCCGGTCCAGGCCATGGAACGGCTGATGTCCACCACGAGCATGGCGCGGAGATTGGTCTCTTCTTCATACTGCTTCACGTACAGGCGGTCCTTGCGCCCCATGAGCTTCCAGTCCACGTAGCGCAGCTCGTCCCCCGGCTGGTACATGCGGTGCTCGGCGAACTCCACCGAGAACCCCCGGCGGGGGGAGCGGTGCAGCCCGGTCAGGAATCCCTCGACGATGCCCTCGGTGAGGAGCTCCAGCCCGGCCAGCCGGGCGGCGTCACGGGGGTCGAGGAGGTCGAGCGGGCGGGGAGCCGCAGCGGGCATGCTCATGGGCGCGTCAACGTACCGGGGCATCGGTATCCAAGTCAACGCGGACACCGAGTGTCCGGCGGCGCGGACGGTACGGGCCGGGGTTCCGACCGGGAACAATCAGATATGTCATTTAATGACAACAAGATAGAGAATTCTGCGCCGCTGGCACATCCCCTGCTCTGGTGCCTGCCGTCCACTCAGTTGTCTCTGGAGGCATCATGTCCGCCGCCCTGATCCTGGCGCTGGCCGCATTCACCATCAACGGCCCAGCTCCCACCCCGACCGCTCCGGACGCCATCATCGCCCGGTGGGTGCGGGGTACGTCCGCCGACCGTCCCCGCATCACCGTCTGGCTCAACCGCGACGACGTCTACAATCGCGGCGACAATGCCCGGGTCTACTTCAAGAGCGACCAGGACGCCTACGTGACCATCCTCCGGGTGGATACGGACGGGCGAATCCGCGTTCTGTTTCCGATCGACCCCTGGGAGGACAACTGGGCCCGCGGCGGCCGGACCTTCGAGGTCCTGGGCCGGGAACGGGACGAGGCGTTCCGGGTCGATGACTACCCCGGCGTGGGGTACATCTTCGCGATCGCGTCCGAGGACCCGTTCAATTACGACGACCTGGTGCGCGGGGACCACTGGGACTACCGGGCGATCTCGGACGGCCGGGTGCGGGGCGACCCGTATGTGGCGGTGGCGGACCTGGCGGAGAAGATCGGCCAGGAAGATGCCTACGACTACGACGTCGCGGAGTACAACGTCGAGCGGCACTACGACTACCCGCGCTTCGTCTGCTACGATTGCCATACCTACGCCAGCTGGCGGTACTGGGATCCCTACAGCCACTACTGCTCGCGCTTCCGCATCGTGATCTACGACGACTGGTACTACTACCCCTATCGCTACTACCGTGGCGGGACGGTGATCGTGCGGCCCTACCGGCCCGGCCCGCGGTACGTGTTCAAGGACTACGACCAGCGCAACGACTATGTCACGCGCGTGGCGGAGCGGCCCCGGGTGCCGGAGGATCGTCGGCCGGTCATCGACCGGGACCGGACCAGCGCCGACGTGGGAGGCCGGGGCAGCGTCCCCGCGCCGGTCTCGCCGCGCCGCCGGACCGAGGAGCCGAATGCGTCTGGAGCCGCCTCGCCGAACTCGACTCCACGGCGGCGGACGCCGGACGCGGGCAGCCCATCAGCGCCCCAATCGGAAGGCAACCGCCGGCGTCCTGCCGACCAGCCGGGTGCACCCCAGGCGCGCCCGGAGAGTGGCAGCGAGCCGCGGCGGCGGAACGAACCGGACCAGACCCGGGAGCCGTCCTCAACCACCCGGGAACAGCCGGGGTCGGGCGTGAGCCCGCGGCGGCGCCCGAGCGGCGAGAGCGGGAGCGGGCTGCGCGACACGGGGGAGGACCGCGGCGACGACAACAGCGCGCGGGAAGGCGGGTCCCGGCGCAGCCCGGGCGAGAGCCAGCCGCGTGATTCACGCGGAAGCGGGACCACGCGGGAGCCACGCCGCGAGGCCCCGGACGCGGCCCCACGCTCCACACCCCGGGAAGCGCCCCGCGCGACCCCTCCGGCCGCCCGGACTCCCTCGGAGCCGCGGGCCCAGCCGTCGCAGCCCAGGAGCACGGGGCAGCCGGAGCTGCGGCGCCGGCGCCCCAACTAGCCGGAACGAAACCCTGATGAGCGCCCGGTCGTAGCACCCCCGACCGGGCGCTTATCTTTGGGCGCGCCCAAACCTCACCCCAGCACAGGACCCTCATGCGACCGGCCTTGTTTGCCCCGACGTTCCTGCTCGCCGCGGCAGCGCCCCTGGCCCTGGCGGCCCAGGCCGCCCCGGCGGCGCCCGCCCTCCGCCGCGCCGCCGCCACCATCACCGCTGCCGACGTGCAGCGCCGGATCAATATCATCGCCGACGACTCCATGATGGGCCGCAACACGCCGAGCCCGGGGCTGGAGATGACGGCGCAGTACGTGGCCGACGAGTTCAAGCGCTTCGGGCTCAAGCCCGCCGGCGAGAACGGCACCTGGTTCCAGCGTTACACGATCAGCCGGCGGCAGATCGACCCGGTCAACTCGCATGTCGGGTTCATCGTCGGCGGGCAGCACGTGCACGCCGACCTGAGCAAGGATGCCCGCTTCGCCTTCGGCCAGGTACCCAGGGAGGAGCTCCACCTCCCCGCGGTGCTGCTGGGTGGGCCATTCTCCGCCGAGGACGCCGGCAAGCTCGACGCAAGGGGCAAGGCCGTCCTGGTGGTCATGGACTACTCCAAGCCGCTGACCCCGGCCTTCCAGCAGTCACTGACTGCGCTGCTGGGCAGCGGCGCGGGCGCGATCATGCTGCTCTCCAACCGCGACTCCGTCGCCTTCGCGCAGCGGGTGGCGAGCCAGGCGCAGGTGCGGATCGGCGTCGAGGGCACCGGCGAGGACGGCGTGCCGGTGGTGGAGGTGCACGAGCGCGCGGTGGGCAGCGCGCTGGCCGCCGCCGGCATCAGCCCGGCGGAGATCCGCGCCGCGACGACGCCGGTCATCCGCGAGGTCCCCGGCCTGGTGCTCGGGTTCGGGCTGCAGGAACGGGTACTCGAGTCGGCGACGGCGCCGAACACCGTCGGGCTGCTCGAGGGCAGCGATCCGAAGCTCAAGCACGAGTACGTGGTCTTCTCCGCGCACATGGACCACGTCGGCACCTCCGGCGGTGGGCAGTGCCAGGCCCGCGGCGGCGACAGCATCTGCAATGGCGCGGACGATGATGGTTCCGGCACGGTGGGCGTGGTGGAGCTGGCCGAGGCATTCAGCCAGCGCGGCGTCCGGCCGCGCCGGTCGATCCTCTTCCTGACCGTGAGCGGGGAGGAAAAGGGCCTCTGGGGCAGCTCGTACTTCGCGTCCCATCCCACGGTGCCGCTGGAGAACGTGGTCGCCGACGTCAACATCGACATGATCGGCCGCAACTGGCCCGACACCATCGTGGCGATCGGCCGGGAGCACTCCGACCTCGGGGAGCGCCTGGCCCGGGTGCAGGCGGCGCACACCGACCTGAACATGGCCGCGATCGACGACCGCTGGCCCGAGGAGAACTTCTACTTCCGCTCGGACCACTTCAACTTCGCCAGGAAGGGCGTGCCGATCCTGTTCTTCTTCAACGGCGTGCACCCCGACTACCACCAGGTGTCGGATTCGCCCGACAAGATCGACGCCGACAAGGAGTCGCGCATCCTGCAGCTGCTGTTCCACCTGGGCCAGGAGATCGCCAACAACCCGGTCCGGCCCAAGTGGAATCCCGAGAGCTACGACAAGATCGTGGAGAAGAAGCCGGCCACCTGAGTGCCGCCGGGGCGGCGGGAGGCCCTCCGGCCTCCCGCCCGCCCCGCCGTCGTATCGCCGTACCGCCCGCCTTACCTTCCGGCATGCCTCCCCGTCCCTCTCCGTTCCTCGGCATGGCGCTGACCGTCCTGTTCTGGGGCGGCAACTTCACCGCCACCAAGCTGGCGCTGCCCTTCATCCCCCCGCTCGCCTTCACCGCCATCCGCTTCACCGTGGGCACGGCGCTGCTGTGGGTGCTGCTGCGGCGGCTGGAACCGGCACACGACCTGCCGGCCGACCTCCGCTGGCCCGTGGTGGCGCTCGGCGTGGTCGGCAACACCCTCTACCAGCTCTGCTTCATCCACGGGCTGGCGGCCACCACCGCGATCAACACCTCGCTGATCCTCTCGGCGATGCCGACGGTGGTCACGGTGACGGCGGGGGTGCTGGGGCTGGAAGTGATCACGGCCCGGCAACGGTGGGCCCTGGTGCTGGCCACCGTGGGGGTGGTGGTGGTGGTGGCCTCGCGGGGCCTCGACCTGCGGCACGGGGACTGGCGGGGGGACCTGCTGATCCTGGCCGCGGTGGGGTGCTGGACGGCCTATACCCTCGGGCTGCGGCGGATCACGGGTCGGGTCTCGGCCCTCGGGGTAACGGCGTGGACGATGCTGACCGGCACGCCAGTGCTGCTCGTGGCCGGCCTCCCGAGCCTGCAGCGCACCGAGTGGCACGCCATCCCGGCCACGGCCTGGGGCGGGCTCGTCTACTCGACGCTGCTCTCGCTGGTGGCGGCGTACCTGCTGTGGAGCCGGGCGGTGCAGCAGATCGGGGCCTCGCGGGCGGCGCTCTTCACCTGCGCCACGCCGCTCATCGCCACGGCCATTGCGACGGCGGTGCTGGGGGAGCGGCTCACCGGGTGGCACCTTCTGGGCGGGGCGCTGATCGTGGGCGGGGTGCTGCTGGGCAACGCCCAGTTCCGGCGGCCGATCCCGGCCGAAGGCTAGCCGCTCAGGCGCCGGGGCCGGACAGCTCCTCGAGCCGGGCCATGGCCCGGCGGAGGTGGGGGATCACGATGCTGCCCCCGACCACCAGCCCGACCGAGAAGATCTCCAGGAACTCCTCCCGGGTGGTGCCTTCCTCGTGGCAGCGGACCACGTGGTAGGTGATGCAGTCGTCGCACCGGAGCACCAGGCTCGAGACCAGGCCCAGCATTTCCTTCGTCTTGGTGCCGAGCGCGCCCGGCTCATAGCACCGGTGGTCCAGGGCGAAGAACCGGTTGATGGTCAGGTTGCCGGCGCCGAGGATGAGGTCGTTCATCCGGCTGCGGAAGGCGTTGAAGTCGGCCAGGGAGCCGGTCGGGGTGTCGGTCATGGGGTGGGAAGCTAGGGCCGGGGACGCCGGCGGGGAACGCCCCCCGGGGCCTCCCCCTACCCCTTATCTTACCCGCCATGCGTCAGGCCCGAATCCGGAACTTCTGCATCGTCGCGCACATCGACCACGGCAAGAGCACCCTCGCCGACCGCCTCATCGAGGCGACCGGGGCGGTGGAGAAGCGGCTCATGCGCGAGCAGCTGCTCGACACCATGGACCTCGAGCGTGAGCGGGGCATCACCATCAAGCTCAACGCCGTCCGCATGGCCTACCGGTCGCGGGACGGGCAGGACTACGAGCTCAACCTGATCGACACCCCCGGCCACGTGGACTTCACCTACGAGGTCTCGCGTTCGCTCGCCGCGTGCGAGGGCGCCATCCTGGTGGTGGACGCCTCCCAGGGGGTGCAGGCCCAGACGCTCTCCAACCTCTTCCTGGCGATGGACGCCGGGCTCGAGATCATCCCCGTCCTCAACAAGATCGACCTCCCGGGCGCGGAGCCCGAGCGACGGGCCAGGGAGATCATGGACCTGATCGGGTCGCGCCGGGAGGAGATCCTCAGCGTCTCCGCCAAGGAGGGGACGGGCATCCCCGAGCTGCTCGAGGAGATCGTCCGCAAGGTGCCGGCCCCGGCGGGAAAGCCGAACGCGCCGCTGCGGGCGCTCATCTTCGATTCGTACTTCGACCGCTACCGGGGGGCCATCCCGAGCATCCGGGTGGTCGACGGCACGGT
The DNA here is from genome assembly GCA_046327715.1 of Gemmatimonadales bacterium. Classification (GTDB taxonomy): domain Bacteria; phylum Gemmatimonadota; class Gemmatimonadetes; order Gemmatimonadales; family GWC2-71-9; genus JADJOM01. The sequence continues at coordinate 66,949 of JAXLXY010000002.1, forward strand.
GCGGAAGGGGATGGAGATCGCCTTCGGCGCCCACCCCGACGACGTCTACACCGTCGACGAGGTCGGGTACCTGCAGCTGGGCCAGCGGCCCACCGACTACCTCGAGGCGGGCGAGGTGGGCTACCTCGTGGCCAACCTGCGCACCGTCTCCGACACCCGCGCGGGCGACACGGTCTTCGACGCCCAGGACCGAGCCCGCGAGCTGCTGCCCGGCTATCGCGACGTCAAGCCGATGGTCTTCGCGGGGCTCTATCCCACCGACAGCGACCAGTACGAGCCGCTGCGCGACGCGCTCGCCAAGCTCAAGCTCAACGATGCCAGCCTGCAGTACGAGCCGGAGACCTCGACCGCCCTCGGCTTCGGGTTCCGCTGCGGCTTCCTGGGGCTGCTGCACATGGAGATCGTGGGGGAACGCCTGGAGCGGGAGTTCAACCTCGACCTCATCACCACCGTCCCCACGGTGGAGTACAACGTCTACCGCACCGACGGCAGCATGATGCTGCTGGAGAACCCGACCAACCTCCCCGACCCGGCGGAGATCTCGCGGATCGAGGAGCCGTACGTGAAGGCCCGCATCATGGCCCCGTCGGAGTACATCGGCGGCATCATGAAGCTGGGCACCGAGCGGCGCGGGGTGTACCACGGCATGAAGTACCTCGACACCAGCCGGGTGGAGTTCGACTTCGACTTCCCGCTGGGCGAGATCGTGCTCGACTTCTTCGACAAGCTCAAGGGGATCAGCCGGGGCTACGCCGCGATGGACTACGAGCTGGCGGGGTACCGGGAATCGGACCTGGTCCGGCTCGACATGCTGATCAACGGCGAGACGGTGGATGCCTTCAGCGTGATCATCCACAAGGAGAAGGCGTACGAGTACGGCCGCAAGATCGCCGAGAAGCTCAAGGAGCTGATCCCGCGCCAGCTGTTCGTGGTGGCGATCCAGGCGGCGATCGGCAACAAGATCATCGCGCGGGAGACGATCTCGGCGCTCCGGAAGGACGTGCTCGCCAAGTGCTACGGCGGCGACATCACCCGGAAGCGCAAGCTCCTGGAGAAGCAGAAGGAAGGCAAGAAGCGCATGAAGCAGCTGGGCCAGGTGGAGATCCCGCAGGAGGCCTTCCTGGCGGTGCTGCAGGTCGACTGAGCGTGTCCGCCGGCCGGGCCGTCGTCCTCCAGACCGCGCACCTCGGCGATGTGGTCCTGACCATCCCGCTGCTCCGCCGCCTGGCGGAGCGCCACGGCCCGGTGGACGTGGTCACCACTCCGGCCGCCGCGCCGCTGCTGGCGGGCCAGCCCGCCGTCCAGTCCGTCATTCCCTTCGACAAGCACGGCACCGACGCCGGCCTGCCGGGCCTCCTCCGCCTGGCGGGCCGGCTCCGGGCGCCGGGGTATCGCGTGGCCTGGCTGCCGCACCGCTCGGTGCGGAGCGGCCTCGCGGTGTGGCTCGCCGGCATTCCGGAGCGGGTGGGCTTCGCCGGCAGCCCCGGCCGATGGTGCTACACCCGGCGGGTGCCGCTACCCGGGGATGGCCACCAGACGTCCCGCCTCGCCGCGCTGGCGGGCACCGCACCGGAGCCGGCGCCCTGGTTCGCCGTGCCCCCGGACGACCAGGCCGCCGCCGATGCCTGGCTCGCGGCCCACGGGATCGTGGGCCGGTTCGCGGTGCTGGCGCCAGGGGCGCGCTGGGGCACCAAGCGCTGGCCGGGGTTCGGCGAGCTGGCCGCCGCGCTGCCGCTGCCGGTGGTGGTGATCGGCGGGCCGGAGGATCAGGCGCTGGCCGCCGCGGTCGCCGCGCTGGCACCGGCCCCGGCCGCCAGCGCGATCGGCCTGGGCCTGGGCCCGGTGGCGGGGCTCATCGCCCGGAGCGCGGTGGTGGTCAGCAACGACTCGGTGGCGCTGCACCTGGCCGGCGGGCTGGGGCGGCCGGCGGTGGCGCTCTTCGGTCCCACGGTGCCGGCCTTCGGCTTCGGCCCCCTTGGCGCGGCCGACGCGATCGTGGAGCATCCCGGCCTGCCCTGTCGCCCCTGCTCCCCCCACGGGCCGGCCACCTGCCCGCTCGGGCATCACCGGTGTCTCCGGGACCTCGGCGCGCCCGTCGTGCTCGCCGCGGTGACCGCCCGGCTGGAGTCCGCGCGGCAGTAGAGAGAAGCCGCCGGCGGCCCTATCATTCTCCCGGTCCCGGACCTCGCCACCTCCCCCAGCCCCCGCTCCCATGCGCTTCATCGTCGGCATCGACCTTGGCGGCACCAACATCGTCTCCGGCTGCGTGGCCGAGGATGGCAGCGGGCTGTGCGGGACGCGGAGCGAGCCCACCGGCGCGGAGGAGGGTCCCGACGCGGTGGTGCAGCGGATCATCCGCTCGGCCCAGGCGAGCATTGCCGCGACGCGGGCGGAGGTGCCCGGGGCCGAGATCATCGGCGCCGGCATCGGCTCGCCCGGCCCGCTCGACACCCGCACCGGCATCGTGCTGCTCACGCCGAACCTCGGCTGGGTCAACATGCCGCTGCGGGCGCGGCTGCAGGAGGGCCTGGGGCTGCGCACCGCGCTCGACAACGACGCCAACTGCGCGGTGCTCGGCGAGTGGTGGCGTGGCGCCGCGCGCGGCACGCGCCAGGCGCTCGGGCTGACCATCGGGACGGGCATCGGCGGCGGGATCATCATCGACGGGCGGCTGTATCATGGCGCGTCGGACATCGCGGGCGAGATCGGGCACATGACCATCGACGCCAACGGCCGGCGCTGCAAGTGCGGCAACTACGGCTGCGTCGAGGCCTATGCGTCGGGCCCCAACATCGCGCTGCGCGCGATCGAGGCCATCGAGAGCGGCTCCGTCTCGAGCCTGGCGAGCTATGTCGGCGGCGACCTGCGGCAGATCACCGCCCAGACCGTGTACCAGGCGGCCCAGGCGGGCGATGAGCTGGCGCACGAGGTGGTGAAGGACACGGCCAAGTTCCTCGGCGCGGCGGTGGGCAGCCTGATCAACATCTTCAACCCCGAGGCGGTGGTCATCGTCGGCGGGGTGACCCTGGCCGGCGAGCGGCTGTTCGAGCCGCTGCGGCGCGAGGTCACCCGGCGCGCCTTCAAGCCGGCGGTCCAGGTCTGCCGGATCGTGCCCGGCGAGCTCACCGGGGTGGCCGGGGTCTACGGCGCCGCGCGCGCCTTCCAGGAGCAGGTCGAGGCGGGGATCGTGTGACGACCGCGGGCCAGCCCGGCCGGCGGCGCCTCGGCGTCCTCGGCTCGCTCGTGTGGGACGAGATCCACGGGCGCGACCCGGCGGCGCCCGCGGTCGAGGAGTGGGGCGGGATCGCGTACGCCCTCGGCGGCTTCGAGGCCGCGCTCGACCCCGACTGGCAGGTGGTGCCGCTCATCAAGGTTGGGCACGACCTGGCCGACGAGGCGGCCGAGTTCTTCCGCGGCCTGACCCGGCTGGTGCCCGGCGGCCGCGGGGTGCTGGTGCCGGTGCCCAACAACCGCGTGACGCTGCGGTACCTCTCCGCCGAGCGGCGCTGCGAGCGCATGTCGGGGGGCGTGCCGGGCTGGACCTGGGCGGAGCTGGGGCCCATGGTGCGAGACCTCGACGCCCTCTACCTCAACTTCATCTCGGGCTTCGAGCTGGAGCTGGGCACCGCCCAGGCGCTCCGGCAGGCCTTCCACGGCCCGATCTACGCCGACCTGCACAGCCTGCTCTTCGGCATGCCGCAGGACGGCGTGCGCCACCTCCGCCCGCTGGCCGACCCGGCCGCGTGGCTCGCCTGCTTCGACGTGGTCCAGATGAACGAGGACGAGATGGCGATGTTCGGGCCCGACCCGCTCTCGGTGGCGGCGATGGCACTGGCCGCCGGGGTCCGGCTGCTGGTGGTCACCCTGGGGCCGCGCGGCGCGGTGTACGTGGCCGCGCCGGGGTTCGACGGCTTCGACACGCCGGGCGCCCCGCGGCCGGGGCGCGCCGGCGAGACCGCGGTGCGGACCGCGCTGGTGCCGGCCCCGGCCGCGGAGGTGCTCGACCCCACCGGGTGCGGGGACGTCTTCGGCGCGGCACTGGCCGCGCGGCTCGCGGCCGGCGCGCCGGTGGAGGCGGCCATCGCGGAGGCCAACCGGCTGGCGGCGCGCAACGCGTCGCTGCGGGGCGCGGGGCGACTGGGCGGGCTGCTCCGGGGCGAGCTGGTCCCGGCGGGGAGCCCCGCGTGACCCGGATCGTCGAGGTCCCGGCCTTCTTCGATGACCGGAGCTTCGAGGGCTTCGCCCAGGCGCTCGCCGCGGGCCCGCTCACCGACAAGCTGCTGTTCGACGCCCGGGGGGCGCAGTGGAGCTCGCCGTACGGCTTCGTGGCGATGCTCACCGCGGCGCAGGCGGTGCATGAGGCCGGGGGGCCCAGGCCCCAGTTCACCGTCCCGGCCGCGGAAGAGGTGCGCCGCTACTGGGCCCGCACCGGGTTCTTCCGCCACCTGACCGACCTGGTGGAGATCGCGGGCAAGGTGCCGCGGGTGAAGGTGGAGGAGCAGTCCGACGTGCTGCTCGACGTGACGCCGGTGCGGGCGTCGGAGGACGTCCACGGCGTGGTGGGCCGGATCCAGGCCGCAGCCTCCCGCATCCTGCACGGGGAGCTGGGCCTCGAGGCCAAGGCGACCATGGGATTCGCCATGGCACTTTCGGAGGCATGTCAGAATATTGTGGAGCATGCCGGGACCGGCGGCTGGGTCTCGGTCCACGCCTACAGCTTCCGGAAGCGGCTGCGGCGGCGGGTGGTGGTGATCGCGGTGAGCGACGCCGGCGTGGGCTTCCGCCGCTCGCTCGAGCCCACCCAGGCGCGCCGCTTCGGCGACCGGTGGGGCGACGGCGCCGCGCTCGAGGCGGCGGTGATCCAGAACGTGAGCCGCTTCCGCGACCCCGGCCGCGGCCAGGGGATCGCGGGGATCAAGCGGTACCTCGCGCGGTGGGAGGGCAAGCTCACCATCCGGAGCGGCACCGCCCGGATCGCCATCGTCCCGCCGTGGGACGACGACAGCCCGATGCTCGAACATCTCGCCCTGTTCCCGGGCGCCCAGGTCCAGATCGTGATTCCGGCTCAGCAGGACGAGCCACAGGACGACGCATGAGGCAGACCATCCGGGTCGAGCGGCTCCTCCGGGAGTCGGTGGAGACGCCCTACAGCAACCTGGTCACCCGGACCACGGGGCGGCTGGTGCGCAGCAGCATCGCCCGGGCGCTCGAGGCCGATGGCGCCCCGCTGGCGCTGCTCGACTTCAGCGACGTGGGCCTCGTGGACTTCAGCTGCGCCGACGAGATCGTGGCCAAGCTGCTGCTCGACCCGCCCACCGGCGCCTACCTGGTGCTGCAGGGGCTCGGCGAGGAGCAGCTGGAGGCCATCGAGCACGTGCTGCAGCACCACGAACTCGCCGCCCTGGTGCACGACCCCGGGCAGGGCGGCCCCCGCCCGGTGGGCCGGGTGAGCCCCGACCTGCGCACGGTCTTCTTCCACCTCCGCGAGGCGGGGCCCTCCACCGCCGCCGGCCTGGGCGCCCGCATGGGCTGGGCCCCGGGCCACGCCGCCGACGTGCTCGACACCCTGGTCCGGCTGCGGCTGGCCCGGGTCACCGACGGCCTCTACGCCCTCCCCTTCGACGCATGAAGCGCAAGCCCGGCCTCGCCACCCTCGCCGTGCACGGCCAGCCGGCCCGCCGGGGCGACTGGCTGCCGGTCAGCACCCCGATCTACCAGAGCAGCACCTTCACCAACCCGGTGGGGAGCGGCGAGGAGGTCATGTACACCCGGTACGGGAACAACCCGAACCAGGTCAGCCTGGCCGCGCGCTACGCCGCGCTCGAGGGGGCGGAGGCGGCGCTGTTCGTCTCCAGCGGCATGGCGGCCACGGCGCTGGCGCACCTCGCGGTGCTGCGGCCCGGGGACCACCTGCTCTCGAGCGCCTGGATCTATGGCGGGACCCGGCGCCTCTTCGAGGAGGAGTTCGGGCGGCTGGGCATCGACGTGACCTACGTGCAGCCGGACCAGCCGCGGATGTGGCGGCGGTCGGTGCGGAAGAGCACCCGCGCGGTCTTCGTCGAGACCCCCACCAACCCGCTGATGCGCGTGGTGGACCTCACGCCCATGGCGCAGATCGCGCGGGACTCGGGGCTGGCCCTGCTGGTGGACGCCACCTTCGCCAGCCCGATCAACTACCGGCCGCTCGAGCACGGGGCCGACATCGTGATCACCAGCGCCACCAAGTACCTCAACGGCCACAGCGACGTGATCGCCGGCGCGGTGGCCGCCTCGGGATCGATCATCGAGGAAGTGACCCGCCTGATGACGCTGTGGGGCCAGGCGCTCGACCCGCACGCCGCCTGGCTGGTGGAGCGCGGGATGCGCACCCTCGAGCTCCGGATGGCCCGACACAACGAGAACGGGCTGGCGGTGGCCACCTGGGCCGAGCAGGCCGACGGCATCACCCGGGTCTGGTACCCCGGGCTCCCCAGCCACCCCGACCACGCCTTCGCGGCCGAGGTGCTCTCGGGCTACGGCGGCATGGTCGGGCTCGAGCTCAAGGGCGGCACCCGCGCCACCGAGCGGATGCTCCGCAAGCTCAAGCTGATCACCCACGCCCCGAGCCTGGCCGGGGTGGAGAGCCTGGTGTCCGAGCCCCGCCACACCAGCCACGTGGCCATGACCGAGGCCGAGCGGGCCCGGCAGGGGATCCCGGACGGCTTCATCCGGCTCTCCTGCGGCATCGAGGACGCGGCCGACATCATCGCCGACCTGGCCCAGGCGCTGGGGTAATCGGCCCGGCGGCTCGGCGCCCCGCCCTTGCCGCCTCTGCCGCCCTGCCGCCCTACCGCCCTACCGCCCTACCGCCCTCCCGCCCGACCCTCCTATCTTCCCGGCGTGATCCGCTTCTCGCACGTCTTCAAGGACTACCCCAAGGGCGCGGCCCTGAAGAACGTCTCCCTCCACATCGCGAAGGGCGAGTTCGTCTTCCTTACCGGTCACTCGGGCGCGGGGAAGTCCACCATGCTCAAGCTGATCTACGGCGAGCTGCGCCCCTCGAGCGGCGATGTGCGGGTCTCCGGCTTCAACATCGCCGAGCTGAACCAGACCGAGCTCCCGCGGCTGCGGCGCCGGCTCGGGATCGTGTTCCAGGACTTCCGCCTGCTGGAGGACCGCACCGCGGAGGAGAACGTGGCCTTCGCGCTGGAGGTCACCGGGGCGCGCGCCGACGCCATCCCGTCGCGGGTGATGCGGGTGCTCACCCAGGTGGGCCTGGCCGCCAAGGCCTCCGCCTACCCGCAGGAGCTCTCCGGCGGCGAGCAGCAGCGGGTGGCGATCGCCCGGGCGCTGGTGAACGACCCGACCATCCTCGTGGCCGACGAACCGACGGGGAACCTCGATGAACGGGCCACCCGCGGCGTGTTCCAGCTGATCCGCGAGATCAACGCCGGCGGGACCGCGGTGGTGATGGCCACCCATGACCTCGACCTGGTCAAGCAGACCACCTACCGGACGGTCGAGATGCGCGAGGGCGCCGTGGTGTTCGACTCGGGCGTGGACGAGGGCGCGGGGGAGGTCCACGAATGAGGCTGCTCGTCCGCGAGGCCCTGCTCGCCTTCCGCCGCGCCCCGCTGCTCTCGGCGCTCTCCATCACCACCATCGGCTTCTCGCTCTACGCCGTGGGGCTGTTCGCCCTGGTGGCCGTGAACCTGCGCGAGGCGCTGCGCGGGGTGGAGCAGCGGGTGGAGGTGGTGGCGTACCTGCTCCGCGGCACGCCCCCCGAGACCATCGCCCAGGCCTCCCAGGACATCGCCGCCTTCCCCGAGGTGGCGCGGGTGACCTTCGTGAGCGAGGACGAGGCGCTCAAGCGGGCCCGGGCCGAGCTGGTGGAGTTCCGCGACGCCTACCGGGACCTGGCGGTGAACCCGCTCCCCGCCTCGCTCGAGATCCAGCTCAAGGACGGCTACCGCACCGGCGAGCACACCGCCGCCGTGGCCGACCGCCTGCGCGGGTACAGCTTCATCGACGACGTGCGCTACGGCCGCGAGTGGGTGGAGAAGCTCGACCGGCTGCGCAACATCGCGGGGATCGTGGGGCTCACCATCGGGCTCGCCTTCGCCGCCGTGGCGGTGGTGATCATCGGGGTCACCATCCGGATCACGGTGCTGCAGCGCTCCCGCGAGATCGCCATCATGCGGCTGGTGGGCGCCACCCGCGGCTTCATCCGCGGGCCCTTCCTCCTCGAGGGGGCGCTCAAGGGGCTGTTCGGCGGGCTGGTCGCGATCGGCCTCTCGTACGGCACCTACCTGATGTTCCGCGGCCAGATCGAACTCGCCACCTCCGGCATCGTCTTCCTGCAGCCGCCCCAGCTCGCCATGGGGGTGCTGTTCGGCGTGGCCATCGGGCTCGGCGGCAGCCTGGTGAGCGTGGGCCGGCACCTCCGGAATGTCTAGCGCGGCGGTCCGCCCGGCCGGGCGCGCGGGCCGCCTCGCCTGGCGCCTCGGCCTGCTGCTCGCCGCGCTCGCCTCCGGGAGCGCCCCCCTCCGCGCCCAGAACGACCTCGAGGACTCCCGCCGCCGGCTGGAGGAGATCCGGCGCGAGCGGGAGCGGCTGGAGCGGGAGCGCACCCGGCTCCGGGGCGAGGTGCACGACCTCGGCGAGGAGCTCGACAACCTGGAGCGCCAGCGGCGGAGCACCAACCGCATCGTCAACGAGCTCGAGACCCAGATCGGCGGGCTCAACTCGCACGTGGACCAGTCCAGCGCGTCGCTGGCGCTGGCGCAGGACAACCTGGCCGAGAAGCGGGCGGTGCTGGCCCGGCGCCTGGCGGAGATCTACAAGCGCGGCCGGCTGTATACCTTCGAGGTGCTGGTCGCGGCGCAGTCCTTCGGCGACCTGCTCTCCCGCTACAAGTACCTCTACCTGCAGTCGCGGCAGGACAAGTCGCTGCTGGCCGACGTCGAGAAGCTGACCATCCAGGTCGAGCGGCGGCGGCGGGAGATCCTGCAGGTGCGCACCCAGCTCGACCAGAGCCGGTCGGAGCGGGAAGCGGAGCTCCGGCGCTATTCCAACCTGGTGGACGAGCGGGCCAGCCGGCTCAACGAGGCCCGGCGCACCGCCCGGACCACCGAGCAGCGGCTCTCGGCGCTGGAGCGCGACGAGTCGCGCCTCAACGACCTGCTGGCGGAGCTGGAGCGGGCGCGGCGCAACACCCAGCCCCGGGTGCCGGCGGCGGGGGCGGGACCCGCCACGCTCACCACCGCCGACATCGGCAAGCTCGACTGGCCGGTGGAGGGGCCGATCCTGACCCGCTTCGGGCCCGAGACGCTCGGCTCCGGGGCCACGATCGTCAACAACGGCATCCGGATCGGGGCCCCGGAGGGCACGGCGGTGCGCGCCGTGGAGGCCGGCACGGTGGAGCGGGTGCAGTCGCTCGGCACCTACGGGCTCACCATCTTCCTGGCCCATGGCAACGGCTACCGGTCGCTCTACATGCAGCTGACCGAGGCCAAGGTGGCGGCGGGTGAACGGGTGACCAAGGGGCAGGTGCTCGGGACGGTCGGCGGGGGCAACACCGACCAGGGTCCGCACCTCGAGTTCCAGATCCGGGGCGAGGACGGCATCGCCCTGGACCCGGCCGACTGGCTCAAGCGGCGGCGCTAGGCGGCGACGGTATCCGCGGTGCCGATGCGGCCGTCGGTCTGGGCCTTGCCCCGGAGCAGGGCCGCCTCGACCAGGGCAAAGAGGTCCTGGGTCTCGCTGGCGGCGGGATGGGGGAAGGTGACGATGCCGGCGGAGAGCGCCGGCCGGTCGTCGCGCCCGAGGTCGGGGAAGTCATGGGCCTCGATGCGCTCGCGCACCCGCCCGATCGAGGCCCGCGCGCCCACCAGGTCGGTCTCGGGCAGCAGCAGCGCGAACTCGTCGCCGCCATAGCGGCCCACGAAATCCGGTGCCCGGACCTCCTTGAGCAGCAGCCCGCCCAGCTCCGCCATGACCCGGTCCCCCACGACGTTGCCGAACTGCTCGTTGTAGCGGCGCAGGTGGTCCACGTCGAGCAGCACCAGGGAGAAGGTGAGGGCGTAGCGGCGCGCCCGCTGGAACTCCTCCTGGATGCGCCGGTCGAGGGCATCGAGGTTGCCGCAGCCGGTGAGCATGTCCGTGGCGAGCGCGCTGGCCTGCCGCCGCGCGATGCCGGCCCGGCGCTCCTCGTTCTCCAGCATCCGCGCCGCGGCCCGCAGCAGGCGCTCCGCGAACCCGAGCTGCTCGGCGGTGAGCGGCGGATCCTCGCGGCGGGTGCGCAGCAGGAAGACGCCGGCGGGCTTCCCGTGGAGGTTCACCGGGATCACCGCCACGCTGCGCACGTCGGCGGCGACGCCGAGGTCCTGCCAGACCGGCCGGATCTCCTCGAAGAATGCGTGCTGTTCGAGGTCCGGGATGAAGACCGTCTTCTCGGTGCGGAGCGCCTCGCGGATCTCGGGGTAGCGGTAGAGGTCCACCCGGAGGTCGCGGGTGGCGGGCTTCTCGCACACGGCCACCACGCGGCCGTAGCGTTCCCAGGGCGAGGCCAGCAGGAAGGAGCAGCGGGGCAGCTCGAGCGCCAGGCCGACCCGGCGCACGAGGGTCTCGACGATGGTGTCGGAGCGGAGTGCCGAGGAGAGTTCCTCGAGGATGTCGAACATGAGCTCCTGGCGCCACACGACCTCCCGCTCCGGGACCGGGGTCCCGTTGCGGCGGAGCCGGGCCCCGACGCGCGCGGTGAGTTCCTGCAGGTGCACCGGGGCCATCATCGCGTCATCGGCCCCCATGAGGAGGGCCTTGGCGGCGCCGTCGGGATCGTGCTCGCCGAGGACCACCACCCGCGGGATGGCGTACCAGGCCTCCCCGGCCAGGGTGGTCAGGGCCTGCTCCAGGTGGGCGTCGGCCTTGCGGGCAGTGAGCAGCACCAGGTCGGGCGCGGCCGCAGGGGGGTGCTCCACCGCGGATCCCTGGGCCTCGAGCAGGTGGTAGCCCCCGCGCGCCAAGGCGCGCTCCAGCCCGGTGGGGCGTGAAGCGGCATCGCCGAGCAGCAGGATCCGGCGCGGAGCGGGAGTGTCGGTCACGTGTCTGAGGGGTCCCGGCGTGGCGGCCGGAATCGTAGCCGGGCCAGTGATCCTGTCAAGGAATTGCGAACATGAAGAAGACCCCCGCGAAGGTCGCGGAGATGCTGGGTGCCCATGTCTCGACCCAGGGCGGCGTGCACACCGCGCCGGCCCGGGCCGAGGCCATCGGCGCCACCGCGCTCCAGCTGTTCACCAAGACCCCGAACCAGTGGCGCGAGCCAACGATCACGCCGGAGGTCCGGGAGGCATTCCAGCAGGAGCTCGAACGTACCGGGATTCGGGCCGTCGTGTCGCATGATTCATACCTGATCAACCTCGCAAGTCCTGATGCGGAGCTAAGTAAGCGCTCCGTCGCGTCTTTCACCGCGGAGCTGGAGCGATGTGAGAGCCTTGGCATCCCCTACGTGGTGTCGCATCCGGGCAACTATATGGATGGTTCATCCAGCGGTTTGGCGCGGAACGCCGACAACTACGCCCGGTGCCTGGACCGGGTGCCAGGCCGGGTCATGGTCCTGCTGGAGACCACCGCCGGCACCGGCACCGCCCTGGGGGCACGGTTCGAGGAGCTCGCCGCCCTGCGTGCGGCCATCCCCGCGCCCCACCGGGACCGGGTCGGCTATTGCGCCGACACCTGTCACCTGTTCTCCGCCGGCTACGACCTGCTGCATGATTATGACGGGGTCTGGAAGCAGTGGGAGGCCTGCCTGGGCCTGCGGCACCTGCGCTGCCTGCACCTCAACGACTCGAAGACGCCCTTCGGCTCGCACCGGGACCGCCACGAGCTGATCGCCGAGGGCAGCCTCGGCGCGGCGCCGTTCCGGCGGATCATGACCGATCCCCGGTTCGCGGCGGTGATCAAGATCCTCGAGACCCCCAAGGGCGAGGACATGGTGACGCTGGACCGCAAGATGCTGCGGCGGCTGCGTGCGTATGCCCGGGCCGGCCGTCGTCCCCCACGTTGACCCTCCCCCCTTCGGACGGCATCTTACGCGCCATGCGCACCCTTCCTGCAGCCTTGACGCTCGCGTTCCTGCTCCCGGCCGCCGCCGCCGGGCAGGCCCGCTACAGCCTGACCGTCGGCGCCACCGGCGGCACCCGCCTCGCGACCGACCGGATCTTCCGGGACATCCAGGTGACCCAGGCGATCGCCCCGACGATCACGCTGGGCGCCTCGCTCCCCGTCTCCCCCCGTGAGCGCGCGGGGATCGAGGTGGCGCTTGGCTTCGGCCAGACCCGGATCAAGGAGACCGGCCTGCCCACGGCGGACGGTGCCGGCTTCCGGACGCTGTCGGTGACCGGCGGCGTCCAGGGGCCGGTGTTCGGCCCGATCGGCTACCGCTTCGGCGCCGGCATCCTCAAGTACCTGCCGGACAAGGAAGGGATCTTCCGGCAGGGGGGCCCCACGCTGCTGGTGCTCTCGGGCGGGGCCGACATCCGGATCCCGATCCCGGCACCCGTGGGCTTCGTGGCCCGGATCCGGTACGACTACCAGCGCTTCAACACCGACGAACTGCAGGCGACCGGCTTCGCGCGCACGCAGGATGTGCACCGGGTCGGCGTCGGCCTTGGCATCGAGTACCAGCGCAAATGACCCGACTCCAGCTTCTCGGCGCCGCCGGCGCCGCCGCCCTCCTCGCCACCGTCGCCTGCTCCGACATGGTGGCCCCGACCCGGAGCGCCCGGTACGACTGGCGGCTGATCGTCGCCTACGACAGCGCCGGCCCACGGGTGGACACCCTGAGCTTCCACTGGCCGCGCAGCCGCCTGCCGGTGCGCATCTGGGTGGAGGACCAGTACAACCTCCCCGCGCGGGTGCGCGAGGGCATCAGCCTGTGGAAGGGCGCCCTGCTCTACGGCGAGTGGGACGCCACCGTGGTGCAGGATTCCACCACCGCCGACGTGATCTTCCGCGCCATCCAGCCGCCGCCGCAGACGCTCCCCTCCCCGCCGGTCCGGCTGGGCGGGGCGGTGCTCTCCTGCGAGGGAGCCACCGACCTCGACACGCTGGGCACCCGGTTCGAGCTGGCGGTCCCGGTCCGGGCGTACGTCTTCCCCACCCTGCCCAACGCCCCCGACCTGACGCAGTGCCTGCGCACCGTCACCGCGCACGAACTGGGGCACACCCTCGGGCTGTTCCAGCACTCCACGGACAGCCTGGACCTGATGTTCGCCACGCCGGTGGCCACCGGCCTGTCGGAACGTGACTTCGGCACCATCAACAACGCGTACCACTACCCGGCCGACATGGTGCCCATCGGGCCCTGACGGGCCCCCCGACTGCATAATTTCCCAAGCATTGCCCCCGTGGCCACCCGCTGCCGAAATTCCGGGCTCCCGAGCGGGTGGCCGCGGCGTGTCCGGCCCGGCCCCGCCCCTTCCCTCAGAGGAGCCAGGCATGACCGCCACGGCCGAGCCGCGGAGCACGGAGCTGAACTGTCCCGAGTGGGTCACCAGCGCGCGGGTGCGCGCCTGGGTCGCGGAGATCGCCCGGCTGACCGAGCCGGACCGGATCCACTGGTGCGACGGCTCCGAGGCGGAGAACGAGGCCCTGCTCGAGCAGATGGTGCAGACCGGCACCCTCAAGCGCCTCAATCCCGCCAAGCGGCCCGGCAGCTTCCTCGCCCTGTCCGATCCCACCGACGTGGCCCGGGTCGAGGACCGCACCTTCATCTGCAGCCAGCGCCGGCAGGATGCCGGTCCCACCAACAACTGGGTCGACCCGCGCGAGATGCGGCTCACCCTGCGGCGCCTGTTCACCGGGAGCATGCGGGGCCGGACGATGTACGTCGTCCCGTTCAGCATGGGACCGCTCGGCTCGCCGCTGGCACACGTGGGCGTGGAGCTGACCGACTCGCCCTACGTGGTGGTGAGCATGCGGATCATGACCCGCATGGGGAAGGGCGCGCTCGAGGCGCTGGGCGACGGCGAGTTCGTCCCCTGCGTGCACAGCGTGGGGCGGCCGCTGGTCGCGGGCGAGACCGACGTGCCGTGGCCCTGCAACCGGGACGACAAGTACATCGTGCACTTCCCGGACGAGCGGAGCATCTGGTCCTACGGCAGCGGCTACGGCGGCAACGCCCTGCTCGGCAAGAAGTGCTTCGCGCTCCGCATCGCGTCGGTCATGGGCCGCGACGCCGGCTGGATGGCGGAGCACATGCTCATCCTCGGCATGCAGAGCCCCGAGGGCGACAAGCGCTACCTCGCCGCCGGCTTCCCCAGCGCCTGCGGCAAGACCAACCTGGCCATGCTGCTGCCGCCCAAGGGGTGCGAGGGCTGGAAGGTCACCACCCTGGGTGACGACATCGCCTGGATCCGCCCCGGGCCCGACGGGCGGCTGTACGCCATCAATCCCGAGGCGGGGTTCTTCGGCGTGGCGCCCGGGACCTCCGAGAAGTCCAATCCCATCGCGATGGCCACCATCGCCAAGAACACCATCTTCACCAACGTGGCGCTGACCCCCGATGGCGACGTATGGTGGGAAGGCATGACGGACCACGCCCCGCCGGAGCTCACCGACTGGCAGGGACAGCACTGGACCCCGGGCAGCGGCCGCAAGGCCGCGCACCCCAACGCGCGCTTCACCGCCCCGGCCTCCCAGTGCCCGTCCATGGATCCGGAATGGGAGAATCCCGACGGCGTCCCGATCAGCGCCTTCCTCTTCGGCGGCCGGCGGGCCTCGCTGGTGCCGCTGGTGGTGCAGGCCGTGAACTGGAACTTCGGGGTGTACACGGCGGCCACCATCGGCTCCGAGACCACCGCCGCCGCGACCGGCCAGGTGGGCCAGGTGCGGCGCGACCCCATGTCCATGCTGCCGTTCTGCGGCTATCACATGGGCGACTACTTCAATCACTGGCTGCAGCTCGGCCGCCATATCGTGGACCCGCCGCGCATCTTCTGCGTCAACTGGTTCCGCAAGGATGCCGAGGGGAACTTCATCTGGCCGGGGTACAGCCAGAACCTCCGGGTCCTCAAGTGGATCTTCAACCGGGTGCGCGGGCAGGGCGGCGCCACCGAGAGTCCGCTGGGCTGGATGCCGCGTTACGAGGACATGGACTGGACCGGCCTCGAGGACTTCGGCCCCGAGACCTTCCGCGACCTCATGTCGGTACCCCGCGAGGCCTGGAAGCTCGAGGTGCTGGGACACCAGGAGCTGTTCGAGCGCCTCTACGACCGCATGCCCAAGGAGTTCATCCTCATGCGCGAGCTGCTGCTCTCGAGCCTGTGGCGGTCGCCCGAGGAGTGGAAGCTGGCGCACGAGACGGAGGAAGACTAGGCGATCGGGCGATCGGGCGATTGGGCGATTGGGCGATTGGGCGATCGGGCGATTGGGCGATTGGGCGATTGGGCGATTGGGCGATTGGGCGATTGGGCGATTAGGCGATCGGGCGACTGGGCGACCGGTGACCCCGTCGCCCAATCGCCGTTTTCCGGCCCTCGTCTCCCGCCCCGCCCGCTGCTACCTTCCCGCCCCATGGGCGACTTCGACGTCATCCGCGATCCCCTCTGGGACAACATCCGCCTCGACCCGCTGACCACCACGGTGCTGGACACCGCGCCGATGCAGCGACTGCGGTACATCCGGCAGCTTGGGCACGCCTTCCTCGTCTACCCCGGCGCCACCCACACCCGCTTCGAACACGCCCTCGGCGCCTTCCACCTGACCCGGCGGGCGCTGGCCGCCCTCGAGGAACGGGGCGAACTGGCGGTCGTCCCGGCCGGGGAGCAGCTGGCGGCGCGCCTGGCCGCGCTGCTGCACGACATCGGGCACTACCCCTTTTCCCACGCCCTCGAGGAAGCCGGGTTCCCGAGCCATGAGCGGCTGGGGGTGGCGCGGCTGCACCGGGCCCCGCTGGCGGAGGTCCTGGCCGAGACCGGGGCGCCGGGCCTCGCCGACCGGGTGGGAGAGTTCATCACCGGCCAGAGCCCGAGTCCGCTCAAGGGGCTCATCTCCGGCTCGCTCGACCTCGACAAGATCGACTACCTGAGCCGCGACGCCCGCATGTGCGGGGTGCCCTACGGCGCGGTGGACGTGGACCGGCTGCTCGCCTCGCTCACCCTGATCGAGACGGCGCCGGGACACCTCGAGCTCGGGGTGCAGGAGAAGGGCATCAGTGCCCTCGAGTCGCTGCTCTTCGCCAAGTACCAGATGTACCGCAACGTCTACTGGCATCACGCGGTGCGCAGCGCCACCTGCATGTTCAAGCGGGCAGTCCGCGCCGCGGTGGCTGCCGGCGCCCTGGCCCCCGCAGAGGTGGCCGATGCCACCGACGACGGGCTGACC
Organism: Gemmatimonadales bacterium; assembly: GCA_046327715.1. Classification (GTDB taxonomy): domain Bacteria; phylum Gemmatimonadota; class Gemmatimonadetes; order Gemmatimonadales; family GWC2-71-9; genus JADJOM01. Next base: position 83,311 of record JAXLXY010000002.1, read on the forward strand.
GAGCGCCTGAGCGCCGTCGACCGCACCGGCCTGGCCCGCGCGGTACCGGCCCGGCGGCTGTACAAGCGGGCCCTCGACCTCCCCGCCAGCGAGGTGCCCCGCGAGACCGAGCCCTGGGTGCGCGAACGCCCCGACCTGCTGGAGCAGGTCGAAGACCGGCTCGCCCGCGAGCTCGGCCTCGCCCCCGGGGAGCTGCTGCTCGACTTCCCCAGCAACCCCTCGATGCTCGCCGTGGACCTGCCGCTGCGCACCCGCACCGGTGCCATCGAGCGCCTGACGGGCGAGGGCGTCGCGGGGCAGTTCGGCCTCCCGCGCGTGGCCGACGAGCTGTATCGCAGCGCCCGCCGGCTCCGCGTCTTCACCGCGGGGCCGGTCGCCCGCGACCTCACCCCCGTCCGCGAGCTGGTGGCGCTCCCGCCCGCCGCCGTCCTCGAGCGCCTCGAGCGCGGCCTCACCCTGCTGCCCCACCGCGTCCCATGAAGGCGCTGACGATCCTGGCCTGGATCCTCTTCGGGATCGACGCCCTGATGGTCATCAACCTCTGGCTCGTGAAGAACATGGGCGACGACGCCGCCGGCCGGGGCATGGCCACCGGCTTCGCCATGCTCCTCACACCCGTGGTTCTGGCCCTCGGCGCCCTGCTGTTCTGGTCCACGCGGTCGGGCTCCAGGCCGGGCGTCCTGGTGGCGCTCGCCGTCCTCGGCATCCCCCTGTGGATGGGGATCGCCAACTACGGCAAGGAAGTCACCGGACAGCTGCTGCGCGGCGCGCGGCGGCGCCAGGAACTGGCCTACCCGGCCCCCCGGCTCTCGGACCTCGCCCGGGCGCTCCGGGACAAGGACCCGGCGCGGGTCCGGGCGCTCGTCGCGGGCGCCCCCCTCGACTGGAGCGCCCGCAACAGCGAGGGCATGACGATCCTGGGCTTCGCGGTAGCCCGGGTCATCGACATGTACCGCACCCCGCAGGACGTCGAATCGGTGCGGATCCTCCTCGAGGCCGGCGCGCCGCCCGACAGCGACATCCTGGGGCCCGACAAGGTCCTGCTGGAATGGGTCCTGGGGGGAAACGCCCAGGAGGCCCATGACGTCCTGCACCTGCTGTTCAAGGCCGGCGCCGACCCGAACGTCACCACGATCGACGCGGGTGACCGCCGGTCACTGCTGTTCATCAGCTACATGGACCTGCCCGAGCTCCGGATCTTCGTGGAGCACGGCGTGAACCTCGAGGCGCTGGATACGCGGTCCGACCAGCTCGGCTGGAACGTGCTCATGCAGGCCGCGAACAACGGCGACTGGCCCACCGCCCAGTTCCTGCTCGAGGCGGGCGCCCGCACCGACGTGGTCGCGGCCGACGGGCACACCACCCTCCGCACCATCCTGGCCGACGCCGCCCAGGGGTACCAGCGTGACGCCGCGGGGTACGACGACTTCCTGCAGGCGCTCGCCGGGCGGTGAACCCGGGCCGCGCGTCGGACGAGCAGCGCCGCGTGCTGAGCGCGTTTCCGCCGGCGCTGCGCCAGCTGGTCGAGGCGGAGCTCGCCGCGGGCAACGGCATCCAGCACGCCGGGGGCGGGTTCCCCGCCCCGCCCGCCGGAGCCCAGGTGATGCTGACCAGTCACCTCCGCGCCTCCCCGCCCCGCCTCGAAGGGCTGGTCGTCCGGGAGCGAAACAGCTCCCTCAACCACCTCGAGATCACCGACGGGCAGGGCTTCTACTGGGTGCTCACCCCGCCGCTCCCCCCACCCGAGCCGCCCGACATGGACGCCATCCGCCGGCAGCACGAGCCGCCGCCGCCGGCCGCGCCCCCCGCACCGCTGGGCCGCACCCCGGACGAGCGGCTCGAGATGGACATCCGCGGTGAGACCCTGGTGTACCATCGGGACGGCCGGACGGCGTACCTGACCTGGACCTATACCCAGGGCCACAGGGTGTACCGCTCGAGCCTGCGGGAATGGGCCGGGCCAGGGCCGGGGCAGAGCACGGCACTCGCCGGCGAGGAGCGTGAGGCGGTCCTGCAGCGGATCGTCCAGCTGGCCCAGGGCCGGCTCGGCCTGAGCGACATCCGGATCGAGGAGTGACCGGCGGCGCGTCACATGTCAACCGGATGACAATCCAGTGAGGGCCGCCCCCGGTATCTTGCGCCACGGCCGGACATTTCCCACCATCGAAGCACGCCACCTTCCGAGAGCCGGGTGCTCCCAGGCTGCTTCTTCTGCGATGCCCCGCTGGGCCGCAACGACGAGATCGAGGCCTGCCCGATCGGGCAGCGCCTCGCATTCGACGCGGCCCGCGGTCGCTTCTGGGTGGTCTGTCCCGGTTGCGGCCGGTGGAACCTCGCGCCGCTCGACGATCGCTGGGAAGCCATCGAGGACTGCGAGCGCCGCTTCCGCGCCTCGCCGGTGCGGGTCAGCTCCGATGAGGTGGGGCTCGCGCGGCTGCGCAGCGGGCTGGAACTGGTACGCATCGGGCGCCCGGTGCTCCCCGAGTTTGCGGCATGGCGCTACGGGGAGACCTTCATGCGCCGGCACCGGCGCGCAGGGCCGCGCCGGCTCGGCCGACGGGTGACCCTTCCGGCCATGCTCTGTGCCACGCCCCTCGTCGCCGCCGCCCTCGGCGCGGCGGGCGGGGTGGTGCTGCTCGGCGCCGCGGCCTTCGCCGCGCACCGGCTGCACCGCCGGCCGGCGCTGGCCATCCCGCTCGCCCGCGGCGGCACCCTGGAGCTCGCCGAGGAGCAGGTCCGGCAGGCGGAGCTGATCCGGGCCGAAGACGAAGAGGACCAGTGGGCGCTGTGGGTCGGCTGCCTCCCCGACCTCGTGCCCGTCGGCACCGAGGTGGAGTACACCGCCACGGGCGAGACCCGCGCCCTCCTCACCGGCGCGGACGGCCGTGCCGCCGCCACCCTCATCCTGCCCCACCTCAACCCGCACGGCGGCGACGCCGCCACCGTCCAGGGCGCGGTCGACTGGCTGCAGGCCATGGGCGGGCCCGACCGCGCACTGCACCGCTTTGCCCGGTCGCGCATGGTGCGCGCCCCGCTCGACAACATCGACCGCTCGCTGGCCACCCTCTACCCCGAGGCACGGCTGGCGCTGGAGATGTCGCTGCACGAGGACGAGGAGTATCGCGCCCTGCGCGGGGAGCTCACGATCCTGCGCTGGGCCTGGCGGGAGGAGGAACGGCTCGCGGCGATCGCCGACGAGATCTAGGGCGTGGCCCGACCCGGCGGGGCTACTCGTGCCGGATGGCGTCGATGGGCGAGAGCCGCGAGGCGCGAAGGGCGGGATAGAGCCCGAAGGAGAGCCCCACGACGAGCGCCGCCACGGCACAGACCAGCACGGTACCCCACGTGAACGCCGCGTAGATCTGGGCCTCGGTCTGCCGCCGCATGAGCGCCGTGACCCCGAACGCCCCCGCCAGGCCCAGGGCCGCGCCGAGTGCGCTGCCCAGGCCGGAGATGGTCACCGATTCCGCCAGGAACTGCACCAGGATGTCGCTGCGGCTCGCGCCCACCGCCTTGCGCACCCCGATCTCGCGGGTCCGCTCGGTGACCGAGGCCAGCAGCACGTTCATGATGCCGATCCCGCCCACGATCAGCGAAATCCCGGTGATGGCCCCCATGAACAGCCGGAACAGGATCATTCCCTGCTCCACATCCTCGAGCTGCTTCTTGTTGGATTCCACGCGGGCCAGCCGCGCCCATCCCCCGCCATAGCGCGCTGCCAGCCAGCGTTCCGCGCCCTGCTGCACCGGCGTGACATCCTCGATGGTGCGCGCGCGGAGCACGAGCGTGGGAGCCCGGGGCCGGGGCGTCGGGGCCAGCGCATCCCCGGCCCCTTCGATCGGGATGTAGGCCGCCCCGACCTGTTCCCCCTCGACCGGGGCCAGCACGCCAACGATGGTACGGGTCCGCTCACGGATCCGGACGGTGTCACCGACCGCCTCCTCCGGGCGACGCCCAGTCAGGCGCCGGGCGAGGGTGTGGCTCAGGACGACCACCGGACCGTTGGCCGCCGCCTCCTCCGGCGTGAAGTACCGTCCCGCCGCGAAGGCGAAGCCCACCTGGTGCGCGAGGCTCGGCAGCGTGGCCGCGATGCCGACCTCCTCGATCATGCCCCCGCGCCCGGCGATTGCCGAACGGCCGCCCACTGTCAGCGTGGCCTGGTCGGCGCCGGGGATCGCGGCGGCAATCGCCGCCGCGTCAGCGGGCGTGAAGACCGGGTAGCTGTCCACGGGAAAGGTCTGGCCGTCGATGGTCACCGAGGTCTTCGCGGCCACGAGGATCGACTGCACGTCGGTGGAGCGCGCGATCTGCTCCCGGACGAAGCGCTCCATCCCGTCGCCCAGGGCGAGCACGGCCACCAGCGCCGCGGCGCCGATCACCACGCCGAGCGTCGAGAGGGTGGTCCGGAGCGGGTTGGCGCGGAGGGTGGCGAAGCCGGCCAGGATGCTGGCGCTGTTCGGTCGAGGCATGCGCAGATGACGGGCGGCGCCCCAGGCATGTTTCAGAAGGCATCGTCCCGGGGAGGGGCCCGGAACGGACGGCGGGGGCGGCCGCGTGGGCCCCCCCCGCCGGGGTCCCTTCCTGGGCGCGGGCTACGCCGCGGGGGGGTCGGGCTCGATGCGGATCAGGATGGCGGTGATGTTGTCGAGCCCGCCGCGGCGGTTGGCCTCATTGATCAGGCGGTCCACCCATTGCTGCGGGCCGCCCTCGCCCTTGAGGATCTGGGCCAGGTACTCGTCCTCCAGCATGCCGGTGAGGCCGTCGGAGGCGAGCAGCAGGACGTCCCCCGGCCGCAGGTGGCCGAAGTAGAGGTCGGGCACCACCTCGGCGTTGGCGCCGATGCAGCGGGTGATCACGTTGCTGTAGGGATGCACCCGCGCCTGCTCGGGGGTCAGCAGGCCGAGATCCACCTGCTCCTGGACGTAGGAGTGATCCTTGGTGATCTGCAGGAAGTGCCCGTCGCGCAGCAGGTAGGCGCGGCTGTCGCCGACCTGGCCCAGCAGGTAGCGCTGCGGCAGGAGGATCAGCGCGGTGGTGGTGGTCCCCATGCCGCGCTTGTCGTGCTCGGTGAGCGTGCGGTCGAAGATGGCCGCGTTGGCCTCGATGATCGCGTGCCGCATCCGCTCGCCGGCCTGGTCGTCGTTGAGGCCGCGCAGGCTGCCCAGCTCCCGGGAGATGATCCGGACGGCCATCTCGCTGGCGACCTCGCCCGCGGCGTGGCCGCCCATGCCGTCGGCCACGATGAACACCCCGCGGTCGGCGAGCATCAGGTAGTTGTCTTCGTTGCCGGAGCGAACGACACCGGTATCGGTCCGGGCAGCGCAGGAGAAACGCACGGCGGCTCGCTTACCTGGTGAGCAGAACGGCGGCGATGATGCCGAGGATGACCACCAGGATCAGCGGCACCACCCACTTGGGCATGCCGCTGCTCGGGGGCGAGGACGACACGATCACCGGCGGCCGGCGCGCGCCCGACTGCTTGAGCCCGGGCTCCTGGGACACCGCCGCGGCGCCCGGAAGGGGCGTCGGGCGCTTCTCGGCGGCCGGGGGCGCGGCCGGGGGCGCGGCGGGCACCGGCGCGGCCGCCGGAGCGGGCGCGGGCGGTGGGGGTGGCGGCGCGGCGGCAGGCGTCGGCGCAGGCGACGACGGCTTCATGGCCCCCATCACCTTGGTCCCGGACCCGCCGCTCATGCTGAGGTGATCGTCGGTGGGCTCGAAGAGGACCGAGATCTCGCCGAAGCGGACCACCGAGCCGGGCCCGAGGGCGGCCTCGCCGGCCACCCGCTCGCCGTCCACCCACGTCCCGTTGGTCGAGTCGTTGTCGACCAGGATCCACACACCCTCGCGCCGCTGCAGCTTGGCGTGCGAGCCGCTCACGCTGTCGTCCGGGATCACCAGGTCGTTGTATTCCGCCCGCCCGATGTTGACCACCGGCACCCGCACCTGCATCCGCTGGCCCTTGAGCGACCCGCTGCGGATGACGAACGCCGCCATGGCGCCGCTGCCCCCCGAGGGGCGCGCCGCCGGCGCCGGGGGCGGCTTGGGGGCTGCGGGCGGCGGCTGCGGCGGCGTGACCGGCATGCCGTGCATGGTATGGGAGAGCCGCTCGGCGGCCCCTGCGGGCGCCGGGACGATGGGCAGGGAGGGCGCCGGGACCGGCGGGGCGGCGGGCGCGGCCGGCGCGGGCTCGGGGGCGCGGTCGGCGTAGAAGCGGAACTCGTGGTCGCCGATGCGCAGCACGTCGGCCCGGGCCAGCACACGCTGGGCCTCGATCCGCTCGCCGTTGACGAAGCTGCCGTTGGTGCTGGAATCGACCAGGACGTAGCCCTGGGGCGACTGGAAGATCTCGGCGTGGCGCCGGGAGACGTCCTTGTTGGGCACCACGATATCGCACCCGGCCTCGCGACCGATCACCAGCGGCGCCGTGCCGATGGTGTACTCTCGGCCATCCGTGAGGCAGACCAGGCGGCCGCCGGTGGCGGCCGTCGGCGTCTTGGGGCCGCCGGCCTTGGCCGTCGCCGCGACCATCCGGGCCACGTCGCTCGCGCTCACGAACTGGGTGCTGCCGCTGCGGCGCGGGTCGTGGACCAGGAGCTCGTGCAGGCCCACCTGGACCTTGTCGCCGTGGAGGACCGGCGCCGGCTCGGCCCCGAGCTTCACGCCGTTGATGAGCACGTCATGGTCGCCGACCCGGCGCACCACGACCGAGCCGTCGGCCCCGCCGACGACCACCGCATGCGCCGCGGCGACTCCCGTCAGCTTGAGACCGCAGGAAGGATCCGCGCCGATGACCAGTTCTCCCACCGGGATGGGAGTGCGCTGCCCGCCGACTTCCAGTTCCATCATCAGTCCCACCCTCGCATGAACCGGAGATGGCCAAACGTACCCGAAGCCCCACAACCCCGCAAGCGATACGGGCTTACGCGCTCAGGGGGGGCTGGACTTCCTGCCCCTGAAGTTGCAGGCGGTACAGCCGCTCGTACAGCCCGCCCTGGGCCAGCAGGGCACGGTGCGTGCCGCGTTCACGGATCTCGCCATGGTGCATGACCAGGATCTCGTCGGCATGCAGGATCGTGCTCAGCCGGTGGGCCACCACCAGGCTGGTCCGCCCGACCATGAGCTCCGCCACCGCCCGCTGGATCTGGGCCTCCGCCTCGGCATCCACCGAGCTGGTGGCCTCGTCCAGCACCAGTATCCGGGGGTCCTGGGCCAGCGCCCGGGCAAAGGACAGCAGCTGCCGTTCGCCCACGCTCAGGCTCCGGCCCCGCTCCCCCAGGACATGGCCGTACCCTGAGGGAAGACGCTCGATGAACCGCGAGGCTCCCACCCGCTCCGCCGCCTGGCGCGCCGCCGCCGGCCCCCGCCCGCTGTCCAGCACCAGGTTGCGCTCGATGTCCCCGGTAAAGAGGAAGAGGTCCTGCTGGACGAAGCCGATCAGCCCCCGGACGGCGGCCAGGTCCAGCTCCCGGATGTCCACCCCGTCGATGGTGATGCGCCCGCGCTCCGGATCGTAGTACCGGAGCAGCAGGCTCAGGATCGTGGTCTTCCCGGCCCCGGTGTGCCCCACCAGCGCCAGGGTCTGGCCGGGGCGCGCGGTGAAGGAGACATCGCGGAGGACCCAGCCGTCGTCCGCCCCGGGGGCGCCGGCGCGATAGCGGAACCAGACGTGCTCGAAGGCCACCTCGCCGCGGGCCGGCGCCGCCAGGGCGCGCGGCGCCTCCGGCGAGCGGACCTCCGGGGCGGTGTCCAGCAGCTGGAAGATCCGCTCCGACGACGCCATCGCGCTCTGCAACAGGTTGTACTTCTCCGAGAGGTCCTGCAGCGGCTGGAAGAACCGCCGGGTCAGCTGGATGAACGCCGCGAGCACCCCGACGGTCAGCGTGCCCCCCAGCACCCGCAGCCCGCCGTACCACAGCAGCAGCGCCAGTGCCACGCTGGTGAGGAACTCCACCACCGGGAAGAAGATGGCGTAGACGGTGATGGACCGCATGTGTGCCTGCAGGTGTTCCCGGTTCACGGTGGCGAACGCGGCGGCCTCCGCCTCCTCCCGCCCGAACAGCTGCACCACCCGGAGGCCCGAGAGGTGCTCCTGCAGGAAGGCGTTGAGCCGCGCCACCCGGGTCCGGATGTCCCGGAAGCTCGACCGGACGTGCCGCCGGAAGGTCACCGCCGCGAGGTACATCACCGGCATCACCGCGAACGCCACCAGCGCCAGCCGCCAGTCGGTCAGCAGCATCATGCCCGTGATGGCGGCCAGCGTGAACACGTCCCCGAACACGGTGACCACGCCGGACGAGAACAGTTCATTGAGGGTTTCGACGTCCGACGTGACCCGGGTCATGAGGCGGCCCACCGGGTGCCGGTCGAAGTAGGACACCGACAGCCGCTGCAGGTGACTGAAGACCTGGAGCCGGAGGTCGGCCATCACCCGCTGCCCCATCCACGCGGTGAGGTAGGCCTGGGCGTAGTCGAGGACGAACTCGAGCACCAGCGCCCCGAGGAAGAGCACCGCCAGGGTCCGCAGCAGGGCGTGGTCCCGCGCGGGCACCGCCACGTCGAGGGCCCGCTGGGTGAGCAGGGGCCCCACCAGCGTGAGCCCGGCGGTCGCGAGGAGCAGCAGCACCGCGAGCAGCGCCAGCCAGCGATACGGTGCGATGTACCGGAGCAGCCGCCGCATCAGGGCGGCGTCGTAGCGGCGTTCGTCGGGCTCGGCGTGGGGATCGGCGTCGGCCATGGGCTCAGCGGGCCGGGGCCGCCTCGGGGGCCGTCTCGTCCTCGTCGATGCCCCGGCCCGCCTTGAAGCGGCCGTGCACCCACCGGGAGAAGACCACGAACCCGAAGGCCAGCGTGAAGTACGACAGGATGGCGCGCCAGATGAGGGTATACAGCGGCGACAGCTCCTTCGGGATGTAGGCCGACGACATCACGGCGCTGGAGAGCAGCTCCGCGATCCCGGAGGCGCCGGGCGTGGGCGCGAAGTAGAGCAGGAAGGTGATCAGGGTCTGCACCAGCAGGACATCGACGAAGTGCGCTTCGATGCCGACCGCCCGGAGCGCCACGTAGCCGGCCAGCAGCTTGTTGGCGTGGGAGGGCCCCGAGAGGATCGTCGCCCACAGGAGCGCGAGCCAGCCCCGCGGGCTGTTGAAGGCGAGGACGCTCTGGTGCGCCTCGTCGATGCTCCGGCGCAGCCCCTCGATCCGGTCGGCCACCCGCTGGCTCCGGCGGGAGAGCCGGGTGGCCACCCGGTGCAGGCCCGCGCGGGCCAGGCCGGGGAAGACGATCACCGCGATGAGCACCACGCCGATGCCCACGAACAGCCCGAGGCTGCCGAGGAACAGGTCGTAGAGCGTGAGGCCGAGGACGTCGCCGTGGTTGCCGAGCGAGCGGCCGGCGCCGAGGACGATGGCGAGGGGACCGGCGAGGGCGAAGAACAGCACCGTGGCGATGAACGACATGAGCGTCGTCGTCACGGCCAGCGGCAGCGGGATGCCGGCGCGCCGCATGGCGTAGATGGTCATCGGACCGGCGCCGGAGTTGAACGGGGTCAGGTAGGCCGCCCACGCGCCCATCCCGCCGCTCAGGATCATCCCCCCCATCGGGGGGTTGGGGTGCACCAGGCGCACCAGCACCCAGTTGCGCAGGCCCCCGCCGAACCAGTCCATCGAGGCCAGGCCCAGCCCCACCAGGATCCAGCCCCAGTGAATGTGGCCCAGCGCCTGGACGAACGCCTGGAGGTTGTTCCCATAGAGGAGAACCCCGGCGTAGCCCAGGACGGAGATGCCGATGAAGATGAGGAACCCGCGGAACAGGAGCCGCGGGCTGAGCACGGATGCCATGTCTCGGTGAATCTAATGCCCCCGACGGGAGGGCAGTACCGAGCGCCCCGCCGGCGCCGGCGCCGGGCCTGTGTAGTCCGTCGCCCCGCTCTTACCTTTCTCTGGCTATGTCCCAGTCGGTCCTGCGGATCGTCAATGCCCGGCAGCACAACCTCCGGGGAGTGACGGTCGACCTCCCGCGCCGCGCCCTGATCGTCATCACCGGCCCCTCGGGCTCGGGGAAGAGTTCCCTGGCGTTCGATACCCTCTACGCGGAGGGGCAGCGCCGTTACATCGAGTCGCTCAGCACCTACGCCAAGCAGTTCCTGGAGCGGATGCCCAAGCCGCTGGTGGACCGGCTCGAGGGCCTGGCCCCTGCGGTCGCCATCGAGCAGCGCAATCCCGCCGTCTCCAGCCGCTCCACCGTCGGCACCGCCACCGAGGTCTACGACTACCTCCGCCTGCTGTTCGCGCGGGTCGGGCGGCAGCAGTGCCGCGCCTGTGGCGCCCCCGTCCGGAAGGACACCCCGCAATCCGCCGCCGCGGAGCTGTGGGGCCTCGCGGGCGCCCGGCGCCTGCAGGTGACCTTCCCGCTCCCGGCCGCGGCGCGCCAGAGCCACGCCGCCATCGTGGAGAACCTCGGCGCGCTCGGGTTCGTGCGGGTGCTCGCCGACGGCGCGCCGCACCACCTGGAGGAGCTGCCCGCGGGCCTCGACCTCGCCGCGACCGGCGAGCTCCTGGTGGTCGTGGACCGGCTCGCCCTCGAGCCCGATGACCGGCGCGCCCCGGAGCCCCCCAGCCGCGTCATGGAAGCCCTCGGCACCGCGTTCCAGGAGGGCGAGGGAATCGCCATCGTGCTGCACGACGACGGACGGCTGCGCTTCACGGAGCGACCGGCCTGCAGCCGCTGCGACACCCCGGCCGCCAGCGTCACGCCGGCGCTCTTCTCCTTCAATAACCCCCGGGGGGCATGCCAGGGCTGCAACGGCTTCGGCGCGGTGCTCGAGTACGACGAGTCGCTGATCGTCCCCGACCCCGCCCGGAGCCTGGCCGCCGGCGCGCTCGACCCCTGGACCAAGCCGCGCTACGAGACCCGCCGCCGCATGCTCGCCACCGCGGCCCGGAGCCTCGGCGTCTCCACCGACACCCCGTGGCGGGACCTCCCCGCCAAGGCGCGGCGCGAGCTGCTGCACGGCAAGGTCGGGCGCTACCTCGGCATCTTCCCGTTCCTTAAGGGACTCGAGGAAAAGCGCTACAAGCAGTACATCCGCGTCTTCCTGCGGCAGTACCAGCTGGCCCGGACCTGTCCCGCCTGCGGGGGCGGCCGCCTCAACCCCGACGCGCTGGCCGTCCGGGTGGGGGCCGAGCCGATCGCCGCCGTCGCGGCGCGCTCGGTCGATGACCTCGCGGGCTGGCTCGCGGGCCTCGACCTGACCGCCTGGGAGCGGCAGGTGGGCCAGCTCATCCTCGACGAGCTGGGACGGCGGGTCACCTTCCTCACGGACGTGGGGCTTGGGTACCTCACGCTCGACCGGCTCACCCGCACCCTCTCCGGCGGCGAGGCACAGCGGATCGCGCTGGCCAACGCGCTGGGCTCCAACCTCGTGGACGCGCTGTACGTCCTCGACGAGCCGAGCATCGGGCTGCACCCGCGCGACATCGACCGCCTGCTCCGGCTGCTGGGGCGCCTCCGCGACCAGGGCAACACCGTGATCGTGGTCGAGCACGACCCCGCCGCCATGCGCCAGGCCGACTTCATGCTCGAGCTCGGCCCCGGCGCCGGCGAGCACGGGGGCCAGGTGGTCTACGCCGGCCCGATGCATGACGGCATCCCCTCGCTCACCGGGGACTACCTCTCCGGCAAGAAGCGCATCGGTGTCCCGAGCGCGCGCCGGGCCCTCGGCCCCTGGCTCCGCATCGAGGGCGCCTCGCTGCACAACCTGCACGACGTATCGGCCCGGATTCCCCTTGGCGCGCTCACGGCGGTCACCGGCGTCTCGGGCTCGGGCAAGAGCACCCTGGTGCACGACATCCTCTACCGCCAGCTCGAGACCCGCCTGCGGGGCGAGCACTCCGCCAAGGAGCACCTCGGCGAGGCGGTCGGGAGCGCGCGGGCCCTCAAGGGAGCGGAGCATCTCGAGGACGTGCTGCTGATCGACCAGTCGCCGATCGGCCGCACCCCGCGGTCCAACCCGGTCACCTACATCAAGGCCTTCGACGAGATCCGCGAGCTCTTCGCCGCCCAGCCCGAGGCGCGCCGCCGCCGGCTCGGGGCGTCCGCCTTCTCGTTCAACCTGGCGGGTGGGCGGTGCGAGACCTGCGAGGGCGCGGGCGCGGTGCTGGTCGAGATGGTCTTCATGGCCGACGTGTACGTGCCCTGCGAGGCCTGCGGCGGGAGCCGCTACAAGCGCGAGGTCCTCGACGTCAGGATCCAGGGCCAGTCGATCGCGGACGTGCTCACCTACACCGTCGACGAGGCGATCCGCCGCTTCCGGCACCAGGCCAGGCTCGGGCAGGCCCTGTGGCACCTGCAGCAGGTGGGGCTCGGCTACCTGCGCCTCGGGCAGCCGGCGACGACCCTCTCGGGGGGGGAGGCGCAGCGGCTCAAGATCGCGCGGGAGCTCGCCGCCTCGGGTCGGCGCTCGGGCCGCAAGCTCTACCTGCTCGACGAGCCGACCACCGGCCTGCACCTCGACGACGTGCGGGTGCTGATCCAGGTGCTCGACCGGCTGGTGGACCAGGGACACACCGTGGTGGTCATCGAGCACCACCTCGACGTCATCAAGCGGGCCGACTGGATCATCGACATGGGACCCGAGGCGGGCCCCGGGGGCGGCACGGTGGTCGCGGAGGGGACCCCGGAGCAGGTGGCCGCCGTGGCCGCCTCACACACCGGGCGCTACCTGCGCGAGGTGCTGGCCGACCCGGTGCCCGTCGGCGCATGACCCGCCGCCAGGCGGTGCTCGCGCTGTGGGCCACCTGCCTGATCTGGGGCGCCGCCTTCCCGCTGGTCAAGCTGGCGCTCCGCGACGCCACCCCGATGGCGTTCACCGCCGCCCGCTTCCTGCTGGCCACGCTGCTCCTCGCCCCCGCGCTCCGCGGCGTGACCCGCGAGGAATGGCGCGCGGGCGGCGTGCTCGGGCTGCTGCTCGCCCTCGGCTTTGCCACCCAGACCATCGGGCTGCAGTGGACCACCCCCAGCCGCTCGGGGTTCCTCACTTCCCTCTATATCCCGTTCACCCCGCTGGTGGTGCTGGTGGCCTACCGCACCCTCCCCGAACGCGTCGCGACCGCCGGGCTCGTGCTCGCGGTCGCGGGGCTCGTGCTGCTCACCCGCCCCGGCGACCTCGCCACCGGGTTCAACCGCGGCGACCTGCTCAGCGTGGCCTGCGCCCTCTGCTTTGCGCTGCACATGGTGGTGACCGGTCACTACGCCACCCGGCACCGGGTGGAACGCCTCATGATGGCACAGATCGTGGTCGCCGGCCTGTGCACCACGATCACCACCCCGCTCCTCGAGCGCCCCGCGTTCCACTGGACCCCGCTCCTGGTGGCCCTCATCCTCTATGAGGCGGTCTTCGCCAGCGTCGTCGCCATCCGGCTGCAGCTGGCCGCCCAACGGGTCGTCGCCCCCACCTACGCCGCCCTGGTCTACACCCTCGAGCCGGTCGTCGCGGCCGTGGCCAGCCTGCTCCTCACCGGCGACCGGTTGAGCCCCGTCCAGTGGCTCGGCGGCGCCTGCATCGTCACCGGGAGCCTGCTCCCCGAGATCCGTCGCCGCACCTTTACCCGATCTTGACCCCCGGCAGGCTGCCGGGTGACGTCGCACGGCGATCCTCCGCTCCGGATCGCCCGCTCGCCACCGTCACCCGCTCTCCGAGGAACCATGCCCAGCCGCCCCCACACGACGCTTCTGGCCACCGCCGCCGCGCTCAGCCTCCTGGCCTGCGGGGCCTCGCAGGATCCCGCCGCCATCGGCCCGCTCCCGGGGGCCATCGGCACCGCCGTCCGCACCACCCAACCCGCGCAGGCCAGGCTGATGCCCGGGATCGCGGGCGAGGTGCTGCCGCTCCTCACCGTCGGCGACACCCTGCCGAGCGGCGAAGTCTGGGCCCCGATCCCGGACGGGCTCGGCGGGTACGCCAGCGGTGAACAGGTGGTGCTCTATGCCAACCATGAGCTCAGCAGCTCGGGCGTGAAGGACGTGAACGGGGTCACCCAGTTTCCGTACGCCCGGGTCTCCCGGCTGGTCCTCGATCGCCGCACGCGCAGTGTCGTGGATGCCTCGTACGTCCTGACCGGGGCCGAGCAGTACCTCCGGCTCTGCTCCGCCACCTGGGTCGGGCCGCGCGAGGGCTTTCCCTCGGGGTGGTTCATGACCGGCGAGGAATCGGTGGGCGGGGTGCACGACGGCATGCAGCTGGCGATCGGCACCGACGGTACGGTGCACGAGCTGCCCTGGCTCGGGCGCTACGCGCATGAGAATGCGGTGGCCGTGCCCTTCCGCGGCAAGGTGGTGCTGATCGGCACCGACGACACCAACGGCGCGTCGGAGCTGTACATGTACGTGGGGAACACCGAGGCCGACGTGCTCAACGGCACCGGCCGGCTGTACGTCCTGACCAGCGCGACCGCTGGCAACGCCGGCAACCTCAAGGTGGGCGAGACGTACCCCGGCACGTGGGTCGAGGTACCCGGGGCCGCGGCCCTCAGCTCCGGCCAGCTGCAGGCCGCGGTCACCGGCCTCGGGGCCTTTCCCTTCGTGCGGCTGGAGGATGCCGACTACGATCACCGGCCCGGCGCCGCGCCCGCGATCTACTTCGTGGATACCGGCAGCCAGTCCACCCTCTGCAATGGCGTGGCCTGCGACCCGTATGGCTCGATCTACCGGCTCGAGTTCGACCGCCGGGACCCGACCGCGCCCGTGCGCTTCCGGCTGCTCGCGCGCTCCCAGGGCGCGCAGGCGGGATGGTCGGCGCCGGACAACATCGCGGCCGGCACCCGCAGCCTCATGGTGCAGGAAGACCCCGCCAACAGCACCTTCGCCGGCCAGCGCGCGCCGCAGGTCTGGCAGTTCGGCTTCAACGGGCGGGGCGCCCTGACCGGTGGTCGCGCCGTGGCGGAGCTGGAGAATCCGACCTGCGACGACCTCGCCGGGACCTGCTGGGAGTCGAGCGGCATCATCGACGCCTCGGCCTGGTTCGGGGCGGGCGCCTGGCTCTTCGACGTGCAGGCCCACACCCTGCCCGCCCCGGGGGCCAACCTGCCCCGGGAGAGCGGCCAGCTGCTGCTGCTGCGCCTGCCCGGCAGCTGAGCCGGCCGGGACACAGTGCGGCGGGGCGGATCACCCGATCCGCCCCGCCGGGTATCCTCCACCCCGTCCACCCTCAGCTCCCGGTGGCGCGCCGCGTCTCCGGGGTCGCCGCGCGGAGCCGCCCGTCGGCGGCCCGCAGCAGGGCCTCCGTGCGCTCCCAGTCGATGCAGGCGTCGGTGATCGACACCCCGTAGGCCAGTCCGTCCCGGCCCGTGCCGAGCTTCTGGCTGCCGGCGTGCAGGTGGCTCTCGACCATGGCGCCCATGATGTGCGGGCTCCCACCGGTGACCTGCGCCACGACCTGCTCGAAGACCGCCGGCTGGCGGTTGTGGTCCTTGCTCGAGTTCCCGTGGCTGCAGTCCACCATCACCCGTGCCGGGAGCCCCCGCGCCGCGCACAGCGCCGAGGCCTCGGCCACCGAGGTGGCGTCGTAGTTGGTCCGCCCGCCGCCCCCGCGCAGCACCAGGTGCCGCTCCGGATTCCCGGTTGTATGCACGATGGCCCCGCGGCCCTCGTCATCCATCCCGAGGAAGGTGTGGGGGGTGCCCGCCGCCAGCATGGCGTCGAGCGCCACCTGCAGGTTGCCGTCGGTGGTGTTCTTGAAGCCGACGGGCATGGACAGGCCGCTCGCCATCTCGCGGTGGGTCTGGGACTCCGCGGTCCGCGCGCCGATGGCCGTCCAGCACACCAGGTCGGCGATGTACTGCGGGACCACCGGACCGAGCAGCTCGGTGGCGGCGGGGAGCCCCAGGGCGTTGATGTCGAGCAGCAGCTGCCGCGCGATGCGCAGCCCGAGCATCATGTCGCGGGTGCCGTCGAGATGCGGGTCGTTGATCAGCCCCTTCCACCCCACGGTGGTGCGCGGCTTCTCGAAGTAGACCCGCATCACCAGCTCGAGCGTCCCGGCCACCTCGCGGCGCAGCGCCGCCAGCCGCCGGGCGTAGTCCAGGGCGGCCACCGGGTCGTGGATGGAACAGGGGCCCACGACCACCAGCAGGCGCCGGTCCTGCCCCGCGAGGATCCGCCCCACCGCCCGCCGCCCCTCGAGCACGGTCGTGGCCACCGTCCGCGTGATCGGCAGTTCGGCCAGCAGCGCGCCCGGCGCCACCAGCGGCTCGAACCGGGTGACGTGCAGGTTGCTGGTTTCGGGGACGATCGGCTTCAGGGACGACATCGCGGCCTCGGTACCTCGGACACAGGGGGCATAAAGATGCAGCCGGGTGTGTGGTCGCGCCAGAGCGCGGGCCGCCCTACCTTCCCGGGATTCCCATGCCCGAACTGCCCGACATCCGCCTCTACCTCGCCGCGCTCGAGCCCCGGCTCGTGGGCCAGCCGCTGGAACGCATCCGGCTGGCGAGTCCCTTCCTGTTGCGGACAGTCGAGCCGCCCCTCACCGCGGCCCATGGCCGGACCGTCATCGCCGTGAGCCGGCTGGGCAAGCGCCTCGTGATCTCGCTCGCGGACGACCTGCACCTCGTGCTCCACCTCATGATCGCCGGCCGCCTCCGCTGGCTCGCGCCGGGCGCCAAGCCCCCCGGCCGCATCGGCCTTGCCTGCTTCGACCTGCCCGCGGGGACGCTGGCGCTGACCGAGGCGGGCACCACCCGGCGCGCCTCGCTGCACCTGGCCGCCGGGGCGGCGGCCCTCGCCGCCTTCGACCGGGGCGGCCTCGACGTGGAGCAGGCCGCGCTGGAGGCGTTCACCACGAGGCTCCGCGCGGAGAATCACACCCTCAAGCGGAGCCTCACCGACCCGACCATCTTCGATGGCATCGGCAACGCCTACTCCGACGAGATCCTGCACCGGGCCCGGCTCTCGCCCCTCCGCCTCACCCGCCAGCTTCACGACGACGAGTGCGCCCGGCTGCACCGCGCCTGCCGGGACGTGCTCGGGGCGTGGACCGCGCGGCTGCTCCGCGAGACCGGCGACCGGTTCCCCCAGAAGGTGACGGCCTTTCGGGAGGGGATGGCAGCCCATGGGCGCTACGGCCTGCCCTGCCCCGACTGCGGCAGCCCCATCCAGCGGATCCGCTACGCCGAGCACGAGACCAATTACTGCCCCGGCTGCCAGACCGAGGGCCGCCTCCTCGCGGACCGTGGCCTGAGCCGGCTGCTGCGCGAGGACTGGCCCCGGACGCTGGTGGAGCTCGAGGAGCGTCGGGGGGGTGGCCATGGCTGACCGGCTGGTGCGCGCCCTCGGGCGCTGGAGCCTCGCCGCCCTCGTGCTCAACGGGGTGATCGGCAGCAGCGTCTTCGGGCTGCCGTCCGTGATGGCCCAGCGGCTCGGGAGCGCGAGCCCCTGGGCGTGGGTCATCGCGGCCCTGGGCATCGCCATCATCGTCGCCTGCTTTGCCGAGCTGGCCTCGCGCTTCGGGGAGGCCGGCGGACCGTACCTGTATGCGCGGGTCGCCTTCGGGCGCTTCGCGGGCATCCAGATGGGCTGGATGATGTACCTGGTCCGCCTCACCGCCGCCGCCACCAACGCCAACCTGTTCGTCATCTACCTCGGCGAGTTCTGGCCGGCCGCCGCCCGGAGTGGCGCCGGCGCGGCGGTGCTCCTCGGCGTGCTGGCCCCATTGGCGATCGTGAACTGCCGCGGGGTGGCCCCCGGCGCCCGGGTCAGTGCGGTGGCGATGATCGCAAAGCTGCTGCCCCTCGCGCTGTTCCTCGCCGTCGGCATCCCCGCCGTGCTGGCGGCGCCGCCCCTGCCCCCGCCCGTCCCGGCGCCGGCGCGCGACTGGCTGGACGCAATCCTGCTCCTCGTCTTCGCCTACGGCGGCTTCGAGGCGGCGCTCATCCCCCTCGGCGAGGCGCGGGATCCCCGCCGTGACGCCCCATTTGCCCTGGCCCTGACGCTGGCCACCTGTGCCCTGCTCTACGGCAGCGTGCAGCTGGTGGTCGTGGCCGTGCTGCCCGGGGCCGGCACCGCGCTCCGGCCCCTGGCGGATGCGGGAGGCGTGCTCCTGGGTCCGTGGGGCGCCGTGCTCATGGCGCTCGCGGCGCTGGTCTCCGTCTATGGCTACCTCGCCGGAGCCATGGTCAACGTCCCGCGGCTGAGCTATGCCATGGCCGTCGCCGGGGACCTCCCCCCGATCCTGGGCCGGGTGCACCCGCGGTTCCAGACCCCGTGGATCTCCGTCCTGGTGTACGCCACGATGGTCTGGCTGCTGGCGGTGTCCGGCAGCTTCCTGCAGAACCTGACCCTGTCGGCGGTCTCCCGGCTCTTCACCTACGGACTGGTCTGCGCGGCGCTGATCGCCTGTCGGCGCATGGACGCCCGCGGCACAGGCCTTCCCGCGGCGGGCCTCCGGCTCCCGGCCGGCGAATGGTGGGCGATGGCGGGCATCGGATGCACCGCGCTGCTCGCCACCAGGATGGCGCGGCAGGAACTGCTGGTGCTCGCCGCCACCGCGCTCCTCGCCACCCTCAATTGGGCCTGGGTCCGGGGCCGGGACCGCGGCGCCTCGCCGCAGCACTGAGAAACCGGCGGCCTGGCAGACGTCTAGACACCTCAGAGCACCCGAGACCGTGCGTCCCCGCCGGGGCACACCCGGGCCGCGCCCGGTACGCCGAGTTGCGGGGCCCACGATCGGCCCGCATGTTGTCCCGACTCCGTCCCCCGACCCGGCCCCCCATCACCGGAGACCTGGCATGACCGCCGCCGACGCCGCCGGACTCCCCCTCACCCCGGGCGCCCAGCGGATTCTGCAGGAACTGGCCACCCGTCCCAATGCCGGGGTCAACGACTGGCTGGCGCTGTTCCTTGACCGCTTTGCCCCGATGGTGGGCAGCCTCTCACCGAACCTCGACCTTGCCGGGACCAAGTCCGCGGTGCGGGCCGCGGTGCAGCAGGGCCAGCCCGGCGCCACGCTCGGCGCCGACGCGCTGACCGTGCAGGCCCGCGAGATCGCACAGGGCCTCGGGAAGGCACAGGTGGGGGAGCGGGACCTGGTGGCGGCAGTCCTCCGCGCGGCCGGCCATCCCGTCGTCTATCCCACCACGGCACCACCTGCCCGTCCGATCGAGGCCGCCGGCACGGGCAAGACCATTCCCGCGGCGGCAGAGCCCGCGGCCCCGCTCAGCGGCATCCGCACCCTGGCGCCCACGCCCACCCTCGACAAGTTCGGCCGCGACCTCACGCAGGCCGCCCGGGACGGCAAGCTCCCGCCCTGCGTGGGCCGCGACACGGAGATCGAGACCATCATCGAGACCCTCTGCCGCCGCACCAAGCGGAACCCGCTGCTGGTCGGCGCCGCCGGCACCGGCAAGACGGCCATCGTGGAGGGGATTGCCCAGCGGATCATCCGCGGTGAGGTGCCGGTTCCGCTCCAGGGGGTCCGGCTGGTCGGCCTCCAGCCGTCGGCGCTGGTGGCGGGCGCAGGCATCGTCGGCGAACTGGACAAGCGCGTCGGCGCCATCCTCGCGGAGTCGGCACAGGACGGCATCGTCCTCTTCATCGACGAGGTGCACGCCATCATGGGCGCGGGGGGCCGCGAGGGGACCGGTGACATCTCGAGCATGCTCAAGCCGGCGCTCGCCCGGGGCGAGATCGCCTGCATCGCCGCCACCACCGACGAGGAGTACCGCCAGTTCATCGAGCACGACCGGGCGCTCGAGCGGCGCTTCCAGCCCATCCGCATCCAGGAGCTCTCGCCCGAACGGACCCTCGAGGTGCTCAAGGTGGTGCGCGATGACCTGGTGCGCGGCCGCTCCATCACCGTCGCCGACGACGTCCTCGCCTGGCTGGTCGACATTGCCCGCCAGTTCATGCCCAACCGCCACTTTCCCGACAAGGCGGTGGACCTCCTCGACCAGAGCGTGGCGCACGGCGTGAGCCGCGGGCTCGTCGCGGTGACCCGGGCCGACGCCGAAACCGTCGTCAAGCGCATGCTCGGCATCCCCACGCTGGAGCGCGCCCGCCTCGATGCCCTGCGTGCCCAGCTCGAGGAACGCCAGCTGCTCGACCACCTCTCCGCCGACCGGCTGGTGGGCCGGCTGGAGGTCACCAGCCGCGGCCTGGACCTCCACGCCGCGCGGCCCAACGCCATCATCGCCCTGAGCGGCCCGATGGCCGAGCGCGCGCTGCCGTTGTGTGAGACCATCGCCGAGGGACTCTACGGCGATCCGCGGCGCGTGGTGCGGATTGACTTCGCCCGTTTCCAGGACGACGCCAGCATCACCGCCCTGCTGGGGTCGCCGGCCGGGTATGTCGGGTACGAGGACCGGCACGCGCTCTACGCGCTGGCCGAAATGCCGTGGTCCGTCGTGCTCTGCGACCGGCTCGATCGCTGCCATCCCGCGGTGCTCGCCGCGTTCGCTCCGGCGCTCACCCAGGGGATGATCACCGACTTCCGCGGCCGCCGGATCTATCTCAGCGACGCGGTCGTGGTCATCACCGTGGCCAGCGAGGCCGGGCGGGAGATGGATACCATCGGGTTCGGCGTGCCGGCGGCGCCCAGCGTCGAGCGCCACGCGCCGGCCCTCGCCGACAGCATCGGGCGCGAGCTCGCCGGGATCGTGGACTTCACGTTCAGCGAGGCCGCCGAGGCGGTCGCGTTGGGCAATGAGTGGATCACCGGCCGGCTGCTGCCGCAGGTCGCGGCCCGCCACCGGGAGCACGGCATCGTCCTGGAGTGGGACCCGTCGATCGTGAACTGGCTGGCCGCAGAATGGTCGAGCTCCCGCGACACCACCGGCCTCGAGCAGCTGATCGAGCAGGAAGTCAGTCCGGCCCTGGTCCGCGCCCTCTACCAGGGGACCGGCCCCGTGCCGAGCCGCTACGTCATCCGGCGGCAGCAGGCCAACCTGGTCATCGAACGCCTACTGTAGGTTCACCCCCCGCCGAGGAGAGCGTCATGCCCCCGCAGTTCAAGACCGAAGCCCAGGGCAAGGTGTACGCCCGCGTCGCGCAGATCCTGCAGGACCAGTTCGGGAAGCAGGCCCGGCCCAACGACGAGGCCCCGAGCTTCGCGATCCGTGCCGGCTCCGCCTTCTCGACCGTCGTGGTGACCCCGATCAACGAGAAGGCCACCGTGGTGCGCGCCTACAGCTGGGTGGTCACGGGGGCCGAGGACACGCCGGAGCTCCGGAAGTACCTGCTGGAGGAGAACTTCAACATGCGCTTCGGGGCGTTTGCCCAGGAACCGGGGACGGGCGACATCCTGTTCACCCATGCCATCCTCGGCGAGGGCATGGACGTGGATGAGTTCATGTGGACCCTGATGGCGGTCTCCAACACGGCCGACGAGTACGATGACCAGATCGTGCAGCGGTTCGGGGGCCAGCGGGCGGTGGATCGCTAGGACGGCGGCGGGCAGGTCGGAACGCGGACGGGTCAGCCCTGGGGCTGACCCGTTTGTCATGGCACATCGGAGGGGCTGGAGCAACCCGCGACAGCTCCCGAGGCAGGACTCGAACCTGCGACCCGCTGATTAACAGTCAGCTGCTCTACCAACTGAGCTACTCGGGAAGGCGCGAGAGAATACCATCGGCGTGGACAGAGATCAAGCGGTGGTGATGCACGCCTTGTTAGCGACAATTAAATAACACCATAAAGCCATCGTCATAGCACTACGCGCGTCATCTCGGCCATTCGCTGAAGATTGTGCCTGATCTGGCACTCCCTGGTGCGGGTTGGGTGCCCACGCTGTCGCGCCGGTGCCCCGTGTTCAAGTCAAAGCCCTATCAGCGATTACGTCCAATGCGAGCAATCGCTCGCCTATCACTGTACGCGAGCGAGTGCTCGCATTTGCCAGAACATGGCTTTTGGCCACAACACTCCGTTTTTTTGATGCCAGTTTGACACCTAAGTGGTTGTGGAAAATGCTTTTACAAGATTGGCCACTACCGCCAAACTCCCCCCGCCTTATCCTTGCCTCCATGACGCTCCACCCGCTCCACGGCCACGCCGCCGAACAGGCCCGCGTGATCCGCGCCCTCAAGGAGGGGCGACTCCCCCAGGGCATCCTGATCACCGGCCCGGCGGGAGTCGGAAAGCAGCGGTTCGGGCTGTGGCTCGGCCAGGCCATCCTGTGCGAGGCCCCCGACCGGCCATGCGGGACCTGCCAGTCCTGCCGTCAGGTGCTCGGGCTCGCCCACCCTGACCTGCACTGGATGGTTCCGGTGGCGCGCCCCAAGGCCTCCGAGCCGGACAAGCAGGTTGAGGAACTGGCCGATACGCTGGGCCAGTTAATGGAAGAGCGGCGCCAGAACCCCCTGTACGAGGCGCCGGACGGCCTGGCGGGCCACTTCGTGGCCACCGCGCGCCTGCTCCAGCGCCGGGCGGCGCTGACGCCCGCCCAGGGCCGCCGCAAGGTGTTTCTGCTGGGCTTCGCGGAGCGGCTGGTGCCCCAGGAGTCGAGTCCGGAGGCGGCCAACGCCCTCCTCAAGCTGCTCGAGGAGCCGCCAGCCGATAGCCAGTTCCTCCTTACCACGGAGGACGCCAACCGGTTGCTGCCGACCATCCGCTCGCGGCTGGTCCCGCTCCGGCTGGGGCGCCTCCCGGATGCGGAGGTGGAGCGGTTTCTGGCCACCCACGCAGGCCTCGCCGGGGCCGCCCTCCGGGAGCGGGTGCTGCGAGGCCGCGGGTCAATCGGCCGGGCACTCGCCGCCGGCGATGCCGGCCAGAAGGCCGGGCGGGCCGCGGAGGAGGTGCTGCAGGCGGTGGTGGCCGGACCGGGCGCAGGTGCCGAGCGGGCCCTCAAGCAGGGGCCGTTCGCGGCCCGGGGCGACTTCACCGCCATGCTCGATGCCCTCGCGGAGCAGCTCTCCCGCCTGGCCCGGGGCACCGACGGAAGCGGCCCGGCCTTCGAGGGCCTCAGGCGGCGGCCCAGCCTCGACGCCCTCGTGGCCGCACAGGCCCGGGTGGCCGAAGCGCGGGACGCCGCACAGGGCAACGTGAACCCCCAGCTGCTGCTGGCGACGCTGACCGAGGACCTGGCGGAGGTGCTGGCGTGAGCCTGAGTCATGTGGATGAAGCCGGCCGGGCCAGGATGGTGGACGTGGGCGAGAAGGCCTCCAGCCGCCGGGTGGCGGTCGCGGAGGGGGTGGTCCGCATGAGCGCGGCGGCATTTGCCCTGGTGCGCGACAACCAGGTCGCCAAGGGCGATGTGCTGCGGATCGCGGAGGTGGCCGGCACCATGGCGGCCAAGCGGACGAGCGACCTGGTGCCGCTCTGCCATCCGCTACCGCTCGAGGTGATCAGGCTGGAATGCACGGCCGACGAGACCCTTCCCGGGGTCCGGGTCGTGGCAACCGCGGTGACGACCGGCAAGACCGGCGTCGAGATGGAGGCGCTGACCGCGGTGTCGGTCGCCTGCCTCACCGTGTACGACATGGTGAAGGCGGCCGACAGGGCAATGGTGATTGACGGGATCCGGTTGCTGGAAAAGACCGGAGGAACCCGGGGCGACTGGCGCAGGGACCCGCGGTAGGTCCGCGGCCCGCGCCCGCACCCGACAACTGGAGGATACATGAGCAACGACGTCATCGACCCGCACGGCCGTGCCCGCTGGACCCGGCGCCTGCTCGCGAGGGGGGTGGCCCTGCTGGCCGCCACCCTGCTGATCAGCGCGCTCGCCGGGTCGAGCTCGGCGGCGCGTGCCGCCGATCCGCCGTCGCCGAGCCTGGGGATGGTGGCCGATGAAGTCCGGGCCATCAACCAGCGGCTGGAGTCCACCCGCGAGGAGCTGGCGGTGGCGCGGGCGCAGGTTGATCGTGCCGACGCGGTCATCCGCTATTCGGGCCGGTACCAGATCCCCGCGGACCTCGCGGCGGCCATCTACGACATCGCCTTGAGCGAGGGCGTGGAAACCGACGTCGCGTTCCGCCTGGTGAAGATCGAGAGCAACTTCAAGCCGACCGCCCTGTCGAACAAGGGCGCCATCGGCTACACCCAGATCCAGGCGGCCACCGCGCGCTTCTACGAGCCCGGCCTCGGCGAGGACCAGCTGTACGAGCGGGACGTGAACCTGCGGCTCGGGTTCCGCTTCCTGCGCGACCTCACCCGGCGCTACGGCGGCGACCTCGAACTCGCCCTGGTGGCGTACAATCGCGGCCCGGGCAAGGTCGAGGAGATCCTGCTGCAGGGTGGCGACCCCTCGAACGGCTACGCCGAGGCGGTGCTCAAGGGCACCCGCCACGACTCGACCACCGCGAACTGACCTTCGGCGCGGGACGGACAAGCAGACGGGCGGGCTCCGCAGGGGAGCCCGCCCGTCTGCTTGCCGGGAGGTGCGGTGGTCAGGGGATGCGCAGCCGGGCGCCCGCCTTGAGCACGTCCTGCTCCGACATGCCATTGGCCGTCCGGAGTGCCGACAGCGTCACGCCGTAGCGCCGCGCGATGGTGGACAGCGTCTCGCCCCGGCGCACGACATGGGTCTGCCCCCCGGCGGAAGCCGTGGCCGGCCGCGGGGAGGTGGCGCGGGACGTCGCGGCCGGAGCGGCCGGGGCGGGCACCCGGATCACCTGGCCCGCCCGGAGCAGCTCCCGCGAGCCCATCGCATTGAGGGAGCGGAGCCGCGTCACGGTCGTGTGGTAGCGTTCGGCGAGCTCGGAGAGGGTCTCCCCGCTGCGCACCCGGTAGCGGATGGTGGTCGAGGTGGACGCCGCCGATGCCGTGCCCACCACCGTGGCCGGTTCGGCCACGTTCGGCACGTAACTCGTGGGAATCAGCAGCCGGGTCCCGGTCCGGAGCCGCGTCAGGCGGACCCCGGGGTTCGCGTCCTGGATGAGACGGGTCGTGACCCGGTACAGCCGCGCGATTGCCGCCACCGTCTGGCCGCGAACCACCGTGTGCTCGACGAAGCTGACGCGGTCCTTCGCGGCCAGGGCAGCGTACCGCACCGCCACGCTGTCGCCCGTGCCGGCGGGGAGCCGGACCACGGCCTCATGCCGGGGCGGCGTGACCAGGCGGAGGAAGTGCGGGTTGAGTTCGCGCAGCGCGGCCACCGAGGTGTCCGCCAGCCGGGCGAGGACGTCGAGGCCGGTCGCGTCGGGCACCACGATTGAATCGTATGCCAGCGGCTCGACCGCCTCGGGCCGGGCGAAGCCATACTTTTCCGGCTGCTTGGCGATCAGCGCCGCAGCGATGAGCTTGGGGACGTAGTCCTTGGTCTCGCGCCGGAGGAAGCGGGTGTCGTAGAGGCGGAAGAAGGCGGCGTCGGGGTTGTCCTCTTCCTCGTCATCGTCGTCGCCCATGCGGCGGAGGCCCCGCCCCACCTTGCCGGCGCCCGCGTTGTACGCGGCGGCGGCCAGGTACATCGAGCCGAACCGGTCCCGCAGGTCGGCAAGGTGCCGCGCGGCGGCATCGGTGGCCCGCACCGGGTCGCGGCGCTCGTCCACCCACGAGTCGATCCGGAGCCCGTAGAGCTTGGCCGTCCCCTTCATGAACTGCCACATCCCGGTGGCCCGCGCCCGGCTCACCGCCGTGTTGGAATAGCCGCTCTCGATCAGCGCCAGGTACACCATGTCCTCGGGCACGCTGTTCTCGCGCAGCTTGGCGCGGATCATCGGCTCGTAACGCGGCATGCGCTGCAGCCAGACGTTCATCCGCTCGCGCGCCGGGCCCTGGAAGAAATCGAGGTAGTACTGCACCCGCGCGTGGGTGCCGTAGGTCTCGACGTCGATGTCGTAGGTGACTTCCCCGCCCGCGGCATTGGCGCCGCCAGGCGTGGTGGACGCGGCCCCGTCATCCGCCCCGCTGTCGAGCGGCTCCGGATGCGAGGTGGCCAGCTGCTCAAGGATGGCCGCGTCGGCGGCGGAATCGGGGTCGACCGCGACCGGCTCCAGGCTATCGACGATCAGGGAATCATCGAGCGACGACGCCGCCGGCCCACTGTCGGCCAGGGCCACCATCGGCGCCGCCGGGACGGGGGCGCCAGCCGCCGCGGGCTCCGACCCCGGCGACGGGGCGGGGACCGGCGCTGGGGAGGGCTGCTGACTCCCACCGCACGCCACCAGCAATCCTGCCAGCACCCAGGAGCGCCATGCCGTCATGGGATGGTTGCCTTTCGCGTTGCGGACCCCGCCCGCGGTACGGGCGATGCCTCGGCGTGGTGGCGAGTGGGGGACCGGATGGCCGGGCCCTGAACCCGGCCAAATCAGCTTGCAAGAAACCTGCGAGCCGGGGAAAAGAGAACCCCGCTTCGGTCGATGTTCGGCGTTACGGATTGGGACGCAGCCCGCCCACGCGAAATGAGATGGTCCGGGCTTTTCTCAAGATGCGGCGGCCCGGGCTCCAGTCGCGTCAGCGCATGAAGAAGCGGTTGCCCAGGATGCGGTTGGTGGCGTTGAGGACGGCCAGGGCCGCGCCCCGCGAGGGGTCGGCGTCCGGGGTGAGGAAGCAGCCTACCAGGCGCTGGGCGTCGTTCTGGTTAGGCAGGGCCAGCGAGACGATGACGACGTTGGCGTCGAAGGCCCGGACGGCCTTGACGCCCAGCAGCTCGAACTTGAGCTCCCCCTGCACCGCCTTGGTGAGCGCCATCACGCAGGCTTCGGCGGCGCAGCGCAGCTCGCCCGCCTGACTGGTCAGCCCCTCGGAGACCCCCTCGAACTCGGTGTTGTCCAGCCAGCTGAGCACCACCCGCGCACGGCAGCGCCCGGTGGCCAGGCGATCGAGGGCGAACTCGGCAAACCTCAGGCGATCGGGAAGTCGGGGTTCGGCTGGCATCGGGTGACGGGGCCTCGGCAGATGCGACCATCCGGGAATACCTTCAAGGTATGCGAAAGCCGTGCCTCCTTCCCGCCCTGCTCGGGCCGCTGCTGTGGTCGGCGCCGGCCCTCGCCGGCCAGCAGGCCGCCGGCCTCGAGGCCGAAGTCCGGTCACGGATCGCGCGCGAACCCGCGCTGGTGGCCGTGGCGTACTACGACCCGGTGACCCGCGACACGCTCCTGGTCGAGGGGCTCACCCGCGTCCACGCCGCCAGCACCATGAAGGTCCCGGTCCTCATCGAACTGGGCCGACGGGTCGAGTCGGGGGAGCTGCGCTGGACCGACACCCTGCCGGTCCGGAACCGCTTTCACTCGATCGTGGATGGTTCGGAGTTCCGGCTGGACCCGGCCGAAGACTCCGATTCAACCCTCTATGCGCGGGAGGGCCGTGGGGTGGCGATCCTGGAGCTCGCCCGCCTGATGATCGCCCGGAGCAGCAACCTGGCGACCAACCTCCTGATCGAGCGGCTCGACCCCACCCGCGTGAACACCACGGCCCATGCCCTGGGCGCCGACTCGATCGCGGTGCTGCGCGGGGTGGAGGACACCAAGGCCTACGCGCTCGGGCGCAACAACACGACGACCGCCCGTGACCTGGCCCGGTTGCTCGACGCGCTCGCGCGCGGGCGCGCCGCCGGTCCGGCCACCACGGCGGTGCTGCTGGAGCTGCTCCTGGCGCAGGAATTCAATGCCGGGATCCCCGCCGGGCTCCCGCCCGGCGTCCGGGTGGCGCACAAGACCGGCGAGATCACCGGCATCACCCACGACGCGGCGATCGTCTATCCCCCGGCGCGGGGGCCGTACGTCCTCGTGATCCTGACGCGGGGATACACAGACCGGCGGGAGGCTGAACGGCTGATGGCGGAGCTGTCGGGGATGGTCTACCGCTGGGCGGTGCGGCGGCCGGACCCGAGGGAATAGGGGCCGGACTCAGCCCGGCCGGCTGGCGATGTGACGGGCCAGCACCGCGGCGACCCGGTCATCGGAGAGACGGTCGGCCTGGGCATAGAGGTCCGAGCGCGAGCTCGACTCGAGCTCGGTATCGGCCCAGACGGCGCGCCGCGGCTCCCCCGCACACCGGCAGCTGAGCAGGAGCCGCCAGGCACGGGTGCTGGCCGTCCGCTCCGCCACGGGAGCGACCGACCACCGGGTCTCGCCAATCGTCACTTCTTTCCAGGCCATGGGACGCTCAGGGGGAAGGCCGTTCGGGGGCGCGAATGTCTCCCCCGGTACCGGACATGTCAAGAGGCGTGCCGTCGGGTTCATGCCGCGAACGGCGGTTCCGGCCCCGTCGGCCCCTCCCTCCCGGAACGCGGCCCGGGCCCGGGCTTTCTCACCGCGGCCGCCGGGTCCGCCCCCCGGGGGAAACCGGACGGTGACCGCCGTCACGGCTGCCTGACACCGGGCATCAGAGCCCCCAACGCACGATCCGCCGCAGCAGCCGGCCGCCGAGCCCCTGGAGCGCGGCGCGACGGGACTGGTTGGCGGCCCGCAGGATGCCCTCGCTCATGGTGGGATAGGGATAGACGAGGGCGGTGAGGTCGCCCAGCGAGAGCCGCTGCTGGAGGGCCAGCGCCACCGTGGTGATCAGTTCGCCCGCGGCGGCCCCGACGACCAGCCCCCCGAGCAGCCGTCCCCGCCGGGACGCGAGGAGCTTGACGAAGCCGTCCGTCCGCCGATCCGTCAGGGCGCGGTCGAGGTCGGCGAAGTCCTGCCGCCAGACCTGTCCCCCCTGGGCCCGGACCTCGGCCTCCGACATACCCACGGCGGCCACTTCCGGATCGGTGTAGGTGACGCGCGGCACCCGGCGATAGTCCGCGCGCGCGGGGAACGGCGTCAGGGCGTCCCGCAGCACGAGCTTTGCCTGGTAATCGGCCACATGGGTGAAGCGGGGGCCCCCCGTGACGTCGCCGGCGGCCCAGATCCCCCGGACATTGGTCCGGAGGCGGTGGTCCACCTGGATGTTCCCCTCGTCGAGCGCCACGCCGGCCTGGTCGAGCCCCAGCCCGTCGATGGCAGACCGCCGCCCGGTGGCGACCAGGAGCGTCTCGTGGATCGACTCGGTCGGCGCCCCCGATGGTTCCCGCCAGCGTACCAGCCTGGCCCCATCCCGCCGCTCCACGCGCTCGATCGTGACGCCGGTGCGCACGGTGACGCCCTCGGCGAGGAGCCGGGCCCGCACGATCGCACCGGCCTCCGGATCCTCGCCGGGCAGCAGCGTCTCACGCGCCTCGAACAGCTCGACGGGAATGCCCAGGCGCTGGAACGCCTGGGCCAGCTCCACGCCGATCGGGCCGCCGCCGATGATGCCGAGCGAGGCGGGCGCGGCGGTGAGATCGAAGATGGTATCGGAGGTGAGGTAGCCTGCCCCGGCGAGGCCGGGAATGGGCGGGGCGCTGGGCACCGACCCGGTAGCGAGCACGAGGCGGGGAGCCTCGAGCACCCGATCCCCGACGCGCACCTGCCGGGCGTCGAGCAGGGTGGCTTCGCCGAAGACCACCTCCACGCCGAGGGCGCGGAAGCGTGCCGGGTCGTCGTGCACGCTCACCGCCTCACGGGCCGTCCGGAGCGACGCCATGACCAGCTCCAGGTCCACCGGGCGCGCCTTGCCCAGGATGCCGAGGCGGCCGCTGTCCCGGCGGACCTGCGCGGCATGGGCACTGGCCAGGAGCGCCTTGCTCGGGACACAACCGGTCCAGAGGCAGTCGCCGCCCAGGCGGTGGCGCTCCACGAGCGCCACCCGGGCGCCGAGATAGGATGCGCCCGCCGCGGTGACGAGGCCGGCCGTGCCGCCGCCGATGGCGATGAGGTCGAACGTGTCGGACATGGCGGCTCCGTGGCCGACCGCGGGCCCGGGGCCGGGAGGGGGGCGCCGGGACGGCGTCCCGGCCCCCGGTGACGTCAGCTGCGGACCAGCTGCTGGAAGCGCGCCCGGATGTCGCGGGTGATGGGACCGGCCTTGCCGGCGCCGATGATGCGGCCATCGACCATGCGGATCGGGGCCACTTCGGCGGCGGTGCCGGTGAGGAAGGCCTCATCGGCGGTGTAGAGGTCGTACCGGTTGAGCATGGTTTCCTGCAGCGGGTAGCCCGCCTGCCGCGCCAGCTCCACGATGGTATCGCGGGTGACGCCGCGGAGCTGGCCGGCGAAGACCGGCGGCGTGAGCAGGGCGCCATTCTTCCACACGAACAGGTTCATGCCGGTGGCCTCGGCGATGTGCCCGGCGCTGTCGAGCATGATGGCATCGTCGGCGCCCGCATTGGTCGCCTCGACCTTGGCCATGATGTGGTTCAGGTAGTTCAGCGACTTGACCCGGGGCGAGAGCGCTTCCCGCTGGTTGATCGGGGTGCCGGCGGTGACCAGTGTGAGTCCCTGCTCGTACCGTTCGGCCGGCCAGATCGCGATCGTGTCGAAGATGATGATGATCGAGGCCCGGGGACACTTCCGCGGGTCCAGGCCGAGGTCGCCGACGCCGCGGGTGACCACGTGGCGCAGGTAGCCCTCGGTGAGGCCCGACCGCTGCACGCCCTCTTCCGTGACCCGGATCATCTCCTCCCGGGACATCGGCACCTCGAGCAGGATGGCCTTGGCGGAGTC
This sequence comes from Gemmatimonadales bacterium, assembly GCA_046327715.1. Taxonomy (GTDB): domain Bacteria; phylum Gemmatimonadota; class Gemmatimonadetes; order Gemmatimonadales; family GWC2-71-9; genus JADJOM01. Next base: position 113,745 of record JAXLXY010000002.1, read on the forward strand.
GTAGAGCCGGTGGACATGCTCGGCCAGCTTGAAGGTCTTGCCGCCGTAGACGCGCATGCCCTCGAAGACGCCGTCGCCGTAGAGGAGTCCGTGGTCGAACACGGAGATCTTGGCGGATGCCTTGTCCAGCCACTGGCCATCGAGGTAGATCAGCGTCACGGTCCTGCCCTCGGACGATTCGGGAAGCCTTCGGTTCCTGCGCGTGCCGGGGGGAATGTCGCGGAGGCGGACGTGGTTGGGAAGGGCCGGGCGCACCGCTGATTGCCGGGCGCCGGATGGGGGGCAATATTGGGTCGGCGCACGGGCGGATCAGTGAGGGCGGTGGGACTCGAACCCACGACCTAGGGATTAAAAGTCCCTTGCTCTACCAGCTGAGCTACGCCCCCTGCCGGGCCCAAACTTCGGGCGGCCGGCGGGGAAACTCAAGGCCGCCCGCGCCGGGAGGGCCCCATGCGGATCACGCTTCCGACGCTGCTCGTCTGCCTTGCGGTGGGGGCGCCCGCCGCGGCCCAGGGCCACGGTGACCGGTGGCAGGTCACCACCGAGGCCGGCGAGTACCTCTGGGACATCCGGCTGGTCCGCCTCGGGGGCGACACGCTGTTCTTCCGGCAGGCCGACACCCTGGGCGCGGTCCGCGTGGCCCAGATCGGTGAGCTGCGGCTGATCCGGAAGACCCTGGTGCACGCCGAGGGCACCGACCGCCAGGGCGAGACCATGGCGGCACTCATGGGCGGCAGCGACGAGGTCTTCGACCTGCGTCCGCTGGACTTTGCGGCCCGCCTGCAGGCCATCCGCCAGTTGCTGCTGCTCCATCCGCCGGGACCCTGACCCCGTTCGCCGCGCGGGACGCCGGCGATTCACCCTTTGGCCGTTGCTCCCATGACCGACTGGAATCTGCTGGCCGACCGGAGCCTGCGGGGTGAGGCCGTGGCTCCCGCCGAGGCGCTGGCCGTGCTCACCGCCGACGACCGCGAACTGCTGGCGGTGCTCGACGCCGCGTTCCGGGTGCGGCGGGCCCACCACGGACTGGACGTGCGGATCCACGTGCTGCGCAATGCCAAGAGCGGGTTGTGTCCGGAGGACTGCGCCTTCTGCAGCCAGTCCACGCGGCACCACAGCGCCGTCGAGCGCTACCCGCTCGAGTCCGTCGAGTCGCTGGTCGAGGGCGCGCGGGAAGCCGCGGCCCTCGGGGCCGTCAAGTACTGCATGGTCACCAGCACCCGCGGGCCGTCCGAGCGCGACCTCGACGTGATCTGCGAAGCGGTACGACGCATCAAGGCGGAGCTCCACCTGAACGTGTGCACCTCCCTCGGCCTCCTCAGGGACGGCCAGGCGGAGCGCCTGGCGGCCGCGGGCGTCACCCGGTTCAACCACAACCTCGAGACCTCCCGGTCCCACTTCGGCGAGATCTGCCACACCCATGCGTACGACGAGCGCATCGCCACGGTACGGGCCGCCAAGGCCGCGGGGCTGGAGGCCTGCTGTGGCGGGATCCTGGGCATGGGCGAGTCGCTCGAGGACCGGGTGCAGCTGGCGCTGGAGCTCCGCGAACTCGAGGTCGAGTCGATTCCGGTCAACTTCCTCGACCCGCGGCCCGGGACGCCGCTCGCCGACCAGCCGCGCCTCAGCCCCCAGGACTGCCTGCGCGCGCTGGCCATGTTCCGCTTCGTGAACCCGTCGCGCGACATCCGCGTGGCGGGCGGGCGGGAGGTGAACCTGCGGCACCTGCAGCCGCTCGCGCTCTACCCGGCCAATTCCCTCTTCAGCAACGGATACCTCACCACCGGCGGCCAGGGCGCGGACGCGGACCGTCGGATGATCGCCGACCTGGGGTTCCGGGTGGCCGAGCTGGTGGCCGCGGAGTGACGGGCCCGCGGGGCCCCCGCGGCGCCGGCGCCGCGCCCACGGCGGCGGAGCTCCGCGCCTGGGACGACGCCCACCTCTGGCATCCGTTCACGCCGCACAGCGTCTATCGCGCCGAGGAGCCGCTGCAGGTCGTGGCCGGCGACGGGCACTACCTCATCGACACCGAGGGCCGCCGGTACCTCGACGGCGTCGGGTCACTCTGGTGCAATCTCTTCGGCCACCGGCACCCCGCGATCGACGCCGCGGTCCGGGCCCAGCTCGACCGGATCGCCCACAGCACCCTCCTTGGCCATGCCGCCGTGCCCGCGATCGTGCTGGCCCGCCGGCTGGCGGCGCTGGCGCCCGCAGGCCTCACCCGGGTGTTCTTCTCCGATGACGGCTCCACTGCGGTGGAGGTGGCGCTCAAGCTGGCGCTCCAGTTCTGGCAGCAGCACGACGGAGGCCGGCAGCGGCAGCGCACCCGCTTCGTGACCCTGGGCCAGGCCTACCACGGGGACACGGTGGGCGCGGTGGCGCTCGGCGGCATCGCCCTCTTCCACGAGCGCTACCAGCCGCTGCTGTTCGAGACCCGCCAGGCACCCGCCCCCTACTGCTACCGGTGCCCGCTGGGCCAGGCGCGCGCCACCTGCCAGCTCGACTGTATCGCCGCCCTGGAGGCGCTGGTCCGCGCGGAGGGGCCGAACATCGCGGCGATCGTGCTGGAGAGCGGTGTGCTTGGTGCGGCGGGCATGCTGGTGCAGCCGGAGGGATTCCTGCGCCGCGCCCGCGCCGTTGCCGACGAGGTGGGCGCACTGCTGGTGCTCGACGAGGTGGCCACCGGGTTCGGGCGGTCGGGGCGGATGTTCGCGTGCGAGTCCGCGGGCGTGGCGCCGGACCTCCTCTGTCTGGCGAAGGGCCTCACGGGGGGTTATCTCCCGATGGCGGCCACGCTGGCCACCGAGCGGATCTTCGCGGCGTTCCTCGGCCCGCCGGCGGAGGGCCGCACCTTCTTCCATGGCCACACCTACACCGGCAACGCCCTCGCCGCGGCCGCGGCGCTCGCCACCCTCGACATCTTCGAGCGGGAGCGGGTGCTTGACGCCCTGCCGGCGCGGATCGCGCGGCTCACGCAGGAACTCGCCCGCCTGGCACCGCTCGCCGCCGTGGGGGACATCCGGCAGTTCGGCCTCGCGGCGGGGATCGAGCTGGTGCAGGACCGCGCCACCCGGGCGCCCTTCCCGGCCGCGGAGCGCCGCGGGATGCGGGTCTGCCGCGCCGCGCGCGCGCGCGGCGTCTTCCTGCGCCCGCTCGGCGACACGATCGTCCTCATGCCCCCGTTGACCATCACCGGGGACGAGATCACCGCACTCGTTGACGCCATCGAGCATGGCATCCTGGAGGTTTGCGCATGACCCCGCCGGCACCGAAGAAGCGCGCCACCGGCCGCCCGCCCCGGCCCTCCGCCGCGGTGCGCGAGCCCGATCCGCCGGCACCTTCCCACCCGCCGATCACCTTGATCGTGGGGACCGACACCGGCGTCGGGAAGACCTGGGTGACCTGTGCGGTGGCCCGCGCCCTCGCCGACCTCGGGCAGCGGGTCATCGCCGTCAAGCCGATCGAGACCGGCCTGACCGAGGCCCCATCACCGGAGGAGGACGGCGTCCGGCTGGCCGCGGCCACCGGACAGGACGGCCCGCTCCGGGCGCTGATCCGGCTGCCCGGGCTCGTGGCGCCCGCGATCGCCGCCGACCAGGCGGGCGTGGAGCTCGACTACGAAGACCTCGTGGCCAGGCTCCGGAGCCTGCTCACGCCGGAATCGCTGCTTCTGGTGGAAGGATCGGGGGGGCTGCTCTCGCCGCTCACCTGGAGCGACAACCACCTGGACCTCGCCCACAGCCTGGGCGCCCGCGTGCTGCTGGTGGCGGCCGACCGGCTGGGGACGATCAACCACACCCTGATGGCCCTGCGGGTGCTCGCGGCGGAACGGGTGCCGGTGCTCGGTGTGGTGCTCAACCAGCCGGGTGCGCCGGACGACAGCACCCGGTACAACGCCGGCGCCCTGGTCCGGCTCGCGGATCATGTGCCGGTGGTGACGGTCCCGAATCTCTCGGACCAGGCGCAGTCGGCCGAGGCGGTCAAGGAGATCGCCGGCTGGCTGCTACCGTAGGCGCGCGAGGGCCTCGGCCAGGTCCCGCCGGATCGCGTCTTCCGGCGCGGCGGCCAGCAGGGCCGTCAGCCGGACGCGCGCCTGCTCCGGGGCCACCGCGAAGCGGAACGCCTCCAGCGCCCGCCGCCGCAACCCCGCGCGCCGCGAGAGCGCCAGCTCCCCCAGGCGATCCAGCGCCGCACCACTCCCGTTCCTGCCGAAGGCCGCCAGCGCATAGACCCCGCCGCTGGTCCGTTCCGCCGCCCGGGCGATGGCCGGCACCAGCGTCGTGTCTCCGAGTCCCACCGCGGCGAACGCCGCCGCGTTGCTGATCCCGTCCTGGTAGGAGGCTATCTCCAGCGCCGCCGGGAGCAGCCCCCGCGCCGCCGCGGGATCGAGTTGCGCCAGCGCCGTGAGCGCGGCGGCGCGGGCCTCGTCGGACGCCTCGTGCTCCCAGTGCGCCCGGACCGCGGGGGCGGCCCCCATGGCGCCACGCTTGCCGAGGGCAGTCAGCGCCGCCTGGCGCACCGAGGCGGCGGTATCGGCGAGGGCGGCCACCAGCGCGGCTTCGGCCTCGGGCCCGGGGAACGCCTCGAGGGCCGTCGCGGCCAGGGCCCGCGTCAGGAAGTAGTCCGCTCCCGTCGTCGCGGCGGCCAGCGCCGAGCGCGCCGCCGGCTCGCCGGTCCGGGCGCCGAGCTGCTCGATCACCCAGGCGAGGTTCCACAGGTCGGGGTCGGCCCGGAGCTGGGCCGCGAGCCAGGCGGTGGGCTGGGCGAACTCGAGGGTCTTGAGAACCGTGTTCCCTTCGTCGAAGACCACCATGGTCGGGGCGCTCCACACCCCGCCCACGTGGATCACCTGCTCGCGTTGGTCAAGCTGGACGGCCGCGCGCACGTCGCCCGCGGCGGTCCCCACGCGGATGGTGACCGGAGCCTGGAAGACCTCGGGCACCTCGTAGCGCAGCCCGGTGCTGTCGGCGGGGAGGGAGTCGCGCTGCCGCTGCCGCACCGTGAGCGTCACGAGGCCGATGCTCGAGTCCCACGCCGCGCTCACCTGGAAGTCTGGATGGCCGGCGCGGTACATCCACTGGGCAAAGAACCCCTCGAGGTTCTCGCCGGTGGCCTCGAGGAAGGCCTGCCGGAGGTCGTCGGTCGTCGCCACGCCGAGGGCGTGCTGCCGCAGGTAGTGCCGGACCCCGGCCCAGAATCGCTCATCGCCCAGGCGCTTGCGGAGCATCTCCAGCACCAGCGCGCCCTTGGGATAGATGTTGTTCGACCCCAGCGCGGCGAGCGGCATCCGCCGACGGCCGTCGATGCCGAGGTACTGGCGGTACTCGTCGAGGTAGTAATCGCCGCCGGCGGCCTCCCCGCGCCGGGTGCGCCAGTACTGCCCCGGCAGGAACTCGGCGAAGCCCTCGTTGAGCCACATGTTGGCCCAGTTGGCGGTGGTGACGTAGTCGCCGAACCACTGGTGGGCCAGTTCGTGGGGAATGAGGATGTGCTGGTACCAGGGGCGGTCCACGTAGGCGCGGGCCTCGGGAATCCAGTCCACCATGGTGGAGGCACTGACGTTCTCCATCCCGCCGAAGAAGTCGGCCACGGTGGTCTGGGCGTACTTGCTCCAGGGATAGGGCACGCCGGTGAGGCGGGAGAACACCTCGATCATGTCCGGCGTCACCCCGAAGAGCCGGCGCGCGCGGGCGCTGTCCGCCGCGTAGACGTAGTAGTCCACCGGCACCGTGCGCCAGCGGTCGCGGATCCGGACCAGCGGGGCCACGATCAGCGAGGCGAGGTAGGTGACCGCCGGCTGCTCCTGGCTCCAGTGCCAGGTCCGGGTGCCGTCCCGGTTGGGACGCTCGGCCACGAGGCGGCCGTTGGACACCGCGGTATAGCCGCGCGGCACCGTGGCGATCATCTCCCAGGTGGCGCGGTCGTTGGGGAAATCGTAGGTCGGAAACCAGTCGTGGTTGTTGTCGTCCTCGCCCTGGCTCCAGAGCTGCCGCGGCCGCGCGGGCGGCAGGCTGTCGGCCTCGATGAAGGTGAGCCCGCGGCCGTTGGCGATCACGCCCCGGTAGCGGACCACGAACCGCACGGTGTCGCCGGCGGCGACGGCCCGGGGCAGGCGCACCACCAGCGTGTCCCTCACATGGGCGAACGGGTAGCGCGTCGCCGGCGAGGCCGCCGCGGTCACGTCCTCGATCTCGAGCAGGGCCCCGGCGTCGAGCACCACGGAATCGAAGCCCGGGCGCAGGGCGCGCAGCGTGACGGTGACGCGGCCCAGGAAGCCGGGGCGGTCCCAGTCGAAGTCCCGCAGCTCGATCCGCTGGTGCAGCAGGTCGTAGTCATGGCTGCGCGAGTACCGGTCGGCGGCCATCCGCTCCGCGTTGGACTGGGCGGCGAGCGGCAGGGCGAGGCACAGGGCCAGGAGGCAGGCGATGGGGCGCATGGGGCTCAGACGTCGAACGTGAACTGGGACACCGGCGCGAAGCTGCGCCGGTGGTGCACGGTGGGCCCGTGCAGGGCGATGGCCTCGCAGTGCCGTGCGGTGCCGTAGCCGGCGTTGGTCTCCCACCCGAATCCCGGGTGCCGGAGGGCCAGCCGGCGCATCAGGCCGTCGCGGACTTCCTTGGCGAGGATGCCGGCGGCCGCGATGGTGTAGCACAGGGCGTCGCCGTCGACCAGCGCCTCGTGCGCGAACCCCGCCTCGGGCAGGGGCAGGCCGTCGATCAGCACCTGGTACCCGGTGGCCCCGGCCTCGAGCGCGCGCGCGCGGAAGTGTGCGGCGCTCACCGCCCGCGCCACCGCACGATGCATGGCGAGGGCGGTGGCGCGGCGGATGTTGAGGCGGTCGATCTCGCGGACGCTCGCGGCCGCGAGGGCCACGGCCAGGGCCGCGCGACGGAGGTCGGGGACCAGGACGGCACGCTGGCGGGCGGAGAGGGTCTTGCTGTCGCGGACCCCCCGGATGGGCGGCGCGTAGGGGGGAAAGGCGATGGCCGCGGCCACCACTGGACCAGCCAGGGGACCGCGGCCGACTTCATCCACGCCAAGCAGCAGCGCCCGCTCGGACCAGGCCGCTTCCTCGCGCACGAGGGTGGGCAGCGTCGGCGGGCGCGGGGGCATGTCAGCCCTGGGTCACGTTCTCACGCTTCTCGCGGATACGCGCGGCCTTGCCGCTCACCTTCCGGAGGTAATACAGCTTGGCCCGGCGCACCCGGCCGCGGCGGACCACCTCGATGGTGGCGATGCTCGGGCTGTGCAGGGGGAACACCCGCTCCACGCCCACGCCGGCCGAGACCTTGCGGACCCGGAAGGTCTCGTTGATCCCGCCGCCCCGCTTGCCCATGCAGAGGCCCTCGAAGGCCTGCAGGCGTTCCTTGTCGCCCTCGCGCACCCGGACCATCACCTTGATGGTGTCGCCCGAGCCGAACGCCGGGAGATCCGTCCTGAGCCCTTCACGGGCCACCGCCGCCATCCGATCCATTGCTTCCTCCTGGTATCAACTCGCGCGCCTAGTGGTGGCGCGCCTCGTAATCCGCCCACAGGTCCGGCCGCCGCTCCCGGGTCAGGCGCTCGGCTTCCGCCTGGCGCCACGCGGCGATCGCCGCGTGATTGCCGGAACGCAGCACCTCCGGCACCGTCCGGCCCTCGAAGTCCTCGGGCCGGGTATAGCTTGGCGGGCTCAGCAGCCCGTCGTAGTGCGAATCGCCCGCGGCGGACTCGTGGTCCCCGAGCACGCCCGGGAGCAGCCGCACCACCGCGTCGATGATGCACAGCGCCGCCGGCTCGCCGCCCGAGAGGATGAAGTCCCCGAGGGACAGCTCCTCGGTGGCCAGGCCGTCGGCCACGCGCTGGTCCACGTCCTTGTAGTGCCCGCACAGCAGCGTCAGCCGGTCGGCCAGCGAGAACCGCACCGCGTCGGCGTGCCCGAAGCGCCGGCCCCGCGCGGAGAGCAGGACCACCGGTCCGGCCCGATCCGCCGGTTCGAGGGCGCCCACCGCCTCGAAGAACGGCTCCGGCTTGAGCACCATCCCGGCCCCGCCCCCGTAGGGGTAGTCGTCCACGGTCCGGTGCCGGTCGTGGGTGAAGTCCCGGAGCTGGACCAGCCGGTACGCCACCCGCCCCGCCGCCGCCGCGCGCCCCGGGATGCTGGCGCCGAGGTAGGGCGCCAGGGCCTCCGGGAAGAGCGTCACGACGTTGATGCGCATCAGTCGAGCAGGCCCTCCGGCAGTACCACCACCAGCAGCCGCTCCTCGCGCCGCACCTCGCGCACGAACTCCTTGATGAACGGCAGCAGGAACTCCCGCTTCGGCCCCTGCACCTCGAGGGTGATCCCGGTGGGCAGCTCCAGCAGCCCCGAGACCAGCCCGTACGCCGTTCCGTCCTCGCCGCGGACCGCGAAGCCTTCCAGCTCGTGGAGGTAGACCTCGCCTTCCGCGAGCGGGGTGAGCTCCTCGGCTGGGGCGCCCAGGAACTGGCCGCGCCACTGCCCCATCAGGTCCCGGTCTTCCACCCCACGGAACTTCACCAGCCACTCGCGGTGGTATCCCCGGCTGCGCTCCACCACGATCGGCTCGCCGAGCACCGCGCCATCCAGCCCCAGCCGCACCAGCTGCCGCCCGGGCACGAAGACCGCCTCCGGTTCGGCCGTCAGGGGGAAGATCGCGAACTCCCCCTTGAGGCCATGCGGCTTGCGGAGCCGCCCCACCGCAAGAAAGCGGGGGCGGTCCGGCTGGCTCACGCCTTCGCGGCGGCGAGCACGCCCGCGCGCTCGAGCAGCGAGCGCACGGTGTCGGTCGGGGTCGCGCCCTTCGCGATCCACGCCTTCGCCGCCTCGGTGTCGAGCTTCACCTTGTCCTGGGCCTGCTCGGCCCGCGGATCGTAGGTGCCGAGCGCCGCCACGAAGCGGCCATCCCGCGGCGCATCCTTGTCCGCCACGACGATGCGGTACAGCGGGATGCCCTTCCGGCCGACCCGGCGGAGACGAATCTTGGTTGCCATGCTGAACCTGTCCTCTGAGAACTAGTCCGCGCGCACCGCGGTGCGCACCACCGATGCGCGACGATTCGCGCGATCCTGCACTACATCCCGAACATGCCCGGGCCCTTGCCGAACGGCATCTTCAGGCCCTTCCCGCCAGACTTCATCAGCTTCTGCATCGCCTTGAACTGATTCAGCAGCTGATTGACTTCCTGCACCGTCCGCCCGGAGCCCTTGGCGATGCGGAGCCGCCGCGAGCCGTTGATCAGGTCGGGGTCGGACCGCTCCCGCGCGGTCATCGACAGCACGATCGCCTCGACATGCTTGATCCGCTTCTCGTCCAGGCTGGCCCCCTGCAGCATCTGCGGGCTCACTCCCGGCAGCATGCCCAGCACGTTCTTGAGGGGCCCCATCTTCTGCATCTGCTTCATGGCGGTCAGGAAGTCCTGGAGGTCCAGGCCCTTCTTCGACACCGCCTTCCGGGCCAGCTTCTCCGCCTCGGCCGCGTCGACCGTGGCCTGCGCCCGCTCCACCAGCGTGAGGATGTCCCCCTTCTGGAGGATCCGTCCCGCCAGCCGGTCCGGGCGGAACGGCTCGAGCTGGTCGAGCTTCTCGCCGAGGCCGAGGTACTTGATCGGGGCCTTGGTGACCCCATAGATGGACAGGGCCGCGCCACCCCGCGCGTCGCCGTCCATCTTGGTCAGGATCACGCCGGTGACGCCGAGGGCCTCATGGAAGCCGCTGGCAATCCGCACCGCGTCCTGCCCGGTCATGCCGTCCGCCACGAGCAGGATCTCGTGCGGCTTGATGGCCGCCTTGAGCGCCTTGAGCTCGTCCATCATCTCGGCGTCGATCTGCAGCCGGCCCGCGGTGTCCACCAGGACCGTCCGCGCCCGCGCCTTCGAAGCCTCGACGATGCCCCGCTTCACGATGCCGGTGACGTCGGTGACGCCGGGCTCGGCGTGACATCCGACCTCGACCTGCCGGGCCAGCGTCACCAACTGGTCCACGGCCGCGGGCCGGTACACGTCGGCCGCCACCAGGAACGGGGCCTTCTGCTCCAGCTTGAGCCGCTTGGCCAGCTTGCCCGCGGTGGTCGTCTTGCCGGAGCCCTGCAGCCCAACCAGCAGCACGATCGTCGGCGGTACCGACGCGAAGGCGATCGGCGCCTGCTTCTCGCCGAGCAGCGTGACCAGCTCATCGTAGACGATCTTGACCAGCTGGTCCCCGGGGCGCACCGCCTTGAGCAGCTGGGTCCCGACCGCCTGCTGTTCGACCCGCTCCAGGAATGCCCGCGTCAGGTCGAAGCTGACGTCGGCTTCGAGGAGGACGCGACGGATCTCGCGGAGGCCGTCCTTGACCGCCTCCTCGGTAAGAACGCCGCGCCCAGTGAGTTTGGAGAGCGCGGCGGTGAGTTTGGCGGACAGCTCATCGAACATAAGCCCCGGAAAATAGAGGGGTTAGGTCCGTTGGGCAAGGCCGGGGGTCGAGGGAGCGGCGTCGGGGGGTACCGCACCGCGTCGGAAGGTTGATGGTCCGGTGACCGGATTCCGGTATGGTCTGGCAACCCCAACCCTGGAGCCATGATGCGCCCACTCACCACGGTCCCACCGGACGGCCCGCCCCGTGACCAGGTTGCCCTCCGGGTGGCCGATGCCCTCGCCGACGCGGTGGCGCGGGGGCCGGGGGCGGCCCTGCGCACCGCCCGGAGCCTGACCGACGATGAACTTCGCCTCGGGCTCGACTTCGTGAGCACGGTACTGGAGGTGGCCTCGGGGTCGGCGCGGGCGATGGCCGCGGTGCTGGCCGAGCGGTCGCCCGGCGCGGTTCACTGAGGCGGGGGGACGGGCTCTACCGTGGCCGGCTGCCTCCAGCCGGCCCAGCTGTCCGGGGCCAGGATCACCCGCGAGGCGGGCCGCCCGCCGATTTCGAGCGGAGTCACCTCGAGCCGGTACCCCAGGCGGCGCCGCGACTCGAGCCGCTGGCCGGTGGTCCCGAGGAAGCGCGCGCGGTTCACCGGCTCGTCCCAGACCTGGTACCACACCAGGGCCGCCCCCGCCGGCGTCTCGTAGACCCGGAAGCGGTCTCCGCCCCACCCGGGGGCGAGCGCGGTCTGGATCTCGGCCGATGGCGCGAGGCCCGCCAGTTCGGCCCCGAGGACCCGCAGGTCGAACTCGCCCATGGTGTCCTCGTACAGCGGGGTCGTGGTGTCCCCGGCCGTGAAGCGGAGGGTCACCGGCTGGTCGCCCTGGCCATACCGGTGCGGGTTGATGATCTGCTCGGTCGAGACCGGCATCCGGCGCCCGAACGGGAGGGTGTCGCGCAGCTCAGAGCCGTACCACCAGCGGAGGAAGTCGGCGCCGGCGAGGTAGGGAAAGATCAGCCCCTCGCGCAGGATACGGGGCGCCTTGCTGAACACCGGCATGGCGCCCTGCTGGGCGCGGATGCGCTCCCGCGAAGCCTCCCACATGTCCGGCATGGCAAAGAGGTTCTGGTCGGGCACCATCACCTGCAGCCCCACCAGGGTGGCCTGGCCCTCGAGCAGCGCCTGCGCCGCCATCAGTCGGTCGTTGTCGTCCACCTGCTCCATGATGGAATCGAGCCGCAGGTACTGATGCTGCAGCGCGTGCACCAGCTCGTGCGCCACCACGGCGCGCAGCACGGTGCCGTCGGCGTTGGCCACCACGAAGAGGGCGGTGGAATCCGGCTCGTAGTACCCGACGACCTGCTCGGTGAAGAGGTCGAGCAGGAGCGCCCGCAGGTCGAGGGTGTCGGGCAGCAGCCCGAGCAGCCGGTAGGTCGCCTGCATCCCGCGGGCCTTCTCGGCCGAGAATTCCTGGTCGAGCTTGGCGAGGACGTAGCTGCGGACCTGGTCCCGGCTGCGGACCGTGGCGTGGGGCGGGCTGCGGAAGCGGAGGCCGGCCGCCTTCTCCACCGCCGGGACAAGGCTGTCCACCATGCGGGCGAGGCTCTCGTCGGTCTGGCCCGGGGGGCGCCCGCGGCAGGCGCCAAGGCTGGCTGCCAGCACGAGGCAGAGCGCAGGAACGGTGCGGTGGAGGCGCACGGCGATCATCCTCAGCGGTAGATGGAAAGCCAGGCCGTGACCCGGTCGGGCCCCACGACGAACGCCACCAGGCCGGCGGCGATGGCGAGCGACACCCCGAAGGGCAGGTACTGCAGTTCCCGCAGTTCCGCGGTGGTCATCGTCTCGAGGGGATCGGGGGCGTGGGGCGCGGCGTCGGCGCGAACCCCGCGAGCCACCAGGTGGAGCATCACCGTGCCGCCCACGAGCAACGACCCGACCGCCAGCACCGCCTGACCGGTCGACCAGCCGGCCGCGGCGAGCAGCGGCAGGAACACGGCCGAGACCCCGAAGCCATAGTGGTACCACCCCTCGACCAGCGGCACCGGTCGCAGGAAGAACGCGGCCACCGTGAAGCAGATGAAGCCGAGGCCCAGGCCGGCCAGCATGCCGCCGACCGCCGACCAGAGGCTGCCGCTCCACAACAGGCTGGCGGGGACGACGCCGACGAGCGCCACCCCGACCAGGGCGAGGTCGCGCCGGCGGGAGGCGTCACTGGCAGCCAGGCCAGGCGGGGCGGCAGCAGCCGTACCCGCGGGCTCGACGGGCGATTCGGCGGGGGAGATGGCCGGCGCGGGCGCCCGCCGGGCCCGCAACGCGAGCTCCAGCACCAGGCCCACCACGGCTCCGAGGAACACGGTGGCCAGCACCGCCTCCCAGCCCAGGTATCCCCCGACCATGGCAAGCATGGCCACGTCCCCGCCGCCCATGGCCTCCCGACGCAGCACGAGGCGGCCCAGCAGGCCCACGAAGTACAGCAGCCCGGCCCCCACGCAGGCGCCGAACACCGCGCCCCCGAGGCCGCCGGGCGCGATCACGAAGGCGAGCGCAAGCCCCACCGCGAGGCCGCCGAAGGTGAACTCGTGCGGGATGATGTAGTCACGCGCGTCGGTCATGGCGATGCCGAGCAGGAGCGTGGCAAACACCGCGAACCGGACCGCCTCCGCGGTGGGCCCGTAGCGCCACCCCATCCAGGCCCAGAGCAGGGCGGTGGCGCATTCGACGAGCGGATACTGGGCGGAGATCGCCGTCTGGCATCGACGGCAGCGGCCCCGGAGCAGCAGCCAGGACAGGACCGGGATGTTGTCGTACCAGACGATCAGCTGGTTGCAGCCGGGGCAGCGCGAGCGGGGCCGCACCACCGACTCGTCCCGGGGCCAGCGCAGGATGCAGACATTGAGGAAGCTGCCGAGCATCGCGCCGACGAGACCGGCCACCAGGGTGGTGAACAGCTCAAGGCTCACGCGCCACCTCGTAGAGGAGGATCCCCGCGGCGACCGCCACGTTGAGCGACTCGACGCCCCCCGCCAGCGGCACCGCCACCGAGCGATCGGCGGCGACGCTGAGCTCCGGCCGGACCCCGGCGCCTTCATTCCCGAGCACCAGCGCCACCGGTCCTTCGCGGGTGATGCCGCGTACCGGGGTGCCGTCTGCCGCCGTGGTCCACAGCGAGAGCCCCACGCCGCGGGCCCAGGCGATGAACGCGTCGGTAGTGCAGTGCAGCGCGGGGAGGCGGAAGAGCGCCCCCATGCTGCCGCGCAGCGCCTTGGGGCTGGCCAGGTCCGCCGTGCCCGGAAGCGCCACCAGCGCACACGCGCCGAGGCCGAGCGCGGTCCGGGCCAGCGCGCCGACGTTGCCCGGGTCCTGCACCCCGTCGAGCACCAGCACCACGTCCCGGGGCCCGGGAACGATAGCATCAAGGGACCAGGCGCGGGGCACCACCACCGCCACCACGCCCTGGGGCTGCTCGGTCTCGGCCAGCTGGGCAAGCAGGTCGTCGTCGACCACCTCGAGGGGCACACCCGCCGCCTGCAGCCGATGCTTGAGCGCGGTGCCACGGGGTGTACCTTCCAGCGCCGGCGCCACCGCGGCGCCCTGGACCTCCATGCCCGCCGCCAGCGCTTCCTCGAGCAGGCGCACGCCCTCGGCGAGGGTCAGGCCCCGGCGTTCCCGCGCGCGGCGGCGATGCAAGTCCCGGATGGTGCTGATGAGCGACACGCGTTCCCTGGCCTCTCCATGAAGATCGCACTGACCATCGCAGGCTCGGACTCCGGCGGCGGCGCCGGCATCCAGGCCGACCTCAAGACCTTCCACCAGTTCGGGGTGTTCGGGACCAGCGCCGTCACCGCACTGACCGCCCAGAATACCCGGGGCGTCCGCGCCGTGCACCCCGCGCCGGACGCCATCGTCGAGGCCCAGCTCGCCGCGCTGGCCGAGGACCTGCCCCCGGCGGCGCTCAAGAGCGGGATGCTGGCGACGGCCCCGCTGGTGCGGCTGGTGGCCGGCGTCCTCCGGCGGCAGGGCTGGCGGGAGTATGTCCTCGACCCGGTGATGGTCGCCACCTCGGGCGACCGCCTGCTGGATGCCGCCGCGGAGGCGGTGGTCCGGAGCGAGCTGCTGCCGCTCGCCGCGCTGGTGACGCCGAACCTCGATGAGGCCGCGATCCTCACCGGTGCCCCGGTGCGCACCGTGGCCGACATGGAGCTGGCGGGGTGGCGCCTGCTCGCGCTCGGCGCCCGCGGCGCCCTCGTCAAGGGCGGACACCTCGCCGGCGAGGCCATGACCGACGTGCTCGTCACGCCGGCCGGGGTGCGGCACTTCACCCGGCCCCGGATCCCCACCACCTCCACCCACGGGACCGGCTGCACCCTCTCCGCCGCGATCACGGCCGGCCTCGCGCTGGGCCGCCCGCTCGAGCGGGCCGTGGCGGACGGGCTCGAGTACGTGCACCAGGCGCTGCGCACGGCCCCCGGCCTCGGCGGCGGGCATGGGCCCCTCAACCACCGCGTGCCCGCCCCGCCCGCCGACTAGACCCGCGCCACCACCCCGGTCACCAGCCGCACCAGCCGCGCCCCGGCGGCATCGGCGGCGGCCATCACCTCGGCATGGCTCAGCGGGGTGGCCCCGAGGCCCGCGGCCCAGTTGGTGATCACGCTGACCCCCAGCACCGCGAGGCCCGCGGCGCGCGCCGCCACCACCTCGGGCACCGTGGACATCCCCACCGCGTCGGCACCCAGCCGCTCGAGCATCCGGATCTCCGCCGGCGTCTCGTAGCTGGGCCCCAGGACCCCGGCATAGACCCCCTCCGCCAGCGCGATCCGTTCCGCGCGCGCCACCGCCTGCGCCACCAGCCGGAGCGCCGGGTCGAAGGGCGCCGACATGTCGGGAAAGCGCGCCTCCCCGGGCCGCACCGGGCCGTGGAGCGGGTTGCGGAAGGTCAGGTTCACCTGGTCGGCGAGCAGCATCAGGCTGCCGGGGAGCATGGTGCGCCGGATGCCGCCGGCGGCGTTGGTCACGATGAGCGTCCGGATCCCGAGCGCCGCGAACACCCGCACCGGCAGGGCCAGGTGCGGGGCCGCGTGGCCTTCGTAGGCGTGGAAGCGCCCGCTCTGGCACAGCACGGGCCGCCCGGCCAGCGCCCCCAGCACGAGCTCGCCGGCGTGTCCCTCCACCGCGGGGAGCGGAAAGCCGGGCACCTCGCGATAGCCCCGCCGCCGGGGCTCGGCGAGCTCCTGTGTGAGGCGCCCGAGTCCCGAGCCGAGGATGATCGCCACCTCGGGCCGCGCCCCCGCCAGCCAGGGCTCGAGCGCGTCGGCCGCCGCCGACACCGGGTCCAGCCCGCGCATCAGCCGAGCATCCCCGCGATGGCCGCCGAGGTGAAGGCGGCGAGGTTGCCCGCGATCATCGCCCGCAGGCCGAACCGCGCGACCTCCGAGCGGCGCTCGGGCGCCAGCCCGCCGATGCCGCCGATCTGGATGGCGATGGAGCCGAGGTTGGCGAAGCCGAGCAGCGCGTAGGTGAGGATCAGGGCGCTGCGGGGCGCGAGCACGATGCCGTTCCCGAGGTCCCGGCCGAACTGGGCGTAGGCGACGAACTCGTTGAGCACCGTCTTGAGGCCGATCAGGCCGCCGACGTACGCGGTGTCCTGCCAGGGGACGCCGAGCAGCCAGGCCACCGGCCGCAACACCTGCCCGAGGATGCCCGGCAGGCTGAGCCCCGGCAGCCCCACCACCGCGCCCACGCCGCCGAGGAGCGCATTGAGCAGGGCCACCAGCGCGACGAAGGCGATGAGGACCGCGGCCACGTTGATCGCGAGCTGCACGCCCTGCAGCGCGCCGCCCGCGGCGGCGTCGATGACGTTGGCGTCGGTGCGCGGCAGGTCGATCCCGGTGGCCGCCCGGGTGCGCGGCTCGCCGGTTTCGGGCTCCATGATCTTGGCCAGGTAGAGGCCGGCGGGGGCGTTCATGACGCTGGCGGCGAGGAGGTGCCCGGCGATGTTCGGGAAGAGGCCCGACAGCATCCCGATG
Organism: Gemmatimonadales bacterium; assembly: GCA_046327715.1. Lineage (GTDB taxonomy): Bacteria > Gemmatimonadota > Gemmatimonadetes > Gemmatimonadales > GWC2-71-9 > JADJOM01. The sequence continues at coordinate 130,104 of JAXLXY010000002.1, forward strand.
TACGCCGCCATCACGCCGCCGGCCACGGTGGCGAAGCCGCCGACCATGACCGCGAACAGCTCGGACGGGGTGAAGTCGCGCACGAACGGCTTGACGAGCAGGGGCGCCTCGGTCTGCCCCAGGAAGATGTTCCCGGAGGCCGAGAGCGTCTCCGCCCCGCTGGTGCGCAGCGTCCGCTGCATCACCCACGCGATGCCCTTGACCACCAGCTGCATCACGCCGAGGTGGTACAGCACCGACATCAGCGCCGAGAAGAAGATGATCGTGGGCAGCACGCTGAAGGCGAGGAACGCCGGCTGGTCCACCAGGTCGCCGAAGACGAAGCGCGCCCCCTCACGGGTGAAGCCGATCAGGTGGTTGAAGCCCTGCCCGGCCACGTCGAAGGCCTCGCGGCCGGCCCCGGTCTTGAGCACCACCACCCCGAAGAGGAACTGGAGCAGGAGGCCCGCCGCCACGAGTCGCCAGCGGATCCGGCCGCGGTTGCTCGACAGCAGCAGGGCGACCCCGAGCATGGCCGCCACCCCCGCGACCCCGATCAGTCGCTCCCCGAGCGGGAGCTGGAGCCCCGATTCGAGCGCGCCCAGCCGCGTGGCCGCGGCCTGCACCGCCGCCAGCGCCCTCACGCCCACCCCGCCACCGCCGGCACCATCTCGGCGCCCAGGGCGCGGCGCTCCGGCAGCGGCAGGAAGGCGGCGTCGATCGCGGTGTAGACCAGCTGCCGGATCTCCCGGGTCGAGAGGCCGAAGGTCGCGGTGGCGAGCGCGTACTCGCCGGAGAGGGTCACGTCGCTCATGAGCCAGTTGTCGGAGCAGAGGGTGACCGCAAGGCCCTCGTCCAGGAAGCGCCGCAGCGGATGCGCCCCGAGTGAGGGCACCGCGCGGGTCTGCCGGTTGGAGGTGAGGCAGAGCTCGAGGGGGATCTGCCGGTCGCGGACGTAGGCCATCAGCTCCGGGTCCTCGACGAGGTGCGTCCCATGGCCGATCCGCGCGGCGCGGCAGTCGTGGATGGCCTCGGCGATCGACGCCGGCCCGGCGGCCTCGCCGGCGTGGACCGTGATCCCGAGCCCGCCCCGCGCGGCGATCTCGAAGGCGTGCCGGTGCGGCGCGGCCGGCTGGCCCGCCTCGCCGCCCGCGATGTCGAACCCCACCACGCCGTGGCGCCGGTGGCGGACCGACGCCTCGGCGATCGCCTCGGACTGCGACGGGTGCAGGTGCCGCAGGGTGCAGTTGACGATCCCCGTCCGGACCCCGGTCTCAGCCTCCCCGCGCGCCAGTCCGCGCCGCTCCGCCAGGATCACGTCGTCGAGCGACATGCCCCCGGCCAGGCTGAGGGCGGGACAGTAGCGGATCTCCATGTAGCGGACCCCGTCCGCGGCCGCGTCGCACACCATCTCGTACGCCACCCGCTCGACCGCCTCGGGCGTCTGCAGCACCGGGATGGTGAGGTCGAACCGCTCCAGGTATGCCGCCAGGCTGTCGGCATCCTCGGTCCGCATGTGTCGGCGCAGGGTCTCGGGATCCTGGCTGGGCAGCGGCGACCGCGCCGCGGCCGCGAGGGCGAGCAGCGTCGCCGGCCGGAGCGAGCCGTCGAGGTGCACGTGCAGCTCCACCTTGGGCAGCCGCACGAACCGCGCGGGAACCGCCATCGCGGCGTCAGCCCCGCCGGCTGGCGCGCTGCGCCCGGAGGATGGCGCCACCGGTCAGCGGCAGGGCGAGGCCGACCTCGATCCCGCGCCCATCGGTGACGAACGCGGCCCCCTGCTCGACCAGCGGGAGCAGGTCGGGCTGCGCGAGCCGGAGGGCGTCGCCGACGGTGGCGCCGGCCGGGAGCGTGAGCGGCTGCTCGTTGAGGAAGACACGCAGTTCGGCAGGCATCAGCGGCTGGGCACGAGGCGGCGGTCGGTGGGGAGGGCCACGGGCTGTGGCAGGCGACGAAGGTAATCGGCCAGGATGCCGCGGCTGGTGCGATCGCTGGCGGTGACCTCATAGCGGGTCAGCGCCCCCGGGGTCCGGCAGCCCCGGCCGTCGCGGCAGTCGGTGGCGCCCAGCGGGAACGTGGAATCGGGCGCGAGCAGCGCCGCGCTCAGTGCCACGGTGTAGCTGCCGGCCGCGTTGAGCGAGGTCCCATTGGCCAGCCGCACCCGGCGCACCCGTCCGAAGGGCTTGCGGCGAGGATCGTAGTCCACGCGCGCACCGGCCAGGGCGCAGCAGGCCTCCGGCTCCGCCAGCAGGTTCTCCAGCAGCGCCAGGACATCCGACCCCTTCATCCGCAGCAGCAGGAGTGCACGGTCCGGGACGGCGCTGTCCAGTCGCGTCGCGGTGAGGGGCCCGGCCGGGAGCCCGCCGGGGATCTCGTCGCCCCGCGCAAGGCCGAGGTCGGCGCGCAGCGCGTTGCGGTAGGCATCGGCGAGCAGCCGGGAGGCGCCTCCCTCGGGTCCGGGCGCGGCGGGCAGCCGGAGCGTGGCCACGGCGTGCCGGGCGATCGAGTCGGCCCGGGCCTCGGCACGCGCCTCCGCCCGGGCGATGGAGTCGCGCCGCGCGATCTCCTCGCCGCTCGGGGGCGAGGGCAGCTGCAGGGGCGCCGGCGCCGCCTCGGGCGCGGGCGCCGCCGCCGGCCCCCGCACGAACAGCGCGCGCGCCCGCTCCGCATAGTCGGCCGGGGCCAGCATCCACTGCGCCTCGCCGAGGGTCTCGACCCGGAGGGTGTGGCGTCGCGCCAGGTCGGCGAGGAGGAGGTCGCGGATCGCCTCGCCCTTGTCGTACACCACGGGCGCTCCGGCGAAGGCGGTCGCGTTCCCGCCGCCCTGCTGCCGGTAACTGCTCACCGCGACCGTGACGCTGTCCTCCGGCCCGAGCGGCCGGCCGCCCACCTCCAGCCGGGTGATCCGGCTCCCCGGCGGCTGGCTGAGGTCGAGGGTCCAGGCGGCGCCGCCCAGCAGCTCGAAATTGGGCCCCGCGACGTACCGGTTGGGTGCGACGCGTCCCGTGGAGTCCACGAAGTAGTAGCGCGCGCCCTGCTCCATCACGGCACGCAGCTGGGCGCCCGTCAGCCGCACCGCGCGCAGGGTGTACTCGGCGGGATAGAGCCGGAACAGCTCGGCCATGGTGATCTCGCCCTCGTCGAACCCGGCGCGCGGGTCGAAGACCGGGACCAGCGACAGCGACGCCCCGCTCGCCCGGCGCTGCACGGCATGCATCCAGCGCAGCAGCGGCACATCCTCGACCCGTGCCGTGGCGAGTGTCAGGCGCCGGTCCGACTCGCCCACGACCGTCGAGATCCACCCCAGCATGGCGCGATGGGGCTCGGCGAGGCGCCGGGCCATCTGGGCCGAGGGCCGCACCTCCTCCAGCGCCACCCGCTCCGCGCGCACCCCCACCAGGCGGAGACCGCCCCGTTCGCCGACCAGGGTCAGGTGCACCACGGCGAGGGTGCGGCCCTGCGGCCGCGGCTGCACGAAGTGGACCCCCTGGATGACGCTATCGACGATCTCCTCATGCGAATGCCCCAGCACCACGAGGTCGGGCCGGCTGGGACCGGCGGCAAACTGCGCCGAGACGTCCTCCCCGCCGAGCCCGGTGGTGTCGTAGCTCGCGCGCCCGCCCAGCCCGCTGTGCGCCAGCGCGATCACCAGGTCGCCGTCCTTGCGCGCCTCGCGCAGCACCGGCTCGATGCCCGGCTCGATGCGGTCCACCCGGAGCTGGTCGCCGAGGCGGCTCCGGTTGAGCACCATGGCGGCGGGGGTGGTGAATCCGGTCACGGCGACCCGCACACCGTTGCGGACCACCACCACGTACGCGGCCAGGGCGAGTGTATCGGCGGGCAGGGCGCGGAGGTTCCCGCTCACCCAGTGGAAGGTCGAGCCGGCGATGGCGCGCTGGAACGCCGGCAGCCCGAAGTCGAAGTCGTGGTCCCCGGGGGTCGCCACGTCATAGCCGACGGTGTTCATCGCGTCGATGACGGGATGGGGATCGCGCGCGGTCCCGCGGCCAAAGTAGGCCGCGAGCGGGCTGCCCTGCAGCGCATCACCGGCGTCGACCACCAGCACCTGGCCGGGGTAGCGGTCCCGCAGCGAGTCGACCACGGTGGCCACCCGGGCGAGGCCACCGGGCCAGGGAGCGTTCTGGAGGTAGTCCCAATCCGTCGCGTATCCGTGCACATCGGCGGTGGCGACCACCACCAGCCGCACGGTATCGGCCTGGGCGGGGGGGACCAGGAGGCCGGCCATCATAAGGAAAGGGAGCATGTCAGAATATCCTTGGGCGCCTTCCGGCCGCGCAATGCGTTCCATCACCCCCCGCTTGCATTTCCGGTCCCGGCTGTGTATTCGTTTTGGCGCATATGACGCCGTCCCTGACCCTGCCGGACCTGCTGCAGGCCCTGGGGGAGCCGACCCGGCTCCGGATCCTCAACTGCCTCACGGCGGCGCCGCTGTTCGTGTCGGACCTCGTGCTCCTGCTCGACCTGCCCCAGCCCACCGTGTCGCGGCACCTCCGCATCCTGCGCGACCTGGGCCTGGTCCGGGATACCCCGATCGCGCAGTTCGTGCTCTATCGCCTGCGACGGCCGGCGGAGCCGCTGGGCCGGGTGCTGGCGGTGGCCCTCGACGCCTCACAGGCGGACCCGGTCTACCGTGCCGAGCGCGAGCAGGCCGCCGAACGCAGCCGCCGTCACGCCCGGACCCGCACCGACAGTGCCCTGGAGGAACGCCCGGCATGAGCCACCGCATTCTTGTGGTCGACGACGAACCTGACATCACCGCGCTGGTGGCATATCACCTCGCCAAGGCGGGCTACCGCGTCTCCACGGCGGCCAATGGGCCCGACGCGCTCAAGGCGGCGCGCGAGGAGCGGCCGGACATCGTCATCCTGGACGTGATGCTGCCGGGCGCCTCCGGGTACGACGTGCTGGCGGAGCTGCGCCGGCGGGAGGAGACGCGCGACGTCGGGGTGATCCTGCTGACCGCGCGGCGGGAGGAGCCCGACCGGATCCGTGGCCTCTCCCTGGGCGCCGACGACTACCTCACCAAGCCGTTCTCGCCGGCGGAGCTGGCGCTGCGGGTCCATGCGCTGCTCCGGCGGCTGGCGGCCCCCGCCGTGGCCAGCGGCTCCACCCTGGCCGCGGGCCCCATCGCGATCGACCGCTCGGCACACAAGGTGGCGGTCGACGGGAAGGAGATCGAGCTGACGGCCACCGAATACAAGCTGCTGCTCACCCTGGTGGAGCGCCGGGGACGGGTGCAGACCCGCCCGCAGCTGCTGGAGACGGTCTGGGAGGCCCAGCCCGACATCCAGACCCGGACGGTGGACATGCACGTGCAGCGCCTGCGCACCAAGCTCGGCGAGGCCGGCGACCTGATCGAGACCGTGCGGGGCTTCGGATACCGGTTCCGGGGTGCCGAGCGCACCACGCGGCGCGCATGAGCTTCGCGGCGCGGCTGGTGTGGGGCACGATCCTGGTGATCGTGGTGGCCATCGCGGTGCACGTGGTGGGCGCGGAGATCGCCCTGCGCGGGGACCTCGAGCGCGACACCCGCGCGAACCTCGAGCGGGAGGCCCGGCTGGTGGCTCGGGCGCTGCCGGGGGATTCGCTGGCGTGGCCGGACGCGGTGACGCACATCGCGCGCGAGACGGGACTCCGCGTGACGCTCATCGCCCCGGATGGCCGGGTGGTCGCGGAGAGCGAGGAGGCCCCCGAGAGCGTCCCCCGGATCGAGAATCACGCCGAACGGCCGGAGATCCGGGAGGCGCTGGCGGGCCGGGTGGGGAGCGACCGCCGGCTGAGCGCCACGGTGAACCGGCCGCTCCTCTACGTGGCCGTGCCGGGCGGTCCGGGCGTGGTCCGCGTGGCCGCTCCGCTCGCGGCCACCGACACCATCCTGAGCCATGTCCACAGTGCCTTCTTCGGGGCGGCGCTGGTGGCGCTGCTGATCGGGTCGGGGCTCGCCTTCGTGGCCGGGCGCTCCATCGCCCGCCCGCTCACCACCATCAGCCAGGCGGCCCGGTCCATCGCGCAGGGCGCGGTGCCGCGCTTCCCCCGCTCCGGCGTGCCGGACATCGACGAGCTGGTGCGGGCCCTGCGCGAGATGCACCAGCAGCTCGACGAGCGCTTCGCCGAGCTGCGGCGGGAGCGGGCCGAGAGCGCCGCGCTGGTCGAGGCCATGGTCGAGGGGGTGATCGCCGCCGATGCCCGCGGCCGGATCGTGACCGCCAATGGCGCCGCGCGCCGCCTGCTGGGCTACGAGCCGGAGGCCCCCCTGCCCGCCCTGCCGCAGCTGTTCCGCGCCAAGGCGGCGCGTGAGGTGGTGGATGCCGTGCTCGACGGGCAGCGCCTGCCGGACCGGGAGCTCGAGCTGGATGGCCAGTCGGTGCTGCTCTCGGGCCGGCCGCTGGCCCACGGCGGCGCCCTGCTGGTTCTGCACGACGTCACCGAGCTGCGCCGCCTGGAGACGGTCCGGCGTGACTTCGTGGCCAACGTCTCCCACGAGCTCAAGACCCCGCTCACCTCGATCTCCGGGTATGCCGAGACCCTGGTGCAGGACCCGCCCGACGCCGAGACCATGCGGCGATTCCTCGGGGTGATCCACAACAACGCCCGCCGGATGCAGCGGCTGGTGGACGGGCTGCTCGACCTCTCGAAGATCGAGTCCGGGGGGTGGCGGCCCGCGCCGGAGGCGGTGGAGATCGGCGCCGTGGCCCGGGAGAGCTGGGGCCTGCTGGCCGACCGCGCCGAGCAGCGGAAGATCGGCTTCCACGCCAGCGTCCAGCCGGAAGCCGCCTCCCTCCACGCCGACCCCGATGCGGTCCGGCAGGTGCTCAGCAACCTGTTCGACAATGCCATCCGGCACACCCAGGCCGGGGGCCGGATCACCTTCAGCGCCGCACGGCGGGATGGCGGCGTCCAGCTCGAGGTGCGCGACACCGGCGCCGGGATCCCGGCCGACCACCTGCCCCGCATCTTCGAGCGCTTCTACCGCGCCGACCCGGCGCGGGCGCGGGACGACGGGGGGACGGGACTGGGCCTCGCGATCGTGAAGCACCTGGTGGAGGCCCATGAGGGCAGCGTAGGGGCCGAGAGCCAGCTGGGACAGGGCACCGCGATCCGGTGCTGGTTTCCCGACGAGGCCGCCACCCGGTCGTGACGCGGGCACCGCCGGTCCGTGACACCGGCGGGCGATCATTGCGGCGAACAGGACGAGGAGGTCTTCCTGCGCCGCATGCTGCTGAGGCTCACCACCCAGGACCGCCGGCTGGTCACCGCGCTGGCGCGCCGCTCGGCGCCGTTCTGGATGGATCGCGGCTTCCGGGTCATCACCCATGCCGGCGGGGCCGCGGCGACGATCGGGGCGTCGCTCGCCCTGATGCTGCATCCCGCCACCCGCGGCGCGGGGCTGGTCGCGGGAACGGCCAACCTGCTCTCCCACCTCGCGGTGCAGGCCCTCAAGCGTACCGTCGTCCGGCCGCGCCCCTCGCTCGCCGTGCCCGGTGTCACGGCGCTGGCGCACCTCCCCGACCACTTCTCGTTCCCGTCGGGCCACTCGGCCGCCGCCATGGCGGTGGCCGTGGGCGTGTTCCTCGCGTCACCCGCGGCGGGCCTCGCGGCCCTGGCCATTGCCGTCCTGGTGGGGATGTCACGGGTGTACCTGCGGGTGCACTACGCCACGGACGTGCTCGTCGGCCAGGCGCTCGGCGCGGCCGCGGCCGTGCTCGCGCAGCTGAGCCTCGCATAGTCCGCCGCGAGTTCATCGAGCTCGCGATTCCAGTCCCGGCCCACCGCGAAGGCCCGGGCCGCCTCCCCCATCGCCGCACGACGCTCCTCATCCCCCGCCAGCTCCACGATCCGGTCGGCGAAGGCGCCGGGATCCCCCGCCGGCACCAGGCAGCCGGTGATCCCTTCCCGCAGGTTCTCCGGGATGCCGCCGGCCGCCGCCCCGATCACCGGCACCCCCGACGCGAGCGCCTCGAGCGCCACCAGGCCGCAGGTCTCGGTGGGCGAGGGAAAGACGAAGAGCTCCGCGTCGGCGTAGATGCCCGCCAGCGTTTCCCGCGCGAGGAAGCCCAGGTGCCGCGCAAAGGGCAGTGCGGTACGGACGGCGGCGGCCTCCGGGCCGTCCCCTGCGACCGTGAACCGGGCCCGCGTTCCCAGCCGCGCGTGGGCCTGGGTGAACGCCGCCACGAGGGTCGCCACGTCCTTCTCCACCGCGAGCCGCCCGACGTGCAGCACCTCGAACGGCGCGGCCCCCCGGGGGCGCGTGCGACGTGAGGGATGGAAGAGCGCGGTATCCACCCCGCGCCCCCAGACGACGGGTCGCGGCACGCCGAGGGCCAGCAGGTCGTCCCGGGTGGCGGCGCTGGGCGTCTGGGTGAAGGCCGCCCCGGCATGGAACCGACGGAGCCAGGCACGGGTGGGGCCGACCGCCCAGCGGCCCAGGTACCGGGCGGCATACCTGGGGAAGTCCGTATGGAAGGAGGTCACCACCGGCAGGCCGCGGCGCCTGGCATACGCGGCGCCGAAGAGCCCGAGCGGACCCTCCGTCACCAGGTGGACCAGGTCGGGATCGAAGGCGTCGAGCGGCCGCGCCAGGCCGCGACCCCAGGGCCAGGAGAGCCGGACCTGGGCGTAACCCGGGCAGGGCGTCGCCGCGAGGCGGAGCAGCCCGGCCTCGTCGTCGGTGGGGCGTTCATACCTGGGGCAGAGGATCATCACCTCGTGCCCGCGGCGGCGCAGGCCGTCCCGCATGGTCGCGAGCACCGTGGTGACCCCGTTCACCTCGGGCCGGAAGGTGTCGGTGCAATAGAGGATTCGCATCCGGAAAGGCTCAGGCTACGGCGTCGCGCCGGGACCACGGCGGCGTCACGATCCGGCGACAGGCCCCGCGGCGTGCCTGTTCCGGGACCGCAGGATCATGGATCGGTGACACGCCGGACCGACACTTGCTCTACGACTCTACACATGGAGCGCTCGTGCCTGCTGGGTACCGGAGGGTCCTGCTGGTCGTGATTGACGGGCTCCGCCCTGATGCCGTGACACCGGAGGCCATGCCGACACTCGATCGCCTGATGGCGAGCGGCTGGCGTGCCGGCCTGGCCACCACGGTGCGGCCGAGCGTCACGGTGGCCGCGCTCACCTCGCTTGCCACCGGCGTCTCCCCGGCGCGGCACGGTGTCGATCACCCGAGCCTGACCCGGCTGGGCCGGGTCCGCGGCTTGGCCCCGCTGCCGATCGAACTGCGGCGGCACGGCGTCGAGACGACGATCCTGGCCCCCGCCCTCGGCGGGGCGACCCGGTGGATGGCCGGCGCCCTCCTGCGCCTCGGTGGCGTGTCGCGGCTGGGCGGCGGCACGGGCGCCCCGGGGCTGCTGTTCGAGCAGGCGGCGCTGCAGCTCACCACCAGCGCCGGGCCCTCCTTCGCGGTGGCCTACGTCAACGACACGGACATCGCCGGGCACGCCTGGGGCTGGATGTCGGGGCCCTACCTCCAGGCCGCCGCGATCATTGACCGGGGCCTGCACCATCTCGAGCCGCTGCTCGACGACCCCGAGAACCTGGTGATCATCACCGCCGACCACGGTGGTGGCGGGGTGCTCCCCAACGACCACGATCATCCGCACCCGATCAACGACCGGATCCCCCTTCTGCTCCTGGGCGGGGGGGTGCAGCGCACCGAGGTGCCGGAGGGGTCCGCCCACCTGCTCGACATCCCGCCAACCATTCTCTGGAGCCTGGGAGCGCCGGTCCCGGCGCAGTACGAGGGACGGATCCTCAGCGAGGCCTTCAGCCCTGCCGCGGTGCTGGCATGAGCGGGGCCGCGCCGCATCCCGGCGGCAGGCCCGGGCAGCCCGAGTCGGGCCCGGAAACCGGGGTTCCAGTGCCCCGGCCGCGCCCCGCCGCGGGCCAGGCGGCACTGCTCGCCCTGGTCCTGTCCTCGGAGGATGCCCTGTTCCGCGACCCCTTTGCGGATTTCATCCCCAGCAGCCGCTGACACACGCCGTTTCGGGCGTCGTTACCGTTGCGTTACCGTTCCTGACATCGTCCGTGACGCTGTCCGGCGTGATTTGGCGCGTCACCGGGGCGGCGCGCTGTCGTCCCCACGTCACACACTCGCCTAGAGGACCGTCATGTTGCGCACCCGCCTGATCGGCGTCGGCCTGCTTTCCCTGCTTGGCGCGGCGTCGGCCGCGGCCCAGACCACGTACCCGAGCGTCAAGGTCACCGGCCGGCTGCAGACCCAGTTCTATTACTTCGGCAACGAGGACTACGCCGCCACGACCGGTCCCCAGTCGAACGTCTTCCTCCGCCGGGCGCGCATCGAGGCGAAGGTCCAGATGAACGAGTACATCTCGGCCTACATCCAGCCGTCCTTCGAGGGCGGACGGGCGGCGGCCTCGAGCAGCTGCACCTCGACGCTGGATACCCTGGCCAACACGGTCACCACCAAGTGCACCAACGGCAACGGCGGCATCCGCCTCCGCGACGCCTGGATCGACGTCCGGCTGTCCAAGCCGGAGGCCCCCACGGCGTTCACGCTGCGGTTCGGCCAGGAGAAGCGTCCCTTCAGCCGCTACGAGCTGACCTCCTCGAACAACCTGCCCTCGATCGAGCGGGGCGCCGGGCGCGGTCTGCTCGCCGTCCAGAGCAATGAGCTGTTCGAGAAGCAGGGCCTGCTTTCCCATGACGTCGGCATCAGCGGGCGGGTGGAACGGAAGCTCGATCCCAGCGGCCGGATGGTCTCGCTGGTGGCGGGCATCTACAACGGGCGCGGTGAGTCGCTCAACGACAACAACAACGCCAAGTCGTTCGGCGTCCGGGCCTCGGCGGACCTCTGGAGCAAGCTGAGCGTGGGCGGCGCGTACTTCTCGCATGACCAGATCCTTGCCGCCGACAGCGCCTTCCGCAACAAGGGCTACGGCGTGGACGCGCAGTGGAGCAAGGTGGGCGAGCCGGGCCTCTACGTGCTGGCCGAGGTGCTGAGCGGCGAGCAGGCCAATGCCGGGCGTACCAAGATGCTCGGTATCCAGGGCCTGGCGGCGTACAACATCCGGACCACCAGCCCGACCTCCTGGCTGTACGCGGTCGAGCCCTCGCTGCGGGTGGATATCGCCGACCCGGACACCGACACGGACAATGACGGCGCAACGCTGATCACCGGTTCGGTCGCCTTCTACATGTCGAGCAAGGCGCTGCTGCGGGTCGGGGTGGACCACCAGAGCTTCCAGGCCAGCGGCGCCAAGAGCATCACCGGCGTCCGGGGCTCGATGCAGGTCAGCTTCTAGGTCCGCGTGACGGGTTCGTGACAGAGCCGGGGGCGGTCCGTGACCGTCCCCGGCGTTCTTCCGCCCGGGTCGCAGGTGCGGCCCGAGCCGATCAACCGAGTCCAAGGAGCGTCTACATGTTCGCTGGTCTGCTGCGCGGCCGCCTCGCCCTGGTGGCGCTGCTTGCCGCCGGTGCTGCCTCCCAGGCCGAGGCGCAGAAGCTCACCGGGGCCGGGGCCACCTTCCCCAACCCGATCTACAGCAAGTGGTTCGACGCCTACAGCAAGAAGACCGGCGTCCAGATCAACTACCAGTCGGTGGGCTCCGGCGCCGGCATCCGGCAGTTCACCGAGGGCACGGTGGACTTCGGCGCCACCGATGGTCCGATGAACGAAAGCCAGCTCCAGGCGGTCAACGGCAACGTGGTGCACCTCCCCACCGTGCTGGGGGCCGTGGTGGTGACCTACAACCTCCCGACGCTCGGCGCCACCCAGCTCAAGCTGGACGGCAACACGCTGGTCGACATGTTCATGGGCCGCATCACCAAGTGGAACGACAAGCGGATCCAGGCGCTCAACCCGGGCGTGGCCCTGCCGGACCTCGACGTGATCATCGTGCACCGCTCCGACGGGTCGGGCACGACCTACATCTTCACCGACTATCTGAACAAGTTCAGCCGGGAATGGAAGGACAAGGTCGGGTACGCCACCTCGGTCAACTGGCCGGTGGGTCTCGGCGGCAAGGGCAACGAGGGCGTGACCCAGCAGATCAAGCAGGTGGAAGGGGCCGTGGGCTACGTCGAGCTGATCTATGCCATCGCCAACCAGCTGCCCTACGCCCAGGTCAAGAACGCCGCCGGCAAGTTCATCGTGCCGTCGCTCGAGTCGGTGACGGCCGCCGCGGCGGGCGCCAAGCTGCCCAAGACGACCGACTTCCGGGTCTCGATCACCAATGCTCCGGGCGCCGATGCCTACCCCATCGCCTCGTTCACGTGGCTGCTGATCCGGCTGGACAACCCCGCGACCGACAAGGCGAAGCTCATCCGGGACTTCCTCAGCTGGATGCTGGGCGATGAGGCCCAGAACATGGCGAAGGAGCTGCACTATGCGCCGCTCCCGGCCGAGGTCCGCGCGCTCGCCCTCGAGAAGGTCAAGAACCTCAAGGGCGCCGGCAAGCCGCTGGCCATGAACTAGTCCGCGACATGGCAGGTCAACGTGGGGCGGCGGGACCGGGGCGGTGCCCCGGTCCCGCTCGTCTTCCCGGGCGACGTGACCTGTCCGTTACAATCCCGTGACTGATCGGGGAGGGGGCCCCGGTACACTCCCGCCCATGGCAACCACCACCATCCCGGACGGGGCCGCCGCTCCCGGAGCCACGGGCACCCTCGAAGGATCCCGCCACGGGGATCGTCTCTTCCGGCTGGTCCTGACGGGCGCGGCGCTGGCGGTGCCGATCCTCATGGCCTTCCTGGTCTACGAGCTGTACACCGGTGCCCACCTCGCCATCGCCCGGTATGGGCTGGGCTTCGTCACCGGCAGGACCTGGGACCCGGTGGCCGAGGAGTTCGGCGCGTTCCCCCTCATCTTCGGGACCCTGCTCTCCTCCCTGCTGGCCCTGCTGATCGCGGTGCCCCTGTCGCTCGGGGTGGCGATCTACCTGACCGAGTTCGCGCCCCGGGCGATCCGCCAGCCGATCGCCTTCGTGATCGAGCTGCTGGCGGCGATCCCCAGCGTGGTCTACGGGCTCTGGGGCATCTTCGTCCTGATCCCCGTCCTCAAGTCCACCGTGTTCCCGTTCCTGCGCGAGACCCTGGGGTTCCTCCCGTTCTTCCAGGGTCCGATCTACGGGCCGTCGATGCTGTCGGCCAGCATCATCCTGGCCATCATGGTGATGCCGTTCATCATGTCGGTGGCCCGGGAGGTGCTGCTGGCGGTGCCCGGGACCCAGCGGGAGGCCGCGCTGGCGCTCGGGGCCACGCGCTGGGAAGCCGTGATGTCGGCGATCGTCCCGTACGCGCGCTCGGGGATCATCGGGGCGGTGATCCTGGGCCTGGGCCGGGCGCTGGGCGAGACGATGGCGGTGACGATGCTCATCGGCAATCGTCATGAGATCGCCACGTCGCTGTTTGCGCCGGGCTATACCATGGCGGCGGTGATCGCCAACGAGTTTTCCGAGGCCGCCACGGACATCCACTTCTCGGCGCTGGCGTACGTGGCGTTCGTGCTGTTCCTGGTGACGGTGACGGTGAACGCGGTGGCGCGGCTCCTCATCTGGCGGGTCTCCCGCGGTCCCCAGGGAGGGAAGGGCGCATGAACCGGCGCATCTTCCGGCGGTGGAAGAGCAACTTCATGGTGGGCCTGATGGTCGCCGCCGTGCTGGTGGCGGTGGCGCCGCTGCTGTTCATCCTGGTGAACCTGGTGATCAAGGGCGCCGGCAGCCTGTCCCTCGCGTTCTTCACCCGGACCCCGGTGCCGGTGGGCGAGACCGGCGGCGGCGTGGCGCACGCGATCATCGGCACCCTGATGATCGTGGGCGCGGCGAGCCTGATCGGGATTCCGCTGGGCGTGCTGGCCGGCGTCTATGTCGCCGAATATCCCGGGACGCGGCTGGCGCGCACCACGCGCTTCATCGCGGACGTCATGAACGGGACACCCTCGATCGTGGTGGGGGTGTTCGCGTGGACCCTGATCGTGGCCCGGCAGAAGCACTTCTCCGGCCTGGCGGGGAGCTGCGCCCTGGCAATGCTCATGATCCCGATGATCATGCGCACCACCGAGGAACTGGTGAAGCTGGTGCCCCACTCGCTGCGCGAGGCGGCGCTGGCCCTCGGTTACCCGCGCTGGCGTACCAGCGTGAGCATCATCCTCCGGACGGCGCTGCCGGGCATCGTGACCGGCAGCCTCCTGTCGGTGGCGCGGGTGGCGGGCGAGACCGCCCCCCTGCTCCTGACGGCCCTCGGCAGCCAGTACTTCGGCTTCAACCTGAACGAGCCGATGGCGGCGCTGCCGCTCACCGTGTTCCAGTACGCCACCGGGCCGTACGAGGAGTGGCACCAGTTTGCCTGGGCGGCCGCGCTGGTCCTGATCCTGGTGGTGCTGGCGCTGAGCCTGCTGGCGCGGATCGCCACGCGGGGACGGATGGCCGGCCATGGCTGAGCCCGCGACGCGCCTGGCCACCGAGCACCTGACGGCGGTCTACGGCAAGTTCACCGCCGTGAAGGACGTCTCGCTCGCGTTCCGGGCCAACACGGTCAACGCGCTCATTGGCCCGTCGGGCTGCGGCAAGTCCACCTACCTGCGCACGCTCAACCGGATGCACGAGCTCTCCGAGGGGGGCTGGATCACCGGCAAGGTGCTGCTCGACGGGGAGGACATCTACGGCGCGAAGGTGAGCCCGATGCAGCTGCGGCGCCGGATCGGCATGGTGTTCCAGAAGCCCACCCCCTTCCCCACGATGTCGATCTACGACAACGTGGCGGCGGGGCTCCGGCTCAACGGGCGTGTGCCCCGGGCGACGCTCGACGAGGTGGTGGAGCGGTCGCTCCGGCACGCGGCGCTGTGGGACGAGGTCAAGGACCGCCTGGGGGCGAGCGCACTGGCGCTCTCGGGCGGCCAGCAGCAGCGGCTGTGCATCGCGCGGACCATCGCCCCGCGGCCGGAGGTGGTGCTGCTCGACGAACCCACCGCCTCCCTCGACCCGGGCGGGACCCAGCGGATCGAGGAGCTGGTGTTCGCGCTCAAGCAGGAGTTCACGATCGTGATCGTCACCCACAACATGCAGCAGGCGGCCCGGGTGAGCGACACCACGACGTTCTTCTACATGGGGGCCATGGTCGAGACCGGCCCCACCCGGCAGATCTTCACCGCCCCGCGCGAAGAGCGCACGGAAGCCTACATCACGGGACGTTTCGGATGAGCCCCATGACCACGAACCCCGCGCGACCCGGCTCCGTGCCGGCCCCGAGTCCCGCCGCCGCGCCGGCCCTGCCGCTGCTGCGCACGACCCTGACGCCGCGCGCCGCAGGGCCCGCCACGGCACCGGGCACCGCCCCGGCGGTCAGCGCGCGGGACTTCCGCTTCAGCTATGACGGCCGCACACCGACCCTCAAGGGGATCACCCTCGACATCGCCCCGCGGATGGTCACGGCGATCATCGGCCCGTCGGGGTGCGGCAAGTCGACCTTCCTGCGCTCGATCAACCGGATGCACGACCTCATCCCCGCCCATCGGTACGAGGGGGAGATCCTGCTCCACGGCACCTCGATCTTCGCGCCGGGCACCGACCTGGTGTCGCTGCGGCAGCGGGTGGGGATGGTCTTCCAGCGCCCCAACCCGTTCCCCAAGTCGATCTACGACAACGTGGCCTACGGCCCGACGCTCAACCGGCTGGTGCCCCGGCGGGACGTGCCGGACGTGGTGGAGCGCTGCCTCCGCCAGGCCGCGCTGTGGGACGAGGTGAAGGACCGCCTCGACGAGCCGGGCACCGGGCTCTCGGGCGGGCAGCAGCAGCGGCTCTGCATCGCGCGGGCCCTCGGCAACCAGCCGGACGTGCTGCTGATGGACGAGCCCTGCTCGGCGCTCGACCCGATCGCCACCCAGAAGGTCGAGGAGCTGATCTTCGAGCTCAAGGCCGCCTACACGATCGTGATCGTCACCCACAACATGCAGCAGGCCGCGCGGGTCAGCGACGTGACCGCCTTCTTCGACCGGGGCGAGCTGATCGAGACCGGCGACACGGAGCGGGTCTTCACCACCCCGGCGAACGAGCGCACGGAAGCGTACATTACGGGGAGATTCGGATGAGCGTCGACATGCACCGGCACTTCCACGACGAGCTGAACGACGTCAAGGTCCGCCTCCTCACCATGTCCGGTGAGGCCGAGGCGGCCCTGGGCCTCGCCGTGGAGGCACTGCTCGAGCGGGACGGCACCAAGGCACAGGCCGTCATCCAGAATGACCGGGTGATCGACACCATGGAGATGGAGGTCGAGGAGACCTGCATCAACCTGCTGGCCCTGCAGCAGCCGATGGCGCGCGACCTGCGCATGCTCACCTCCGCGCTCAAGATCGCCAACGACCTCGAGCGGGTGGGGGACCACGCGGTGAACATCGCCCAGTCGGCGGCGCGGCTGGCCCAGGCCCGGCCCATCACCCCGGAGCCCGAGATCGTCGAGATGGCCCGGCTGGCCCGCGACATGCTCTCCGACGCCCTCGAGGCCTTCATCCGCGGCGACGCCGACGAGGCGAGGGAGATCTGCCTCCGGGACGACAAGGTCGACACCCTGCATCGCTCGGTGTTCCGCATCCTGCTCACCCACATGATGGAAGACCCGCACATGATCGGCGCGGGGATGGAACTGTTCCTGGTGAGCCGCAACCTGGAGCGGGTGGCCGACCTGGCCACGAACGTGGCGGAGGATGTCGTCTTCCTGGTCGAAGGGAAGTCCATCAAGCACCATGCCGAGGACCGGGGCGAGCCCCGCGCCTCGGGCACGCACCGGAGCCCCCCCGCCGCATGACCGTCGTCGCCCTCCCCGAGCGCCGCGAGCGCCTCGCCGCCATTGACGTCGGCTCCAACTCGGTGCGCCTGCTGGTGGCCGAGTACGGGCCCGAGTCCGGCATCACGGTGATCGACGAGGTGAAGGAGCAGCCCCGGCTGGCCGCTGGCGTGGCCCAGACCGGCCGCCTCGACGACCTGGCGATGGCCCGCGCCATCGAGGCGCTGCGCCTGATGGTCGGGGTGGCGGAGCGCCGCGGCGTGACCCGCACGGCGGCGGTGGCCACCGCCGCCGTGCGGGAGGCCACCAATGGCGAGGCGTTCATCCGCCGGGTCAAGGAGGAGGTCGGCCTCGACCTCCGGATCATCGACGCGGACACCGAGGCGGCGCTCTCCTACCGCTCGGTGGCGCATCACTTCCCGCTGGAGGGCGGGCGCACCGTGGTGGCCGACATCGGCGGCGGAAGCCTGGAGCTGATCGGCGCGGTGGACGGCCTGATCGAGCACAGCCTGTCGCTCCCCTTCGGCGCGGTGCGGCTCACCGAGCTGCACCTGGCCGGGGCCCCCGACCCACGGGCGGCGGTCAAGCGCCTGCGGGAGTACCTGCGGCGCCAGTTCCGCCGCAAGCTGCCGATCCGCGACTGGGCGGCCCCCACCCTTATCGGGTCAGGCGGCTCGTTCACCAACCTGGGCCGGATGGCGGCCGCGCGCCGCGGGCTCTCCGCCGCCGACCCGGTGCATGGGGCCAGCGTGACCATCGCGGAGGTGGAGCACCTGCTCGACTGGCTCACCGGCATGAGCGCCGACAAGCGCGCCCAGGTGGAGGGGCTGTCGCCGCAACGGGCGGACATCATCCTGGCGGGGCTGGCGGTGACCGCCGAGGTGCTGGAGCGGATCGAGGCGCGCGAGGTGAAGGTCAGCGCCTTCGGACTGCGGGAGGGGCTCCTGCTCGAGATGGCGGGGGCCGCGGTGGCCCCGGCGGCGGTGGAGCCGCTGCGGCTCATCCGCGAGTTCGCCGAGCGGTGCCACGTGGACCGCCGCCACGCCGAGCATGTCCGGGTGCTCGCGCTCAACCTCTTCGACCTGCTGTCCGACAAGCTCGATGCCGCCCCCGAGGAGCGGGGCCTGCTCGAGGCGGCCGCGCTGCTGCACGACGTCGGCCAGCTGGTGAGCTACCGCAAGCACCACAAGCACAGCTACCAGCTCATCATCCACGCGGAGCGGCTGCCCTTCTCGCCCCGCGAGCGGCAGCTGGTGGCGCTCATCAGCCGCTACCACCGGCGCCGCGGCCCCCGGAAGCAGCACGCCGTGTTCGGGGCGCTGCCCAAGCCCGACCAGCAGGTGGTCCGGCGGCTCGCGGGGATGCTGCGGGTGGCGGAGGGACTCGACCGCGGGCACACGGCGATCGTCGAGAAGCTGGCGCTCGAGGTCTGCCCCACCCGGCTCACCATCAAGGCGGTGCCCCGCTACGCCGGGGCCGACCTCGCGCTGGAGTGCTGGGGGGCCGAGGAGCAGGCCGACGTGCTGGCGCGCGTGATGGCGCGCGAGGTGAAGGTCGAGCCAGCCGTCTAGGCCGAGGCGCCCGCGCGGCCGGCGTCGGCCGCGAGCAGGTCACCCAGCGGCCGACCCGCGGCCACCGCCGCCCAGCCGGCCGCAGCGGAGGTGCCCAGCCGGCTGGCGCCCGCCCGGAGCATCCGCAGGGCATCCTCGACCGTCCGGATGCCCCCCGAGGCCTTCACCCCCGCCTGGTCACCCGCCACACGCCGCATGAGCTCCACCGCCTCGACGGTCGCCCCGCCCGCGGGGTGGAACCCGGTCGAGCTCTTCAGGTACCTCGCCCCGGCGTCGACGGCGGCACGGCATGCCAGCTCGAGTTCCCGCGGCGTGAGCGCGGCGGACTCCACGATGGCCTTCACCGGCCGGCCCCTCGCGGCGTCGACGACCGCGGTCACCTCGTCGCGGACCTCTTCCCAGCGACCACCCTTCACCGAGCCCAGTGGCAGGACCATGTCCACCTCGCTGGCGCCGTCGGCCACCACGAGGCGGGTCTCGGCGGCCTTGGCCACCAGGCCGTTGGCGCCGAGGGGAAATCCGACGACCGCGACCACCGCCACCCGGCTGCCGCGCAGGCGGGCCACCGCCTCGCCCACCCACTGGCCATGCACGCAGATGGCGCCGAAGCGAAGCCGTGCAGCTTCGTCGCACAGCCGGGCAATTTCCTCGGCCGTGGCTTCGGGCTTGAGCAGGGTATGGTCCACCAGCGCGGCCAGCGGGACGTCGAGGAGCGGCAGCAGCCAGGCAGCGGGCATCAGCGGATTCCGTGGACGGAGCGGTGGGCGGCCAGCAGGTCGGCATCGCGGAACAGCGGCATGAGCAGCAGCCCGCCGAGGAAGCCGCCCACGTGCGCCCAGAAGGCGACGCCGCCTCCCTCGGTGGGCGCCACGGCGCCGCTCAGCAGCTGCAGCAGGAACCAGTACCCCAGCATCACGAACGCGGGGATCACCATCATCCGGGCGAAGATGCCGAGGAAGACGAAGGTCACCACCCCGGCGCGCGGGTAGAGGGCCACGTAGGCGCCCATCACCCCGCCGATGGCGCCGGAGGCACCGACCATCGGGATGAGCGAGCCGGGCCCGGCGGCGGTCTGGGCCCCGGCCGCGGCCAGCCCGCACAGCAGGTAGAAGAGCAGGAAGCGCCCCCGGCCCATGACGTCCTCGACGTTGTTGCCGAAGACATGCAGGAACCACATGTTCCCGATCAGGTGCATCCAGCTCCCGTGCAGGAACATGGAGCTGAGCGGCACCAGGACACCGCCGGTCAATGCCGCGGGGCACACACCGTCCGCCGCCGGGATGCCGATCCCGAGGTGGCCCAGCAGGTCGGCCGGGATGAGCCCGTAGGCGCAGATGGACCGGGTGAGCAGCGGCTCGGCCCCCATCCCCTGCACCAGCACCCACACCCCAACATTCAGGGCGATGAGGGCGTAGGTGATCACCGGCGGCCGGAGCGTCGGGTTCTCGTCGCGGATCGGCAGCATGCGGGAATATCCCCGGCCCGTGCGCGGGTGACAACCGCTGCGTCGCCGCCCATATTGGCGGGCGCATCCCCGGCCGCCCGCGCCGCACTCCACCCTTACCCGAGCCTCTCATGGCAGACATCGGCGTCCTCCATCCCCAGATCGTCCACTTCGTGGTGGCCCTTGGCATCGTGGGCGTGCTGTTCCGGCTGGTCTCGCTGAGCGGCGCCCTGGCGTGGACCAAGCCCGCCGCCACCGTGCTGCTGCTGGTGGCCGCGGTGGCCGCGGTGGCCGCAACGCAGTCCGGCGAGGCAGCGCACGGCCCGGCCGAGCGCATCCCCGGCGCTCGCGAGGCCGTTCACGAGCACGAGGAAGCGGGCGAGTGGGCCCGCAACGTCTTCCTGCTCATCGGGCTGCTGGAGGTGGCCGGCGTGGCCCTGCGCCAGAAGCCGGCGGGGAAGTGGCTCCTGGTGGCCTCGGGCGTGGCGGGCCTCGCGGGCCTCGGCGCACTCTACCGGGCGGGTGAAGCCGGTGGGGAGCTGGTCTACAGCTATGCGGGCGGTGTGGGGACCCGGTCCGGCGAGCCGGCCGACGTGCAGCGGCTCCTGACCGCCGGGCTGTATCACCAGGCGGCGGCCGCGCGGAAGGCCGGCCGGGCCGACGAAGCCGCGCGCCTGACGGACGAGCTCGCACGCCAGCACCCCGAGGATGCGGGGGTCCGCCTGCTGGTGATCGAATCCCAGTTCCAGGACCGGAAGGACTTCTCGGGTGCACTGGCCGCGCTCGACCAGTTCGCGGTGCCTGCGGACGATCCGCGCTTCGCCATCCGGCTGGGCCTGATGCGGTCGGACATCTACGTGGCCGCTGGTTTCCCCGACTCGGCCCGCGCGGCCCTGACCGCCCTGTCCGCGCAGTTCCCCGACAGCCGCTGGATCAAGGACGCGCTGGAGCGGATCAAGTAGCGCCCCCCAAGGGGTCCCCGGGCTGGCAGGTCGGCCGCCTCGTCCTGCCAGCCCCCCATGCCCCCGCTTTCCCCTCTGCCATTTCAGGCCAAAAAGGCAGGTTTTCGCGGTACGCCGCTTGCCCTGCAGGCGGCCGACGCCGAACGCGTTGGCCGGCAAAGCCTTAACAGGCGCCGGCCCATCTCACGGCAAGTGAAAGGACCAGGACATGGGCTCCAAGATCATTGGCATCGACCTCGGCACCACCAATTCAGTGGTGGCGGTCATGGAGGGGGGCGACCCGGTCGTCATCCCCAACGCCGAGGGCGGTCGGACCACTCCCTCCGTGGTGGCGTTCACCAAGGACGGCGAGCGGCTGGTGGGTCAGGTGGCCAAGCGGCAGGCGGTGACCAACCCGAAGCAGACCATCTTTTCGATCAAGCGCTTCATGGGCCGGAAGATCTCCGAAGTGACGGAGGAGTCCCGGCGCGTGCCCTACCGGGTCGACAGCGGGCCGAACGGGCTGGCCTCGGTGGAGATCGCGGGCAAGAAGTACACGCCGCCCGAGATCTCGGCGATGATCCTCCAGAAGATGAAGCAGACGGCCGAGGACTACCTGGGCCACAAGGTCGAGAAGGCGGTGATCACCGTCCCGGCCTACTTCAACGATTCGCAGCGGCAGGCCACCAAGGACGCGGGCAAGATCGCGGGCCTCGAGGTGCTCCGGATCATCAACGAGCCGACGGCGGCGGCGCTGGCCTACGGGCTCGACAAGAAGAAGGAAGAGAAGGTCGCGGTCTTCGACCTGGGCGGCGGCACCTACGACATCTCCGTGCTGGAGCTGGCGGAGGGCGTCTTCGAGGTGAAGAGCACCAACGGCGATACCCACCTGGGCGGCGACGACTTCGACCAGCGCCTGATCGACTGGCTGGTGGCG
The DNA here is from genome assembly GCA_046327715.1 of Gemmatimonadales bacterium. Taxonomy (GTDB): domain Bacteria; phylum Gemmatimonadota; class Gemmatimonadetes; order Gemmatimonadales; family GWC2-71-9; genus JADJOM01. The sequence goes on from JAXLXY010000002.1 coordinate 151,743, forward strand.
GAGTTCAAGCGCGACCAGGGGATCGACCTCTCCAAGGACGCGATGGCGCTCCAGCGGCTCAAGGAGGCCGCGGAGAAGGCCAAGATGGAGCTGTCCAGCACCCAGCAGACCGACATCAACCTGCCGTTCATCACGGCGGACCAGTCCGGGCCCAAGCACCTCAATGTGCAGCTGACCCGGGCCAAGTTCGAGCAGCTGGTGGACGACCTCATCCAGCGCACCCTGCCGCCGATGCAGCAGGCCCTGAAGGACGCGGGGCTCGATCCCAAGGACATCGACGAGGTGATCCTGGTCGGCGGCTCCACCCGCATCCCGAAGATCCAGCAGATCGTCAAGGACTTCTTCGGCAAGGAGCCGAACAAGTCGGTGAATCCTGATGAGGTGGTGGCGATCGGCGCGGCGATCCAGGGCGGCGTGCTGGGCGGCGAGGTCAAGGACGTGCTGCTGCTCGACGTGACGCCGCTGTCGCTCGGCATCGAGACCCTGGGCGGCGTGACGACCGTCCTCATCCCGCGGAACACGACCATCCCGACGAAGAAGTCGGAGGTCTTCTCCACCGCCGAGGACAACCAGACCACGGTCGAGATCCACGTGCTCCAGGGCGAGCGCCAGATGGCCATCGACAACCGGACCATCGGCAAGTTCCAGCTGACCGGGATCCCGCCGGCCCCGCGCGGGATGCCGCAGGTCGAGGTGACCTTCGACATCGACGCCAACGGCATCCTGCACGTCTCGGCCAAGGACAAGGCCACCGGCAAGGAGCAGAAGATCCGGATCGAGGCCTCGAGCGGGCTGTCGGACGCCGAGATCGAGAAGATGGTGAAGGGCGCGGAGTCCCACGCCGCCGAGGACAAGAAGCGGCGGGAGCAGATCGAGGCCCGCAACCAGCTGGACGCGCTGGTCTACAAGGTGGAGAAGGACAGCAAGGAATGGGTCGAGCGGCTGGCGGCCGATGCCAAGAGCCGGCTGGACAACGCGGTCGAGGGCGCGAAGGGCGCGCTCAAGACCGGCGACCCGGAGCTGATCCAGAAGGCCCTGGACGAACTCAACGGGGCCTACTCCGCCGCCGGCGCCTCGCTGTACCAGGCGGCCCAGTCGACCGGGGGCAGCACCGGAGAGAGCGGCACCGCCGGCTCCGCGGAGAAGCCCAAGGACGACGTGGTCGAGGCAGACTACGAGATCGTGGACGACTCCAAGAAGTCGTAACCGGCTCGGCGCCAAGCGGTTAGCACAGCTGATGGGAGCGGGAAACGGGAGGCGGCCCGCCGTCATGGTCGACGAGGCGGCTGCCACCCGGTTCCCGTTTCCCGTTTCCCGCGCGCCGGGTGGGGTGGTGCGACCTGCGCCACCGACCGGGCATCAACAGAGGGTTAGATTCCACCAGCCCTGATTCGGAGATTCCGATGTCGGTTCGCACACTCAATTGGCTCAAGTTCGGCAGCCTCATCACCCTCGCCTTCGCGCTGGGCCTGCTGTTCGCCGGCCTGCTCGACCTGCCGAGCCGGGGTGTGGCGCAGGAGCGGGTCCGGCCCGCGGGCATCCAGCCGACGCAGGCGCCGGCGATCCCCCAGGCCCGGGTCCTCACCGAGCTGTCCGATGCGTTTGCCGCGGTCTCGGAGCAGGTCCGGCCGAGCGTGGTGTTCATCCGCAGCCAGCGGACGGAGCGGGCGCGGCGCCTGCCCCCGGGCATGGAGCAGTTCTTCCACGGCCAGCCGCGGGGCCCGCAGGTGGAGCGGGGCAGCGGCTCCGGCTTCATCGTCTCCGCCGACGGCTACATCCTGACCAACAATCACGTGGTGGAGGGCGCCGAGAAGGTGACCGTCCGCCTCTTCGACCGGCGTGAGTTCACCGCCAAGGTGATCGGCAGCGACCCGCTGACCGACGTGGCCGTGGTCAAGATCGACGCGCCCCGGCTGCAGCCGGCGGCGTTCGGCAACAGCGACAACACCCGCATCGGCGACTGGGTGCTGGCGGTCGGGAACCCGCTGGGCGACCAGTTCACCTTCACCGTCACGAGCGGCATCATCAGCGGCAAGGGCCGCCGGCTCGACGGCCTGGCGCGCTCCCGCGCCGCCATCGGCGACTTCATCCAGACCGACGCGGCCATCAATCCGGGCAACTCGGGCGGGCCGCTCATCAACGTGCGGGGCGAGGTGGTGGGCATCAACAGCGCCATCGCCAGCGAGACCGGCACCTACATGGGTTACGGCTTCGCGATCCCGATCAACCTGGCGCGGGTGGTCATGAACCAGCTGGTGACCAACGGCAAGGTGCAGCGCGCGGCCCTGGGCATCGAGGTCGGGGACGCCACCGAAAACGACGCGGCGTACGTGGGCCTCAAGGAGATCCGGGGCGTGGTGGTGGGCGGCTTCCCGGAGGGGGTGCAGTCACCGGCCGAGCGGGCAGGCCTCGAGCAGGGCGACGTGATCATCAGCATCGACGGGCAGCCGGTGAACTACGTGGCGCAGCTGCAGCAGCTGGTGGGCTTCCGGCACCCCGGCGAGACCGTCAAGGTCGAGGTGGCGCGGAAGGGCGGCATCCGGAAGACCTTCTCCGTGCGCCTCATGGAGCAGGCCAGCGACGACTCCGCCGCCAGCGACGCGCAGGAGAAGCCCGAGGCGGCCCCGACGGAGGAATCGGTCTCGTTCGACGAACTGGGCATCTCGGTGCAGGCGCTCACCCCCCAGATCGCGCAGCAGTTCGAGCTCGACCGCGAGACCCGGGGCGTGATCGTGACCGAGGTGGACCCGAACGGCCCGAGCTACGAGCAGCTGTTCACGCCGGCCGACAACGGGCCCGACATCATCACCGCCATCGAGGGCAAGTCGGTCCGCACCGAGGCCGACCTCCGGGCGGCGATCCGCGACGCGGGCAAGGGGGCGATCGTGACCCTCAAGGTGTACAACGTCCGGCTGGAGCGGTCCCGGATCCTCCGGATCCGGCTGCAGTAGCCCGGCGGCGCGGCCGCAGCGAACGAACGGCGCGGGAGCTCATGCTCCCGCGCCGTTCGTCGTTCAAGGGCCGGCGCGGTGCCGGCACACCGGCGCCAGGACGTGGATGGCACACTCGAAACTGTCGAGGGGGGTGCGCCTCCCCGGTCGCGCTGAGGACCTGGAAGGTCCGGCAGTGCCGCTGCCACCGCTCGGCCCGCTCCGACGGGCGCCGCCGTTCGGGTGAATCCATGATACGCCTTCGCTTCGGAGGAGACGCCGACCCGTCAGGGGTCGACGTGAATCGTCCCGTCATTGCTCAGGTACAGATACAGCCCCACGCCGGCCACCCCGGCCCCCGCGACAGCGACCAGGCTTTCGTCGATGACCAGGCCGGTGACGATCCCCGCCAGCCCGACGATGATGAGCACGGATCCTTCGCGCCGCTTGCCGCGCGAGCCCATCGCGGTGGCCAGTTCCGTCGTGCCCCAGGGAGCGTCGCCCGCGCGGCGGGGGGACACCGCGACCAGGGCGGCATAGGTGCCCGCCGTGGGGCGGAGGGAGGGGATGCCCTGCGCCTCGACCGCCTGTGCGGCAGCCAGCAGGCCTCCCGTGACCGTCATGACCCGCAGCATGCGTCGCATCGCTCCCCCGGGAACGTGAAGAAGGCGCGAGTCCTCCCCGGAAGGAGAGCATTCGCGCCTTCGCCCGATGCCGCGCAGACACCGCGGCCCGACAAGGCGGCCCGATGGACCCGGGCCCGACCGAGGTCAGCATAGCGGTGGGCCAGCGCCGGGACCAGTGACCCCGGTCACCCGCGGTGGCGGTGTCCCAACGTCAGGCATTCGGTCCGGCCGGGACGGGGAGCCGGAGGGGCGATATATTGGTCACACGCGAGCGTGGCGGAACTGGCAGACGCGCAGGACTTAGGATCCTGTGGGGAAACCCGTGTGGGTTCGAGTCCCACCGTTCGCACCTGGCAGCAACGCGGCCACCCGGTCCCCGGGTGGCCGCGCCTCGTTGCTGACCAACGGGAGCGTGGTCTTCAATTGGAGTCGACGGGGATCGGGTCGGGCCCGGGCCCACGCCACAAGAAGGCATCAAACCGGGTCGGCGCGCCACCACGGACCGGCAGGCCGCAGAACTCGTTCGGGCTGAGCGGCGAGCCGGCGGGCGGCTCCACGATGACCGTGTAGACCCCGGGACGGAGGCGGCTCGCCTCGTAGCGGCCGGCGGCGTTGCTCCGCACCGTGGCCACGACCACCCCTTCGCGGCACGACGGCGGGGGGGGCGGGGGATTCGTGTCGGTCGGAATGGTGTCGGTCGGAATGGTGTCGGTCGGAATGGTGTCGGTCGGAATGGTGTCGGTTGGAATGGTGTCGGGCGGAATGGTGTCGGTCGGGATGGTGTCGGTCGGGACACTGTCCAGGAACACGAGGTGTTCGACCCGGAGCCCGCCGCTCCACAGCATGGTATCCCCAGGTACCGAATCCACCGGCAGGTCGCCCACCCGCACCAGCGTCAGGGTGGCGCCCGGCACGGGCACCCGGGTGCTGTCCGGACCGTTCCGCATGGTGAAGACCACCCCGCGCAGTGACGCATTTCTCGCCCCCGCCCCACCCTGCACCGCCTGCGACGCGGGCCCGACGCCATCGGCGGTGCAGGCCGCAACAAGGCCGAGCGCCACCAGGTATTTCCTTCCGGTTGGCATGACAGCTCCTGTACGAAACGGGTGAAGGACGTGCACGCACCCAGCCGCGCATCGTCAGCGGATGCAAGCCGGCTGTCACATACGACCTCCCCCATCCGTCTGGCGTCACATGTGACGACCGGCGGTCCTGATGGGTCTACTGACGATGAGCGCGTCCGATGCCGACCTGGTGCAGCGGGCCAGACAGGGCGACCTGCGCGCCTACGCGGAGCTGGTCGGGCGCCACCGTGGCGGCCTGCAACGGTACGCGCACCACCTGCTGGGCAACCGGGAGGAAGCGGAGGAGGCGCTGCAGGATGCGCTGGTCCGCGCCCATCGCGCGCTGGCGCAGTGCACCCATCCCGACCGGTTCCGGTCCTGGCTGCTCGCCATCCTGATCAACCGGTGCCGGACCCGGCTGGCGCGGCCACGGCCGCTCGCCGCCGACGGCGACGGCGCACTCGACCAGTTGGCGACCGCAGATGAGGCCGAGGGCTCGGCGTGGCGGGAGGAGATCGCGCGGGCGCTCGCGGCCCTGCCTGCCGACCACCGGGAGGCCTTCCTGCTCAAGCATGTCGAGGAGTTCAGCTACGAGGAAATGGCAGCCCTCACCGGCGCCTCGGTGCCCGCCCTCAAGATGCGGGTGAGTCGGGCGTGCGAACGCCTGCGACACCTGCTCGCCGGGGCTTACCGTGGCTGACGCCGACCTGCTGGTGGCGGTGGTGCGGACACTGCAGGCGCCCGCGGACCGGGGCGAGGCGGGGCTGCGCCGCGCGCTGGCGCAGCTGACCCGCGAAGCGGCGGTCGCGCGGCGCCGGCGCCTCGGAGGCCTCGCCGCGGCGGCGCTGGCCCTCGTGGCCCTGGGGGTGACGCTGTTCCGGGACGGTGGGCCCCGCCCGGTGCGGTTCGCGATGGCGGCGCCCGGGGCCGCGCAGGTGGCGCTGATCGGTGACTTCAACGACTGGGATCCGCGCGCCAACCCGCTCCGCCGACAGGCCGGCGAATGGTCGGTCACGCTCCGCCTGCCCCCGGGCCGCTATCGCTACGCCTTCGTGCTCGACGGCCGGCGCTGGGTCGCGGACCCGGTGACTCCGCAGGCCGAGGACGAATTCGACATCCCGACGTCCGCGATCACCATCAGCAACTGAGCGACGATGCGCCGCCACCACCTCCGGCTCCTCCTGACCCTCGGACTCGTCACCCTGGCCGCTGGTGCCGGTCGGCTCGCCGCCCAGGACGCCCGGCTCGCGGTGCGCCTCCGGCCGGAGCTCCGGGTGGTGGTGGAACGGCTGGTGGACAGCGCCCGCGCCGCGGGCCTGCCGGCGGAGCCACTGGTGCGGAAGGCGCTCGAGGGAGAGAGCAAGGGGGCGGACTCCGCCCGCATCGTCGCGGCGGTGCGCGGGCTCGCGCGATTGCTTGGCGATGCACGGCAGTCCATCGGACCCGGCGCCTCGGAGGCGGACCTCGTGGCGGGCGCCGCCGCGCTACGCGCCGGCGCGGCGCCCGACCGCCTCACCGCGCTGGCCGCGCTCCGGCCGCACGAATCCCTCACGGTGCCGCTCAGCGTCCTGGCGGACCTGTTGACCGCCGGGATCGCCCCGGACCAGGCCTGGAGCCAGGTGCGCGAGATGGCCTCGCGGGATGCCCCCGATGCCGCGTTCCTGGCCCTGCGGGAGCGGCTGACCCGCGGGGGGGGCCCGGAGCCTCCGCCGCCGGCCGAGCGGCCGCCGGCCAGCGCCCCCCGTCCCGCCCCACCCGGGCCGCTCCGGTGAGGCAGGCGCCGCTCTTCCTGCTGCTGGCTCTGGCCGGCGGGACGCCGGCTTCGGCCCAGCTCTCCGGCCGGGTGGACGTGGGCGTGGGCGGCGCCCCGCTGGGCGGCCGCCGGGCCGCCTCGCACTGGGCGCTGGCACCGACGCTGCGCGTCGACGGATCGCGGCTGCGCTTCGCGCTGGGCGGCGAGTACCGGGGCTTCGGGGAACTGGGGTACGGCGCCAGTGGCAGCGGCACCGCGTCGTGGTTCGCCGCCGGCCGACACGCCTGGCGCCTCGAGCTCACCGGCGACCTGCGGGGCCAGGGTGGTCGTGGCCTGGCCGACCGCGCCGCCGGCGAGGGAGGCCCGCGATGGCACCTGGTCCGCGGCGGTCACGGCTTCTGGCTTGGCACCTATGCAGGGGCCGACGCGAAGGGGCCGACCTTCCACTGGGAGGCGGCGTGGTGGCGTCGATGGGGCGCGTTCCTGTTCCAGTTCCAGGGACGGCAAAGCACCCAGTCCGTCACTGTCCTCCTCGCCAATCCCCTCGATACCCTCGCACCGTTTCCCGACAGCCTGGTACGGCGCCGGAACGAGAGCCGGGTTCTGACCAGCCTGGGCGGGTGGCTCACCTGGCAGGGCCGGCGGGTGGAGGTTCGTGCTGCGGGTGGCGTGAGGCTGGGGCTGGCGGAGCCGGGGCAGGCTCCGCCGATCCCGGGCGACGGCACCCGCCAGGACGTGGGGGGGCCGCGCTCCCGGGCCGAGGGGTGGTGGCAGGCCGAGGCGGCCTACTGGATCAGCGACCGGGTGGCCATCGCCAGCACCGCCGGGCGCCAGCCGGGCGACGCCTCCCTGCTCACCCCGGGCGGCACCTACCTGCGCATGAGCCTGCGGGCCGCCCTTGGCCGGCGCGGGCAGCCGACCGCGGGGCGTACGGGGACGGCCGGGACGCTGCGCCTCCGGCGGATGGGCGGGCAGCTGGTCGAGATTTCCCTGCCGGCCAGCGGCGCGGCGCAGGTGGAGCTGATGGGGGACTTCACGGACTGGCGCCCGGTGCGCCTCGATCCGGACGGTCACGGGAACTGGCGGGTGCACCTGCCGGTGGAGCCGGGGCTGCACCGGATCAACGTGCGGTACGACGGGGGCGCATGGCGGGTCCCGCCCGGCACGCGCGCGGTACCCGATGAGTTCGGGGTGCTGACCGGCGAGATCGTGGTCGGGTAGGGTCAGCCGCCGACGGGGCGGAACTCCCCGGTGGCGGCCACTCGGCCGGAAGCCGTGGTCCGCCGCAGCACCGCGAGGCGGACGGCATCGACCACGAGGCGAAGGTCATCCATCTTGGAGATCAGCGGCACCCCGCGCTGCTCGATCGGCCCGTGCACCCGCGGGTCGCGTGCGGCGCCGGTCAGGAACACCACCCGATTGGCGAGTCCGGGCGCGAGCTCCATCAGGCGGTCGTAGAAGTCGAGCCCACTCACCTGCGGCATCAGGACATCGCTCACCACGGCATCGGCCGCGCCGCCGTCCGCGACGTAGCGGAGGGCGTCGGTGGCCGAGGCGGCCTCCGCCACGGTGAAGCCGGAGCGTTCGAAAAACGCCCGCAGGGCGCGGCGCATCGATGGCTCATCGTCTACGAGCAGGACTGTTGTCACAAACCCTTTGGCTGCAACGACTTGCAAATTGACTACCGGTCGGCCCCCCGGGGTGGCCAGGGTCCACCGGGGCGGCGGGCGCCCCCGGAGGCCATTCCTTCATTCCGAGTATCGGCCGGGGGGACATTTCATTTGACCCCCGGGGACGGGCATGGGTAGATTGCCGCCCATGTCGGCCATCTCAATAGTGAAAACGAAGGAAGACGCGGCCTCGAAGTCCCTGCAGATCACGGTGCCGGTGGACCGGATCCAGCAGGAAGAGACCAAGGCCGTCCGATACTACTCCAAGCAGGCCCGGCTCCCGGGCTTCCGGCAGGGGAAGGCGCCGGAGGCGGTGGTGCGGCGCCGGTTCGGTGACGCCATCCGGCAGACGGTGCTGGAGCAGCTGATCCGGGAGAGCTGGGAGGAGGCGCTCAAGAGCGAGGAGCTCAAGCCGATCGCGGAGCCGCACATCCACGACCTCAAGTACGAGGACGGCCAGCCGCTCGAGTTCGAGTTCCACGTGGAGGTCCGGCCCGACGTGGCCCTGGCCAAGGTGGCGGGGTTCACGGTCCAGCGGACGCGCAAGGCGATCTCGGCGGAGGACGTCGAGGAGAAGCTGCGCGACCTGCAGGAGCGCAAGGCCAACTGGCTGCCGCTCGAGGGACAGAAGCCGGCGCCGGGGCAGATGGTGCGGATCGAGGTGGCCCCGCTCGACGACGGCAACCCGGGCGCCGCGCAGCCCTACAGCATGGTGCTGGGCGAGGGGCGCGCGATTCCGGACGTTGAGGAGAAGGTGATGCAGCTGCTCCCCGGCGAGACGGTGGACGCCGAGGTGCGCTTCCCGGACGACTTCCCGGACGAGAGCCGGCGGGGCCAGGCCCGGGCGGTGCGGATCACGCTGCACGACGTGAAGCGGCAGGAGCTGCCGGCGCTCGACGACGCGTTCGCGCGCGAGGTCGGGGACTTCGAGACCCTCGACCAGCTGCGGGCGGCGCTCCGGGCGGACCTGGAGCAGGAGGCGCTGTCGCAGTCGGAGGCGGGGGTGCGGCAGGAGCTGCTGCAGCAGATCTTCGCGGCCAACGACGTGCCGGCGCCGGCGTCGCTGGTGAACCGGCTGATCAAGGGCTACATGGAAGCCTATTCCATCCCGGCGGAGCAGTTCGAGACCTTCGGGAAGGAGTTCCGGCCGGTGGCGGAGCAGCAGGTCCGGCGGGAGCTGGTGCTGGACAGCGTGGTCGAGGCGCAGGGCCTGGCCGCGACGGAGGCGGAGATCGACGCGCGGATCCAGCAGCTGGCCGCGGGCCGCAACCTGCCGGCGGGTCAGCTGTACGCGCAGCTGGAGAAGGCGGGCCGGCTGCGTGAGCTGGAGCGGTCCCTCACCGAGGAGAAAGCCTTTGGCTGGCTCCTCCAGCAATCCACCGTGGTTGACGCCTGAGCGAGCGCATGGCCTCCCTGTATCCCCCGTATGTGATCGAGCGGTCCAGCCGCGGCGAGCGGTCGTACGACATCTTCTCGCGCCTGCTGATGGACCGGATCGTGTTCCTGGGCGCGCCGATCAACGATGATGTGGCGAACATCATCATCGCGCAGCTGCTCTTCCTCGAGGCCGACAACCCCGAGCGGGACATCTACCTCTACATCAACTCGCCCGGCGGGGTGGTGTCGAGCGGCCTCGCCATCTACGACACCATGCAGTACCTCAAGGCGCCGGTGAATACCATCTGCATGGGGATGGCGGCGTCGATGGGCTCCTTCCTGCTGGCGGCGGGGGGCAAGGGGAAGCGCAGCGCGCTGCCCCACTCGCGGATCATGATCCACCAGCCCTCGGGCGGGGCGCAGGGCACCGCGTCGGACATCGAGATCCAGGCCCGCGAGATCCTGTACCTGCGCTCCAAGCTGAACGGGCTGTACAGCCAGCACACGGGCCAGCCGATCGAGACGATCGAGCGGGACATGGACCGGGACCGGTTCATGTCGGCGGAGGAGGCGCGGGACTACGGCCTGATCGACAACGTGATCAGCAAGCGCACCGAGATCCAGCCGGCCAAGTAGCCGCACCTTGACGGGACCCGGGGGGCGGGACAGACTTCGTCCACTCCCCCCGTCACTTGAGACCACCGGCCCGAGGGCGCATGTCGAACGACAAGCACCTCCGCTGTTCGTTCTGCGGGAAGTCGAAGGACTCGGTCCGGAAGTTCATTTCGGGCCCGTCGGTCTATATCTGCAACGAGTGCATCACCCTCTGCAACGAGATCCTGGCGGAGGATGAGGAGCGCGAGGTTGCGGATACGATCACGCAGGTCCCCAGCCCCACCGAGATCAAGAACGTCCTCGACCAGTACGTGATCGGCCAGGAGCGCGCCAAGCGGACCCTGGCCGTGGCCGTCTACAACCACTACAAGCGGATCAACGCGAGCAGCGCCCGGGATTCCGAGGTGGAGCTCGACAAGTCGAACATCCTGCTCATCGGCCCGACGGGCGTGGGCAAGACGCTGCTGGCCCAGACGCTGGCGCGGATGCTCGACGTGCCCTTCACGATCGCCGACGCCACCACGCTCACCGAGGCCGGTTACGTCGGCGAGGACGTGGAGAACATCCTGGTGCGGCTGCTGCAGGCGGGGGAGTTCAACGTCGCCGAGTGCGAGCGGGGCATCGTCTACATCGACGAGATCGACAAGATCGCGCGGAAGTCGGAGAATCCCTCGATCACCCGCGACGTGTCGGGCGAGGGGGTGCAGCAGGCGCTGCTCAAGATCCTCGAGGGCACCGTCGCCTCCGTCCCGCCGCAGGGGGGCCGCAAGCACCCGCAGCAGGAATACATCCAGATCAACACCAAGGACATCCTGTTCATCTGCGGCGGCGCCTTCGACGGGCTCGAGAAGATCATCGAGACCCGCACCGGACGGCAGCAGATCGGCTTCGCCCAGGCCTCGAAGAGCGGGCCCGCGTTCGACAAGCAGAACCCGTTCGCCGAGGTGGAACCCGACGACCTGCTGCGCTTCGGGCTGATCCCCGAGCTGGTGGGCCGGCTGCCGGTGACGGTGGCGCTCGAGGCCCTTGACGAGGACGCCCTGATCCGGATCCTGGTGGAGCCCAAGAACGCGCTCACCAAGCAGTACAAGAAGCTGTTCGAGATGGAGAACGTGGGGCTCACCTTCGACCCCGAGGCGCTGCGCGCCGTGGCCCAGAAGGCCCTCAAGCGCGGCACCGGGGCCCGCGGCCTCCGCGCCATCCTCGAGAGCATGATGACGGACATCATGTTCGACCTCCCCGCGCGGGACGACGTGGTCGAGGTGGTCATCACCAAGGAATGCGTCACCGAGGATCACCAGCCCCTGGTGGTCACCGAGCGCGCCCGCCAGAAGCGCGAAGCCTGACCCGCCGCCGGTCCCCCGGCGCGGTGACCCGGCCCGTTGGCCGGCTCCCGGCCGGGGACCGGCCCCCGGCCCCCGATGTCCAAGTACCCCCTGCTCATCCCCGCGGCCAAAGAAAGCACCGCCCCGCTGGCCTTGCTGCCGGTGATCTTCGTCGGGAGCTATCCGGACGCCACCGTCCAGCTCGCCCCCCGGATGCCCGAGATCGCGCTGCTGGGCCGCTCCAACGTGGGCAAGTCGAGCCTCCTCAACGGGCTGTTCGGCCGCAAGCTGGCCAAGGTCAGCAACACGCCCGGACGTACCGCACTCATCAACGTCTTCCAGCTCCCCACGCTCTACCTGCTCGACCTGCCCGGCTACGGCTTCGCGCGGGTCTCGCACAGCGAGCGGGCGCGCTACCGGAAGCTGGTCCGCGGCCTGGTGGAGAAGCGGAAGACGCTGAGCGGGCTGCTGTGGCTGCTCGACATCCGCCACGACCCGAGCGCCGAGGACCGCGAGTACGGCGACCTGGTCGCGGAGCAGGGCCTGCCGATGCTCGTGGCCGTGACCAAGGCGGACAAGCTCCCCTTCGGGCAGCGGAAGCAGCGGCTCGCGGCGCTCTGCCGGGCGCTGGCGCTGCCGGAGGACCAGGTTCAGCTTACCAGCAGCGAAACCGGCCTCGGGCTCGACGATCTGGCGCAGAGCCTGCTCGCGGTGGGCGCCGCCAAGGAGGAGTGATGCGACGAATGATGGTACGCGCGGTACTCGGCCTGGCGCTCGCGGGCGGCGCACTCCCCGCCGCCGGGCAGGCCGTTCCCGGCAGCGACCTGCCGCCGGCCGGCTTCGGGGTGCTCAACCAGGACCAGCTGAGCGTGCGGTTCGCCGCCTCCGACCTCGAGGTCCGGTTCCTCCCGCTCGACGAGCGGATCCTCCGGCTCATCGCCAATGACGGCTACGACGCGCTCAAGGGCCTGATCGCCAGCCGGCAGGCCGCGATCGACTCCGCGGTCCAGCTGGCGGGCTCCGGCGAGCCGGGCCTGGCGCTGGTGAGCTTCTTTGCCCTCCGCAGCGACGCGCGGTTCGACCCCGAGAACCTCAACCTGGTCTACCACAACCAGCTCTACCGCCCGGTGGGGATGGTGCCGGTGACGGGCAACTTCACCGGCCGCCAGCTCGCCGTGCGCACCCAGGCTTCCGCCATCTACGTGTTCGACCGGCCCATCCCGGTGCTGGAGCCGTTCGACCTCTCGTACGCCGGCACCCAGTCCAGCGTGTGGAACGAGGCGCTGCGGCGCATCGACCGGGCCCGCAGCCAGGTACTGGCCCGGTGGCAGGCGGTGCAGCGGGATTCCACCGCCGCCAGGCCGTAGGGCGGCCCGGCCCCGGCCGGGACCCGCGTCGTGCCGGCGCCTGCGCGGCTCCTCTCCCCCGCCCGGCCCGGCCATGGCGGGAGTCCCGCCGCCCCCCCTATCCTCCGGGGACTCCAGCCCGGGCCCTTCGCCGGATCGTGAAGACCCAGACCCGCGATTCCCTCCTCGCCTATCTCCCTGCGGCCACCTGGCTCGCGGGGGGCGTCCTGCTGCTCGCCACCGGGCAACGGATGGCGCCCGCTGCCGCCCTGATCCTCGGGGCTTTCGCGCTCGGCCTGGCGGGCTGGGAACGCCGTTCCTGGCTGCCCCTGGCCCAGCTCGGCGCCGCCGTCCTCCTGCTCCTCCTGGCCCAGCTGCAGCAGCCGTCGGGCTGGGTCATGCCGCTGGCCGGGTTCGTGACGCTCGGGGTGGTGGCGGCGCACCTGCTGCGCGGCCGCGCCCGCCTGCGGGCGCTCGACGACGAGCAGCGGGCGCTGCGGCGCCAGGTGGACCGGCGGATCAACGAGATCTTCTCCCTGCAGGAGCTGAGCTATGTGCTGGCCGAGTCGCTGCAGAGCGACCGGATCGCGGCGCAGGTGGCGCGCTACGTCCTGCGCTTCCTGAACGCCGAAGGGGCGGCGGTGCTGCTGTACGATGAGGCTGACGGCTCCCTGCGGGTGGCCGCCGCGGACGGCTCGATCGCGGCGTGGGCGGGGCAGCAGGTCACCGACACCTCGCCGAGCCTGGTGCTGCAGGCCACGATCACGGAGCGGATCGAGGTCACCAACGGCACCGAGCCGCATCCCGTCTACCTCCTGCCGGGGCAGCAGGTGACGACCGGGCTGGCGGCGCCGCTCAGGGCCCACGGCCTCACCATGGGGGTGCTGGCCGTGGCCGACCGGCGGCAGGGCACCTTCAGCCCCGAGGACCTCTGGCTGCTGTCCACCGTGGCGACGCACGTGGCGGTGGTGCTGGCCAACAGCCGGCTGTTCGAGATGGTACGACAGGCCAAGGAGGAATGGGAGACGGCGTTCAACGCCCTCACCGAGGGCATCGGCGTGCTCGACGCGGGCGGGAAGATCGTCCGCGCCAACCTGGCCCTGGCGCACCTGCTGCAGGTGCCGCCCCCGGCCCTGCTGGGGCAGCCCTTCTGGAGCACCGTGGTCGGCGCGCCCGAGGGCGAGGATGCCCTCATCGGCGCCGCCCGCCGCGGGGAGCGGGTGCCGCCCCTGCAGGTCCGCAGCGCGGGCCGCGACCGGGTGCTCCGGCTCACCGCCGCCCCCCTCGCCGATGCGGCCGAGCACGCCGCCGTGGTGGTGCTGGTGGAGGACGTGACGGAGCAGCGGGCCCTCGAGGCCCAGCTGATCCAGAGCGAGCGCCTCGCGGCGGTGGGGCAGCTGGTCTCCGGGGTGGCGCACGAACTCAACAATCCCCTCACCTCGATCGCGGGCCTGTCGGAGTTCCTGCAGGAACGTGCGGGGCTGGCCCGGGCGGACCGGGAGCACCTCGAGGTCATCCACGCCCAGGCGGAGCGGGCGGGGCGCATCGTGCGGAACCTCCTGACCTTCGCGCGGCGCGGGACGCCGGGGGACCAGGTCGTGGACCTGAACGAGCTGGTGGCGCGCACCGCGCTCCTGGTGGGGTATGAGCTCCGCATCCGGGGCATCACGCTGCGCGAGGAGCGGACCGCGGCGCCCCTGCCGGTGCGGGGGAGCGCCGACGAACTGCAGCAGGTGCTGCTCAACCTGGTGAACAACGCGGCGCAGGCCGTCCGCGCACTGCCCCCCGGCGAGCCCCGCGAGGTGGCGGTGCTCACGGCGGTCGACGGCGGTGACGCAGTGGTCTCGGTACGGGATTCCGGCGTCGGGGTGCCGGAGGCGCTCGCGGCCCAGATCTTCACCCCGTTCTTCACCACCAAGGAGCCCGGCGAGGGCACGGGGCTGGGGCTGTCCCTGAGCTACCGGATCATCGAGTCGCACGGCGGGCGCCTGCGGCACCAGGCCCCGCCGGCCGGGCAACGTGGGGCGGAGTTCAGCTTCCACCTGCCGCTCGCGGCGGCGGTACCCGCCGCCGGGCGGCCCGAGGCGCCGGCGGGGGGGCGGTCGCTGCTCCTGATCGAGGGGGATCCGGCGGCCGAGCTGATCACCCGGGCGCTGTTCGAGCCGGCGGGCTACGCGGTGCGGGTGGCGCGGAGCGCCGCGGAGGGCGCCACGCTGCTGGCCGCGGAGTCGTGGGGCGTGGTGCTGCTCGATGGCGCGCTCTCGGCGGACGGCACCCGCCGGCTCGCGGAGGAGCTGCCGGTGCGCGAGGGCTGCCGGGTGCTCGTGGCGACCGCCGACCCGGACCTCGCCGCGCGGAGCCGCGAGCGGGGCCATGGCACCCTGCCCCGGCCGTTCCTGCCCCGCGACCTCGTGGCTGCCGCCGGCGACCTGCTCGGCGCCCCGGTGGCTCAGGGCGAGTCCGCGCGATAGTAGGATGTGCCGGAGAGCTCGACGCGAAGCGCCCGGCCGCTGACCACGTCGAAGAACCGCACCCGCTCCACCCCCCGACCCTCCGCCCCGACCCGGAAGATGCCCCCGGGGCCCGGCACCAGCTTCTCCTCGTTCCCCTCCGGCGACAGCAGCAGCAGTTCGCCATGCCGCACGACGACGCGGACATTCGAGTCGTAGGGAACCTGCGCCCGGTAGTGCCCCGGGTAGGCCTGCCAGTCGGCCGGGGCGCTGGGCGCGCGAGGCGAGGGGCTGTCTGGCCGCCGGAACCAGCGCGGTCCATGCACCAGTTCGACGATCCGCCCGCCCTCGCGCACTGCCCGGACCGGAAAGCGCGACCAGGCCGAATCCGACGTGAGCAGGCGATCCGGTCCGCCTCGCAGCAGCGGCGCGCGCGCGGCGCCGTCCCGGAGGAACAGCCGCCAGCCGTCGCGTTCCAGCACGATGCCCCCGCCGGCCGAGTCGGCGTATGCACCGGCCCACTCGGCCGCGTCCGGAATCGAATCGGGCGGCGCGGCCACGGGCACCGGAGGTGGCGCGCTCCCGCGCCGGGTCGCGATGAGTGACCGGAGGGCGTATTCCCCGAGTTCGCGTGGTGCCCCCGGCCCATTCATCAGGAGCACGACGCCGAGGCGCTCATCGAGGTCTCCGATGAGCATGGCACGGTAGCCCGGCATCCCGCCGCTGTGCCACAGGATGGGGTCCCCCTCGAGCTCCGTGAGCACCACCCCGTACCCGTAGTAGGCGCCGGGCCCGAGTTCCGGTGCGGGGACGGTCCGCTGGATCATGCGGGCGAAACTGCGCGGCTGGAGCAGCCGGCGCCCGGCCGGCGCGCCCTGATCGAGCAGCGCCACCAGGAACCGGCCGAGGTCGGGGGCGCTCGTCACGAGGTTGGCATCGCCGGCGCTGTACTCACCCCACGCGGCGGGGACCACGGGCTCGCCCGGCAGTGGGGGGCGGTCGTCGAACAGGTACTCGTAGCCGGTCGCGGTGGAGAGCCGGGCCTCCTGCGTGACGGCCGGGTCCGTCCGCGACAGGCCGAGCGGCGCGAGCACGCGCTCGCGGATGGCCTGGGTGAACGGGCGACCGAGAACCTCCTCGATCGCGAGGCTCAGGAGCTGGTAGCCGATGTTGGAGTAGGCAAAGCGGCTCCCCGGGGGGGCGTCGATGACCCGGTCGCGCAGTGCGAGGGCCGTGTAGGGGGATGACGGCAGGTCGCTGCGGTCCCGCGGCAGGCCGGCGGTGTGCGTGAGGAGGTGATGCAGCGTGATGGGGGTCTCGGCCCCGCGCACCCGGAACCAGGGGAGATAGTCGGCGACCGGCCGCTGCAAATCGACCAGGCCCTCCTCCTGAAGCTGCAGCAGCGCCACGGCCGTGAAGGCCTTGGACACGGACCCGGCGAGGAACCGGGTGTCTCCGGTCACGGCGGCACCGCTGGCGAGGTCGGCCACACCGTACGCCCGCACCGCGGCTACCCGGCCGTCGGCCACCACCGCGAGGGCCAGGCCGGGCGCGGGCTCCCGCCGGAGGTGCTCCCGCGCGGCGGCGTCGATGTACGGGAGGGCCCGCAGGACGGCGCTGTCCGGTGCGCCGGGCGCCGGGGCCTGGGCGAGCGCCAGCAGCAGCGCGAGTGGTGGGCCGGCGAGCATGGACCAAGTGTAGGGACGAGCGCCGGCCGGGGCGAGGGGAGGTGCCGGGCGTGACCGCGCCGTGACGTCCGGCTCGCGATCAGTACCCCGCGTCCTGGGCGGCGTGGAAGGGCTGCAGGAGCACCCGGCCGCGCACCTGCCGCTGCACCGCGGCCGGGTCACGGGGGCCCCAGAAGTTGCCCCCGGCGTCGAGCTCCGCGGCATCGATCAGCCAGCGCCGCGCCGAGAGGAACACGTTCCCGCTCACCAGCGTGCCGCTCCCGGCGCCATCGACCACCAGGCCATCCTGCACCCCGTCGAAGAGGTTGCCGCGGATGCGCGCGCGGGTGGTGCGTTCCAGCACGATCCCCCGCTCCACCCGGGCGATGGTGTTGTCGTCCACGCGGTAGTCGGTGCTCGGCTCGTCGTCGGGCCGGGGGGCGAAGAGCCGGATCCCGATGGCCCCGCCGATGATCGTGTTCTCGGCGAGGGCGTTCTCGCCGCCGTGCTCGATGGCGATGCCCGCGCTCCGGGTCCCGAGGATGAGGTTGCCCCGGACCACGTTGCCGCGCGAATAGCCGAGCCAGAAGCCGTAGTCGCTCGAGTCGGCGCGGTTCTCGAGGAAGCTGTTCCAGGCGCTGAACGTGGACTCGAAGGCGTTGTGCCAGGCGTGGCTCGCGTCGTTGCGGATCACCATGTTGCCGATCGACGGCGCGACGGCGGGGCGCTGGCCGCTCAGGAAGAAGCCGTCGCCGGACCAGGTGAGGTCGTTGTCGGCCACGAGGTTGGAGTCGCTCCGCTCGCGCAGCAGCAGGGCCGCGCTGTCGCAGCCCCGGCGGTAGGCCGCGGATTCACAGCGCACGTTGCGGCTGGCGTTGTTGCGGACGATCGTGTTGCGCGAGGACTTCCAGAGGTGGATGCCCCACCCCGAATTGCCGGACACGTCGTTGTCGGCGATCCAGGCCTCGCGGCTCTCGAACAGCCCGATCCCGTTCTGGCTCCCCTGGGCGATCACGCCGGTGACCTGGGCGCGGCTGGTCCGCTTGAGGTACAGGCCGGCGCCGTAGCTCTCGAAGGTGTCGGGCCGGAAGATGTCGAGCCAGTCGGCCTCGTCGAAGCGGTCCGGCGTGGATCGCAGGGCCTGGGCCCGGGAGCCGGAGAGGTTGACGCCGCTCACCCGGTGCCCCTGCCCGCCCTCGATCCGGATGCCGTAGCGGAAGCCGCGGATCCGCCCGCCCCGCACGGTGATGCTGTCTGCCCCGCGGCTGAGGATCCCGACGCCCGTGAACGCGGCGGGGACGGTGTCGCCGCTCTCGAGCGTGACGCCCGTCAGGTCGATGCGGGTGCCCGAGCCGCTCACCACCAGCACCCCCCGCTCCATCCGGTCGGGGATGCGATAGCGGCCGGGGCAGATCTTCACCTCGCCGCTGACCGTGGTACCGGCCTTGTCGAGGCGGACGCAGGGGGCGTAGCCCGTGGCGCGGCGGCCCGGCGGCTCGACGGCCCGGCTGGGGGCCGCGGCGGCGAGCAGGACCGGCCACAGCAGGGCGTTGGACAATCGGATCATGGCCGCACCGGTACGCCGCGCTGGCGGAGGAAGGCGCGCGCCTCCGGCAGGGAGCGGCCCTGATAGTGGAAGATGGACGCCGCCAGCACGCCGTGCGCGCCGGCGTCGAAGGCCTCGGCGAGGTGCTCCAGGTTCCCGGCCCCGCCCGAGGCGATCACCGGGATCCGCACCGCGGCGGCCGCGGCGCGGAGCAGCTCGAGGTCATAGCCGCGCTGGGTCCCGTCCCGGTCCATCGAGGTGAGCAGGATCTCGCCCGCGCCGAGGCCCGCCAGCTCGGCCATCCAGGCGATCCCCTCGAGGGACGTGGGCTCCCGCCCGCCAGTCACGTGCACGCGCCAGCCGGCCTCGGGCGTACGGCGCACGTCGACGGCCGCCACCACGCACTGCGAGCCGAAGGCCTCGGCCAGCCGGCGCACCAGCTGGGGATCACGCACCGCCGCCGTGTTCACCGCCACCTTGTCGGCGCCGGCGCGCAGCGCGCGGCCGGCGTCCTCGACCGACCGGATCCCCCCGCCCACGGTGAAGGGGATGAAGATCGTGTCGGCCACCCGGGAGACGATCCCGAGCATCGTCTCCCGCGCCTCATGGCTGGCGGAGATGTCCAGGAAGACCAGCTCGTCAGCGCCCTCGGCATCGTAGCGGGCGGCCTGCTCCACGGGATCGCCGGCGTCGCGCAGCGACTCGAAGTGGACGCCCTTCACCACGCGGCCGTCGGCCACGTCCAGGCAGGGGATGATCCGGCGCGCCAGCATGCGGTCAGCCCCCCGCCGGGCCGGGCAGCGCCACGGCGAGCACGTCGTCGAGGGGACCGGCGGTGCCCCGCGAGAGCAGCACCTGGATGTCCTCGAGGCCCCGCCGCTCACGCGGCCAGGCCAGCCGGCCCTGCGCAGCCGGCACCGGCAGCCATTCGAAGGCATCGTGCTCAGCGGAGAGCCGCACCGGCGCGCCCCCGACGAACACCGCGAACACCGGGATGAACCCGACCTCGTCCGTGGCGTGGCGGTAGAACGACTCCACCCGGCTCAGGTTGTAGCACCGGGCGGGGACCAGGCCGGTCTCCTCCCGGAGCTCCCGGAGCGCCGCCTGCACGGGCGCCTCGCCCGGCTCGATGCTGCCGTGCACCACCTCCCACGCCCCGGGACAGCGCCCGCCCGCCCCCCGGCGCAGCGTGAGCGTCTCGAGGCCGGTCACCCCCTCGCGCAGCACGTACACGTCCACGAACGCCACCCGGAACGTGGTCATGGGCGCCACTCGGCGAAGCGGGCGAGCAGCGCGATGCCCATGCGCTGGGACTTCTCGGGATGGAACTGGGCGCCGATCACGTTGCCCGCCCCGACGAGCGTGGGAAAGGTGCCGTCGTACTCGGCGGTGGCCAGGGCGATCCCGGGGGGCAGGTCGGCGGGGTGGTAGGAGTGCACGTGGTAGAAGAACTGCATCTCGCCCTGGAAGAGCCCCGCCAGCATGGCGTGGCGCTCGCCGTCCGGGGTGAGCCGTACGCCGGCCCAGCCGACATGGGGCACCGGCAGCGCGGTGGTGAAGCGGCGCACCGTGCCGGGCAGGAGCCCCAGCCCCACGACCCCCGGGGCCTCCTCGCTGGCGGCAAAGAACAGCTGCTGTCCCAGGCAGATCCCCATCACCGGGCGGCCGGCGCGGGCCACCTCCTGCACGGCGGCCCCGAGCCCGGAGCGGGCGAGGTTCGGCACCGCCTGCCCGAAGTTCCCGACGCCGGGCATGAGGACGCGGTCGGCGCGGCGGACCTGGTCGGGGTCGGCGGTGAGGGTGGCGGTGTGGCCGCCGGCCTCGACCGCCCGGACCACGCTCCGCAGGTTGTTCACCCCGTAGTCCACCACCGCGATCACAGGGCGCCCTTGGTGCTGGGGACGCCGGCCACGCGGGGATCGCGGCTGGTGGCCTGGTCGAGGGCGCGGGCGAAGGCCTTGAAGGTGGCCTCGACGATGTGGTGGGGGTTCTCGCCGCGCAGCAGGTCGAGGTGCACGGTCAGCCCGGCGTTCAGCACCAGCGCCCGGAAGAACTCCGGCGTGAGGAAGACGTCGTAGTCGCCCAGCAGCTGCCACCGGGCGATCTCGACATGGTAGGCGAGGTAGGGCCGCCCCGAGACATCCACCACGGCGCGCACCAGCGCCTCGTCGAGCGGCACGGTGGCGTCGGCGTAGCGGCGGATGCCGGCCCGGTCGCCCAGGGCCTGCGCGATGGCCTGGCCCAGCACGATCCCGGTGTCCTCGACGGTGTGGTGGCCATCGACGTGGAGGTCGCCCGCGCACTCCACCTCGAGGTCGAGCAGGGCGTGGCGGCCCAGCGCGTCGAGCATGTGGTCGAAGAAGCCGATGCCGGTCCGCGCGCTGACCCGCCCGGTGCCGTCGAGGTCGACGCGCACCCGGATCCGGGTCTCCTTGGTGCCGCGGGTGACTTCCGCCGTCCTGGTCATCGTGGACTGTCCCGTCGCAAGACCTGGGTTGATGCCGCCAGCCGCCTAGCCCCCGAGGATATCCTGCAGCGCCGCGAGCACCGCGTCCATGTCCTCGGGCGTGCCGATCGATACCCGCAGGCACTCCGCCAGCCCGGCCCCCCCCGACACGTCCCGGATGAGGATGCCGTGCTCCTCGACCAGGCGCCGGAAGACCTCCCGGGCCGGCACCCCCTCGCAGCGGAACAGGACGAAGTTGGCCGCGCTCGGGAACACGGTCAGGCCCGGGAGCGCCGCCAGGCGCGGCTGGAACCGCTCCCGCTCGGCGATGACCGCCCGGGTGCGCGCCGCGAACTCCTGCTCGTGTGCCAGCACCACCGCCGCCGCCGCCAGGGTGATGCCGTTGACGTTGTAGGGCAGCTTGGCCTTGGCGATCTCGCGGGCCACCGCCGGGTGCGCCAGCGCGTAGCCGAAGCGCAGCCCCGCCAGGCCCATCGCCTTGGAGAAGGTGCGCAGCACCACCACCCGCGGCGACTGCCGGAGCAGCGGGATGGCGCTGGGCCCACCGAACTCCTGGTAGGCTTCGTCGCAGACCACCAGCGCGCCGGTGCCGGCCAGGATCTGCTCCACGGCCCCTGACGGCAGGGCGGAGCCGGTGGGATTGTTGGGCGAGTTGAGCACCACCACCCGGGCCCGCTCCTCCCGGGCGGCGGCGATGAGCGCGTCCACGTCGTAGCCGAAGCCCGGGCCGAGCGGCACCGGCACGTAGCGGCCACCCGCCACGCCGGTGAGCAGCCGGTACAGCGCGAAGGTCGGGGCGGGCGCCACCACGGCGTCTCCCTCGCCCACGCTCACCGCCAGCGTGGCCTGGATCACCTCGTTGGAGCCGTTCCCCACCAGGACGCCGGCCGGGTCCCAGTCGTGCCGCGCGGCGATCGTCCGCGCCAGCTCCATCGGCGCGAAGTCGGGGTAGCGGTGCCACGGGACGTCCGCCGCCCGCGCCAGCACCTCCGCCTTGAGGTGCGGCGGCAGGTCGGCGGGCGCCTCATTCTGGTTCAGCTTGCGGGCGGTGACCGGGGCCTCGAGGGTGTACGGCGCCAGCGAACGCACCGACGGCTTGAGGAGACCCAGGGCGGGCGCGGGATCAGGCAGGGTCACGGGCGTCCCTACTTGCGGCGCCCGAGGACGACTTCGAGGCGCTTGGAGAGGGCCTTGGCGCGGAAGGGCTTGCTGAGGAAGTCGTCGGCGCCCAGCTCGAAGACGCGCACCTCGTTGTCCTCGTCGCCCTTGGCGGTCAGGACGATCACCGGGATCCGCGAGGTGGCGGGGCGGGTGCGCAGCTCCTTGAGCACCGAGTAGCCGTCGAGCCCGGGCAGGTTGAGGTCGAGCACGATGATGTCCGGCGCATGCCGGTCCACCTGGTCGAGCGCCTCGAGGCCGGTCGCGGCCTCCACCACCTGGTAGCCGTCACGGGTGAGCAGGTCCTTCATCACCTTGCGGAGGACATCCTCGTCGTCCACCAGCAGCACCGAGATGCCCTTGAGCGCCCGCCGCACGCCGGAGACCTCCACGACGTCCTCCTCCTCGAGGAGGTCGAAGGCGGTGGAGAGGTCGGCCTCGGCGGGGCGCCGGGGGCCCGGCTCCAGCACGGCGGCCGCCGCCGGCGGCGGGGCCGCGGGCGGCACGATCGGGTTGGAGGTGGGCGTCTTCCGGGGCGGCGCCTCCGCCGGCTTGGGGGCCGCCGTGGCGCCCGAGGTGCGCGCGGCCGTGGCGGCACCGCCGCCGGTGGCGCCGCCCTCGACCATCGGCACGTCCACCACGCGCAGCAGCTCGTCGGTGCTGGTCTCGCCGGCCAGCACGTGCTTGAGGCCGCTGTCGAACAGCGAGCGCATGCCGTTGTGCCGCGCCGCCTCGGCGATCTTCTCCGCCGTCCCGCCACCGCCGATCAGCCGCTCCAGCTCGATGTTCATGGTCAGCACCTCGACCACGCTGAAGCGGCCCCGGTAGCCCGTCATCGAGCAGTCGGGGCATCCCACCGGCCGGAAGATCGGGGTCCCCGCCGGGATGAAGCGCTGGATCCGCTCCGGCGGCGGCTGGTCGCTCGGCTCCTTGCACGTTACGCAGAGCTTGCGCATGAGCCGCTGGGCGATCACCCCGCGGAGCGCCGACGCCAGCTTGTATGCCTCGATCCCCATGTCGACGAGGCGGGTGACGGCGTTGGCCGCGTCGTTGGTGTGCAGGGTGGAGAGCACCAGGTGGCCGGTGAGCGAGGCCTGCACGGCGATCTGGGCCGTCTCGCGGTCGCGGATCTCGCCCACCAGCACCACGTCCGGGTCCTGCCGCAGGATGGAGCGCAGCGCGGATGCGAAGGTCAGCCCCGCCTTCTCGTGCACCTGCACCTGCACGATGCCCTTGCCCAGCCGGTACTCGACCGGGTCCTCGACCGTCACGATGTTCACGCCCTCGCTCTGGACCATGCGCAGCATGGAGTAGAGCGTGGTGGTCTTGCCCGAGCCGGTGGGCCCGGTGACCAGGATGACGCCTTCCTTGTTGTTGAGCAGGGCCTGCATCTGGGCCCGCTCGTCGACCGACATGCCGAGCGACTCGAGCGTGAGCACCGTGGCCCGGGCATTCAGGATCCGGATCACGACCTTCTCGCCCATCGAGGCCGGCAGCGTCGAGACGCGCAGGTCCACCGGCGCGCCATTCACCGCCACGCGGGCGCGGCCGTCCTGCGGCCGCAGCCGGTCGGCGATGTCGAGCCCCGACATGATCTTGATGCGCGAGATGAGCGGCGCGCCCGCGGTCCGCGGGATGTTCATCACCTGCCGCAGCACGCCGTCGATACGGTAGCGCACCGCCACCCCGGCCTCGCCCGGCTCGATGTGGATGTCACTCGCCCGCGCCAGGATGCCGTCGGAGAGCATGAGGTCCACCAGCCGCACCACCGGCCGCTGGCTCGCCTCCTCGGCGGAGGCAGCGAGGTCGGTGACGGTGTCATGATCATCGAGCTGGGTGACCTGCAGGTCGCCGTCCATGCCGCCGAGCAGCTGCGCCATCACGTCGGAGCCGCCGCCCCGGTAGAGCTCGTCCATCTTCTCCCGGATCTTGAGCGGGGAGCAGAGGAACGACCGCACCTCCCGCCCGGTGGCGAAGGCGAGGTCCTTCTCGGCGTCGATGTCGAAGGGATTGGCGGTCGCGATCTCGAGCAGCGCCTCGGTCTGCCGCAGCGGGAGGATCCCGAAGCGGCGCACCAGCGGCTCAGGCACCAGGTCGCGCATGGCGCGGTCGAGGATGCTCAGGTCGGCCACGGGCAGCCGGAAGCGCGCCGCGGCGGCCCGCAGGATCTCGTCGTCGCTGACGAGCTTGCGCTGGACCACCGTCGCCCAGAGCGACTGCGGATCCTTGGCCACCTCCCCCCGGAGCTTGATGAGCACCTCGGGGTTCAGCAGCTTCTCGATCGTCGGGACCAGCCACTCGTCAGTGAACTGCATGCAAGCCCAAGCGGGAGAATCGGTTACTCAGGGGCGATGGGCGAAAGCTAAGGCAGCAGGGGACCCCCGGGGAGTGGCCTAGAGGATCTCCCACCACTCCCGGTCCACGTCCACGGAGAGCCCCACCCGCCCGGTCCGGAGGGAGATGCCGGTTTCCACTCGGAGGAGGCGGTGGAAGAGCTCCACCGCGACCCCCGCCACCGGCTGCAGCCGCCCGGTGGCGCGCCACGGCACGCGGGCCACCGCCCCGCCCGCCACCCCGACGGCGACGAACGGGGCGAGCACCAGCCGGTTCCCGGTGGAGACGTAGGGCCCCAGCGGGATCGCCGGCGCCGGCGCGGCCAGGCGGTATTCGAGCCGGCCGAGTCCGTAGCCCCGGCCGCCGATGGCGCGGAACCCGACCCCGGGCAGGGTGCCCCAGCCACCCAGCGCGAAGCTCCGATGGGCCGGCAGGCCCTGACTGCCGGCACCCCCTTCCAGGTGGACGGCGAGGATGCCGGGCCCCCCGGGCTGGCGCAGATCCACCCCGGCCGTGATCCGGGCATAGTCCCGATCGCCGGTCCCCCCCTCGGCCCGGAACTCCCAGCGGTGCCCGGCCTCGCGATCGAGCCGGGTGGCTCCCAGCACCAGTCCGAGGCGCGCGACCGCGCTGGTGCCCCCGCCCAGGGCCGGGTTCGGGCGGTACCGCCCGCGGGCCGGGGTGGCCGCCCTCGCCACCGAGCCGGCCCGCTCCACCGCCACAGCAGCCTCCACCCGGCTGGCCACCGATCCACCCAGCCGCCGGGCCACGGCCAGGCCCAGCTGGTCGAGCCGGACATAGTCGCCCATGTCCCGGCCCCCCTCCTGGGCCAGCAGGGAATTGACCACGCCGGAGACCACCGGCGTGTCGCCGACATCCGTGATGGCGCGGGAGGCGGTGAGCGTAGCCGTGGTGGCGCCGCGCCCCAGCCGGAGGGTCGCGCCGCCGGTCAGGCGGCCGTCGGCGGTCCCGATCGCGGCGCGCGGCTGCAGCGTGGTCGCCGCGCCGAGCGCGAACCGGAACCCGAGGCCCAGGGCCAGGCCCTGCACCCGGTTCACCCGGATCAGCTCGCTGATGGACGGGATCCCGAGGCGGCTGCGGGCAAGCCCGCTCAGGGGCTGGCCCGCCGCCAGTCCGGCGACCTCGTCGCGGAGGGCATCGAGGTCGCCCTGGGCCACCGGGGTCGCGACTTCCTGGATGGCGGTGGCGAGCGGCGCGTCCCACGCGGCCGTGCTGTCGGCGGGCGCGAGCAGGCCACCCACCGCCGGCCCGAGCCGCGCCACCTGGGGCACCGGTGTGTTCAACTCGTACTCGCCGATCTCCCAGCGGCCGCGGATGATGGACCGTGCCGGGAGGTCCAGCCAGGTGAGCCGGCGCCGGATCTCGAGCTCCTGCCGCCAGGGGAGCCACCAGCGCCCCTCCACCCGGGCGTTCTCCAGGCTCACGCTCAGGTCCTCGATGGAGTGGTCGAGGTAGGCGGCGGGGGTGAAGCTGAACCGGAAGCGGACCAGGTCGCCGGTGGTGGCGTCGAGGGAAAGCGTGCCGATGACGCGCGGGGCGGACGGGTCGCGGGGGCGCACCAGGACCTCATGCAGCCGGCGGGCG
Organism: Gemmatimonadales bacterium; assembly: GCA_046327715.1. Taxonomy (GTDB): domain Bacteria; phylum Gemmatimonadota; class Gemmatimonadetes; order Gemmatimonadales; family GWC2-71-9; genus JADJOM01. Next base: position 177,676 of record JAXLXY010000002.1, read on the forward strand.
CCGTCCTGGGTCCGGACCTCGATCGAGTCGGCCAGGCGGTAGCTGTAGGCGCCGGGCCCCTCGGGGGCGAGGGGGTGGATGACGTCGCGGACCTCATCGCCTTCACCGATCCGGATGCGATCGCCGAAGTTGTTGGTGACGATGCCCAGGTGGTCGCGGTGGTAGTGGATGTCGGTCGGGAGCCAGCGGCCGTCGCGCCAGCCGCGGATCACCTGGCGGTGCAGGTCAGGGGCCTGCCAGTAGACGTCGACCAGCAGTTCATCGGCCTTGATGAGCCGGGGCGGCGCGGCGAGGTCGCGACCGGCCTGGCCCAGGAAGAACACGAAGCCGTGGGCGGTGGTGTGGTAGCTCCGCAGGGTGGAATCGGGCTCGGCCCGCTGCCGCGCCGCGATGGCCCGACCCACCAGCGCCAGGGTGGTGGAATCGTCCCAGGCCTGCGCCGCCGCGGGCGCGGTGCCGAGCGCCGCCAGCAGCAGCACGGCGCCGACGCGGCGCCCGGACCATCCCCTACCGCCTGCTTCCCGTGCCCGCATCCGCTCGCCGCCGCCTCGTGGTAAGTTGGAGCCGTGCACTTCCCGACCCGATGCGCCGCGCCGCTGCTCGTCCTGGCCCTGGCCTGCGGCCGGGCGCCCGCCGCCGGTGATCCCCCGGCGACCGTGGCTCCCGAGATCGGCCGGGTCCTCGCGGCCGACGCGCTCTTCCCGCTCGAGATTGCGGGGGTGACGCCGGGCGACACCTCGGTGACCTTCGCCACGGGCCAGCCGCGGACGATCATCCTGCGGCACGGTCCCCCGGACAATACCGTGTTCGTGGAGGTGGCGTTCCCCGCCGAGGCGTTCGCCGGGGCCGGGACGCCGGAGAGCGTCACGGTGGCCGTGGCTCCCGCCCCGGGGGTGTACGGCCTGACCCTGACCACCTCCACCCCGCCCGCCGCGGGTGCCCGGCTGCGCTTCAAGTACCCGGTGCATTTCGCCGCCCCGGCCGCCGGCCTCGCCCGGTACGGCAGCGTGGCCCGCTTCGAGCGCGCCCTGGTGGTGCTGGTCCGGCTGGAGGACGGCGGCTGGGGATTGCTCCCGAGCAGCCGCCCCGCCGCGGACAACCTCGAGGCGCCGCTCCGCGGCCCTGGCACCTACCTCGTGGCCGCCCCACGCTAGCGCGAGTCGCGCGGCGGGCCCGCGCGCGGTAGTTTTCGCCCCTCGCGCCACCCGACCCTCCTCAGCCCACGGCTTCCGCGTCATGGCTCCCGGCTTCAGCTCGCTTCCCGACTTCCTGGCCCGGGCCACGCCGGGCATGGTGCCCGTGGTCCGCCAGGTCGTGCTCGATGGCGACACCCCGGTGGCCGCGTTCGCCAAGCTGCACCAGGGGCGGTACGGCTTCCTGCTCGAGTCGCTGGAGGGCGGCGAGCGCTGGGCACGGTACACCTTCCTCAGCACCGATCCCCGCGAAGTCCTAAGCTACCACGGCCGGGAGGTACGCCGGTGGACCCCCGACGGGGGCTGGACCACCGTGGCCACCGACGAGGCGCCGCTCGACCACCTCGCCCGGACCATGCGGCAGTACCCGCCGGTGGACCTCCCGGGGCTGCCCCGCTTCACCGGCGGCGCGGTGGGCTACATCGGCTACGACGTGGTCCGCAGCCTGGAACGGCTGCCGAACGCCCCGGCCGACGACCGCGGGCTCCCCGACGCGCTGCTCATGGTGGCCGACACGCTGCTGGTGCTCGACAACCTGTTCAACCGCGCCACCATCATCGCCAACGTCGAGGTCACGCCGGGCCTTTCGGCGGCGGCGCTCGAGGCGCTCTACCACGCCGCCAGCGCGCGGATCGAGGCGTGGCTGGCCCGGCTGGCGGCCCCCTCGGCACTCACCCCGCTGGCCATCGAGGGGGCCGCGCCGCTGCCGGCCGCCACCACGCCCTTCAGCGACCAGGGCTACCAGGACGGGGTGCGCACCATCCAGGAGCATATCGCCGCCGGCGACACCTTCCAGACGGTGCTGTCGCGGCGCATCGACCTGGACGCGCCGGACCCGTTCCTGACCTACCGCTACCTCCGCGCGCTCAACCCGGCGCCCTACCTGTACTTCCTGCACTTCGACGACCTGCACGTGGTGGGCAGTTCGCCCGAGGTGCTGATCCGGGTGGAGGACGGCGAAGTGACGGTGCGGCCGATCGCCGGCACCCGGCCCCGCGGGGCCACCCCGGCGCAGGACCAGGCGCTGCAGGCGGAGCTGGAGGCCGACCCGAAGGAACGGGCGGAGCACCTGATGCTGGTGGACCTCGGCCGCAACGATGTGGGCCGGGTGGCCGCGTTCGGCACGGTGCGGCTCACCGCGTTCATGGTGGTGGAGCGTTACTCCCACGTGATGCACCTGGTGAGCGAGGTGCGCGGCCGGCTGCGCGGGGAGCTCGACGCACTGGCAGCCCTCGGCGCGTGCTTCCCGGCGGGCACCGTGAGCGGCGCGCCCAAGGTGCGGGCCATGGAGATCATCGACGCCCTCGAGCCGACCCGGCGCGGGCCCTACGCCGGGGCGGTGGGGTACGTGGGCTGGGGCGCCCGTACCCTCGACACCGCCATCGCCATCCGGACGGTGGTGATGCGGGGCGGCCGCGCCTGGGTGCAGGCGGGCGCGGGGATCGTCGCCGACTCCGAGCCGGCCGCGGAGTGGCGCGAGACCGAAGCCAAGGCGCGGGCGGTCCTCGCGGCGCTCGGCCTCGCGGGGGCGCGCCGCTAGGGCCGGCCGGCCCCCCCGCCGCGGGCCTGCGGGCCCTCCCCGGGGCACCTATATTTGGGCCCATGCCTTTCAAGCTCGTCTCCTTCACCGGCGACCAGGACTTCGAGCTCACCCCGGACCATACCTACGTGGTCGGCCGGGCGGTCACGAGCGACATCCCCATCTTCGATCCGACGATCAGCCGCCGCCACGCCGAGCTCCGGGTGGGGAAGGCCACGATCGCGCTCAAGGACCTGGGCAGCTCCAACGGCACGTTCATCAACGGCGAGCGGGTCACCGACGGCACCCTCGAGGCCGGCGACTCGGTGACGTTCGGCAAGGTGGTCTTCCAGCTCAAGACCCCCGAGATGGGGAGTGCGCGGCTGGTGACCACCGGGCAGAACCTGCCGCAGCCCGGCGGCACGATCGTCAAGCAGATCGCCATGAGCGGCCACGTGGGGGCGGCGATCGTGGGCGAGGTGGCCCAGTCGGCCGGCGCCCACGACGCGCAGGGCCAGCTCAAGGTGGCCGGCGCCAGCACCGCCGAGCGGAACGCGCGCAAGCTCTCCCTGCTGCTCGAGGTGTCGCAGAAGCTCTCCGGGGAGCTCGACCTCGACAAGCTGCTGGGCCGGGTGGTGGAGACCACCTTCGACGTCATGGGCGTGGACCGGGTCTCGGTGCTGCTCAAGACCGAGGGGGGCGAGCTGGTGCCGCGGGTGTCGAAGAGCCGCCTGGGCGACAGCTCCGCGCAGCACGTGCCGCGCTCCATCGCCCGCAAGGCGGTGGAGGAGCGGGTGGCGATCCTCACCGACAACGCCGTGGCCGACGACCGCTTCAAGGGCGGCGCGTCGATCATGCTGCAGAGCGTGCGCAGCGCCATGTGCATCCCGCTCATGGCCAGCGCGGAGATGGTGCTGGGGATCCTGTACGTGGACAACCTCACCGCCACCAACTCCTTCAGCGACGAGGACCTGCAGTTCCTCATCGCGTTCGGCGGCCTCGCCGCGATCGCCATCAAGAACAGCCGCTTCGCCGAGCAGATCCAGCGCGAGGCGATGGTCCGCTCCAACTTCGAGCGCTACTTTGCCCCCAACGTGGCGGCGGAAATCGCCATGCAGCAGGGGGCGGTGAAGCTGGGCGGCGACAAGCGTCCGGTGACGATCCTGTTCTCCGACATCCGCGGCTTCACCACGATGTCGGAGCACATGAGCCCGGAGAGTATCGCGAGCCTGCTCTCGGACTACTTCACCGAGATGGTGGACATCATCTTCGCCAACGGCGGCACCCTCGACAAGTTCATCGGGGACGCCGTCATGGCCCTCTGGGGCGCCCCGGTGCCCCACGCCGACGACCCCGACCGCGCGGTGCAGGCGGCGATCGCCATGCAGCGCGCCATCCACGCGCTCAACGCCAAGTGGACGGCCGACGGGCGGCCCAGCATCAGCGTCGGGATCGGGATCAACTACGGGGAGACCTTCGCGGGGAACATCGGCAGCCACCTGCGGCTGGAGTACACGGTCATCGGCGACAACGTGAACGTCGCCAGCCGGCTCTGCTCCAATGCCAAGGGCGGCGAGATCCTGATCTCCGACCCGCTCTACCAGGTGCTCAAGCAGAAGCCGCCGGTGGAGGCGCGCGACCCGCTCGCGGTCAAGAACCGCGCCCAGGCCGTGCCGGTCTGGCGGGTGACGGTCTGACGGCGGCGCCCGGCCGCCCTGCTACCCGCCAAACCGATACGTCACACCCGCCCCCTCCAGCAGCCGCAGCACCAGCCGCACCGGCAGGCCCATCACCCCGAAGAAGTCCCCCTCGATCCGCTCCACCAGCGCGGCACCATACCCCTGGATGCCGTACGCCCCGGCCTTGTCCATCGGCTCGCCGGTGGCGATGTAGGCGCGCAGATAGTCATCGTCCGCGGGGCGGAAGGTCACCCGGGTGATGTCGGTGGCCTGCCCCACCCGCCCGCCCTGGACGAGGGCCACGCTGGTGATGACCTCGTGGGTCCGGCCCTGGAGCGCACGCAGCATGCGCAGGGCGTCCGCGGCGTCCAGCGGCTTCTCCAGCAGGCGGCCATCGAGCAGGACGGTGGTGTCGGCACCGAGCACCAGGTCCCCGGCGACGCTCAAGGCCTTCTCCCGCGCCAGTCGCTCGGCGTAGGCCACCGGCGCCTCGCCCGGAGCCTGGGCCTCGGGGATGTGCGAGGGACGGACCTCGAAGGGAATGCCGAGCATCTGCAGCAGCTCGCGCCGGCGCGGCGAGCCCGAGGCAAGGATGAGGGTGGGCAGGGGGGTCATGCGGATCGGGCCGCCGGGCTGGGGTCGGGGCACGGCCTGACACGCCCCCGCGTCGCCCTCCCGGGCGCACCGTTCAGCCATCCCGCCTCCCTGCCGATACCTGACACAGGCATTGTCACTCCGGTTCCCGAGGAGCGTGCATGGACTTCGAGGCGGCCATCCTGTCGCACACCCGGTGGAAGCGCCGGCTGCACCACAGCATGGCGGGCGGCGACCGGCTGGATGCCCCGACCGTGGCGGCCCCGGACCGGTGCGACCTCGGCCGCTGGCTCCTGCACGAGCAGTCCCGCTTCGGAGACCAGCCCGACTACCGGGCGCTGCTGGAGGAGCACACCGCGTTCCACCGGGCCGCGGGGCGGGTCGTGCAGGAAATCAATGCGGGTGCCCACGACGAGGCGAGCCGCCTGCTGGGCTTCGACGGCGAGTTCGCCCAGCGTTCGGCCCGGGTCGTGGAGCTGCTCCAGCGCCTGCGACGCCGGGACTCCCACGCCTAGGCGGAGCCGCCCGGGGCTCCGGCGGCCTCGCGCTCGATCACGAGGGTCACCGGCCCGTCGTTGTGGATCTCCACCTGCATCATCGCCCCGAACTCGCCGGTCTCCACCTGGAGTCCGCGGCCCCGCAGCTGGCCGAGGAAGCGCTCGTAGAGCGGGATGGCCGTCTCCGGCCGCGCCGCGGCGATGAAGGACGGCCGGCGACCCTTCTGGGCGTCGCCGTAGAGGGTGAACTGCGAGATGACCAGCACCCCGCCCCCCACCTCCTCCAGGCCGAGGTTCATCTTGCCCTCGGCATCGGCGAAGAGCCGGAGCCCGGCCACCTTGTCCGCCATCCAGTCCACCTCGGCCGCCGTGTCGGCGTGGGTGAACCCCACCAGCAGGCAGAAGCCACGCCCCACCGCGCCCGCGGTGCGGCCGTCGATGGTGACGCTGGCCCGCGTCACCCGCTGCAGGACGATTCGCATGCGCCAAACATGAACCGGGAGCCGGCGAAGAGGTAGGCGGTCCTCGACGGGGGTCGCCCGCCCCGCAGGGGGATATCTTGGGGACATGCCCCTTCGCCCCCCGCACCGCCGGATCCTCGCCGGCGCCCTCGGCGTCGTGCTCCTGTCGGGCGTCGGGCTCGTCCTGCTCGAGCGGGCGCTCGAGGCCGCGCTCCGGGCTCCCGTGGATGCCTACCTGCGCGCGCGGACCCTTCGCATGGCCAACGGCGCGCCCGGCTCCGGCCTCGACATCGCGCTGCCGGTGCTCCGCCTCAGCCTGTTCCGCCGGCGCCTGGTGCTGGAGCAGGTCCGGATCCAGTTCGACCAGACGCGGGACAGCGTCGCGCTGCATTTCGTGGCGGAGGCGCCGGTGATCACCCTCTCCGGCCTCGACCTCAGCGACGTGATCTGGCGGCGGAACTTCCGGCTCTCCGGCGTCTCGCTCGAACGCCCCACCCTGCGCCGCGAGGTGGAGGGACCGGCGGACCGCACGGCGCCCCGCGCCGCCCCGCCCGATTCCCTCCCGGTGACCCTCCCCGCCCCGGACTCCCTGCTCTACCGGCTGGTGGCGGGCTGGCTTCCGGACGAGGTCCGCGGCGGCCGGATCGAGCGGGTGCGGGTCACGGACGCCACCATCAGCTCGCGGGAGCGGCGCGGCACCCGGGCGGTCCGCGATTCCACCACCGGACTCAGCCTCGAGCTGCGGGGCCTGCAGCTCGACAGCACCGCCCACCGGGTCTTCGAGTATGGCACCCTGCGCCTGGCCACGGCACGCCACGCCACGGGGGTGCCCACGGACAGCCTGCAGGTCGAGCGGGTCCAGCTGACCATGAGCGCCGATGACACCACCTTTGATATTGGCGAGCTGCGCTCCGCGGCCACCGCGGGGGGACACCAGTTCCGCGCCGTCGGCCTGCGCCGCTCCTTCGCCCGCCAGCTGCTCACCGTCGACACGGTGCGCTACGGACCGGTCCACGCCGACTCGATGTTCTTCGCCGCTGCCGGCCCCCGCAGCACCCGGGTGCGGGCCGCCCTCACCGGCATCCGGGTCCTGGGCCTGCGGCAGGAGAACCTGCGCCACCGCCGCCTCACCGCCGGGGGCGTCTGGGTGGGCGAGGCGACGCTCGACGTGCTGGCGGATCGGCGGACGCCGGCCGGACCGCCCCGCGCCCGGGTGCTCTGGCCGGCGCAGTTCCTGGGGTGGGACGTCGTGGTGGGCGCCGACTCGATCGTCATCGAGGACGGCGCCATCCGCTACGGCGAGCTGGCCCCGGGGCGTGCCCAGCCGGGCGCGGTGAGTTTCGAGCAGCTCCGGGCCACCGTGCACCGCCTGAGCAACGACTCCGCCGTGACGCGGGCCGGCCCCGCGCGGCTCGAGGCCTCCGCCCGCCTCTTCGGCCAGGGGGCGCTCCGCGCCACCATCGAGGTGGCCATCCGGCCCGGGCCGCTGCAGGTTCGTGCGCACGGCGACCTGGGCCGGCTGGACCTCACCCGCTTCAACCGGTTCCTGCTGCCGGCCAACGGCATGGAGATCACCGCGGGAACGCTCCAGGCCGCGCAGTTCCGCGTGGTGGTGGCCGGCGGGCAGGCCAGCGGCGCGTTCGGGGCCGCGTGGGACGGGCTCGAGCTCCGGCTGGTGGACCCGGTCACGGGCCGCCAGAACCTCGGCAAGAAGCTCAAGAGCATGGTGGCGGGACGTCTGGTGCGGTCCCGGCAGTCGGTGGACCCGGACGGCGCGCTCCGCACCGCCCCGATCGCCTACCGGCAGGAGCCGGGTGACAGCTTCTGGGGGCTGCTGTGGCGCGCGGTCCGGTCCGGGATGGTGAAGTCCGTGAAGCCCTGAGCCCCCAATGCCGACGGGCGGCTCCCCCAGGGGAGCCGCCCGTCCGTGCCCTCGTGCCGCCGGCCGGGCCTACTCGACCGTGACGCTCTTGGCGAGGTTGCGCGGCTGGTCCACGTTGCAGCCGCGGCGGACCGCCACGTAGTAGCTGAACAGCTGCAGCGGGATGATCGTCAGGATCGGGGTCAGCAGGTCGAGCGTGTCGGGGATGGTGAAGGTGGCCGCCGCCAGCCGCTTGATCTGGTCGTCGCCCTCGTTCTTGATGGCGATGACCTGCCCGCCGCGGGCCCGGACCTCCTCCACGTTCGACACGATCTTGCCGTGCACCGCGTCCTTGGGCGCGATGAACACCACCGGCATGTTCTCGTCGATCAGCGCGATCGGCCCGTGCTTCATCTCCGCCGCCGGGTACCCCTCGGCGTGGATGTAGGAGATTTCCTTGAGCTTGAGGGCCCCCTCGAGCGCCACCGGGAAGTTCACCCCGCGGCCAAGGTAGAGGGCGTTGTTGCTGCGCCAGAAGCGCTCGGCGAGCGCCTCGACCTCCTCGTGCCGGTCGAGGATCTCCTGGATCTGGCCCGGCAGGGCCTTGAGCCCCTGGATGATCTGGCGCCCCTGCAGGATGCTCAGGTTGCGCAGCCGCCCGAAGCGGAGCGTGATGAGCGCCAGGGCGATGACCTGGCTGGTGAACGCCTTGGTGCTCGCCACCCCCACCTCGGGACCGGCGTGCAGGTAGATCCCGCCGTCGACCTCGCGCGCGATGGTCGAGCCCACCACGTTGACCAGCCCGATGGTCCGGGCGCCGCGCCGCTTGGCCTCGCGGATCGCGGCGAGGGTGTCCGCGGTCTCGCCCGACTGGGAAATGCCGATGACCAGGGTCCGGTCGTCGACCACGGGATTGCGGTAGCGGAACTCCGAGGCGTACTCCACCTCGACCGGGATCCGCGCCAGCTCCTCCAGCATGTACTCGCCGATCAGGCCCGAGTGCCAGCTGGTGCCGCAGGCGGTGATGACGATCCGGTTGATCCGCTTGATGTCGTCGTCGGTGAGGTTGAGGCCGCTGACGCGCGCCGTTCCCTCCTCCTCGAGCAGGTGGCCGCGCATGGTGTTCCGCACCGTGTCGGGCTGCTCGAAGATCTCCTTCAGCATGAAGTGGTTGTACCCGCCCCGCTCGATGGTGGCGAGGTCCCACTCGATCTGGTTGACCGGCTTCTCGATGCGGGTGGCCGCCAGGTCCCGGACGTGGTATCCCTCGCGGGTGAGCACCACCATCTCGCCGTCGTCCAGGTACACCACCGACCGGGTGTGGGAGAGGATGGCCGAGGCGTCCGACGCCACGAACCACTCGCCATCGCCCACGCCCACCAGCAGCGGCGATCCCTTGCGGGCCGCGACCAGCACGTCCGGCTCGTCCTGCGAAAGGACCGCGATCCCGTAGGCGCCGTCGACCTCGCGCAGCGCCTCGGCCACCGCTTCCTCGAGGTTCCCCCGGTAGCACTCGCCCACCAGGTGGGCCAGCACCTCGGTGTCGGTCTCGGACTTGAACACGTGCCCGCGCTGCAGCAGCACCTGCTTGATGGCGCCGGCGTTCTCGATGATGCCGTTGTGGATCAGCGCGATCTTCCCCGACTGGTCGATGTGGGGATGCGCGTTGGTGGCGGTGGGCGGGCCGTGGGTGGCCCAGCGGGTGTGGCCGATGCCGATGGTGCCCTTCGGGGTGTAGTCCGCCAGCTGCTGTTCCAGCGCCGACAGCTTGCCCGACTGCTTGAGCACCACAAGGCCCTGGCCGTTCAGGACGGCGATGCCGGAGGAGTCATACCCGCGGTACTCGAGGCGCCGCAGCCCCTCGATGAGGAGCGCCACCGCCTGCCTGGGGCCTACGTACCCGACGATGCCACACATGCCAGGGCCGTCCTCAGCTGGAAAAGAGTTCGCGACAGACGGACACCAGGGCCTGCGCGTCCGCGTCCGTCGGGGCCTCCGCGATGAACCGCACGATGGGTTCGGTCCCGGAGGGCCGCACATGCACCCAGCGGTCTGACCATGCAAGCCTCAGTCCGTCGCGGGAATCCGGCACCGCGTCCGAAAAGCGGGCCTTCAGGCGTGCGTAGACCGGAGCTAAGTCGTTGCCACGTGGTGCTTTGGCCTTCACAATCCGGTACCGTGGCTGCCCCCCCACCAGCGAGGTCACCGACTGTCCCGTTGCTGCAAGCAAGTGCAGGATCAGTGCCACACCGACGGGGGCGTCCCGGCCGATGTGCAGCGAGGGCAGAATGACCCCCCCATTCCCCTCACCGCCGATCAACGCCCCCTCGTCCCGGATGGTGCGGGCGACGTTGGCCTCGCCCACCGGGGCCCGGACGAACCGGGCGCCCCCCAGCCGGGCGGCATCCTCGACCACCAGGCTGGTGGAAAGGTTCGCCACGACCGTCGGCTGGCCCGCCCGGCCGCGGGATGGCTCGGCGGAGTGCGAGAGCATGGCCCGAACCGCGAGGGCCAGCGTGTAATCCTCGCCAATGGGGGCACCCGCCTCGTCCACCAGGGCCAGCCGGTCCACGTCGGGGTCCACCGCCAGCCCGATCGCCGCACCGCTCTCCCGTACCAGACGCGACAAGTCGCCCAGATTCTCAGGGAGCGGCTCCGGTGGGCGCGGAAACCGACCATCGACCTCTGTATTGATGGCGTGGACCCGGCAGCCGAGCTGCTCGAGCAGGGAGGGCATGGTGGTGCCGCCAGCCCCCCGGACGCAGTCGAGCGCCACCACGAAGCGCCGCGCCCGGATGGCCGCGACGTCGATCATGGGGAGTGCCAGCACCTGGGCGAGATGCCGGGCGATCGCGCCGCTGTCCTCCCGCACCCCGCCGACCCCCTCCCAGCCGGTCCGGGGCGGGCCCGCCTCCGCCAGGGCGCGGACCCGGGCGCCGTCCGCCCCGTCGAGGAACACGCCATCGGGCCCCACCAGCTTGAGGGCGTTCCACTCGATCGGGTTGTGGCTCGCCGTGAGGATGAGGCCCGCGCCGGCGTGGTGATGCTCCACCGCCAGCTGGACGGTCGGGGTCGGGGCGACGCCGACGTCGATCACGTCCACGCCCACCGACATGAGGCCCGCGGTCGCGGCCCTCGCGAACATGGGCCCGCTGGTCCGGGCGTCGCGGCCCAGCACCACGAGGGGCTTGCCGTTGGACCGGGCCCACGCGCCGAGCGCGGCGGCGTGCCGGGCGACGAGTTCCGGGGTGAGATCCTTGCCTACGATCCCCCGCATCCCGGAGACGCTGATCATCAGGGTGTCAGACATGGCGGTAAGGTAGCGGCGGGGACGGCGAGGGAGGAGGGAGCGGACCGGGGGCCCGCGGGGGTCTGCCCCTGGCCCGGCTACCCGATCGGCGAGGCGGTGGCGGCGGGAGGAAACTCCAGCCGGAACGCCGCCACCACCTCGGCGTCGAAATGGCTCCCGGCGTGGGAATCGAGCTCCGCCAGCGCCGTCTCCGGGGTGAGCGAGGCCCGGTAGGACCGGTCGGTGGTCATGGCGTCGTAGGCGTCGGCCACGGCCACGATGCGGGCCGCCCACGGGATGCGCGGGCCCTCCAGGCGGTCGGGAAACCCGGCGCCGTCCACCCGTTCATGGTGGGAGCGGACGATCGAGAGCACCAGCGGGTTCTGCCGCACCAGCGGCGAGAGGATGCGCTCCCCGAGCACGGTGTGGGCGCTGATCGAGGTGAACTCCTCGGACGTGAGCGGGCCCGGCTTGCGCAGGATGGCCTCCGGCGTGCCGATCTTGCCGATGTCGTGGAGCGCCGCCCCCAGCCGGATGTCCTCCAGCGCCTGCCCCGAGAAGCCCATCCGCGCGGCCAGCCGCTCGGCGTAGTGGCTCACCCGGGTCGAATGGCCGCGGGTGTAGGGATCCTTGGCGTCGAGGGCCTGCACCAGGGTCTGGACCCCCTCGAGGAACATCTCCTTGATCCGCGCGGCCTGCTGGTCCACCAGCCGCTCCAGGTTCTGCTGGTAGAAGCGGTTCTGCAGCTGCAGCTCCCGCTTCTCCAGCGCGCGGCGGATGCGGGACTGGATCTCGCCCAGCAGCGCGGGCTTGGTGATGTAGTCGAGCGCCCCGGCCTGCAGGCAGGCCACCGCGGTCTCCGCCTCGCGGATGCCCGAGAGCATCACGACCGCCATGTCGGGAAAGCGCTTGCGCGCCTCGCGCAGCAGGCCGAGGCCATCGAGGCCGGGCATGGAGACGTCGGAGACCAGCAGGGGGAGCTCGCCGGTCTGGTCGAGGATGGTGAGCGCCTCGATCCCGGACCCCGCCTCGAGGCAGGCGAGCCCCAGCCCCTCGAGCACGTGCGCCATGGCGCGCCGCAGGTCGGGATCGTCGTCGGCGAGCAGGCACAACGCGGGCCCGCTGCCGGGGGGCATGGCGGGTTCGGGAGTCGGCGGCGCGGGCGGCACCGATCCCCGGCGGCGAGAGGACGGCGTGGGGGGCACAACAGAGTGTCGCAGCCTGCGGCACCGCCGGGCGGTGACGGCGGTCACGCCCGGCGGTTCAGGTTGCGGCCACGGCGCCTAGACCGTCAGCGGCAACTGGCTCGGATCGGGGAAGGCGGCCAGGAACGCCCGGACCACGTCCGGGTCGAAGTGGGTGCCGACGCAGCGCTCCAGCTCCTCCATCGCCGCCTGCGGCGTCCGGGAGGCGCGGTAGGCCCGGTTGGTGGTCATGGCGTCGAAGGCGTCGACCACGCAGACGATCCGCGCCTCGAACGGGATCTCGCCGGCGGCGAGCCGGTCGGGGAAGCCGCGACCGTCCATCCGCTCGTGGTGGTTGCGCACGATGCGCAGCACGGTCGGGTTCTCGCGCGCCAGCGGGGCGAGGATCTTCTCGCCGAGCAGGGTGTGCTCGGTGATATGGAGGAATTCCTCGTCGGTGAGCGGGCCGGGCTTGTTGAGCACCGCCTCGCGGGTGCCGATCTTGCCGATGTCGTGCAGCTCGCCGCCCAGCCGGATCTCCTCCAGCTTCTCGCCGGTGAAGCCGAGGCGCACCGCGGTCTGCACCGCGTAGCGGCTCACCCGGATGGAGTGGCCGCTGGTGTAGGCATCCTTGGCTTCCAGCGCCTGGGCCAGGGTCTGCACGCCCTGCAGGAACAGCTCCTTGATCCGGTTGGCCTGCACCCGGACCCGGAGCTCGAGGTTCCGCTGGTAGAACCGCCGCTGCAGCAGCAGGTCGCGCTTCTCGAGCGCCTTGGCGACCCGCGCCCGCACCTCCTCCAGCAGCGCCGGCTTGGCGATGTAGTCGAGGGCGCCCTTGTCGAGGCAGGCCACGGCGGTCTTCACGTCGGACACGCCCGAGAGCATGAGCACCGCGGTGTCGGGGTACCGCCGGGTGATCTCCTCGAGCAGTTCCATCCCCGAGATCCCGGGCATGTTCACGTCGCTGATGACGAGCGGGACCTCCCCCTCCTCGGCCAGGAGCTTGAGGGCGGCGGCGCCATCGGGAGCCTCGAGGGGCGCCAGTCCCAGGAGCTGGGTGACCCGGGCGATCGCGGAGCGGACCGGGGCGTCATCGTCGACCACCAGGCAGCGCGGCGCCAGGGCGCGCGGTTCGAGGGCGGCAGCGACCTGATCGAGCATCAGCCCACCCCTTCCCGCAGCGGCGGCGCTTGCTGCTCCCGGAACGGACGGGTAACCTTCGCCCGACCCGAACCCGGTTCCGCATGACTCAGCTTCGCGAAGACGATGCGCGGCATGGCTTTGCCACCCGCGCGGTGCACGCCGGCCAGGCGCCCGATCCGCTCTCCGGCGCGGTGATGACGCCGATCTACCAGACCTCCACCTACGTCCAGGAGGGGCTGGGCCGGCACAAGGGCTACGAATACGCCCGCACCCAGAACCCCACCCGTGAGGCGCTGGAGCGGTGCGTGGCCAGCCTCGAAGGCGGCAGCCACGGCTTCGCCTTCGGCTCGGGGCTCGCCGCGCTGGACACCCTCCTCAAGCTGCTCTCGAGCGGCGACCACGTGATCTGCGGCGAGAACGTGTACGGCGGCTCCCACCGCCTCATGGAGCGGGTCTACGGCCGGTTCGGCCTGACCTTCAGCTTCGTCGACATGCGCGACCCGGACCGGGTGGCCCGGGCCATCACCCCGGCCACCCGGCTGGTGTACGGCGAGACGCCGACCAACCCCATGATGTTCCTCGCCGACCTCGAGGCCATCGGGCACATCACCCAGGCGCGCGGGCTGCTGTTCGCGGTGGACAACACGTTCGCCACGCCGTACTTCCAGCAGCCGCTGGCGCTGGGCGCCGACCTGGTGCTCCATTCCACCACCAAGTACCTCAACGGCCACAGCGACATGGTGGGCGGCATGCTGGTCACCGGCCGCGACGACCTGGCCGAGCGGATCGGGTTCCTGCAGAACGCCGCCGGCGGGGTGCCCGGACCGATGGACTGCTGGCTGTGCCTGCGCGGGCTCAAGACCCTGCCGCTCCGCATGCGGCAGCACGACGCCAACGGCCGCGAGCTCGCGGCCTGGCTGGTGCAGCATCCCAGGGTCCGGAAGGTCTACTACCCGGGGCTCCCCGATCATCCGCAGCACGCGCTCGCCTGCCGGCAGATGCGCGGGTTCGGCGGGATGATCTCGATCGAGCTGGGGGATGCCGCCCTGGCGCGCCGCGTGGTCGAGCGCACCCGCGTCTTCGCCCTCGCCGAGTCGCTGGGCGGCGTCGAGAGCCTCATCGGTCACCCGGCGAGCATGACGCACGCCTCCGTGCCCGCCACCCTGCGGCAGGCCATGGGCCTGACCGACAGCCTGGTGCGGCTGAGCTGCGGCGTGGAAGACGCGCAGGACCTGATGGCGGACCTGGAGCAGGCACTGGGTTAGGCGGTTCGAGGGCAGGGCGACACGGCTCATGCGCCGGGACGTCGTGCCGCCGAGCCGCCGAGACCTCCAGCCACCGATTCGTCGCATCCTGAAACCACCTATCTTTCGAGGCGTACGGACCTCGTCCCATACCACGAGCCGCTCATGTCGATGCCAGCGCCACGCCCCCGTCGCACTTTTCCTGATATCGCCCCGGTCAGCTGGGAGCATCCGGCCGACCGCGCGGCCCTGCAGACCCTGCGCTCGGTCCCCGGCTTCGAGGAGATCACCCGGAAGATCCTGGCGTTCCTGGGGGGTGAGCGGGGCATCCGGCTGCTGTTCCAGGCCAACGCGATCCGGGTCGGACCGACCCAGTTCCCCAAGCTCTGGACCACCCATGTCGAAGTCTGCACGACCTTTGACTGGCCGACGGTCCCGGAGCTCTATGTCTCGCAGACGCCGGTGTTTAACGCCGGAGCCTATGGTGTGGACTCCCCATTTATCGTCCTGCACTCGGCCGCACTTGAATTGCTGGACGACGACGAGGTCCGGGTGCTCCTGGCCCACGAAATGGGCCACGTGATGAGCGGTCACGCCTTCTACCGGACCATCGCCGCCATCCTGTTCCTGGTCAGCGCCTCCGCGCTGCCCAGCCTGGCGGGTCTGGCCCTGATCCCGGTCAAGCTGGCGTTCCTGGAATGGTCGCGGAAATCGGAGCTCTCGAGCGATCGCGCCGGGCTGCTGGGGAGCCAGGATCCGATCGCCGCGCAGAGTCTCTTCATGAAGATGGCGGGCGGGGTCCGCCCGGGCCTGCACGAGGGCCAGCTCGACCTCGACAGCTTCATGGCCCAGGCGCACGAGTATGCCACCAGCAACGAGGGGCTGGACGTACTCTACAAGGTGCTGAGCACGCTCATGGTGACGCACCCGATGCATACGGTCCGCGCGGCCGAGCTGCAGCGCTGGATCAGCCAGGGGGAGTACGACCGCATCGTCCGCGGTGAGTACACGCGGCGCGGAGCCGAGTCGCAGGAGCGGCCGCTGCGCGATGAGGTGAACGCGGCCAAGGACTACTACGCGCAGGAAGCGCGGGAGACGATCGGGCAGGTCGTGGACGCCGCCAGGAAGGCGGCCGAGCGCGCCAAGGACGCTTTCCGGAAGGCCCAGCAGACGTGAAGATCCTCGTGGTGGGCGGTGGGGGGCGCGAACACGCGATCGCGTGGGCCCTCCACCGCGAAGCCCCCGGGGTCCGGCTGCTGGCCGCCCCGGGCAATCCCGGCACCGCGCAGGTCGCCACCAATCTCCCCATCGCTACCACCGATCTCGACGGCCTCGTCGCGGCCGTGGCCGCGCACGGCGTCGACTTCACCATCGTCGGGCCGGAGGCGCCCCTGGCCCTCGGGCTCGCCAACCGGCTCCGTGCCGCCGGGCACCCGGTCTTCGGACCCGATCGGGCCGCCGCGGAGATCGAGGCGTCCAAGGCCTTCTCCAAGGCGGTGATGGAGCGCGCCGGCGTGCCGACCGCCCGGAGCCGGACCCTCACCGACCTCACCGCCGCGCTCGGGTACGTCGACGCCCACCCCGAGCCCCTCGTGGTGAAGGCCTCCGGCCTGGCCGCCGGCAAGGGGGCCATCGTCTGCGCCACCCGGGCCGAGGCGCGCGAGGCGGTGCAGGCCATGCTGGGCGAGGGCCGCTTCGGCGACGCGGGCCGGGTGGTCGTGATCGAGGAATTCATGCCGGGCGAGGAGCTCTCGCTGCTCGCCATCACCAACGGCTCCGGCATCGAGCTGCTGCCCGCGGCGCAGGACCACAAGCGGCTCGGCGAGGGCGACACCGGCCCCAACACCGGCGGCATGGGCGCGTACGCCCCGGTGGCGCTCGCCACCCCGGCCCTGCTCGAGCGGGCGCGGCGCGAGGTGCTCGAACCCACGCTGCGCCAGCTCGCCGCGGAGGGCGCGCCGTACAACGGCGTGCTGTACGCCGGGCTCATGGTGGGGCCCGACGGCGGGCTCCGCGTGGTGGAGTTCAACTGCCGCCTCGGCGACCCGGAGACCCAGGTCGTCCTCCCGCTGGTCGAGGGTGGCCTGCTCGAGTGCCTGCACCGCGTGGCACGGGGTGAGGCCCCGAGCGCCCTGCGCGTGGGGTCCGGCGCCGCGGTGACCACCGTGCTCGCGGCGCGTGGCTACCCCGATGACCCGGAGAAGGGCGCCGCCATCGAGATCCCGGCGACGCTGCCGGCGGGCGTCACGGTGTTCCACGCCGGCACCACCCGGGGTGAGGACGGGATCCTGCGGGCCAGCGGCGGCCGGGTCCTCAACGTCACGGCGGTGGCGCCGACCTTCGCCGAGGCGCAGGCGGCGAGCCGGGCCGGCGCCGCTGCGATTCGCTACGATGGGAAGGTGTTCCGGGGCGATATCGGCTGGCGGGAGGCGGCGCGGCGGAAAGTGTGACGTAGCTCCTTGGGGGTTGGTGGTGCCGGCGTCAGCTTGGGGGCCCGACCTGCGGTCCCCTCTCGACCCTCACCCCCCTGGAGCGACGTGATGCGCCACCTCCTCCTGTTCCCCCTGGCCGCCCTCACGGCCATCACCACGGTCTCCGCCTGCGGCGGCAGCGACAGCAACGGCCCCGGGAACCCTCCCGCCGCTGACGTCGCGATTGTCTCCGGCGCTGCCACCAAGGGTTTCCAGGCCTACGCCCCCGATACCATCCAGGTGAGTCTCGCCGCCGGCGGCACCGTCACCTGGCGGAACGACGACGGTCTCGGGCACACCGTCACCGACACCACGGTCGCGAACGCCTTCAGCGTGGCATTCAGCTCGAAGAACGACACCGCCTCGGTGGTCTTCGCCTCCACCGGCGAGTTCCCCTACAAGTGCAGCATCCACCCCGGCATGCGGGGGCTGGTCATCGTCGACCCCTGACCGGGCGGCCGCGCACCCTCGCCTCCGGCGGGGTGCGCGCACGGCCGGCGGGGATTCCCAATCCCCGGATTGGGAAACTCCCATCGCCTCGTGACCGATTGGGACTGCGGCCCGCAGTCGGCGCCCGGTTCCGCTGCCACAACTCCAGCTCCCACAAGCATTTCCAACACAGGCTCGGCGCTGCGGCGCCGCGGCCCGCGCCCTGCCTTTCCCTCGGTCCGTCCGCAGGCCATCAGACGGATTCACCGATGGAGGGAGCCATGGCGAACCCCACCCCAGATACCGCGCTGTTCGAGGAGCTGCTTACCCCGGTGCTCGCACCGGCCTACCGCACGGCACGCCACTTCACCGGCAACGCCGCCGATGCCGAGGACGCGGTGCAGCAGGCTTCGCTCCTGGCCTGGCGCGCGTTCGGGCGGTTCGAGGTGGGCACCAACTTCCGCGCCTGGTTCCTGCGCATCGTCACCAACGTCTGCCGCTCCGAGTACCGCCGCGTCCGGCGGGCCCCCAACCGGCTCTCGCTCGACGACCCGGACATGGGCGACGCCGTGCTGGGCGCTGACGTCGCCGAGGCGCTGGGACCGGTGCCGGCCGACGTGGCGTACATCAGCGAGCTCGACACCCGCGAGATCGCCGACGCGCTGGCCCGGCTGCCGGAGGACTACCGCACGGTGTGCACGCTCTACTTCATGGAGGACCTGGCCTATCAGGAGATCGCGGCGATCATCGGCCGCCCGGTGGGCACGGTGCGGTCCCGGCTGCACCGCGGCCGGCGGCTGCTCAAGCAGTCGCTGCTGGCCCTCGCGGTGGAACGCGGGCTGGTCAGTGAGCCGGTGGGTGGGGTGGAGGAAGAGGAAGCGCTGGAAGTGCTGGTGGCGTGAGGCCCGGCCGGGGTCAATCGGCCGGCAGCTCGACGGCCCAGGCATCCGCGCGGGTGTCGCGCAGGTTGAGGAGCACGGTGCCGCGGACGGGGTCCATGTCGAGGAGCTCGGCCCCGCGCGGGAAGGCGGCCACGAGCCGCGACGCGGAGCCATCGCCCGGCGCAAGCCACAGCTGGGCGCTGTCGGCCGGGGCACCCAGCGGGGTGTAGTAGAGGTCGCGCCCCCGGGAGTCGAGGCGCAGCAGGCGCATCGCGCCACGCTGCAGCAGGCGCAGCCGCCCCGTGGCGAGGTCGAGGTGGCTGACCCCCCAGTTGCCGTCGCCGAAGTTCTGGTAGAACCGGAGCGAGCGTCCATCCGGACTCGCAAACGGAAAGAAGACCCACGACGTGGAGTCGACACCGGGCTGGAGCGCCGGTGCCCCCCCCGCCAGCGGGATGCGCCAGAGGCGCCGGTTGCCTTCCCCGGTGACCAGGACCAGCGAATCCCCGAGCCAGCCGATCGAGGCGCCCGGCCGGACTCCCCCGTAGGACCGCCCCTCGCCCCCATCCACCGGAAACACCTCGACCCCCGTCTGGCGGGATTCCTCGCCCACCGAGGCCGCGATCCGCCGGCCGTCCGGCGACCAGGCGAGGGCCAGGATGGAGGCGCGGACCGCGAGCGGCTGCGGTGC
Source organism: Gemmatimonadales bacterium (assembly GCA_046327715.1). Taxonomy (GTDB): domain Bacteria; phylum Gemmatimonadota; class Gemmatimonadetes; order Gemmatimonadales; family GWC2-71-9; genus JADJOM01. Next base: position 196,812 of record JAXLXY010000002.1, read on the forward strand.
CCCGCCCCCGACGGGCTGGAGTTCGAGGCTCATCCCGTCCGACCGGTCACGCACATAGGCGATCGTCTGGCCATCGGGAGAGAGCCTCGCGGTCCGGTACAGCGCAGACCCCATGGTGATGAGCCGCTCCATGGCCGGCATGGCCTGGCCCGCCAGGGTCACCAGGGCGAGGTTGGACCAGCGGTCCCGGCGCACGTAGACCACCCGGCGCCCGTCGCCCGAGACCGCGAGCTGGCGACCGAACTCCGGCTCGGCCGACAATCCCGCGGAGACCACGACGGCGCGCCCCTCGGCGCGCCCTCGCGCGGACAGCGGCACCATCATGAGGTCGCTCAGCGCCCCGGCCGTGCGCAGGTAATACAGGCGCCGGCCGTCGGGGGCCCAGGCCGGCATGCCGATTGGCACCGAATCCTGCAGCACGCTCACGGGGGCGAGATCCGGCGGGGCGCAGACCAGCAGGTGGTAACGGCGCCCGGCCGGATCCGCGGCGGCGAATGCCACCCGCGGCCCCACCGGGCTCAGGGTGGGATCGCTGTGCCACAGGAACCCCGCAACATCGCGCCGCAGCGTGTCGCCGGTGGCGCGCGCGATGAGCAGGAGGCGGGTGGAGCCGCCGGGATACTGCGCCAGCCACTGCCCATCGGGCGCCAGGGTGGTCCCGTCGAGCGACCCGAGCCGGCGGCTGCCCCCGCCCAGGCGCGGGACGGCGTAGTGTCCGTAGCGCTGGTCCGCGTCGAGCGCATCAAAGCGCACCTCGGACCCGTCGGCGGACCAGCTCGGCCCGCTGATGTCCCGCGCGAGGGCCAGCCGCACCGACTGTCCGCCGCGCAGGTCCTGGACCCGGAGTTCGTCCCCCGTCGGGGTCTCGGCGACATACGCCAGCAGGCTGCCCTCCGGGGAGGGCGCCGCGGCGCTCACCGATCCCTCGAAGGTGAGCTGTCGCTGGGTGACGGGCGGCAGGCCGGTTGCCTCCACGCGCCGCACCACCACCCGCACGGTCACGGCGAGGGCGGCGAGCCCCGCGGCGAGTCCGGCCAGCCACCGCCCCCAGCGGGCCGGCCGGGGCGGCGCCGCCGCGACCGGCTCGAGGCCGCCGCTCGGGGTGGCGAGACCGTCGAGCTGGGGCAGGAGTTCGTCGGCGCTGGCCCAGCGCGCGGCCGGGTCCTTCTGGAGGGCACGCATCACCAGGGCGGCGAGCGGCGCCGGGGTGTCGGGCCGCCGCTCCGAGACCGGCACCGGCGCGTCCAGCACCTGGGCGGTGAGGACCTCGTGCGGCGTGTCGCCATCGAACGGCGGCCGCCCGGTAAGCAGTTCGTAGGCGAGGATGCCGAGCGCGTAGAGGTCCACCCGGTGATCGAGGGCGGGGTCGGCCGTGGCCTGCTCGGGGGCCATGTAGGCCGGCGTCCCCAGCGCCACGCCGCCGGTCAGGTTCCGGTCGGTCCCGAGGGCCTCGCTCATGGCCTTGGCCACCCCGAAGTCCGCCACCAGCGCATGCCGCCCGGCCAGCAGGATGTTGTCCGGCTTGATGTCGCGGTGGATGATCCCCTTGCCGTGGGCGTAGGCCAGGGCGTCGGCCACGTCGGCGATGATCCGCAGGACCTCGCGCACCGGCAGCGGTCCCTCGCGGAGCAGCCGCGCCCGCAGGCTCTCCCCCTCGACCAGGGGCATCACCAGGTAGAAGAGCCCCCCGGCCTCACCGGAATCGAGCAGCGGCACGATGTGGGGATGCTGCAGCCGGGCGGCGATCTGGATCTCGCGGTCGAACCGCTCGGCGGCCTGGGCGGTGGCGTGCTCCGGGCGCAGCAGCTTGATCGCCACCGGCCGGCCGTGGCGCAAGTCATCGGCGGCGAACACGGCCGCCAGCGTCCCGCCCCCCAGCTCATGCCGGATGGCGAAGCGATCGCCCAGGAGGCCCTGGAGCTGTGCGGCGGTGATGGTCATGAGCACCCCTCTGGAACCTTTTTCAACGCCGGACACTTGGGAAAGGTTCACACGGTCCGGAGCCCCCATGCCGACCCCCCTGCACGGCACCCAGATGCTGCCCCCCCTGGCCCGTCCCGACCTTCCCGGCGGCGCGGAACCCCTGCACGAGGTGCCGGAGCGGGTCCTGGACCTGCTCCCGATCCCCCTCTGCCGCTGGGACCTGCCCCCATGGCCACTCGCCGAGGGTGCTGCTGACGCGTTTCTGGACATGCTGCTTCGGGAAGGCCGGGTCGGTTACCTCAATCCGGCCGCGACGGCGCTGTTTGGCGCTGCCTGCCGGGAGGACCTCGTCGGGGCCCGGCTCGGGGCACTGCCAGCGACGGCGGCGCGCCCGGAGCCGCTGCTGGTGCGGCGCTTCCTGGCCGGCCGCGGCCGGCTCGCGGACAGCACCATCCGGCTGCCGGGCCCGGCGGGCGAGGTGGTCCTCTGCCGCGCCGGCTGGGAGGGGGTGCGTGAGGGTGGCGCGCTGCGCGCCATCTGGGTGGTGCTGCGGCCGGAGGGACCATCGGCGGTGACGGGCAGCCCGGGTCCCCTCGCCGCGCCGGCACCGCCCTCCCCATGCCCCGAACTCGTGGGATGCAGCGCCGCAATGCGCCGGGTGCAGGAGAAGATCGCGCAGGTGGCGCCCACCGACAGCACCGTGCTCATCCGGGGCGAGACCGGCACCGGCAAGGAGCTGATCGCCCGGGCCATCCACCGCGCCAGCGCCCGGCGCGACCGCCCGCTGGTGGCGGTGAACTGCGGCGCCATCGCGCGGGGCGTGGTGGAGAGCGAGCTGTTCGGGCACGAGAAGGGCGCCTTCACCGGCGCGCTGACGCGGAAGATCGGCTACGTGGAGCTGGCCGACGGCGGCACGCTCTTCCTCGACGAGATCGGGGACCTGCCGCTCGACCTGCAGGTGAAGCTGCTGCGGGTGCTGCAGGAGGGCGAGGTGATCCGCGTGGGCGCCACCCAGCCGGTGCGGGTGAATGTTCGCGTGGTGGCCGCCACCCACCGCGACCTCGCCGCCATGGTGCAGCGGGGAGAGTTCCGGCAGGACCTCTACTACCGGCTGAACGTGTTCCCGATTCCGGTGGCGCCCCTGCGCGAGCGGACCGAGGACATCCCCGACCTGGCCCGCCACTTCGTGGCGCTGTACGCAGGGCGTCTCGGCAAGGCGATCGACGCCATCCCCACGGCGGTGCTTGACCGGCTGCGCCACTTCCCCTGGCCGGGCAACATCCGCGAGCTCGCCAACGTGATCGAGCGCTCGGTGATCATCACCCCCGGCCCCACCCTGGTGCTGGCCGAATGGGCCACCGGCCAGCATGCCCCGGTGGCGCCGGCCACCGCCGGGCCGGCGGCGACGATGCCGGCCACCCTGCAGGCGGTGGACCGAGAGCATATCGTGCGGGTGCTCGAGGCCAGTGGCTGGCGGGTGAGCGGGCCCGGCGGCGCCGCCGAGCGGCTGGGCCTCAAGCCCACCACGCTCGAGGCCCGGATGAAGAAGCTGGGCATCTGCCGGCCCGGCCGGGGGGACGCCGGCCGGCCGTAGGCACGCAGCGGCGGCCGCTCTAGCTTTGGGCCATGCCGGAACTGCCTGAGGTCGAGACCATGGTCCGGGGCGTCCGCCCCCGGCTCGAGGGGGCGACGATCGTGGGCGCGTCGCTTACCCACACCGACGTGCTGCGCGGAGTGTCGCGACCGCGCCTGGTGGCCGCGCTGACCGGCGCGTTCGTCGACCGCGTGACCCGGCGCGCCAAGCACGGCATCCTCCACCTGGTGCTCGCCTCCGGGGAGCGGCGCTGGTTCGTGCTGCAGCCGGGCATGACCGGCAACCTGCTGGTCTACGACGACACGCTCACCTCCGCCGAGGCGAAGTACGCCGTCCTGCGGGCGCGGCTCGATCGCGGGGGCGAGTTCGTCTTCCGCGACATCCGCCGCATCGGGGCGCTGCTCCTGCTCGACGCGGCCGGCTGGGCCCGCTACGACCGGGCCCTCGGCCCCGAGCCGCTGGACCCGGCCCTCACCGCCGCGGCGTTCATCGCCCAGCTGCGGCCCTCGCGGGCGGCCATCAAGAAGGTGCTGATGGACCAGCGGCGGATCGTCGGGGTCGGGAACATCTACGCCAACGAGGCGCTCTACTGCGCCGGGATCGATCCCTCGAAGCCCGCGCACCTGGTGACGCCCGAGGCGTACCATCGGCTCTACCAGCACGTGCGCCGGATCCTCCAGGCGGCCATCGAGGCCGAGGGGACCACCTTCCGCGACTACCGCACCGGCACCGGCCAGCCGGGCAACTTCCAGCTCGAGCTCATGGTCTACGAGCGCGAGGGGGAGCCGTGCCGCGCCTGCGGCACCACGCTGGCGGGCACCCACGCCATCGACGCCCGGATCACGGTGTTCTGCCACCGCTGCCAGCGGTAGGGCCGCCGGGCGTGGCGCCGGTGGCGGCACCGGCGTCATACTTCAGGCGCAGCCCGGCACTCCCCTTTCCACGACCTCCCGTGGCCACTGCCCTCCGCCTGTCGCTCCCCACCGCCGACCTGGCCGCCCTGCGCGATCGCGTACGGCGCCTGGGCGAGCCGCGGCCGGCCGTCTACCGCATGCTCGACCCGCACGGGCGCGTGCTGTACGTGGGCAAGGCCAAGCGGCTGCGCCAGCGGCTGCTGTCGTACTTCCGGGCCAGCTATCCCGAGGACAAGGCGGCCCGGATCATCCACGCCACCGCCGAGCTCGCCTGGGACTACGTGCCGAGCGAGTTCGCGGCCCACCTCACCGAGCTGCGGCAGATCGCGCGCTTCCGCCCGCCCTTCAACCACCACATGAACCGCGCCCGGCGGACGCTGTTCGTGAAGGTGGCGGGCGGGCCGGCGCCGCGCCTCGGGGTGGGCGGCGTCACGGGGCGCGAGGACCAGCGATGGTACGGCCCCTTCACCGGCGCCAGCCACGTCCGCGACGCCGTGCGTACCCTCAACGACCTGCTCGGCCTGCGCGACTGCGCCCCGGCCATGCCGATGGTCTTCGCGGGGCAGATCGACCTCTTCCGCCCCGCGCTGCAGGCGGCCTGCATGCGGCACGAGTTCGGCTACTGCACCGGGCCCTGCGCCGGCTTCGTCACCGAGGCCGCCTACCGCGAGCGGGCCGAGACCGCGCTGGCCTTCCTCGAGGGGCGCACCATCCAGCCGATGGACCGCATTGTCCGGGAGATGCAGGCGGCCGCGGCGCTGGCGGAGTTCGAGCGGGCGGCCAAATGGCGGGAGCGGTTCGAGCAGCTGGAGTGGCTGCTGGCCGCCACGCACCGGGCCCGCGCGGCGGTGGAGGCGCTCACGTTCGTCTACCGCGACCCCGGCGACTTCGGTGACGACCGCGCCTACCTGATCCGCCACGGGATCGTCCGCGCCACCTACCCCTGGCCCGAGACGCCGATCGAGCGCGAGGCCTTCCGCGCCGAGGTGCGCGACGAACTGGCCCGGCCCGCGCCGGTGCCCGGCCCACTGCCCTTCCGCCACCTCGACGAGATCCTGCTCATCATGGCGTGGTTCCGGCGGCATCCGGATGCCTTCCGCCGTACCAGCCGGCTGGAGTCATGGGTGGCCTGAGGACGTCCACGCTGGCGTGGCTCGCGCTCGCCGCGCCGCTCGCCGGCCAGAGCCCCGAGCTCCGGGCCGAACTCGCCGGCTACCGCGCCGGCCTGGCCCAGCTCGACGATACCGTCACCCTCCGCGCGCGCGAGCGCGCCCTCGACCCCGGGGCCGATACCACCGACGCCGGCACCATGCCCTGGCTGCGGCGCGGGCTCATCCGCGTCAGGCTTGGCCAGGTCGGTGATGGCTGGAGCTTCGGCCGCGCCACCCGGGACTTCGCCGCGGCGGCCACCCGGCGCCCCGCCTGGCCCTGGCCGTGGTACGGCCGCGCGCTGGCCGAGCAGGGCCGGGCCGAGTGGCTCGCCGCCGACCCCCTCAACCTGGGCTCGCGCGTGGGCTACGGCGCGCTCGAGGATGCCCTGCGCTCCGCCCGCCAGGCGCTGGCAGCCGAGCCCGACTTCCTCCCCGCGCTCACGATCCTGGTGGATGCCGCGGTGACGCTGCGCGACACCCAGGCGGTGCGCGCCGAGGTACGCCCCGCCCTCGCCGGCGCCTGGGCGGCCGGCCTGCGCACCCCCGACCTGGTGCTGGCGCTCGTCCGCGTGGCACGCGATGAGCTCGACGACAGCCTCCCGCCCTCCGTGCCGCTCGACAGCCTGCGCCCGTACCTGCCCGCCACGGCGGCAGCCGGGCACGCGCTCGCCTGGACGGCATTCCAGGCCGGCGCCCAGTGGGCCGAGTCGCTCTACTACGCCGCCGCCGCGGGGGACGATGCCGACGGCCTCGTGGCCTATCGCGAGGCGCTCGGCGCCATCGCCGACGACAGCGAACTCACCGCGTTCGACGCCGCACCGGCCGGGGAGCGTGCGGCCTGGCTCCGGCGATTCTGGGAGGCGCGGGCCCGGCGGGACCTCCGCGGACCCGCCGAGCGCCTGGCGGAGCATTACCGCAGGCTGGCCTTCGCCACGCGGCATTTTGCCCTGCAGCTCAACCGGCGGTACTACAGCCCCAACAACCTCTACCGTTCCGGGCAGCAGTGGTACGATGACCGCGGGGTGATCTGGGTCCGCCACGGCGCCCCGGACGACCGGGTGATCGTGCCGCTGTTCGGGCTCCCGCCCCTCGAAACCTGGCACTACCGCCGCGCCGACGGTGACCTCCTGCTCCACTTCCAGGCGGGCGGCTACAGCTCGGGCGCGCTCGACTTCGGCGGCGCCATCGACGACTACCGTCTGGTGCCCACGCTGTTCGACGCGATGTACCAGCGCAGCACCGCGTGGGACCTGCTGCTGCTCTCCCGCTGCCCGCTGCATCCGGTCTACTGCCGTTACCCCGCGTGGGGGCCGCACGGCCGTGCCCAGCTGGTGGCGGAGGAGCAGCGGGTGGTCATCGGCAGCACCGAGGTGGCAGTCTCGAGCGCGGGCTGGGAGCGGCGCTTTGCGCGTGGCCTGTCCGCGCGGATGGAGGCCTTCGCGGTGGGCCGGCGCGGGGAGCGGACCCTGGTGCACCTGGCCTACCAGGTCCCGGTGGCGGTGCGCGACGGCGTGGCCCCCGGGGCGCTGCTGCAGTCGCCGGTGCAGGTGCGGGTGGGCGTGTTCGGGGCGGATGGCGCCGTGGTGGCCTGGGTGGATACCACGACCATCGCGAGCCTGCCGGCGGGGCGGCCCGGGATCCTGGAGGCGTTCGGGCGCGCCACGCTGGCGGTGCCACCGGGCCGGTGGCGCTACCGGGTGGAGCTCGCGGTCGGGGACTCCACCGGGCAGGTGTTCCCCACCGATTCGATGGAGGTGGGGCAGTTCGACGGCGCGCGGCTGGCGCTCAGCGACCTGGTGCTCGGCCGGCCGGGGATCGGTGCGCCGTGGGCGCCCGAGGCGGGGGACACCGCCTACTTCACGCCACGTGCGCAGTGGGCCCGGGGCGACACCCTGGCCCTGTATCACGAGGTGTACGGGCTGGCCGCCGGCGCCCCCTACCTGGCCCGCCTGACCATCCGGCGGGGGCGGCGCACCGCCCTGACCGCGGCGTGGGAGGGCACCGCCACGGGTCCGGTCACCCGCCTGGGCCGAGCCCTCTCGCTCGCCGCGCTGCGCCCGGGCGACTACCTGCTGGAACTGGCCGTCACCGCCGCCGATGGCTCCCACGCCACCACCCGGCGGCGGATCACCATCACGGAGTGAAGCTGACGGGCGCCCACAGCGCCGGCTGCCGCTCCACCTCGGTCGGGTGCTTCACCCGGGGTGCGGCCGGCCAGGCCACCCAGCCCTGCGGGTCGTCGTCGAACACCCGGAAGGCGAGCCCCGGCCGGCCCACCCGGGCCTCCTCGAAGTAGGCCTGGTCGAGGCGAAATTCGAGCGACCAGCCCGCGCCGTCGTCCGCCGCGCGCACCTCCCACCCGCCGCCCTCCCGCTCGGCGCCGAGGCGCCAGTCCGGGTCGTCCCGGGGGGCGCGCCACTTGCCCGCCTCGCCGCGCAACACCACGCTGCTGTCGAGCACCCGCCGGAAGTACCACTGGAAGTCGTCGTGCATCGGGCCGGGGGCCCGGTCGCCCTGGGTGTCCAGGCTGATCACCAGGTCATCGCCCCAGTACACGGTGGCATCGGGCAGCCGCGCGGCCACCACCACGGAGCCGCCCTCGCGGACCACCCACAGTTGCACCACGCCGGCGGGCCGCGCCAGTTCCAGCGTCGGCGCGCCATACTCCTCCCGGGAGGCCCGGCCATCGAACACCAGCGGCGCGGTGACGGGCCGGATCAGCAGGGTATCGAGCAGGGCGGCCACGACGAGCGGGTGCACGGAGGGCTCCGGTCGGTTGCAGAACGAAACTTCGCCTGGGTCCCGGCCGTCGGGGGCGCGACCCCTCAGACCGGAGGTACCATGCCAGCAATCGTGCGACGCGCGCGGCGGTTCCTGCTCGCCCTGCTGCTCGCGCCCGCCAGCCTGGCGGCGCAGACATCCCTCACCGACGCGGACTACCTGGCGCTCGGCCGCAAGTACTACGACTGGTTCGTCAGCGCCGAGGCCGACAGCATCCTGGCGCACCTGAGCCCGGAGGCGCGGGAGGGCGCCGGGGGCCTCGACGGCGTCCATCAGGCCATCGTGGACTTCCTCACCCGGGCGGGCGTCGAGACCGAGCTCGTCGAGGAGAAGATGACCCGCCGCAACGGCCGGCCGCAGTACTGGCGGGAGAGCCGCTATGCCAGCTTCACCGAGGAGTCGCTGGTCTTTCGCTGGGTCTTCAATGATGCCGGCGAGCTCGACGGTGTCGGCATGGGCCCGAGGAGCCGCACCCCGGCCCCGGACTAGTCGACGTCGAGCCCGGTGAGCGGCACCAGCCGCGCGCGGGGTGGGAGACCCGCCTCGAGTTCCATGATCCCGACCGAGGCCGGCAGGTCGAAGCGGCGCCGGCCCGCGCCGCCGGGGTTCATCACGGTGCGGACCAGGTCCACCGTGGTGAGCAACGGCCGGTGGGTGTGGCCGTAGATGATCACGTCGGCCTCGGGCCACAGCCGGTGCAGGCTCTCCGGGGCCGGGCTGCCGAGCTGGTCGCCGTGGGTCAGCACGAAGTCGAGCCCCTCGATCCGGCGCTGGACCACCTGCGGGACGCGCTGCCGCACGTCCCACCCGTCGCAATTGCCGTAGACGGCGAGCACCGGCGCCAGCGCCTCCAGTTCGGTCAGGAGGTCGAGCGGGCCGATGTCGCCGGCGTGGAGGATGAGGTCCACCTCCGCGAAGACCTCGAAGACCTCGGGGCGGAGCAGGCCGTGGGTATCCGCGATGATGCCGAGCCGCATGGCCTCAGCCCTGCCACCGGGGCGTGATGTCGAGTCCGAGGTCGAGCTGGTCGAGGATGCGCTGCACGACGAAGTCCACCAGATCCGGGATGCCGGCGGGCCGGTGATAGAAGCCGGGGGCCGCGGGGAGGACCACCGCGCCGGCCTCGGTCACGGCGGTGAGGTTGCGGAGGTGCACCAGCGAGAGCGGCGTCTCGCGCGGCACCAGGATCAGCTTGCGCCGCTCCTTGAGGGCCACGTCGGCGGCGCGCTCCACGAGCGAGCGGCTGGTGCCGTGCGCCACCGCCGCCACCGTGCCCATCGAGCAGGGGCAGATGACCATCCCGGCACTACGCGCAGAGCCGGAGGCCGGCCTGGCGCCGCGGTCGGTGTCGGCGTAGGTGGTGATGCTCGACCAGTCCCCGCCGGTGGCGGCGCGGAGGGCGGCCTCATCCGCGAGGCCCGCCTCCGTGCCAAGCAGCCGCCAGCCGTGGCTCGAGACGATCAGCCAGACCGGCACCCGGTGGCGCGCCAGCACCTCGAGGAGGCGCACCGCATAGGGCGCGCCCGAGGCCCCGGTGATGGCCAGCACCACGGGGTGCATCGGTCAGCGTCCGCGGCGGTTGGCCGTCGGGTTCTTGGGCGGATGCCGCTCCGGCTGCGGCGGCGGCACGCGCGGCTGCTGCGCGCCCTTCTCCGGCTTCGGCTTGCCACGGCCCCGCTGCGGAATCAGGCTTTCCTTCGGTCGCTTGCCCATCGTGCCTCCCCTTGGGTGGTGCCCACGTCCAACCGCGTCTCCCGCTTCCCAGGACTACACCAACCGGTCCAGCAGTGCGAACATGAACACCGTCAGGCTCATCACGCCGTTCATGGTGAAGAACGCGGCATCGAGCCGCGACAGGTCGCCGGGGCGCACCAGCTGGTGCTCGTAGGCCAGGATCAGCGCCGCGACCGCCACCCCCGCGAAGTACCACGCCCCGAACCCGGCGCCCCAGCCGAACAGCGCCAGCGCCGGGATCGTCACCCCGTGGAGGACCTTGGCCAGCAGGATGCTCCGCGCCTGCCCCAGGCGCACCACCGCGCTGTGCAGCCCCGCGTCCCGGTCGAAGCCCTCGTCGGGGAGGGCGTAGAAGATGTCGAAGCCCGCCACCCAGGTGGCCACCGCCACGGTGATCGCCACCAGCACCCACCACGGCTCGCTCCAGCGCCCCGTCACGGCCAGGTAGCCGCCCACCGGCGCGATCGCGAGCGAGAGGCCGAGCCAGAGGTGCGGCCACCAGGTGAACCGCTTGGCCAGGCTGTAGAGCATGATCCAGCCCAGCGCCAGCGGGCTCAGCAGGAAGCAGAGCGGATTGAGGAACCACGAGGAGGCCAGGAACACCGCGCCCGCCAGCCCCACCGAGACCCACGCCTGCCGCAGGGTGAGCCGGCCCCGGGGAAGTTCGCGCTCCCGGGTGCGCGGGTTGCGGGCGTCGAAGGCCCGGTCCACGATCCGGTTGAAGCCCATGGCCACCCATCGCGCGGCGCTGAAGGCCACCACCACCACAACGACCGTGACCCAGCGCACCCCCGCCTCGAGCGACGCCTCGAGGACGCCGAGCATGGCGAAGGGGAGCGCGAAGATCGTGTGCGGCAGCTTGACGAAGCTGGCGTACCGCGCCAGCAGGGACTCGCCGGCGACGGTCTGGCCCTCCGCCCTCACAGGCGGATCCCGAGGCGGGGCCACAGCTCATCCACCCGGCGCCGGGTGGCCTCGTCCATGGTGATGAGTTCGGGCCACTCGCGGGTGAAGCCCTCGTCCCGCCACTTCCGGGTGCCGTCGATCCCCATCTTGCTGCCGAAGCTGAAGTGCTGGCTGGCGTGGTCGAGCACGTCCACCGGCCCCTTGGTGAAGCGCACGTCGCGCTCGGGGTCGATGTTGTTGAGCACGATCCACCAGGCCTCGTCGGGATCCTGCACGTTCACGTGCTTGTCCACGATCACCAGGACCTTGGCGAGCGACATGAGCCCCGCGCCCCACAGCGCGTTCATCACCTTGTACGCCTGGCCCGGGTACTGCTTGTCGATCGAGACGAAGACCAGGTTGTGGAAGATGCCGCAGGCCGGCATGTGGTAGTCCACCACCTCGGGCACCGTCAGCCGCAGCAGCGGCAGGAAGATCCGCTCCGTGGCGTGCCCCAGGTAGTAGTCCTCCATCGGGGGCCGGCCCACCAGGGTCGCGGCGTACACCGGCTGCTTCCGCATGGTCACGGCGGTGACGTGCACCCGGGGATAGAGGTCGGCCAGCGAGTAGTAGCCGGTGTGGTCGCCGAACGGCCCCTCGGTGACCAGCGGCTCCGCCGGGTCGATGTAGCCCTCGATGACGTACTCCGCCTCGGCGGGCACCTCGAGGTCGCAGGTGACGGCCTTCACCAGCTCCACCGGCGACTTGCGCAGGAACCCCGCGAAGATGAACTCGTCGATCATCGGCGGCAGCGGCGCCGACGCCGAATAGAGGCTGGCCGGGTCGGCACCGACGGCGATCGCCACCGGCATCCGCTCGCCCCGGGCCGCCAGCTCGCGCCAGTGGTGGGCACCCACCTTGTGCCGCTGCCAGTGCATGGCCAGCTCGCGCTTGCCCTGCACCTGCACCCGGTACATCCCCACGTTGCGGATGCCCCGATCGGGGTCCTCGGTGATGACCATCGGCAGGGTGATGTACCGGCCGCCGTCGCCCGGCCAGGTGGTCAGGAAGGGGATCCGGTCGAGGTCCACCTGGTCGCCCTGCCACACCACCTCCTGGCAGGCGCCACGGCCGCCGCGGGTGCGGGGCGGGAACTTCGACGCCTCCGCCAGCTTCGGCAGCATCGAGAGCTTGCCGAACAGCCCGTCGGGCACCTTGAGGTTGAGCAGCTCGCTGATCCGCGCCCCCACCTCGTCGAGGTGCTGCACCCCGAGCGAGAGGCACATCCGTTTCATCGAGCCGTACAGGTTGATCGCCACCGGGTACTCGCTCGGCCGGCCGTCATCGAGCAGCGGCCGCTCGAACAGCAGCGCCGGTCCGCCGCCGGGGCTCTTCATGCACCGGTCGGCGATCTCCGCGATCTCCAGCCGGGTCCGCACCGGTTCCCGCACCCGCACCAGCTCGCCCATCCGGTCGATGGCGCCGATGAACTCCTGCAGGCTGTCGAGCGTCATGCGCGGGTCCCCACGTGGATGGCGCAGATCCCACCGAAGAGCAGCGTGTACCGTACCCCCGTGAACCCCGCCCGTTCCATGAGCGCGGCGAGCGCCGGCGGCTCCGGGAAGGCGAGGACCGAGGCGGGCAGGTAGGCGTAGGCATCCTGGTGCTTCGACACCAGCCGCCCGATGAGGGGCAGCAACCGGCGGAAGTAGAAGAAGTAGAGCCCCCGCATCGGCTGTCGCGGCGGCGTGGTGAATTCGAGGATCACCAGCCGCGCCCCCGGCTTGAGCACCCGCGCCGCCTCGGCCAGGCCCTGGTCCAGCTCCGCGAAGTTGCGGACCCCGAACCCCACCGTGGCGCCGTCGAACGTCGCGGAGGGGAACGGCAGCTCCAGCGCGTCGGCGTTGACCGGGCGCACCCGGTCCGACTTGCCGCGGCCGAGCGCCAGCATCGGAAGCACGAAGTCCGCCCCGATCACCCGGCCGCCGAAGCCCGCCTGGCGCCCCAGCTGGGCGGCCAGGTCGAGGGTGCCGGCGCAGAGATCGAGGTAGAGTCCGTCGGGACGGGCGGGCCAGTCGAGCTCGGCCACGGCCTGCCGCCGCCACCGGCGGTCGACGTTCAGGCTGAGCAGGTGGTTCAGGAAGTCGTACCGGGGGGCGATGGCGGTGAACATCTCCCGGACATAGGACCGCTTCTCCAACCCGCCGGAGAGCGGTAACTTCCTATCTGTGGCTAACATAGGCGCAGAATGTAGTCCGTGGAGCGGCGGCCGGGCAAGGCGCCGGGCTCTTCATGGCTGAACGTCCCGATCTGGTGTCCCTGAGCGATCAGGAGATCGTGGCCCTCGCCAAGGAGGGACGCGAAGCCGCGTACCGCGAGCTCATTCGCCGGTACGAACGGCCCGTGTTCTCCCTCATCCTGCGCATGGTCCGCGACCGGCAGCTCGCCGAGGACCTGGCGCAGGAGACGTTCATCAAGGCGCTCAACGCCATCGGGAGCTACCGCCCCGAGTTCAAGTTCTCGAGCTGGATCTTCAAGATCGCCAACAACGCGGCGATCGATCAGCTGCGCCGGCGCGAGGTCGACACCCTCTCGATCGACGGCGCCCCCAACGCCACCAGTGCCGACGACATCGAAGCCACCGCGCTCCAGGTGGGGGACAAGGGCGAGACGCCCCTGGCCGAGCTCGAGGCTCGCGAGCTCGGGACCCACATCGAACGGGCCATCGCCCAGCTGCGGCCCGAGTATCGCTCCTGCATCATGCTGCGGCACGTCGAGGGGCTGGCCTACGAGGAGATCGCCCAGCTGCTCGACCTGCCCCTCGGCACCGTGAAGACCTATATCCACCGGGCGCGGCACGAGCTGCGGGACATGCTCGCGCACCTCCGGGACTGAAACCCCCTCTCCGACGAGGCCGTAAGACCGCCGTATGGTTGACGCACCCCATCTCAGCCCCGACGAGCTCGATCTCTGGCTGGACGGCCGTCTCCCCAACCCTCGTACGTCCCACCTCGAAACATGCGAACAGTGCCGGACCACCGCTGAGGAGCTGCGCGATGTCGTGGCCCAGCTCCGGGCCCTGCCGCAGGTGGCACCGGGGCGTTCCTTTGCCGACCGGGTCATGGCCCGGGTGGCGGTGGCCGGGGTGACCCCGGTCGCCGCCGACGCCCACCTGACCCCGGAGGATCTCGATCAATGGGTCCTCGGGGAGCTGCCGCTGGTGCGCCAGTCGCACCTCCGCGGCTGCCCCGACTGCCAGGCCCTGGCCGATGCCGAACGGGTGCTGGTGCTCCAGCTCGAGGCCCTGCCGCTCTTCACGCCGCGCGCCGATTTCGCCGACCGGGTCATGGACCAGGTCGACACCGGCGGGCTGTCCCTCGCCGGGGCGTGGCGCCGGTGGCGCAGCGGTGTCGCCCGCAACCCCCTGACCGTCGGGATGGCCGCTGGCGTCGCCGGGCTCCTCGGCGGATCGATCGCGGCCAGCGTGGCGTGGGCCGCCGGCCACCAGGACACCATCAGCGGGGCGAGCACCTGGCTCATGACCCACGCGCAGGCGCTCTTCTGGCAGGGCGTCGGGGTCGCCTCGGCCGCGCTCGAGCAGCAGGGCTGGTACCAGGCGCTGCGGACCACCCTCACCCCCGGGCGCGCGGCGCTCCTGGTCGGGGTCACCGTCTCGCTCTATGCCGCCGGCGTCCTCGCGCTGCGCCGGCTGCTGGCGCTGCCCTCCGCCGGGACGGCCCGTGCGCTGCCCTGAGCCGATCCTGGCGGGCGCGCTGCTGCTGGCGCTGCTGCCGGCGCCAGCCGCCGCCCGCGACCTCGACAGCAGCGAGCCGTCCTGGAAGTCCCGCATCGAACTCCTGAACCAGCTCCTGGGCAGCGATGACGACCACGTGGTCCGCGACCACGTGGTCTCGCTCGCGACCGACATCGCCTCCGTCACCTTCGACTTCACCGACGGCGGCGCGCTGGTGCTGGCCATGGAAGGCGGTACCCTGCTGGTGGACGGCAAGCCGATCGGTCGCGTGGCCGACGACGGGGCCCTGGCGGTGAGCTGGCGGGCGCTGATGCTGGAGCTGGCGCGGAGCGACTCCCCGACGGCGCTCGGGCGGCTGCGGGCGTGGGCCCCCACGGGCCTCTCCCGCGAGGAGGCCGCCTTCGCCGAGCTCCTGGGCGAGCAGGTGGAGGGACTCTCCGCCCCCGCGGGCCTGCTGCCCGCGCCACAGCCGGTGGCCGCCGCCGCGCCCGGCGGCCTCACGATCGACCTCGGCGACCTCAGCAACCCGCGTCGCCTGGCGCCCCTGCTCCGGTCCGCCGCCACCCTCCGGGGCGACGCACTCCGGATCACCGTGCCGGGCGGGCAGGCCCACCTGGGCCACTTCGGCCTCGGCTCGGCGGAGCGCTATGCCGGTCACCTGCTGGTGGTGCGCGGCAACGCCGACATCTACGGCCGCGTCGAAGGGAACCTGGCCAGCGTCGAGGGCGACGTCATCGTCCACCCGGGCGCGGTGGTCACCGGCGACGTGCTCGCCGTGGCCGGCCAGGTCCGCGACCTCGGCGGCGATATCCTGGGCCAGATCCGGACCCTCGATCCCCCGCCCGAGCCGGCGGCGCGGCCCGCGGCCGAACCGCCGATCCCGGCGTGGATGCGCGCGGCCCGCAACGGCGCCGGCGTCGTTGGCGTCTTCCTCACGCTGCTGCTGGTGGGCACCGGGCTGGTCGCCTTCGGCCGCCAGCCCCTCGAGGTCGTGAGCGACACCGTGCTCCACTCCTTCACCCGCTCGCTCCTGGTGGGATTGCTCGGCCAGGTGCTGGTGCTGCCGACCTTCGGCATGCTGGTGGTGGGGCTGGTGCTGACGGTGGCGGGCATCCTGCTCGTGCCGTTCGCGGTGATCGTCTTCGCGCTGCTGCTCGTGGTGGCGGTGCTCGGCGGCTTCCTCGCCATCGCGCACGCCATGGGCGAGAGCCTGACCCGGCGGCAGCTCGCGCTCGGCCGCGCGGTCCCGGCCAACAGCTATCGCTACGTGATGGTGGGGCTGGCCGCCGTGGCGGGCACCTGGCTGGCGTGGGTGGCCTTCGGCTGGGTGCCGGTGGCGGGGAGCCTGATCCTGGCCACGGCGGTGCTGGTCACCTGGCTGCTCGCCACGGTGGGCTTCGGGGCGGCGCTGCTCTCGCGGGCCGGGCTCCGGGAGCACTTCGCGGGGCGGATCCTCCCGGCGGAGACCCTCACCGACGAGTTCCTCTGGGCCACGCCGCAGTTCGGCGTCACCGCCGTGAAGCGGCCGCCCCGCGACCGGACCCCGCCGCCGCTACCCTAGCCGGGCCCGGACCCGGCCGCCCACCCCCAGGCCCAGTCGCCGTGCCGCGGAGCCATCGCGCACGGCGATCTCCACTTGCCCTCCCGAGCCCACGTAGGCCAGCAGCGCACCGGTGGGCACGTCGCCGAAGGTGGAGCGCAGCGGCCCGATCACCAGGGACTCCGCCTCGAGCACGGCATAGGGGGGCACCACCGCGGTGGTCAGGTTGGTGACCAGGTTCCCGTACCGGTCCACGTAGATCACTTCCCCAACGACGACCTTGCCCTCATGATGAGGGAGGGCGCCGCTCACCCGGCGGGGGATGCTGGTGTAGGCCGCGCCCAGGCTGGCCAGCGGTTCGCCCTGGGCCAGCCGCGCCGCCGCGGGGGCGAAGATGTCACGGCCGTGGAAGGTGGGCGACGCCTGCGGGGCCGGGGCCAGGGTGACGGCCTGCACCGGGGCGCCGTGCATGACCGCGCTCCACAGGCCGTTGTCGGGGCCCACGAAGAAGTGACCCCGGGTGCTGAAGGCGAGCGCGGCGCGCTGGGTGCCGACCCCCGGATCGACGACCGCGAGGTGCACGGTGCCGGCGGGAAAGCGGTGCCAGGCCCGGCCCACCACGTAGGCCGCCGCGGCGAGGTCGCCGGGAGCGATGTCGTGCGTGAGATCCACCAGCGTGGCCCCGGGGGCGAGGGAGAGCAAAACTCCCTTCATCTCCCCGACGTAGGAGTCCACGGTCCCATAGTCGGTCAGCAGCGTGATGATGGCCATCCCCATAAGGTAGCCCGCGTCAGGCGCGGCGCCACGGCCGGCGGCCCGGAGACCCATGTCCACTGAGTTCATCGCGCTCGAGGCCGCCCTCCGCGGCCGCTACCTGCTGGAACGCGAGCTGGGCCGGGGCGGCATGGGCATCGTCTTCCTGGGCCGGGACCTCGCGCTCGAGCGGCCGGTCGCCATCAAGCTGCTCCCGCCGCACCTGGCCGGGATGCCCGAGCTGCGCGAGCGCTTCCTGCAGGAGGCCCGCACGGCGGCGCGGCTGGCCCACCCGCACATCGTCCCCATCCATGCGGTCGAGGAGCACGGCGACTGCGCCTGCTTCGTGATGTCCTTCATCCCCGGCGAGACCGTGGCCGAACGGGTGCGGGCCGAGGGTCCGCTGGCCCCGGGCACGGTCGCGCGGATGGTGCAGGAGGTGGCGTGGGCGCTGGCCTACGCCCACCAGCAGGGGGTGGTGCACCGCGACATCAAGCCGGACAACATCCTGCTCGAGCGGGGCACCGGGCGGGCGCTGGTGATGGACTTCGGCATCGCCCGCGTGCTGGCGCAGCACCCGATCACGCCGCCGGGCGCCCACCTCGGGACGGCGCAGTACGCGAGCCCCGAGCAGGCCGCCGGCGAGCCCGCCGATGGCCGGAGCGACCTCTACTCGCTCGGGGTGACCGCCTTCTACGCCCTGACCGGCCGCCTGCCGTTCGAGGGTGAGAGCGCCGCGGCCTTCCTGGCGCAGCACCTGACCATGCCGGCGCCACCGGTGGCGAGCCTCCGGCCCGGGGTGCCGCGTACCCTCGCGATGGCAGTGGACCGCTGCCTGGCCAAGGAACCCGCGGCCCGCTTCGCCTCGGGCGAGGCGCTCGCCACGGCGCTGAGCGCCGGCGCGGCGGTGGCGCCGCCGGTGCCGCCCACCCTGGCCCGCCTGGTGCGCGAGGTGGGGTCCTTCAGCGTGGACCTGGCGGGGTACGGCACCCTGGCCGCCGTGGTCCTGGTGGCGCAGGCCCTCACCGCCTCGAGCGACTTCCTGGGCTTCGGGCAGCTGTACACCATCGGCATCACCCTGGTGCTGCTCAGCCTCACGTCGATCAAGGGACTCTCGACCGCCCGGTACCTGCGCGACGCCGCGCGGGAGGGCTGGAGCCCGGCCGACCTCCGGGCCGCCTTCCAGGCCGACGCGCGCGAGGCCGCGGCGGTCGAGGGCATGCCACCCACCCGCACCCGCGCCACGCTGCTCTACCTGCTCGGCTTCGTGGCCTCACTCGGCGTCTGGCTCGGGCCGCGCGAGCTGCTCCTGACCCGCATCACGGGCCTGGCGGCGGTGGCGGTGGAGCTCGTGGCCATGGCCCTCCCCGTGGCACTCGGCCGCTGGATGGGGACCCGCCTCGAGGCCCCGCGCGAGGGGCGGCCGGGCTTCCTCCACCGCATCATGGCGCGGAAGGCGGAGTGGCTCCTCCGGCTGATGGGCCGGAAGCGCCGCACCAGTGCGCCGGCCCTCCCCGACGCCCGGCCCACCGAGCTGCTGCTGGGCGACCAGGCGCGCGCGCTGTTCGAGGCGCTCCCCGAGGATGACCGCCGCCGGCTGCAGCAGCTGGGCGAGGTGATCGCGCAGCTGACCGCGCAGGCCACCGCCCTGCGCGCGCGGGAGGCGGAACTCGGGACGGCGCTGGCCGCGGTCGGGGGACCGGGGCATCCGGGGCGGGAGGCGGTGCGCGACGAGTTCGAGCGGGAACGGCGGGAGGTGGCGCGCACCCTGGGCGAGGCCCTGGGCGCGCTCGATACCGTGCGGCTGGACCTGCTCCGGCTGCGTGCGGGGACCGCCACACCGGAGGGGCTGACCGGCGCGCTGGAGGTGGTGCGGCAGGTGGGCGCCGACGTCGACGCCCGCCTCGCGGCGCTGCGGGAGCTGGCCTAGCCCCGGAGGATGGGCAGCGGCTGCGCGCGGCGCCCCGCCAGCTCCACGACCCGGTCGGCGATGCCGAGCAGCGCCCGGGCGGCGGGGCTCGCCGGCTCCGCGGCCACGATCGGGCGGCCGCGGTCGGCGAGGTCGGCCATGCCCGGCTGCAGCGGCACCTGCCCCAGCAGCGGCACCTTGAGCTCCTCGGCCAGGCGCTGCCCGCCCCCCTCCCCGAACATCGCCAGCCGCACCCCGCTCACCGGGTCGGTCCAGGCGCCCATGTTCTCCACCACCCCCGCCACCGGCACGCTGACCTTCTCGAACATCTTCGCGCCCCGCAGCGCGTCGCCCACCGCCACCTCCTGCGGGGTGGTGACGATCACCGCCAGGGCCACCTGGCACGACTGGGCCAGCGAGAGCTGCGCGTCGCCGGTCCCGGGGGGCAGGTCCACGATGAAGTAGTCGAGCTCGCCCCAGTCGACGTCACGCAGGAACTGCTGCACCACCTTCATGATGATCGGCCCGCGCCAGATGGCGGCCGCGTCGCGGTCCACCAGGAAGCCGAGCGACATCAGCTTCACCCCGTACGCCGCCAGCGGCTGGATCCGCCCCTGGGTCACCGGCGGCTTCTCGAACACGCCGAACATCCGCGGGATGTTCGGGCCGTAGATGTCGCCGTCCATCAGCCCCACCCGGTGCCCCTGCTGGGCCAGCGCCACCGCCAGGTTCGCCGACACGGTGGACTTGCCCACGCCGCCCTTGCCCGACGACACGGCGATGATGCGGCCGAGGTTGGGGTACTCCGCGGGCGTCGGGGGCGGCGGTACCAGGCCGGCCTGTCCATGGGTCTGCCCCGGCGCGGGCTGGCCGGGCGGCGCGTGGGTGGACGGGGCGGGCCCGCCCGGGTCGACCACGCTGATCCTGAGCTCCTGCGGGTTCACGCCCTCCACCGCGCGCACCGCGGCCCGTGCCTCGCGCACCAGCGTGGCCGGGTCGCTGCGGGCGAGCAGGAAGGTGAAGGAGACCTTGCCGTCCGGGGTGACGACGAGGTCGCGGACCATGCCGGCGGAGAGCAGGTCGTTCTCGAGCCGGGGGTTCTGGATCCGGGTCAGGGCGGCGGCTACGCGCGCGGCGAGTGCGTCGGTCATCTAGATGGCCTCGACCTGGCGGACCTCCGGCACCAGCTGCCGGAGCCGGGTCTCGATGCCCTGCTTGAGCGTGATCGTGGAGGCGGAGCAGCCGTGGCAGGTGCCGCCGAGGCGCAGCAGCAGCAGGCCCTGCGATTCGTCGAAATCGACCACTTCCACGCTGCCGCGGTGCGAGGAGATGTAGGGCCGGAGGGTGTCGAGGGTGTGCTCGATCCGTTCGAGCAGGTCCGGTCCGGAGGCTGGTGTCGTCATGGGTACGGTCCTGCGTGCTGGAGATCGGGGCGGCCGCCGGTTCAGCGGGACCCGTTGCCGGAAAGGTACTCACGCGCCGCGGTGAGCACCCGGGCCTGCACGGTGGCGAGGGATCCCTCCATGGAAAGCCCGGAGGCCTTGGTGTGCCCGCCCCCGCCGAAGGGCCTGGCGAAATCCGCCACGTCCACCGCGCCCACCGACCGCAGCGACACCTTGACCCGCCCCGCCGCGATCTCGCGGAAGAGCAGGGCCATGCGCACGCCGGCGATCTGCCGCGGCACTTCGACGATGCCATCGAGGTCGTCGGCGGTGGCGCCGAGGCGCTCGAGCGCGCCCGGGGGCACGGTGACCCAGGCCAGGCCGGCGTCGGCCTCCACCACCATGGTCTGGAGGGTTTCCGCCAGCAGCCGAGCCCGGCCCTCGGGGGCATTGGCGTAGACCTCGAGGTAGATCTGCTCGGGATCGAGCCCCACCTCCAGCAGGGCCGCCGCGGTGCGGAGCGTCTCCGGCCGGGTGTTGCTGAAGCGGAACCCGCCGGTGTCGGTGAGGATCGCCACGTAAAGCGCCCGCGCGGCGGCGGGGGTGAGCGGCCAGCCGTTGGCCTGCGCCAGCTGGAAGATGAGCTCGCCGGTGGCGGAGGCCTCGGGGTCGACGTAGCGCGGCCCGTCGGGGAGGTGGCCCTGGCTCACGTGGTGATCCACGCAGGCCACCGGCACGCCGCGCTCGAGCACGGTCTGGCTCAGCATGCCGAGCCGGCCCACGTCCGAGATGTCGAGCACCAGGATGAGGTCGGCGCGGCGCAGTTCCTTGACCGCCTCGTGGCTCCGGTCCACGCCCGGCAGGTCGCGGAACAGGAAGTGGTACCGCTCCGGCGTGGGCGAGGGATTGGTCACCACCGCCGTGACGCCCCGCGCCCGGAGCAGGTGGACCAGCCCGGTCTCGCTGCCGAGGCCGTCGCCATCGGGATTCACGTGGGTGGTGATGCAGATGCGCCGGCCCGGCTGCAGGATCTCGGCAAAGCGGCGGGCGTCGGCGAGGCGGTCGGCGGACAGGACGGGCGGCATGGGGCGGGAAGCTACAGCGGGGGTGGGGACCGGCCAAGGGCCGCCGGGAGCGCCAAGACAGGCCTTGGCGCCCCGGGGCCGGCGGTTACGCCTTGTTGAGCTTGGAGTGGTGCTTGCCGTAGAGGAAGTAGATCGTCAGCCCGAGCGCCATCCAGACCGCGAGCCGGATCCAGGTGTCGGCGGGGAGGCCGTACATCATGTAGCCGCAGATCAGGATGCCCATGATCGGCACGAACGGCACCAGCGGGGTGCGGAACGGCCGGGGCAGCTCCGGCTGCACCCGCCGCAGCACGATGATGCCGCCGCAGACGATCACGAAGGCCAGCAGGGTGCCGATCGACACCAGCTCGCCGAGCAGGCCGATCGGGAAGATGCCGGCGATGAGCGCCGCCACCACGCCCGTGATGATCGTCGAGATGTAGGGGGTCTGGAACTTGGGGTGGACCTTGCCGAAGACCGGCGGCAGCAGGCCGTCCCGCGCCATGCTGTAGAAGATGCGCGGCTGGCCCATGAGCATCACCAGCACCACCGAGGCGAGGCCGGCGATGGCGCCGATGTTCACCAGGAAGCCCAGCCACTTGAGCGACGGGCCGGCCTTCTCGATCGCCACGAACACCGGGTGCGGCACGTTGAGCTCGGTGTAGTGGGCGATGCCCGTCATCACGAGGGCCATCGCGATGTAGAGCACCGTGCAGATCGCCAGCGACCCGAGGATGCCGATCGGCAGGTCCCGCTGCGGGTTCTTGGCCTCCTGCGCCGCCGTGGACACTGCGTCGAAGCCGATGTAGGCGAAGAAGATCACCCCGGCGCCCCGCACGATGCCCGAGAGCCCGAAGTGGCCCGACTCGCCGGTGTTGGGCGGGATGAACGGCACCCAGTTGTCGGTGTTGACGTACTTGATGCCGAAGCCGATCACCAGCAGCACGATCGCGACCTTCACGTACACGATGATGTTGTTGAACCGGGCCGATTCCTTGATGCCCACCACCAGGAGCGAGGTGATCAGCAGGATCAGCACCATCGCCGGCACGTTCAGGATGCCGTTGACCAGGGTGTAGCCCTGGGCCACGCAGTCGGCCACCGGGATGGCGGTCCGGGTCACGGCATTCACCGCGACCGCGCCGCTCGAGGGATCGGTGCAGATCTGCGCCGGCACCAGGGTGTGCGTCCCGACCACGCTGAAGGGCGCGCCGGTGAGCGCCGGCGGCAGCTTGATGCCCAGTTCCGCCATGAAGGCGGTGAAGTACCCCGACCAGCCCACCGCCACGGTGGAGGCGGCGAAGAGGTACTCGAGGATCAGGTCCCAGCCGATGATCCACGCCACCAGCTCACCCAGCGTGGCGTAGCCGTAGGTGTAGGCGCTGCCCGCGATCGGGATCATGGAGGCAAACTCGGCGTAGCACAGCCCCGCGAACAGGCAGCCGAGGCCGGCCAGCACGAACGACAGCACGATCGCCGGGCCCGCGTACTGCGCGGCGGCCGTGCCGGTCAGGACGAAGATGCCCGCGCCGATGATCGCGCCGATCCCGAGGAGGACCAGGTTGGAGGCGGTGAGGGCCCGCTTGAGCCCGCCTTCGCCTTCCTCGGGCATCAGCTCCGAGAGGGACTTGGTGCGGAACAGGGACATGAACGGCTCCCGGGGGAGAGAGACTGTGAGGGAATGACGACCGGCGCTTCAGGGACAGCGGGTCCTGCGTGCGACACACAAGGGCCCGGCGCGGCCGCGGGGGCCGCGCCGGCGGGGAAGCTGCCCGGCCCTAGACGTTGTAGTTCGGCGCTTCCCGGGTGATGGTGACGTCGTGCGGGTGCGACTCGCGGAGGCCGGCGCTGGTGATCTGCACCAGCTCCACCTCCTGCCGCAGCTGGTCCACGGTGGCCACGCCGCAGTACCCCATCCCGCTCCGCAGCCCGCCCACCATCTGGAACAGCACGTCACCGACCGGCCCCTTGTAGGGGACGCGCCCCTCGATCCCTTCCGGCACCATCTTGGAGGTGCTCAGTTCCCCCTCCTGGAAGTACCGGTCGGCGGAACCTTCCTGCATGGCGGCCAGGCTGCCCATGCCGCGGATGGACTTGAAGCGGCGCCCCTCGGCCAGGATCGACTCGCCCGGGCTCTCGTCGGTGCCCGCCAGCATCGATCCCATCATCACCGAGCTGGCCCCGGACGCCAGCGCCTTGACCACGTCGCCGGAGTACTTGATCCCGCCGTCGGCGATGATCGGGATGTCGCCGCCGCCGCGCACCGCGTCCATGATGGCCGTGACCTGCGGCACCCCCACGCCCGTCACCACCCGGGTGGTGCAGATGCTGCCCGGCCCCACGCCCACCTTCACGGCGTCGACCCCGATGCGCACCAGTTCCCGGGTGCCGGCCTCGGTGGCCACGTTGCCCGCCACCAGCTGCACGTCGGGGAAGGCGTCCCGCAGGAGCTTCACCGTCTGCAGCACCCCGTCGCTGTGCCCGTGCGCCGAGTCGATGATCAGTGCGTCGGCCCCGGCGTCGATGAGGGCGCGGGCCCGGGTCTTCGCCTCGGGGGTCCCACCCACCGCCGCCGCCACCCGCAGGCGGCCGTGCTGGTCCTTGTTGGCGTCGGGGAACTGCTTGCGCTTGAAGATGTCCTTGACCGTGATCAGGCCCTTGAGCCGCCCTTCGGCGTCGACCACCGGCAGCTTCTCGATGCGGTGCCGGGCCAGGATCCGCTCGGCCTCGTCGAGCCCCGTGCCCACCGGCGCCGTCACCAGCCGCTCCTTGGTCATCACTTCGCGGATCGGCTGCTCCAGGTTTCGCTCGAACTGCAGGTCGCGGTTGGTGATGATCCCGACCAGCATCCCGGCCCCGTCCACGATCGGAACGCCCGAGATCCGGAACCGCGCCATCACCGCCGCCGCTTCCCGCAGCGGGCGATCCGGCGAGAGCGTGATCGGGTCGCGGATCATGCCGCTCTCGCTCCGCTTGACCCGGTCCACCTCGGCCGCCTGCTTCTCCACCGACATGTTCTTGTGGATCACCCCGATCCCGCCCGCGCGGGCCATCGCGATGGCCATCGCGGCCTCGGTCACGGTGTCCATCGCGGCCGACACCAGCGGGATGTTGAGCGGGATGGCGCGGGTCAGCCGGCTCTGGACGCTGACCTGGCGGGGATGCACGGTGGAGTGGCGCGGGACGAGCAGCACATCGTCGAAGGTGAGCGCCAGGCCGGGACGGATGGCGCTCATGCCGCGGCCACTCGGAATGTGTTCGGGTGTTCCATCCTTAAAGTTACGGCGCCCGGCGGAGGGGGCGCAAGGTGACCGGTCAGTCGCGCCGGTCCCGGCGCCAGAGGAAGTAAATGGGGACGCCGAGCGCCACGATGAGCAGCCCCGGCCAGGTGTAGAGCGGCTTCTTGAACAGCAGGATCACCATCAGCGCGGCCACGGCCACCATGTAGAGCGCCGGCCCCACCGGGTAGGCGAATGCCTTGACCGGGCGGGGCAGCTCGGGCCGCGTGGCCCGCAGGCGGAACAGCGCCAGCACCGTGAAGAAGTAGAACAGCAGCGAGGCGAAGATCACGTAGTCGAGCAGGTTGCCGTAGCTCCCGCTCAGGCAGAGCACCATGGCCCAGGCCGCCTGGGTCACCAGCCCGAAGACCGGCGTCTTGTACTCGGGGTGCAGCGCGCCCGCCCGCGCAAAGAAGAGCCCGTCCCGCGCCATCGCGTAGTACACCCGCGGCCCGGCCAGGGTGAGCCCGTTCACGCAGCCGAAGGTCGAGAGCATGATCGCCACGGCCATGAACAGCCCGCCCGTGGGGCCGAACATCACCTCGGCCGCCGCCACGCCCACCCGGTCCTGTGCGGCGTACTGGATGCCCCGCGCGGTCGCGTCGGCCCCGGCCGGATCGCCGCCGAAGGGCAGCAGGTGGAGGTAGGCCACGTTGGCCAGCACGTAGATGGTGCACACCAGCGCGGTGCCCACCCCGAGCGCGAGCGGCAGGTTGCGCTTCGGGTCGCGCACCTCCGCGGCGGCGAAGGTCACGTTGTTCCAGGCGTCGGCGGAGAAGAGGCTCCCCACCATCGCCGCGCCGAAGACCGGAATCAGCGCCAGCGACCAGTCGCCCGTCCCCCAGAAGCCCGCGGCATTGCCGGCCCACTCCGCGGAGCCGTGCCGCAGCCCGAGTCCGCAGACGATCAGCACCGCGAACGCCGCCACCTTGGCCACGGCGAACACCGTCTGCACCCGGGCGCCGAGGGTCACCCCGAAGACGTTCACCAGGGTCAGCGCCGCCACCACCGCGAGCGCCACCAGCCGCTGCCAGGAGAGCCCGAGCTCGATGCTGCCCCCCGGCATGGGCAGGTGCCCGAGCGAGAGGAACACGTCCGGTGTCACCCCGGGAAAGAGCACCCCCAGGAACTTGCCGAACGCCACCGCCACCGCGGCGATGGTGCCGGTCTGGATCACCGCGAAGAGCGTCCACCCGAACAGGAACCCCACCAGCGGCGAGAGGCCGTCCCGCAGGAAGACATACTGCCCGCCGGCGGTGGGCATCATCGCCGCGAGCTCGGCATAGGCCAGCGCGCCCATCACCGTCATCAGGCCGGTGACCGCCCAGATCACCAGCAGCCCGCCGGGACCCCAGGCGTTGACCTGGCGGCCGATGTCGGCGGAGACGATGAAGATGCCGGAGCCGATCATCGTCCCCACCACCATGCTGATGGCGGCGAGCGGACCGATCCCGGAAATGAACGATGGTGAGGCGGAGGGGGATGCCGTCGGAGGGGTCACGGGCCGTCAGCCTTGGGGGGAGGGGAAGGAGGTGCCGGGGGCGTGGAGGCGACCTTCACGGCTTCGTCGACCACGGCCTGGCCCGCCGCGGCCAGCCCCTTCATCAGGCGGCCGGCGCTGTCCATGACGGACGCCGTCCCGCTGATGGCCTGCACCGGCAGCTTGGCCGCGCGCATGGTGTCCTCGACCGTCTCGGTGATCCGGGCCAGCAGGCCGCTCGGCACGGCCCGTTCCGCATACTTGCTCTCGAGGAACTCGACGTAATCCAGGATCTGGTAGGCCCGCTCATCGGGCAGCGACTCGAGCCGCCGCAGGATGCGCTGCCGCAGGAGGTCGTTCATGGGGTCCCGCCTTCCGTCCTCAGTTGGCCACGCCGGCCATCACCTGGACCAGGTCGAGCACCGGCGTGGGCAGGTACTTGGTGGCCGCGGCGCGGATGGTGCCCCGGAGGGTCAGTTCCTTGAGGGCGGGCACCGCCTCGAAGCGAGCGACCTGGCTGGACGGCACTACGACGTAGACGAAGCCGGGTTCCGGCAGGGGGCCCCGGGTGAGCAGGTAGGCCTGGCCCAGGGGGATCTCGGGGCGGAGCTCGTCCGCCTTCTGCACCGCCACGAACTGCACCCGCCACTCCACCACCTGCCCCACGTAGCGGGCGGGGTTGGCCCGCACCTCGGCCACGCTCACCCCGCGCAGCACCCCGCTGTCACCGGTCTGCACCAGGCTGTCCGGCACCCAGACCTCGAGCTGCAGGCGGGTCCACCCCGCCGCCCGGGCGATGACCCGCGCCGGCACGCCGGAGTCCACCGAACCGACCACCGCGCCCCCCGCGGACACCGCGAGCGGCGCCTTCCGTGCGAGCACCCCGCGGTCCGGGCCGGACGGCGGCGCGGCCGCCGCGGCGGCACTGCCCCCGGCGGCCGGCAGCGCCTTCTGCTCGATCCACGCGGTGCGCCGGACCCGGGTCCAGGTGCCGCGGGTGTCCACCTTCACGAAGCCGACCCCGCTGGAGAGGCGGGCCACGACGCTGCCCTCGGGCGTCAGCCGGAGCGATTCCCCGCCCCGGCGGTTGAGCACCGCGTCGAAGCCGTCCCGCTTGAAGGGGCCGAGGGACGCGGTGGGCAGCCACCCCTCGAAGGCCACCTCGACGGCGGCACCGGAGGTCCGGCCGGGCCGGACCTCGAGGCCGGCCAGCAGGGTGCCCAGCACGGCCCCCCGCGGCGCCTTGGTGAACCGGGCGTCGGCGGTGAGGGTCACGGCGGACTGGCCGGCACCGGGGGTGACGACGAGGATCAGGGCGGCCACCAGCAAGGCTGGTAGGCGGCACCCGCGGGGAGTAGATTCTTGCGCGGCTCGCACGCTTTCGATTGTAGAGACGCCGGAGAGTCATGTCAAACACGCGCGGTCCCGTGGCGCTCATCGTGCTGGACGGCTGGGGGTATCGCGAGGCCCGTGAGGGCAACGCGATTGAACTCGCCCGGACCCCGGTGTGGCACGGCCTGTGGGCCAGCCAGCCGCGCACCCTGCTCGAGGCCAGCGGGCTCGCGGTGGGGCTCCCCGAGGGGCAGATGGGGAACTCCGAGGTCGGCCACCTGAACCTGGGTGCCGGCCGGGTCGTCCCCCAGGACCTGGTGCGGATCTCCCAGAGCATCCAGCGGGGTGACTTCTTCCGGCTCGAGCCGCTCGCCCACCTCTGCGCGGTCCTCAAGCACACCGGCGGCACCCTGCACCTGGTCGGCCTGCTCGGGCCCGGCGGCGTGCACGCCATCGACCAGCACCTCCTGGCCTGCCTCGAACTGGGCATGCGGCACGAGGTGCCCCGCATCGCGGTGCACGGCTTCCTCGACGGCCGCGACACCCTCCCGACCATCGGCGCGCAGGTGGTGCGCCAGCTGACCCAGGACATCGCGCGGATCGCGCCGGGGCGCGCCCGCATCGCGAGCCTCGTGGGCCGCTACTACGGCATGGACCGCGACCGGCGCTGGGAGCGCACCCGGCTGGCCTACGACGCCATGGTGCGCGGCATCGGGCTCCCCGCCACCGACCCGGTGGCCGCGGTGGAGGCCGCCCTGGCCCGCGGCGAGACCGACGAGTTCGTCAAGCCGATCGTGCTCACCGAGGCCGGGGCGCCGGTGGCGCCGCTGCGGGACGGCGACGGCGTGTTCTGCTTCAACTACCGCAGCGACCGGATGCGCCAGATCGTGCGGGCGCTGATGATCCCGGGCTTCGACGGGTTCAACGTGGACGACCGCCCGCGGTTGCGCATGGTCACGATGACCCAGTACGACCGCACCTTCCCGGTGCCGCAGGCCTTCCCGCCCTTCAGCATGGCCCGCATCGTGGCCGAGGTGCTCGCCGACCAGGGCCGCACCCAGCTGCGGACCGCCGAGACCGAGAAGTACCCGCACGTCACCTACTTCTTCAACGGCGGGTACGAGCCGCCCTACAAGGGCGAGGAGCGGGCACTGGTGCCGTCGCAGAAGGTGGCCACCTATGACCTCGCCCCCGAGATGAGCGCCGCCGGGATCACCGACACACTGGTGACCGCCCTGCGGAAGAAGAGCCACGACTTCCTGCTCTGCAACTTCGCCAACGCCGACATGGTGGGACACACCGGCGTCCTGCCCGCCGTGCTCCGGGCCGTGGAGACGGTGGACCAGTGCCTGGGCCGGATCCTGGCGGCCGCCGAGGCGTCGGGCACCACCGTGCTGGTCACCGCCGACCACGGCAACTGCGAGATGATGATCGACCCGGCCACCGGCGGCCCGCACACCGCGCACACCACCAACCCGGTGCCACTGGTGGCGGTCGGGTCCGGCGGGCCGCTGCGCAGCGGCGGCGCACTCTGCGACGTCGGGCCCACGGTGCTCCGCCTCCTCGGCATCGAGCCGCCGCCCGAGATGACGGGTCGCGACCTCCGCAGCGCGTAGCTCGCCCCGCGGGCGCCGCGGGCCTCCGTACTTCCCCCCGTCCCCCTTACTATTCCCCCATGCACCGTGCCCTCCGCCTCGCGATCCTCGCGCTCGCGTTCGCCCCACCCCTCGTCGCCCAGGTCGGGCACGCGCCCACCGCCTCCCCGTACCGGGACATCACCAAGGGCAAGTCGCTGACGCTGCTCTACGGCGACGTGGGGGGCGACGGCGGCAAGCTCGGCATCGGCCCGCACAACGGCCAGTCGTACGGGCTGCGCTTCGACATCCGGATCGGCACCCCGGTGCACTTCACCGTGTCGGTGGCCAAGGCGGAGCTGGAACGCTTCGTGGTGAGCGCCGACGACAGCGTGGCCACCCGGAAGCGCGGCCCGGTGGACCAGGGCCTCACCATGATCGAGGCCGGGTTCCAGCTCAACGTCACCGGCAGGAAGTCGTGGCACCGGCTGGCCCCGTTCCTCGGCGTCACCGGCGGCTACGTGGACGGCGAGGACCTCGCCCCCGGCGCGGTGGAGGACTCGAGCGGGTACCGCTTCGGCAGCAAGCTCTACCTGGCGCCCGCGGTCGGGGTGCGGGTGTTCCTCTCGAGCAGCCTGCAGCTCCGGCTCGAGGCTCGGCAGCTCTACTGGAAGCTCGACTACCCGCTGTCGTACACCTCGGAGCCCGCCGCCGAGCCCTCCAGCGACCCGGACAATCCCAACGCCGTGCTCCCGGGCGGCAAGCGCGACCAGTGGTCCGGCGCGCGCGAACTGCGGGTCGGGCTCGGCTTCGCGTTCTAGCGCATGGGGCTCACCCTCACGCGGGTCCTCGGCTTCCGGGCCACGCACCACTACCGGCTGCGGGGACTGACGGCGGAGGAGAACCGGGCCCGCTTCGGCGTCCTCACCGAGCCCCACCCTCACGACTACACCTGCGCCGTCACCGTCGGCGGCGCCCCCGACCCGGCCAGCGGGATGCTGCTCGACCTCGCCGCCCTCGACCGGATCCTCGCGGAGGAGGTCGGCGGCCTCGACGGCCGGGACCTCAATGCCACGATCCCCGCCTTCCGCGACGGCACGGTGCAGCCCGCCTGCGAGGCGCTCGCGGCGTGGCTGTTCGCGCGGATCGGGCCGCGCCTGCCGGCCGGCACGCGGCTGCGGCGGGTGCGCATCGCGGAGGACCCGACGCTCCACGCCGACTGCACCGCGGACGACTGACCCGGCCCTCCGCTGTGCGGCCCCCGGGGACCCGCCGCGTCTCCACCCGGACCGTGACACACCTCCCGCTCGACCCGTGGAAACGCGTGGTGCCATGACCGATGCCCGGGCCGCCCTCGGCGCCCTGCTGCGCACCGCCCGTACCATCGCGGTGGTGGGCCTCTCCCCCGACCCGGGCCGCCCGAGCCACGAGGTCGCCGCCGCCCTGCAGGAGGCCGGCTACCGGATCCTCCCGGTGCGGCCGGGCGGTGGCACCATCCTGGGCGAGCGGGTGTTCGCCACGCTCGCCGACGCCGCGGCCGCCGCCGGCCCGCTCGACGTCGTCAACATCTTCCGGCGCTCCGCGGCGCTGCCCGCGCTGCTGCCGGAGCTGCTCGCGGTCCGCCCCCGGCTGGTGTGGATGCAGGTCGGGGTGTCGGACGTCCCCACCCGTGATGCCCTCGAGGCGGCGGGCATCCCCGTGGTCATGAACCGCTGCCTGATGGTCGACCTTCCTTCGCTCCTGAGCCTCTGATGCGGCGATCGCTCTCCCTGTCCGTGGCCCTCCTGGTGGCCGGCGCGCCCGGCCTCGACGCCCAGGCCACCGCCGACCAGGCCCGGCTGATGTTCACCCTCGGCTTCGGGCAGACCTCGGGCGGCGGGACACTGTGGAGCGTGGGGCACCAGCCGTTCATCGTCGGTCCTGGCCTCACCGATACCCTCGCGATCTCGCGGGCCTTCGGGCGGAGCCTGGCGGTGACCTTTTCGGGCACCTACTTCCCCAACGACAATCTCGGCTTCAATGTGGAGGCGCAGCTGCTGGGCCTCGCCACCGAGGACGACTGCCGCCTGGTGTCCACGGTCGGCGACACCCTCGGCCCCGACCTGTGCCGGTCCATCAACGGCGGCAGTCGCAATGCCTCGGCGGTGGGGCTCTCCGGAGGGCTGGTGTACCGCGCCTTCAGCCACCAGCCGCTGCACCCCTTCGTCCGGGCCAGCGCCGGCTTCGTGGTCAGCCAGCAGAGCTACCTGCGCACCGCGGGCCGGGTGGGCATCGACAGCGACAGCACCGCCGCGGCGGACCTGACCCTCTACGCCGATGACAGCCCGGGGAGCATCCAGCCCTACTATTCGGTGGGGGGCGGCGTGGTGGCGGTGGTGGGCCGGGGCTACCAGTTCCGGGCCGAGGTGCGCGACAACTGGGTCCGGGTGCCGTCGGTCGCGGGCCCCACGCCGCGGCAGGGCGTGACGCCGCGGTCGGCGCAGGTCGGCAAGCACTTCCTCACCTTCCTGATCGGGTTCGACATCGTCCTCGAGCGCAAGCGCGGGCGACGCTACTAGACGCGGGAGTCCCCTCATGCGCCGTGCCGGACTGCTGGCCCTCGCCCTCCTCGGGCCCTGCGCGGCACGTCCCGCCGCCGCCCAGCGGCAGGCCGACGAGGCCCGGCTGACCATCGGCGTCGGCCTGCTGCACACCAGCGGCGGGGGCCAGCTCTGGTCGGTGGGCCGCCAGCCGGTCCTCGATGGTGCCGGCATCGACACCCTCGGGATCTCGCGGCGGCTCACCAGCGGGCTCGGCTTCTCCTTCCACGGCGCGTATTTCCCGAGCAGCTACTACGGCTTCGCCGGTGAGGCCCTGGTGACCCGGCTGGGGACGGCCGACGACTGCACCCTCCGCTCCTCCGCCGCGACGCTCTACGCCTCCGACCTGTGCGGCTCGCTGCAGAACAACGAGGCCAGCACCAGCACCGCCTCGCTCTCGGCCGGGGTGATCCTCCGCCCGGGACTTCGGGGCACGATCCAGCCCTTTGCCCGCGCCATGGGGGGGATCCTCATCGCCCAGAAGAGCTTCGCGGCGACCGACGGCTTCGTGCGGACCCCGGACAGCGTGGTCGCGGTGGCCGCGGTGTACCGCGACGAGGACGTGACCACCAGCTCGCCCTACCTCTCCTTCGGGGTGGGGTTCGCGGCGGGGATCGCCCCCGGCTGGCAGACCCGGGTGGAGGTGCGGGATACCTGGGTCCGGCTGCCGATGATCACGGGCGCCACCAGCCGGCAGGGCGTCGAGCCCACGCTGGGCCGCCGGGGACACCACCTGCTCAGCTTCGTGGTCAGCGTGGACGTGGTGCTGGAGCGGAAGCGGGGCCGGCGCTACTGATGCAGGGCGCCATCATCGCCGGCGGTGACGCCACCCGCTACGGTGGCCAGCCCAAGGGACTGCTGCGGGTGGGCGGCGTGCGCATCCTCGACCGGCTCATCGCCGCCTTCACCGCGGCGTTCGGGACGCCGCCGTTGCTGGTGGCGAACGCCCCCGAGGCCGCGACCTGGGCACCCGGCCTCCGAGTCGTGCCCGACCTGCGCCCGGGCCAGGGTGCCCTCGGCGGCCTGCACACCGCGGTTCTCCTGGCCCCGGCGCCGGTGGTCGTGGCCGCGTGGGACATGCCCTTCGTCACCCCCGCCCTCCTGGCCGCCCTGGCCGATGGCCTCGACCGCTGGGACGCCTGCCTCCCCGCCAGCGGCGGCCCCCGGGGCCTCGAGCCGCTCTGTGCCGCGTACGGACCTGCCGCCGGACCCGCCATCACCGCCGCCCTCGACGCCGGGGACCGCCGCGCCATCGGCTTCCATGATGGCCTGAAAGTCGGTATCCTCTCCCCCGGGCAGGTGAGCGGCCTGGGCGATCCGGGCCGGCTGTTCTTCAACGTGAACACGGCCGAGGATCTCGCGGCGGCGGAGCAGCTGTGGCAGGCACACGCATCCTCTCGGTGATCGGCAGGAAGGGCGCCGGCAAGAGCACGCTCATCGCGGCGCTCGTCTCGGAGTTCGGGCGCAAGGGCCGGAAGGTCGCGCACGTGACCCCCGCCGCCGGCAGCCGGAACCCCATCGGCGACGCGCTCAGCGCCGGCCTCGGCGCGGACCTGATCCTGGTCGAAGGCAGCGAGCAGGCCCGGCTGCCCAAGATCGAGGTGCACCGCCTCGAGGCCGCGAAGCAGCCACTCTTCACCGCGACCGATCCCCACGCGGCCGAGTGGGTGGCCATCGTCACCGACGACGACAAGCTCCAGGCCCCCTGCCCCGTGCTCCGCTTCCGTGACACGATGTGGCTCCAGCTCCTGGCGAA
This sequence comes from Gemmatimonadales bacterium, assembly GCA_046327715.1. Lineage (GTDB taxonomy): Bacteria > Gemmatimonadota > Gemmatimonadetes > Gemmatimonadales > GWC2-71-9 > JADJOM01. Next base: position 230,195 of record JAXLXY010000002.1, read on the forward strand.
CCTGGCATGGGAGAAAGCCCTGGTCCCTTGACCGCCCCGCTCGCCCCGCGCGAAGCGGCCGGTCGGATCCTCGCCTCCCTCCGCCGCCAGCCCGCCCTGCGGGTCCCGCTCGACGACGCCCTGGGCGCCGTGCTCGCCGAGACCATCGTCAGTCCCCTCGACATCCCCGCCTGGCCCAACTCCGCGATGGACGGCTACGCCGCCCGCGGCGATGACGTGCGCGGCGCCCGCGCCGACGCCCCGCGCCGGCTCACGGTCCTCGAGGTGATCGCCGCCGGCGCCTTCCCCACCCGCGCCCTCGCGCCCGGCACCTGCGCGCGGATCTTCACCGGCGCGCCGGTGCCCGAGGGCGCCGACTGCGTGATCCGGCAGGAGGACACCGACCTCGGCGCGGAGACGGTGGCCATCACCAGCGACCGTGACGCGGGGAGCAACATCCGGAAGGCGGGCGAGGACATCCGCCGGGGCGCCACTGTGCTCGAGGCCGGCGCCGAACTCGGCCCGGCCCAGCTCGGCGTGCTCGCGTCGCTCGCGGTGGCCACGCCGCTCATCTACCGCCGTCCGCGCATCGCGATCCTCGGCTCGGGCGACGAGATCGTGGACATCGACCAGCCGGACCAGATCCTGAGCGGCCGCAAGGTGGCGAGCAGCAACACCCACACCCTCGCGGCGCTGGTGCGCCAGGCGGGCGGCGAGCCGCTCAACCTCGGCATCGCCCGCGACACGCCCGAGAGCCTGCGGGCGCACCTGGCCCGCGCCGGCGAGGCCGACCTGCTGGTGACCAGCGCCGGCATCAGCGTCGGCGACCACGACCACGTCCGCACCGTGCTGCAGGAGCTGGGCACCGAGCTCCGGTTCTGGCGGCTGCGGATGCGGCCCGGCGCCCCGGTGGGGTTCGGGCTGCTGGGGGCGCTGCCGTGGATCGGCCTCCCCGGCAATCCCGTCAGCACCATGGTGACCTTCGAGCTGTTCGTCCGGCCGGCCATCCGCTTCATGGCGGGCCGGGCGCTCCCCTTCCGCCGCACGGTCACGGTGCGCGCCGCCGAGCCGATCACGGTCGGGCCGCGGCTGCAGCACTTCCAGCGGGCGGTGGTCACCTGGCCGGACGACGGCGCGCTCCCCGCCGCGCGGCTCACCGGCCCCCAGGGCTCGGGGATCCTGAGCTCGATGGCGCGAGCCAACGCGCTGCTCATCCTGCCTGAAGGGCAGGTCGAGACCCCCGCCGGCGCCACCCTGCAGGCCATCCTCCTCGACGACCCCGTGCACGTGGCGGCTCCACCATTCTGAGCCCCACCGCCGGCGCGCTCTCCTGCTATGCCGTCACCGCGCCCGGCCTCGAGCCGCTCACGGCCGCCGAGCTGGCGGCCCTGGGGCTGGCCCCCGAGCCGGCGGAGCCCGGAGGCGTCGGCTTCACCGCCCCGCTCACCGGGCTGGCGCGCGCCAACCTCGAGCTCCGCACGGCCAGTCGCATCCTGGTCCGGCTCGGATCGTTCCACGCCCGGGCGCTCGGCGAGCTCGAGCGCAAGCTGGGGCTGCTGCCGTGGGGCGCGTGGCTGCCGGCCGGCACCCGGGTCCAGGCGCGGGTCAGCTGCCACAAGTCGCGGCTCTATCACCAGAAGGCCATCGCCGAGCGGGTGATCCGGGCCTCGGGGTGCACGGCGGCCGCGCCGGCCGGCCCGGACGGGGAGCCCGATCCCGACACCCAGCTCGTGGTGCTGCGGGTGCTGCGTGACGAAGTGACCGTGAGCCTCGACAGCTCCGGCACCCTGCTGCACCGCCGCGGCTACCGGCTGGAGACCGCCAAGGCACCGCTGCGCGAGACCCTGGCCGCCGCGCTGCTCCTGGCGGGCGGCTGGGATCCCGGCACCCCGCTGGTCGACCCGATGTGCGGCTCCGGGACGATTGCCATCGAGGCGGCGCTGCTGGCGCGGCGGGTCGCGCCCGGCGCGGCGCGGGCCTTTCGCTTCCGCCACTGGCTGCCCTGGGACGAGGCGGCCTGGGCCCCGCTGCTGGCGGCCGCGCGCGGGGCGGAGCGACCGCGGGCGGGCGCGGAGATCGTGGCCAGCGACCGGGACGCCGGCGCCATCCGGGCGGCGCGGGCCAACGCCGAGCGCGCCGGGGTGGCTCCCGACATCCGTTTTGTGGAGCGGTCGGTCAGTGACCTCGAGCGCCACGCGGGGCCGGGCCAGCTGGTGAGCAACCCGCCCTACGGCGTGCGGGTGAGCGAGGGGCGGGAACTACGTGACCTCTTCGCCCGGCTCGGCCAGGTGTGCCGGGAACGGGTGCCCGGCTTCGGTGTGACGCTGCTGGTCCCCGAGGCCCCCCTCGAACGGGCCACCGGCCTCTCCTTCCGCGAGCTGTTCCACACCCAGAACGGCGGCCTGCCGGTGCGGGCGATGCACGCCGCCGCCCCGCCGCAACGCTGAACAGCCCCCGGCGGGCGGGGCGGTTGACGGGCGGGGCGCCGACCCTTAGAGTTCCGCCCCTGAAGGGGAGTAGCTTATCCGCCTCACGGCGGACGCCCTCATCGTCAAGACTGCAGCACCGGACCGGGAGAACCGGCACCCGCTGCACGGTGATGGCAGGCAGGTGGAGCCTCTGGTCCATCATGCAGAGCGAGACCTTCGCGGCGTCGGCGCGCACCTGGTGCGTGCCGTCAGGCCGCGGAGGTCTCGCTGATTTTTTGGAGGGTACGATGAACAACCTCAAGACCGCCGTCCTCATGGCCGGCCTGATCGCCCTGCTCATGGCCGCCGGCCAGGTGCTGGGCGGGACCAACGGCCTCATCCTGGGCTCGATCCTGGGCCTGGGGATGAACTTCGCCATGTACTTCTTCTCGGACCGCATGGTGCTCCGGATGTACGGCGCGCACGTGGTGACCGAGCAGGAGGCGCCGGAGCTCTACCGCATGGTGGACCGGCTGCGGCAGCGTGCCGGGCTCCCCATGCCGGTGGTGGCGGTGGCGCCGCACGATCAGCCCAACGCCTTTGCCACCGGCCGCAGCCCCGAGAAGGCCGTGGTGGCGGTGACCACGGGGATCCTCCGCGCCATGCCGCAGGAAGAGCTCGAGGGCGTGATCGCGCACGAGCTGGCGCACATCAAGAACCGCGACATGCTCATCAGCACCATCGCGGCGGGCATCGCCGGGATGATCGGCAACCTGCCCTGGCTGCTGATGTTCGCCGGTGGCTCGCGGGACGACGACAACCGCCATCCCCTGGCCGAGCTGGCGCTGGTGATCCTGGCGCCGGTGGCCGCGATGCTGATCCAGTTCGCCATCTCGCGGCAGCGCGAGTTCGAGGCCGACCGGGTGGGGGCCGAGATCCTGGGCCGCCCCCTGCCGCTGGCCCGGGCGCTCACCCGGCTCGACTACATGGCGCAGCAGATCCCCATGCAGGTGGCCCCCGCCGCGGCGCCGCTGGCGCAGGTCAATCCGCTGGCAGCCGTGGGCGGCGGCATGATGCGGCTCTTCAGCACCCATCCGCCCACCGAGGAACGCGTGGCGCGCCTCGAGGCGATGGCCGCAGGCCGCTGAGTGCCCGTCACCACCCACTCGCCCGAGGTCTGGCTCACGTTCGTCGTGGTCGTCGGCAGCCTCATGGTGCTCGACCTCGGCATCCTGAACCGCAAGTCGCATGTCCTCGGGCAGCGGGAGGCCCTGACCTGGAGCGCCAGCATCGTCGCGCTGGCGCTCCTGTTCGGGGCCTTCCTGTGGTGGGAGGTCGGGTCGAAGACGGCGCTGGAGTACTACGCCGGGTACCTGATCGAGCTCTCCCTCAGCGTCGACAACCTGTTCGTCTTCCTGATGGTGTTCCAGTACTTCGCGGTGCCGGCGGCGCTGCAGCCGCGGGTGCTCAAGTGGGGCATCTTCGGCGCCATGCTCATGCGGGCGGTGATGATCGGCGCCGGCGCGCTGCTGCTGCAGCAGTTCACCTGGATCGTGTACGTGTTCGGCGGCGTCCTGGTCCTCACCGGCCTCAGGATGTTCCGCGGCGGTGAGGAGCGGGTGGAGCCGGAGAAGAACCCGCTGGTGCGCCTCGCGCGGAAGGTGTTCCCGGTGACGCCCGCGTACGAGGGGCAGCACTTCTTCGTGCGGAACGCGAGCGGCGCCCTGATGGCCACCCCGCTCCTGCTGGTGCTGCTGGTGGTGGAGTGGAGCGACCTGGTCTTCGCCATCGACAGCATCCCGGCGGTGTTCGCGGTGACCCGTGACCCGTTCGTGGTCTACGCCTCGAACCTCTTCGCGATCCTCGGGCTCCGGGCGCTCTTCTTCGTGCTCGCCGGGGCGATGGACAACTTCCGCTACCTCAAGCCCGGCGTGGCGCTGATCCTGCTCTTCGTCGGCGCCAAGATGATCGCCAGCGCCTGGATCCACCCCTCCACGGTGGTGTCGCTGGTGGTCATCGTGACCATCCTCGCCGGCGCGATCGGCCTCTCGCTGCTGCGGCCCGGGCAGGTGGACCAGGCGTAGCCCCCGGGCCCGGGTGGCACTCCCGCCGCCGGGCGCCCATCTTTCGCGGGTCCGGCCCCGCCGGCCCCTCATGCCCGATCTCTTTCGCGACACCACGGTCCTGATCACCGGCGCCAGCCGCGGCATCGGCGCGGCGTTCGCGCGGCAGCTGGCCCCGCGCGGCGCGCGGCTGCTGCTGGTGGCGCGGAGCCCGCGCGGCCTCGAGCAGGTGGCCGCCGCCGCGCGGGACCTCGGCGGCCAGGCGGAGACCTTCCCCGCGGACCTCGCGGACCCCGACGCCCCGGCCCGGCTCGCGGAGGCGGTCGCGGCCCGGGGCCACGCGGTCGACCACCTCATCAACAACGCCGGCATCGGGCCGCAGGGCCGCTTCCAGGACCGTCCCGTGGACGAGCAGCTCCCGGTGATCGACGTCAACGTCCGGGCGGTCACGGCGCTCGCGGGCCTCTTCCTGCCCGGCATGCTGGCGCGGCGGCGGGGCGGCATCCTCAACGTGGCGAGCACCGCCGCCTGGCAGGGCCTGAGCTGGCTCCCGGTGTATTCCGGCTCCAAGGCGTACGTGATCACCTGGAGCGAGGCCACCTGGGGCGGGCTCCGCGGCACCGGGGTGCGCTGCTGCTGCGTCTCGCCCGGCCCGGTGGACACGCCCTTCTTCGACGCCAACGGCATCACCGGCCGCCCGCCGCGCTGGCTGATGCAGTCGGCGGAGGCGGTGGCCGCCCGCGGCCTCCGCGCCTACGCCCGCGACGACTGCCACGTGCTGCCCTACCTCCCCTTCCGGCTGGCGGCATGGGGCACCCGGCTGGTGCCGCGGGCACTGGCGGCGCGGCTCGGCGCCCGCTACGGCAAGCCACCCGGCTGACCACCCTCACCCCCCTCGGACCATGAGCCTCCTCGACCGGCTGGGCCTGCACCGCCGCGAGCTCCGCGCCTGGGCGATGTACGACTGGGCCAACTCCGCGATGGTGACCACCATCGTCACCGCGGTATTCCCGATCTACTTCGTCCGCATCGCGGGCGCCGACCTCCCGCCGGCGATGGCCACCCGCCGCCTGGCCGACATCACCACCATCGGCCTCGGCATCATCGCGGTGCTCTCCCCCATCATGGGCACCATCGCCGACCGGGCCGGCGTCAAGAAGCGGCTGCTCGGGCTCTCCCTCGGCATCGGCGTCTCGGCCGTGGCCCTGATGTACCTGATCCAGCGCGGCGACCTGCTGCTCGCGAGCGTGCTGTTCGTGGTGGCCAACATCGCCGTCAACGCCAGCTATGTCTGCTACGACTCCTTCCTGCCCCATATCGCGAGCGGGGAGGAGATGGACCGGGTGTCCACGGCCGGGTACGCGCTGGGCTACGTGGGCGGCGGGGTGCTGCTGGCGTTCAACCTCGCCTGGATCAAGATGCCGCAGTGGTTCGGGCTGCCGAGCGGCGAGGGGCTCACCCCGGCGCAGGCCACCCTGCCCACCCGGTTGGCCTTCCTCTCGGTGGCGGTGTGGTGGCTGCTGTTCTCGATCCCCCTCTTCCGCCACGTGCCCGAGCCGCCGCCCACCGGCGACGGCCGCATCCGCATCGGCCGGGCCTTCGGCGAGCTGGGCGACACCTTCCGGCAGCTCGGCAAGTTCCCGCAGGCGCTGCTGATGCTGATCGCGTTCCTCATCTACAACGACGGCATCGGCACCATCATCCGGATGGCGACCGCCTACGGCAGCGAGATCGGCATCGGTGACGCCGACCTCATCGCCGCGATCATGATCACCCAGTTCGTCGGCATCCCGTTCGCCTTCCTGTTCGGGAGCCTCGCGGGAAAGATCGGCGCCAAGCGCGCCATCTTCCTCGGGCTGGTGGCCTACATGGTGATCAGCATGCTCGGGTACCGGATGCAGACCGCGCGCGACTTCCTGGTGCTGGCGTTGCTGGTGGGAGTGGTGCAGGGCGGGACGCAGGCGCTGTCGCGCTCGCTCTTCGCGAGCCTGATCCCCAAGCAGCGCTCGGCGGAGTTCTTCGGGTTCTTCGCGGTGGTGGAGAAGTTCGCCGGGATCTTCGGGCCGTGGATCTTCGCCCGGGTGATCACGGCCACCGGCTCGAGCCGGGGCGCCATCCTGGCCGTGGTGGCGTTCTTCATCGTGGGCGGGGCGCTGCTGTACTTCGTCAAGGTGGACGAGGGCCAGGCCGCGGCCCGCGCGGCGGAGGCCGCCGAGGCGGCCTGATCAGCGCCGGGGCGGCGGGGCGCCCTGGGCGGTGAACTCGAGCCGGGTCCGCAGCGTCACCACTCGGCCCTCGATCGTCAGGCGCGCCAGGCCGAGCGCGTCGTCGAGGTCGAGCTTCCCGGTGCCCCGGAAGCCCTTGAGCGTCCCGCCGGTGAGGGCCAGTTCCACCCGGCCCGGCCGCTCCCCCGGCTGCCACCGGCCCGTCAGCGTGGCCGTGGTATCTCCCTCGACGATGGTCACCTCGGCGTCCTGGCCGGGCTTGAGCGCCACCCGGAGCTTCCGCACCGCGCGCGGCGCCTGGTTGGGCAGCGCCAGCGTCCCGGTGCCCGCCTTCTCGGTGCTGAGCTCGGCCACCAGCGCCGGGGTGCCCTCGTCGCCCGGGTCGAACAGCAGCCGCGCGCCGTCGGTGGCGCGGAAGGTGAGCGCCCAGCTGCCGGTACCCTGGCGGCCGGAGAGGGTGAGCGTGCGCCAGCGCTCCTCGCTGCTCATCTCGAGGCTGCCGGTGCCGGTGGTGCCGCGGCCGAGGGACCCGCTCGTCAGGTCGAGCGAGAGCTTCGGTTCCTGGCCCCGCTGCAGCCAGGTGCCGGCAAAGGCAAACCGCTCCTTCTCCCCCTGCACCTGCACCACCGCCTCCCAGTTCCGCCGCAGGTGCACCCGGACCAGCACCGCCTGGTCGCGCGCCACGCCGTTCACCATCAGCGTGCCGGTGCCGCGCATGGTCTTCTCCACGCCGGTGACCAGCGGGCCACTGTCGTCGTACTCGAGCGCCACGCTCCGCCCGGTGAACTCGATGTTGACCGGCCCGCGGTCGGTCGGTCCCTCCAGCACCACCCGGTCCCAGCCGTTGCGGCGCGAGAGCGTCACGGTGCCGCGCAGGTCGGCCTCGTCATCCTCCCACTCCGGCACCGAGAGCCGCACCGAGGCGGCGTCGAGGCTCCCCGTCCACCGCCCGTCCACCGTGTACAGCTCGGTGCCCCACATCCGGAGCTGGGCCCGGCCGTTCTTGTAGAGCCGCACCCGCGCCCGGGTCACCTGCACCACGGTAGTGTCGGTGGTGATGGTGCCCTCGCCGTTGCGCGTGGTGGCCACCTCGCCCGCCTCGGCGGCGGGCCCGTCGTCGCGCCCGCTGGTGCGTCCTTCGAAGGTGAAGTCGAAGCGGCCGTCGCGGTTACTGCCGCTGAAGCGGAGCCGTTCCACCGCGGTGCGGTCGAGGTAGAGCCGGCCGGTGCCGTCGGCGGCGCGGTCGAACGCCTCGTCCAGGCGCAGGCCCACCGAGCCGGCCACGGGATCGCCCGACCAGGTGCCCATGAACACCCAGCGGTTGCGGCCCTTGAACAGCCCGAGCTCCAGCCCGCCGTTCTGGTAGAGGGTGGCCTCCACCCGGGTGATCTCCTGGGCCGCCACGCCTTCGCCGGTGAGCAGGCGGCCCTCGCCGTCGGCCACGTAGAGGGTGCGGGCCACCTGCTGGGCGCCGAGGGCGGCGGGCAGCAGGGCGAGGAGGATCGGCAGGGCGGCAGCGCGGCGCGGCATCGGCGAGGCTCCGGAAGAGGAGGGCAATGGCCGAAGGTTCACCGTGCCCATCCAAGGCGTCAAGCCGCCACGCTTGAGCGGGGACCGGCATGCCCCTAGCTTCCCGCCTCACCTCGCCCCCCGGAGGCGATCATGGAACGTCCGCTCGGCGTCACGATTCTCGGCGTGCTCTCGCTGGTGTCCGGCCTGTGGCGGCTGGTCAAGGCGCTGGCCTGGTTCGGGATCGGCGGCGGGGTGGCGCTCATCACGGCCATGGCCCACCCGGTGGCGGGCGCGGTGGTGGGCGGGATGGCCATCGTCTTCGGCAGCCTCGCGCTGGTCACCGGCATCTTCTCCCTGGTCTTCGCATGGGGCGCGTTCACCCTCAAGCCGTGGGCCTGGACCCTGGGCGCCGTCACCCACGGGTGCATTTTGGCCTGGTCGCTGCTGGCGGTGCTCGGCCCGGGGATGTTCTCCGAGCGGTGGATCGACATCGCGGTGAGCGGCACCGTGCTCTATTACCTGACGCGGCCGGAGATCAAGCGGGCATTCGGGAAGGCCTAGGCCCCCGGCGGCTCTTGTATGATTTCTCACCCGACCGTATGTTGGAGCCATGAGCCGCCAGACTCCGCTCGCCCCCGCGCTGCCCGGCACCGGCACGCGCACCAAGAAGCCCATGACCGCGCGCGGGGAGCGACGGCCAGCCTGAGCTGCTATCCACAGGACTGACTGATCCGCCCCGCCCGCGACACGCCGGCGGGGTTTTTCTTTGCAGGGGCCCGGGAGGGCCGGGAGGCAGGGTGGACGTCCTCGAGCTGACGCGCGAGCTGGTCCGGCTGGAGACCCCGACGGGCCATGAGGGCCCGGCGGTGGACTGCCTGGCCGCGCTGCTCGGCCGGCTGGGCTACCGGGTGGTGCGGCAGCCGGTGACCCCGGGCCGCGACAACCTCTACGCCTGGCGCGAGCCTCCGGTGGTGGTCTTCTCCACCCACCTCGACTGCGTCCCCCCCTACGTGCCGCTCAGCGAGGACGCCACCTGGCTGCACGGCCGCGGCACCTGCGACGCCAAGGGCCTCGCCGCCGCGATGGTGACGGCCGCCGAGCAGCTCGCCGCCGCCGGTGAGCGGCGGATCGGGCTCCTGTTCGTGGTGGGCGAGGAGAACGGCTCCGACGGCGCCCAGTGCGCCCACGAGCTCGGACCCAAGGGACGCTTCCTCATCAATGGCGAGCCCACCGAGAACCGGCTGAGCATCGGGCAGAAGGGCTCGCTCAAGGTGGTGCTGGAGTGCGCCGGCATCGCCGCCCACAGCGCGTACCCGGAGGAAGGCCGCTCCGCACTGCTGCCGATCCTCGACACCCTCGAGCGGATCCGCGCGCTGCCCCAGCCCACCGACCCGCTGCTGGGCCAGGGGACGCTCAACGTGGGCGTGCTCGAGGGCGGGGTGGCGCCGAACGTGATCCCGCCTTCGGGGCGGGCGGAGCTGCTGTTCCGGCTGGTGGGCCCCTCCGACGCCATGCGGCAGGCGATCGCCGGCTGCGCGGTCGGCGGGGTGACCGTCACCTTCCCCACCGAGCTGCCGTACTTCAAGAACACCGCGCCGCCCCCGGCGGGGTGGGACACCACGGTGGTGCACTACGCCAGCGACCTGCCCTTCCACCAGGCGTGGGGCCAGGGCTTCCAGCTGGGGCCGGGCACCATCCGCGTGGCGCACACCCGGGACGAGCGCATCGCCAAGGCGGAGCTGCTGGAGGGCGTGCGGCTCTACGCGAAGCTGGCGCAGGACCTGATCCGGAGCGAGGCACGATGACGGCGAAGATCCCGGTGACCATCCTCGGTGCCACCGGCACCGTGGGGCAGAAGTTCGTGCGGCTGCTCGACGCCCACCCCTGGTTCGAGATCGCCTCGGTGGCGGCGAGCGCGCAGAGCGCGGGCAAGCGCTACGGCGACGTGGTCCGCTGGCGCGAGGGCACCCCCCTGCCCGACCGGGTGGCGGCGATGACCGTGGCCGCGGCGGCGCCCGGGATCCCGGGTCGCATCGCCTTCTCCGCCATCGAGGCCGACATCGCCGGCGAGGTGGAGCAGGCCTTCGCGCGCGCGGGTGTCTACGTGGTGACCAACACCAAGACCCACCGGATGGACCCCGACATCCCGCTGCTCATCCCCGAGGTGAACCCGGCGCACCTCGACCTGCTGCCGCGGCAGCAGCGGGAACGGGGCTGGCGCGGCGGGATCGTGGCCAACCCCAACTGCTCCACCGCCGGGCTGGTGCTCGGCGTGGCCCCCCTGCACCAGGCGTTCGGGATCCAGAAGCTCTTCGTGGCCACCATGCAGGCCGTAAGCGGCGCCGGCTATCCCGGCGTGGCGAGCCTCGACGCACTGGGGAACGTCATCCCGCACATCGGCGGCGAGGAAGAGAAGATGGAACAGGAGACGGCCAAGATCCTCGGGGGCTTCGCCGGGGAACAGGTCGTGACGGCGCCGATCACCACCAGCGCGCACACCAACCGGGTGCCGGTGATCGACGGCCACCTCGAGGTGGTCTCGGTCGGCTTCGGGCGGCGGGTGGCCCCGGAGGAGGCGATCGCCGCGCTGGAGGCGTTCCGCGCCCCCGCCGGCGTGGCGGAGCTGCCCTCCACCCCGGCGCGCCCCGTGGAGTACGACCGCCGCCCCGACCGGCCGCAGTCGCGGCTCGACATCGACCGCGGCGCGGGGATGACCGTCACCGTGGGGCGGGTGCGCCCCTGCAACCTGCTCGACCTCCGGCTGGTGCTGCTCTCGCACAACACCGTGCGGGGGGCGGCGGGCGCCGCGATCCAGAACGCCGAGCTGCTGGTGGCGCGGGGCTACGTGCCGCGATGAGCCTCCGCCTGGCGCTGGTGGGAGACGGCCGGATGTCCCGGGCCATCGCCGCGCTGGCGCCGGCGGAGGGGCACCGCGTCGTGACCGTGATCGCCGGGGAGGAGAACGCGGGGGGCGCGGCGCTCACCGCCACGCGGCTGGCCGGCGTGGACGTGGCGCTCGAGTTCACCACCCCCACGGCCGCGCCCGGCAACCTGCTCCGCCTGGCGGCGCTCCGGGTACCCACCGTCACCGGCACCACCGGGTGGCTCGACCGGCTGCCGGAGGTGCAGGCCGCGGTCACCGGTCACCGCGCGGCGCTGCTCCACGCCGCCAACTTCTCCGTCGGCGTGCAGCTTTTCCTGCGCGCCGCCCGGGCGCTGGCGGCGGAGTTCGCCGGGCGGCCGGCCTTCGGCGCCTGGATCGAGGAGACCCACCACGCGCAGAAGCTGGACGCCCCCTCGGGCACCGCGCGGGCACTGGTGGCCACGCTGCACACCGCCGACCCGGCGCGGGAATTCCCGGTCACCAGCATCCGTGCCGGCCACGTGCCCGGGATCCACAGCGTAGCGTACGATTCGCCACACGAGACCATCCGCCTGACCCACGAGGCGCGCGGGCGCGAGGCCTTCGCCGCCGGGGCGCTCGCGGCGGCGGCGTGGCTCGTGGGGCGCGAGGGAGTCTACACCTTCGACCAGATGCTCTTCGGGGAGGCACCATGACGACCACGCTCGGGGGATGCGGGACGGCGATCGTGACGCCGTTCGCGCCGGATGGCTCGGTGGACGTCGAGGCGCTCCGGAAGCTCGCGGCCTGGCAGGTCGAGGAGGGCATCGACTTCCTGGTGCCCTGCGGCTCCACCGGCGAGGCCCAGACTCTCTCCGCCGAGGAGCGGATGCTGGTGGTGCGCACGGTGGTGGAGGCCGCCGCCGGCCGGGTGCCGGTGATGGCTGGCGCCACCCACAACGACACCCGCGAGGCCGTGGCCGAGGCACGGCGGATGAGCGGACTCGGGGTGACATGGCTGCTCTCCGCCTCGCCCTACTACAACAAGCCCACCCCCGACGGGCTGGTGCAGCACTTCACCGCCATCGCCGACGGCGCCACCGTGCCGGTCTGCCTCTACAACGTGCCGGGGCGGACGGCGGTGAACCTGCGGCCCGACACGGTGCTTCGGCTGGCGGAGCACCCGAACATCATCGGGATCAAGGAATCCTCGGGCGACCTGCCCCAGGTGCAGCACCTGCTGCTGGGGCGGCCGGAGGGCTTCGCGGTGCTCTCGGGCGAGGACAACCTGACGCTCGCGATCCTCGCCGCCGGCGGTGACGGCCTCATCTCCGTGGCGGGGAACGAGATCCCCGCGCTGATGACGCGGCTGGTGCAGCTGGGCCGGCGGGGCCGCATGGCGGAGGCGCGCGAGCTGTTCTACCAGGCGCTGCCGCTCCTTGAAGCCAACTTCCTCGAGACCAATCCGGCGCCGGTCAAGGCGGCGCTGGCGGCGATGGGCCGGATCGGGAACCGGCTCCGCCTGCCGCTGGTGCCGCTCTCCGAGCACCGCCGCGGGCCGCTGCTGGCGGCGCTGCGGGAGGCCGGCGTGGAGCCGGCGGGGGCAGTGGCCCCATGAGCGCAGGCCTCGAGGCCCGCCTCGGCGCCTTCGCCGCCGGGGTGCCCGCGGGCGCGGAGGCCGAGGCGCGCGCCGCCTTCCAGGAGCTCAAGGCGGCGCTCAACGCCGGCGCCGTGCGCGCCGCGGTGCGCGGCGCCGACGGCGCCTGGCGCGCGCAGCCCTGGGTCAAGGCCGGCATCCTGCTGGGTTTCCGGCTCGGGGTGGTGACGCCGATGGCCCTCGGCAGCCCATTCCCGTTCTTCGACAAGGACACCTGGCCGCTCCGCCCGATCTCCCTCGGCGACGGCGTGCGCATCGTGCCGGGGGGCAGCGCCATCCGCGACGGCTGCCACGTCGCGGCGGGGGTGGTGATCATGCCGCCGGCGTTCATCAACGTCGGCGCGTACGTGGATGCCGGCACTATGGTCGACAGCCACGCCCTGGTGGGGAGCTGCGCGCAGGTGGGCAAGCGGGTGCACCTCTCCGCGGCCGCCCAGGTGGGCGGGGTCCTCGAGCCGGTCGGGGCGCTGCCGGTCATCATCGAAGATGACGTGCTGGTCGGGGGGAACTGCGGAGTGTACGAGGGCACGATCGTCCGCGAGGGCGCGGTGCTGGCGCCGGGGACGATCCTCACCGCGGGCACCGTGGTGTTCGACCTGGTGCGCAACACCCGCTACCGCCGCGAGGGCGACCGACCCCTCGAGATCCCCGCCGGCGCGGTGGTGGTGCCGGGCAGCCGCCCGGTCACCACCGGTCCGGGGCGGGAGCAGGGCCTCGCGCTCTACGCGCCGGTGATCATCAAGTACCGCGACGAGAAGACCGACACCGCCGCGCGGCTCGAGGAGCTGCTGCGGTAGGCGGCTCGGCGGCGGTCCGCCGCCCTACGGCCGCACGATCGTCACCTGCGGCAGCGTGCGCACCCCATCCGACAGCTCCACCCGCACCCCGTGGCCCGCCTCGGGCAACCGGGCGCGGCCACCACGCGCAAACGACAGCACCTCGCCGGTACGGGCATCGCGCACCAGCGCCATCGGGTAGGCGGCGTTCCAGCGCAGGTCGAGGGTCCCGCCGGCCTGCACGGTGGTCAGGGCGGGATCGGCGGCGGCGCCGCCGGCGCGCAGCGCCGCGGCCGGCGCCCGCAGCACGGTCAGCCCATGCCCCACCAGCCGGAGCTGGGCGAGCCGCGCCTCCTCCCCCGCCCCGATCGGCACCACGAAGGCGAAGTGCTCCTCCGCGCCGCCGGGCAGGTCGGGCACCGCATCGCCCGAGAAGCTCAGGCCGAAGATCGGCTGGCCCTGCGCGTCGAGCGCCTCCACCCGGTGGGGCCCGGGGCGGGCGGGCAGCCGCGCCGGCGCCTGCACCACGAACGACGGCTCCAGGATCACGTTGCCCGCGACGATGCGGCCCCAGACCAGCAGGCCGCGGCCGGGGGTGGCGCCGGTGCGGACCGACCCCTGCTGGTCGGGGGCGGTGCCACGCCAGGCCAGGATGGCACTGTAGGTGTAGTCGCTGACCCAGTCGGGATCGCAGTAGCTCATGAGGTCCACGAATCCCGAGGGCGTCTTGAGCGCGAGGCCCGTCAGGTCGAGACCCCAGCTCCCGATGGCGGCGTTGGTATAGGGATAGCCCGGATCGGGGCCGCTGGGATTGCCGCAGGGGGCGTGGTTGCGGCCGAAGTTGTGGCCCAGTTCGTGGGCGATCACGCCCGGCGCGCTGGACGCCTTGTCCCACGCGATCGACGCCGGCGCCCCGATGTAGCCCAGACCCGCGATGCCCCCACCGTAGGTCACCTGGATGATGCCCACGTAGTGGGCGCTGCTGCCGTCGGTGGCGCGGAGCGCACCCACTTCGCCCAGGGTCTGGCCCCAGCCGCCGTTGCCGTCATTCGACTGGTAGACCGGCGCGTTCGTGGTGTAGGTGTTGCGCACCTCCGCGGTCACCTCGCCCAGCGGGAACATGCGCCGGGTGGTCTCGATGAAGGCGGCCTTGTTGCCGGCGTTCACCGCGCCGGTGAGGTCGTTCACCGACTGCTTGACCGGCACGAAGCGCACCGTGAGCGGCGGGACGTTCTGCACCGTGACCGCCTGGGTCCCCGCCCCGCCCGGCCAGCGGTTGTCCGACTCGCTGGTCTCCGGCACCGCGTCGGTCGGGTCCACCTCCACCTGGTAGCTCAGCCCCGCGAGCACCCGCGCCCCCGGGATCAGCACGTTCCACGTCTTGGCGAGCGAGGCGGTGTCGGGGGTGAGCGGCACCTGCGCCTGCGGCGCCGCTACCAGCAGCGAGTCGACCGGGGTGCCACCCTGGTAGAGCCGCACCCGCACCGCCGGCTGGGCGCCGTTGGCTCCGCTCGCCACCACGAAGACCCGGAGCATCGCGTCCCGGCCCCCGACCATGGGGATGGAGCCGTCGGCGCGCTGGCTGCTCTGGATGAGCTGGGTACCCGCCACCGTCAGGTTCACGGTCGTCGCGGGCCCGCCGGTGTAGGCCACGGCCACCTGGGCGGTGTCGCCGTCGGTCACCACGACGCTGTCGGGCGCCGCGCTCGCGGTCCAGGTCTGGGCCTGCGCGTTCACGTAGCCGGTGCTGACGTAATAGGTCCCCTCGTCCAGGCCGTTGAGCACCGCCGAGGCGGAGAGGTCCTTGTCGTAGCCGCCGGGACCGCTCACGGTCACCCGCGCTGCGGTGCCGGCCGGGAGGCCGCTCACCGTCACCGCGAGATGGCCGGAGCCGCCGGGGCCGGAGCCGCCGCCATCACCGCCGCCGCAGGCGGCCAGGAGCGCGGCCAGGGACACCGCGGCGGCATGCCGCCGACGGGGGCCGGTCAGGTCAATTCGGGGCATGGACACCGTTCCCTCCGTACGACCGGGTGGCCCCGAACGCCTGTGACTCGAGCGGCCAGGGACGGGTATTGTCGAGCGACGCCAGCTTCTGCTTCACGGCGCCGGGGAAGACCGCGGTATCGGCATGGCCACCGAACGGATCGGTGTACCACACCTTCGGCCCCCCGGCGTTGTTGATCACCGTCTGGTTGAAGTACACCTCGCGCACCAGCCCGTTGAGGGTGGAGCGGGGATCGTCCCAGGTGACATCGGAGACGCCGCCATCGGCGGTGGAGGCACTGCAGGCCCCCCCGGCGGCATGGTCGCCGTTCGGCTCCACCTCGTAGCAGGCATCGAGGGAGCGGCCGGTCAGGTCGCCGCGCCCCCCATCGTAGTATCGGCTGGGCGCGAAAACGGCAAAGTGGGGGTCGAAGTAGGCCAGCTGGCTGCCGTCGCCCCGGCGCAGGTAGTTGCCGCTCACCCAGTCCTCGTACAGCCCCTCGCTGAACTGGGAGAACTGGCCGCCGGGCACCAGGATGAAGTCGGTGATGCAGGAGCGGTCGGGGATGAAGCGCACCCCGCTCCCGGCCGGCGAGTTGGCCGGCACGGGGGTGCCCGCGGCCACCACCGTCGCCTTGTCGCAGGAGCGGGTGAATTCTCCCGGCGTCCCGAAGGCCACCATGATCGTGGCGTGCAGCTCGGTGCCGTCGGTGCACCGGACATGGTACGCCAGCTCGTGCAGGTTGTTGGTGAAGGCATCCTTGGAGTGGGTGCCCTGGTGGATCTTGGTCAGGAAGTCGCACTGCACCCCGATGTTCACCCGCTGGGCGCCCACCGTGCGCTGCAGCTCCACCCCGTTCTCCCACTCGATCTTGTGCCCCACGTGATCCTCGAGCCGGGTGCCCGCGGGGTCCCAGGTCTCCAGGGCCTCGTTGGCCACGCCGAAGGGGATCGGGCCGGTGGTGGCGTAGAGTCGCGACTGCTTCGGGTTGCGGCCGTGCTCGTGGCCGAAGGTGCAGCCGGTCTTCGGGTCGACCGGCGGGTGCCAGGTGGGGTAGAGCTTCCCGTCGGGACCCACCACGCTGTAGCCGTCGTGGATCTCCTTGGTGCAGGTGTCCCAGTGGCTCGGGGTCCAGCGGCCGTAGGCCTGGCTCACCCCCGTGGGGGCCGGGCCGCCGCCGGCGTCGTCCCCACGCTGGCAGGCGGCCAGGAAGGACACGCCGAGCAGCAGCGCGGCCAGCGCCGGGACCGGGGCGGTGGTGGGCATCGGGAACCTCATGGGGCGGCATGCAAGGAAGAACCGGGCCAGACCGGGGCGGAATGGCCGAGGCAGCTGTAGCGGAATGTGACGGAGAAATAAGAGGGGCGCGGTGCCCGGGATCACGTTCTCAAGCTGTTGCTTGGCAACGTCTTACGAAGCTGACTCCTGCTCGCCTGATGGCCGGCCGGTGAGTACGAACAGGGCGGCGGCCGGCGGCGGGCCGACGACCCGGTTGCGCCCCGCCTCCTTGGCCTCGAAGAGCCGGGCATCCGCCCGGTCGAGCAGGTCTTCCGCACGGGTGCCGTCGTAGCCGTAGGCGGCCACCCCGATGCTGATGGTGACGTGCCCGAGCCCGCTGCGGCGGGGCAGCGCGATGGCCAGGCTGTCCACCATGCGGCGGATGGCCTCGGCCCGCTCCAGGGCGGCGTCGGGGTGCATCCCCGGGAAGAGCGCCACGAACTCCTCGCCGCCGTAGCGCACCACGACGTCGCTCACCCGGCTGTCGCGCTGCAGCGCCCCCGCCACCACCTGGAGCGCCACGTCGCCGGCGGCGTGGCCGTGGGTGTCGTTGAAGTGCTTGAAGTGGTCCACGTCGAGCATCAGCAGCGCCACCGGCTCGCCGTAGCGCCGGGCCCGGGACAGCTCCGCCGCCACCCGCTCGTCGAAGTAGCTGCGGTTGGGGAGCCCGGTGAGCCGGTCGATGCGCGACTGGCCCCGCAGCCGCTGGCTGCGGAGCACGATGGCCACCGCGAGCAGCGTGGCCACGCCGAGCAGCACCAGGCGGGACACCTGGGTGGCCCAGTCGAAGGCGCCGTAGCCGTACTGGTCGAGCGCGGGGTCGGCCAGGTCGAAGCGCCAGTGGGCCGTGAGCACCAGCGCGAGGTACTGGGCCATGGCCAGCCCGCCCGCGGCCAGGCAGATGCGGGTGTCGTAGCGGAGCGCGGTGGCCCCGACGGCGATGAAGTAGACCTCGAAGAGCAGCCGGCTGTTCACCGTGGTGAGGGGCTGCCCCACCGTGAGGAACGCCGCGAGCGCCATGCTAACGCAGCTCACGTCGAGCAGACTGGTGGCGAGACCGATCCAGGGGCGGTAGAAGTCGCCGCGCAGCAGGAGCTGCGCACCCACCGCCAGGCCGAACCCCACCAGCCCCGCGGCGAGCCCCACCAGGCCGGCCATCCGGTTGGCCGGGTCGAGCGCCAGGTTGATGATGGGAATGGGGAGCAGCAGCAGGATGAGCACGGTGCGCACCCGGGCCACCAGCAGTTCCCCCTCGGCACCCGCGTCCATCTGCAGCGGGTCGGGCGGCTGCAGCACGCGCCGCCACAGCGGCAGCTCCGGCTCCACCGGGACCACCGCCGGGGCGCTGACGGCCCGGGACCGCCGCCGGGAGTACACGTAGCCCTGGGTCACGTCACATCAACCGGTACTTGGGGCCGGAGCCCCCTTCGCGCGGGGTCCAGCGCGGCCCGATGACGTCGGTGGCCTTGCAGTCCACGCAGTTGGGGGCGTTCACCCGCAGCTCGTCTCCCACCCGCTCGTACACGCCGGCGGGGCAGAGATGGGAGTAGAAGTCGGCCACCTCGGGCGAGATGTCCGGCCCCACCAGCAGGTGCTGCGGGATGGTGTCACGGGTGGCGTTGCCCGACTTGAAGACCGCGTCGAGCTTGCTGAAGGTGAGCACGCCATCCGGCGACGGCTCGGCGGCACGGCGGCTCGGCGGCTCGGCCACCCGCTCCCGCTCGGCGTCCTCGTGCATGGGGATGCGGCCGCCGGGAAAGGCCCCACCGGTCAGCGTCATGAGCCCCGCCTTGAGGCCACCCCGCACCAGGCCGTCCTTGAAGGCCAGTCGCATGTTCCGGGTGCGGTACATGTCGCCCACGATGTAGCTCTCGTTCACCATGCGATCGTACGCGGCGAGCTGCGCGGCGGAGGTGTCGCCCGCCTTGAGCGCCTGGAACGCGGCCCGCGCGGCGTAGATTCCCGACTGGATGGCGTAGTGCACGCCCTTGAGCGAGGGCACGTCCACGAAGCCCACCGTGTCGCCGGCCATGAGGAGGCCATCGCCGGAGCGGCGCGAGGGCAAGGCGTAGTAGCCGCCCTCCGGGATGGTCTTGGCGCCCCACTCGAGCAGCTCGCCGCCCTCGAGCCAGGGCCGGATGAGCGGGTGCCCCTTGAGCCGCTGCAGCAGCTGGTGCACGTCGAGCGCGGCCTCGCGGTAATCGAGCCCCACCACGATGCCGAGCGAGACCATGTCGGGGCCGAGCGGGTACATGAAGGTGCCGCCGAAGGCGGTGCTCGGCAGCGGCCAGCCCAGGGTGTGGATCACCCGGTCGAGCGGGCGCCGGACCTGCCACACTTCCTTCACGCCGAGGGCGAAGATCTGCGGGTTCTCGGAGCGCACCTGCTGCCACTCGCGCCACGCCTGGCCCAGGGTGCCGCGGGTGCCCTCGGTCAGGATGGTGATCTTCGCGGTGACATCGGTGGGTTCCTGGTACCCGTCGCCAGGGGCGCCGTCGCGGGTGAGGCCGGTGGGCGTGGTGCGGACGCCGGTCACCGCGGTGCCGCTGGCCAGCAGGGCATCGGCGGGGAATCCGGGGAGGATGTTCACCCCCAGCGCCTCGGCCTGCTCCCCGAGCCAGCGCACCACCTCGCACAGCGAGGCGGTGTAGAATCCCTCGTTGTGCATGGTGGGCGGGGTGGGGATCTTGAGCGACCCGCCCTCGGTCAGGAAATACACCGCCTCCCCACTGACCGCCTGCCGGAAGGGGAACTCGCTGTCGGGCTTGTCGGGGAAGAGCTCCCGGAGCGCCACCGGGTTGATCACGGCCCCGCTCAGGCTGTGCTCGCCCAGGCTGCCGGCCTTCTCCAGGACGGCGATATTCACGTCGGGGAAGCCGGAGCCGGTGGCCTGCTCGCGCTGCACCAGCCCGGCCAGCTCGATGGCCCCGGCCAGCCCGGCGGGTCCGGCCCCCACGAAGACCACGTCCATTTCCAGCGCCTCGGCGCTGGGGGGGGCGGTCCGGATGAGCTGGTCGAGGGGGAGGCCGCGCTGGTGCCGGCGGGGCAGAATCGGGGTCACGGGAAGCCGTTCCTCTGGGGGTACTGGAAGGGTGGGGGAATATAAGGTGCTATCGGCCCGGGGCGAGGTGATCCAAAGGGGGGTCCGGTGAGGACGGATGGCGCGTCCCGCGACCCATGGGTCTGGGGGCAGTTCACCCTGGCGGCGCTGCTGTGCGGGGGGCTGCCCTGGCTGGCCGGCCAGACCCCGCCGGGGGGGCCGGCGGGCTGGCTGCTGCACCCCGGGGGGCCCCGGTGGCCCGGCCTGCTCCCCCTGACCGCGGGGCTGGGGTTCGCCGCCGCCGGCGCCGCCGCGCTGGGCCGGAACCTGACCCCGGCCACCACCCCCGTGGCCGACGGCGCGATGGTCGAGGCCGGCGCCTATCGCTGGGTCCGCCACCCCATCTACACCGGCGTGATCCTGGCCCTGGCCGGGGCCTGCTGGCTGCTGACCGGCTGGACCGCCGGCCTGCTGGCCCTGCTCGTATCGTGGGGGTACTTCGACCGGAAGGCGGCGGCGGAGGAGCGGAAACTCGTGGTCCGCTACCCGGGATACGATGCCTATCGACGGCGGGTCCCCAAGCTGCTGCCCTACCGCATCCCGCTATAATCCAGCACTCGACCGCCCCCGCACCCCTTTCCGGCCAGGCCATGCAGGCACCGCAGATCCCGGGGTTCCGCCCCGTCCCGTTCACGGGCGTCATCTACGTCATGGCCGAGGCGGCCCGCCACGGCTACCGCTACGGGCACCCGGAGTGGTGTAACCTGGGCCAGGGGATGCCCGAGACCGGCCCCCTCCCCGGAGCGCCACCCCGTGTGGAGGCGGTGCAGATCGCGCTCGACGACCAGGAGTATGCCCCGGTCCCGGGCATCCCGGAGCTGCGCCAGGCGGTGGCGGCGCTCTACAACGACCTGTTCCGGCAGGGGAAGGCGTCGCAGTACACCGAGAAGAACGTCTGCATCTGCGGCGGCGGGCGGGCCTCGCTCACCCGCGCGGTGGCGGCGCTGGGCGAGATCAACCTGGGGCACTTCCTCCCGGACTACACCGCCTACGAGGAGCTGCTCGACATCTTCAAGCTCTTCAGCTCGATCCCCATCCTGCTCGACGGCGCCCGCGGCTATGAGTTCTCGGTGGACGACCTCCGGCGCGAGATCACCGGCCGCGGGCTCTCCGCCGTGCTGCTCTCCAACCCCAACAACCCCACCGGCCGGGTGATCCGTGACGGCGAGCTGGAACGCTGGGTGGCCACCGCGCGGGAACTGGCCTGCGCGCTGCTGCTGGACGAGTTCTACTCCCACTACGTCTGGACCGGCCAGGGCGACGACGCCATCGTCTCGGCGGCGCGCTACGTGGAGGACGTGGACCGCGATCCCATCGTCATCTTCGACGGCCTCACCAAGAACTGGCGCTACCCGGGGTGGCGCTGCACCTGGATCGTGGGACCCCGCGCCGTCATCGATGCCGTCTCCAGCACCGGCTCGTTCCTCGATGGCGGCGGCAGCAAGCCGCTGCAGCGCTCGGCCGTGCCGCTGCTCGCGCCCGACGTGGTTCGGGCCGAGACCGCAGCCATCCGCACGGCGTTCCTGCGCAAGAAGCAGGTCCTCAAGTCGGGCCTCGAGGCCGCCGGCATGCGGCTCGACCTCGACCCCGACGGCACCTTCTACTGCTGGGCGGACGTCTCGGCGCTGCCGGCCGGCCTCAACGACGGGATGTCGTTCTTCAAGGCGGCGGTGAAGGAAAAGGTGATCTGCGTCCCGGGGGAGTTCTTCGACATCAACCCGGGCAAGCGGCGCAGCGGCCGCCCCTCGCGCTTCCGGCAGTACGTCCGGTTCTCCTACGGCCCCGAGGAGTCCTCGGTGGCCGAGGGCGTGGCGCGGATCCAGCGGCTGGTGGGGGGACGGTAGGGCGGTTGGGTGGTTCGGCGGTTCGGCGGTTCGGCGGTTGGGCGGTTAGACGGTTCGACGGTACCGCCTAATCGCCGAACCGCCTAACCGCCCGACCTCACCGTCATCCGGAACACCGGGTAGCTGAGCAACAGCAGCCCCACCGCCCAGCGGGTGTTGGCGGGGTCGCCGATGACGTTGCCCGCCAGGAAGCCCACCGAGCCGAGCACCAGCAGCCAGGTGACGATGGGGTGGCCCAGCGCCCGGTAGGGGCGCGGGGTGTCGGGCTCGCGGCGGCGCAGCACGATCACCGAGATGAACGAGAGCAGGTAGTTGAGCACGAAGAAGAACGCCGTCACCGCCAGGACCTGGTCGAAGGTGCCGGTGACCAGCATGCCGGTGGTGATGACCGCGGTGAACAGCAGCGTGGCGATGGGCGAGCCACCGGAGCTCACCCGCCGCGCGCCGGCCCAGAAGAGGCCGTCCTCGCTCATGGCATGGGGCACCCGGCTCCCCATGAGCAGGATGGCGCTCGCGGCGCTGAGCAGCGAGAGGATCAGCACCACCCGCACCGCCGTCTCCCCCGCCGACCCGAACAGCACCCCCGCCGCCGTGGCCGCCACCAGCGTCTGCCCCGCCATCTGGCTGAGCGGCAGCACCCGCATGTAGGCCAGGTTGAGCAGCAGGTAGATGACGATGATCAGTGCCACCCCGCCCGCCATGGCCCGGGGGATCTGCCGGCCCGGATCCCGCACCTCGCCGCTGAAGTAGAGCATCCCGTTCCAGCCGTCGTAGGTGTAGATCACCCCCTGCAGCGCGACGATGACCGCGGTGAGGCCGGGCGCCGCATGGGCCACGGCCGCGGCCGTCGGGCGCTCGGGCGCCACGGCCACCAGGCAGGCCACCGCGAGCCCCACCAGCAGCACCACCTTGAGCAGGCTGGTCACCTGCTGGGTGAGGTCGCCGGTGCGGATGCCGAGGCCATGGATGCCGGCAAAGAGAAAGGTGACCCCCACCGCGACGGCCACCGCGAATGGCGCGAGGGCGGGCACCAGCACGCCGAGGTACTCGCCGATGGAGATGGTGACGACGGCCATGGAGCCGCAGGTGGAGATCCAGTCGCTCCAGCCGATGACGAAGCCGGCGTAGTCGCCGAGGGCGCGCCGGGCGAAGACATACTGGCCGCCGGAGCGGGGCACCATGGCGCCGAGCTCGGCGAGGGTGAGGGCGCCGAGCAGCGCGTAGACGCCGCCCACCAGCCAGGCGCCCAGGAACCAGGCCGGCTCCGGGAGCCGCGCGGCGACCTCCCCCGGGGTGCGGAGGATGCCGATGCCGATGGTGTTGCCGATGATGACGGCGAGGCCGAAGGCCACGCCGAGGATCTGGAGCAGCCGCCCCCGGGAGGGGGCGGCGGCGGAGGTGGCGGGTGCGGTCACGAGGGCTCCGAGGGGGTCGACGCCAAGGTACGCGCCGCCGGTCCCGGGGGCCAGCGGCACTACCCCTCGCCGCGGAGCTTCTTCACCTCGGCGGTGAGCCGGGGGACGATCTCGAAGAGGTCGCCCACGATGCCGTAGTCGGCCACCTTGAAGATCGGGGCGTCCTTGTCGCGATTGATGGCGACGATGGTCTTGGCGGTGCGCATGCCGGCCAGGTGCTGGATGGCTCCGGAGATGCCCACGGCCACGTAGAGGTTGGGGCTCACCGTCTTGCCGGTCTGCCCCACCTGCGCGCCATGTTCCCGCCAGCCGGCATCCACCACGGCGCGGCTGGCGCCCACCGCGGCGTTGCCGAGGGCGGCGGCCAGCTCCTCCAGCAGCTTGAAGTGCTCCGGCTCCTTGAGCCCGCGACCGCCGCTCACCACCACCGGCGCCTCGGCCACGTCCAGGGCGGCGGAGGCCGGGGCCTTCACCCCGGTGACCTTCACCCGCGCGGTGAATGCCGGGACGGTGGCGGTGCCCGCCGCACCGGCCTTCGGCGCGTCGGCGGTGACAAAGGTGTTGGGGCGGATGGTGGCGAGGGCGGTGGCGCCGTCGAGCCGCACCCGCGCCAGCACCTTGCCGGCGTACATCGGCCGGGTGGCGATGACCTTGCCGCCCTCCACCTCGAGCGCGGTGACGTCGGTGGCCAGGGCGGCGCCGAGCCGCGCCGCCACCCGCGGCGCGAGGTCGCGCCCGGTGGCGGTGGAGGCGAACAGCACCACGGTGGCGCCCGCGGCGGCGGCCGCCACCGTGGCGGCGTAGCCGTCGGGCTGGTACAGCGCGAAGTCGGCGTGGGTGGCGCTCAGCACCTGGTCGGCGCCCACCCGCGCCAGCGCGTCGGTGCCGCCCACCGGCCCGCCGCCGATCACCAGCGCGTCCACCGTGCCGCCCAGGGCGTCGGCCAGCCGGCGCGCCGCCGAGACCACTTCGAGGGACACCTTGCGCAGCGCGCCGTCGCGCTGCTCGGTCACCGCGAGGATGCGGGTCATCAGATCACCTTCGCTTCGTCACGGAGGAGGCGGACCAGCGCGGGCACCGCGTCGGCGCCCTCGCCGACGATCTGGCCCGGCTTGCGGTCGGGCGGCAGGGTGAGGCCGAGCAGCGTGACGCCGCCCGCCGCCGGCGCCGCCGGCTTCACCTCGAGCGGCTTCTTCTTGGCGGCCATGATCCCCTTGAGACTGGGCAGCCGCGGGGTGTTGAGGCCCTTGTCGCAGGTGAGCACCGCGGGAAGGCTCGCGGTGCTCACCTCCACGCCGCCCTCGATCTCCCGCTCGGCCTCGAGCGCGCCGCCGCTCACCGACAGCTTCACCACGGAGGTGACGCAGGGCAGCTCCAGCAGCTCGGCCACCATCGGGCCCACCTGGTGGTTGTAGTCGTCCACGGCGAGCTTGCCGAACAGCACCAGGTCGTAGCCGGCGCCCTTGAGCTCGGCGGCCAGCGCACGGGCGACCTCCAGCCCGTCGGCGCTCCCGGCCGACTGCAGCAGCACCGCCCGGTCCACCCCCATGGCGAGCGCGGTGCGGAGGGTCTCCTGCGCGGCGTCGCTGCCCAGGCAGTACGCCACGACCTCGCCGGCCCCGGCCGCTTCCTTCAGCTTGAGCGCCTCCTCGAGGGCGTATTCGTCGTAGGGGTTCACGACGAACTTCACGCCCGCCTCGTCGATGGACTTGCCGTCGGTGCCGACCACGATGCGGCTGGTGGTGTCGGGCACCCTCTTCAGGCAGACCGCTATGCGCACGGGAACCTCGTTCGGGGGTCGTTCGGGGACGTCCGGCCGCCGAAAAGGTAGCCAAGTCGGACCGGGGCGGACAGCTGGGGCAAGGAAAGGGCAAAGAGGGAGCGGGAAGCGGCGGCAATGACACGGGATCGGGCGGTAATGGATATGGGCAGGGCAGACGGGAGAGCGGCTTCCCTGAACGCCACACGGGGCAGGAAGCCGTGGCTCCCTGCCCCGCGCGGTACTGGCCCACCCGATGGAGGTCAGGGCATCGGGCAGGCCTCAGTCGTCGCCGCCCCCGAAGTTGCGCCGGACGATCAGGCGGACGACGCGCCGGAACCCAGGGGTCAGGAATCGTTCCAGCACGTCCCCGCCGCCCTGGTTCACGTTGAAGGTGCCGAAGGTGGCGTAGGTGTTCTGGAAGATGTTGTTGCCCACCGCCACCACTTCCCAGCCCTTGCCCCTCCAGCCCAGCCGGGCGTCGGCCACGAAGTAGCCGTCGAGCTGGGGTTCGTCGTTGGTCTCGTCGCCGCGGAGCCACTGGGGCCCGATGTAGCGCCCGTCGGCGCCGGCGAAGAACCCGGAGGGCAGGGTGAACGACCCGCCGAACTTGACCTGGTGCGCGGGCACCAGCGGCAGGTGATCCCCGGGGCTCACCTCGTTCTCCCCGCCGAAGTCCTCGCGGATGCTGAAGATCTCGGCGTCGCTCTGGAAGGTGGCGCGGGTGTAGCCGTAGTTGGCGTAGAGGCTGTGTCCGCCCGCGAGGAACAGCTGGGTGGAGAGCTCGATGCCTTCGCGCCGGGTCTTGTCGAGGTTGCCGAAGTAGCCCTCGATCGTGGAGCCGCTGGCGGCCGAGTCGGAGGCAAAGAGGAAGATGTCGTCCCGCACGTCGGTGCGGTACGCGGAGGCGCTGACGATCGCCGGGCCGGCCACCAGCCGCCCGCCCACCTCGAAGGTGGTGGCGCGCACCGGCTTGATCGGCGGGTCGTCGCCCAGTGCGAAGGGCAGCGGGCAGGGTTCCGCCGGGTCGGCGCAGGCCAGTTCGATGACGGCCGGGGCGCGGAACGCCCCGCCCACCGAGCCGTACAGGGTGAGCCCGCGGCCGGCGTCCAGGGTGATCCCGCCCTTGGGACTCAGCCGGCTGTAGGAGCTGGTGGTGTCGCGGGCGTGGTCGAGCTGGTTGCGGAACGGGATGCGCACGTAGTCGTAGCGCGCCCCGGCGGAGAAGGTGGCGCGGCCCGCGGTGAGGTCGGCGAGGGCGTAGCCCGCGAGATCCCAGGTGGGGCTCTTCACGAACGTGGTCTGGGTCACCGGGCCGCTGAACTTGGAGGAGTCGGCGTAGAGGGTCACCTCGGTGCTCGCCGCCGAACCCTCGCCGCCGACCCGCAGGCCCAGACGCTCGCTGGCCTGCCAGCGGTAGTCGGCGGTGCCGCCGGCCACCAGGTTGCGGGAGCGGCCCAGGTTGTCGGGGTCGGCATCCTGGTTGACGTTGAACCGCTCGGCCCGGTGCCGTCGCACGTACGAAGACAGCGACAGCTGCCCCCGCTCACCGCGGCGGTAGCCACTCACCGCGAGCTGCAGGTTGTTGAGGTCCTCGTAGTCGCCGGTACTCAGGTTGGAATCCGGGTTGACCCGGTACACGCTGAGGGGGAGTGAACCGGCGGTCTCGGCGCGCGACTTGGCGCCGTAGCCCTGGAACCGGATGCCCCACCGCTCGGTGAGGCGGCCCAGGTTGAAGAAGCCGTTGAACTGCTCTGCCCCGGTGTCCTGCCGCCAGCCATCCTCGCGGTCGTAGCCGCCGCCGGCGTAGTAGCTCCACCGGCCGCCGCCGAGCCCGCCGGCGATCGAGCCGTCGGCGCCGAAGGTCTTGAAGTTGCCGCCGGAGACCTCGAGCTCGCCACGGGTGGGCCCGCCGCCGGAGTTGGTCACCAGGTTGATGGCGCCCCCGAGGGAGTTCCGGCCCAGCAGCGAGGCGGTGCCGGAGAGCAGCTCGACGCGGGTGACGTGCTCCATGGGGAGCAGGTCGAAATTCACCTGGGCGGCGTCGGGTTCATTCTGGCGCACGCCGTCGAGGAAGATCGAGAGGCCCTGCGGCAGGCCCACGATCGGCGAGGCGAAGAAGCCGCGGCTGGAGAGCGACATCTTGTAGCTGGCACCCAGGTCGTCGTAGCTCGAGATGCCGGCCTGGGTGACCAGCAGGTCACTCAACTGGCGCGGCTCGCTGGCCTCGATCTGGTCGCGGGAGATCGTGGTGGTGCGGGCGGGCACTCCTGAACCCACCTTGGGCCCCGAGGGCGCCAGGATGGAACCGATCACCTCGATGGGCTTGAGCACCACCACGGTGGTGTCGCGCCGGGTGGAGTCGGGCTGCTGGGCGGCGAGCGGCAGGGATAGGGCCGCGGCCAGGAAGACGCTGGTCAGACGAAGCAAGGGCATGAGCCGTGGGGAAGCGGGAAAAGGGAAAAGGGAAAAGTGCGCCCCGTGGCGCGGTGCGGGTCGGTGGGGCTAGCGCAACGGCCCGATGGCGTCGCGCTCGTAGATCGCGGCCATGCTGATCCGGTCGGGCGGAAGGCCCATGACCACCAGCGCGTCGTCGCTGCGGCCGCCGCCGTCGTAGTCGAGGCAGCAGAACTCGGTGGTCACGACGCCGGGCAGCAGCGGGCTGGTGACTACCGGCCGCCCGGCGCGATCGAAGCGGATGGCATCGCCCGGCGTGAAGGTGCGGCTGCCGTCGCGGTCCTCGTAGATGGCCAGCCGCTGCACCTCGGTGCCGCGCCGCGCCACCACCATCAGGCCGTCGTCGGCGTCGCCGCCGCCATCGAGGTCCTGGCAGCAGTGGTCGATGGCGTAGGCCCGGAGCGGCTGGAGGGCAGCCAGCCAGAAGATGAACAAGCCGAGCCCCACCATCGCCACCGCCGCGGCGATGCCGATCCAGCGCCGGGCGGGCGGCGTCCCGCCGCCCGCCCGATCACCACGGCGCCACCGGCCGGCGATCTCGGCGCCCAGCGAGGCGCGCGGCTCGAACCGGACGCCCTGGAGCATCCGCTCGAGATCGTGCAGGTCGTCCGGCGGCGTGCTCACGCCTCCCCCGCCTCGACGTCGAGCAGCACCCGCAGCCGGGCCAGCGCCCGCCACAGCCGGGTGCGCACCGCCGCCTCCCTGATGCCGAGCACCTCGGCCACGGCGGCACTGTCGAGTCCGCTGCCATAGCGCAGGCCGATGATCTCACGATCGCGGTCGGGAAGTCCGGCCATCGCGCCGAGGAGCTGGGCCACCTGCTCTTCCCAGAGCAGGCGCTCCTCCGGGGAGGGGGCCGAGCAGGCCAGGTCGCGCATGGCGGCGATGGGGACGTGACGGCGCACCCGGACGCGGCGGAGGTGGTCGCGGAGGGTGTTCTGCGCGATCCGGAAGATCCAGGTCCGGGGCTCGCCCAGGGCGGGATCGTAGCGGTCGGCGGCCTGGAAGACCTTGAGGAAGGTTTCCGAGGTCACGTCCTCCGCGGCGTCGGCACTGGGGAGGTGGAAGCGGAGATAGCTGTAGACGGCCCGGCCGTAGGCCTCGTACCAGGCCCGCGCCCTGGCCTCCGCCTCGGGGGCGGGGGCTGGGGCGCGGACGGCCGGGCTGGTCTCGGGGAGCGGGGGGGTCACGAAGAGATAATACGCCGCAGGGCCGGAATCGTCACACAGGGCGGCTGGGCGGTTCGGCGGACTGGCTAGCGCAGCGGCGGCTCCGGCTTGCAGCAGAGGTCGATGGAGCAGGTGACCCACGGCAGCGTGCCGCTCCGGGCCACGGTCCCCAGGGCGCCCATGCCGACCTTCTCGCCCAGCACGCCGGGGAGCTGCCACTGGGACACCGACTGGCGCCAGGGACGGGTCGGGGGGTGGCCGATGGTCCGGACGTCGCGGACGTCGAACTTGTCGGTGGCCACGTCCGGGATGAAGGCCGAGAAGAGGGTACCGGCCTTCCGGTAGATGAACCAGAAGGTGGTGGACTGCGGCTGGATGCCGAGCCGGGCGAGCGCCGAGTCGCCGTTGTTGACCAGGCGCGCCACCACCACGCCCTTGTCGAAGGCCTCCTTGGGGGTGCGGTAGGCCCCCTCCAGCGGCTCGATCGTCAGGTCGGCGATATCGTCGATGACGGCGCGGTGGGAGCTCCCCGGGTTCCGGTCGTAGTGTCCGGCGCGGCCTGCCTCGATCACCCGGTTTCGGTTGAAGCCGCCGTCGGGCTCGAGCCCCACCGGGACGGGCGGCTCGGGGAGATTCTCAGCCGGAGGCGGCGTCCGCTCGAGGCGGCAGCCCGCCACGAGGAGGGCGGTCAGCAGCAGCAGTCCGTGCGTCCGGGGGATGAGGCGCGGCACTGGGTCTCCTGTGATAGTCCTGCAGGTTCATGACGGCCGGTCGCGGATGGCCCGCATCTCGGCGAGTACCGGCGTCAGTCCGGGATCGGCCTTGCCCCAGAGGGCCACGACGTCGCCGGCGCGGCGGCGGGCCGTCGCCCGGTCGCCCTGGGCGTCGGCCAGGCGGGCCCGAAGGGCCAGCAGCCGTACCAGCGAGGCGGCGGCGACGGTGCGTTCGGTCAGGTCAATGCCGGCGCCGCCGAGGCCATCGAGGTACCCGTCGAGCCGCGCCACGGCCGTGGCGGTGTCGCCCAGGCCCAGGTCGGCGAGCGCCTCGGCGATGGCCCCCTCGACCGCCACCCGCCCGAAGGGACGGTCCCGTCGCTGCTCGGCCACCCGGGCCATCAGGGCGCGCGCCTCGTCCGGGTGGTGATTCCGCAGCGCCTCCTGCAGCAGCACCAGGTAGTCCACGCTCCGGCGGCCGCGCGGCGTCGGGCGGGAGCGCGCATCCGGGTAGAGCAGCATCCGGGTGCGATCCAGCAGGGCGGCGTCGGCCGCCTCGCGGCGTGCCCCGGCAAGGTAGCCGGAGAGCTGCCGGAGGGCGACCTGCAGCAGGGCGTCGACTGAGTCGGACGGGGCGCCCACCGCGGCGAAGGCCTCGAGCGCCAGCGCCGTCTCGCGCAGCGGCAGCGGCACCGGCAGGACGGCCCCGTCCGAGCTCCACACCACCTGGTCCGGGGCGGCCCGGCGGGCCAGCGCGGCCGCGAGGTTGGCGCGGCCGGTCAGCGCCGCGGCGGCCGCCAGGTACGGCGCCTCGTCGGTGGTGGGATCGGGCGTGGCCGCCAGCAGGGAATCGGCCAGGGCGGCGGCCTCGGCGAAGCGCTCCCGCTTGACCAGCAGCCGGAGCGTCGTGCTGGCCAGCCGCACCCGCTCACCGGGGTCGGTGGCGCGGCGGGCGGCCTCGCGGATGCGCAGCACCGCGGAGTCCCCCGCGCCGCCGGTGGCGCCGAACTCGCCCGAGAGCTCGAGGGCGAGCGCGCTGGCCTCGAGCGCGGGCACGCTGCCCGGGAAGGCGCGGACCCACTCGCCGGTGAGCTGGGTGAGCCGGCGGCGGTTGCGGACGATGGCGTCCATGGCGGCGCCGCCGCGGGCCGCCGTGGCGCCGCTGCCGACCTGCGCCTGCGGCCAGGGCACGAAGGCCAGGGTGTCGCCCGCCAGCACCGGGAAGGCCGCGAACTCCGACGCGGCGGGATCGGTGCCGGCGCCGCGCCGGTAGATGTTGGTCTCGGCGTAGTAGACCCGTGTCAGGCGCGCGAACGCGGCGCCCCGGAAGGCCTGGTGCGCCGAGGGCACCAGCAGCATCGCGTGGTGATAGTCGTTGATCGCGGCCTGGTAGCTGGAGCGGAAGCGCCAGCCGGAGGGACTCGCCGGGTCGGCCACCACGATCGGGTCGCGGGAACGGCACTCCGCCCGCCCGTACCAGCCCCGGTAGTCGAGGGAGTCGCGGCGGATCATCGCCTCGTAGCGGTCGCAGGCCTCCGGATAGCGCTGCTCCGCCAGCGCGGCGAGCGCCAGGGCCCACTCGCGTTCCGGCGGCGGGAGGGCCGGCCGCGCGCCGAGGCCCGCCAGCGCGTGGTCGCGCCAGGTGTCGGGGGGGCGGCCCAGCCAGTTCTGGGTCTGGGCCAGCCAGAGGTGGGCCAGGCCGTACCCCGGGTCGCGGGCCAGCGCCTCCGTGAAGCCGGCGGCCGCCGCCGGCAGGTCCCACCGCCCGAGCGCCGCGTGGGCGGAGTCGTAGGCCCGCCACGCCGCGATGAGCCGGGTGCCGAGCACGCCGCCCGCGGCGGCGGGGGCCTGGGCCTGGGGCAGCAGCAGCGAGTCGGCCAGCTCGGTGAAGCGGGCGTCGAGGTCCTCGAGCGAGGCGGACACCGTGACGGTCCGCTCCCGCAGGATGCGGGCGCCGCGGCCGGACTCGTACAGCACGCCCCGGATGCGGACCGAGTCGCGGAACGGCCACACCTCGCCGGAGAGCAGCCGGCCGGCGTGGGCCTCGCGGGCCAGCGTGAGGAGCTCATCGAGCCCCACCGGCCCGGGGAGCCGGGCTATCCGATCATCGAACCAGCGGGAGTCCACCACGGAGACGTCGTCCCAGCGGGTCAGCGCCTCACGCAGCAGCCGGGCGCACTGCTCCCCGGTGAGCAGCAGGGGGGCGGCCCCCTCGTGATGGACGAAGGGCGCCACCGCCAGGTGACCCGGGTCGGTGGCGCCGCCCCCGAGCCCGCGCCGCGCCGCGGCGGTGACGAAGGCCGCGTAGACCACCGCCGCGATGGCGGCGGCGGGGAGCAGCCAGCGCCACGGGATCGCGGGACCCCGCGGTGGCGGGGGCTCGGCCGGCGTGGCCGCGGCGGCCTCCCCCTGCTGCACCCGCGCGATGGCCTCGGCGAACTGGTGCGCGGTGGCGTAGCGGTCGGCGGGATTCTTGGAGAGGGCGCGTCCCACCAGGCGCCGAAGCTCGGGAGGCACGGTGGCGCGGCGGGTCTCGACCGGCTCGGGCACCGCCTCGAGGTGCTTGATGACCAGCTCCTCCGGCGTGGAGCCGCGGAAGGGCGGCTCGCCGGTGAGCATCTCGTACAGCACGCAGCCGAGGCTGTAGAGGTCGCTGCGGTGGTCCACCGCGCGGGAACCGCCGCTGGCCTGCTCCGGGCTCATGTAGGCCGGCGTCCCGACCCGCTCCTCCAGGAGGTCCTTCCGCTTCCACCCGCCGGCGCTGATGGCGCGCGCGATGCCGAAGTCGGCGACCACCGCCTGGCCGGCGAGGAAGAGGATGTTGTCGGGCTTGATGTCGCGGTGGATGACGTCGTGGCTGTGGGCGTAGGCGAGGGCGGCCGCCACCTGCCCCGCGATGGCCAGGGCGTCGGCGATCGGGAGGGCCCCTTCCCGCTCCAGCCGCTGCCGGAGGCTCTCCCCCGGCACGTAGGGCATCACGTAGTACAGGATGCCGTCGACCTGCCCCGAGTCGTGCAGCGGGAGGATGTTGGGGTGGGCCAGCCGCGCCACCACCTTGATCTCCTGGAGGAACCGGTCGGCGCCGGCGTCGGACTCCGGGCGGAACGCCTTGAGCGCCACCTGGCGGAAGTGGTGCTCATCCCGGGCCAGGTAGACGGTGGCCATGCCCCCGCGGCCGAGCTCGCGCTCGACGGCGTAACGCCCCGCGATGAGGAGCGGGAGGGGGATGGGTTCGTCGGTCAGGGGATCCGTCCGGGGCCAGGGCCTGCGTCCAAGCTAGGGCGGGGTGCCGGAACCGGCCACACCCGCCGTCACATTCACTAGAACGCAGCGAGTCCGGTCACCGTCTCACCGAGGATGAGGGAGTGCATGTCGTGGGTCCCCTCGTAGGTGTAGACGGACTCCAGGTTGGCCAGGTGGCGCATGGAGTGGTATTCGGCCAGGATGCCGTTGGCGCCGAGCAGGCGGCGAGCCTCCCGGGCGCACTCGCAGGCCATGTCCACGTTGTTGCGCTTGGCGAGGGACACCTGCTGGGGGGTCATGGTCCCCCGGTCCTTGAGGCGGCCCAGCTGGAGCGCCAGCAGCTGGGCCTTGGTGATCTCGGTGAGCATGTCGGCCAGCCGGACCTGCTGGATCTGGGTCTGTGCGATGGGCCGGCCGAACATCACCCGCTGCCGGGCATAGGCGAGGGCCTCGTCGTAGCAGGCCATCGCCGCCCCGATGGCGCCCCACGCGATGCCGTAGCGGGCCTGGGTGAGGCACATGAGCGGGCTCTTGAGCCCGCCCGAGCCGGGGAGCAGTGCCTCCCGGGGCAGCTGCACGTCCTCGAGCACCAGTTCGCTGGTGTCGGAGGCGCGGAGCGAGAGCTTGCCCTTCTGGTCGCGGGCGGTGAAGCCCCGGGTATCGGTGGGCACCAGGAACCCCCGCACCGACTTCGCGTCGGCGAGGTCGCCGGTCTTGGCCCACACCACCGCCACGGTGGCCTGCGAGCCGTTGGTGATCCACATCTTGGCACCGTTGAGCACCCAGCCATCGGCGGTCTGGCGCGCGGTGGTGATCATCCCGCCCGGGTTGGAGCCGAAGTCGGGCTCGGTGAGCCCGAAGCAGCCGATGTCGGTGCCGGCGGCCAGCGCGGGGAGCCAGCGCCGCTTCTGCTCCTCCGAGCCGAAGGCGTGGATGGGGTACATCACCAGCGCCCCCTGCACCGACGCGAACGACCGGATCCCGCTGTCGCCCCGCTCCAGCTCCTGCATGATCAGCCCGTAGGCCACGCTGTTGAGCCCGGCGCAACCATAGGCCTCGGGGAGGTTGGCGCCCAGCATCCCCAGCTCGGCCATGCCGGCGATGAGTTCCTTCGGAAAGCGCCCCGCGACGTAGCAGTCGCCGATGATGGGCATCAGGTGGTCGTCCACCCACTGCCGCACCGTGTCCCGGACGGCGCGCTCCTCCTCCGTGAGGAGGCCGTTGATGTCGTAGAAGTCGACGCCGGAAAAGCTGGGCATGGGCCACCGGCCGGTGAAGGGTTGGGGAGTAGGTTAAGGGGGAGGCGGTAGGGGGAAAAGGGAAGAGGGAAGCGGGAAGCGGGAAGCGGGAAGAGGGAAGAGGGAAGAGGGAAGAGGGAAGAGGGAAACGGGGAGTCGGGGCCAAGCCAACCGCCCAACCGCCGAACCGCCGAACTGCCGAACCGCCCCCTCAATCCGTCCGAACCGCCCGGGGCTGGATCCCGACCTCGCGGGCCTTGCGGCGGAACTCCGCCCCATGGTCCACCGGGCGGCCCGTCTCGGCCTGCCACTGGTGCACCAGCTCGTGCAGCACGGTGTCGCGCACCTCGGGCCAGGGGTCGTGCAGCACGTGGCGCCGGTTGAGCCCGATGTGCACCGCGCGGCCGCTGGCGCGCTCCAGCCGCAGCTCCCCGAGCCGTCGGCGCATGCGGGAGGAGAGCCGGATCGGCAGCGGGGGCAGCGCGCCGTCGAAGTGCGCGGCGTTGAGCTCCGCCACCAGCGCGGTGATGCGGGCCAGGATGGCCCGGTCGGCGGCGCGGACCCGGGGCGGGCGCGCCGGCCGCGCGGGCACGTGCGACTCCACCGGGAAGGCCAGGAAGAGCCGCCGCGCCGCGAGCCGCGCCGCCCGCCGCACCCCGGGCGCCAGGAAGGTCACGATGGCGCGGAGCACGTCGTCCGGGGCGCTGGCGTAGCCCTCGTGGAGGCGGAGCCGGCGGCCCGGCAGCCACGAGAGCATGAGCTGCTGGTTCTGGTGTACCTCGAAGCGAGGCACCGGCGGCAGGCCGAGCGCGGTGAGGCGGGCAAGCAGGGTGTCGGCGGCGGTGGCGGGAACCGGCGGCCGGGGCGGGACGGGCCGGGGCCCCGGCCGTCGGCGGGCCGGCGCCGGGCTTGCGGCCGGCTCAGCCCACAGCGCCAGCTGCACGACGGTATCGGGCGAAGAGCGAGACGTCGCCGCGGCGGAAGGTGTGCGCCTCGCGGGCGTAGACGTAGTGCTCGATGGCCACCTGCTCCGGCGTGACGCGGATCAGGTTGAAGGCCGAGGGCCGCCCGCCGCGGGTGCGGACGGAATGGGTGCCGGCGGTGCTCACCACCAGGCGGCCGTCGAGCTGGCCGGCCCCCTCGGTGTGGTCGTGGCCGCAGAGCACCAGGTCGGCGTCGAGGGTGAGCAGCGCCCGCTGTGCCGCGCGCGGCCGCGCCAGGCCCCAGCGGTGCGAGATGACGCCGGGCAGCACGTTGTGGTGCAGCACGGCCACCCGGACCTTGTGCGGCGCCACCTGCGCCAGCCGGGCCCGCACCCGCGCCACCTCGGCGGCGGGGAGGTGTCCCTTTACCGTGGTGTCGTTGGGGTTGTAGGTGAGCGAGCCCCAGGCGAAGCCGTTGGCGGAGAGCATGCCGGCCACGACCACCTGGTCGAGCTCGAGCACCGGGGTGAGGTCCTCGCCGAAGTAGCGCCGCCACTTGCCGTACTTGACCCGCTGGCCCAGGACGCCGAGCGGGCTGCGCCACCACTGCACGTCGTGGTTGCCGGGGATGAGGTGCCACGGCGCGGTGCGGCCGAGGACATCGAGGTAGCGGCGGGCGCCCTGGAACTCGCCATGACGGGCCCGCTGGGCCACGTCACCGGAGACCACGATCACCGTGGGCTGGAGCCCGGGGAGGAACGCTTCGAGGTCCGCCAGCTGGACCATGTCGCAGCGGACCCCGAAGTGAATGTCCGAGAGGTGCGCGATGACGACTTCCGTCACCAGACGACCCGGACCCGGTAGGTGAGGGTCGCCTTGCCCCGCGCCGGCACCGGCACCCGGAAGCGGGTGCGCGTGGAGGAGAGCTTCTCGCCCTTGATGCTGCTGGCCAGGATGGTCCACTCGCCGCCGCGCTCTTCCAGCACGTCGACCGTCACCGGCGCGTCGCCGGCGTTCTCGATCGTGGTGCGGTAGTCCGCGGTGGCGGTGTAGCGCCAGCCGCCGCCCTGGGGGATGCTGTCGCGCCGGGTGGTGAAGGTGGTCTGCACCCGCTTGGCGGTGAGGTCAAAGGCCATGCCGGCGTTGAGCCGGAGGTCCTCGCCGGCGGGGCTGTGGTCGATCATCGCCTCGCCGATCAGCTGCAGCCGCGCGGCGCTGTCGGGCTCGAAGAGCCGCACCAGGCCGGCGGGGAGCGGCCGGTCGCCCAGCTCGGTCTTGCGGGGCCGCTGCACGGTGTAATAGACCGAGATCGGGGTCTCCTCTTCCTCACCGGACTGGGCCAGGCCGCCCCAGTAGGGAATCCGGCCGCGCAGCTCGAAGCTGCGGACCACCTTCGCCTCGGCCGGCTCGAACAGCCCGATGGTGCGGACCACGCCGGGCTCGAGGGCCCAGGTGCCGGGGAGGGTGTAGAGGTGGAACTCGCCCACCTTCTGCTCCGAGGGCCCCACCTTGTCCATGGCGACCGCGCCGCGGGCCACCATCATGGCCTCCTCGCGCATCCGCCGCTCGGGCGGCGCGGCCACGCTCACCTGCCCCGCCAGCAGCTGGATCTCCGCCTCCGGGAAGCGCAGTGGGCCGGGATCCACCACCGCCTGCCCCAGGACGCGGGCGGTACCGCCGGGGCCCAGGATCACCTGGTAGCTGGTGCTCCAGCCGGCCCCGCCGGTGAAGTAGGCCAGCGGGAGGCCCCGGCGGGCGCGGGCGGCGTTCACCAGCAGCTCGTAGCGGGGATCGATCGTCACCAGGTCGGCGGGGTACTGCGGGATGCCGGGAGCGGCGAACGTGACGGTGCCGTCGGCCAGCTTGTACCGCTCGGGATTGACGCCGAGGACGGTGGCGCTGACGGTGTCCTTGCCGATGCGGAAGGTCAGGCGGCGACCGATTGCGCGGCGCAGCACGTCGCCCTCGTTCACGCCGCCGTCGTAGGCGCCGCTCAGGACGGTGATCTCGGGATCGGTGGAGAAGATGGACCCCGGCTCGGCGGCGCCGGTGACGGCCAGCTGGCGCGACTGGCCCTTGAGGATCTCGACGGGGACGGTCCAGCGCACCAGGGCGCGGCCGTCGTTATAGAGCGTGAGGCTGGTCGGCGCCTGGGCCGCGAGCCGGGAGGTGGCCATCAGGGATACCGCGATCAGGGTGGCGGTGGCCAGCGCGGGGCGGGCGGTCATCATGCACTCCAAGGAAGGGAAGTCACCTGGGCAGCAGTTCCAGGGCAACCCGGTGCACGACCTTCCGCACCACGATGTAGGTCACCAGCACCGCGATGACCCCGTAGATCCGGGCCACCGGGAGCGGCGGCATGCGGGCCGTGACGTACCATCCGACGAGCAGGGTTGCCGGCAGGGAGATGCGACGGGCCAGGCGGCTTGCACGGCGGGCCCGCTCGGCCCGGCAGTCCCGGCACAGCTCCCCGAAGTCCAGGCCGGCCACCCGGGTGCCGCACCGGGCACAGGGGAGCTCAGGCCACCCGCTTGGCGACCGCATCCCCGAACTCCCGGGTGGAGGCGCTGCCACCCAGGTCGCGGGTGCGGATGTTGTCCTCGACGATGGTCTTCTCGATGGCGGCGCGCATCCGGTTGGCCCGGTCCACCTCGCCCAGGTGGTCCAGCATCATGGCGGCCGCCAGCATCTGGGCGGCGGGGTTGGCGATCCCCTTGCCGGCGATGTCCGGGGCGCTGCCGTGGACCGCCTCGAAGATCGAGGCGTGGGTGCCGATGTTGGCGCCGGGCGCCAGCCCCAGGCCGCCGACCAGCCCCGACACCTCGTCGCTCAGGATGTCGCCGAACATGTTGGTGGTGACCATGACGTCGAACTGCTCCGGCTTCATCACCAGCTGCATGGCGCAGTTGTCCACGATCATGTCGTTGGACTGCACCCGGCCCTCGTACTCCTTGGCGATCCGCTTGCCCACCTCGAGGAACAGCCCGCTCACCATCTTGAGGATGTTCGCCTTGTGGACGATGGTGACCTTGCGGCGGTCGTGGCGCAGGGCGTACTCGAAGGCGTAGCGGATGATGCGCTCGCAGCCGGCACGGGTGACGATCGCGGTGGACTCGCCCACCGCGCGGGGGTCGCCGCCGATGGCGATGAAGTGCTCCACGCCGACGTAGAGCCCCTCGAGATTTTCCCGCACCAGCACGATGTCCACGTCGCTGAACCGGCCGCCGGGCACGAAGGATCGGGCGGGGCGCAGGTTGGCGAACAGCTCGAATTCCTTGCGGAGCTGGACGTTGACCGAGCGGAAGCCGGTGCCGACCGGGGTGGTGAGCGGGCCCTTCAGGGCCAGCTTGCGGTGGCGGATGCTCTCGATGGTGGAGTCGGGGAGCGGGGTGCCGGTGGCGTCCACGGCGGCCACGCCGGCGAGCTGCTCGTCCCAGTCGAAGGTCAGGCCGGTGGCCTCGAGCACCTTGACGGTCTCGGCCGTGATCTCGGGGCCGATGCCGTCGCCGGCGATGAGCGTCACATTGTAGGTCATCGGATGTCCAGTGCGGCGGGAAGCACGAGTTGCATCGCGCGGGTGAGGGCTTCCGCGGGCGTGGACCCGCTGCCCCAGGTGACCGTGCGCCAGACCACCTTCCCGGTGCGGGCGTCGGCCAGCACCAGCGAGAGCTCCGCCCGCATGACCCCGGCCGACTCGGGGAGGAACTGGATCGCGGCCGGCACCAGGGCAAAGCGGCCGCCCAGCAGCGCCATCAGGGTGCGGAGCTGGCCGCGCAGCGGGTCGGGGACGTCCTCCAGCTGGCGGGCCCGGAGCAGCGACTGGCCCATGCGGTCGGGGTCGGGAGCCACGGCGGGCGACCGGTGGGCCACCCGGCGCAGCTCGGCGGGCAGCACCCACTTCACCTCGGGACCGCGAGCCAGCAGCTCGGCGCCGACCAGCGAGTCGGCCCAGGCGAGCGCCGCGGCCCGGTCGCCGAGCGGCGCCACGCGGCCGAGGGTATCGCCGGCCAGCACCATGGTCTGGGGCAGCACGGCGATCGACTGCCCGGCGAAGATGGCGGCCGCGAAGGGCCGCACCGGCTCCGTCGGATGCTGGGACGCGGGCGTCGGGGTGGCGGGCGCGGGCCCGCCCCCGCAGGCCAGGGTGAGCAGCGCGAGGGGCACGGCCGTGGAGAACCGGAGAGGACGGCTTGGCACGGGGGGAATTGTAAACCGGCGGTGGGGATCGGGGAATTGGGTGGTAAGGCGGTCAGGCAGCAGGGCGGCGGGGCGGGAGGGTGGGGTGCCGCTACTCGAGGGAGAGGCCCCCATCCACCACGAGGGTCTGGCCGGTGATGTGGCGCGCCTCGTCGGAGCAGAGGAAGGCGATCACGTGGGCCACGTCCTCGGGTTCCGCCACCCGGCCCAGGACGCTGTGCTTCTGGGCCCGTTCGATGACCTCCCGGGGGAGCATCGACATCCGCTCGGTGCGGATGAAGCCGGGCGCGACGGCGTTGACGTTGATGTTGGCGGGGCCGAGCTCCACCGCCGCGGCACGGGTGAGGCCCTCGAGCGCCGCCTTGCTGGCGGCGTAGTTGGCCACCCCGAAGCCGGGCCGCCCGGCCTGGTGGGCGGAGACGCTGACGATCTTGCCGTAGTGCTGCTTGCGGAAGATGGGCGCGGCGGCGCGGATGCAGTTGAAGGCGCCGGTGACGTTGGTGTCGAGCACCTCGTGCCAGGCGTCGTCGGTCATGCGCCAGAGGGCGCCGTCCATGGCGATGCCGGCGTTGTTCACCAGGAAGTGCACGGTGCCGAAGCGGTGCACCGTGTCCGCGAGGAAGCGCTCCACCGAGCCGCGGTCGCGGACGTCACAGCGGGCGGCGTAGACCTCGGCGCCCATGGCGGTGCACGCGGTCTCGGTGAGCAGCGCCTGTTCGGTGACGTCACGGCCGGGGAGCTCCACGAAGCAGAACGCGACCTTGCAGCGCTGCCGCGCGAACTCCATGGCGATGCACCGGCCCAGGCCGGTGGCGCCGCCGGTGACCACGGCCACCTTGCCCGCGAAGCCGGGGGTGATCGCCATGGGCAGGGGCTGCTCCAGCGTGGTGCCGGAGTGCTCCTGCTCGGGCTCCCAGGCCCCGCTGCCATAGCTCTCGTAGGCGGAGAACATAGAGCGCGGAAGCTACGGGCCCCGGGGGAGCGGCGGAAGAGGCCCGGGCCGTCCGGGCCGGCCGCGCCCTGTCCTCCCGCGTCGGCCGCCCTAGATTGAGCCGGATGATCCCCCTCCTCTGGTCCCTCGTGGCCCTGGCCGGCGCCGCCGGCTGGGGCATGCTCGCCCTCGGCCGCGGCGAGACCGTGAGCGCGGCCTGGCTGATCCTCGCGGCGGTCGGCACCTACCTCATCGCCTACCGCTTCTACAGCCGGTTCCTCGCCACCCGCGTCTTCGGGCTCGACAACCGGCGCGCCACCCCGGCGGAGCGGCTCGGCAACGGCCGCGACTTCGTGCCCACCACGCGCTGGGTGCTCTTCGGGCACCACTTCGCGGCGATCTCGGGCGCGGGGCCGCTGATCGGCCCGGTGCTGGCGGCCCAGTTCGGCTACCTGCCGGGGACGCTCTGGATCGTCTTCGGCGTGGTGCTGGCGGGGGCGGTGCAGGACTTCACCATCCTCGTCGGCTCCATGCGGCGGGACGGCAAGTCGCTCGGCCAGATGGCCAAGGAGGAGATCGGGGCGTTCACCGGCCTGGCGGCGATGGTCGCGATCCTCGCCATCATGATCATCCTGCTCGCGGTGCTGGCCCTGGTGGTAGTCAACGCCCTGCGCGACAGCCCCTGGGGGCTGTTCACGATCTCCTGCACCATCCCGATCGCCATGCTGATGGGGTTCTGGATGAAGGCGTGGCGGCCGGGCCGCACCCTCGAGGCCTCGGCGGCGGGGGTGGTGCTGCTGCTGCTCGCGCTGGTGGGGGGGCAGCAGGTGGCGGCCTCGCCCACGCTCGCGCCGCTGTTCACCTGGACACCGGTGACGCTGGCGCTGGCGCTCGTGGCCTACGGCTTCGTGGCGAGCGTGCTGCCGGTGTGGATGCTGCTCGCGCCGCGCGACTACCTCTCCACCTTCATGAAGATCGGCACGATCGTGCTGCTCGCGGCCACGATCCTGATCGAGCTGCCCGACCTCAAGCTCCCCGCCCTCACCCGGTTCATCGACGGCACCGGGCCGGTGTTCGCCGGGAAGCTCTTCCCGTTCGCGTTCATCACCATCGCCTGCGGGGCGATCAGCGGCTTCCACGCCCTGGTGGCCTCGGGCACCACGCCCAAGATGGTGCGCCGCGAGGAGGACGCGCGGCTGATCGGCTACGGCGGGATGCTGATGGAGTCGTTCGTGGCGGTGATGGCGATGTGCGCCGCGGCGGTGCTCGACCCGGGCGTCTACTTCGCCATCAACGTGCCGCTGGCCAAGCTGGGCGGGAACGCGGTGGCGGCGGCGGAGACGATCCGCGGCTGGGGCTTCGCGGTGACGCCGGAGCAGATGGACGCCCTGGCCCGCCAGGTGGGCGAGGCCACCCTGCTGGGCCGCACCGGCGGCGCGCCGAGCCTGGCGGTGGGGATGGCCACCCTCTTCAGCGGCGCCTTCGGCGAGCACCTGCTGGCGCTGTGGTACCACTTCGCGATCATGTTCGAGGCGCTGTTCATCCTCACCACCATCGACGCCGGCACCCGGGTGGGCCGCTTCATGCTGCAGGAGCTGGCCGGCCACGTCTGGGCGCCGCTCGGCCGCACCTCGTGGTACCCGAGCATCGTGCTCTCCTCGCTGCTCGTGGTGCTGGGCTGGGGCTGGTTCCTGGTGCAGGGCGTGCTCGACCCGCTGGGCGGGATCAACAGCCTGTGGCCCCTCTTCGGCATCAGCAACCAGCTGCTGGCCTCGGTGGCACTGTGCGTGGGCACCACGCTCATCATCAAGGCCGGCCGCGCCCGCTACGCCTGGGCCACCCTGCTGCCGCTGGCGTGGCTGCTGGTGGTGACCCTCACGGCCAGCTGGCAGAAGATCTTCTCGCCGGAGCGCCGCATCGGGTTCCTCACCGACGCCGCCGCGCTCCAGGCGGAGATCGCCGCCGGGACCCTCGACCCGGCGCGCGGGGGCCGGCTCATCTTCAACGACCACCTCAACGCCGTGATGGCCTCGGTCTTCGTGGTGATCGTGCTGGCGGTGGTGCTGTCGTCGCTGCGCGAGTGGATCCGCATCATCCGCGGCGGCACGCCGGTCACCACCGCGGAGACCCCATTCGTGGCGTCGGCGTATGTCTCGTAGCCCCGCGGCTCGGCGGCTCGTCGATGCGGCGGCACGACCGCTCGGCGGCCCTCCCGAGGGGTGGTCCCAGGCCCCCTCGGGGCTGTGGCTGCAGCTCCGGGAGAAGGCCATCGCCTGCGTCTCCACCTTCCGGCAGGTGGCCGGGATGCCCGACTACGAGGGCTACCTTCGCCACCTGCGCCTGACGCACCCCGACTGGCCGCTCCCCAGCGAGCGGGAGTTCTACGCCCTGTACGTGACGGCGCGCTACGGCGACGGCCCCACCCGCTGCTGCTGACCCTTCCCCCCGGGACCCTTCGATGAAACGCCTGGTCGGTTACTTCCTCAACGGCCTCATCTTCACCGCCCCCGCGGCCCTCACCCTCTACGTGCTGTGGGCCATCTTCACCACGGTGGACGGCTGGCTCCGCATCCCCGTGCCCGGCCTGGGGTTCCTCGCCACGCTCACGCTCATCACCCTGGTGGGCTTCCTGGCCTCGAACTTCCTGGCCCGGCGGCTGCTCGAGTGGATGGACGAGATGCTGGAGCGGCTCCCCGGCGTGCGGCTGCTCTACACCGGCATCAAGGACGTGACCGGCGCCTTCGTGGGCGAGAAGAAGCGCTTCTCGCAGCCGGTGGTGGTGACCATCGACCCCGTGGCCGGCTCCAAGGCCATCGGGTTCCTCACCCAGGACTCGCTCGACGAGCTGGGCATGGCCGACCACGTGACGGTGTACCTGCCCTTCTCCTACAGCTTCGCGGGGCAGCTGCTGCTCTTCCCGAGCGAGCGGGTGACGCCGCTGGCCGCGCCCAGCGCCAAGGTGATGGCGTTCGTGGTGTCGGGCGGGGTGGCGGAGGTGAGCCGGGACTAGGGGGGACGGGGGGGCAGGAAGCGGGGAGCGGAAGGCGGGAAGCGGGAAGCGGGAAAAGTGAAGAGAGAAGTGCGGACAGGGAAGGCGAGGAGAGCTCCCCTCGCCTTCCCTTTCCCCTTTTCCCTCCTCCCGTCAGTTCCAGGTCAGGGCAGGACGTCCCGCCACTCGGTCAACCACTTCCCGGTCCGGCTGATCACCGCCGAGCTGTCGTTCCCCAGGAAATCCAGGTCGGCGTGGTTGAGGCGGGGGTCGGCGTAGGTGCCGCGGGCCCGGGCGGCGGCGCGTGCGTCGAGCAGGGCGCCGACCGCGGTGCGGGTGCCGATCCACAGCAGTCCGTCCGAGGCGCGGATGCCGATCCGCTTGGGCAG
The DNA here is from genome assembly GCA_046327715.1 of Gemmatimonadales bacterium. Classification (GTDB taxonomy): domain Bacteria; phylum Gemmatimonadota; class Gemmatimonadetes; order Gemmatimonadales; family GWC2-71-9; genus JADJOM01. Next base: position 273,286 of record JAXLXY010000002.1, read on the forward strand.
GTCGAAGCTGTCGGGCGCGGCGTAGAGGCGGCCGAGCAGGGGGATGAGCGTGCTGTCCTGGCTGAAGGAGAGGAGCGTCAGGTAGCGGATCCGGAGGTTGCGGTCGGAGGTCTCGAGCAGCCGCCGGGCCACGCTGTCGGCGGCGCCGGCACCCAGGCGCCCGAAGACCCAGGCATCGCCGAGGTCGTAGTCGCCGGCGGGCACGCGGGGGAGGAGGCCGGCCAGGACGGCGACATCACCCCGGGCGGCGCGTTCCAGCTCGAGCTCCACCGCGTGGAGGCCCGGGAGCAGGTCGGCGAGGTCCACGTCGGGGCGCGGCGGGCGGAGCTCCCCCGCCTCGAGTCGGCGGCGCCAGGCGGCCACGCTGTCGAGGCTGGCGGGCTCGCGCAGCTCCGCGATCCGGTTGAGGGCGAGCAGGGCGTCGTTCCAGGGGGCCGTCCCCGCCACCGCGTCCCGGACCAGCGCCCACAGCGGGGCGCCGGCGGGGGCGGTGAGGATCCGGCGCACCGAGTCGGCGGCGGGGGTGCCCGCGCGCAGCGCCTCGTGCAGCTCGGAGTAGAGGGTCCGGGCCGGATCGCCCACCCGGACCTGGACCTGCCCGGCGGCGGGGGCGGCCGGGGCGGCGATGAGGAGCGACAGCACCAGCCAGGTGCGCATTCGGGGCATCCGTCAGGACTCCTTGGCGGCGGCCAGCCAGCAGAGGGTTGCCACCAGCATACCCCCGGCGGAGGCCCAAAGTGCCATCCCCCCGCCCCAGGCCTGGTACAGCCCGCCGAAGCCGAGCGCGGCCGGCAGGGCCGCGAGACCGGTCACGGCATGGTAGGCACCGAAGCCCCGGCCGGTGCGCCGGGGCGCCAGCCGGGCGATCAGGGCCCGTTCCGCCGATTCGGTGAGGCCCGCCACCAGCCCGAGCGCCAGGAACACGGCGATGGCCGCCGCGGGGGAAAGCGCCGCGCCCAGCGCGGCGGCAGCGAGCCCGAAGGCGGCGCCACCGGCGGCCACGGTCCACCGCGGACCGAGATGGTCCACCAGCCAGCCCCCGGGGTAGGAGCAGAGGGTCCGCACCACGTGCAGCCCGGCCCACACCAGGGGGATGGTGGCCACGGCCACGCCGAGGTCCTGCAGCCGGAGCAGCAGGAGGGTCTCGGGGAGCCGGAGCAGCACCAGGAGCGCGAGGGCCAGCACCGGCGCCCAGAACGTGCGGCCGGCGGCGTCCGACTCGGCGGCCCGGGGGTTCGTCGACTCGATGCCTCCCTTGCCGGGGGCGCCGCGGAGGACCACCACGAGGATCAGCGCGGCCAGCAGCCCGGGGAGGATGCTCCAGGCAAGGACGGTGCGGACCGGCATGGCCTGGCTCAACAGCCACCAGGCGATGAGCGCACCGGGGATGGAGCCGAAGTGGTCGGCGGCGCGGTGGAAGCCGAAGGCGCGGCCGCGGATCGCGGGAGGCGTGGCGTCGGCGATCATCGCGTCGCGGGCCGGGGTGCGGAGCCCCTTGCCGATGCGGTCGAGCACCCGGAAGCCCACGACCTGCCAGGCGGCGGAGGCGGCGGCGATGAGCGGGCGCAGGAGGACGGCGGAGGCGTACCCGAGGAGGATCAGCGGCTTGCGCCAGCCGGGGCGGTCGGCGAGGCCGCCGCTGAACCACTTGGTGGCGGCGGCGGCGAGGTCGGCGGCGCCGTCGAGGGCCGCGAGGGTGCCCGGCCCGCCGCCGAGGGTGCCCACCACGAAGGCGGGGAGCAGCGGGTAGACCATCTCGCTGGCGAAGTCGTTGAACAGGGAGACCAGGGCCAGGCCCTTGACGGTGGGCGGAATCACGGCCGGCGCGCCGGGCGCCGGGCCCCCGCCCCTACTCATCGATGCCGAGGCCCATCCCCCACCGGATGAGGCTGACGGGGAGCCCGCCGTAGGCGAGCACCGCGTCGTGGAACTCCCGCAGGGGGGCGTCGGGGCCGGCCGCGCCGCGCCAGGCCTCGCGCAGGTGCAGGAACTCGCGCCGGCCCACCGCGTAGCACAGCTGGTAGGTGGGCCAGGCGCAGTAGCGGCTCACCTCCGCGCGCGCCTTGCCGCGGTCCATGGCCACCCGGTCCACCAGGATGTCGGCCGCCTGCTCGGGCGTCATGCCGCGGGTGTGCAGCCCCACGTCGAGCACGATCCGCACCGCCCGCCACAGCAGGTGCAGGCGCTGGAACAACCGCTCCTCGACCGAGGCGAAGAACCCCTGCTCGGCCATCAGCTCCTCGCAGTACAGCGCCCACCCCTCGACCGTGACGGGCGTCCAGCTCACCCGCCGCACGTCGGAGGGGGAGTTGCGCGCCACGCTCAGCTGCAGGTGGTGGCCGGGCCAGGCCTCGTGCACCACCGTGCTGGCAATCTCGTGCAGGGAGCATCCGGCCCCGGCGGGGGCGTGGCCGGGCACCGGCGAGGTGACGTAGAAGGTGCCGGTGCGGTAGTCGCCGAAGGCGGCCGGCGGGCTGTACGCCGCGAAGGGCATCAGCGGCCGCAGGAAGGCCGGGGTCTCGACCACCTCGAGCGGCTGCGGCGGCAGGGTCACGAGGGCCCGCGCCTCGAGGAAGTGCCGGGCCCGTTCCACCGTGTCGCGGAAGGCGCCCACCAGGTCGGGCCCGGGCGCGGACTGCACCCGGAGCCGTTCCACGACGGTCTGCCACGGCACCCGCGGGTCGATCTGGGCGGCGAGCGACTGCACCTCGGCGGCGACCTCGTCGGCCAGGCGCATGCCGTAGCGGTACAGCTCGGGCGCCCCGGCGCGCAGCGCGTGCTCGTGGTGCAGCCGGCGGTTGAACTGGTCCTCGCCGATGGCAAAGGACAGGTCGTCGTGGTGGGCGGCGAGCTCACCCCCCAGCGCCATCGCGAACCGGGTGAGCGCGCCCTCGGCCTCGCCCAGCGCCTCGTCCGCGGGGCCGGCGAGCTCGGGGTCGCTGTCGCGCACCGTGGCGGCCACGTCGGCCAGCAGCCGCGGGCCCACCGACGCGAGCTGGCCCGCCGTCTCCAGGAACACCCGGGGCGGGTCCTTGAGGGTCTCGCGTGCGGCGCGGAGGTAGGCGGGCGTCGCCTTGAGGCGGCCCAGCAGGGCCTGCCCGCGCTCCCGGGTGCGGCCATCGCGCCGGCGCAGCAGCGACTGGAAGGCGCCGTAGAGGTGCCCGAGCCAGAAGCTGGGATCGTGGACGTGGGGGCGCTCCCGCTCGAACCGCGCGATCGTGATCCGCACCTCGTCGAGGAAGGCGGTGCGGTCGATCTCCTCCTGCGGATCCTCCACCTCGATCTGCTCCGCCGCCGCGGCGATGGCCTTGAAGGCCACCAGGTGTTCCCGCATCCGGTCGAGGGAGTAATCGGCCAGCCGATGATCGTGCGCGGCGATCCCCTGGCCGCTGGCGGCGGCCGGGTCGAAATGCCAGCGCAGGTCGAGGTAGCCCTGGAAGAGGTCGGTGGTGGCGCTCATGGGTGGGCCTAAGGCTACACCGGATCGGCCCATCGGGGAACAGGGCGGGGAGCCGCCCCGGCGCGTGCCGGACCGGCTCCCCGGGTCAGGTGCGCGGCGGGGTCAGCTGGCGCCGGTCACCTCGGAATCATCGCCGAGCGTGGTGGTCCCCTTGAAGCCCTGCACGGTCACGCGGTCGCCCAGCATGGAATGGCGCAGGGTGCTGTCGAGGACCGCCGACTTCTCACCCACGATGGTGTGCTCCAGCCGGCTGTTGACCACCCGGGTACCGGCCTCGAGGGTGACGTTGGGGCCGATGGTGCTGTGCTCGATGGTGACGCCGTCCTGGATGAGCACCGGGTCGTGGATGGTGACGCCGGGAAATTCCCGCCGCCGGGCCGAGCCCATGCGGAGCAGGATCTCGTTGGTCTCGAGCAGGGTGTCGAGCTTGCCGCAGTCGTACCAGCCCCCCACCTCGGCCGTGAGGATCTTCCGCCCGTGGTCGATCATGTGCTGGAAGGCGTCGGTGAGGTAGTACTCGCCCTTGTTGGCCGGGCTCTGCAGCACGTGGTCGATGCCCTGCCACAGCGCCGCGGTGTCCTTGATGTAATAGAGGCCGATGTTCGCGAGCTTCGAGATCGGGGTGGAGGGCTTCTCGACGATCTTCGTCATGAAGCCGTCCTGGTCGGTCACCACCACGCCGAAGCGCTGGTAGTCCTCGACCTCCTTGGCCCAGATGATCCCGTCGGCGGTGGTGCGGTTGATCAGCGTGAGGTCGGCCTCGAAGACCGTGTCCACGAAGATGATCAGCACCGGTTCCTTCACGTACGGCCGGGCCAGGTTGATGGCGCCGGCGGTGCCGTCCTGGACCCGCTGCTCGATGAAGCGGCTGGGGTACGGGTAGCGGGCGCGGGCGTACTGCTCCACCTGCTCCTTGAGGTGGCCCGTGATATAGATGATCTCGGAGACGGACAGGCCGGTGAGCTTGTCCATGACCCAGTCCATCACCGGGCGGCCCGCCACCTTGAGCATCGGCTTGGGCACCAGGTGGGTGTGCGGGCGGAGGCGGGTCCCCTTGCCGGCCAGGGGGATGATCACCTGCATCGGGTCAGCTCCTTCCGTAGCGGTCCTGGAGGCGAACCAGGTCGTCCAGCTCTGGGCTGGAGGCTTCGAGCACGTCGGTGTCCACCACGGCCTCGATCTGGTGGATCAGGGTCGGGGGGATGTGCACCGACTCGCCGGCCTTGAAGGGCCGCGCGAGGAGGGTGTCCCCCGGCTGGGTGCGCAGGATCAGTTCACCGGAAAGGACGTGCATGGTCTCGTCCTTCCGGTTGTGGTACTGCAGGCTCAGGACGTGCCCGGCCTTCACGTGGAGGATCTTGCCGACGTACTTGTCGGTCCGGGCCCAGACCAGTTCGTAGCCCCACGGCTTGTCCACGCGGTACGGCACCTCAGCCATCAGCCCTCCAGGGGGTGCAGCAGGAATGAGGATGGTCGGGTAATGCAGGCGCGGACGCAGACCCCGCACCCCACGCACCCCTCGGCCTTGAGCACCGGGTGACCGTCGGTGTCGATGGCGAGCGCGCGCTCCCCGATCGGGCAGGCGTCGGCACAGGCCCGGCACGGGGTCCCGGCAAAGGTCACGCACCGCTCCGGGACCAGTTCCAGCGCCGCCAGACGATACCCAGCCCATCCCTGCGGCGGGAGGGTCAGGGCGTCGGTGGGGCAGGCCGCCACGCAGGGCATGGTCTCGCAGGCGGTGCAGGCCTGCAGGTCGGGGTCGATGTAGGGCGTCCCGGCCCCGAAGCCCGAGGAGGCCGGCACCTTGCGCAGCGCGAACGGCGGGCAGGCGCTGATGCAGTCGCCGCACCGGGTGCAGGCCGCCAGGAACGCCATCTCGGGCAGCGCCCCCGGCGGCCGCAGGTGCCGCTCCGGCGCCACCCGCCGCTCCGCCTTCTCCAAGACGTCTTCCAGCCACTTGCCGAAGGTGCCGCGGAAGAGCGCGCGCCGGTCGGAGAAATCCGGCAGGCCGGGGATCAGCACGGACGACCCGGCGACTCGGCGGCTCGGCGGCACGGCCGCGGGGGCTGACCGTGCGGCCGAGCCGCCGTGCCGCCGAGCTGCCGTGCCACGATCAGAACGCCGGCGTGAAGCTGAAGGTCCACCGGAAGCCCGCCTTGTCGCTGCCCGGATGGGTGTCCTGCGCCAGCGCCGGCCGGTTCACCAGCAGCGGCAGGTCGGCCCGGGTGGTGAACCGGGTCTGGCCGATGCGATGGTCGATCCGGAGCCCGACACCCGCGTCGGCGAGGAGCCGGTCAGGGGCCCGGTCGTCGAAGGTGTGGCCGGCGTCGCCGAAGACGGCGATCCCCACCCGGTTGAACAGGTGCCCGCCCCGCCGCTGCAGCACGGTGCGCTCCAGCTCGAGGTTCACCGCCACCAGGCCGTCGGCGGACAGCCGCGGGTCGAAGCCCCGCAGGTTGCCGCCGCCGGGAGCGTGGTAGTTCACGTCGGGCCGCACCAGCAGCGCGCCGTCGGAGCGCAGGAACGGGTTGCCGAAGCGCTCCAGCGGATCGGCGCCCGCGACGTAGACCTGCCGCTGCTTGACCGCGGAGGCGCCGCTGGTGCTCACCCCGCCGAAGAGCCGGACCCCGAAGCTCCAGCGCGCCGGCCGGCCGGGCGCCGCCCCTCCGAGGGCCCGGCGGGCCTCCAGCTCGAGCGTGCCGCGGCCGTAGACGGGATCGAGGTCGGTCCGCCCGGTGGCGGCGGCGAGGCCGTCCGGGTTGTACGCCAGACCGCCGGCCACGCCGAGGCGGCTGGAGAGGTTCCAGCCGTTGACCTGGTCGGTGACACCCCCGGTGAGCCCGAGCTCCACCGTCCCGGCATCGTCGTAGTACCCGGGCTCCAGGTAGCGGGCATCGTCGGGCACGTGCCAGGTGAGCGAGGCCCCCACGGTGTGGGTAGGGCCGAAGCTCAGGTGCGGCCGGCGGGTCTGCTCCACCGCCAGCCGGGCGCCGTAGCGGCCCTCGACGTTGTAGCCCTCGAGGGTCTGTGACAGCCCGGGCGCCCGCAGCGCCGTCGGGTTGCGCATCCGGATCAGGAAGTCGGAGTCCTTCACGTCGCGATCGGACTCCCACCCGGTGCCGTAGCTGAACATCGTGAGGTTCTGCTCGAACCGGCCGAAGTAGTCCTCCCGGGTCCGGAAGCCGAGGGTGATGCCGGCGGCGTCGTTGTACCAGGCCACCGGCATGGTGCCCTCGGTGCGGCGGTCGCGGGCGGTGCGCTGGCTGAACCCGGTATCGAGGTACCGCTCCCGCTTCGGTTCCCGCGTGACGATGCCGAGGAAGCCCTTGCGCCAGGTGTTGTTGAGCATGTTCCAGTCGCCGGTGCGGACCCGCGGGTCGATCCGCACCTCGCGCGGCTTCGAGCGGGTGTGCACCGTGGCCCACTCGGCGGTGGCCGCCCCGTCGGTCCGGACCACCGCGGTGTCGGTCGCGCCGAAGACCCACACCTCGACCGGGATCCGGCCGTCGGCCTTGCGCAGCACCTCGACGCGGGTGTCCCACCCGGCCTGCTCGGCGGCCCGGCGGCTTGACGGCTCGACCTTCACCCGGCCGACCGCGTAGTCCACCAGCGCCGTCCCGTGGAGGCCCTGGCCGAAGAACGCGCCGAGGTCCATCCCGCTCACCTCCTCGGCCACCGCGCGGAAGGCCGCCTCGTCCACGTGCTTGAGCTTCCACCGGTCGTAAAACGTCCGCAGGATGCGCAGCATGGCCTCATCGCCGACGATGTACCGCAGCCGGTGGAAGAACATCTCGCCCCGGCTGTAGATGCTGATGCCGTAGCTGGTGAAGTCGCGGTACTTGTCGCTCACCAGGCTGGCCGGCTCGGACATCCCGTCGAGGTCGAGCCCGGTCAGGAACGAGTCATCGGCCGGGTCCTCGTCGGTGCCGCCCGGCTGGGTGGCGCTGAAGAGGGAAGTCTGGAAGCTGGTGAAGCCCTCGTCGAGCCACCCCTCGCGCCACTCGTTGTTGGCGAGGATGCCCATGGTGTAGTTGTGGCCCAGCTCGTGGACGATGAGCCCCTGCCCCGCCGAGCCGTCCATGATCATCATGGGGAACTCGGTGCCGCCCCCCTCGATGCGGTGCACGTTGGTGATCTGCGGCCAGGCGAAGGGGCCGTAGATGTGATGGAGCCACTCGAGCGCCTTCACCGTGCGCAGGGTGGCCACGCCCCGGCCCCAGCTCGCGGTATCGCCCGGCTGGTAGAGCACGTGCACCGCCACCGGCCCATACGCGGCGCCCTCGTACCGGTAGGCCGGGTTGAGGCTGGCCGCCCAGTGGTGGACGTCCTCGGCGTACCACACCACCCGCTTGCGGCCCATGACCAGCGCCACGTCGCGCGGCGGACCCTCCATCGCGCGCACGCACTCGGTGCCCACCGCGGTGTACCGCGGGGCGTTCGGGTAGTAGTCGCGCTGGTACTGGATGGGCCGGTCGGGGACCTGGTTGGCGGACTCCCAGCCGGGGTCGCCGCAGATCGGCACCCCGGTGGCCCCCATCACCTGGTCGCGGGGGAGGTCGAGCTCCACCAGGTAGGTGGCGAACTCGCCATAGAACTCGCCCCCCGGGTACAGCGGCTGCTCGTTCCAGCCGTGCTTGTCGTAGACCACCACCTTGGGATACGACTGGGCAAAGTCGAAGGCCCGGCCGCGCCGGCCCTGGCGGCGCGGGGTGGTGGAGGGGCGGGCGTCGAAGTCGAGGTCCACCACCATCGAGTCGCCGGGCGCCAGCGGCCGGGGCAGCGTGAACCGCGCGATGGTGCTGTCGGGCGCGAAGGGAAAGACCGGCGTGACCCCCTGCCCCATCATCCGCACGTTGCGGACGTGGGCAAAGGCGTAGTCGGGGTCCTGGAGGTCGTTGAACCGGCGGCGCCGTTCCACCGAGTCGGCATCCGCCCAGCGGGAGCCGGGGCGGAAGGCGTTCAGGTGCAGGTGGAAGGCGAAGGTGGTCAGGGTGTCCGGCGACCGGTTGATGTAGGTCACCTGCTGCTGGCCGGCGAGGACGCCGGTGGGCTCATCCAGGCGGGCCCGGATCTCGTAGCGGACGCCCTGCTGCCAGTACGGGGCCTGGGGAGCAGCGGGCAGCTGCGCCGCGGCGAGGAGGAAGAGGGTCAGGTTCATGCCGAATGATACCGACGGCCCACCGGAGTGCACAGTTCCGGCGGGCCGGGCGCCACCCGGGCTACGGACGGCGGAAGGTCAGCTCCAGGTAGGCCAGGGTGGCCCCGTCGCCGGCGTAGACCCCACGCACCACCGAGCCGCCGAAGGCGTGTCCCACGTACCCGTACATCGTCCACCAGGGGCGGACGGCGTAGTCCACGGAGAGGTCGGCCAGCGTGGCGAGGTCGGTCCGCCCACCGCTGGGCCGGCCACCGAACCCGAAGGAGCCCCGCCGCTGGAACGCCCCCGACCCGCCGTACCAGAGGTCGTTGGCCTCCGCCAGGCGGATCCGGTGCACGTCGGTGCGCAGGGTGAGCCGCCCGGGGACGGGACGGAGCACCAGCTGCGCGAAGAGGTCCTCGTTGTTCATCAGGTTGAAGAACGGGAACTGGGCGAACGGCCGCACGGTGGTCATGGCCTGGAAGAACGTGCCATGGGTGCCGTCGTTCGGGTCGTCGTCGCCGGAGGAGCGGTTGTACCCCGCCCGGAGCCACGGCTTCCACGGCGCCCGGGAGAACTGGTAGCCGGCCTCGGCCGCCACGGCCCAGGCACGGTGGTCGAGCGCGCCCCAGCTGCCGGCCTGGTACACGCCCCACAGCGTGGCGTCCCACTCGCCCCGGCCCAGGGGGCCATGGCGCAGGAAGTGGCCGCCGATCATGGGAATGCGGATCTCGGCGCTGTCGGCGCTGCGCACCGGGGCGGGGCGGTTGTCGGCCTTGATCACCGAATCGGCGGGCGAGCGCCGGTCGGCGTAGTACATCGCGAAGAGCCGCGCCTCGGCCTTCCCGCCGAGCCGCGCGGGCTTCACGGTCAGGGTGGCGGCGGCGATGTCCACCTCCGTCATCTCCTTGCCGCCGTTGAGCTCGAAGCCTCCCTGCCGTGGATGGGCCGCGAAGAGGGTCAGGTTGGCACCCTTGCCGTCGAGCGCCGCCGCGCCGCCATCGAAGGTGCGCTGCACGTGGCTGAACCCGAAGTTGGCGATCAGCCGCCCCGCCACCCGGCTGCGCCGCAGCCACTCGAGGGTCGGATCGGTGGTGGGGGCTTCGGTGCCGTCCATGTAATCGAAGCGGCCGGCCCGCAGGAAGGTCGCCCCGTGCCCCGGTCGCTTGAGCGTCAGGAACGCCTGGTTGACGAATATCCGGCTGTCGTTCGACTTGGCGTGCGGGGTGAAGTGGGAGGCGCCGCCCCCCATCTCGCCGATGGGCGCCGGACCCCGGGCATCCTCGGGCAGGCCGAGCAGCGTGGTGTGCTGCAGTTCCAGCGTGGCATCCAACCAGCGCCGGGTGTCGAACCGGAGCCCCCCCTTGAGGAGCGCGGCGCCGTAGCCGTAGCTGTTGGCCCCGGGGATGGTCGGAGCCGCGCTGCCCGGGTCGAACCAGCTCCAGCCTTCGTACCGCACCCGGGCGGAGCCATACGCCTGCAGGGAGGGGCCCCTGGGCTGCTGGCCGGCCAGGGGGGCGATGGAGCACGCGAGCAGCGGGAGAGCGCGCCAGATCGTCCGGCGTAGCATGATCAGACATCCAGGTGAGGGGTTACCTCACCATGGAGCAAATTCCGGTCCCGGCCTCAGGGTTGCCGCCGGAATCCCTCGAGGCCGTACTCCGGGACGCGCAGTTCGGCCACCCCGCCGTCCGGGTCGAGCACGAAGACCACCCGGGGCGGCGCATCGCGGCCGTCGCCCAGGCGGGCCAGGAAGGTGTCGTAGTGCAGGTGCTCGAGCGGGCCGGCCAGGTCGGGCGAGGCGCCCATCCGGAGGCTGAGCCCCTCGCTCTCGCGCGTGATCACCGCGTCGCCCCAGACCGGATGCGCGTAGCGGCCCGCGTACGCGTCCAGCGGCAGGGACGGCCGCGTGCCGGGTACCCGGTCCGCCACGGGGTCGGCGGAGGCGGACCGGCGCTCCGCGTAGAGCGAAAGCAGTTCCCGGTTCCAGTCCCGCGGCGGGCCGCCGATGGCCAGATCGAACACTTTGAGCATGAGGGCGTGGCGGAACTCCGCGTGGTCGAGGTTGCCGAGCACCACGACGCCGGTATTCCGCCCGGGCAGCAGGCCCACGATCGCGGTGCGCCCCGCCAGGCTCCCGGTGTGGAACGCGACGAACTCGCCCCGGTAGTCCTGCTCGAACCAGCCCAGCCCGTAGGTGCGCCAGTGCGGCCGGGTGAGCGTGGCGGTGGGGTAATACTGCGCCGGCGGGATGATGGCGTGGGGGTCGAAGAGCGTGGCGACGGACGCCTCGCCCAGGAGCCGGCGCCCGCCGGCGGTGCGGCCGCCCGCCAGGAGGAAGCGGACCCAGACCGCCATGTCCTCTGCGGTGGACCAGACCGCCCCGGCGCTCCCCACCACGTCCACATTGTCCTCGCCGATGACCCGGATGGTGTCGCGGATGCGATAGTGCGGCACCGACCGGTCGGGGTCGGTGGCGGCCTCCATGGCCGCGAGGCTGCCGTAGCTGCGCGTCATGCCGAGGGGGTTGAACAGCCGGCGGCGCAGGAACTCCTCGTAGCGCATCCCCGAGGCCCGGGCCACCACCTCGCCGGCCAGGCCGTACATCACGTTCTGGTAGACGAAACCGCCCCGCAGCGGGTACTCGGGGGTCAGCAACCGGAGCCGGCGGAAGATCTCCGCCCGGCTGATGTCGCCACGGCTCCAGAGGAGGTCCGCGTTGCCGAGCCCGGCATTGTGGGTGAGCAGGTCCACCACCCGGAGCGAGGCGGTCACGTAGGGGTCCGGCATCTGGAACTCCGGCACCCAGCGGGTGACCGGGTCGTCCCAGGCGAGGGTGCCGTCGTCCACCAGCATCGCGAGCGCGGCGGCGGTCATGGCCTTGGTGGTGGACATGATCCCGAAGAGCGTACGCGGGCCCACGGTGCCGGGCTGCCCCAGCTCCCGGACGCCGTAGCCCCGGAGGAACACCACGGAGTCATTGCGGACCACCGCCACCGCGAGGCCGGGAATCGACCACTCGGCGGTCCCGCGCCGGATGAAGGCGTCGAGGTCGGCGGCCCACGGGTCGGTGACAGGTGCCTGGGCGCGGGCGCTCCCGGCCATGCCAAGGGCCAGGAGGAGCAGCAGGGTGACGCGGCGTGACATGACGGGATCCGTGGGAGAGGCGCCTAGATGTGTCGGCCGCCGGCGCGGCTGTCAAGCGCCGGGCGGGGAAACGCAGACGGGCCCACCCGTGCGGGGTGGGCCCGTGCTGGGAGCCGGGGGAGGTGCCTAGCGGGCCAGCAGCGCCCGCCGGAGCATCGTCATCCGGCGCTTGACCGAGCCATCGAACACCCGGTCGCCGACCCGGACCACGACCCCGCCCAGGATCGACGGGTCCTCGGTGAACTGGGGCAGGACCAGCTTGCCCATCACCTCGGTGAGCCGCGCGGCGATGGCCTTCCGCAGCGCCTCGTCGGCCGGCCGCGCCACGGTGACCGACGCCCGGACGCGGTTGAGCTTGAGGTCCACCAGCCCGAGATACTCCTGGGCCATCTCCCGGAACAGGCCCTGGCGGCCGCGACGGACCACCGAGCCGAGGAAGAGCACGAACTCCCGGGGCGCGTCCGGCAGCGCCCCGGCGAGGATCGCGGTCTTCTGCGTCTTGGTGACCCGGGGCGACATCAGCACCGCCTGCACCGCCGGCGCGGCGGCGATCCCGCCCGCCACCGCGTCGAGCAGGTCGGCGTACTGCGCCGTGCGCCCGCTCTTTTCGCCGAGGGCGAACAGCGCCTCGGCGTAGTTGCGGGCGATGGTCTCGTTCGTCACTTGGCCTTCTCCAGGCTGGCGAGGTAGCCCTCGACCAGCGACCGGTCGGAGGCGCCGTCGAGCTTCTGGCCGATGAGCCGGCCGGCCGCCGCCAGCGAGAGGTCCACCGCCTCGCGGCGGAGGTCCGTCAGCGCCTTGTCCCGCTCGGCCGCGATGTCGCGCCGGGCCCGTTCGAGCAGCTCATCCTGCTCGTGCCGGGTCTTGTCGATCGCCGTCGCCCGCTCCTTCTCGGCCGCGGACTTGGCCTCGGCCATCATGGCCTGCGCCTGGGTCCGGGCCTCGGCGAGCAGCCGCCGGTTCTCGTCGAGCAGCGCCTTCGCTTCCGTGGTGGCCTTCGCGGCCTCGTCCAGCTGGCGGGCGATGGTGCGCTCCCGCTCCTCCGTGGCCTTGAGGATCGCCGGGAAGGCGAACTTCTTCAGCAGGAACAGGAGGACGACGAAGACCACCCAGGTCCAGATGACGAGCCCGGAGTTGACCGCGAAGGGCGACGGCGCGCCGCCCTCCCCGCCCTCCGAGACCAGCGTCAGCAGCATGGTGATCATGGAGCCCGCGCTTTCGGGTTACTTGATGAGCTTGAAGAGCAGCGCGAACACCAGGGCGATGATCGTCGCGCCCTCGAGCAGCACCGCGATCAGCAGGCCCGCGCCACGGATGTCGCCGGCCGCCTCGGGCTGGCGGGCGATCGACTCGGCCACCTGGCCACCGATGCGGCCCAGGCCCAGGCCCGCGCCGATCACGGCGAGACCGATGGCGAGACCGGCCCCGAGCAGGCCATAACCGGCGCCGGCCGCCGGCGCGACTTCCTGGAGCAGAGCGAGCATGTTCAGCATGTCATTCCCCTGAGTGAACCCGTGGGAGATTGCGTGTGATGGCGCCCGGTCGGCGCCGCTGCATCCACCGGCGGGTGCCCAGGTCTCCCGGCCCGGGCCCGCACCGCGATCCGCCAGCGCCCCGGAGGGCAGCGGATATCGCCCCGCCATTCGGCCGGGCTACCGGGCCCCCGCGGCCGGATGCCGCCCTCGGGTGCCCAACTGCGTACCGCCGTACCGCCCTGCCGCCCCTAGTGCTCGTGCTGCATCAGCCCGATGAAGACCGAGCTGAGCAGCGCGAAGACGTACGCCTGCAGCAGCGCCACGATCAGCTCCAGCAGCATGATGCCCACCACCAGCACCGCCGTGGCGATGCCGATGCCGTAGCTCCACATGCCCAGGTGGCCGAACAGGAACACGATCCCGAACAGCGACAGGATCACGAAGTGGCCGGCGGTCATGTTGCCGAACAACCGGACCGCGAGCGCGAACGGCTTGACGATCTTGCCCAGCAGCTCGATCGGCGCCATGAAGATCGAGAGCGCCACCGCGCCCGGGCCGTGCATGCCCGGGAAGTGGGGGAAGATCGTCGCCAGGTAGGCCTTGGGGCCGATCTTGAGGAAGCCCGCGATCTCCACCGTCAGGAACACGATGATGGCCAGCCCGCCGGTGACCGAGAGGTTGCCGGTGGCCGCGCTGCCCCAGGGGAGCAGGCCGAGCAGGTTGCAGTAGAGGATGAAGAAGAACAGGGTGATGATGAGCGGGGCGAACTTCGCGCCGTCGTGCCCGATGTTGGCGATGGCGATGTCGTTGCGGACCCAGAGCACCAGGCCCTCCATCGCGCCGGCGAAGCCCTTGGGCGCCTCGCCCGCCCGGGTGCGGGCCACGCCGCGCGCGGCCACCCACATCGACACGAACACCAGCACCGCCGCCAGCACCATGAAGATCACGTGCTTCGTGGGCGAGAGCGACGCCGACACCGGGTACTGCAGGTGACAGCCCGGGATGTGCCACTCGAACAGCGGGTAGGCGTCGATCACGCACGCGTCCGCCGTGTGGTGCAGCACCATCTCGCCGACGTTGACCGCTTCCTGGAGCATCATCGGATGAACCTGACCTCGAGAAAGAGCAGGGGAATGAGGACCCCGACGTAACCCAGCCCGGCCGCCAGCGGGAGGAACCGCTCCTGGTCCCACGCCGCGAGCCCCGCGAACAGCACCACCCCGCCGAGGCGGAGCATCATCCCGATGCCGAATCCCTTGAAGAACTCGGCCGTCCCCGGGGCGGCCAGCCCGCGGCGCAGTGCCCGCACCGCCACCAGCTCGATGGCGATCGCCACCCCGCCCATCACCGCGGCCGGCAACAGCGCCGCCCGGCCCAGCCAGGCCACCAACGCCGCCGTGACCAGGGCGGTAAGCGGCAGCCCGGCGGCAAGCACCTTCACGAGACCGGCGGCTCCGTGGGCGGGCGGTGCCGGGCGCGGAACGCGTCCTCGTCCTGCCGCACCTTGAGGAACACCCACAGGAATGCCAGCCCGGCGCCCACCAGCGTACCGAGGATCGTCAGGAAGGGCATCGTGCCCAGGCCCCGGTCGAGCAGGTAGCCCGCCCCAGCACACAGGATGACGCTGAAGGCGAAGGTGTAGCCGAGGGTGTCGTACTTCCACGCCTGGCCCAGCTCCCGGCCGACCGGCTTTTTCGGCCCCATAAGCCGGGGAAAAGTACCCGCTTGTGAAATATTTCGCAAACTCTGAGGGGAGGGGGTCGGGGCGGTTGGGCGATTGGGGGATTGGGGGGGGCCTGCCGACCAGTGGATACCGCCTTACTGTCGAACCGCCCAACCGCCCAACCGCCCAATCGCCTAATCGCCTGATCGCCTGATCGCCCAATCCCCTACCCCCCGTCCCCACCCGAAACGTTCAACGCATTTGCCGCTCCCGGCGAAACCCGCTAACCTCTTGCCCGTACTCGGGAGCGCCCCTGCCTCCCGCCCTCTCGGCCCAACCCGGATCCCATGACCGCCACCCAGCCCCAGTCGGACGTCGAGCACCTGGCCAGCCTGGCCCGCGCGGTGGAGCACCTCCGGGGGCAGGTGGCGCGCCGGATCGTGGGGCAGCAGGAGGCGGTGGACGGGATCCTGACGGCCATCCTGGCCGGCGGCCATGCGCTGCTGATCGGGGTCCCGGGGCTCGCCAAGACGCTGATGGTCTCCACCGTGGCCGAGGCGCTGCACCTGTCGTTCAACCGGGTGCAGTTCACCCCGGACCTCATGCCGTCGGACATCACCGGCACCGAGATCATCGAGGAGGACCTGAGCACCGGCAAGCGGGTCTTCCGGTTCGTGCAGGGCCCGATCTTCGCCAACGTGGTGCTGGCCGACGAGATCAACCGGACCCCGCCCAAGACCCAGGCGGCGCTGCTCCAGGCCATGCAGGAACACGAGGTGACGGCAGGGGGCCAGACCTACCACCTCCCCGAGCCGTTCTTCGTGCTGGCCACCCAGAACCCGATCGAGCAGGAAGGCACCTACCCGCTGCCCGAGGCCCAGCTCGACCGCTTCATGCTCGAGCTGCGGGTGGGGTACCCCACCCGGAGCGAGGAGGAGGCCATCGTGGAGCAGACCACCGGAGCGCGGGCGGCGCGGCTCGAGCCGGTGCTCGACGCGGCCCAGGTGCGGGCGGCGCAGGAGCTGGTGCGCCGGATCCCGGTGTCGAAGCAGCTGGTGCGGGCGGCGGTGGCGCTCACCCGGCTCACCCGGCCGGCGGACGGCGACGCCCCGGCGCTGGTGCGCGAGTACGTGGAGTGGGGGGCGGGGCCGCGCGCCTCGCAGTACCTGGTGCTGGGCGCCAAGGCGCGGGCGGCGATCGCCGGGCGCCCCATGGCCGACCTCGAGGACGTGCGGGCGGTGGCGCTCCCGGTGCTGCGGCACCGGGTGGTGACCAACTTCGCCGCCGAGGCAGCGGGGCGGACCAACGACGACGTGGTGCGGGAGCTGATCGCCGGGAGCGGCTGGACCGCCTGAGCGATGGCGCGGGGCGCGGAAATGACGAACGGCCCGGGCAACCGCCCGGGCCGTTCGGCTGTCAGGGGCCGGCGCCGGTCAGCTCGCGTTGGCGTCGAAGGTGTTCACCGTCTCCTGCCCGCAGCCCGGGCCGTAATCCACGGTGAAGCCGATGTTGTTCCGCCCGTTGATCGCGGCGCGCACCTGCCCGCCGTCGAGCTCCGGATCGGTGTCGCAGGCCTGGTTGTAGTGCAGCGGCGTCGGGGTGGAGACGGTGAAGCTCCAGTCGCCGTCAGCCTGGCCGAAGTTGCCGGACCAGCTGTAGTCGCCGGTGATGTCGAAGGTGCCGCTCTGCAGCTCGCCCTGGCCGGGGTCGAGGCTGCCGGTGTCGGGCAGGAAGGTCACGCCCCAGGCGTAGTCGGCGCGGAGCACCGGGTTGCCGTTCAGCCGCCAGCGGGCGATGAAGTTCTGGTTGGCGGTGGCGTTGTTCGCCGTGACCGTGGCGTCGTAGCCGCCGTCGAACTCGTACCCGGCGCTGGCGGAGTCGGTGTAGAAGAGCACCCGGAAGTGGCTGTAGTCCACCGCAAAGCCCCACAGGGTGGCGCCGCCGTCGGTGTCCTGCAGGCTGAACGCGCCGGTCACCGCGAAGCCGTTGCCCAGGGAGTCCTGGTAGGCGCAGTCGCCGGGGCCAAAGGTCAGGGTGACGTTGTTGATGATGCCGTCGGCGTCGGAATCGAGCGTGTCGCCGGAGACCACCGGCACGCACGCCGCGTCCGGGGCGGCGAAGGCGGCGAACTGGGCCTGGTACTGGCTGGGCAGGCTGCGCCCGATGATGCGGGCCACCCGATTGCCGGGCGCGCCGGGCGCGAAGAGCCCGCTGCCCAGGCCGCCGCTGGAGGCGTTGAGGGTGGTCAGGTCGCTGGCGATATCGGCGATCTGGCCGGCCGCCTCCTGCCCCACCACCGCCGCCTGGGCGGGATCGATCGTGTCATTCCCCTTGGGACCGCCGCTGTCGCCGCAGGCGGCCACCGCCGTGACGGTCGCCAGACCCATCGCAAAACGCCGAAGCCCGCTCATCCCCTTCATGGCTCTTCCTCCGCAACGGTTGATGCCGGCCCGTGGGCCGGAAATGCCTGCCAGACCGCAAGATAGACCGTGGCCTCGGGGCTGCGCCGTCACCCGCGGCACAGTCCCGATGTGACCCAGCGCAAGATCCTGAGCGGGATTCAGGCCCCGGGGGTCCAGCTCCGGTTGGGGGGGGCGCCACAGGCCGTCCAGGTAAGGGTCAGGACGCCGACCTCGCCGCGGACGGTGCCGGAGAGGGTCAGCTTGCCGGCCTTGATGCGCTGGGGCGTATCGGTGCAGTCCGCGTCGTAGTTGAGCGGCTGCGGGGTGGCCACGGCCAGCGACCACTGTTCGCTGCTGCGCTGCCAGTCGAGCGTCCCGGCGATGGTGATGGTCCCGTCGGGGAGCGGCTGGTCGGCCTGGACGGTGCCGGGCACGCTGGCGGTGAAGCTGGTGGTGGTGGCGAGGTTGATCGTGGCCGCCACCCGGTTGGGCCGGTCCCGGACGATCTCCATGTCCACCGCCAGGCTGGCGCCGTTGCTCGAGCCCAGCCGGGTGCGGGTGCCGTTGCGGGTGGCGGTGTAGGTCAGCGTCCCGGCGCTGTCGGTGAAGCTCCAGGCCAGGTCGGTGAGGGTCAGGTTGAAGGCGGTGCCGTTGGCGCCGCTCGGGTCCTGGACCCGGAGGGTGCCGGTGACCGCGTAGTCCCCGCCGCCGAGGCCGGTGACGCTGCAGGGCGGGTTGAGGAAGGTGTAGGTGGCGTCATTGGGGATGCCGTCGCCGTCGCTGTCGGTGGTGGAGGAGGCGGCGGGGCAGCCGGCCGGGGCCCCGAAGGCGGGAGGGACGCCCGGGTGGGCCAGGGTCAGGGCGCTGGCGGCGCTCTCGACCTCGTCCTCCATCGTCAGGCGGAGCTCCAGCTGCTGGCTCAGGGTGGGGCCGTTGCTGCCGACGGTGCCGCTGATGTTGCCGCAGGCGGCGAGGCCGGCGAGGAGGAGGGCGGGCAGGGCCCGGGGGGTCGGCCGCGACATCCGTGACGCTCCGGTGAGAAGTGGCCTGCAATCTAGCCGCCTCCCCTTGCGGCCCGGCACGGGGGCGGAAGAATAGGACCACCCGCCCGCGCCGGTGGGGGCGCGGAGTTTGACGATTGGTTGATGCCCGCGGCGTACCGACGATCCATGCCCGCACGCTTCTTCTTCCGCTGCCTTGGCCCCCCGGAGCTTCGTGGCCCCGGGGGCGACCTGGTGCGCTTCCGGGTCCGGAAGCACCTGGCCCTGCTGGCGTACCTGGTCACCGAACCCCGGGAGCCGCTGCGCCGGGACCGGCTGGTCGACCTGCTGTGGCCCGACGCGCGGCCGGCGGAAGGCCGGCACAGCCTGGCCACGGCGCTGTCGGTGCTGCGGTCGCGGCTCGGGCCGCGGACCTTCGAGACCACCCGGGACACCATCCGGTTCGTGGCCCCCGACCTGGCGGTGGACCTGGACCGCCTGGCGCGGGGAGACGTGCTGGGCGATGACCAGCACCCGCCGCTCATGGTGGCGGGCTTCCTCGAGGGCTTCGAGATCACCCGGGCGCCGGAGTTCATGTTCTGGCGCGATGGGATGCGGGCGCGCTGGCTGCCCCCGATCCGCGACGCCCTGGTCCTCCTGCTCGACCGCTGCCGCCGCACCGGCGACTTCGCCGCGATCGAGCCCCACGCGGACCGACTGCTGGCCCTCGACCCGCTCGCGGAGGACGCGGTGCGGGCCAAGATGGAGGCCCGGGCCTTTGCCGGGGACCGGGTCTCGGCGCTGCGGATCTTCCGCGCCTGGCGCGACCAGCTGGCGGAAGAGCTGGACGCCGCGCCCTCGCCGCTGCTGGAGGGGATGGCGCTCCGCCTGCGGCAGCGGGGGTACACCCCGGCGGGCGCGGCGCAGGTGCCGCCGGTGGCCACGGAGCAGTGGCGGCATCACGCCTTCGTGGGGCGGGCGCAGCAGTACCGGAAGCTGTACGAGCGCTGGGAGTCCACCCGGGACGGCGCCGGCCGGCACGGCCTGGTGCTGGGCGACTCGGGGCTCGGCAAGACGACGCTGCTGGAGCGGCTCACGATGGCCACCGGCCTCGAGGGGGCGGTCTCGGCCCGGGTGCAGTGCTACGAGATGGAGCAGCAGATCCCGTACGCCGCCGTGGGGGGGCTGGTGCGGGTACTGCTGGAGCGGCCCGGGGCCGGCGGGACCAGCCCGGAGTGGCTGGCGGAGCTGGCCCGGATGATCCCGATGGTGGCGCTCCGCTACCGCAACCTGCCGCCGCCGCGGGACACCGCCGGCGAGAGCGCCCGGCTCCGCTTCACCGAGGCGGTGCACGAGCTGATCACCGCCGTCGCGGAAGAGCATCCGGTGGTGCTGGTGGTGGATGATGTGCACCTGGCCGACGACGCCAGCATCGCGGTGCTGCACCTGCTCATGCGGCGCACCCAGGACCAGCGGGCGATGCTGCTGCTCGCGGCGCGGGAGCCCGAGCTCCAGGGGGCGCCGAGCGCGCGGCGGCTGCTGGAGGTGATGGAGCCGCTGGGACTCGAGGCGGTGCGGCTGGAGCCGCTCACGCCGGAGGAGATGGGGGTGGTGGTGGAGGCGCTGGCCGCCGGCGCGGAACAGGTGCTGCCGGCGCCGGTGCGGGTGGCGCTGCTGCAGGCGGCGGCCGGAGTGCCGATGCTGGCGGAGCTCCTGTTCGACGATTGGCGGCAGCACGGGGAGCAGTGCCTGGCGCTGGCGGTCGGCGCGATGACCGAGGACCCGGCGCGGGCGCCCGACCACGCGGCGGCGTACGAGCAGCTCTTTGCCCGGGTGCTGCGCGACCTCTCGCCCACGGCGCGCTCGGCGCTGCACCTGGCGGCCATCCTCGGCGAGCGGCTCAACGACCTCTCGATGTACGACATCGTGGATCTCACCCTGGCCGATACCCTGAAGGGCCTGACGGAGCTCACCGGGACGCGGATCCTGCGGGATGGCGGGAAGGGGGTCGAGTTCCGGAACGAGCTGCTGCGGCGGTACACCTATCTGGAGGTGCCGTCACCGGTGCGGCGGGCGGTGCATGGGCGCATCGCCGACCGGCTGCTGGCGGCGGAGGGGCGCGGGGAGCCGGTACCGGGGCTGATGCTGGCGTGGCACTGCTACCGGGCGGGGCGGCCGGCGGAGGCGGAGCCCTACCTGCTGCGGGGGGCGCAGGAGACCCTGGCCAAGGGGGCGCCGGTGGAGGCGGAGCTGGCGTTGTCGAGCGCGCTGCCCTCATTGAGCGTGCGGTACCGGGTGCCGGCCCAGCTGGCGCTGGTGCAGGCGCTGCAGGAGCAGGGGCGGTGGGGGGAGTCGTTGGGGTGCCTGCCGTCCGGGCAAACGGGCCTGCTGACCGGGATGGAGCGCGCGCTTCAACTTGCAGGGAGAGCTCGACTTTGTACCGAAAGCGGACAGGCTGAGGAATTGGTGGGCCTCGTCCTCGAGTGCCTGGCGGAGACTACTGACGACACCGAGAAAGTCCCACTGCTTTCCGCAGCGTATTGCCTAGTGTTCTCGACGCAGCGTCAAGACAGGTTAGCCGACCTTTTGGACATGACCTCGAAGTACTCATCTGGTCATCGGATATTTGAGCTAAGAGTCGCCGCGGCGCGCCTACTTGCGGTCGTCGCATACAGGAAACGAGTACTCACCCAATTTCCGGACATCAAGAACCTCCTCACCTCGCTGAGCGCTGAAGCCCAAGCCCGAGGAATTGAGTCGAGCGCAGTCGCGGCTCTCTGCAATACAGTGGGTGCGTTTGCGGTGGGACGGGCGGAATATGAGTTTGCGATTCCATACGTGAAGGAGAGCAATAGACTGTACGGCAAGCTCGGTGATCACCTGTCTGCATGCGTGACGTGTCAAAATCTCGCGATGTCACACGGGAGATTGGGCCAGTACAAGCTCGCCCTCGACTGGAGCACACGCGGAGTAACCATCGGGCAAGCGCATCGCGGCACCTGGCAGCTCGATCTCGTGAGACATTGGCACGCATGGTCGCTTGCGATGCTAGGAATGACGCGCGATGCTGTTCAGCAGATCGGGATGCTGAGGAATGCATGGAAGGAGCACGACATTCTCTGGGTCCGTCAGCGCCTGGGGTTCTTTGCAGCGGACCTGCTCTTGCTTACCGGTGCGAAGACCGATGCCGATGCGCTGGCCCTGGAAGTATCGGAGGACACTGGCATCCGCCCACTATCTTCTGGTGAAATCGGTCGTTCTGCTCGCTGGACATACCGCCTAAGGGCGTACCTCGGGGTTCACGAGTGTACCCGGATTCTGGAGGATCTAGCCAATAACGGAGGGGAACTCGAGTCTTTTGACCAAGCAGAGTTATACGGATCGTTAGTGCTCTGCCGCGAGAGGCTTGGACTTAGCACAGAGACCGCACGCGTCGAGCTCTCCCTGGCATTGTCCAGACTACCTGAGCCAGTTACAACCCAGCTTTTGAGACTGGAGGCATTCGACTAGAAGGCTCGGATTCTCGGCCAGCTCGGGCGCCCGCGAAGTAGCCCCCCAGGAGTCGACTGGACTCGCTTGGACCCGTTGTCGCTCGGAGATTCCGCGGGGCGGCTCGACGCAGCGGAGACATCCGACATGACCCTTCGCACTGTGACTGAGTTCACGACCATGTCGACAAGTCGCGGGTCAAACTGGGTGCCCCGGTACTTCTGGAGCTCGGCCACCACGGCGTCGATCGGCAGCCGCTTCCGGTAGGGCCGGTCGGTGGTCATGGCGTCGGTGGTGTCCGAGATCATGATGATCCGGGCCCCGAGCGGGATGGCCTCGCCGGCGAGGCCATCGGGGTAGCCACCGCCGTCCCAGCGCTCGTGGTGGCTGCGCACCGCGTCCTGGACCGTGCCCCGGAACGACGAGATGATCCCCACCAGGTCGGCGCTCTTGACCGGGTGGGTCTGCAGCAGCGCGGTCTCCTCGGGCGTGAGCTTGGAGTCTTTCCGCAGCAGCGGGGCGAATTCCTCGTGGATTTTGCCGACGTCGTGGAGTACCGCAGCAGTGAATACCTGCTCGACCTCCTCAGCTGACATCTTCGCTTCTTGTGCTATCGCCTTCGCCAAAGTAGCGACACGGACCGAGTGGCCTGACGTGTATGGGTCTCGGGCCTCAATTGCCTTGACCATCAGATCGAGCAACTCGCGGCCGCTGTTCTGCAAGCGCCGATAGAGTCCATAGACATGCCTGATTGCCACAATTGGAGCCAGCGCCAAGACCAGCCCCAGCGAGCCAGCACCGACCCAGTCTTGGAAACCGACATACAGCCAGGCGAGTGCGATGGCAAGGAAGCTCGCCGCGAGATCATAGCCAATTACACCGCGCCCACTGAAGTGCCAGACCTCCATGAATCGATTGCCAGTGCTCGCTGAAATCACCGCACTGACCGTGGCAGAATTCGACGTGAAGTAGAGTCCTGCGAACAACAAGAAATAGAACAGGTCATGCCCGAAATGGATGGCACCAAGCCGTTCGGTAGCCCCGAGCCCGAAAAGAGGAAACTGCGCGCCAGCAAGCTCGGTGACGAGCAACCCACCTGCGACTGAGACTAGATGTTGGCACGCATTGAAGAGGACCTTGACCCCTGGCTTGCGATCAAGGAGTTGACTGATGGCAGTGGAGGCGCCTGCAATGAGGCTCCCCCAGAATGGGCCGAACAGAATCCCTGAGGCGAGGTGGATAACAAACGAGGTCGACCCTTTGGCCTCGAACCGGAGATTGCTCCCAGTTCGTTCGAGGAGGACGGCAACAACAATGAAACTGACGAATGGCCAACCGCCCGGGAATTCGGCATGACCCTGCCACGCCACCGCCAGACAACTGGCGGCGAGCATGACAGTACCGAAGACGATCACTCGAACACGGGTCGAATTGGCCGACATCATCTCTCGCTTTAAAAGTGAGGCGGCAGCCCCGGCCAAATCACCTCGTGGAACTAGTTCCAGGAGATGGTTTCAGACGCAGTGAAAACCTTCACCGCAGCCTTCGCGACAAACGCCGCGACCAGAGCATATACAGCGTGCATGAGCGTCTCCTTGTCGAGTACTGAAAGAACCCTCGGAAGGAGCCAAGCCTCGCTATGGCATGGCCGACGCTCCGCTCATCAATTGTTCCGCTAGCCTCCGCTACTGCAACCAACACCGAGACCAGGGCTGCCGCCGTTTTTTCCCTTTCGTTATGTCGGTCGCCGGGCCTCGGCCCAGCGATTGGTGGCATCGAGGACGGCGAACACCGCCGCCCGCTCCGCACTTTCCTTGATTTCCGCGGTGCCGATCAGGAGCACGGCCTCGCGGCCGCCCAGCCCCTGCACCGCCACCAGGACGAACTGCCGGTCGAAGGCGTCGACCATCTTGGCGCCCTCGAGGGCCACCGAGTGGTCGGAGAGCAGCTGGTCGAGCACGTGCACCGCCGCGCGGGCGGCCGCCTCGACCTTGCTGCGCGGGGTGTCGGAGGACTCCTCCTCCGCGCTGCCGGTCTTGCCGCCGAAGGAGAGCGACACCGTCAGGCTCACCCGGTGGGGCCGCTTGCCGGGCGCCACGAAGAGCGACTCGAACAGCGCCGCGCGCTTCATGGCGCGGTCGCGGGCCACGCCCTTCTCCACCACCTCGATGGGCCGCACCTCGGCGGTCTGGGCGATGCTGATCTTGCGATGGTCCACCTTGAGGCCGAGCTGGGCCAGGAGGGCGGATTCGATGTTCCGGACCAGCTGCTTGGGCTGCAGCCCCGCATTGGCCAGGATGTGCACCTCGCTCACCTCGCCGAGCGGCGTGGTGACCACCCGGGCCGAGAGCACGCCCTCGAGGCTGGTGAGCAGGTTCTCCGCCCGGCGGACGCCCCAGGGATCGGGGGCGTTCTCGAACGTGCCCCCGGCGCGCGCGTCGCGCGGGGGCTGGTCGGGCTGCCGCAGGGGAGACGGTCCGGTCACGTCGGTCTACTCCTCGCGGGCGGGGGCCGTCATGCGACGGCGTTCCGCCCCAGGGACTTCGCCTGATAGAGCGCCCGGTCGGCCTGCACCAGGAGGTCACCTTCATGCGGGCGGCCCACGTCGTACTCGGCCACCCCGATACTCGCCGTCACATGCCCCACCGGGTACCCCAGCCGGCGCCCCACGCCCTCGATGCCGGCGCGGATGGCCTCGGCCACGCGGTTGGCGCCCTCGAGGTCGGTGCGGGTGAGGATCACCACGAACTCGTCGCCCCCGTAGCGCGCCGCCAGGTCGGAGGCGCGGATGGCGTGCCGGATCTCGGCCGCCACCGCCTTGAGCACCTGGTTCCCCGCCTCGTGCCCGAACTGGTCGTTCACCTGCTTGAAGTAATCCAGGTCGATGAACAGCAGCGCGAACCCCTCGAGGCTCCGCTTGCTGCGCTCGATCTCGTACGTCAGCCGGTCGTGCAGCACCCGGTAGGCGGAGAGTCCGGTGAGCGCGTCGACCGCGCTGTCGCGCTCGGCCTCCTCCACCCGCCGCGCCTGGTGCGGGGGACACTGCCGCAGGCTGGCCCGGCCCATGGCCGCCGCGTGGGCGAACAGCTCGCAGCTGGCGAACCCGCAGGCCCGGCAGTCCCACGCCTTCCCGTTGGGCCCCGGCCCGATGGCGTCGAGGATCTCCTCGACCCGGGTCGGGTCGGCCTGCTGCAGCCGCGGCTCGATCTGGAAGGTGGCGCCGTAGCTCGCCACCACCGACTGGTCCACCACCGCGTAGCGGCTCCGGGGCGGCTCGGTACTCGCCACCAGGGACCGGCGCCAGAACAGCTCCTCCCGCGGGCCCGACAGCGGGTGGTCGAGCCACCCCTCGTGCGACAGCACGTCCACGAAGCCCAGGTCCATCCGGTCCACCGTCACCGCGCGCGCCAGCGCCCGCAGCTCCGAGAGCCCCCGCACCTTCCGGAAGCGCTTGCTGGTGTGCGGCACCTCCTCGAGCATGGCGATGGGCAGCCCGCCCGCCGTCGAGAGATGCCGCCGCCGCTCACTCGGCACCCGGACGAAGTAGTCCGGCTGTGACTGCGGGTTCACCCCGCGCAGCCGGAGCAGCTGGTCCAGGTCCTTGAAGGTGATCGCCGCGTCCAGCTCCGGACGCCCCGCCGGCGGGCACACCGCCGCGTAGACGATCTCCAGCCGCTCCCCCAGCTGCGCCCGCAGGTAGCGCGCCTCCGCCACCGCGGGAATGGTCACCGGGGCCAGATAGGGCACCAGCTCCGGGAACTCCCGGCGGATGGTGTCGACCACCACCGGATCGGTGGACCGGATCAGCGTGCCCCAGCTCGAGTCCTGCCACAGCTTGAGGTACTCCTGCGCCACCAGCTCATCGCCCACCACGCCGCGGTTCACCATCCGGAACCCGGCCGCGTAGCAGGCGTTCACCACCTGCTCCGGCGTGGCGGGGTAGAAGTGCGCCGCCGCCTCGGGCGAGAGGATCAGGACCCCGCCGCCCCGCGCGGCCACCGCCATGGCCCGCCCCAGCTCCCCCGTGACCTCGATGGCGTCGTGCGGACAGGCCGGCACGCAGAGGCCGCACCGGATGCACGAGCCCTCCTCGATGCGGACGAGGGGCTCCTGCACTTCCACGGCACCTGTCGGGCAGACACGGACACACGCCAGGCATGCAACGCATGTACCTGGATCAATCGAAAAGATCACTGGAGAAGACCCTAGCTCGTTGGGGGTACTGGGTCTCGCTGCCAATATGTGATCCGGCCCCGGGCGTGTCAAGGATGCCCGAACCGGGAAATACAACGCTCTTCAGGACTTAGGTGGTGTCACCTAGTCTAGTTTGTAAGCTCTGATCTTGCGGTAGAGCGTCCGCTCCCCGATGCCCAGGACCTCGGCCGCCTTGCGGCGGTTGCCCCGATGCTGGATGAGCGCGGCGGCAATGGCCTCCTTTTCGACCTCGGCCATGGTCATCCCCGGCCGGTAGACGACAGCTCCGCGTTCCTCCGGCTCATTCGCTGGCAAAACGTCGGCCACCGGGTGGCTCTCCCCGAGCTCGATGACCTGCACCCGCTGGGGGCGGTCGTCCAGGCGGCGCCGGAGCTCCTCCAGCTGGAACCGTAAGTCCATGATATTGCGGAGGATGAACTCCAGCTCCTGGCCCCCGGATCCCCCTGGCCCGATCCCCGTCGTCCCCACCCGGACCGGGAGGAACCTGTCGGCCCCTTCCAACACATCCGCGGGAATGTCCGAGGCTCGGACCTCACGTCCGGGAGCGAGAACCACCATCGATTCGATGAGGTTGCGCAACTGCCGCACATTGCCCGGCCAGGGTGCCTCGACCAGCCGCTGCATGGCCTCCGGGGTCATCCCCCGGAAGGTCCGGTCATGGGCCTGGGTAAGTTCCCGAACGAAACGTCGGACCAGCAGGGGGATGTCTCCCCGGCGCTCCCGGAGCGGAGGCAGGTAGAGGGTCAGGACGTTCAGGCGGTAGTACAGGTCGTCCCGGAACTCCCCGAGCCCCACCGAGTCGCGGAGGCTCCGGTTGGTGGCGGCCACGACCCGGACGTCCACCTTGATCGGGGCCACCCCGCCCAGGCGGAAGAAGGTGCGGGTTTCGAGCACGCGCAGCAGTTTCACCTGCACGCTGGCGGGGATCTCGCCGATCTCGTCGAGAAAGATGGTCCCGGTGTCGGCCAGCTCGAAGCGCCCCAGCCGCCGCTCCGCCGCACCGGTGAAGGCCCCCTTCTCATGCCCGAAGAGCTCGCTTTCGAGCAGCGTCTCGGGGAGCGCGGCGCAGTTGACCGCGATGAAGGGCTTGCCGCGGCGGGGGGAGAGGTCGTGGATGGCCTTCGCCACCAGCTCCTTGCCGGTGCCCGACTCGCCCTGGATCAGCACCGTGCTCGAGACCGGGGCCATCTGCTCCACCTTGACCAGCAGCTCCTGGATCGGCGCGCTCTCGCCGATGATGCCCGTGCGCTGCTCCAGGGCCCGCCGCCCCACCAGCCGCTCCGCCAGGTGGAGCACCTCGGCGGGGTTCACGGGCTTCACCGCGATCTCGGTGACGTCCACCGCCCGGGTGTCGCGGTCGGTGGCGTGCTGGTCGGTCGCCTCGAGGAGGGCGAGGGTGGAGATTTCCGCGTCGCGGGCCAGCGCGGCCAGCTGGCGGGCCATGGGCTCGTAGACCGCCCCGGTGAGCACCACCAGTTCCGGCGCCACCCGGCGCATGACCTGGCGGGCATCGTCGAGCGAGGAGACCATCGCGGTGGTGTGGCCGGCGGCCTCGAGCGCGGCGTTCACCCGCACCGCGGTCTCGAGGTCGTCCATCGTCAGCAGGATCTGGGAAGCCATGAGTCAGTGCCCGGTACGGGTTCCGCGGACCAGGTCCACCGCGTGGACGACCAGGTCGTCCAGCACGGCCAGCCCGTCCCGCACCCCGCCCGGACTCCCCGGCAGGTTCACGATCAGGGTCCGGCCCCGCACCCCGGCCACGCCGCGCGAGAGCGCGGCCCGGTGGAAGCGGGGATAGACCGACATCCGCAGCGCCTCGGCGATGCCGGGCGCCTCCTTGTCCAGCGCCGCGCGGGTGGCCTCGGGCGTGACGTCGCGCGGGGTGAGGCCGGTGCCGCCGGTGGTCAGCACCAGGTCGGCATGGTCCCCGTCGGCCCAGCGCACCAGCGTCGCCTGGATCCCCGCGGCCTCATCCGGGACCAGGGCGCGTTCCACCACCTGGTACCCCCGGTCGTGCGCCCACGCCGCGATGGCGTCGCCGGAGCCATCGGCGCGCTCCCCCCGGCTGCCGGCGTCGGAGATGGTGAGGATGCAGAGACGCATGGTCCTGTGGGGTCCGGGGCCCTGGGCGGCGCGCCCGGCCGTGACGGCCCTACCGCCGCACCGAGCCCTTGGTATAGAACGGCCGCTTGACCACTTCGGCCTCGAGCGCCTCGCCCCGGATGTCCACCTGGAACCGGCTCCCGACCGCCGCATGGCTGGCGGGGAGGTAGGTGGTCCCGATGGCGTAGCCGAGGCTCGGGCTCATGGTGCCGCTGCGGACCACGTCGCAGGCCACGCCGTCGACCATGGTGGGCATGCCGTGGCGGGGAATGCCCTTCCCCACCATGCGGAAGCCGACCAGCCGCCGCTGCACGCCGGCGAGCTTCTGCTGCTTGAGCGCGGCCTCGCCCATGAACGGGGCGCCCTTGTCGATGCGGGTGATCCAGCCGAGGCCGGCCTCGAGGGGCGTGGTCTCGTCGTCGATGTCGTTTCCGTAGAGGGCGTAGCCGACCTCGAGCCGGAGGGTATCACGGGCGCCGAGGCCGATCGGCGTGGCCTTGCCGGGGCCGGTGAGGGCCTCCCAGAGGGTCACCGCGTCCTGCGCGCGGCAGTAGAGCTCGAACCCGTCCTCGCCGGTGTAGCCGGTGCGCGAGATGAAGCAGCCGGCCCCCGCCACCCGACCGGTGGCAAAGCGGTAGTAGCCGATGTCGGGCAGGATGGTGTCGGTCTGCGGCTGGAGGATGGCCTCCGCGCGGGGGCCCTGCAGCGCCAGCAGGCCCACGGCGTCGGAGACGTTCCGGATCCGCACGTTGGCGCCCTTCTTCTGTGCCACCACGTGCTCCCAGTCCTTGTCGATGTTGGCCGCGTTGACGACCAGCATGACCTTGTCCTCGAACCGGTAGACGGTGCAGTCGTCGACGATGCCCCCCTGCTCGTTCAGGAAGGCGGAGTACTGCACCTGGCCCGGCGCGAGCGCCGAGACGTCGTTGGTGGTGACGCGGTTGACGAAGGCGTTCCGGTCCGGGCCGGTCACCTCGAACTCGCCCATGTGGCAGACGTCGAAGATGCCCGCGTCCTCGCGGACGGCGCGGTGCTCCGCGAGGATGCCGCCGGCGTACTGCACCGGCATCTCCCACCCCGCGAAGGGGACCATCTTGGCGCCGAGGGCCTTGTGGACGTCGAAGAGCGGGGTGCGCAGGAGCGTGGTCATCGTGTGTGGGATCCCATGAGCGTGGCCAGCAGGGCCTTCTGGATGTGCAGCCGGTTCTCGGCCTCGAGCCAGACCCGCGACTGGGGTCCCTCGAGCACCGCGTCGCTGACCTCCTCGCCCCGGTGGGCAGGGAGGCAGTGCAGGAAGATCGCCTCGGGCCGGGCGAGGGTCATGAGCTTCTCGTCCACCCCGTACCCGGTGAAGGCGGCGCGTCGGGCGTCGGTCTCGCTCTCGTGCCCCATCGAGGCCCAGACGTCGGTGGTGACGACGTGGGCCCCGGCCACGGCCTCCTCGGGGAGCTCGGTGATGCTCACCCGGGTGCGCGCGGCGGCGGCCTCGAAGATCGCCCGGCTGGGTTCATACCCCTCGGGGCAGGCGATCCGGAGTTCGAAGCCGAGCAGCGCGGCGGCCTGGAGCCAGGTGTTGGCCATGTTGTTGCCGTCGCCGACCCACGCGACCACCTTCCCTTCCCAGCCGCCGAACACCTCGCGCATGGTGAGGACGTCGGCGAGGATCTGGCAGGGGTGCAGCAGGTCGGTGAGCCCGTTGATGACCGGCACGGTGGCGAAGCGCGCCAGCTCCTCCACCTCGGTGTGGGCGTAGGTCCGGATCATGACCCCGTCCACGTAGCCCGAGAGCACCCGGGCGGTGTCGCGGATCGGCTCCCCGCGGCCCAGCTGGATCTCGCGCGAGGACAGGAACAGCGCGTGGCCCCCGAGCTGCCAGGTCCCGACCTCGAAGGACACCCGGGTGCGGGTGGAGGTCTTGCCGAAGATCATGGCGAGGGTCTTCCCGGCCAGCGGGCGGGCGGTGTAGGCGCCGCGCTTCATGGTCAGGGCCAGGTCGAACAGGGCCTCGAGTTCGGCCCGGGAGAAGTCGGGGATCGCCAGGAAGTCGCGCTTGCTCATGGATCTCTCGTGACGCCAGTCGGCCATTTTGGCAGTCGCAGTCTAGCGGGGCGCCGGCGCTGGGGGCAAGGGTCGCCTCAGCCGATACTGAGCATGGGGGGGCGGACGGTGGAACGGGACGGGCGCATGATCGAGGAGCGGAAGGACTACACCCACGAAGTCCGGCTGGCGCGATCCGGAGTCGCGCGGTTCTGGCTGCTGGCGGCCGGCCACCTGAGCGTCGGGCTCGCGGTGCTCGGGGCCTTCCTGCCGCTGCTCCCCACCACGCCGTTCCTGCTGCTGGCCGCCGCCTGCTACGCGCGGGCCTCGGCGCGGTTCTACAACTGGCTGCTCAACACCCGCACCTTCGGGCCGATGATCATCAACTGGCGCGACCACCGCGCGATGGCGGTCCGCCACAAGGTCGTGGCCATCGGCTTCATCGCGGTGAGCATCGGCGTGACGGTGCTCTTCTTCATGCCTCACCCGGCGGGCCAGGTGGCCCTGAGCGGGATGGGGGTCGGGTGGATCGCGCTGCTGCTCCGGATGCCTACCCGCTGACCCCGCCCTGGGAGGCGGCGCCGCCGGCCAGGCGCGCCAGCCGCGCCAGCTGCTCCCGCGTGCCGAAGCCGATCAGCACATCGCCCGCCTCGAGCCGGGTCGCCTCGCCCGGGTTGGTGAGCAGGACGCCATCGCCCTGCCGGGCCAGGGCGAGCAGGTTCACGCCCGTGGCCGCCGCGATGCCGGCCTCGCCGAGGGGGCGGCCGGCCAGCCGGCTGGCGGGTTCCACCCGGGTCTCCTCGATCCAGAACTCCACCTCGCGCGAGTGCATCACCCGGTCCAGGAAGTCGGTGACCCGCGGGTGCAGCAGCTGGGTGGCGATGCGCCGGCCCCCGATCCGGTAGGGCGAGATGACATGGCTCGCGCCGGCGCGCAGCAGCTTGGCCTCGGCGCCGGGGTGGCTGGCGCGGGCCACGATCACCAGTGCGGGGTTGAGGGCGCGGGCGGTGAGGGTGATGACGATGTTGGCGTTGTCGTCGCCGGTCGCGGCGACGAGGCCGCGGGCCCGCGCCACGCCGGCGCGCACCAGCAGCTGGTCGTCGGAGGCGTCACCCGCGAGGCACTGGTGGTCGCGCAGCAGCTCCTCGCCGGGCGCGGTGCGGTCGAGGATGACCACCGCCACGCCGGCCTCCTCGAGGTCGTGCACCACCTCCTGCCCCACCCGGCCGTGCCCGCAGATGATGTAGTGATCGCGCAGCTGGTCGATGGCCTCTTGCACCCGACGCCTCCTGAGCGCTCCGGTGAGCTCGCCGCTCACCACGTACTCGACGATCGTCCCGAGCAGGAAGGCCATGACGCCGGTGCCCGAGACGATGAGGATGATGGTGAACCACCGCCCGATGTTGCTCAACGGGCGGACCTCGCCGAACCCGACGGTGGCGATGGTGGTGACGGTCATGTAGATGCCCTCGAGGAAGGTCCAGCCCTCGAGCAGCATGTAGCCGGCGGTGCCCCCCACCAGCACCACCGCGATGGCGAACCCGACCCGCCCCAGCCGGCGGCGCAGTTCCTCCGGGAGGAGGCGGTCGCGGGTCACCGCGCCGGTTCCCGCCGCAGCACCCGCCCGGGGCGGGCCGCGGTGGCGGCCCCGTCGGCGAAGACCGCCTGGCCGTTCACCCAGACCCGCCGGATCCCCACGCTCACCGCCTGCGGCTCGGCGGGCGTGGCGCGGTCCTGCACGGTGGCGGGATCGAAGAGCACGAGGTCGGCGGCCTGGCCCGGCACGATCCGGCCCCGGCTGGTGAGCCCCATGTGGTCGGCGGCGAGCCCGGTGGCCTTGTGGATGGCCTCGGCCAGGCCCAGCACGCCCCGCTCGCGGACGTAGCGCCCGAGGATCCGCGGGTAGCTGCCGAAGCCGCGGGGGTGCCGGCCGGCGAGGGCGCCGTCGGTGCAGAAGTTCATGTGCGGCCACTGCATCAGCCGCTCGATGTCGGGCTCGATCATGCTGGTGCCGATCACGCTCTCCACCCCTTCCACCCCCTCGGCCCGCGCCACCTCGGCGCGGCGGATCAGCTCCATCAGCGCGTCGGCGGGATCGAGCCCCAGCTCGCGAGCCACGTCGGCGAGCGTCCGCCCCGAGAATTCCGGGTTGGGGCGGTAGACGCCGAGAAGCAGCCCTTCGGGCGTGGACACCTCGGTGACGGCGAACTCGGCGGCGGCACGGTCGCGGTAGTCGCGGTCGGGGAAGAGCACCGTGAGCGTGGAGTGCCAGTAGGTATAGGGATAGATGTCGCCGGTGATGTCGATGCCCTCGCGGCGCGCGGCCTCGAGCCGGCGCACCAGCGAGTCGGCGCCCCCCCAGAGGGAGCGCATCGCGAGCTTGGTATGGGAGACCTGCACCGGCAGCCGCGCCTCGCGGCCGATGGTGATGATCTCCTCGATGGCGGCCCAGAAGTGCCGGTCTTCGCTGCGAACATGACTGATGTAGCGGCCCCCGGCGGCGGCGGTGACCCGGGCGAGGTCGATCACCTCCGAGGGCGCGCTGAAGATGCCGGGATCGTACTCGAGCCCGGTTGAGAGGCCCAGGGCGCCGGCGGCCAGCTCGCGCCGCAGGAGCAGCTTCATGCGGCCCACCTCCTCCGGGGTGGAGACCCGGCGGAAGTCGCGGCCCAGCACGAGGTCGCGCAGCGTGCCATGCCCCACGTACATGGCCAGGTTCACCGCGGCGGGGTGGCGCTCCCGCTCGGCCAGGAACTCGGCCAGCGGGTAGGGCGAGGAGCCGTCCTGCCCCCCCACGATGGTGGTGATGCCCTGGCTCACGGCGCCGAGGGCGTCGGGATACTCGCCCAGGTCCTCATCGGCGTGGCTGTGGGTATCGATGAAGCCGGGCGCGAGGGCCAGGCCGGCGGCATCGACCACGGCCTCGCCCGGGGCCGGGGTGAGGTCGCCGACCGCGGCGATGCGCCCCGCGCGCACCCGGACGTCGCCCCGGCGCGGGGCGGCACCGGAGCCGTCGAAGATGTCGGCGTGGCGGACGAGGAAGTCCTGCCCGGCGAGCGGCTGCCCGGCGGCGCCGAGCAGCAGGAGTCCAGCGAGGAGGGTTCGCATGCCCAAGAGTACGTCTTGCCGCTCCCTTGCGGGAGTCTCGGGCGGCCGGCATTCTCCCATCATGAACAACTCCCTCCCCATTGCGGTGCTCAGCCTGATGACCGTCACGCCGCTCCACGCCCAGGCCCGCCCACCCGTCCCCGCGGCGCACGGCGTGGTGGCCACCAGCCAGCGGCTCGCCAGCGAGGCGGGGCGCGAGGTGCTCGCGCGCGGGGGGAACGCCGTGGATGCCGCGGTGGCGGCCGCCGCCGTGCTCGCCGTGGTGGAGCCGCACATGACCGGCATCGGCGGCGACATGTTCGCGCTGGTCTGGTGGGCGCCGGAGCGGCGGCTGGTGGCGCTGCGCTCGAGCGGGCGCGCGGGCGCGGGCATGACCCGGGAGGCGATCCTGGCGCGGGGCCACACGACGGTCCCCGACCGTGGCCCCGAACCGGTGACGGTGCCGGGTGCACTGGCCGGATGGGACGCGCTGGTGCGCAGGTACGGCACCCGGCCGCTGGCCGAGCTGCTGCAACCGGCCATCCGGATCGCCGACAGCGGCTTCGCCGTCACGCCGAACATTGCGCGGCAGTGGGCGGGCAATGCCGCGGTGCTGCGCCGGGACGCCGGCGCGCGGCACACCTTCCTGGTGGATGGGGTCCGGGCCCCGGCGGCCGGCGAGTGGTTCCGCAATCCGGACCTCGCCGCGACGCTGCGGCAGGTGGCGGCCGCGGGCCCGGCCACGCTCTACGGCGGCGACCTCGGGGCGCGGCTGGTGGAGCGGCTGGGGCAGCTGGGTGGCTTCCTCACGCTCGAGGACCTCCGGTCCCACGAGGTGGAGTGGGTCGCGCCGATCTCCGCGCCGTACCGCGGCTACCGGCTGTGGGAGCTGCCGCCCCCCAACCAGGGCATTGCGGCGCTCATGATGCTGCGCCTGCTCGAGCCCTACGACCTCGCCGCGCTGGGGCACAACAGCGCCCCCTACCTGCACCGGCTGATCGAGGCCAAGAAGCTCGCCTTCGCCGACCTGGCGCGGTACGTGGGTGACGAGCGCGCCATGAAGGTGGGCGTGGCGGCGCTGCTCGGTGACGACTACCTGGCCGGCCGCCGCCGGCTCCTCGATACCACCCGCGCCATGGAACGCACCGAGCCGGGCAACCCCGCCACGGCCAGCGAGACGATCTACCTGACCACCGCGGACAGCGCGGGCAACATGGTCAGCTTCATCAACAGCCTCTACGAGGAGTTCGGCTCGGGGATCGTGGTGCCGGGCACCGGCTTCGCGCTCCAGGACCGGGGTGCGGGCTTCTCGCTCGAGCCCGGACTCCCGAACACGGTGGCCCCGGGCAAGCGGCCCCGACACACGCTGATCCCCGCCTTCGTCACCCGCAGCACCCCCGCGGGCGATGAGCCGTGGCTGAGCTTCGGGGTGATGGGCGGGGCGATGCAGCCGCAGGGCCATGTGCAGGTCCTGCTCGACCTGGTGCTGTTCGGGATGGACCCGCAACAGGCGGCCGACGCCCCGCGGTTCCGGCACTACGACGGGTTGCGGGTGGGGCTGGAGGAGGGGATGCCGGCGGGGGTGCGCGAGGCCCTGGCGGCGCTGGGCCACGAGGTGGAGACGCTGCACCCCGACAACGCGGGGGGCGCGCAGCTCATCCTGCGCGAGGGCGCCGGCTACCTGGCGGGGAGTGACCGGCGCAAGGATGGCGGCGCGGCGGGGTGGTAGGCGGGCGGCAGGGAAGCCGGGCCGCCGGGCCGCCTAGAGGATGTACCGCCGCAGGTCGTCGTCGTCGATGATCTTCTCCAGCCGCTTCCGCACCGCGGCGCGGTCGAAGACGACCCGCTTCTCGGGGTAGTCCGGCAACTCGAACAGCAGCTCGTCCATCAAGGTGGCCATCACGGTGTGGAGCCGGCGGGCGCCGATGTTCTCCATGCGGTCATTGGCCAGCCACGCCACCCGCGCGATCTCCTCGATCCCGTCCGGGGTGAACTCCAGCGCGGCGCCTTCCGCCGCCACCAGCGCCTGGTATTGCTTGGTGAGCGCGCTCTCCGGCTCGGTCATCACCCGCACGAAGTCGGCCTCGGTGAGGCTGGTGAGCTCCACCCGGATCGGGAAGCGGCCCTGCAGCTCGGGGATCAGGTCCGAGGGCTTGGACACGTGGAAGGCGCCGGCCGCGAGGAAGAGGATGTGGTCGGTGCGGACGTAGCCGTAGCGGGTCTGCACGGTGCAGCCCTCGACGATCGGCAGCAGGTCGCGCTGTACGCCTTCGCGGGAGACGTCGGGCCCGGTGGCAGTGCCGCGCTCCCCGGCGATCTTGTCGATCTCGTCGATGAAGATGATGCCGTGGTTCTCGGAGCGGTCGAGCGCCTCGTTCACCACGTCGTCCATGTCCACCAGCTTCTTGAGCTCCTCGTCGATGAGCAGCCGCCGCGCCTCCGGCACCCGCAGGGTGCGGCGCTTCTTCCGCCGGGGCAGCATCTCCTGGAACATCTCGAAGAAGTTGACCTGCTCCCCCTCCATCCCCTGGGGGGGCTGCATGAGGTCGAGCATCGGGTAGCTCTGCGGCGTCACCTCGATCTCGACCTCGCGGTCATCGAGCTTGCCGTCCTTGAGCATCTGCCGGAGCTTCTCGCGCGAGCGGGCGCGGCGCTCCTCCTCGCTCCCCGCGGCGGGCTCCGGGCGGGCCTGGCCGCCGGGGCTCACCACGAAGATCCCCGGCCGCTTCTCGGCCCCCGGCGCCGGGGGCGGCGGCGGCGCGGGCGGCGGCAGCAGGATGTCGAGCAGGCGCTCCTCGGCGCGGGTCTCCGCCTGGGGATAGACCTCGTCCTCGCGCTCGGTGCGGACCATGCTGATGGCCGCGTCGACGAGGTCACGGACCATCGACTCCGCGTCGCGCCCCACGTACCCCACCTCGGTGAACTTCGAGGCCTCCACCTTGATGAACGGCGCCCCCGCCAGCCGCGCCAGCCGCCGCGCCACCTCGGTCTTTCCGACGCCGGTGGGGCCGATCATGATGATGTTGTACGGGGTGATCTCGTCCCGGATCTCGTCGGGGGTCTGCGCCCGGCGCCAGCGGTTGCGGATGGCGATCGCCACCGCGCGCTTGGCCGCATCCTGCCCGACGATGTAGCGCTCCAGCTCCGCCACGATCTGGCGCGGCGGCAGCTCCTCCAGCCAGGGGGGCGGCGCGGGGGGCGTGGCGCCGGGAGCGGTCGTGGGGTCCGGGGTGGGCTCGGTCATGGCAGGAAGCTAGTCGGACGCCGTGTCCGGGGTGGCCCCCGGGGCGGCTTCGGCCGCCCGGCGGGCCTCGAGCCGCGCGGCGCTCCGGCGCATGTCGAGCAGCATGCTCCGGAACGGCAGCAGGTGGAGCAGCAGCACCCCCAGGGCGAGCAGCAGCCCCAGCCGCGGGTGCCGCAGCAGCCAGCCCTGCCACAGCCCCCAGGCCGCGGCCAGGAAGGCCGGCAGGGGCAGCACCACCGCGAAGATCCAGGCCAGCCGCTGGGGGCCCATCTGGTCCCGGGTGATGCCGTTGGCGATCCAGTTGAACGCGGCGTAGCTCGCCAGGCCAAGGAGGGCGTGGAGTCCGAGCACGAGCAGGAACTGGTGACCGCGCGCCGGCGTGAGCGCGGCGAACCCGCCGGCGCCCACCGCGGCCGCGAGGGCCACCGCCAGCGCCACCCACCGCAGCGCCTGGAAGAACAGCAGGAAGGCCAGCCCGCCCAGCCCGCTCTTGTCGCCGCCGGGCTGGATCCCCGCCATCTCGCCCCAGCCGTGCGCGGTGTAGAGCGACACCAGCGCGCCGACGACCAGCGCGAGCGTGCCGAGGATCACGAGCATGCGTGCCCCCGCCCCGCTCACAGTTCCAGGATGGTGAGGTTGCGGTTGGTGAACACGCAGATGTCCGCGGCGATCTCGAGCGCGCGCTGCACGATGTCCCGGGCCGAGAGGCGGTCGTCGGGGAGCAGCGCCCGGGCGGCCGCCAGCGCGTAGTTGCCGCCGGAGCCCACGGCGAGGATCCCGTCGTCGGGCTCGATCAGCTCGCCGCCGCCGGAGAGCAGGAAGGTGTGCTCGGGGTCGGAGACGACGAGCAGCGCCTCCAGCCGGCGAAGCACCCGGTCGCTGCGCCAGTCCTTGGCCAGCTCCACCGAGGCGCGCGGCAGGTTGCCGGGGTAGCGGTCGAGCTTCTCCTCGAACTTCTCGTACAGCGTGATGGCGTCGGCCACCGAGCCGGCGAAACCCGCCAGGACCTTTCCCCCCTTGAGGGCGCGGACCTTCGTGGCGGTGGCCTTCACGACCGTGTCGCCGATGCTCACCTGGCCGTCGCCGCCCAGGGCCACCCGGCCGTTCTTGCGGACGGCCAGGATGGTGGTGCCGTGGTACGCAGTCATGAGTTGTTCCCGGTCAGCGCCGGGACGGCGACGGTCGCCGTCCCGGGGCCTCGGCGGGGGAATCTAGCAGCCACCGGGGGCCGTCGCGGCGCGGCGGGAACGCCGCCCCGGTCAGGGCCGGGCCGGGGGGACGTACGGGGGCCGGATCCGGGCCCGCGGGTCGAGGCGGCGGGGCGGGTAGTGGAGCAGGTCGGGACCGAAGTGGAGCTGCCGGGCGCCCGCAGGCCGGGCCGACGGGGCCACCAGGGTGAACGGTTCGGCCTGGGTGGTGTCCACCGCGTAGCCGAGATCGGCGAAGGACGCCACCGTGACGGCGCTGAGCGGCGTGACGCCGTAGTCGAGGATGCCGGTCATGAGCTCGGTGAAGAACACGCTTTCGCGCCAGTGGCCGTCGGCGGTGCCGGGTCCGTACTGGTCCTCCACCGGGACCTTCGCCCCGGTCACGTAGCCGGTGCCACCCGCCAGGTCGAACGCCGCGATCGCCTGCGCGCCGGTGAAGTGCGGGTCGAGCCCGCCCTGGAGCGCCGGCTCCGCCAGGAGGCCGAGCGCGTTCCAGTGCGTGCCGAAGCCGAGGACGTGCCCCATCTCGTGCAGTACCACCGCCTGCAGCTGCCCCGACTGCTGGAGGCCCGCGAGGTCGTCCTCGTCGAAGTACATGTCGCCGATGGCCGGGAGGCCGCCGACGGCGTGGTAGTAGCACGGCCCCGCCTGCCCGAGGATGCCGCCGGGGCCGTCGATCGGCGCGATCGTGACGAAGATGAGCAGGTCGTCGAGCGAGCGGTCGAGGTCGGGATTGGCACCGCAGCTGAACGCGGGCACCAGGGCGTAGTCATCCGGCAGGTCGCCGGCGATGATCGCCTCCCAGCGCTCCTCGGCGTCGGCGAAGGCGCCCTGCACGCCCGGGCTCGCCGGCGACAGCCACATCAGCTCCAGGTCGAACGGGCCGGCGGTGCGCAGCGTGAAGCCGGCGGCCAGGGCGGTGCCGGCCACGCTCGCCGTGGCGGTGTAGCCGCCCGTGGCCGCCCCGAGCGTGAAGTCGCTGCTGGCGATGCCGAGGAAGTCCGTGGTCACCGCGGGGCTCCCCACGCTCCCCCCCTCGGGCCCGGCCGCAAACTGCACGTCCACCCCCGGGATCGGGTGGCGGAGCGCATCGGTGACCTGGACCGTGAGGGGCGTCGGCAGGGTGCCGCCGGGATTGGAGCTCTGGCGGTCGCCGAAGACCACCGTGAGGCTGGCGGGCACCTGGTCGACCACGACCGGCACCGAGTCCCGCGCGTCGCCCGCCGCGGCAACCAATGTGACCGACCCCGTGGCCACCGCGGTGGCCAGGCCGTCGCCGTTCACCTGCAGGACGCCCGGGTCGGACGACGACCACTGCACCACCACGCGGTCGAGCCGCTCCCCGCCGGCGCTCCGGGCGGTGGCACTGAACAGGTGGTTCTGGCCGAGCGCCACGAAGGCGAAGCCGGTATCGGCGATGGCCAGCGACGCGACGGCGTTGGGGCCGGCGCCGTCATCCTCGCCGCAGGCGGCGAGGCCCACGAGGCCGGCGAGCAGGAGGGAGGCGAGGCGGGCGCGGAGCACCGGGGGCATGATCGTCTCCGCTCAGAGGCCGTAGGCCGACAGGGGCACGGTGAGCACGAAGCTCAGGGCATGGAACTGCGCGTCCGTCGCGGTGCCGAGGAGCACCGTGCCATCCGTGGACGCGGCGGCGATCGTGTTGAGGGTGATCCCCTCCGGGACCTCGATGCCCGCCGCATCGAGCACCTCGGCCAGCGGGCGCATCCCGCCGGCTTGCGTCCAGACGAAGGGCTGCACCACCGAGAAGAAGGCGTTGCCGCAGCTGCCGACCACCAGCGCCCCCGCCGCGCTCACCGCGTTGGCGAAGCACGGATCGAAGAACGGATCCCCGCCGGGCAGCAGGCCCAGGAGCACCGTGCCGCCCGCCTCGGTCCAGGTGAAGGCGCTCCCGCCCCAGGTGCCGGCGAGCACGGCGCCATCGGCGCTCACCGCCAGCACCTCGCCCGGCTGGTCCGCGGCGTTGCCGGTCAGGAGCTCGCCGCTGCCATCGGCCGTCCAGCGGGCGGGCCACCGGTCCACCAGGTCGGTCTGCGCGAAGCCCGCCGCGATGGACCCGTCGTCGCTGATCACCGTGGCACGGTTGGCCGGCGGGTTGGTCGAACCGGGGTACGACTGCCCGAGCCGTGCGAGCGGCGTCATGATGCCCCGGCCCCGCGCATCCCACCGGAAGGCCTCGGCGTTGCAGCCGTTCCAGACCAGGCCCACCACCGAGGCGCCGTCGGCGCTCACGTCCCACGCGCTGGCGACGTCCGCCCCGCACCCGCTGGCGTACGCGCTGGCCAGGCTGGTCCACTCGCTCCGGTCGGTCCAGATGCCGGCCTGCACCGGATCGCTGAAGTGCGCCGAGACCACCCCGTTGGCCGAGAGGCCGGTGGCGAAGTCCCGCAGCGGGCTCCCCACCTGCGTCTTGTACTCGAGGACGCCGGTGCGGACATCATAGAGGTAGAGATTGCCCGTCGCGGAAAGCGGGTCCTGCAGCGCCGCCACGCGGCCATCGGGCGTGAGGTCCACTGCCCAGCCCAGCGGCAGCAGGCGGAGCTCCGCCCGCACCCGACGCGAGGGACCGGTCCCGTCGTCGTCGGAACAGGCGCCGAGGGCGGCCGCCAGGAGGGCGAGGGCAAGCGATGACTGGGATCCGAGCCGCACACGACCTCCGGGACGCCTCGAGGGGCGGTGGGGGAGTGACCCCGCGCCGCGTGATGGCGATGCTGACGGTGACTGGCGGGGTGGAACCGGACCGGTACGACTCGGGCAGGACGGCGCCACGGGGCCGCGCACCGAGCGGACGGCGCGAACGTACGGGCGGCGCGGGAAGGTGTCAATCCCGCGCCGCTCAGGCGCGGGGGTGGGCCTTGTGGTAGACCTGCTTGAGCCGCTCCACGCTGGTGTGGGTGTAGATCTGGGTGGTGCTCAGGCTGGCGTGACCCAGCAGCTCCTGCACCGCGCGGAGGTCGGCGCCGGCGTCGAGCAGGTGGGTGGCGAAGGTGTGCCGCAGCGAGTGCGTCTTGAGGCCGTCGCCGCCGATCACGTCGAAGGCGCGGTGCACCAGGCGCTGCACCGTGCGCGGGGTGAGCCGCCGCCCGCGGCGCCCGAGGAAGACCGCCTGACGGTCGGCGCCGGGAAGCCGCGCCAGCGCCTCACGCTCCTCGAGGTAGTGCCGGAGCGCGCGACTGGCGCGGCTCCCCACCGGCACCAGGCGTTCCTTGCGGCCCTTCCCGCGCACCTTCACCTGGTCGCCCAGCAGGTCGAGGTCGAGCAGGTTGAGCCCCACCAGCTCCGAGAGCCGCAGCCCGCTCGAGTAGAACAGCTCGAGGATCGCCAGGTCGCGGAGCCCCGCCGGCTCCTCGCCGGCCGCGCGGTGCTCCGCCGCCTCGAACACCCGCTCGGTGCGCTCCCGGTCGAGGTACTTGGGGAGGGTCCGGCCCAGCCGCGGTGCCTTCGCCGCCCGGACCGGGGTCTGCTCGAGCCCGTGATGGGCCTGCAGGAAGCGATAGAGCGAGCGGACGGCGGAGAGGGCGCGCGCCAGCGAGCGCTTGGCCAGGCCGCGGCGCTGCAGCTCGCCCAGGAAGCCACGGAGCCCGAGCCGGTCCACCCGGCCGAAATCCCAGTCGCCCCCGGTGTGCCGGTCCAGGAAGGCGGTGAACGCCTCGAGGTCGCGGGTGTAGGCGCGGAGGGTGTGCTCCGAGACCTGGCGCTCCTTCTCGAGGTGCTCCAGGAAGGCGGCGACCTCGGGACGGCTCGGCGGCTCGGCGACTCGGCGGTTCGGGCTCACGTGAGGGTGGCCAGCCAGTGGTCAAAGGCCTGCCGTGCGCGCTGCACCAGCGCCTCCTTCTTCTGTTCCTTGCGATGCCGGCCCCCGGGCCGCCGGGCCGCCGAGGCGTCGAGCGGCTCCAGCAGGCCGAAGTTGGCGTTCATCGGCTGGAAGTGCGCCGGGTCGGCCTCCCGAAGATACCGGTAGAGCCCGCCGAGCATCGTGGTGGCGGGGGGGATGGCCGGCGCCGAGCCGGCGAGCCGCCGGGCCAGGTTGATGCCCGCCAGGAGTCCGGTACCCAGCGACTCGGTATACCCCTCGACCCCGGTGAGCTGGCCGGCGAAGAAGAGGGTCTCGTCGTCCCGGGCGCTGAGCGCCGGCCCGAGGCAGGCGGGGGCGTTGAGGTAGGTATTCCGGTGGATGCTCCCGAAGCGCAGGAACTCCGCCGCCTCGAGGCCCGGGATGCTGCGGAACACGCGCTGCTGCTCGGGGATCCGCAGCCGGGTCTGGAACCCGACCAGGTTCCACATCTGTCCGGCCCGATCCTCCCGGCGGAGCTGCACCACGGCCCACGGCTCACGGCCGGTCCGCGGGTCGGGGAGGCCCACCGGCTTCATCGGCCCGAAGCGCAGGGTCTCCGGACCGC
The DNA here is from genome assembly GCA_046327715.1 of Gemmatimonadales bacterium. Taxonomy (GTDB): domain Bacteria; phylum Gemmatimonadota; class Gemmatimonadetes; order Gemmatimonadales; family GWC2-71-9; genus JADJOM01. Next base: position 315,351 of record JAXLXY010000002.1, read on the forward strand.
GGCGCGCCATCTCCTCCACCGGGAGGCACCCCTCGAAGTACGGGACCTCGTCGAAGGCGTGCGCCGTGAACTGGTCGGCCGCCGTCAGCTCGGTGATGAACCGGTCGTACTCCGCGCGGTCCATGGGGCAGTTGAGGTAGTCGTCGCCCTCACCCTTGCCGTAGCGGGAAAGGGCGTAGACCCGTGACCGGTCGAGCGACTCGTGGCTCACGATGGGCGCGATCGCGTCGTAGAAGGCGAGGCTCGGCGGCGCGGCGGCTCGGCGACTCGGCGAGTCGGCCGGCGCGAGACGGCGGACGATCGCGTCGGCGAGCCGCTCGGAGGTGAGGGGCCCGGTGGCCACGACCCCTGGCGAGGGGAGCTCCGTCACCTCGCCACGCTCCAGCGTGATCCGCGGGTGGGACAGGACCTGCTCGTGCACCAGCCGCGCAAAGACCTCCCGATCCACCGCGAGCGCCGCCCCCGCCGGGACCGCCGCCCGGTCCGCGAGGGGCAGGAGCACGCTGCCCAGCCGGCGCAGCTCATCCTTGAGCAGCCCGTGGGCGTTGGTCACATCGATGGACTTGAAGGAATTGCTGCAGACCAGCTCGCCGAGCCGGTCGGTCTGGTGGGCCGCGGTGGGCACCACGGGGCGCATCTCGCGGAGAGTGACGCGGCACCCGCGTTCGGCGAGGGCCCAGGCGGCCTCACAGCCCGCGAGCCCGCCGCCGACGACGGTCACCGCCGTGCTCACGTTGCGCCGGCTTCCTCGGCCTCCAGCACCACCACCCGGTGCTGGCACTTGAGGCAGGTCCGGGTCTCGCCCTCGGCCTTGCTGGTCTTCTTCTCCATGCCCACCCAGCCGCAGCTGGGACAGGTGTCGGCCACGGGCCGGTTCCAGGTGGAGAAGTCGCAGGCGGGATAGCGGACGCAGCCCCAGAACGACTTGCCGCGCTTGGTCCGCCGCTCGGCCAGGTCGCCGACGTCGCACTTGGGGCACTTCATGCCGAGCGGCACCGAGCGGGTCCCCTTGCACTCGGGATACCGGGTGCAGGCCAGGAACTCGCCGAAGCGGCCGGTCTTGATGACCATGGGCGCGCTGCAGAGGTGGCACGTCTCGTCGGTCGGCCGGTCGGGCGCCCGGGCCTTCTTGAGCGACTTCACGTAGTCGCAGGTCTGCTTGTAGTTGACGCAGGCGAAGTACGGCCCGAACCGCCCCGTGCGCAGCTCCACCCTGGCGCCGCACTTGGGGCAGACCTCCTTGGCCAGCTCCTCGGGGTTGAGGCCGTGGGCCTCGGCCACGATGGCGCCCAGGTTCACCGCCGCCAGCGCCCGGGAGAAGGGGCCGTAGAAGTCGGCCAGCGCCTGCTGCCAGCGCAGCTTGCCGTCTTCCACCCGGTCGAGCTCATCCTCCATCTGGGAGGTGTACTCGACGTTGAAGATGGTGGGGAACTGGCTCACCATGATCTGTTCCACCATCTCGCCCAGCTCGGTGGGGGTGAAGCGGCGCTGCTCCAGCTTCACGTACTCCCGCGCGGTGAGGGTGCTGATGATGGAGGCATAGGTGGACGGCCTTCCGATGCCCAGGCGCTCCAGCTCCTTGACCAGGCTCGCCTCGGAGAACCGGGGCGGCGGCTCGGTGAAGTGCTGGCTCGGGACGATCTGCCGCACCTCCACCCGGTCGCCCGCCTCCAGCGGCGGGATCGGCGCCAGGTCCTCGACGCTCTTCCCCTCCTCCGCCTCGCGGCCCTCGGTGTAGAGGATGTGGTAGCCGTCGAAGATCATCACCGAGCCGGTGGCCCGGAGCAGGTACCGGCCCAGGTCGAAGTCCACGACCGTCATGTCGTAGATGGCGGGGTTCATCTGGGAGGCCACGAAGCGCTGCCAGATGAGCTGGTAGAGCCGGAACTGGTCGGGCTCGAGGTACTTCTCCATCGCCTCCGGCCGGCGCCGCACGTCGGTGGGGCGGATGGCCTCGTGGGCGTCCTGCACCCGGGCGGCCTTGGAGGTGTACTGGTTGGGCGTCTCGGGCAGGTAGGCCGCGGGGTACTGCTGCCCGATGAAGCTGCGCACGTTCTCGAGCGCCGCGTCGGAGACGCGCACCGAGTCGGTCCGCATGTAGGTGATGAGGCCCACCGGGGCGTCCTCGCCGACCTCCATGCCCTCGTAGAGGTCCTGCGCGGCGCGCATGGTGCGACGGGCGGAGAAGCCGAGCTTCTTGGCCGCCTCCTGCTGCAGCGTGCTGGTGGTGAAGGGGGCGCCGGGCCGCTTCTTCCGGTTGCGCCGCTCCACCTTGGTGACGACGAAGGGCAGGCGCTGGAGGTCGGCGACGACCGCCGCGGCCGCGGCCTCGGTCCCGAGTTCCGGGTTGTGCCCATCGACCTTCTTGAGCTCCGCGGTGAACGCCTGCCCGCCCTTGGCGCAGTCCGCGGCGATGGTCCAGTACTCTTCCGGCTTGAAGGCGCGGATGGCGCGCTCGCGCTCCACGATGAGCCGCAGCGCCACCGTCTGCACCCGGCCGGCGGAGAGGCCGGTCTTGATGCTCTGCCAGAGGATGGGGCTGGTCTTGTAGCCCACCAGCCGGTCCAGGATGCGCCGGGCCTGCTGGGCGTTGACCAGGTCGCCGCGGATGGCTTCCGGGCGGCCCATGGCCGCCTTCACCGCGTCCTTGGTGATCTCCTCGAAGCGCACCCGGTGGATCGGCGCGCTGGTCTCCATCTGGTCGGCCACGTGCCAGGCGATGGCCTCGCCCTCGCGGTCCGGGTCGGTGGCGAGGTAGATGGCCCGGGCCTTCTTCGCGGCCTTCTTGAGGTCGGCGAGGGTCTGGGTCTTCCCCTTGATCGTGACGTACTCGGGCTGGAAGTCGTTCTCGATGTCGACGCCGAGCTTGCGGGTCGGGAGGTCGCGGATGTGGCCGATGGTGGCCTTCACGTCGTAGCCGCGGCCGAGGTACTTCCCGATGCTCTTGGCCTTGGTGGGCGACTCCACCACCACGAGTGCCGCCCCGGTACCGGCCTCCGCTTCGACCGCGGCCGCCTTGGCGCGCTTCTTTGGCGCCGGCTTGGCCGCCTTGGTGGCGGGGGCCGGTGCGGCGGCCTTGGTGGCCTTGGCCGGCTTCGTGGCCTTGGCTGCCTTGGCCGGTTTGGTGGCGGCGGCGGGTGCGGGCGTCTTGGACTTCTTGGGAGTAGCCATGCGCGGGAACTTACCTGCCTGAGTTGAGCGCGGCGGGATCGCCGCGGCGTGACAAGAAAACGCGCTGCATGGTCCCTTGGCAAGAGACCGACCGCAAAGTCACGCCACACCAACCGCTTACCATCACCACCCCGCGCGTTCCCGCGCCAGTTGCGCGATCTCCTCCGCCAGCGCCGCCGCGGCCTTGACGTCGGCCTTCACCTCGCACGCCGCCTTCAGGTAAAACGGCTCCCGCTCCCGCAGCAGCTGCCGCATGCGCTCCACCGGGTCCTCGCCCACCAGCAGGGGCCGCACGTCCCCGCCGCCCGCGCGCTTGGCCGCCGTGAGCGCCATGGTGCGGAGGTAGACCAGGAACGCGATCTCCGAGGCCGCCTCGAGCGCCCCCGGCTGGGCCACCCAGCCCCCGCCCGGCGCGATCACCGCCGGCGGCCCGGCGAGCGCCTGCTGTGCCGCGTCCCGCTCCATCTGGCGGAACCGCTGCTCGCCGTGCTCGGCGAAGATCCGGGACACCGGCATCTGCATCTTCCGGACGATCACCGCGTCGGTGTCCACGAACGGGGCGCCCAGGCGCTCCGCCACGAGCTTCCCGACGGTCGTCTTCCCCGCCCCCGGGAGTCCCACCAGCACCACGTGACGCTTCACGCGTCCTCCGTCTCGGGCACCGGCGCCCCCAGCCCGGCCCAGCGCGCGGCCAGCTGCTCCAGGTAGCCCTCGTAGTTGCGGCGCAGCTCGCGCAGCGAGTCGCCACCGAATTTCTCCAGCATCGCGTCGGCCAGCACCCAGGCGGTCAGCGCCTCGGCGATCACCCCCATGGCCGGCACCGCGGTCACGTCCGAGCGCTCCGCCTGCGCCTTGGCGGGCAGGCCGGTCCGCAGGTCGATCGTGGGCAGCGGCGACATCAGCGTGGCGATCGGCTTCATCCCCACGCGGATGACCAGCGGCTCTCCCGTGGTGATGCCTCCCTCGAGCCCGCCGGCGTTGTTGCCGCGGCGCCGGTACCCGCCGCGCAGCGCGGGGGCCGGCGCGGGCTGGCCCGGGGTGGCCGTCGCCTCGATGGGATCGTGCACCTCCGAACCGGGGCGGCGCGCCGCCTCGAAGCCCATGCCGATCTCCACCGCCTTCACCGCCGGGATGGACATCAGGATGCCGGCCAGCCGGCCGTCGAGCTTGCGGTCCCAGTGCACGTGGCTGCCGAGCCCCGCCGGGAGGCCGCGGACCACCACCTCGCACTCGCCGCCGAGGGTGTCGCCATCCTTCCGGGCCCGGTCGATCCGGGCGATGACCTCGGCATCCCGTGCCGGGTCGAGCACCCTGACCTCGGACCGATCCGCGGCGACGTTGAGCGGCCAGGGGAGCTCGGCCGGCGCCGGGACGGTGATCCCCCCGAGCGACACCACGTGGCTGCCGACGTCCACCCCGAACTCCTCGAGCAGCCGCCGGGCGAGGGCCCCGGCGGCCACGCGGGCGGTGGTCTCGCGGGCGCTGGCGCGCTCCAGGATGTCGCGGGCGTCGTGGCGGTCGTACTTCATCACGCCGACCAGGTCGGCGTGCCCGGGCCGCGGGCGGTTGAGGCGCCGCCGGCGCTCCTCCCCCGGCGTGCCCTCCGCGGCCATGATCTCTTCCCAGTTGGCCCAGTCGCGGTTGTGGACCATCATGGCCACCGGGGACCCGAGGGTCTCGCCCGCGCGGACGCCGGCCAGCCACTCGATCCGGTCCTTCTCGATCTTCATCCGGGCGCCCCGCCCGTAGCCGCTCATCCGGCGGGCGAGGTCGTGGTCCACCTGCGCGGCCGTCACCGGCAGCCCGGCCGGCAGCCCCTCCACGATGGTGACGAGGGCCTTGCCGTGCGACTCGCCTGCGGTCAGGAAGCGTAACGCCATGGAATCTCGGCCGCCCGCGGGAACGGGGTGACGGGCCCCGGAGCCCGCCACCGGTGGCGGGCCACGCGGGCCCTCTCCCTATAATAGCGAAGCCCGACCGGCGGTCGGGCTCGCGTATGCCTGTCCGGCCCGCCGCGCCTTACTGCGCGCCGTCGTCGACGATGCGCGGGGTGACCAGGATGATGAGGTCCTGCCGCTGCTCCTGGGTGTTGCTGAACCCGAACAGCTTGCCCACCACCGGCAGGTCCACGAGCAAGGGGATGCCGTTGCGGGTCTTGCTGATGGAGGTCACCGTCAGGCCGCCGATCACCGCGGTCTCGCCGTCGGCCACCAGCAGCTGGTTCTTGGCGTTCTGCTTCTGGATGGTGAAGCCCAGGTCGGCCTGCGAGAGCAGCCGGATGGCGGAGCGCTCCGCCTCGATCTGCATCAGCACCTGCCGGTTGTTGGTCACGTGCGGCGTGACCTTGAGCTGGATGCCCGTCTCCTTGAACTGCACGGTGGCCTTGGGCTGGCTGGTCCCCGAGCCGCCCTGCGCCCCGAAGTCGATGATACGGACCGGGATGTCCTCGCCCACCTTGATGATGGCTTCGCGGTTGTCGAGGGTGGTGATCGTCGGCTCCGCCTGCACGTCCGCCAGGTCCACGCTCTGCAGCGCCTGGAGGAACGTGGTGAACATGAAGCCGCCAGCCGAGGTCTGCATGATCAGGTTCAGCGCCGGCTGGGTGATCACCGCTTCCGCGTTGGCGATCGCGCCGATGCCGTCGCCGCCGAAGGCGATGACGTCCTTCTCGAACGGGTCACCGGAGGCCGGGTCGACGCGCGGGTTGAGCCGGTTGAAGACCGGGCCGTCGCCGGCGTTGGCCGCGCCGAAGTCATACTGCAGGCCCAGCGCCTCGATGTTGGTCCGGTTGACGAAGATGATCTTCGACTGGATCGAGACCTGCGGCGTGCGGATGTCGAGGTTCTTGATGAAGTCCTGCACCTCGACCATGCGGCTCTTGGTCTCGGTGACGATCAGCGAGTTGGTGGTGGTGTCCGACACCACCGACCCGCGCTTGGTCAGGATCGACTTGACGCTCGGCAGCACCTGGCCGGCGCTGGCGTAGTTGACCGGGATCATCCGCGTGGTGAGCGGCTCGGTCGAGTCGAGCGAGGCGAGCGCCTGCGGCGTGTCCACCCGGATGATGCCGCCGGCCAGTTCGATGGCCTGCAGCCCCTGGGTGGCGAGCACCGCGGCGAAGGCCTCGGTCCACGGCTGGTTCTTGATCTCGGCGGTGACTTCACCGGTCACGCCCTTGCCCAGCACGATGGTGCGCCCGGAGAAGGCGGCGAAGCCCGCCACCACGTCGGCGATGCTGGCGCGATCCCACGTGACCGTGATCCGCGGGGCCGGCGCGGCCGCGCTCGGCGCCACCGGCTCGGCCGGGGGCGTGACCTCCGGGGCCCGGGCCACGGCCGGGGCCGTCGGCGGCTCGAGGTCGGCGGGCGCGGTGCTCGACCAGGCCAGGAAGCCCTGGTCAGCGCCGAAGCGCACCCGGATGGCGTCGCCCGCCTGCTCCAGCTGGTAGTCGCGGCTGCGATCGAGGTAGATCGCCACCCGGACCACGTCGGGCCGGAACTGGCTGTAGCGGACATCCTTGATGCCGCCGCGCTGGATGCCGTCGTAGGCGGTGCCGTTCTTCAGGCGCGCACCCACGATGTCGACCACCAGCCGGTCGGGCTCGCGCAGCACGAAGTCCTTGTACTGGACCGCGCCGCTGACGGCGATGACCAGCTCGGCATGGCCTGGCGTCGGGATCACGCTGACCGCGGTGACTTCCGACCCGGGGGTCTTGTCGTCGGCGGCGAGCGGGGCCGCCGCAAGGAGGCACGCGGCCCCCACGGCGAACAGGGACTTGAACGTCATGGGGTCTGCTCCTCCCTCTTGCGCAGCGACAGCGTTTCCTGCCGCTCGAATCCGATGTCCTCTACCGTGAATACCACGTCCGACTGGCGGATCTGCGCCACCTTCAGGCGGCCGAGACGGTCACCGACCCGCAGCTTGTACCGCTTCTGATTCGTCTTGTCCCGGAGGACGGCCACGCTGTTGCTGGCCCGGCGCAGGTCGAGGTACACCCCGACGAGCAGCAGGTCATTGAACTCGGGGCCGACCTTGTCCTCGGTGATGAGCGAGGCGAAGGGGTCCCGCGCGCCGCCGGCGTAGGTGAAGGTCTCCCGCAGCACTTCGGTCTCGCGGGCGATGCGGATGGAGTCGGCCCGGACGCTGTCCCGCTGCGCCTTGGTGATCGAATCCTGCCGCTGCCGCTCGGCCAGCTGGCGCAGGCTGTCGGCCTTGGCCCGCTCCCGCGCCTGGCGGATGGAATCCTGCCGCAGCACCTGCAGCTGCTGGGGCGTGAGTGTCGGCTTGGCCGGGGTCTGGGCGGCCGGGGCGGCTGCGGTCGTGGTCGGCTTGGCCGGGGCCTCGACCTTGGTGGTGTCCGGCTTGGCCGCCTGCGCGGTGGTCACCGGCTTCTTGCCCGTGTCCGCCTTCGCCGCCTGGGGCGCGGCGGCCGGTGCGGTCGGCTTCTTCCCGGTGTCGGCCCGCGCGGTCTGCGCGGTGGCACCGGGCTTGGCCGAGTCCGGCTTGGCCGCCACCGCGGGAGCGGCGGGCGGATTGCCACAGGCCTTGAGCACCTCGGGCGGCAGCATCCCTGCGGGCGCCGGCGCCGGCTTCTTGCCCCGGGCGGCCTTGGCCAGCGCGGCGTTCACCGAGTCGGAGCAGGTCTTGAAGCGTGCGCGGACCACGGAATCCTGCGTCGCGGCCCGGCGCACGCTGTCGCGCTTGGCCCGGATGGCCGCGAGATCGACCGCCTCGGGGGCCTCGTCCTTCTTGCCGCCGCAGGCGGCCAGCCCGACGAGGAGGCCCGCCAGCACGGCCCGGGTGAGCGGGTTAGGTGCCACTGGACGGTCCCTCCGGAGTCCCGGTCTTCACGAACGTGCGGATCTGGAACCGCGCCTCGAGCAGCGCGCCGGAGCTGTCGCCCAGGGCCTTGGCCCGGGCCAGGTCGGCGGTGCCCAGCGTGAGGTCCACCGGCACGATGATCCGCTGCAGGCTCGCCACGTCGGACAGGAACTCGCCCAGCTGGTCGTAGCGGCCGATCACGGAGTACTGGTACTTGTAGGTCTCGAACGGCGCGGGCCCGGGCTCCACCGGCAGTGGCTGGAACTGGGCGACCTGCACCCCGCGGATCTTGGCGCGGGTCGAGATCTCGTCCATCAGGTTGGCCACCTCGTTGCGGTCCGGCACCAGCCGGCGCATCAGCTCGAGGCTGGTGCGGTAGCCGTCCAGCCGACGCCGCAGGTCCTCGACACTCCCGGAGGCCAGCAGCTTCTTGGCGCTGTCGGTGAGCGCGGTGAGCGAGTCGATCGTCTTCTGCCGCGCGACGATGCTGTCCTTGGTCTGCTGCACCCCGCGGAGCCCGACGCTGTCGAGCACCGTGCCGGTGTAGCCGAGGTACCCGACCACGCCGGCGATGAGCAGCAGCAGCAGCGGGACCTGTCGTTCCTGGGGAAGGCCGGCCATGGCTTACCTCACCGACTGGCTGAGGGGCACCGTGCGGATGTACGCCGAGTCCGCCCGCTGGAACGAGGCCGTGATGGTGAACTGGGTCACCGGCCGTTCCTTTTCCACGATGGTCTTCGCTTCCATGGGCGTGACGTCCGTGAGCCACGGCGACGCCTCGAGCTGGCGCAGGAAGCGGGTGTAGGCCTGCAGGTCCATGGTGCGGCCCTCGAGCCGGAAGCGCATCGGCGGCGTCACGGTGTCGGCGGTGTCCGCCACCACCGGGGCCGCCTGCGTGGCCATGGTCGTCAGCCAGGTGTAGGGCGGCAGCGCCTTGGCCACCTCGTCGAGGACGTGTGACCAGACGTACCGGTCGCCGTCGACCCCGCGGATCGTCGCGATCTGGGAGAGGAGCGAATCCCGGATGTTCTCGGCCCGCCGCTTCTGCTTGAGGAGGTTGTCGAACCGCTTCTGCTCGTCGCGGGCCTGCTCCAGCCGCGGGGCGAGCTCGTTGTACTTGGCGCCGGTCGAGAGGAACGCCCAGCCGAGGAAGGCGGCCACCGCGATGCACGCGGCGATGGCGCCGACCAGGAACGGGTCCTTGACCTTGCTCCCGAACGCCTTGAGGCGGTCGAGGTACTGTTTCGGTCCGCCACCAGCGGCCTTGCGCTTCTGGCCGGGTCGGAGATTGACCGTGATCATCATGGGTTTCGGTCTCCGGGCGTCGGGCTCAGGCGGCGCTGCGCAGCGCGAGGCCGATGGGGAGCATGAGCAGCGGGGAGACTTCGTCCATGTTCATCGTGGAGAAGACGCCCTCGGCAACGCTCAGGCGGGCCAGCGGGTTGGCGAGCTCCACCGGCAGCCGCAGCCGGTCCGCCAGCACCTTGTTGAGCCCCGGGATGCGCCCCCCGCCGCCGGTCAGCCACAGCCGGCTGATGCCCCCCGCCGACCGGCTGGCCGACTGGAGGAACGCCGCCGCGCGCTCGATGCCGACCGCGAGCTCCTCACCCCGGGTCTCGAGGAAGGGATCCAGGATCTCGTTCCGCTCGAAGCCCTGCAGCAGCTGGTCGGCCTCCTCGGCCGAGAGCCCCCGCTCCCGCTGGATATCCTCGCGGAACCGCCGGGTGCCCACCGGCAGGTCGCGGGTGAGGACGGGGATGCCGTCCTCCAGGATGTTGATGTTGGTCATCTCGTGGCCGATGTTCACCAGCCCGACGACGCCCCGCATCTCGTCCGGATAGTTGATCTCGAAGGCGTTGTGCAGCGCGAAGGCGTCCACGTCGATGATGCTCGCCGTCAGGCCGGCCTCGGCCAGCAGCGCCACCTTGTTCTCGACCAGCTCGCGCTTGGCCGCCACCAGCAGGACCGTCATCTGGAGCCCCTCACCCTCGGGGTCCAGGATCTGGAAGTCGAGCTCCACGTTCTCCATGTCGAAGGGCACGTGCTGCTCGGCCTCCCAGCGGATCACCTCGCGGGCGTCCGCCTCCTTCATCCGGTCCATCTGGATCTTCTTGATGATCACGTCCCGGCCGCCCACGGCGATGACCACCTGCTTGGTCTTCACCCCGGCGGAGGCCAGGAGCCCCTTGATCGCGTCGGCCACGATCCCGGGGTCCATGATTTCGCCTTCCACGATCGCGTCGTCCACCACGCTCGTGTAGGCCACCTTGGACAGCACCGGGTCGCCGGAGCCGTGTGTCACGGCCACCAGCTTGATCAGCCCGGACCCGATGTCCAAGGCAACAGTCGTTTTGCTACGGCTGAAGAGGCCCATGTAGACCCAACCGTGCTGGTTCTGGAACTGGGGAGTGGAAGGCTACGCTACAAGCCGTCCGGCATTTTGTCAAGCTCCCAATCTGCTTGAGGTGCGGCTAAACAAGCCATTGGAAGATTGCGACTTATCTCACCATTCATCACAGAACGCTTGAAGTATGGCGAGCCAAGTCCATCGGTAAAGCACACCCTATACCGCCCCAATCAGCGAGTATCGGCCCCCACTCAGTGACGCTTGAGGCGTGGAGCCATAAAGCATTATTTATCAATGCTTTGGGAAATTTTGACCGACCACTGCTCCTCCGCAGATCAGCCCCGAATGACTGAAAAGCAACAGCGGGCGACCCGTGTGGATCGCCCGCTGTCTTGTCATCCTGCGAGGCTTACCAGCAGGCCGGGGAGCCTTCCTGGGTTACCGCCGCGTTCGGCGCGTTGGCCGCAGCACCAGTGTAGATGCCGCAGGTCGCCGGGCTGCCGGTCACGGCCGGGTTGGTCATCGTGGCCTTCCAGCCGGAGGCGTTGACGTAGGTCAGCGCCAGCACGTTGCCGGTCGACGGAACGAAGGTCACCTTGCCCGCGCCGCCGGTGCCGTTGGCCTGCGCAGCGGCGGTGGTGGCGCCGGCGTAGTCGTTGTTGTCCGAGAAGAAGGCTTCCTGGGCGGTGACGAGGTTGCGCAGGTCCGACTTCATGGAGGCGACGATCGCCTTCTGCTTGGTGTTGGCGAACTTCGGGATCGCGATGGCAGCGAGAATGCCGATGATCACCACCACGATCAGAAGCTCAATCAGGGTAAAGCCCTTGCGATTCATACTGCCTCCAAAAGAATGGTCCTATGGGTGCCGGGGCGGCCGCGCTTCGCGCTCACGTCGGGGGAGTTGCAAGGCAACCCATATGCCACGTCGCTACCCCGATAGTCAAATAATTACAAAACAAGAACTTACGTCATCTCAACGAATCCCAACACCGCAGGTTGCCCGGCGAGCGCTGCCGGATTTTGCGGTAAACCCTTTCAGCAGTCAGCACTTAACCCGGCACTAGTGACCGAGAAACCATCGGCTCCACCGGGAATCCGGACGGGCCGAATGGGTCCCCGACATCATCGCGGCACAGTCAGACCATTTGAGCGACACGGCACCGGCCACCTGCACACTGTCCAGCCCGATGACCTGCCCCTCGACCCGCACGCTGTCCCGCACCTCGAGCGGTCCCAGCGCGAGCACCAGCCCTGCGAAATGAAAGCCGCCGCCCAGGGTGAGCCGGCCGGCGCCGATCAGGATGCCCTGGCCGGCCCCCCCCACCACGACGCCACCATCCCCGACCTCGATCACGGGGAACCACGCGGCGCACGGCCCGCCGACAGGTCCGGGATCGCCCCAGTTGCCTGGTGCCGTCCGGTCGCAGGCGGCGCCCAGCGTGATCGGTGCCGGAGCAAACGCTCCTGGGGCGAGCCGATGGTCGGCGGATGCCCGGAGCGTGGCGACCGAGTGTGCACCCAGCACCATGGTCGCGGCCCCTGGGAGCATGGAGTCCTGCAGGAAGGCCGGAGAACCGCTGGCGCAGCCCCCGGCCGGGCAATCGGCCGTGGGCAGCCGGCTGATGACCCCGGGCAGGGTCGGGCCGGGCGGAGGGCAGGCGATGCCCCACGATGCCGCAGGCGCGGCATCCGCGCCGCCCACCCTCGCCGAATCGAGCAGGGTGACCGGGCCGACGGCCACCAGGGCGGCGGTGTCCGGTCCGGCTGCCCCGGCCAGGCGCACCAGCTGGCCCGCGCTGCTGCGCGCCAGTACCGCTCCATCGGCGGAACGGCGTTCGGCAGTGGCCGTGAGCAGGTATCCCGCCTGCCCGGTGCGGATGAGGGTATCGGCGAACTGCAGCCACGGCCACGCTGGGGGAGCCAGCGGCTGCGAGGCTCCGATTGCCAGGGTGTCCGGATGCAGGCGAGACCACTCGAGCAGGTGCCACTCGATGGCGCCTCGGGCGGCGGCGGCCAGGCGCGCGTGGTCCAGCGCGCGGGCCCCGCCAAGCACCCGCACCCGGCTGGCCACCAGCACCAATCCCGCCAGCGCGCCGAGGAGCGCCAGCAGCAGCAGGGCAAGCGGGAGGGCGGCGCCGCGGCGGATCATGGCAGGTTGGCCGGCGTCACCCGAACCATGGTGCTTTCGGCCACGGCTCCCGCCGCGGCGGGCCAGTGGCCCCGTGTCCCGGCGAGGACTGCCCCGAGGGACCGGACCAGGGGCAGGGAAAGCGTCGGGGCGCCAGTGGAATCCCAACCCGCAAACCGCGACGCACCGAGCGTGAACGGCCCGGCGAGGGGCTGGATGACTTCACCGGCGCTGACCGAGCGCGCCCCGAGCCAGCCAGTGCCGAGGGAGGCGTAGAACCGGACCTGCATCACCTCGAAGTAGCGCGCCCCGATGCCCGCGGGAAGAGCGTGCAGCGGGTGGGCCAGCGTGTCGATGACCGTGCCCAGCGCCAGGGCGGCGGCACCCGCGCAGGAGGAGTTCGTGCTCGAGGCGATGGGGAGGATCACTCCGGCAGAATCGGCCCGGCGCGGATCGTCCGGGACGAGGGACAGCCAGAGGCTGTCGCGGCCGGGCTGGGGGGAGCGGTCGGCTCGCAGGCTGGCGCGAAGCAGCCGGACCTCATCAGCGCGGACCTGGCAGGCGGTGCCCACGCCGCGGGTGGCGCGGTAACGAAGCGACTCGGGCGCCGCCTGCGCCAGGTCCCCGGGTCCGAGGTCGGCGAGCTCGGCCCGCAGGAACCCGGCGGCGGCATCGAAGCCGGCATGAAGCCGGGTGCGTTCTTCGTGACTCCGCGCCACCCGCTCGGCCTGCAGCCCGGCGCGCGTGAGCAGGGCTCCCACGAGACCGAGCAGCACGAGTGCCACCAGCAGCTCGGCGAGGGTGACGCCGCGACTCACCGGCACCGGAGGAAGCTCCAGAGCGTGTCGGTGCGGTTCCCTGAGGGCCCGGGGTAGCGCAGCAGCAGCTGCACGGCCACCCCTCCCCCGCCACCCTGCGGCACCAGCACGACCGTGGCCTGCTCACCCCCAGGGCCGGCGCGGCCGGGTGTCGGAAGGCCGGCGCAGGGCGCGGCGCCCTGTCGTGCCGTTACGGCAAGCTCCGCGAGCACCGACGCGCCCGCCCGGGCCGCCTCCGCCTGGTGGCTCCCCAGGGCGGTGGCACGAAGCCCATGGGCCAGTCCGCCGGCGGCCCCGAGCACGCCAATGGCAAAGACCATGATGGCGAGCAGTACTTCGATGGTGGACAGACCTGCAGGGGCACCCATGCCCGGCTCCCGGCTGAATGACGGGACGAGCATATGGTGGTGAAGGCGCCCGTGTGGTGCCCCGGGAACGCGAAGGGGTGCAAAAGATCACGCGGGGCGGTCCCAGGGGACCGCCCCGCGCGAGATGCCTACCGGTCGACGCTTACCAGCAGGCGGGCGAGCCTTCCTGCGTCACGGCGGCGTTCGGCGCGTTTGCGGCCGGGCCGGTGAAGATGCCGCAGGTCGCGGGGCTGCCGGTCACGGCCGGATTGGTCATCGTGGCCTTCCAGCCGGCGGCGTCCACGTAGGTCAGGGCCAGCACGTTGCCGGTCGACGGGGTGAAGGTCACCTTGCCCGCGCCGCCGGTGCCGTTGGCCTGCGCAGCGGCGGTGGTGGCGCCGGCGTAGTCGTTGTTGTCCGAGAAGAAGGCTTCCTGGGCGGTGACGAGGTTGCGCAGGTCCGACTTCATGGAGGCGACGATCGCCTTCTGCTTGGTGTTGGCGAACTTCGGGATCGCGATGGCGGCCAGGATGCCGATGATCACCACCACGATGAGAAGTTCGATCAGGGTGAAGCCCTTGCGATTCATGGTATCTCCCACGGGTGCGGCGGCCCTGGAGGGCTCGCTGGTGAATAAGGTCAACTCAGGGTTGAGCAACCCACATACCACAGTCGCCTGTTTTGCCAACTTGCTTGTTACCAACGACTTCCGCGGAGTGTCGAAATGAAACACCTACCGGACATGACCGCATTCTGCCCGACTTTTCCGGGCACGCTCATGCCGGGGGGGCCTGTTGTTCCTCGTACCGGGACAGCTTCCGGTACAGGGTGGAGGGGTCGATGCCGAGCACCTCGGCCGCGCGGGTCTTGTTCCCTCCCTCGGCCTGGAGCACGTACATGATGTAGGCCCGCTCGATCACCTCGAGGGTCGGATTGGGGTAGGAGCGTTCGGCGACCAGCGGTTCCTTCTTGCGCCGGGTGATCCGTTCCGGCAGGGCGGCGTTGTCGATGGTGTCGCCCCGGGTGAGCACCCAGGCGTGCTCCAGCGCGTTCTCCAACTCGCGCACGTTGCCCGGCCAGTCGTACACCATCACCGCGTCGAGCGCCTCGGCCGACAGGGCCTTGGGCTCGGCGTTGTTGTCGCTCGCCAGCCGCTGCAGGAACGACTCGACCAGGAGCAGGATGTCCTCGCGACGGTCGCGCAGGGGCGGGAGGTGGATGGTGATCACGTTGAGCCGGTAGAACAAGTCGGAGCGGAAGCGGCCGCGGCGGGCCTCCTCCTCGAGGTCGCGGTTGGTGGCCGCGATGATCCGCACGTCCACCGGGATCGCCTCGGTGGCGCCGACCGGGATCGCCTCACGCTCCTGCAGCACCCGGAGCAGCTTCACCTGGAGCGCGGGGGGCATCTCGCCCACCTCGTCGAGGAAGAAGCTGCCCCCGCGCGCGGCGGCGAAGAGGCCCTGCTTGTCGCGCACCGCGCCGGTGAACGACCCCTTCACGTGACCGAACAGCTCGCTCTCCAGCAGGTTCTCCGGCAGCGCGCCGCAGTTGATGCTGAGGAAGGGGCCCTCGGTCCGGTTGGACATGTTGTGGATGAACTTGGCGATGACTTCCTTGCCGGTGCCGCTCTCGCCCTGGATGAGCACGGTCGAGTCGGTGGGCGAGACCTGCTCGGCCAGCTTGAGCACGTCGAGGAACCGGCGCGACTTGCCGATGGGCCGCCCCACGCCGGCCTTGTCGCGGCGCTTGATCTCCTGCTTGAGGTGCTTGTTTTCCACCCGCACGGCGCGGTACTCGCAGGCGCGGCGCAGGATGGCCACCAGCTCGTCGTTGGCGAACGGCTTCTGGATGTAGTAGTAGGCGCCCGCGTTCACGGCCGCGATCGCGGTCTGCAGCGAGGCCTGGGCCGTCATGAGGATCACCGGCGTCATGGCGTCCTGCTCGCGCGCGGCGGCCAGGATGTCGAGCCCGGTGACCTGCGGCATCCGCACGTCGGTGAGGACGATGTCGTGGGTCCCGGCCTTGATCGCCTCCAGGCCCGCCTTCCCCCCCTGGGCGGTGGTGACCTCGAAGCCTTCCTTCTTGAGCAGGATCCGCAGGGTGTCCAGGATACCGGACTCGTCGTCGATGACCAGCACCGAGGGCTTCTGGCTCATGCCGCTTCCTCCGTGGAGCGTCGGGCGGGAAAGAAGATGGTAAAGGTAGTGCCCTGCCCCGGGGCCGTGTCCACCAGCACCATGCCGCGGTGGGCCTCGACGGCCCGCTGCACGATGGCGAGGCCCAGCCCGGTGCCGCCCACCCGCCCGGTGACGAAGGGTTCGAACAGGCGGTCGCGGAGCTCCTCGGGGATTCCGGGGCCGTCGTCCCGCACCTCGAGGCAGACCGGTTGCTCGATGCTGCAGCCGCCCGGAAGCTCGGCCAGCTTGGCCGGCCGGGTGGTCACGTGGATGACGGTGGGGCCCCGGGCGGCCTGGACGGCGTTGAGGATCAGGTTGGCCACCACCCGGTGCAGCAGGTCCTCGTCGCCGTCGAGCACGGTGCGGGCACCCTGCACCCGGATCTCGACGTCCGGCCGGCAGTCGGGGTGCTCGCGCACCAGCCGGGCGGCGGCGGTGACCACCGCCTGCAGGTCCACCGGCACGAACTCGGTGGCGCGCACCCGGGCGAAGTCGAGGAACTCCGAGAGCAGGCGGGAGAGCCGGTCGCTCTCCCGCACGATGAGCTGGGCCAGGTAGCGGTCGTCCTCGTCGCCGTGGGCGGAGCGGGCCAGCTGCTCCACGCTCGAGCGGATGGAGGCGAGCGGGTTGCGGATCTCGTGCGCCAGCGAGGCGGAGAGCGCCGCCACCGCCTCCAGCCGTTCGGCGCGGAGGTTGAGCTCGTTGAGCTTCTTGAGGTCGGAGATGTCGGTGAAGATGGCGGTCACCGAGGGGCGGCCGTCGCTGTCGCGCTCGAACGTGGTGGTGGAGAGGCCGATCGGGAAGATCCGGCCATCCTCGTGCAGCACGGTGCCCTCGCCCCGGCTCACCTTGCGCCCGTGCCGGATGGCGGCGACGATCGCGGCCCACAGCTCGGGGGAGCGGAGCTTGAGCTTGTCGAGGACCGGCAGGCCGATCACGCTCTCGCCGTCGATCTGCAGCAGGCGTTCGGCCATCGGGTTGATGAACGCGAGGCGGCCGGCGTCGTCCACCGTCATGACGCCGGAGCGGATGTTGCGCAGGATGTCGTCGGCCTCGAGCCGCACCCGTCGGAGCTCGCTGGCCAGTGACTCGCGCTCCTCGCCCGCGGCGCGCAGCCGGCCGGCGAGGGCGCCCACCAGCACGTAGGCGGTGACGAACACGCCCACCTGGGCCCAGAAGGCGAAACCGGGCCGGCCCGGCTCCGGGAGCATGCTGGCCACGAAGTACCCCAGCACGATCGCGAAGGCCACCACCAGCCCGCCGCCGAAGGACATCAGCAGCGCATAGACCGCGAGCACCAGGATGTAGAGCGAGGGGACCCCGCTGGCCGGCCCGGCCCCGTGCACCAGGGCCGTGATCACGACGACGTCGGCGGAGGCCTGCAGCCCGTGGAAGAGATCGCCGGGCGGGGCCGCAGGGCGGCGCAGCACCCAGGTGGCGTAGAGGGCGAGCACCACGGCATAGCCCGCCGTGCCGGTGGCGAGCGCGGTCATGCCGGGCTGGTCGGTCCAGCTGCCGAGGGCCAGGATCAGGAGGACGCTGACGGCCACGAGCCGGCCGCCCAGCACCCACCAGAGAAGGGTGCGCGGGTTGGGCAGGGCGCGCTGCGCGGTGAGTGCCGTGGGTGGGGTCATGGGGTGAGCGGGAAAGGTAGCAGCGGCCCCGCGGCACCTGCTACCTTGCCGCATGGCGTGGACCGTCTACCTGCTGCGCTGCGCGGACCGCTCGCTCTACACCGGGATCGCCCGCGACCCGGCGCGGCGGCTCGCGGCGCACAACGCCGGCCGGGGCGCGGCCTACACCCGCGCCCGGCGGCCGGTGCGCCTGGTCTATCAGGAGGCGGCCCGCGACCGCCCCGCGGCGCTCCGCCGCGAGTGGGCGATCAAGCAACTCTCCCGTCCGGAGAAGGAAGCACTCCTCATGCGACCCGCCCCCGCCCTCACCACCCGGTTCACCGGCTTCCGGCCCGCGGCCCTCACCTTCCTGCGGCAGCTCGCGCGGCACAACACCCGGCCCTGGTTCGAGGCGCACCGCGCCGCCTACGAGACCGAGGTGCGTGACCCCATGCGGGCCCTGGTCGAGGAGGTGGACGTGCACCTGGCGCAGGTGGCGCCCGAGATCACCGGCGACCCGCGGCGCTCGGTGTTCCGGATCCACCGCGATGTCCGGTTCTCCCGCGACAAGTCACCCTACAAGACCCACGCCGCCTGCTGGTTATACCACGCCGACGCCGGCAAGGGCGTGGGCAGCGAGGCGCAGGGTGGCGGGGCGGGCTTCTACTTTCACTTCGCCCCGGGCGAGTTCTTCCTGGGGGCCGGTATCTGGATGCCGCCCCGCCCCGCGCTCGCCCGGCTGCGCGACGCGATCATGGAGGACCAGGACGGCTTCGAGGCCATCGTCCTCGCGCCCGCCTTCCGGCGCCGGTTCGGCGCCCTGGACACCGAGGCGATGCTCACCCGCCTGCCGCGCGGGGTGGCGCCCGATCATCCGGCGGCCCGCTGGCTGCGGCACCAGTCGTTCACCGTGGGGCGGGCGCTGACCGAGGCCGCGGCCCGCTCGCCAAGGCTTCCGGCGACACTCGCGCGCGACTTCGCCGCGCTCACGCCGTTCGTCCGCTGGCTCAACGCCGCCCTGGGCTACACGGCCCGCACCCGGCGGTATTGAGTGCGTCTGCTGGCCGGGTTCGGTCGGGCACTCCGGCTCCGCTGCCCCGCGTGCGGCGGGCATCCGCTGTTCCGGGGCTGGCTTCAGATGGTGGAGCGCTGCCCCCGCTGCGGGCTGCGTACCGAGCGGGGAGAGCAGGGCTACGTGGTGGGGGCGTACATGTTCAACATCATGGCCGCCGAGCTGATCTGGGCGGCGCTGTTCCTGGCCACGGTGTGGGCCACCTGGCCCGCGCCGCCCTGGGACGCACTCACCTGGGGCGGGGGCGGGCTCATGCTCGCGATGCCCTTCCTCTGCTATCCCTTCAGCAAGACGGTGTTCCTGGCGTTCGACCTCGCCTTCCGGCCCCCGAACGACACCGGAGACGACCCATGACCGACCCGCGGGTGCGGCTGGACAAGTGGCTCTGGGCGGCCCGGTTCTACAAGACCCGCGCGCTCGCCGCCGAGGCCATCGACGGCGGCAAGGTGCACGTCAACGGCGAGCGGGTGAAGCGCGCCAAGCTGGTGCAGGCCGGCGACCGGGTGGAACTGCGGCTGCCGCCCTACGAGCATGCCCTGGTGGTGAAGGGCGTCTCGGAGCGGCGCGGACCCGCGAGGGAGGCGGTGCTGCTGTACGAGGAAACGCCGGACAGCATCGCGGGCCGCGAGCGGGTGGCGTTCCAGCTCAAGGCGGCGCACGTGCTGTTCGTGCCGGAGACCAATGAGCGCCCCACCAAGCGGGACCGCCGGCGGCTGGAACAGTTCAAGAAGGACACCGGCTGGGAGGGGGAGCGGTAGGGCGGTACGGGTGGTGGGAGGGCACGGCTCAAGTTCCGGGCGGGCTCGGCCGATACCAGCTACTACCGGCACCGGGCCCACGGATGGCCCCCAGACCCGCCGCCGCCAGCAGCACGGAGATCCCCCATGTCCGTCTCTGGTACCGCCATCTCTTCGGCGCTCAACGCGCTGAAGATGTACAGCCGCCAGGTGGACCGCGCGGCGCAGACCATCGCCACCGCAGGCCTGGGCGAGCTGATCCCCGAGGGGGAGCCGGCCCCCGAGACGCCGGTGCCCGCGGCCACCGCCGGGGCCGTCGTGGACCTCAGTGCGGCCATGACCAGCATGATGATCGCCCAGCGGGCCTTCTCGGCCCAGCTCCGGGTCCTCAAGACCGCCGACCAGATGCTGCAGGACACCGTCGAGACCCTGGGGCCGCGCCGCTAGGAGCGGCGCCCGGGGTCAGGGATCGACGATCACCTGGGCGGTCATGCCGGGGTGCAGGTCGCAGTGGTAGGCGAACGTGCCCGCGGCGGGGAAGGTCGCCGTGTAGGTCTCCTCGGGCTCGAGCTGTCCGGAGTCCCAGGCGCCGCCGTCGGCGGTGGCGGTGTGGGGCGTGCCGTCGGTTTCGCAGTTGACCCAGGTGATCTTTCCGCCGACGCCCACGTGCACCGGCGTCTGCTGGAAGGCGAAGCCCTCGATGGCCACGAGGACCGACCCGAACTGCGAGGGGTCGAGCGCCACCCGGCAGGCGCCGCCGGAGGGACCCGTCGCCCCGCGTTCGCTGTAGCAGGCCAGGGACAGCGCCACCGCACCCAGCGACGCCACCCCGCCGCCGACTCTCCAGAGCATCGCGCCCCCCCTCATTGCACCACGACCTTTCCCTGCATGAAGGGATGGGTCGTGCAGTGATAGGCATAGGTCCCGGGCCGGGTGAACGTGAACCGCCAGGCCTGGCCGGCCCCGATGTTCCCCGAGTCGAAACCGCGATCGTCGGCCGTGACCGTGTGGATCACCGCGTCGTCGTTCCGCCATTCGACCGTGGTCCCGAGAGCGATCTCGAGCGCCCCGTCGACGAATCGCAGCCCGGTCATGCTGGTCGGACGGAGCGCGCCGGCCACCGGCCCGACTGGCACCTCGCCGGGCGGCGGGACATCCGGTGCCGCGGGTGCGCCCACCGCCGGTCGGCGACCGACGTAGCGCGCCAGGGTGATCGGGATGGTGAACTCGAAGCCGTACCGCACCCGCGCCACGCCGCGTGAGGCGCCCTGCAGCGTGCCGGTGGTGGTATTGGTGGCGTGGAGCGAGAGGGTGTGGGGCGTATTGGGGATGGCCACGGTGAAGCCCGCGCTCCAGGCCGCCTTCTCGCCGCGGGCCGCGTCCCGGTCGGCGAGCGTGGCCACGTCTCCCACCAGGGCCAGGTGCCGCGTCAGGCGCAGCGCGGCCCCGCCCCCATAGGCGAACTCGGCGCCACTCGCCTCCGGGTCGGCGAGCACCCGGCCCACCGCCAGCAGCCGGAGCGGGCCGGCCCGCCGGGCCAGGCTGAGCTCGCCGTCCGCCCCGTCGGCGGCGAGGTTCCACCCGACCTGGGCACCGACGTCGACCGGAAAGCTGCGCGCCTGGGTGAGCGGCTGGGCCCGGAGAAAGAACTCCCATTCATTGGGGTACGCGGGCGCCAGGGTGGAGTTGGTGGAGTAGCTGACGCCCACCAGCGTGCCGCGCACGAACGAAGTACCCAGCAGGAAGGTGGGAAAGTTGCTCACCTTCCGGACCGGCGCCGGGCCGCGCACGAACCGATGCAGGAAGTTGAACTGCACCGTTCCCGGGGCCACGACCCAGTCTCCAGAGATGTTGGGCGAGCGGTCCAGCCCGCCCTGCCCCGCGAGCGGCCCGCCCAGGCCGAGCGCCAACAGCCACCCGCACACGCGCCATCGCATGGATGCTCCTTGGAAGTCGGGACGCTGGCTCCCGCCGGCGGCGGGCAGGGGGATCGGGGTCGGCTGGCCGGTGACCGGCGGACAACATACGGGCAATCGGGAATCGCACCACCCCCAATGCGCTTGGAGAAGCCGAGGGCAGGACCACAGACACATGCCGGGCAACGATCGTTCCAGTGCGTCCCGACGGCGCGCGCGCCGATTGCCACCCCGGACGGGATCCACAACTCCTTGGTCTGCCTCGTGTTGCGTCCCGAAAACTGCATCGCCCGCCCGGACCGGTGCCACGAGGCCCGGACGGGCGAGTCTGCAGCGGGCCGAGTGGGCCGCAGCGTTTTGGTACGGCTACGCCGGTCCCAGCCACTGCGCAATCGCAGCCACTTCTTCCGGCACCAGATGATGGCCGGCCTCCCGCCAGTCGAGCGCGACCTCGGCACCGCCTGACCGGAATAGCGTGGCGAGGCGTTCCCCATGCTCCGGGGGAACGATCGGGTCCGTGCGGCCGGCGCCGATCCAGATCCGGTGCCCGGCGAGACCCGGCACCGCCGCGGGTTCGAAGGGCACCATCGCGCGCAGGAGGACGGCCGACGGCAGCACCGCAGGGTCCGACAGCAGCAGGCTGGCGGCGATGTTCGCGCCGTTGGAGAAGCCCACGGCGGTCAGCCGGTCCGGCGCGAATTCGTATTCCCGCGCGGCCGCGCGGATGAAGCCCGCAAGCTCCGCCGTGCGCCGATGCAGGTCCTCCAGGTCAAAGACGCCCTCGGCCAGCCGCCGGAAGTAGCGCGGCATCCGGCCTTCCAGGACCCGTCCCCGCGGGGCGAGCACGCCCGCTTCAGGATCGAGGGCCCGCCCGAGCGGGAGCAGGCTGTCCTCATCCCCACCCGTGCCATGCAGCAGGAGGAGGGTTCGCCCGCTCCGCCCGGGCAGGTAGCGATGGTGAAAGTCGTGGGTGGTCATGCCGGCACCTCCAGCGAGGGCAGGATGGAAGCGATGGCCTCCCGCTGCGACTCGTACTCCGGCGGCAGCCGGAGGGTGGAGCCCAGGGCGTCCTCCGCCTCGTCCACCAGGAACCCCGGTCCGTCCGTCGCCACCTCGAACAGCACGCCGCCGGGTTCGCGGAAGTAGATCGATCGGAAGTACTGCCGGTCGACGACCGGGGTCACCCCCAGGGCGCGGCCCAGGATCTCGCCGCGCAGGCGGGCCTGGTCGGCCGCATCGGCGGCGCGCCACGCCACGTGGTGGATGGTCCCGGCCCCCATCGTGCCGCCGCCGGCATCGGGGTCGCGGAGCAGGTCCACGGTCGACCCGTCGGCGCTCTGCAGACGGAGCACGCCCGCGTCCTCGCCCAGCGGACGGAAGCCGAGGAGCTCGGATAGCAGCAGGGCGGTCGCGTCACGGCCGCGGAGCCGGAGGGTGGTGCCGGCCAGCCCGGTGATCTGCGTGGCCGCAGGGACGGGACTCCCCGACCAGGGCTCGCCGCGCGGCGTGGCCCGCTCGACGAGGGCCAGGCCCATGCCGTCGGGGTCGGTGAAGCGAAGTTCCCGGGCTCCGAAGCGCTCGCGCCGGTGGAGTCCGGCCACGCCCTGGGCGGCCAGGCGCTCCGCCCAGTAGTCCGTGGCGCCATGGGGAATGGCGTAGCTCGCCACCACGGCCTGGCCGGCACCTGGCCGGCCGGGGCGCGCCCCGGCCCAGGGGAAGAACGTGAGCAGGGTCCCGGGATGCCCGACGCGGTCCCCGAAGTAGAAGTGATAGGTGCCCGGGTCATCGAAGTTGACGGTCCGCTTGACGAAGCGGAGCCCGAGCGTGCCGGCGTAGAAGGCGAGGTTGCGCCGCGGATCGCCCGCGATGGCGGTGATGTGATGCAACCCCTGACTGCCCGACTTCATACCTGCCTCCAGTAATGCGACATCGAACGATTGAGACACGACCCGGCCCTATTTCCTGTGGGAGAGGCCGAGCTTCCGGCACAGTGCGCCGAGCTGCCGCTGCTCGGCCTGGGTGAGCACGCCGAGCAGCCGGGTGACGCGGGCGGCGTGCGGGGGAAACGCCCTGGCGATGAGCTGCTCTCCCTTTGCGGAGAGGCGGACCAGGTAGGCCCGGCGGTCATCGGGATTGGGGCCGCGGACCACGAGGCCCCGCTTCTCGAGGTTGTCGATCACCGTGGTGAGGTTGCTTCCGCTCACCAGCAGCTTCTCGCACAGGCGCGCCTGCGCCATCGGGCCCACATGCCACAGCGCCTCCAGCACGCCGAACTGCGACTCGGTGAGCGCGTGCTCCTTGACCAGTGGTGCCGCCAGGATGGCGTTGAGGGTGTTCACCGAACGCCGCAGCTTGATGAACGTGAGCAGCGCCAGCATGGTAGCGGGGTCGCGGGCGTGCAGGCGCTGCAGGGTGACGCGCGGCGGCATCGGGGGATCTCCCGGATGGGGGATGGGTCGTGTTCGCGAATGATCATATAATACGATGTCGAATATAATCTCCGCCCCGGCGCCGTCAAGACCGGGTCCCTACGCCGCGGGGGACCGGCCCATCACCGCCCGCAGCTCGTCCGGGGGCAGCGTGTGCCCGCCGGCGAAGCGCCGGGCCACGACCGTGGCGCCGGCGGCGGCCAGCCGGGCGGCGTCCTCCTCGATGGTGCCCGCGGGGGCGTAGGCATCGGCATCCCCGGCGACGAGATGCACCGGGGCGCCCGCAAGTCCCGCCACGAACGCGTCCAGCGGGAGGTCGTGGGCCAGCGGCACCCCCCAGAGGATCACCCGGTCCATGCGGCGTCCGCCCGCGGCGAGCCAGCGGCTGGCGAGCACCGCGCCCTGGCTGAAGCCGAGGAGCGTCAGGCGGGGCCGCCGGGGCTGGTCGGCGAGGAGGTGAGCCAGCAACCGGTCGAGGTAGGCATAGTGGTCCTGGAGATCCGGCTCGCGATGCTCCCGGGTGAGCCAGGTGGCGCCGATCGCGGGACCGTGCTGGCCGTTGAGCCGGGTCTCGAGATAGAACCGGGAGAGCGCCTCGGGCGCCGCGAGGAGGGTGGCACCGTCGTCGAGCGGGGCCAGGAAGCGGAGAAAGCGCGCGGCGAGCTGCGCATGACCATGCAGGCCAAGCACCAGTTCCTCCGCCGGCCGATGCGGATCCCCAAGGAGGAAATAGCGGGCGGTCCGGGTGACGCTGAGGTGGTGCGGCTTCATCCGTCCCCGAGGAGGCGCGCCAGCTCGGTCGCGCCGGCCTGGCCTACGTGCCGCCGCACCTCCCGGCCCTCCCGGAAGGCGATGAACGTCGGGATCCCGCGGACGCCGTGGCGGGTCGCGGCTCCGGGATTCCGGTCGGTATCCACCTTCACCACCAGGGCGCGGCCGGCCTCCCGTGCCGCGAGGGCCTCGACCACCGGTGCAGTGGCGCGGCAGGGGCCGCACCAGTCGGCGTAGAAGTCCACCAGCACGGGCACGGTGGCGCTGGCGAGCGTGTCGTCGAGGTCGTCCTGGGTGGCGCGGACGGGCTGATCGAGCCGCAGCGGGCTCCGGCAGGCGCCGCACTGGGGCGCCTGGGCCACGCGCGCCAGGTCTACCCGGTTGCGGCGCTGGCAGGATGGGCAGGTGATCGTGGCCGCCTGCGTGGGGATGATGGTGCTGTCCATGGTCGTGCTCCTGTGGTGCCCCGCTGCTGCGCTGTGAATATGACCGCGCGGTCGCCGTTCAGCGAGCCGGGCCGCTGTCGGGAATGAAGACGGCGTAGACGCCGCGCAGGTCGCCCGCGGCAAACCCGTACGCCCGGTCCGCCGGATACCCCTGCTGGATGAAGGCGGGCCGGGACGCCGCCTCGCCGTGGCAGGCGAGGCAGGCCGGTTCCACGACGATCCGGCGGAAGTACCGGATCCCGGGCTGTCCGTCACGGCTGGTGGTGAGCCAGAGGCTGAGGACGCCGGGGTGCCGTTCGAAGACGCGGGTGGCGAACTTCCCCTCCTCGTCCAGGGCGTTCGCGGGGTTCCGGTTGCGCTCGGCCATCTGCACCACCTGCCAGCCGCGCGCCGCGCCCTCCGTCCGGGCCCGGGCCCCGACCGGACGGCACACCCGGGCGAAGGTCGCGCTGTCCGGGGCCGTCCCGGCCCCGACCCCGGCGGCGAGCCCGGAGCGCATGCCATCGAGTTCCTCGACGAAGCGTACCGCGTCGGCCATCGGAGCCGCGGCGGGACGGGGGGCCTGGCCGGCCAAGGGGCCGGCGGCCAGCAGCGGGAGCAGCAACAGACGGGGGCGCATGGCGGCCTCGGACAGAAGTTGTGTGCATGACTATATAGTTATATATTGCTTTCGTCAACCACCCGAGGCTCCTGATGTCCCGACTCCTGTGCCTCCTGGCCTGCATCGCCTCCGGGCTCCCCGCCCAGGCCCCCGCCCCCCGCCCCGACCTGGTCACCTCCGTGGCCGCGCTCGCGGGCCGCCTGCCGGACACCGCGCTGGTGATCGTACAGGTGGACCGCGACCCGGGGCTGTACCAGGACGGCCACATTCCCGGCGCCCGGTTCCTTCCCCTCCGGTCCATCGTGGTGGAGCGCGCCGGCGTCCCCAATGAGTTGCCGGAGGTCGCGGTCCTCGATTCCGTGCTGGCGTCGGTGGGGATCAGTGCGGAGCGCTCGATCGTGATCTACGGCGAGCCCCTGGCGGCGGCGCGGCTCTTCTTCACCCTGGACTACCTGGGCCTTGGGGACCAGGCCAGCCTGCTGGATGGCGGCCTCGCCGCCTGGAAGGCGGCCGGCCAGCCGGTGACGCGCGACCTTCCGGCCGCGCGGGCGGGCCGCCTGTCCTCCCGGGCACGCCGCGAGGTCGTGATCGACGCGGCCGAGCTCGCGGGGCGCCTGGGCGACTCGACCCTGGTGGTGCTGGATGCCCGCCCGCCGGCCGAGTGGAGTGGAGCCACCGCCGGCGACGGGGTGCCGCGCGCGGGGCATATCCCCGGTGCGCGCAGCTTCTTCTGGCGGCTGGCGCTCGCGGGAGCCGAACCGCCCTACCTCAAGGAGCCGGCCATCCTGGCCAAGCTGCTGGGACGGACCGGGGTGGCCCCGGACCGCGAGGTGATCACCTACTGCCGCACGGGAGTACAGGCGAGCTACCTCTACTATGTGGCCCGCACCCTCGGCTACCGGCCGCGGATGTACGACGGCTCATTCCTCGAGTGGAGCCGCCTGGCCGACCTGCCGGTGGCACGCTGACCCACCAAACGCCGCGGGGCGAGGCACGCGCCTCGCCCCGCGGCTCCACCACCCGCCTCAGAAGGCGGCGACGATCCCCACCGTCACCCGGGCCAGTTCCTGCCCCACGTCATAGGTCATCTCCCCGCTCACCCGCAGGTTCCGCTGCACCAGGTGGCCGATCCCGCCCGAGATGCTCTCGTAGCGCTTGCCGGGACCGGGGCCGCCCAGGCGCACGTCCATCAGGGGGCGGTTGGCCGTGACGAGGTTGTACAGCGCGAAGCCGTAGAAGCGGCTGTTGGCCGGACGGATGATCATCTCGCCGAAGCCGCCGTTCACCCGCACTTCCGGCTCGCCGGCGGTGTAGGTGGGTGCGTCGTCGCGGCGGTGAACGAACTGCCCGTTGAGCTCCACGGGACCGAGGGATACGGTGCCATCCACGCCGACCATCCGGGTCTTGTTGGTAGTGCCGTTGGCGGTGGAGCGGCCGTAGTACCCGAAGGTGCCCAAGCGGAGCGGCGCGGCGAGGTCGCGGGTGACGTGCAGGAAGAAGTTCTTGCTCGCGTCGGTGTCGTAGCGCCGGTTGGCCTGGGCGCCGCCGATGCCGCTGCCGTTGAGGACTTCGGCGGTGACGGCGAAGCCGCCAAGATCAGCCATCCCCATGAGCCCGCGGTCGTAGGTCAGGTCGATCGGGACGTCGCCGACGCGGGCGCGGTACACGGCGTAATCTTCGAACTCGAGGCGCAGTTCCCGCTTGAACAGCGGGTCGGACACCTGGAACTGGCCCACGGCCAGGTCGACCGGGGCCCCACCGATGTCGTTGATGTGCAGGAAGGCGTCCTCGACGCCGCCGATATCACCCCGCTCCACCAGGAAGGTGTAGAAGTAGTACGAAATCTTCTTCGAGATGGCCCCGCCGGAGAGCACCTTCACGCCGTACGGATACTGGAAGTCGGTGGCGACGTCGCCGTTGGCGTAGGCCTGGGCATACATCTCGAGGCGGACCGCCAGCGGGACGTCCTTCATGAGCGCCAGCAGCTCGTCGCCGGTACCGATGGTATCCATGGGCTCCTCGGTGGGGCTCATGCGGTAGCCGTTGGCGGCAAACTGGTAGCCGAAATCATTGAGCTTGGGAAACGGATTGTGGCAGGTCTGGCAGCTGACCTTGTACCGCCGCGCAAAGGCGGGGATGGCGGCCGCGGGCCCCGGGAGCAGGGTGGCCAGGGCCAGCAGGGCGGCCAGGGGGATCCCCCAACGACGGACGGACATGGTGATTCCTCGGACGGAGAGTGGTGCCGCAAGTCTAATCCGGGCGGATGAAACGGTCATGAACCCCCGCTGAGTCCCCCGTCGGCCCCTTGGCGGACGGACCGGCCCACCACACCTTCCAGCATGGCGTGGCTCAACTACCATCACCTCCTGTACTTCTGGACGGTCGCGCGCGAGGGCAGCATCGCCCGCGCCACCCGGAAGCTGCACCTCACGCAGCCCACGATCAGCGCCCAGATCCACCGGCTCGAGGAGAGCCTGGGTGAGCAGTTGTTCACGCGCAGCGGCCGGCGGCTGGTCCTGACGGAGGTGGGCCAGGTGGTCTACCGCTACGCCGAGGAGATCTTCACCCTCGGCCGCGAGCTGCAGGATGTGCTCGCGGGACAGCCCACCGGGCGGCCGCTCCGGCTGTCGGTCGGGATCGCCGACCAGCTCCCGAAGCTCCTGGCCCACCGGCTGCTGGCCCCGGCCTTCGGGCTGGCCGAGCCGGTGCACCTGCTCTGCCGGGAGGGGAAGCCGGATCGGCTGTTCGCGGACCTCACCACGCATGACCTCGACCTGGTCCTGAGCGATGCCCCGGTGACGGCCGAGACCCGGGTGCGCGCCTTCAATCACCTGCTGGGCGAGACCGGCGTGGCGGTGTTCGGCGTGGCGCCCCTGGCGGAGAAGTACCGGCGCGGGTTTCCCCGGTCGCTGGATGGGGCGCCGTTCCTGCTCCCCGCCGCCGGCACGGCCCTGCGGCACTCGCTGGAGGAGTGGTTCGACCGGCAGCGGGTGCGGCCGTCCATCGTGGGGGAATTCAGCGACAGCGCCCTGCTCAAGGTCTTCGGGATGGGCGGGCTCGGGCTGTTCGCGGCCCCGACCGCCATCGGGGACGACATCCGCCGGCAGTACGAGGTGAAGACCATCGGGCCGCTGGATGGGGTCCGGGAGGCGTTCTACGCGATCACGGTCGAGCGCCGCCTCCGCCACCCGGCCGTGGTGGCGATCTCGGAGGCGGCGCGGGAGCGGCTGTTCGCCTGAGGCGCCTCACCCGCCGAGCAGCCGCCGCTTGAGGGCCAGGAACTCCGCCTCGTTCAGCACGCCGCGATCGAGCAATCGGCCCAGGTCGGCCAGGCTCGCGAGGGTCGCCTGGGTGCCGGGCGGGGCCGGTGGGGGGCCGGCGAGCGGCGGCGCGTAGGCGGCCCGGGTGGGCAGACGGTCGCGTACCCACTGCACGAACCCCTCCGCGCGGGCCGGATCCGCACCCTCCAGCGCAAACTTGCGGCCGGCGGCGTAGAGCCGCACCCGCGCCCCCTGGCGGTCCCGGGTCCAGTGGACCTCGTGCAGCTCGGGGTAGCGGACCTCGGTGACCTTTCGCGCGTGATCCTCCCGCACCAGCAGCAGTACCCGCCCCTCTGTCGCCACCCAGAGCAGCGTCGCCTCGTCCTCGCGGCCACCCACCCAGCGGGCCGGGGCCTCTCCGTGCGCCCGCTCGGCCACCAGCGCTTCCGCGTCGGCGGCGTCATCCGGGCGGGAGGGACGCAGGGGCCGGACCGGGGCAGTCACTCGCATGTCGTTCAGCATCCGGACTCCAGTGGCCCGGGCGGGGACGCCCGCCCGGGCCGTGAGGGGTGAGCGGTGCGTGGTCAGCGGGCGCGGCCGGTGACCGGCGCCTCGGCGGCGATCCCGAGCTTCCGACCCAGGGTATGCTGCAGTTCCTCCGCCATGGCCAGCGTGCCATAGAGTCCGGAACTGAGGTGGCGCACCTCGGTGCGCCGCGGCGTCGGCGTCGCGGCCTCCTCGGCGAGGCGGGTGGCGATCCCGTCCGCCTTGGTGAAGAGGTCTCGCAGCGAGGTCACCTCCGTCTGCACCTTGGCGGCCTGGGCGGCGGGGAGCTGGTCGGCCATCCGCGACCAGTCCGCGGCCGTGGCGCGGACGGCCTCCGCGATCTCGTGGGCCTGCGGGTGGGTGAGGTCGCGGTCGAGGGTGACGCGGCCGCTGGCCCAGTTGTAGAGTCCGATCACGTGGGTGCGGCCCCGCGTCAGGCCCTGCAGGACCTGGCGGTGGGCCTCGGCGGCGTGGGTATCGGCAAAGCGGGGGGCCGGCGCCTCGGCCGGGGGGGTGGCGAGCAGGGTGGCGGCAGTCAGCACGGTCAGCATGGCATCTCCTCCAACAGGAGCGTGTCGGTCGATGGATACCGGGCGGAGCCCGGGCCGGGTGGGGGAAGCCCGCGTCGCGGACTCCGGGGGCACCCGACGGCTCCAAGCTAGGGCGTGAGCTATTCATTGACCAGCCGAACTTTTCTAATTCTCGCATCGGTTTTGTCAATGCAACACCAGCCGCCACCAACCTCCATACATTGAGAAAAGCGATCCTGCACATCCAATAGTTCCATTTGTTCGCAATCAGCACCGGCACTACTGTTGGCGCCATGCTGCCGAGCTTCCTCGCCGCCCACGCGGCCCTGTTCGTCGACCTGCCGCCGATCACCTGGGCGTACGGCGCCTTCCTGGCGCTGGTGGTCCTCTTCCTCGCCCTCGACCTCGGTGTCTTTCATCGCGAGGCCCACGTGGTGGGGATGCGGGAGGCGGTGACCTGGACCGTGGTCTGGATCGCCACCGCGCTGGCGTTCAACGTGGCGATCTACTTCCTCTACGAAGCACACTGGCTGGGGCTCGGCCTCAACGTGCCGCAGCTGGAAGGGGGCACCCGCCCGCTGGTGGGGGGACTGGAGGCGGCCAAGCTGTTCTTCGCGGGGTACGTGGTCGAGAAGTCGCTGAGCCTCGACAACGTCTTCGTGATCGCGCTGATCTTCGGCTACTTCGGCACGCCCGCGCAGTACCAGCACCGGGTGCTCTTCTGGGGCATCCTGGGCGCCCTGGTGATGCGCGGGGCGATGATCGCGGTGGGGGCGCAGCTGATCCAGCACTTCAGCTGGGTGATCTACCTGTTCGGCGGCTTCCTGATCCTGACCGCGATCAAGATGGCGCGGACCTCGGGGGCGGCGATCGACCCGGAGCGGAACATCCTGGTCCGCCTGGTGCGGCGGGTGATGCCGGTGAGCGCCGCCTACGACGGGCAGCGGTTCTTCACGCGGATCGACGGGCGCCGCGCCGCCACGCCGCTGCTGCTCGCGCTGGTGATGGTGGAGTTCACCGACCTGGTGTTCGCGGTGGACTCGATCCCGGCCATCTTCGCGATCACCGCCGACCCGTTCCTGGTGCTCACCTCGAACGTGTTCGCGATCCTCGGCCTCCGGTCGCTCTACTTCTGCCTGGCCGCGATGATGGACCAGTTCCGGTACCTCAAGCCGGCCCTGGTCGGGGTGCTCGGGTTTGTCGGGGTGAAGATGCTGCTGGTGCACTCGCCCTGGAAGATCGATACGACTGTGTCGCTCGTCGTGGTGCTCACGATTCTCACCACAGGCGTCGTGGCCTCCGTCATCGCAGCACGGCGGAGCGGCGAGCGACTGGGTGGCGCGGCGTGACCGGACCCGCCACCGACCCCGGCCTCGCCGGGACCCACACCGGTTCCTCCACACGAACCTGCCCGGCCCGTCCCGCGAGGGGCGGGCCGATTCGTGCGGGGCGGCCGGGCCGCCCCGCCCGGGCCCACCGGCGATGACGACCAGCGAGCTGCTCCAGGCCAACCTGCTCTCGCCCATCACGCTCTCGTTCGCGCTGGGGATGGCGGCGCGGGTTGTCCGGAGCGAGTTCAGCCTGCCGAAGGACATCTACCTCGGGCTGTCGATCTTCCTGCTCTGGTCCCTGGGACTGCAGGGCGGAATCGAGCTGCGACATGCGCGGCTGGATGCGATCGCCTGGCCGGCGGTGGCCACGGTGCTCCTCGGCTGCCTCACGCCGGTTACCACCTACCTGGCGGCCCGCCGCCTGGGGCGGTTCTCGGCCGCCGACAGCGCCGCGCTGGCGGCGCACTACGGATCGGTCTCGGCGGTGACGTTCATCGCGGCCGGCGCCTTCGTGAAGAGCCAGGGCGCGGAGGCCGAGGGCTTCCTGCCGACCCTGCTCACGCTGCTGGAGAGCCCGGGGATCGCCGTGGCGCTCACCATCGGCGCGCTGCACACCCGCGCCGCGGAGCGGCCGGTGCGCGAGGTGCTGCACGAGGTGCTCACCGGCCGCACGATGGTGCTCCTGCTGGGCGGCCTCGCCGTGGGCTACCTGATCGGGGACGCCCACTGGGAGGTGATCGGCCCGCTGCATGACACCACGGGGCCCGTGTTCCGGGGACTGCTCTGCCTGTTCATGCTGGAGATGGGCGTGACCGCGGGGGCGCGCCTCGGCGACCTGCGCCGGGTCGGCGGATTTCTGCTCGGCCTCGGGGTGCTGCTACCGCTGGCCCATGGCGCGCTGGGCGCCTGGGCAGGGCACCTCGCGGGACTGTCGGTGGGGGGCGCGACCGTGCTCGGCAGCATGGCCGCCAGCGCCTCCTACATCGCGGCGCCCCCGGCGGTGCGCCTCACGCTGCCGCACGCCAACCCGACCTATTACCTGACCGCCGCGCTGGTCATCACCTTCCCGTTCAACCTGCTGGTCGGGATCCCCGTCTACTTCCGGATCGCGAGCTGGCTGGGGGGCCCGCCATGACGCCCGTGACGATGACGCTGGTCACGATCATCACCGAGCAGGTGCTGCGCGAGGCGCTGACCGCCGACCTGCGGCGGCTGGGCGCGCGCGGCTACACCATCGGCGAGGTCGAGGGCGAGGGCACCCGTGGCGTGCATGCCCCGGAATGGCAGGGGAAGAACCTGCGGGTCGAGACCGTGGTGCCCGCCGCGGTGGCGGAGGCGATCCTCGCGCACCTGGCCGCGCGGTACTTCGCGGACTACGCGATGATCGCCTACGCCAGCACGGTGACGGTGGTCCGCAGCGGCAAGTTCACCTGAGCCCGGCGGGTCAGTCCTTGTAGGGATCGACCTCGCCGGCCCCGGCCATCACCACCACCAGGGGCCGGAGGGTGTGCAGCACCTCGATGGTCCCGCGCTGCGCGCGCAGCACCTCCGGGAGCCGCCGGTAGACCTGGGGGCTCTCGTCGAGCCCGCCCCCGCGGAGGATGACCCCCTTCTCCTCCACCCGGCGGCGCATGGCCTCCGGGCTCACGCGGCCGGGGGTGATCACCCGGCCGGTCTTCCGATGCACCTTTCCCGCGGCCTGGGTGCGGGACATGACCCGCCCCGCCCCGTGCACGGTGGAGAACAGGGCCGCCCGCTGCAGGTCGGCCACGGGCTCGCCGGTGGCGTCCGCGGCGGGTGCCGCGCCACGGACGATCACGGCGTCATCGGCCATGGAACCGCCGATGAAGCCGAGCTGCCCGGGAAAGGCCGGCGTAGCGCCCTTCCGCACCACCACCAGCGCCTCGCCGTCATGCGTCTCCTTCCAGGCGAAGTTGTGGTGGTTGTGGACCAGCTCGAGTTCCCGGCCCCCGAGCAGGTGCACCACCTTGCGCGCCACCCACTCGCGGCCGGCGTAGGCGTAGGCCCCCGCGAGGCTCATCAGCGTCCAGTAGTCGTGGCCGATGGGCGCGGAGAGGTCGAGCAGCACCTCGCGCTCCGGCACGCGGGCGTCCCACGCCTCGCCCTGGCCCAGCGCCAGGAACGCCGAGGCGACGGCGTGGCCCAGGCCGCGGCTGCCGAAGTGCACCCCCACCCAGAGCGCCCCCGCCTCGTCGGCGAAGACGTCCACGTAGTGGTTGCCGCTCCCGACGGTCCCGAGCTGGGCGCGGGCCTTCTCCCGCAGGTTTCCCCGGTGCCGCGGGGGGATGGCGTCCCACGCGGGGTCGTCGAACAGGGGTGCATCCACCGGCGCGTCGTCGGCGCGGTTCTTCCGGCCGACGCCGAAGCTGATGCTGTCGGCGATCTCGTCGGCCAGGTCCCGCAGCGCCTTGCCCTGCTTGCCGGGGTTTGCGCCCAGCGCCTCGAGGGTGAGGTCGGTGCGGATGGCGGCATTGCCGCAGGCGATGTCGAAGCCCACGCCCACCACCGAGACCTGGTCGCGGTAGGCCGCCACGCCGCCGATGGGCATGACGTAGCCCACGTGCCCGTCGGCCATCAGCGCCACCTTCCGCGCCCGCTCGGCCACCTTCCGGAGCTGGAGCAGGGTGTTTTCGTCGTGCATCCCGAAGACCTGCATGTCACCTCCTGCCGCCTCCCCGCCAGCGGGGGGCGCGGGAATCGGGGAGCGGGGAGCAGATGGCCCTCGCGAGCCTCCACCCCCGTCCCCTGGGAATCCTACTCTTCTTCTTCCTCCAGCCGCCGGCGGAAGGTCCGCTCGGCGGCCCGGTTCTCGGTGTAGCACTGGCTCACCGAGCGCACCTGGTCGGCGCGGATCCGGATCCTGGCGCCCGTCAGGTCCACGAACGTGATCCACCGGGGCGCGAGCCACCGGCCCAGCTGGTGTTCGATCGCCCGGGCCATCGTGGCCGAGACGGACCAGTGCCCGCACTCCGCACAGACCAGGAAGTAGTCCGTGTTCATCCGGGCTTCCTGGGTTGGCGTGCGTCCTACACGGGCAGCAGTTCGGCGTGTGCCGCCGGACGCGCGCGGGCCGTGCGGAGCAGCGGGTAGACCGCACGCTCCGCGGCACGGATCGCGAACGAGGGCTCGTAGCGATCCTCCGGCGTCTCGAGCAGCAGGAGACGGATATCCAGCATGGGCCCTCCTTTCGCGTGGGGGGCGGGAGTGGCGCGGCGGACGGGGTCCACCCGTGCCGGGAGTCGCGTGCCGCGGTCCGCATGGCCACCGGCCGCCGGCCACTCCTGCCCCATGAATGGCGATCGCCCCACCCGTGACCGGCACAGGTGGGGCGATCTGCCCTCGTGGACGCGACCGGAAGGGTCAGTCCACCGAGGTCACCTGGGTGCCGGAGTATTCGTTGTTGCCTGCATCGACGGCGCTCTGCCCGCGCGGGAACGCGGCCGTGGCCGCGCCTTGCACGTCAGGGTACCGCGCGATGGTTGTCGATCCGCCGAGTGACATGCCTGCCTCAGGTGCCGGAAAAAAGAAAGTCGCGTCTCCGGGGCGGGTGTCCCGCCTCGATGATGAGGCGGCGGGACACGATGCCATCGGGACGCGACTCCCAAGCGGGGCCAACTATACGAACGCGGCCCTGCGCTGTCAATAGTCGTTTCGGTTCAGTGGCCGGCGGTATCCACGGTGAGCGAGAAGCCATTGGCGCCGGCCTGCATCCGGACCACGTCCCGACCGTTCTTGTCCCGTACCCGCAGCATGGCGCCGGTGGAATCCGCCAGCAGCCGCACCAGGCTCCGCCCGAACTCATCGTTGACCTTGATGTTGGCGCCGTGCTGGTCGGCGAAGAGCTGCACCAGCTCACCCTGGTCGCCGGTGGCCTCGACCTGGACCTTGCCCCCGAGATCGGCGTGCAGCTCGAAGGGATCCCCCTCGCGCAGCCCGGGCTCGGCATCCCGCGTGACCATCACCCGGCGCACCAGGCCCGAGGGCTCGAAGGTGACCTCGCCGAGGCTGACCCGGCCCTGCTCGCTCGCGGCGCAGCGGAAGCCGCGCTCGATGTCCATGTCGCGCCCGCCCTCGGGCTCGAGCACGCAACCCTGCAGGGTGCGACCGGCCGTCGGGGAGGTCAGGACCACCGTGGCGTTGAGCTCGGGGAGTTCCCCGGCCCGGGCACGCCGGACGGCCACCTGCCGCACGGTACCCACGGCCTCACCGTTGAGCCGGAAGGGCATCTCCGCACGTGCGGCACCTTCACTGGTCCAGACCGCGGCCTGCTGGACCGCGTTCGCGATGGCGTGCCCGGTGGCGGCCTTGGCCTGCCGCCCAAGGGTGATGAGCAGCATGCCGACGGCAAAGACGCCGAGGGCGCCGAGACCGATCCTGGACCAGAGGCTTCTCATGGGTCCTCCCTGAAACGTCGGATGGGGCGGGATACTCGGCGCCCCTACGGTCCCCTCGGGGAGGCAGTTTCAGGCTGGGACGGCGATTCTGGCGAGCTCCCGGGCCAGGAAATCGCGGGCGGGGCCCGTCTCGGTGAGGGTGAGCGCACGGGTGAGCGCGGCATGGGCCTGGTCCCGCTGCCCGGCAGCGGTGAGCAGGCGGCCCCGGGCGGCATGGTACCAGGGTGAACGTTGCAGAGCCGGAACGTCCGGGAGCGACTCGAGCTCCACCAGGCCGGCCGCGGCGCCATGAAGTTCCGCGACCGCCACCGAGCGGTTGAGGCGGACGACGGGCGAGTCTTCGAGCTGGAGCAGCTTGTCGTAGGCGGCGACGACGCGGCCCCAGTCGGTCTGGGGGAAGGACGGCGCCGCGGCGTGCAGGGCCGCGATCTCCGCCTCGAGGTGCAGGCGCGTGATGGGGTCCCCGCCGATCGCGGACTCCAGGTGCCGGAATCCGGCCGCGATGAGGCGTGCGTCCCACCGGCCGCGGTCCTGGTCGGGCAGCAGGATCAGCTGGCCGCCGTCGGCGCGCGCCGGGAGCCGCGCGGCGAGCAGGCAGGTGAGTGCGGCGAGCGCGTGCGTGGTGGAGCCGCGGGTCGAGGGGTGCTCCGCGAGCGCCGAGGCGAGTCGCAGCGCCTCGGCGCAGAGGTCGAGCCGGATCGGGTCGGGTCCCCGCGTGGGGGCGAACCCCTCGTTGAAGATGAGGTAGACCACCTCCACCGCCGCGGGGAGCGCCGCGGCGAGGGCGGCCCCGTCGGAGCGCAGTGCCACCAGCCCGGGCGTCGCGCGCAGGCCGCGCTTGGCGCGCACCAGCCGTTGCGCCACCGTGGCTTCCTCGAGCAGCAGCGCCCGGGCGATCTCCCGGGCCCCGAGCCCCGCGACCACGTTGAGGGCGAGCGGCACCACCACCTCGCGCGGCAACGGCAGCGCCGCGCAGGTGACGAGCAGGGCGAGGAGGTCGTCCGGCACGTCGGCCTCGCCGGGCGCGGCCCGTGCCGCCTCCGCCGCGAGCACGGGCTCGAGCCGCTGCGCGGTGGATTCGCGGCGCAGCCGGTCGAGGGCCCGGCGCCACGCCGCCTGGAACAGCCATGCCGCGGGATCGGCGGGCACGCCGGCGAAGGGCCAGGTCCGGAGCGCGGCCAGCAGCGCGTCCTGCGTGGCGTCTTCCGCCAGGTCGAATCGCTCCGGCCCCAGCCGGCCCACCAGTGTGGCGACGACCCGCCCGTAGGCGTGCCGGAACAGGTCGGCCACCAGGCCGGGGACGGTCGGCTCAGTCCTGCTCACCGATCTCCACCTCGCGCACCTCCACCCAGCCGTTGTCCACGTGAGGGCAATCGCGCGCGATGGCCACCGCGCCGGCGAGGTCCGGCGCCACGATCACGAAATAGCCGCCGACCACGTCCTTGGTCTCGGTGAAGGGGCCGTCCACCAGCCGGCCCGCCGCGTCCCGGCCGACGCGGCAGCCCACGCCGTCGCGCAGCTTGACGCCGGCCGTCAGCTTGCCCGCGGCCGCCATGCGCTCGGTCCACTCGGTGTAACGGGTCACGATGGCCTGGATGTCGGCCGGGGAGAGGTCGGCGTAGGTGGCAGGATCCTCGTGCAGCAGCAGCAGGTAGCTCGGCATGATCGGCTCCGGGGTGTGGGCTCGCGGCCGCCCCCACGGCGGCCGCTCACCCTTCAGACGGGCGAGCGGGCCCCCGCTCGACCACGCGGTCAGCGGGAGGGGGCCGGGAGGTCGGGGAGGCCCATCGCTGCGCGCACCGCCCGGAACCGGGGCTCGTCCCAGATGGGGGCGAACCACGAGACGTTGAGCGGCGCGGAGTACAGCATGCCATCGCGGGCCGCCTGGGCCCGTTCCAGCCAGTCGAGGGCGGCGGCGCGCTCCCCGAGACTCACCAGGCCGATGGCCACCGAGGCGGGCGAGGCCCTTCCCGCGCGGCCCTCGGCCTCGAGCTCCCGGAGCAATTGCGCTGCGCGGGGGCGATCGCCGGCGCCCGCCACCGCGGCAACGCGTACGCCGCCGAAGGGATTCTGCGGGGCGAGGCGCATGGCCTCGTCGAGGGGCTGGACGGCCTTCGCCGCATCGCCGGTCCACAGCAGCGAGGACCCGAGGAAGGCGTACCCGGTCCACAGGCCGGGCGCGAGGTCGATGGCCCGGCGGCCGACGGCGGCGGCGGAGTCGCGCAGCCCGGCCAGGGCCAGCAGGTAGCCCAGCTCGCCGGTGACGATGGGCGACATCGGATCGATGCGCGCCGCCGCCTGCATCGCCGCGACCGCGTCGGCGGGGCGGCCCACGCAGGCGTAGAGCTCGGCGAGCCACTGGTGCGCCGAGGCGTAGGTGGAGTCGGCGGCGATGGCGCGGCGGAGCGCCTGCTCGGCGTCGGTCCAGCGGCCCAGGCTCTTGTAGAGCTGTCCCCGGGCGGCGTGCGCGTCGGCCAGGGTGCTGTCCAGCGCGAGGGCGCGCGCGGCGGCGCGCTCCACGATGGGCAGCACCGAGTCCACGGGGGTGGGCCCATAGACCGGCAGCAGGCCGAGGGCGTCGGCGAGGCCGGCCCAGGCGCGTGCGAAGGTGGAGTCGCGCGCGATGGCCTGCTCGAAGTAGCCGGCGGCGCGGCGCAGGGACGCCTCGCCGCGCTGGCGCCAGTGGAAGCGGCCCTTCAGGTAGAGATCGTAGGCCGCCATGTCCTCGGTGGCGCGCGTGGCGACGGGCGCGGCCGGCTCGAAGGCCACCTCGAGCGCGCTGGCGATGGCGCGGCCGATCTCCTCCTGCACCTGGAAGACATCCTTGACCTCGCGCTCGTAGCTCTCGGCCCAGCGCACCAGGCCGTCCGACGCGCTGGTCAGCTGCACCGCCACGCGCACGCGGTCGCCGCCGCGGCGCACCGAGCCGGCAAGCAGGTTGGCGACGCCCAGCTGGCGGGCCACCTCGCGCGGCTCAGCCGCCCGACCGCGCAGGGCGAAGGCGGCGG
The DNA here is from genome assembly GCA_046327715.1 of Gemmatimonadales bacterium. Taxonomy (GTDB): domain Bacteria; phylum Gemmatimonadota; class Gemmatimonadetes; order Gemmatimonadales; family GWC2-71-9; genus JADJOM01. The sequence continues at coordinate 353,835 of JAXLXY010000002.1, forward strand.
CGGACGACGCCACCCGCAGGCTCGGTACCCGCGACAGGGCGATGGTGAGCTCCTCGGTGATGCCGTCGGCAAAGTAGGCGTCGGCGGAGTCGCCGCCGCTCAGGGCGAGCGGCATCACGGCCAGCGAATTGGGGGCGACAGCGGCGGTCGCGGCGCGGCGCCCGAACAGCCACCAGGCAAGCGTCAGACCGAGCACCACGGTGGCGGCCAGCGCCGGCAGCCGCCAGCGCAGGGCGGGCGCGGCGGCGGCCCCGAGGGGGCCACCCGCGAGTGCCGCGTCCAGGGCGACGACGACCTCGTCGGCGGTGGCGGGGCGCTGGGCGGGGTCCTTGGCCAGGCAGCGGTGGACCAGGGCGGCGAGCGCGGGGGGCACCGCCGGTCCCAGCGGCTCCGGGTCGCGGGCCACGATGGCGGTGAGCAGCTCGCGCGGAGGAAGGCCGGCGAAGGGCGCGCGACCGGCGAGCATCTCGTAGGCCATCGCGCCGAAGGAATAGAGGTCGGCGCGGTGATCGGTGGCGGGATCGGCGGCCGCCTGCTCCGGCGCCATGTACCCGAGGGTGCCGAGCGACGTCCCGAGGGCGGTGAGCGGCGCGCCGCCCGAGACGGTGGGCGTCACGGGCCGCTCGTGGCCGGCCGACAGCGCCTTGGCCACGCCGAAGTCGGTGACCATGGCGGCGCCGCCGGAGAGCAGCACGTTGTCCGGCTTGATGTCGCGGTGGACCACGCCGTGGGCGTGGGCAAAGGCGAGGGCCCGCGCAGCGTCGCGGAGGATCGGCACCGCCTCCCGGGGCGGGATGGTACCGCGCTGCTCCAGGGCCGCGCGCAGCGACTCGCCCGCGACGAAGGGCATGGTGTAGTAGGGCAGTTCGCCGAGCATGCCGGTGCCGAGGACGGTCACGATGTTCGGGTGCTGTAGCTGGGCGGAGAGCTGCACCTCCTGCTCGAAGCGCTCACGGTTCACCCCCGCGGCCAGCTCCGGGGCGAGCACCTTGGCCACGATCCGTCGGCCGAGGGTCCGGTCCAGCGCAAGGAAGACGCGCGACATGCCGCCGCCGCCCAGTTCCCGTTCAACGGTGTACTGGGCGCCGAGGGCCTGCTGCAGAGCGTCGCGGAGGTCCATGGGGGTCCGGGTGAGACAACCGGGCGGGGTGGAGGGTTGCCTAGAGCTGCCCGTCGAGCCCGAGCTGGTGGTAGTAGTGCACCACCTCGTCCTGGTGCTCGAGCAGCCAGTCGATCGTGGGCTCGCGGCGCATCGCCTTGCGGAGCGCCTTGGCGGTGGCCTCGCGATGGGTCTGGAAGAGGACCTTGTGGTCGAAGTCGGGCGCGTCGAGCACGGCGGGATCGAGCCATACCGCGATGATGATCCCGAGCTCGTCCACCCGGTCCTTCGGGATGTCCCCGCTGCGCACCGCGTCGAGCACCCCGTTGGCAATCGCCGCCTGCACCGTGCCCATGAAGATGTTGGTGTACCGGCTGTCGGCCACCGTCACCTTGCTCACCATGAGGGTGGCCGGCTTCACCTGGACGTCGCTGTTGAGGATGGCGAAGACCCGGGTGTGGCCCTTCACCTGGTCGCCGACCAGGGTGGCCAGCGCGGTCCCGACCGGTCCATCGAGTTCGCCGATGACCACTTCCGGCTCGGCGGCGGACCAGGCGGGCTCGGCCTCGACGAGGGCTTCACCGGTGCGGAGGACGATGCGCTGGGACATGGGAGGTCCTGAAAGACGGGAGACGGGAAACGGGAAACGGGAAACGGGAAACGGGAAACGGGAGCCCAGAAATGGTAGCGGGGAAGAGGGAAGAGGGAAGAGGGAAGAGGGAAGAGGGAAGCGGGAAGAGGGAAGCGGGAAGGGGGGGCGGCCTCGCGCCGCCCCCCTGCCCCGGCCGCGGTTACTTGAGGCGCGGCTTGGTGGTCCGTGGGGCGGCCTGGCACTCCGGCCACGCGGTGGGGATGGGCCGTCGCGGACCGCTGGTGGTGTCGGCGCGGGCCCGCTCGGCCAGTGCCGCCAGGTCCACGCGTTCCCGGGTGACGGTCGCGGTGTCTTCCGCGGCCATGTAGGCGAGCATGGCCGCGAGGGTCGCGGTGCTGCGCAGGTCGTCGAAGACCACCTTGTCGTAGGTGTCGCGGTTGGTGTGCCAGGTGTAGTTGCCGTAGTCCCAGCCGTGGGCGCCGAGGCTGGTGGCCGGCAGGCCCCAGCAGGCAAAGGAGGCGTCGTCGCTCCCGCCGCCCGAGGGGAACCCGGGGCCGCTGAAGGTGATCGGCTGGCGCAGCTCCTGCGGCAGCCGGGCGAGCCAGCCTTCCAGGTGGCGGGCCAGGTCTGGGAGGCCCGCCGCGCCGAGCCGGACGATCCGCCCGGTGCCGTTGTCCTGGTTGAGCAGCACCTGCAGCCCCTCGCGCACCTCGGGGTGGTCCTCGCTGAAGGCGCGCGAGCCGACCAGACCGTTCTCCTCGGAGGTCCAGTGGCCCACCAGGATGGTGCGGCTGGGCTGCGGGAGCACCTGCTTGAGGATCCGCATGGCCTCCATCATCACCACGGTGCCGGTGCCGTTGTCGGTGGCGCCGGAGCTGCCATCCCAGCTGTCGAAGTGGGCCGAGAGCATCACGTATTCTCCCGCCCGGCTGGTGCCGGGGATTACGGCCACGGTGTTGAACACGGGCTGCTCGCCCAGCAGCTCGGCGTCGAGGTTGAGGCGGAGCTTCGGCCCCTGGTGGCGCTCGGTGAGGCGGTACACCAGACCGTAGTCCTCACAGGAGAGCGCCACGGCGGGCGCCCGGGTGTTGTAGGTATCGAAGATCTCGATGGTGCCCCAGGCGTCCTTGGGCCGGCTGGTGATCACGCCGGCGACGCCCGCCTGCTCCAGGCGCAGGCCGAGTTCCCCGGTGCCGAGCGCCAGGCTGTAGCCGGTGCCGCGGACGCTGGGACCGGCCCACTCCCGCCGGACCTGGGCCCGCAGGCTGTCCATCCGCACCTTCGATTCCGGCGTGGCGTTCTTCTCCCAGTTCTCGACGGGGCGGCAGGTGGGCTGCGGCGCCGACACCAGCACGAACCTTCCCCGCGCCTGCGGCAGCCAGCGGACGAACTCGGTGCTGTCGGCGAAGCGCGGCAGGATGACGGTCGTGGCGGTGAGGTCCTTCTTCCGGGTGCCGGGGCTGAAGCCGAGCATGGTGCCCTCGAGCGTGCGCACCCGCGGGGCCACCAGGTCGATGTGTGAGGCGCCCCGGCGCCAGCCGCGCCAGGTCCCGGCCCGCTCGTTGCGGGCGGTGATGCCCCAGCCGGTGTAGGTGCGCACCAGCCAGTCGTTGCCGCCCTTCTGGAGCGCGGTGCCGGTGAGGCGGGGGCCGATGGAATCGAAGAGCACCTGCGCCAGCGCCTCGGCGCGCGAGCTGTCCATGCCGAGGGCCCAGATCCGGCGCAGGGCGGGGTCGTCGGCGGCGAAGGTCTGGGCGGCGAGCGGGGCGCGCAGCCCGGCGATGACGGCGAGCAGCGCGAGGCCGCGCACGATCATTGAGCGCATGGCGGGGATCCGATTCGGGGGTGAGCCGCGGGCCGGCGGTCGCCGGCCCGTGAAGGATACGTGGCGTGGGCCGGCGGCGTTGAGCCGCCGGGGGCGGAGGCTAGCGACCCTGGATAGTGGCCATGACCGTCTGGAGGTTGAGCGTCCGGGACTGCTCCTGGATCTGCTCCTGCACCCGCGGGAACAGGTTGCGGGCTTCCTCCTGGAAACGGGCGAAGAGCGCCCGGAGGTCGGCGGCGCTGAGGGACCGTCCCTGCGCATAATACTGGCTGGCGACATGGCCCAGCGCGTAGGTGGACGCGAAGGTCACCGCGGCGCCCGCCGCGACCCCGGCCGCCCCGCCGATCATGCTGCCGAACAGGCCCTTGGTGAGCCCACCCAGGACCCCTCGGACCACGCCTTCCATGACCTGGGCGGCGGCCCCGATGCCGAGGGTCCCGGCCAGGTCCTTGATCTGGTTGGCGTCGAGCTGCTGCCCGTGGCGCTGCCCGATCTGGTACACCAGGCGAAGCTGGAGCGGGATGATCGCCATCGTGGCGAGGCGCTCGGGGAGGAGCTCGAGGGCGCCGGTGAGCATCGCCTGGCGCATGATGAGGTCGTTGAGGTCGGGGCTCGGCGGCATGCCGCTACCCACCTCGAGCGGTGCGGTGGGTCCGGCGTTCCCCTCGAGTCCGAGCGCGGTCCGGAGCTCGTCGAGGAAGCGCTGCTCGGCCTCGGAGGCGGGACCATCGGCGTGGCAGGCCACGAGGGCGGTCTGGTACGCCAGGCGGCGGGCCGGTTCGTCGGAGAGCTGCCGGGCCAGTTCGGCCGGGCGCACGGTGCCCGCGGCGATCTCGCGGGCCAGGGCGTCGAGGTCGGTGATGCCAGCCGCGTCGGCGACGGCGCGGAGCGCGGAGGTCTCGCGCGGGTCCTCGCGGCCATCGGCGAGCGCGGCGGCGAGCGCGATGGTGACGATGAGCTTCTGGTCGGTGGCGTTCATGGGGCACTCCGGTGTGCGCGAGCGGGGGATCGTGGCTGGCGGGAAGAATAACGGGCCACGGGCCGCCGGTCACGGCGCCGGCGACCGATTCGCGGCGGGCTGGACCGGAAGGCGGACCGGCGCCGCAGGTGCGGCGGTGGCGCCGCAGTTCTTTCCTTACTATGGACAGAATCGGTGGATGGGCGCCCCTGGCGCGGGGCGATGGTGGAGCGGATTGTAACGGCGGGGGGCAGCATGGATGCCCTTGGGGTGCATAAAGATACCTTCACATGCACCTCACCCGATCCGCCGCCTGGACCCGGGAATGCCCCTTGACGCTCCGGGAATCGGCCGGAATATTGGCTGCCGCGCGGGCGACGGTCTTGGAGCGCTGCTCCCTTTTTGGCCCCCCCCGCCTCCCGCGCTCCCTTACGTGATACTGCCTCGCCCGCCCTTGGGGTGGCCACCCCCGGGCCGCATCGACGCAGCCGTCCGACTGCCTCAGATCGCGTGGTTACCATGCGGGCACTCCCGCCCCGCCAGAGTCACGGAAATCCCGCCCACCGGCACCGCGATGATGCCGGGTGGGCCGCCGCCTGTTCGCCCCGTTGGTGGTCCCCACGCTCCGGCCCCTGCGGCCGGGGCTTTTTGCTGGTGAACGTTCCTGAAAGGAAGCACGCTCTATGAATCGGCCAAGGCACTTGTTTGGCGTGCTCATGGCGGCACTCTGGCTCACCCCGCTCGCTGCGCAGCAGACGACGGGGGGGCTGCGCGGGCACATCACGGACGAGGCGTCGCAGCGTCCGATCGCGGGCGCCACGGTCTCCGTGGGCTCCCGCACCACCCTGTCCCGCGAGGACGGGACCTACCAGCTGACCGGGGTGCCGGCCGGCGACGACTCGGTGCGGGTGCGCATGATCGGCTACGCGCCGGCGGCGCGCGCGGTGCACCTGGCCGCCGGCGAGATCGTGGACCTGGACATCACGCTCGCGGCGCAGGCGGTGGACCTCTCCGAGATGGTGGTGATCGGCTACGGTGAGCAGCAGGCGGGCAACATCATCGGCGCGGTCACCAGCGTCACGTCGGAGAACTTCAACACCGGCCGCATCATCACCCCGACCGAGCTCATCCAGAGCAAGGCGGCGGGCGTGCAGGTGGTGGAGAACAACGAGCCAGGTGGCGGGACGACCATCCGCATCCGCGGCGCCACCTCGATCAACGCCAGCAGCGACCCGCTGATCGTGGTCGACGGCATGCCGCTGGGGACAGGCTCGGGGAGCGGCGTCAGCGTGGGCCGCGACGCGCTCAACTTCCTCAACACCCAGGATATCGAGAGCATCACGGTGCTGCGCGACGCGTCGGCGGCCGCGATCTACGGCGCCAACGCCGCCAACGGCGTGGTGATCATCACCACCAAGACGGGCAAGGGCCGCACCTCGCCGCGGTTCGAGTACAGCGGCAGCGTGTCGGCGTCGAGCATCACCAAGACGCCCTCGATGCTCAACGCGGCGCAGTTCCGGGCGGCGGTGACCCAGTACGCCCCGGGCAACGTGGCGCAGCTGCAGAACGCCAACACCGACTGGTTCGACCTGGTGAGCCGGACCGGCTACGGCCAGGAGCAGAACTTCGCCCTGAGCGGTGCCGGGACCAGCTCCAACTACCGGCTGTCGTTCAACTACCTGGACCAGGACGGCATCATCCAGGGGACCACCGCCAAGCGGATCGGCCTCGGCATCAACTACAACCAGCTGCTGCTGGGCGACCGGCTGAGCATCAAGACCAACCTGCGCGGCAGCCGGCAGGAGGACAAGTTCACCCCGGGCGGCGTGGTGTCGAACGCGGCGCAGTACGGCCCGACCCAGCCGGTCAAGGACAGCCTGTCCAACACCGGCTTCTTCGAGTGGACCGGCGGCATCCAGTCGGCCGACAACCCGGTGGCGATCCTCAGCCTGGCCAAGGACGAGGCCACGACCTACCGCGGGATCGGCAACGTCCAGGGCGGGTACCGCCTGCCGTGGATCGAGGGCCTCGAGGCCAACGTGAACGTCGGCTTCGACGTGACCAAGGCCGACCGGGTGCAGTTCAACCCGAGCGTGATGCACAGCGAGACCAAGAACTCGCACTTCGGCAACTACTACCGGCAGAACCCGACCCAGCAGAACGCGCTGGCCGAGGCGTACCTGAACTACGCCCTGCCGCGGCAGGTCGGGCCCGGGGCGCTGGACCTGACCGGCGGGTACTCGTTCGCCAAGTCGCACGCGGAGTTCCCGACGGTGCAGGCGGAGAGCCTGAGCACGGACCTGCTGGGCACCGACGGCGTGCCGTCGGCCAAGACCACCACGGCGCGGCTGTTCGTCAGCGACGCGCGGCTCATCTCGCTCTTCGGGCGGGCCAACTACAACGTCAACGACCGCTACCTGGCGGCCTTCACGCTGCGGCGGGACGGCTCGTCGCGGTTCGGGCCCGGCAACCAGTGGGGCACGTTCCCGTCGGTGGCGCTGGCGTGGCGCCTGTCGGAGGAGTCGTTCCTCAAGGGGCGGTACAGCCTGTCGGACCTCAAGCTGCGGGGCTCGTGGGCGCGGACCGGCAACCAGTCGTTCGGCGACTACCTGTTCCAGTCGACCTACACGGTGGGTGACGCGCAGTCGCAGTACTGGATGGGCAACGGCTTCGTGACCACCATCCGGCCGAGCGCGGTGGACCCGAACATCAAGTGGGAGGCCACCCGGTCGTTCAACCTCGGCCTCGACTTCGGGTTCAGCAACCAGCGCTTCACCGGCACGGTGGACTGGTATGACAAGAAGACCACCGACCTGATCTTCTCGGTCCCGGCGGCGGCCGGCACGGTGCCGGGCGACTTCGTCACCACCAACATCGGCAGCATGCGGAACCGGGGGCTCGAGTTCACCCTGAGTGCCAAGGTGCTGCAGGGCAGCGCCGAGAACCGCAACGGCCTGCGGTGGACGGCCGACGTGACCGCGGCGCACAACAGCAACGAGCTGCTCACCATCACCCCGTTCGGCGGCACCGCCCAGCAGATCCTCACCGGCGGCATCGCGGGCGGCGTGGGCCAGACCATCCAGGTGCTGCGCCCCGGCGAGCCGATCAACTCGTTCTACGTGTACAAGCAGCTGTACCAGAACGGCAAGCCGGTGGAGGGGTCGTACAAGGACATCAACAACGACGGCGTCGTCAACCAGAATGACCGCCGGCCGTTCCACGACCCGGCGCCGAAGTGGATCCTGGGGCACTCGTCGTACCTGACCTACGGCAAGTTCGACGCGAGCTTCACGGTGCGGGCGTACCTGGGCAACTACGTGTACAACAACGTGGCGTCCAACCTCGGCACCTACTCCGAGGTGACCCGCGGCTCGCCGTACAACCTGCACTCCTCGGTGCTCGAGACCGACTTCACCACGCAGCAGCTCTTCTCCGATTATTATGTCGAGAAGGCGTCGTTCCTGCGGATGGACAACATCACGGTGGGGTACAGCTTCGACCTCCGGGGCCAGTCGGCCCGGGTGTACGGCACGCTGCAGAACGCCTTCACCATCACCGGCTACAGCGGGGTGGACCCGACGGCGGGCCTCAACGGCATCGACAACAATCTCTATCCGCGCTCGCGCACCTTCAGCGGCGGCCTGAGCCTCCGCTTCTAGGCGCCCGACCGGAACCCTGAACCCTCGAAAAGGGACTGAGACATGAATCGCACCTATCGCTCGATGCTGGCCGGCGCCGCGCTGCTCTGCGCGGGGCTCAGCGGCTGCACCGACCCGACGGTCTCGCCGTCGAGTACCGTGACGGAAGAGAACATCTTCAAGGATCCCGCGTCGTATCAGGCCTTCCTGGCCAAGATCTACGCCGGGTTCTCGACCACCGGCCAGCAGGGCCCGGCCGGCAACAAGGACATCCAGACGATCAGCGACGAGGGCTTCTCCCAGTACATGCGGCTCTACTGGGAGCACCAGGAGCTCTCCAGCGACGAGGCGGTGCTGGCCTGGGGCGACGGGGCCGTGCAGGAGTTCAACGGCCAGGCCTGGGGCTCCAGCAACGACTTCCTCGGCGCGATGTTCGCCCGGATCTACCTGGAGGTGGGCTGGACCAACGAGTTCCTGAAGCAGACCACTGACGGCCTGCTGTCGGAGCGCGGGGTGAGCGCCGGCCTCAAGGCGCAGATCCAGCAGTTCCGGGCCGAGGCGCGCTTCCTCCGGGCGCTGGCGTACTGGCACGGCGTGGACCTGTTCGGGCCGATCCCGGTGGTGACGGTGAACAACCCGACGCCGCCCAAGCAGAACACCCGGCAGGAGGTGTACGACTTCATCGTGAGCGAGCTCACCGCGATCCAGCCGGACCTCCCGTCGGCGGGCGCGGGCACCTACGGGCGCGCCACGAAGGAAGCGGCCTCGATGCTCCTGGCGAAGGTCTACATGAACGCCGAGGTCTACACCGGGACCCCGCACTACGACCTGGCCCTGGCCGAGCTCAACAACGTGATCGCCGGGCCGTTCTCGCTCGACCCGAGCTACGACCACCTGTTCCAGGCCGACAACCACACCTCCCCGGAGATCATCTTCCCGATCGTCCAGGACGGGATCCACACCAAGAGCTACGGGGGCACCACGTTCCTGATCCACGCCTCCTGCGGCAACGCGATGGACCCGGCCGCCTACGGCGTGGATGGCTGCTGGTGGGGGCTGCGGCTCAAGCCCGAGGCCTACAACCGCTCGGTGGGCGACCCGCGCGCCACGTACTTCTACGATGACACCACGACGCAGTCGATCGCCATCGCGAGCCTCACGAATTTCGCGAACGGCATCCCGGCGCCCAAGTTCACCAACATCAAGTCGACCGGCGGCCAGGGGTCGGACGCGGCCTTCCCGGACACCGACTTCCCGATGTTCCGCCTGGGTGACGCCTACCTGATGTATGCCGAGGCCGTGCTGCGCGGCGGCGGCGGCAACACCGGGACGGCGCTGGGCTACGTCAACGCCCTGCGGCAGCGCGCCTATGGCGACAACAGCGGCGACATCACCCTCGGCCAGATGGACCTCCAGTTCATCCTGGATGAGCGCGGCCGGGAGCTGCTGTGGGAAGGCCACCGGCGGACCGACCTGATCCGCTACGGCCAGTTCACCGGCGGCAGCTATGTCTGGTCGTGGAAGGGCAACGTGCAGGCCGGCACCTCGACGCCGGACTACCTGAACCTGTACCCGATCCCGGCCTCCCAGCTGTCGGCCAACCCGAACCTGACCCAGAACCCGGGCTACTAGGCCCGGACGACATCGCAGTGGAACCAACCCGCGGCTTCGCCGTTTCGGCGGTGAAGCCGCGGGGCTTTCCCCCTCCCTGGCCCGCCCCATGACCCCTGCGGCACGCATCCTCCCTCCCGGGCTCCTGGTGCTGGCCCTGCTGGCCTGCGGCGACGCGCCCACCGGCGCCCACGGCAACCCCAACCCCCCGCCCCCCCGCCCCACCGTGCCGGCCACCTGGCGCGCCAGCGGCCACATGGCCGCCGGCGACGTGATGGTGCACCTCTTCGACTGGCGCTGGGCCGACATCGCCACGGAATGCGAGAACGTGCTCGGTCCCGCGGGCTTCCGGGCGGTGCAGGTCTCGCCCCCACAGGAGCACAGCATCGTGCCCAGCCACGACTGGAGCGAGCGCTACCAGCCGGTGAGCTACAGCCTGGGGCGGAGCCGTTCCGGCACCGAGGCGGAGTTCACGGAGATGGTGGCCCGGTGCCAGACGGCTGGGGTGGGCATCGTCGTGGACGCGGTGATCAACCACATGACCAACTTCCCGAGCCCCGGCACCGGGAGCAACGGCACCGCCTACAGCAAGTACGACTATCCCGGCCTCTACACCCCGGCCGACTTCCACCCGCCCTGCACGGTGAACAACTACCAGAGCGCGGCCAACGTGCAGGACTGCGAGCTGTTCTCGCTGCCGGACCTGGCCACCGAGCGGCCCGGGGTGCGGCGGGCCATCGCCGATTACCTGCTGGCCCTGGCCCGGCTGGGCGTGGCCGGCTACCGGATCGACGCCGCCAAGCACATCCAGCAGGCCGACCTCGACGCCATCCTCGACACGGTGAACGTGACGCTGCAGGGCGAGGGGCGCCCCCTGCCCTACGTGTACCTCGAGGTGAGTGGCGCCTCGGGCGAGGCGATCGGCGAGGGCGACTACTTCGGGATCGGTTACTCCTCGGGCGGGGCGGCCGACATCACCGAGTTCACCTTCACCGGCACCGGGAACAAGTTCCTGGGGACGAACGGCGAGCATGTGTCGCACCTCAACCCGGCCGGACCCGCCGGGTCGCAGTTCTCCGAGCTGGCCTGGGGCATCATGCCCAGCGCCAAGGCGCTCGTGTTCCTGCAGAACCACGACACCCAGCACAGCTGCGGGCTCGACTACCGCGACGGCGACGTGTTCCGGCTGGCCAACATCTGGATGCTGGCCGAGCCCTATGGCTACCCGCTGGTGCTCTCGAGCTTCGCGTTCAGCTGCCCCGGCGGCAACAGCATGGGCCCGCCGTCGGACGCGAACGGGTGGACCCTGCCGGTGACCTGCGCCAGCAGCCTGGAGACGGCCGCGATCGGGCAGTGGGTCTGCGAGCACCGTGACCCCGCCATCCGCACCATGGTGGCGTTCCGGCGGGCCGTGGCCGGCACCGCCGTGACTCACTGGTGGGACAACGGCGCCAACGCGATCGCCTTCGGGCGGGGCACGCTGGGCTTCGTGGCCATCAACCGCGAGGCCGACAGCCTGCAGGTGACCCTGCCCACGGGGCTTGCCCCCGGCACCTACTGTGACCGGCTGACCGGCGGGCGGACCGGCGCGAGCTGCGCGGGCGTGAGCCTCGTGGTGGATTCCACGGGATCGGCGCCGGTGATGCTGGCCCCGATGCGGGCAGTGGCAGTGGACACGGGGACGAAGCTCTGACCTGCGGGGGAAGCGGGAAGCGGGAAGAGGGAAGTGGAGACCGAGCGCTTTTCAGGAGTCGCGACGCGACGACTCGAGCGCGAGGGAGAGCGGGAAGCGGGATGAGGGAACGCTACGGATCGACTCAGGAGACGGCTCAGATGCGCATGCACGATTCACTCGTCGCCGGGGTGGTGGCCCTGGGGACGCTCGCTGCCCCCCTCGGCGCCCAGGCTCTGGCCCCGGACACGTCGTGGGTGCGCCGCAGCGCGCTGTACGAGGTGTTCGTCCAGGACTTTTCGCCCTCGGGTGACTTCCGCGGGGTGATCGAGGGCCTGGACCGGATCCAGTCGGCGGGTGCCGACGTGGTGTGGCTGATGCCCATCCACCCGATCGGCGAGAAGAACCGCAAGGGCACGCTCGGCTCTCCCTACGCGCCGCGCGACTACCGCGCCATCAATCCCGTTTACGGCACCGCGGAGGACTTCCGCGCGCTGGTTGAGGCGGTGCACGCCCGGGGGATGAAGCTGATCCTGGACTGGGTGCCCGACCACACCTCCCCGGACCACCCCTGGGTGACGGAACACCCCGACTACTACTTCCGCGACCCGCAGGGCGCCCCGATGGTGCCCCGGGACGCGGACGGCAAGCTGACCGACTGGACCGACGTGGCCCAGCTCGACTTCGGCAACCCGGCGCTGCGCCGGGAGATGACCGCCACCATGCAGTGGTGGCTCACCGAGTTCGGGATCGACGGCTTCCGGGTGGACGTTGCCGGGTTCGTGCCCATCGGCTACTGGCGCGAGGCGCTGCCGGCGCTGCGCGCCGCGGTGCCCCGCCCCATTCTGCTGCTGGCGGAGTGGGGCGACCTGGCGCTGCATGGTGCCGGGTTCGACCTGACCTATGGCTGGGACGCGTACAAGCGGCTCAAGAAGGTCTGGAGCGGCGGCTCGGCCTCGGACTTCATCCGCGACGAGATCGCCGACCTGCAGGGCATGCCGGCCGGCGGCATGCGGCTGCGGTTCACCACCAACCACGACGAGACCGCGTGGGACAAGCCGCCGGTGGCGATCTTCGGCGCCGGCGCCGGCGCCCGGGCGGCCTTTGCCGCGATCGCCCTGCTGCCGGGGCGGCCGCTGCTCTACAACGGGCAGGAGGTGGAAAGCCCGCAGGCCCTGCCGCTGTTCGAACGCGAACTGGTGCAGTGGGACCAGCCGCAGGCCGACAGCGCGCGGGCGTTCTACCGCCGGATCCTGGACCTGACCCGCACCCAGCCCGCACTCATCCGCGGCGACTTCGTCTCGATCAGCACCGACTCGCCCCACGACGTGATCGCCTACCGGCGGGGCGGCATCGTGGTGCTGGTGAACCCGCGGCCCAAGGCGGTGCGGGTGCACGTGACCGGCATCGAGCTCGGGGGCCGGAAGGACCTGCTCACCGGCCGCACCCAGCGCGGCGATCGCCTCACGCTCCCGCCGCATGGCATCCTCCTCCTGCAGTGACCGGCGAGCTGGCCACCACCCCTCCCCTCCGGTGATCCGATGATGCGCCCCGCATCGGTCCTGCTGCTTTGCGCCACGATCCTGGCCGCGCCCACCGCCGGCCAGGGCACGCGCTGGTCGATGGATCCGGGCTGGCGCTTCACGCGTGGCGACCCCGCGGGCGCCGAGCAGCCCAGGTTCAACGATCGCGCGTGGCGCCGGCTCGACGTGCCGCACGACTGGAGCATCGAGGGCACGCCGACGGAGGATGCCCCGGGCGGCGGCCGGGTGGGCTACTTCCCGAATGGCGTCGGCTGGTATCGCAAGACCTTCCGGCTGCCGGCGGGCGCCCTGACCGGCGCCGTCTGGCTCGAGTTCGACGGCGTCTACATGAACAGCGACGTCTGGCTCAACGGGGTGCACCTGGGCCGGCGGCCATATGGGTACGCGAGCTTCGCGTACGACATCACCCGCCAGCTCCGCCCCGGCGACAACGTCGTGGCGGTCCGGGTGGACAACGCCGCCGAACCCAACTCCCGCTGGTACACGGGGAGCGGCATCTACCGCCACGTCTGGCTGCGCACCATGGCCCCGCTGCACCTGGGGCACTGGGGCACCTTCGTGACCACCCCGCGCGCCGACACGTCGGGCGCCGAGATCGCGGTGCGGACCCGGATCGAGAATGATGGGACCGTGCCGCGCCGGGGCGTCCTGGCATCGGCCGTGGTCGGGCCCGGGGGCGGGCTGCTCGCGCGGGTGGAGACGCCGTTCTCGGTGGGAGCCGGGGAATCCGTGGAGGTGGTGCAGACGCTCACCCTCGCCGCACCGCGGCTCTGGTCGGTCGAGGCACCGCACCTGTACACGCTGCGGTCGGTGATCTCGGATGGGGGCGCTCGCGCCTTCACTCATGACCTCGCGGACACGCCGTTCGGCATCCGGTCCACCGCCTGGGACGCCGACCGCGGCTTCCTGCTCAACGGCCGGCCCGTGAAGCTCCGCGGCGTGAACCTGCACCACGACGCCGGCGGGCTCGGCGCGGCGGTGCCGGAACGGGTGTGGCTGGAGCGGCTCACCGCGCTCAAGGCCATGGGCGCCAACGCCATCCGCACCAGCCACAATCCGCCGGCGCCGGAGTTCCTGAACCTGTGCGACCGGCTGGGCTTCCTGGTCATGGCCGAGGCGTTCGACGAGTGGACCATCGGCAAGGTGCCGGAGGGGTACCACCGGTACTTCGCGGAGTGGTCGGAGCGCGACGTCACGGACTTCGTGCGGCGGGACCGCAATCATCCGTCGATCGTGCTGTGGAGCGCGGGCAACGAGATCGGCGAGCAGGTCACGCCGGACGGCGTGGCGGTGCTGCAGCGGCTGCTCGACCTGTTCCACCGCGAGGACCCGACCCGGCCGGTGACCACCGGCAACGACAACATCGCCGCCGACGGCCGCCCCGCCACGCTGCCCTTCC
>JAXLXY010000020.1:0-31132 GCA_046327715.1 Gemmatimonadales bacterium
GCCCCGCAGGCAGGTGAAGTCCGGCACCTCGGAGAGGGCCAGGTTCACCTTGGCGCTGCCGCTCTGGTAGTCGATGGCGCGCACCGACTCGACGAACTCCGTGGGGAGCTGCTTCGGGTCCATCAGCTTGAGGAAGGTCAGGTTGGCGTCGATGCCGGAGATGACCTTCCTTGCCTTGAGCTCGGTGCCGTCGGCCAGCACCACGCCGGTGGCCTGCCCGCCGGAGACGAGGATCTTCGTGACCGTGGCGTTGACCCGGATCTCGGCCCCCTTCTCCTTCGCGGCGGCGGCGATGGCGTTCGACAGCGCGCCCATCCCCCCCTTCACGTAGCCCCACACCCCGCGCACCCCGTTGCACTCGCCCATCACGTGATGAAATAGCACGTACGCCGTCCCCGGCATCGAGGGGGTGGCGAAGGCGCCGATGATGGCGTCGGTGGCGATGGTGGCCTTGAGCTCCTCCGACTCGAACCAGCGGTCGAGAATCGGGTTGGCGGCGCCGGTGAGGATCTCGATGGCCTTCTGCCCGTCGGTGCCGAGCTTCCGGAAGCCCAGGCCGAGCTTGAGGAGCTCGATCAGGTTGCCGGGCTTCATGGACCAGGGATTCGGCGGGGTCTGGACCAGGGTGGGCTCCAGGAAGTCGGCCACCCGCTCCAGCATCGCCTCGTACCTGGGCAGCGCCTCGGCGTCCTTCTTCGAGAACTTGGAGACCTCGCGGTGCGTCATCTCCTTGTCCGGCCCCATCAGCAGGTAGCGGCCGTCGGGGAACGGCGTGAAGCTCGAGGGGCTGCGGGGGAGCATCTCGAAGCCGTGCCGCTTGAGGTCGAGGTCGCGGATGATCTCGGGGCGGAAGAGGCTGTTGACGTAGCTCGCCGTGGACATCTTGAAGCCTGGCCACAGCTCCTCGGTCACGGCGCAGCCGCCGACCAGCTCGCGGCGCTCGAGGACGAGGACCTTGCGGCCCGCGCGGGCCAGGTAGGCGGCGGCGACGAGGGCGTTGTGGCCGCCCCCGATGAGGATGGCGTCGTAGGTGGTCATAGGGCGGTTGGGCGGTTGGGCGGTTAGGCGGTTAGGCGATTAGTCGATTAGGCGATTAGGCGATTAGGCGATTGGATGCAGCTTGAGTTTACCTTCAGTTGATGGGTGAGCGCCAGCGTGCGGGCATGACGACAACCGAAGCGGCACCGTACGAGCGATCCCCTGCCTGGCAGGCCTGCTACGAACTTGCCCGGGCATGTTACCGCGTGACAGCATCCTGGCCGAGGGCAGAGCTGTTCGGCCTGGTTGCCCAGGTACGTCGCGCTGCCTACTCCGCGCCAGCCAATATCGCGGAAGGGATGGCGCGTCGGGGACCGAGGGAACTGCGCCGCTTCCTCGACATCGCCTTGGGATCGCTCGCTGAACTCGATGTGGGGCTTCGCCTGGCACGCGACACCGGAATGCTCGACCACGCTGCCTGGGCAGACCTGGAAGTGCTCCGGCGAACCGCTGGCCGTCTTGCCGGCGGGCTTGCACGGTCGGTGCGGGGTTAGCACCCTCCGCCCAACCGCCCAACCGCCCAACCGCCCAACCGCCCAACCGCCCAACCGCCCAATCCCCCTACTCCTCCCTCAACAGCCGCGCCCACGCCACGATCACCGCCACCGAGAGCGCGAAGATCACCGTGGCGGCGGCGTTCACCTCCGGCGTGATGCCGCGGCGCAGCAGGCCCCAGATCTGGAGCGGAATGGTGTTCTGCCGCCCGATCAGGAAAAACGTCACCGCGATCTCGTCGAGGCTCAGGGTGAAGACCAGCAGCGCGCTGCCGAGCACGGCGGGGCGGATCACCGGCAGGGTCACGTGGCGGAAGGTGGCGAGCGGGGGGGCGTAGAGGTCCTGGCTCGCCTCCTCCAGCGCGCGGTCGAAGCGGCGCAGCCGGGCGTAGACCTGGGTCACCACGATGGAGGTGAGCGCGGCGCCGTGGCCCAGCACCACCGGCCATCCGGGGATCCAGGGGGAGCCGCTGGAGAGCGAGAGCCCGATGAAGCTGAAGAAGGTCAGCAGCGCCACGCCGGTGATCACGCCCGGCAGGATGAGGGGTAGCAGCACCAGCCGCTCGAACGCCGCCTTGCCGGGAAAGTCGAGCCGGTCGAGGACGAACGCCCCCGGCACCCCGATGCCCAGCGCGAGCAGCGTGGCCAGCACGGCGAGCTTGAGGCTGGCCCCGGCGGCGTCGAGCATGCCGCGGTCGTGGGCCAGGTCCGTGAACCAGTGCAGGGTGAAGGGGCGGAAGGGCCAGGCCACGATGCTGGCATCGTGGAAGGCGTAGAGCACCACCACGCCGAGGGGCAGGTAGATGAAGAGGAACACCGCCACGCCGGTGAGGCTGAGTGCCGGGGACCACCAGTCTCCCGGGCGGCTCGGTGGCTCGGCGGCGCGGCGACTTGGGGTGGTCATGCGTGGAGCCCGCCGCGACCCATGCCGGCGCCGCCGTCGCGCCGCCCCGCCGCCGCCCCGCCACCCCACCGGTCTTCCAGCCGCCGCGCGAGGGTGAGGAGCGTGATGGTCATGACGAGCATCACCACCGAGACCGCGGCGCCGAGGGGCCAGTTGTAGGCCACCCCGAAGAGGCTCACCACCAGGTTGGAGACCATGAGCGCGCTGTCGCTGCCGCCCAGCAGGGCGGGGGCGATGAAGTCACCCATGCTGAGCACGAACGCGAAGGTGCACCCCGCCACCACGCCGGGCAGCGCCAGCGGCAGCACCACGCCGGTGAAGGTGCGCCAGCGGCTGGCGTAGAGGTCCTGGCTCGCCTCCTTGAGGGCGGGCGGGATCCCCTCCAGCACGGCGTAGATCGGCATCAGGGTGAACGGGGTGTAGATGTGCACCAGCGCGATGATCACCGCCCACTTGCTGTAGAGGAGCACCGTGAGCGGCTCGCGGATGAGGCCGGTCGACAGCAGGAAGCCGTTGAGGATCCCCTCCTGCCCCAGGATGATCTTCCAGGCGTAGGCCCGCACCAGGTAGCTCACCCACAGCGGGATGATCACCGCCAGGTACAGCAGGTTCCGGTGGCGCCGGACCTTGAAGGCGAGCAGGTAGGCCAGCGGGAAGGCCAGCAGCAGGGAGCAGAGCGTCACCCGCGCGGCGATGCCGGCGGAGAAGAGGATGGTGTCGGGGTAGAGCGCGGTGCCGAAGAGGCGGCCGTAGTTCTCGAGGGTGAGCTCGTGGGTGAGGGTGCCGTTCCGGAGCCGGAAGAACGAGTGGGCAAAGAGGAACAGGTAGGGCAGGAGCAGCAGCAGCGAGACCCAGCCGATCGGCAGGGAGGCGAAGAGGACCTGGCGCAGCCGGCGCCGGTCAGTCATGCACCACCGTGGCGCGCTCCGGCGCCCAGCTGACGCCCAGCGCGGTGCCGGCCTCCGGCAGGGGGCGGCCCGCGGGCCAGTGCAGCACCAGCGGCTGGCCGTCGGCCAGGGTGGTGTGCAGCCGGGTGAGCGCGCCGGTGAAGACGGCCTCCCGCACGGTGACGGCGAGGCGCGCCTCGAGTCCCTCGGTGGGGAGGACGTGCTCGGGGCGCAGGGCCAGCCACGCTCCCTCGGGCAGGCCCACCGCGCCGCCCCGAAGGAGGTTGGTCTCGCCCAGGAAGTCGGCCACGTAGCGGGAGGCGGGGCGCTCGTACATGACCCGTGGGGTATCGAGCTGGGCGATGCGGCCGCCGCGCATGAGCGCGATGCGGTCGGACATCGTGAGCGCCTCTTCCTGGTCGTGGGTCACGTAGAGGAAGGTGATGCCGAGCTGCCGGTTGAGGTGCCGGAGCTCGAGCTGCATCTCCTTGCGCAGCTTGAGGTCGAGTGCACCGAGGGGCTCGTCGAGGAGCAGCACCCGGGGCCGGTTCACCAGCGCGCGGGCCAGCGCCACCCGCTGCTGCTGGCCGCCGGAGAGCTGCCGCGGCAGGCGGCCGCCCAGCGCCGCCAGCTGCACCATGGCGAGCGCCTCGGCCACGCGGGTGGCGATCTCGGGCCTCGGCACCCGCTTCATGCGGAGCCCGTAGCCGACGTTCTCCGCCACCGTGAGGTGCGGGAAGAGGGCGTACTGCTGGAAGACGGTGTTGAGCTCGCGCCGGTAGGGCGGGAGGCCGGTGATGGGCGTCCCTTCCATGAGGATCTCGCCGGCGTCGGGGTGCTCGAAGCCGGCGATCATGCGGAGGGTGGTGGTCTTGCCGGAGCCGGAGGCGCCGAGGAGGGTGAGGAACTCCCCCGGCGCCACCGTGAGGTCGAGTCCGTCGACCGCCACGAAGTCGCCGAAGCGCTTCGTGACGGCGCGGAGTTCGAGGAGCGGCAGGGCTACTTCCCCGCCTTCACTTCATTCCAGACCTCGGTGTACTTCTCGCGGCGGGGGCTCCACTGCCAGAAGTTCACCCGGGTGCCGTAGTCGGCGATGTCGCGCTGGGTGGCGACCTGCTCCGGGGTCATGTAGCCCTTGGCCGCCGGGTTGGCCACGATGTAGTTGGTCACATCGGCCAGCAGCTTCTGGGTGAAGGGCTGCGAGGCGTACTCGAGCCAGGCGTAGGCGGCGTCGAGGTTGTGGGCGCCCTTGGTGAGCACCCAGTGGTCGGCCCAGGCGGTGGTGCCCTCCTCGGGAATCACCTCGCCCGCCGGGAAGCCGGCGGCCCGGAGCTGCGCGGTCATGAGGGGCCAGCCCTCGCCCGCCACGATCTCGCCGCTCTGGAACAGCTGGATCATGTCGCCGGCGGTGGCCCAGTACTTCCGCACGTTGGGCTTGAGGGCCAGCATCTTCGCCTTGACCTGGGCCAGCTCCTCGTCGGTCAGGTTGTAGAGCTTGGCGGGGTCGTTGGCGGGGGCCAGGCCGAGGGTCTGGGCCACCATCCACAGGCTGGCGATGTCATCCTGCAGCGAGAGCTTGCCCTTGTACTTCGCGTCCCACAGGTCGGCCCACCGGGTGGGGGCGGGGACCACCTTCGTGGTGTCGTAGATGAGCGGGTTGGGCCCGAACGCCCACGGCAGCCCGAAGACCAGGCTGTCCTTCCGCGCCATGCTGAGCTCGCGGAAGCTGGGCATGAGGTCGCCGTAGCTCGGGATGCGGGCCAGCGCGAGCGGCTGGGCCAGGCCCGCCTCGATGATCTGGGTGATGGCGTCCGAGGACGGCGAGACGAGGTCCACGGTCTCGGAGCCGCCGGCGCGCAGCTTGGCCACGAGGTCGTCGGAGGAGCCCATGTAGGTGGCGGTCACCTTCACCCCGCAGGCGTCCTCGAAGGGCTTGGTGAAGAGCGTGTCGGTGTACCCCTCCCAGACCATGACGCTGAGTTCGCCCCCGATGGGCTTGGGGCAGAGCTGCTTGAGGTAGGTCGCGGCGTCGGCCCGGGCATCGCCGGTCGATGCGATGGTGATCTTCCGGGTCGGGGCGGCGGCGGTCCCGCCCTTGTCACCACCGCAGGCGGCGAGCAGGGCGAGGGCGAGGAGGGCAGCAGGGCGGGCGAGGGGCATCGGGAAGCTCCACGGCGGAGGAGAACGTTGCGCCGGCCGGCGTGCCGCCGGACCGTTGCGGAGAAGCTACACCCCGGCGGCGCCAGCGCAATTTGGGGGCTGGTCCCCCGGCAGGCCGGGCGTACATTAGCTGCGCTCTTCACCGGCCCCCCCGGATCATCCGATTGAGGTTGCCGTGCCTGACGTTTCCCGGCGCGCCCCGCTCGCGGCGGCGCCCGCCCTCGCCCCGCTGCCGCCCGAGGCGCTCGCCAAGCTCTCGCTCGTGGGCGAGATGACGCTGGCGATGAGTCAGGCCACCACCGCCGCGGAGATCTACCCGCAGGCCCTGGCCGCGATCGCGCGGGTGGCCGAGACGCCCCGGGCCTCGGTGCTGCTGTTCGACCCCGACGGCGTGCTGCGCTTCAAGGCGTGGCAGGGCATCTCCGACGGTTACCGGGCCGCGGTCGAGGGGCACACCCCCTGGGCCCCGGGGCAGCCGGCGCCCGACCCGATCCACATCCCCGATGTCGCGCGCGACACCAGCCTGGGCCGGTACCAGCCCATCATCCTGGGCGAGGGGATCCGCGCCCTGGGGTTCT
This sequence comes from Gemmatimonadales bacterium, assembly GCA_046327715.1. Lineage (GTDB taxonomy): Bacteria > Gemmatimonadota > Gemmatimonadetes > Gemmatimonadales > GWC2-71-9 > JADJOM01. Next base: position 6,062 of record JAXLXY010000020.1, read on the forward strand.
TCCCGCTGGTGACCGGTGGCGGGACCATCGGCAAGTTCATGGTGTACTGGGACCGGCCCCACACGCCGGCGCCGCTGGAATTCCAGCTGGTCCGGAACATCGCGGCCCACACTTCCTTCGCGCTCGACCGCCAGCGCCTGGTGGACGAGCTGCAGGCCGAGCGGCGGCTGTTCATCGGCGGCCCGACGGTGCTGTTCCAGTGGGCGCGGACCGAGGGCTGGCCGGTGGACTACGTCTCGCCCAACGTCACGGCGCAGTTCGGCTGGCGGCCGGAGGACCTGGTGGGGCGGCGGATGCCGTTCGCGGACCTGATCCACCCGGAGGACCTGCCGCGGGTGGTCGACGAGATCCGCAGCCACCACGCCGCGGGCCAGGGCACCTTCGAACAGGAGTACCGGATCCGCGACGCCGAGGGGCAGTGGCATTGGGTGTCGGACTTCACGGTGCTGCCGCCGAAGGACGGGTCGGTGGCGCACTCCATCGGCTACCTGGTGGACATCACCGAGCGGAAGGCGGCCGCGGCGGCGCTGCAGGGGGCGGAGTCCCGGCTCCGCGAGGCCCAGCGGCTGGAGAGCCTCGGCGTGCTGGCGGGGGGCATCGCCCATGACTTCAACAACCTGCTCATGGGCATGCTGGGGAACGCCGCGCTCGCGCTCAACGACCTGCCGGTGGCCTCGCCTACCGCCGAGACGGTGAAGGACATCGAGACCGCCGCGCGCCGCGCCGCCGACCTCACCCGCCAGCTGCTGGCGTACTCGGGCAAGGGGCAGTTCGTGGTGCAGCCGCTCGACCTCTCCGCGCTGGTCGAGGAGTCCGGGCAGCTACTGCGGACGGTGATCTCCAAGCGCGCCACGATGCAGGCCCGCCTGGCCGCCGGCCTGCCGGCGGTCGAGGGCGACGCCACCCAGCTGCGGCAGGTGGCGATGAACCTGCTCACCAACGCCTCCGACGCCCTGGGCGACCAGCCGGGGGTCATCGGGCTGGAGACCGCGCTGGTCCACGCCGACCGCGTGACCCTGACGGGGATGCTGCTGGGCGACGCGCTCCCCGAGGGGGACTACGTGGCGCTGTCGGTGCACGACACCGGCAGCGGCATGGACGAGGAGACCCTCGGCCGCATCTTCGACCCGTTCTTCACCACCAAGTTCCACGGCCGCGGGCTGGGGCTCGCGGCGGTGCTCGGCATCGTGCGCGGGCACCGGGGCGCGATCCAGGTGGAGAGCTGGCCGGGGCAGGGCACCCGGGTGCGCATCCTGCTGCCGGCCACCACGCGGCTGGTGGCCGTCGAGGCGCCGCCGCGGCCCAGCGGCCCGGCGCGGGTGGCCGATGCCGGCACCGTGCTGGTGGTGGACGACGAGGAGATCGTCCGCAACGTGACCCGCCGCACCCTGGAGCGCGCGGGGTACACGGTGCTGCTGGCGGAGCACGGCCTGCAGGCGCTGGCGCTGCTGGAAGAGCGGCACGCGGAGGTGTCGCTGGTGCTGCTCGACCTCACCATGCCCGAGCTGGGCGGGGAGGAGACCTTCCGGCGCATCCACGCCGCGTGGCCCGGGCTGCCGGTGATCCTCTCCAGCGGCTTCACCGCCGACCAGGGCACCGCGCGGCTCACCAGCGCCGGCCTGGCCGACTTCATCCAGAAGCCCTACCAGCCGGCCGCGCTGCTCGAGGCCGCCCGCGCCGCGATCCAGCGCGCGGCGGGGTGAGCGAGCGCCGCCGCCCTCGACTTTTGGGGAACCGGCGGCTAAGCTCGGCGAACCCGACCCTTCTCTCGCCGGAGCTGCCGCATGTCCCGCACCATCGACCTCAAGACGCCCATCCCCGGGCCCCGCAGCCAGGCGCTGCTCGCGCGGCGCCAGCAGGCGGTGCCGCGCACCGTCTCGCAGGTGACGCCGGTGGCGGTGGCCCAGGCCGACAACGCCGTGCTCACCGACGTCGACGGCAACCGCCTGATCGACTTCGGCAGCGGCATCGGCGTGCTCAACGCCGGGCACCGGAACGCGCGGGTGGTCGCGGCGGTGCGCGAGCAGCTGGAGCACTTCACCCACCTCTGCTTCCAGATCTCGATGTACGAGCCGTACATCGCGCTGGCCGAGCGGCTCAACGCCATCACGCCCGGCGGCCACAGCAAGCGCACGATGTTCACCAACAGCGGCGCCGAGGCGGTGGACAACGCGGTGAAGGTGGCGCGGCGGGCCACGGGGCGGCAGGCGGTGGTGTGCTTCGAGCACGCCTTCCACGGCCGCACCTACATGGGGATGTCGCTCACCTCCAAGGCGGTGCCGTACAAGTCGGGGTACGGGCCGTTCATGCCCGAGGTGTACCGGCTGCCCTATCCCTACTGCTACCGCTGCGAGGGCGGGCCGGTGGAGGGGCGCTGCTGCATGGCCGACCGGGCGGCGTTCGAGCGCCTGCTCGCCTCGCACGTGGACCCCGCGACCGTGGCGGCGATCATCCTCGAGCTCGAGGTCGGCGAGGGGGGCTTCATCCCCGCGCCGCGGCCCTTCATGGCGATGCTGGCCCAGTTCGCGAAGGACCACGGCATCCTGCTGATCGCCGACGAGATCCAGAGCGGCTTCGGGCGGACCGGGACGCTCTTCGCCTGCGAGCACTACGACCTGGTGCCGGACCTGATCATCACGGCCAAGTCGCTGGCGGGCGGGCTGCCGCTGGCCGCGCTGACCGGCCGGGCCGAGGTGATGGACACCGGCAACGTGGGCGGGCTGGGCGGCACCTACGGCGGCAACCCGCTCGCCTGCGCCGCGGCGCTCGCGATCCTCGACGCCATGGAGCAGGACCAGCTGGTGGCGCGGGCGCGCACCGTGGGCGACACCATCCGCAGCCGCTTCCTCCAGTGGCAGCAGCGTTACCCCGAGATCGGCGACGTGCGCGGGCTCGGCGCCATGGTGGCCATGGAACTGGTCAAGGACCCCGTCACCAGGGAGCCCCACAAGGAGCTGGTGACAAGGGTGACCGGTGAGGCGCTCAAGCGCGGCCTGCTGCTGCTCACCGCCGGGACCTTCGGCAACGTGATCCGCGTGCTGGTGCCGCTGACGGTCGAGGACGCCGTCCTGCAGGAAGGCCTCGGGGTGATGGAGGAGGCGCTCGCCGCGGCGGTCGGGCGGTGATCGACCGGGCCCGGCTCGCCGGCGCGTACGCGGAGGAGCAGCGCCGCTTCGAGGCGACGCACCCCGCCTCGCAGGCCCTGTTCGCGCGGGCCCGGGGGAGCCTCCTCGAGGGCGTCCCGATGCACTGGATGGTGAAGTGGGCGGGCGGCTTCCCGCTGTTCGTGCGGGAGGGGTCGGGCGCCCACTTCACCGACGTGGACGGCCACCGCTACCTCGACCTCTGCCTCGGCGACACCGGCGCGATGACCGGCCACGCCCCGGCGGCCGCGGTGGAGGCGGTCACGCGGCAGGCGGCGCGCGGGTTCACGTTCATGCTCCCCTCCGAGGACCACGTGTGGGTGGCCGAGGAGCTGGGGCGACGGTTCGGGCTGCGCTACTGGCAGTTCGCGATGACGGCCACCGACGCCAACCGCTTCGCCATCCGGCTGGCGCGGCTGCTCACCGGCCGGCCGAAGATCCTGGTCCACAACTGGTGCTATCACGGCACGGTGGACGAGACCTTCGCCACCCTGCAGGACGGCGTGGTGCGGGCCCGGCCGGGCAACCTCGGTCCGGCGGTCGACCCGGCGCTCACCACCCGGGTGGTCGAGTTCAACGACCTTCCCGCCCTCGAGCGGGAGCTGGCCCACGGCGACGTGGCCTGCGTCCTGGCCGAGCCGGCGATGACCAACATCGGGATCATCCACCCCGACCCCGGCTACCACGACGGGCTGCGGGCGCTCACCCGGCAGCATGGCGCGCTCCTCATCATCGACGAGACCCACACCATCTGCGCCGGGCCCGGCGGCTACACCCGGGCCCACGGCCTCGCCCCGGACCTCCTCACCCTCGGCAAGCCGGTCGGCGGGGGGGTGCCCTGCGCGGTGTACGGGTTCTCCGAGGAGGTCGGCGCGCGGCTCGCGGGGCGGATCGCCCTGGCCGATTCCGACACCGGCGGGATCGGCGGCACCCTCGCCGGCAACGCGCTGGCCCTGGCCGCGATGCGGGCCACCCTGGGGCAGGTCCTCACCGAGGCGGCCTACGCGCGGACCATCCCGCTGGCCGAGCGGTTCCAGGCGGGGGTCGAGGGCGTGATCGCGGAGCACCGCCTGCCCTGGATCGTCAAGCGGCTGGGGTGCCGCGCCGAGTACTGGTTCCGGCCCACCGCGCCGCGCAACGGCGCCGAGGCGGCGGCTGCGGCCGACTTCGAGCTCGACCGCTACATGCACCTCTTCGCGCTCAACCGCGGGATCCTGCTCACGCCCTTCCACAACATGGCGCTCATCGCCCCCGCCACCACGGAGGCCGACATCGACCGGCACACCGCGGTGTTCCGGGACAGCGTGCGGTCCCTGCTGGCCCCGTGAGCGCGGGCGCCTGAGCCTTCGGCCGCCGCCGCCGGGCCACCACCGCCCCATCCCCGGAGCCCTGATGCCCGCCCCCGACTGGAACGAACGCTACCGCGGTCCCGAGTTCGCCTACGGCACCGAGCCCAACGACTTCCTGGTGGAGGCCGCCGGCCACCTGCCCCCCGGCCCGGTGCTCTCGCTGGCCGAGGGCGAGGGGCGCAATGGCGTGTACCTGGCGGGCCGGGGCCACGCGGTGCACGGGGTCGACGGCTCGAGCGTGGGCCTCGCCAAGGCCCGGGCGCTCGCGGCGGAGCGCGGCGTGGCGCTCACCACCGAGGTGGCCGACCTGGCGGGCTACCAGATCGCGCCGGGGGCGTGGGCGGGGATCGTGGCCATCTGGGTGCACCTGCCGCGCGCGGTGCGGGAGCCGCTCTTCGGCCAGGTGGTGGCGGGGCTCCGGCCCGGCGGCGTGTTCGTCCTCGAGGCCTACGCGCCTGCCCAGCTGGGCCGCGGCACCGGCGGGCCGCCGGATCCCGCGCTGCTCATCTCCCTCGCGGAGTGGCAGCGGCTGCTGCCGGGCCTCGAGTGGCTGGTGGCGCGCGAGGTGGAGCGCGACGTGCGTGAGGGGCGGCTGCATGGCGGGCCGAGTGCCACGGTGCAGCTGGCGGGGCGGCGGCCGGCGTGACCTCCGAGTCGGTCCTGTGGCGCGTGCTCTCGCCGCTCCCCACGCTGCCGGTGCCCGGCGCGCTGCCGGAACGGGTGGACCTGCTGGTGGTGGGCGCCGGCTACACCGGGCTCGCGGCCGCGCGCGCGGCGGCGCGGGCGGGGGCGTCGGTGCTGGTGCTCGAGCGGGAGGCCTTCGGTGCGGGAGCCAGCAGCCGCAACGGCGGCATGGTGCTGCCCGGGTACAAGGCGGAGCTGGCCGACGTGGCGCGGCGCCATGGGCTGGCCACCGCCCGCGCGCTGTGGGACGATTCCCTCGCGGCCATCGGCTTCGTCGAGGCGCTGGTGGCGGAGGAGGGGATCGCGTGTGACTGGCACCGGCCCGGTCACCTCACCCTCGCCGCCAGGCCGGCGCACCTTCGCGGCCTGGAAGCGGGCCGGCGCCAGCTGGCGCGCGACTTCGCCTACGAGACGCACCTGGTGGGCCCGGCCGACCTCGGCGCCGAGATCGACTCGCGGTTCTATCATGGCGGGCTCGTGGATCCCGGCGCCGGCGCCCTGCAGCCGGCGGCCTACCTCGGCGGACTGCTCGCGGCGGCCCGGCGGGCCGGCGCCGCGGTGGTGGATGGCATCGGCGTCCGGGGCATCCGGCGCACCGCGGAGGGGCTCCGGGTGGAGACCACCCGGGGCCCGGTGCGCGCCGCGGAGGTCCTGGTGGCCACCAATGGCCTCACCGGGACGCTGGAGCCGTGGCTGGCCCGGCGCGTGGTGCCGGTGGGGAGCTTCATCGTCGCGACGGCGCCCCTCCCCGCCGGCGTGGCGGCGCGGCTGCTCCCGCGGCGGCGGGTGTGCTCCGATACCCGCAACCTGCTCTTCTACTTCCGCCTCTCCGCCGACCACCGGCTGGTGTTCGGGGGGCGGGCGGCGTTCGTGCCCACGGCGCTTTCGCGGAGTCGCGCGCTGCTGCAGGAGGGCATCCGGGCGGTGTTCCCGGACCTCGGCCCGGTCGCGATCGAGCATGCCTGGGGCGGCACCCTGGGCTTCACGCTGGACCACCTGCCGCACGCGGGACGGCGGGACGGGATCGGCTTCGCGCTGGGCTACGGCGGGCACGGCGTGGCCATGGCGTCCTGGCTGGGCCACCAGGCCGGCCGGGCGCTGGCGGGGGCCGGCCCCTGGCCGGCGCTGGCCGGGATTCCGTTCCCCGCCGTCCCCCTCTACGCGGGCCGGCCATGGTTTCTGCCGCTCGCGGGGGCATATTATCAGGCGAAGGACTGGCTGGCGTAGGGCGCGTGGCTGCCCCCCGCCACGGCCCGCCGGACCGCTCCGAGGACCATCCCATGCCCGATGCCCGCACCATCGACCGCCTGCTGCAGGACGTCGCTGCCGGCCGCCTGAGCCGGCGCGCCTTCGTGGCGCGCGCCGGGGCGCTGGGGCTCGGGCTGTCGGCGATCGGCGCGCTGCTGGCGAGCTGCGGCCGGGACAAGCCCGACCCGCCGCCCGGCGAGGCGCCGCTCGGCGCGATCGAGCCCGAGCTGTCGATCGCCAACTGGTCGGATTACATCGCGCCCGACACGATCACGAACTTCGAGAAGGAGTTCGGGGTGCGGGTGACCTACGAGACCTACGAGAGCAACGAGGAGCTGCTGCAGCGGCTGGCGGCGCCCGGCGCCCCGGTCGACGTGGCCTTCCCCACCAACTACGCCGTCACCACCCTCGCGGCCACCGGGCTGCTGGCGCCGCTCCGGCGCGCCTACCTGCCCAACATGGCCAACCTGGCGCCGACCTTCGTCAACCCGGTGTTCGACCCCGACAACGTCTACTCCATCGCCTACCAGTGGGGCACCACCGGGTTCGCGTACCGCAGCGACAAGGTCCCGGGGACGCCGGACAGCTGGGGGATCTTCCTCGACGGCCGCTACAAGGGCCGCATGACCCAGATGGACGAGATGCGCGCCTGCATCGGCGCCTGGCTCCGGTACCGGGGGGCCTCGCTCAACTCGATCGAGCCCACGGAGCTTGCCCAGGCCCGCAGCGACGCCCTCGCCGCGCGGCGCAACCTCAAGGGGTACGTCTCGGCACCGGTGAAGGGGCAGCTGATCAGCGGGGACGTGTGGGTGGCGCAGCTGTGGAACGGCGACACCGCACAGGCGCAGGCCAGCCGGCCGGCGATCCGCTACGTGCTGCCCAAGGAGGGGAGCGACATCTGGACGGATTCGATGGTGCTGCCGGCCGCGGGTACCCACCCCCGCGCCGCGCACGAGTTCATCAACTACATCCTGCGCCCCGAGGTGGGCGCGGCGATCGCCAATACCACGGGGTACGGCTCGCCCAACCTGGCGGCGCTGGCCCGGATGACCAACCCGTTGCCGTACCCCACCGCCGCGGAGTTCCAGCGGCTGGAATACGAGAAGACCCTGGGCGACGCGGCCGCGCTGTGGGAGCAGATCTGGCAGGACCTCACGTCGGCCTGACGCCGGGCCGGCACCATCCTGAAAGGAGCGCCGATGAATTGCGGTTACCGAATGACGACGTCCTGAAGCTGAGCCGGCGGTACCTCGACCTGATCGGCGGCCGCGCGATGGCCACCGACGAGAAGGAAGCGTTCATCGCCGAGACGGTGGACAGCTACGAGAAGTACGTCAACCGCGGCTTCCTCACCTACCGCAAGTCCGTGACCCAGGCGGGGCAGTTCGCCGCCCTCGAGTGGTCCGGCCAGGGGTCGATCCTCACCGACCTGCTCGGCCGCCAGTACATCGACTGCCTCGGCGGCTACGGCATCTTCTCCGCCGGCATCAACCACCCGAAGATCGTCAAGGCGGTGCAGGACCAGATGGGGCGCATGGCGCTCAACAGCCAGGAGCTGCTGGAGCCGTGGCGCGCCGGCCTGGCCCGGCTGCTGGCCGCGGTGACCCCGGGCGAGCTGGGCTGCTGCTTCTTCATCAACAACGGCACCGACGCCATCGAGGGCGCCATCAAGCTGGCCCGCCTCTACACCCGGCGGAACACCTTCATCTCCACGCTGGGCGGCTTCCACGGCAAGTCCATGGGCTCCCTGTCGCTGATGGGGAAGGCCAGCTTCCGCGAGCCGTTCGAGCGGGGGCTGCAGGATGTCCGCTTCGTGCCCTACGGCGACGCCGACGCGCTCGACCAGCAGATGTGCATCCTCGAGGCGGTGGGCCAGCTGCCCGCGGCGGTGGTGCTGGAGCCGGTGCAGGGCGAGGCGGGGGGCGTGGCGCCGCCGGCCGGCTACCTGCAGCGCGTGCGCGAGATCTGCACCCGGCACGGGAGCCTGTTCATCGCCGACGAGATCCAGACCGGCATGGGCCGCACCGGCACGTTGTGGGGGGTGGACCACGAGGGCGTGACGCCCGACATCATGTGCATGGGCAAGTCGCTGGGTGGCGGGGTGATGCCGCTGGCCGCGTTCGTGGCCACCCCGACGATCTGGGAGGTGATGATCCCCAACCCGATCATCCACTCCACCACCTTCGGCGGGAACCCGATCGCCTGCGCCGCCGGGATTGCCGCGATCACGGTGACGCTCGAGGAGGACCTCCCCGGCCAGGCGCGCGTCAAGGGCGAGTACCTGCTCCGCGAGCTCGGCACGCTGCAGCGGAAATACCCCCACATCCTCACCGGCACCCAGGGGCGGGGGCTGCTGATCGGCATGACCTTCCCCACCGACGAGATCGGCTACCGGTGCGCGGCGGGACTGTTCAAGCGGGGCGTGCTGGTGGCGGGCACCTACTCCAAGGCGCGGACCATCCGGATCGAGCCGCCCCTCGGCATCGAGCAGTCGCTGCTGGGCGAGATGCTGACGCGGCTGGAGGAGACGTTCAAGGAGATCGGGCGGTAGGGGATTGGGCGATTGGACGGTTAGGCGGTTAGGCGGTTGGGCGGTTGGGCGGTCGAAACGTCGAACGGGAGGGCACCAAAGGGTGCTCTCCCGTTCTTCGTACTAACCGCCTTACCGCCTTACCGCCTAACCGCCTTACCGCCTGACCGCCTGACCGCCTACTCCTCCGCCTTCCCCCCGAACGCCTTGCTCCAGCTGATCGTCACGCCGCCCCACAGCTTGGTGTCGCTCTTGTCGTTGAGCTTGGTGAACTTGGTGAACTCATCCTGCGCGAGCACCAGGTGCACCGAGGGGGCGATCGACAGGGGCCCTGCCTCGAAGCCGATCGAGGCCGAGAGGTCGACGTGGGTGAGCCCGTCGTCCTTGAAGTTGAACGAGTCGTCGTCCGGGTCGGGCGTCATCTTGCTGCTGTAGCCGGCCAGCGCGCCGAGGTTGAGCGTGGCGGCGCCGAGCGGGATGCCGTGCGACACGCTGCCCTCGACGTAGAGGCCCTTCACGGCCTTCACGTCGTAGTAGGCGGAGAGCTTGGGGCTCAGGACGGTCCCGAGGGCCACCTTGCCGTAGAACTCGAGCGTGTTGATGTCCGAGGTGAAGCCCGCGTCGTTGGGGTAGATGTACCCGGTGGCGCCGCCCGTCAGGGTGGCGATGCCGGCCGGGATGGAGATCTCGCCCCACCAGTCGAACTCGGTCAGGTCCGGGCTCGCGGCGCCGCCACCCTCGCCGATGTCCGGCGCGTCGTACTTGCCCAGCTCGATGTTGCCCCAGCCGCCGACGGTCAGCGACGCGGCGCCGAGCGGGAAGGTCAGGTAGAGGTCCGGCTGGACCACGGGCTTGCCGGAGAGGGTCAGGCCGCGCCACACGTAGCTGCTGTAGGCGGAGGCATCCCAGCCGATAGTGACCTGCGCGGCAGCTGGCGCGGCGGTGGCGAGCGCCGCCACGATGCCACCAAGGACGATTGCACGCTTCATGGGAATTCCTCGCTGAGTGAAGGGGGTAACGCTGGCCCGAAAAGACGACTGGCACGCCCCCAGGCGCGGACAGCTTCATGTTACCCGGAATACGCTGCCAAGCAAGCCCCTTCGCCTTATACTTTGCTGATCCCATGTCCACGCCGCCCGACCCCACCGCCCCCTTCGGGGAGCTGCTCGGTCACCTGGTCGTCCTGCTCCGTTCCACCCCGGAGCGGCAGGACCTGGTCCAGGCCGCGCTGGCCGCCCTCGTGGCGCGGGCGGGCCAGGCACCGGCCCGGATCGAGGCCGGGATCGAGAATTCGTGGGCGGTGGATGGGGACACCCTCAAGGAGCGGCTACAACTTCGTCGGGTCGACAGCATTGCTGTCGCCCGGGGCGCGCCGGGGCCTGAGCTGCTCGCCCTGGCGCAGGCCCTCGCCGATGACCGGGCGCCGCTGCCCGGCTCGCCCCACGTGCAGGTGGCCCTGGTGACCGCGCCGGTGCCCGTGGAGCGCCCCATCGAGCGCATGGCGGCCTCCGACCCCGCGCTGCCCACCGTGCCCCGGGCCCGCCCCGGCGACCAGCTGGCCGGGGTGGTCGAGGGGATCCTGCGCGAGCTCGAGGGGGCGGTGCGGAAGGAGCAGTGGCACACCGTGCTGCACAATGCGCAGGCGGCGCTCCGGATGCTGCCCGGCATGGGCGAGGACGTCCGCCGCCAGTTCGCGATCGCGGTGAAGCGGCTGCTCGCGCCGGCGGTGATCGACCGGCTCATCGAGCAGGCCTACCGCATTCCCGAGGAACAGGCCCGCACCGCCGAGGTGCTGCGCGCGGGCGGGCTGCCGGCGGCGGAGCAGGTGCTCGAGGTGCTGCGGCGGGGCGGCGCGGTCGGGCCCCGCGCCTTCCTGCTCGACGTGGTGGGCGGCATGCCCGAGGCCTTCCCGATGGTGGCGCCGCTCGCGAAGAGCGCGCAGCCGGCGGAGGCTTGGCTCGGCGTGGAGCTGCTCGGGCGGCTCGGCGTGGCCGACGCCATCCCGCTGCTCCGCGAACGGGTCGGCGACCCCGACGAGCGGGTGCGGCACGCGGCGATCGATGCCCTCGGCCGGTTCCGCGAGAAGGGCGCGGTGGAGCCGCTGCGCCAGGCGCTCGCCCACCTCTCGCCCGAGACGCGGGCGCGGGCGGGGCGGGCCCTCGCGGCGCGGGGGGTGAGCCAGCGGTCCTCCGGCGGCATCGCCATGCCGCTCTTCGCCGCGTTCGAGGTGGAGAAGGACCCCGCCGCCTGGCAGGACCTGCTCGAGACCCTGGTGCGGCTCGACGCGGCGGAGGTCAGCGCGGCGCTGGCGCGGGTGGCGCTGGAGCGGCGGGGGTTCCTGCGGTTCGGCGCCGGGGATGTCCGCCGGCAGCTCGCCATCGTGCGGGCACTCGGGGAACGGGGCAGCCCCACCGCCCGGCAGGCGCTGGAACGGATCGCGGCGGAGGGGCGCGGGGAGGTCGGGGACGCGGCGCGCGCGGCGCTGCAGCGTCCCTAGCCGGCGGCGGCCAGCCCGTGCCCGCTACGGCCGCTTCACCTCGAACGCCTCGAGCACCACCGACAGGTTGTGATTGAGCCGGATCCCGGACACGCCGTTCGTCTCGAGCGCCTTCCGCTCGCCGCTCCACACCTCGGTGCCGTTCACCAGGAAGCGCACCTTGTCGGCCGATACGACCACCCCCAGCAGGTTCGTGGCCGGCCCGTCCGGCCGCGCCGCCACGATGGCGGGGCTCCGGTGCCAGTCACCCGCCACGTCGCTGACGGCCGCCCCGCGGCGGAGCTTCACCTTCCAGCTGCCGTCGCCCCGGACCAGGAAGTAGCTGTACCGCTGCCCCGCCGCGCCCAGGTCCCGTCCGCCGATGAACACCCCGAAGGCCTCCTGGTGCGCCCCCGTCCCGGGGAGGAGCTGCAGCCGGGCGGTGAGGGTGTAGGTGCCGGTTGCGCTGTCCGCCGGCCGGTAGATGATCGAGGCGGGGCCCGAGGTGAGGCGCCAGCCGGGGGGCCGGGATTCGATCCGGACCTCCGCCGGCCGGGCCGACCCATCCGGCCGGACCGTCCACGGGGCCTGGGCGGCGGCGGGCCCGGCGAGGGTGGCTAGGAGCAGGGCGGCGACGGGGGTGGGGCGCATGAGGGGCTCGGTGGTTGAATGGCGGCCCGGGACTGGGTAATGTACGGGCGGGCGGTCCACCCTACACTATTCCGGTCCGGGTTCCATGGAAATCATCGGTCGTGTGTTTGCGGGCATCGGCGCGGCGGGCGTGCTCTGCGCCCTGACCTTCGTGTCGGTCCTGATCGGCGTGATCATCCACGGGATGGTGATCCTGATGGCCGGCAAGCCGATCGACGACTACTTCCGCAAGCAGGGCGAGCACGTCTACGAGCCCGGGACGGCCAGGTAGGGGCGGTACCCCGGCGGGCCCCGGTCAGGACCCCGGGCTGGATTCCTCGTCGGCATGGGCCTCCGGTATGGAGGCCTTTTTCACGGCCGCGTCATAGCTGGCGCGGACGCTCCCGAGGCAGTCCCGCAGGCCCCGGATCTTCACCTGCAGCCCGCCGCCGCGCCGGGCGGTCGAGGCCATGGCGCTGAGGGATTCGGCCAGGGAATTGATGCTCAGCTGGGAGGCCCCGGCCTTCATCTCGTCGAGCACCCGGATCATGCCCCGGACCGCCGTCTCGTCGAGGTTGGGGTTGTGCATCTGCTCCAGCACGGAATTGACCCGGGCCAGCTTGGGCGGGAGGAGCTCCAGGAAGGCGAGCTGCGACTGCTGCTTGGATGACAGTTTGAGGGCCATGGTCCAATATAGGCGCCCCCGGGGCCGCCCGACCGGAATCCGGCGCCACTCGCGCCCGGGCCGATCTGCAGGTACCTTGCCCCCCGTTTGAAACCCGAAGATCCGGGGCCCGTCTGGACCCCGACCCAGCAGGTTCACGATGTCGTCGGCCCCCTCCCGGCCCGGTCCCGGCCGGGAGGCCGTCCGGCCCCCCTCACCTCCGGGCGCCGCATGAAGCTCTCCGACGTTTCGATCCGCCGACCGGTCCTGGCCAGCATGCTGAGCCTGGCGCTGGTGCTCTTCGGCGTGATCGGGTACCTCAAGCTGCCGGTCCGCGAGTACCCCGACGTGGACCCGCCGGTCATCTCCATCACCACCGTGCTGCCGGGCGCGAGCCCGCAGGTGGTGGAGACCGCGGTGACCGACATCCTGGAGGAGGAGCTGTCCACCCTCCCGGGACTGCGCACGCTCACCAGCGCCTCGGCGGAGCAGTCGAGCAACATCACCCTGGAGTTCACCCTCGACCGCGACGTGGACGTGGCGGCGCAGGACGTGCGCGACAAGGTCTCGCGGGTGCGCGACCGGCTGCCGGAGGACGTGCGCGAGCCGGTGATCGCCAAGCAGGAGGCCGACGCCGACCCGTTCTTCTGGATGGCGCTCTCCGGCGAGAACTACAGCATGCTGCAGCTCTCGGACATCGCCGACCGCAACGTCAAGAAGCGGCTGCAGAGCCTGGCCGGGGTGGGCTCGGCGTTCATCGCCGGCGAGCGCCGCTATTCCATGCGGATCTGGCTGTCCACCGCCGCGCTGGCCGCCTATGACGTGACGGTGCAGGACGTCGAGACCGCCGTGCGGGACCGGAACGTCGAGGTGCCGGCGGGGCGGATCGAGTCGACCAAGCGGGAGTTCACGGTCCGCTCGCTGGGCGAGCTCAAGACGCCGGAGGAGTTCCGGGAGCTGGTGGTGCGCAACACCGGCACCCAGCTGGTCAAGCTCAAGGACCTGGCCCGGGTGGAGCTCGGGCCCGAGGACGAGCGCGGCGCGCTCCGCTTCAAGGGCGCCACCGCCCTCGGCGTGGGCGTGGTGCGGCAGTCCAAGGCCAACCTGATCAGCGTGGCCGACGAGATCCGGGGCGCCATGCCCGCCATCCAGGCCTCGCTCCCGCCGGGGGTCAAGCTGGAGGTGGCGTTCGACGGCTCCGTCTACGTCCGGCGCTCCATCCAGGAGGCGCAGGAGACCCTGGTGATCGCCGCCGGGCTGGTGATCCTGATCATCTTCGTGTTCCTGCGGAACCTGCGGGCCACGATCATCCCCGGCCTCGCGATCCCGACGTCGATCGTCTCGACCTTCGCGATCATGTACTTCCTCGGCTTCTCGATCAACAACCTGACGCTGCTGGCGCTCACCCTCGCCATCGGCATCGTGGTCGACGACGCGATCATCGTGCTCGAGAACGCCTACCGGCACCAGGAGGAGCTGCACGAGGACCCGGTGACCGCGGCCACCAACGGCACCCGCGAGATCGCCTTCGCGGTCATCGCCACCACCATCTCGCTGGTGGCGGTGTTCACCCCGCTGGCCTTCCTGCAGGGCAACACCGGCCGGCTGTTCAACGAGTTCGGCATCGCGGTGGCGGGCTCGGTGCTCATCTCCGGCTTCGTGGCGCTGACCCTCACCCCGATGCTCTGCGCCCGGGTGCTCCGGGTCCCGCCCCGGCACGGCGCGCTGTACCAGCTCCTGGAGCGCGGCTTCGACGGCCTGGCCAACGGCTACGCCCGCTCCCTCGGCTGGGCGCTCCGGCACCGGGCCCTGGTGGTGGCGCTGGTGCTGCTCTCCGCCGGCGGCTCGGTGTTCCTCTTCAAGGGCCTCAAGCGCGAGTTCGTGCCGCCGGAAGACCGGGGGTGGTTCCTCACCTTCGCGATCGCCCCCGAGGGCTCCACCCTCGAGTACACCGACGCCTACATGCACCGGCTCGAGGACGTGCTGTCCCGCACCGAGGGGGTCGAGTCCTACTTCAGCATCACCGGCGGCTTCCTCGGCGCGCCGAGCCAGGGCATCGTCTTCTCGCTGCTCAAGGACTGGGGGGAGCGGACCCGGTCGGTGGACCAGATCATCGGCGAGGTGCAGCCGCAGTACTTCGGGGTGCCGGGGGTGATGGCGTTCGCCAGCAACCCGCCGGCCTTCGGCGGCTTCAGCAAGCCGATGCAGTTCGTGGTGCAGCACCCCGACTTCGACAGCCTGGTGCGGGGCGTGGACACGCTGCTCAAGCGGGCGCGCCAGATCCCCGGCCTGGTGAACGTCGACTCCGACCTGCGGGTGAACAAGCCGCAGCTGACGGTGGCCTTCGACCGCGACCGGGCCGAGGACCTCGGCGTGCCGGTCGGTGACGTGGCGGGGGCGCTGCAGGTGCTGCTGGGCGGCCGCCGGATCAGCACCTTCACCCGCGAGAACAAGCAGTACGACGTCATCGCCCAGCTCACGGCGGGGGAGCGCGCCACCCCCAGCGACATGACCGGCATCTACCTGCGGGGGCGGGACGGCGGGCTGGTGCAGCTCAACTCGGTGGCCACCGTGTCCGAGGGCGTGGGGCCGCGGCAGCTCAGCCACTTCAACCGCATCCGCTCCTCGACCATCGACGCCAACCTGCTCCCCGGGTTCACCCTCGGCGAGGCGCTCGATTCCATGCGCGCGCTCGGCCGCGAGGTGCTGCCGGTCGGCAGCTCGGTGGCCCTCTCCGGCGAGTCGCGGGAGCTGGAGGAGTCGGGGAGCTCGCTCTACTTCGCGTTCGTCCTGGCGCTGGTGGTGGTGTTCATGGTGCTGGCCAGCCAGTTCGAGTCGCTGATCCACCCCTTCACCGTGCTGCTCGCGGTGCCGCTCGCCATCACCGGCGCGCTGCTCACCCTGTTCGTGTTCCGCAGCACCATCAACCTGTACAGCCAGATCGGCATGGTGCTGCTGATCGGGCTGGTGACCAAGAACTCGATCCTGCTGGTGGAGTACGCCAACCAGCTCAAGGAGCGGGGCATGGCCACCTTCGACGCGGTGGTCGAGGCGGCGCGGATCCGGCTGCGGCCCATCCTCATGACCTCGGTGTCGACCATCATGGGCGCGCTGCCGATCGCGCTGGGGCTCGGCGCCGGCTCCATCAGCCGCCGCCCCCTGGGCTACGCCATCGCGGGCGGCATCCTGGTCTCCACCCTGCTCACGCTGTACGTGGTGCCCGTGGTGTACACGATCTTCGACCGGGCGATGGCGCGGGAGCACCATGACCTGGGGCTGGAGCCGCGGGCCACCGCGGAGGAGACGCCATGATCCCGGCGCTCCTGACCGCGGCGCTGCTGGCGGCCCCCGCCACCCCCGTGCGCGCCGACACCCTCCCGGTGGTGACCCTGGCGGAGGCGCTCGAGCGCGCGGTGCGGCTCGATCCCGACTACGTCCGGGCCCTCGGCAGCGTCTCCGAGGCCGACTGGGGCCGCAAGGCGGCGCGGCTCGCGTTCCTGGTGCCGTCGGTGACGGCGAGTCTCGACTACACCAAGTACTCGCAGGCGTTCTTCAACATCGGCACCTTTTCGCAGTCGAGCACCTCGAGCACCTTCAGCGCGGGGCTGAGCTACGAGATCTTCAGCGCCCGCAAGTTCGCCGAGCTGGGCCGCAGCCAGGCCGAGCTCGAGGCGGCCACCTCCACCAGCGAGCAGCGGCGCTTCGCGGCGGCGCTGCTGGTGGAGTCGGCCTACTACGCGGTGCTGGCCGACGGCGAGCTGGCCAGGGTGAGCCGCGGCCGGGCGGCCCGGGCGGAGGAGCAGCTGCGGCTGGCGCGGGCCCGGGTGCAGTCGGGGGCGGCGGTGCAGTCCGATTCCCTGACCGTGCGGCTCGAGCTGGTGCGGGCGCGGGTGGCGCTGCTGCGGCGGGAATCGGCGCTGCGGGTGTCGCGCCTGGAGCTCGGGCGGCGGATCGGGATCGACGGCCCCGCCGACGCGGCGCCGCTGGGCGCCGAACCGGCGCCGGACCTGCCCTTCGGGCTGGCCGAGGCGATCGGCGCCGCGCTGGAGCAGGGCCCTGAGTACCGCGCGGCGCGGGCGCGGGAGCGCTCCGCCGAGGCGGCGCTGCGGGCCCGCCGGGGCGCCTACCTCCCCACGCTCACCCTGAGCGCCGGCCACACCCGGTTCGACGTGAAGCTCTTCCCGAACGCCACCACGGTGAACAGCGCCACGCTCACCCTCTCGCTCCCGATCTGGAACCACGGCGAGCGCGAGCTGGCGATCCTCCAGGCCCGTTCCGGCCGCGACGTGGCCCGTGCCATCCGCGCCGACCTGGAGCGCGCGGCCCTGCGCGACGTGACCGAGGCCTACGACGGGTACGAGACCGCGCGCGCGGCCGTGACCCTGGCGGAGGACGGGGCGGCCGTGGCGCAGGAGAACTACCGGGTGCAGCAGGCCCGCTACCAGGCCGGCGCCACGACGGTGCTCGACCTCATCACCGCCCAGAACGACCTCAGCGACGCCGAGGCCGAACTGGTGCAGTCCCGCTACTCGGCGCGGCTCGCGCTGGCCCGGCTCGAGGCGATCCTCGGCCGGCGGATCGTGTCATCGAATGGAGGCGGTCAGTGACCTCGGTGCGTATCCTCACCCTCGGCGCGACGGCCGCGCTGCTCCTCTCCTGCAAGGGCAAGGCGGCCGCCGGCGGGCCCGGTGGCGGCGAGGGGGCCGGCGGCTTCGCCCTCCCGGTGGAAGTGGCCGCCGCCCGCCAGGACACGGTGGTCGACGCCGTGCTCGCCACCGGCCAGGTCGAGGCCATCCAGTCCGCGGAGCTGCGGCCCGAGGTCGATGGCCGCATCACCGAGATCCTGATGCGCGAGGGCAGCGAGGTGGGGCAGGGCGACCCCCTCTTCCGGGTCGATGACCAGGAGCTGCGCGCCCAGGTGGCGCGGGCGGAGGCGGAGCGCGACCTCGCCGAGCAGGCGCTCACCCGCACCCGGCAGCTGCTGGAGCAGAACGCCGCCAGCGCCGCCGACCTGGAGCGGGCCGAGGCCACCGCGCGCAGCAACCGCGCGAGCCTCGACCTGCTCAAGCTCCGGCTGGCCCGCACCACCGTCCGGGCGCCGTTCACCGGCGTGGTGGGGCAGCGCTACGTGAGCCTGGGCGACTACGTCACCAGCAGCGACCGGCTGGTGACCATCCAGACGGTGGACCCGCAGCGGGTGTCGTTCAACGTGCCGGAGCGCTACGCCGGCGTGGTGCGCCGGGGCCAGAAGGTGGCGTTCCGGGTGGCCGCCGTCACCGGCGAGGAGCTGACGGGCACCGTCGACTTCGTGAGCCCCGAGGTGCAGCTCCCGGGCCGGACCCTGCTGGTCAAGGCGCTGGTCCCCAACGGCCGCCGCCTGCTGCAGGCGGGGATGTTCGCCGAGGCGCGCCTGGCCACCGCCACCCGCCCGCGGGCCGTGGTGGTCCCGGAGGAGGCGGTGCTCGCGGTGCAGGGCGTCTACGTGGTGTGGGTGGTGCAGGAGGGCAAGGTGACGCGGCGGCCGGTGAGCCTCGGCGTGCGTTCCCCCGGCGAGGTGGAGATCACCAGCGGGGTGCAGCCGGGCGAGCAGGTGGTGGTGGGCGGTCTCGAGATGCTGCAGGACGGCGCCCCGGTCACGCCCACGGTGGTGGAGCGGGGGCCGGCCACCCGCAAGGAATAGCGCCGGCACGGTTCCCTCGACTGCCCGTGCGGCCGGCTGCGCCGGCCGCACAGTCATCTCCGGGAGCCGCGAGGTCAGCTCCAACGCCCACGTGGTGATCTTCGCGAGCCGCGCGGTCGTCTCAAATGCCTGCGCGGTCATCTCCGGGAGCCGCGAAGTCGTCTCAAATGCCTGCGCGGTCAGCTTCGCGAGCCGCGAAGTCGTCTCAAATTCCTGCGCGGTCAGCTTCGGGCGGGCGCCAACTCACCTCAAGTGCCCGCGAAGTCGGCTCCGTGGCCCACGCGGAGGGCTTCAGGGCACGCCAGCGGGGCCTTCGAGCGAACCAGCTCACCGCAAACGCCCTCGCACACGGGTCCCGCGCCCGACCAGCCATCTTCAGGGCGCCTGCAGCCGCCTCACGCCCGCCTTCAGCCAGATTCAGCCCGCATGTACTCGTCTCGAACAGCCCTGCCCCCGGCCGCGCTCGCGCCGGGCTGCCGGTGGCGGCCACGCGGCCTCCTGCGCCGCCGCCAGCGCCGGCGGTGGGGGCGCGCTGGACGTGTTCCGCCCGCTGAGCGGGGTCACGGACTGGCCACGAACGCAACGCGGGCCGGAGCGGATGCTCCGGCCCGCGTCGGTGGCCTGCCCGGCTACGGCCAGCTGACCAGCGCGCCGTTCACCCGGACCTGGTTGGCCGGATTGGAGTTGGTCGGGCCGTTGCCGCCGATCTGCGGGCTCTGGTTCGAGCCGGTCATGGTGAAGGTGACGAAGCCGCCGTTGGTGGACGTCACGTCCATGTAGAGGTTGCCGGCCCCGATGGGGAGGCTCTGGAAGTTGACGTTGGTGGTGGTGATCGCCGGCCGGGCGGACAGGGTGCCGCCGGGCCCGGAGAACCGGAACATGGTCGTGCCGGTGGTCGGGAAGCCCTGGAAGTCGACGTTGCTGAAGTTCTGCGCGTTGAAGACGCCCTGCTCGTCGAGGACCAGCGGGGTGTTGTCCACCGTGAGGCCGCTGATCTGCGAGCGGCGCATGGTGAGCCCGTTGCCGCCGCCGATCAGCTTGGCGGAGGTGTTGCTGGCCAGGACCGAGTCGGCGATGGTGCCCGCGGTGAGCAGGGTGAGGCCGCCGGTGGCCGCGCTCAGGTCGAGCGCCTGGAAGTGCGAGCCAGCGGCGCCGGCGCCCGGGCTGGCGAACGACACCGTGCGCGCCGCGGCCGCGCCGAGCTGGGTGAGGTGCGTGCCGCTGGGCGCGAAGGCGGCCACACTGCTCCCGGTGCCCTGGGTGAAGTTGCCGCCGATCCGGAGCACCCCCGCCGTGAGCAGCCCGCTGGTGCTGCCGCCGTTGAAGTTCGCGTTGCCGAGCACGGTCACCGAGTCTGCGATCGACAGCATCGAGAGGAACCCGCGCGAGCCGCCGAGGGTGGCGACGTCGAGGCTCCCGGTGGTCAGGGTGCCGCCCTCCATCTGGAGGTGGCCGAAGACCTGGGTGAGCCCGCCGACGTTGAGCAGGGTGCGCACCCCGCCGATGTCGTGGGCGTGGATCACGCCGGCGTTCACCACCCGCATGATGAGGCTCCCGGGGATGCTGAAGGTGCCCGGGTCGAAGAAGAAGTTGTTGCCCTGCTCGAGGATCAGGTGATTGTAGGACAGGGTGTTCGGCACCTGGAGGGACGCCGCGGCGCCCTGGGCCCAGCCGGTGCTGTCGACGGTCCAGCCGCCCAGGATGGTGCTGCCGGGGAAGAGCGAGACGTGGGGCCCGCTCACGGTGCTGCCGGCCGCCGTGAAGGTCCCGCCCGCGAAGCTCAGGGCGCCGGCGCTGCCGGCCTGCACGTAGGTCACGGCGACCGGGGTCTGGATGTCGAGGGTCCCGGTGCCATCCATGTTGAAGCCGGAGGTGGTGCTGTTGAGCGTGACCGGCCCGCTGGTGGCGATGCCCAGGTTCGCGAACACGGTGGTGGCGTTGCTGCCCACCGTGGTCAGGGTGGTGGTGCCGCCCTCGAGCCGCACCAGGTTGCTGCCGCTCGCCGCAAAGCCCGGGACGGACGGGGTGCCGCCCTGGGTGAAGTTGCCGGTGGCGACGATGGTCCCGTCGGTGATGTTGCCGGTCGGGTCGGCGCCGGCCCAGGTCTGGTTCACCGCCACGAGGGAGTCGCCGGCGTTGACCATGCGCACCGTGCCCCCGCCGCTGGTGCTGAAGTCGCCCCCGATGATGAGGGCGTTGGCGTTGAGGTCGAGCTGCCCCAGGGTCACCGTAAGGTCGGCGGTGGTCGTCACGCGCGAGCCCAGTGCTATCCCGGCCGGGGCAGCGATCTCGGTGAGGTGGAGGTGTGAGCCCACCCCGCTCAGGAGCAGGGTGGCCGCGCCGGCTGAATTGAGCACCGTCTTGTGGCTGCCTGAGGGCGCGAAGGCGGCCGGGTTGCCGCCGCTCTGGATCAGGTCGCCGGAGACCACGAGGACGCCCGCGTTGAGCTGCACGCTCTCATCGCCGCCGGCGAACAGGGCGCCCCCCCGGGCGAGGAGCGAATCCTGGCTGTTGAGCATCACCAGGAGGCCGCCTGCCGAGGTGGTGAAGAGGCCGCCGACGTCGGCGGTATGCCCGTTGAGCTGGAGGGCGCCGGGGGCCTGGACCACCACGCCGGTGCCGTTCGTGGTGGCGAGACGGCCGGAGAGGCTGTAGTCGCCGTTGATCAGCAGGGTCGCGAGGTCGAAGGTGCCCCGCAGCTGCTTCGCGAAGCCCGAGAGCGTCACCCCGCCGGTCGCCGGGGTCGAAGTGATGGTGCCGTCGCTGTTGAGGTCACCGGTGACCGCCAGGGCGAAGCTCGCCACCTCGACGGTGGGGGCGCCCGCGGCGATGGTCAGGTCGCGGATCGTCGCGGTGCCGCTCAGCACCGGCGCGTTGGTGGGGCCGGCCGGGATGAGGACGTCGTCGGTGAGCGCCGGCACCGCGCCGGTGCTCCAGTTGCCCGGCGTGAACCAGTCGCTGCTGACCGCGCCGGTCCAGGTGACCACCGGGGCGGCCGGGGGCCAGTTGATCACGGCGCCGTTGTTGGCCTGGAAGAACGGCGACCCGGCGGCGGGGACGGAGTTGGTCACGTCGATCGTGAGCGGCACCGCCGGACCATCGAGGTCGTTCGCCACGAGGTGGAAGCCGCCGGCGGTGAGCGTGGTGCTGAAGTTCAGGGCGTCGAAGGTGAAGGCGGCGCCCTGGCCCACGTTGTTCACCGTGAGTGCCGTGCCGACGGGGCTTTGGTTGTCGAACGCCACGTGGTCGAAGGCGCTGATCAAGCCGCCGGAGAGGACTAGGGGCACGCCGTCGAAGGTGAGCGCGGTGTTGCTCCCGGCGGCGGTGACGTCGGCGCCGCCGGCGGTGAGGGTGCCCGTGCCCGAGACCACCGGTCCGCTGGTGCTGGGGACGGAGATCAGCTGGCCCGCCACCGTCACGTTCGAGAAGAGGGTGAGGGTCGCGGAGACGCCGGTGACGTCGAGGTCCTGGATCCGGCTGCTCGACGGGTTCCCCATGAACAGGCTGCTCGGCGAGGGGCCGGCCAGGATGAGGCGGTGGGTGCCGCTCGCGAAGAACGAGGTGGGCACGCTGCCGCTCTGGCTCAGGTCGGTGACCTGGAGGGTGCCGGCGGTAAGGTGGCCGGTCTCGTCGCCGCCGCTGAAGTCGGCGAAGCCCGCGATGACCAGGTCGGCCGGGTTGGTCATGGTGAGCAGGCCGGTCCCGGTGGTGGTATTGAAGCTCCCCTGGCCGAGGTCGAGGCGGTGCCCCGCGAGGATCAGTTCGCCCTGCACGGTCACGGTGGAGGCCGTGAGGGCGGCATCGCCGGACAGGGCGACCACGGACCCGGCGGCGATGCTCAGGGTCACGTTGTCGTGCGCCCCCTCCAGGGTGCCGCCGCCGCGCAGGTCGACGAAGTCGCTGCAGCAGCCCACCAGGCCGCCGGCGATCGCCGCCGGCCCGTCCACGGTGAGGGTCACGTCGCCCAGTGAGAGGGTGGCGCCGGCCAGCAGCGTGAATCCGTTGACCGTCACGCTGCCGCCGAGCTGCGGCTGGTTGGCCGGCCCCGCGGGGAGCAGCACGTCGTCCGTGGCGGTGGGGACGCTGCCGGTGCTCCAGTTGCCGGCGGTGTTCCAGTCGCTGTCCACGGCGCCGGTCCAGGTGACCACGCCCGCGGCAGCCGGCCAGTTGATGACCGCGCCGTTCACGGCCTGGATGAAGCCGCCGGCCGTCCCGGGGGTCGGGTTCACGAGGTCCACCGTGAAGGGGACCGCCGGCCCGTCGGTGTCGGTGGCGGAGAGGTAGAGCCCGCCGCCGGTGGGGGCGGTGCTGAACACCGCGCCCGTCAGGGTGACGGGTGTCCCGGTGCCGGGGCCGGTCAGGGCGAGCTGCGTCGCCGTCGGGTTCATGTTCTGGAAGGTCACGGTCCCCGAGAAGGCCGGAATGCTGGCCGTCGCGGTGACGGCCAGCCGGGTGTTGTCGAAGACGATCGGGGAGAGGACGGCAAGATCGCCCGAGGTCAGGAGGCGATTCGTGGACGACACCGTCGTGGCCGGACTGCTGATCGTCAGCGCGCCGCGCACCACCACGTCGCTCCCGAGCGCCAGCGAGAGCGTGTTGCCCGGGGAGATGGCCAGGTCCTGGAAGCCGCTGGTGCCCGCGCCACTGCCCGGGGTGGCGAAGCTGAGGGCGAGGGTCGCGGACCCGAGCACCGTCGTGTGGCCGGCCGTGGGGTGGTAGCTCTCGCCGCTGGTCGAGGCCAGCTGGGTGAAGTTACCGAAGACGCTCAGCACGCCATCCGTGAGGGAGCCGAGCTCGCTCGCGCCATCGAAGGTCGCATGGCTGCTGATGGTGAGCACGTCGAAGGGATTGGTCATGATGAGCCGCCCGCCGTTCTGCACCACCAGGCTCCCCGGCGTCACCAGGGTCTGCCCGTTCATCGTGAGCGACGCCGTGGCGCCGTCGATCGTGATGTTGCCGTTGCCGCTGCCCAGGCCCGTGGCGGCGGCCACGGTGACCGGGGCGTTGATGATGAGGCCGGGGAGGTTGCCGTTGATCTGGGCCGGCCCCACCAGCTGGATGGCGCCGGTGGTGCTGAGGATGGCGCCGCTGACCACCACGTTCCCCTGCACCTGGCAGTTGAACGCGCCGAGGCTGAGCGCGCCGCCGCTGTTGACGGTCAGCGACTTGGCCGCGCAGGTGCTCGTGACGGTGGGCTGGGCGGGGGCACCGGCCGGGATCAGCACGTCGTCCGCGAGGCCGGGGACGCTGCCCGTGGACCAGTTGCCGGGCGTGCTCCAGTCATTGCTGACCGCGCCGGTCCAGGTGACGACCGGGGCCGCCGCCGGCCAGTTGACCACCGCGCCGTTGGTGGCGTTGACCAGGCCGCCGCTGGCGGCGGGGGTGGGGTTGAAGAGGTTCACCACCACGGCGTTGTTGTCGAGCGGAGCCGTGTCGTCCACATCGAGGTAGACGGCCGGGAAGGGCGGCACCGTGGTGAACACGATGTTGGTCAGCGTGAGCGGCGTGGCCCCGGGGAGGCCCGGGTGGCGGATGTAGAGCCGGGAACTCGAGCCACTGGTGAAGGTCAGGTCGCTCACCGCCACCGGGACTGCGGTGGCGGGCTCGATCCAGAGCTGCACGTTGGTGAACGTCACCGGCGCGCCGTTGGCGAAGAGCCCGGCGTGCACCGACTGCGTGAAGCTCACGGCGTTGATGGTGCCGCCGGCCGGCAGCGTCATGGTGCCCAGGACATACAGGCCGGTCCCCAGGGTCAGCGTGCCCCCGCCCGCCCATTCCAGCTCCTGCAGTTGGCTCGCGCCGGCGCCCGGGCCGGGGGACTGGATGGAGATGGTCGGGTTGGCCCCGGTGAGGCGGGTCTTGTGGGTGCCGCTGGCGGCCAGCGCGGCACTGTTGCCGCTCTGCGTCAGCGATCCGCCCACCTGCAGCACGCCGGCGGTGAGCCGCCCGGTGGTGGCGCCCCCGCCGAAGTTGGCGGTGCCGGTCACCAGCACCGAGTCCAGCGGGTTGGTCATGGTGAGCGTGCCGCCGGCGGTCGTGTTGAAGAGGTTGCCGACCGCCAGCGTCTGGCCGTTTACCGCGATGTCGCCGCCGGTGCCGATGAGGAGGTCCGTGACCACGGTGCGGCCGGCCAGCGTGTAGGTGCCGCTGACGCTCACCGAGATGGGGTTCGGGATGTTGGTGCTCCGGAGCGTCCGTGCGGCGCCCGTCAGGTCGATGGTCTGCGTCCCGCCGCCGCCGCTGGTGAGGTTGCCGGCGTCGTCGAGGTCGCCGGTCAGCGTCAGGGTCATGGTGCCGATGAGCGTGAGCGAGGCGGCGGGCTGCAGGGTCAGGTTCCGGATGGCGGTGCTGGTGCCGAGGACCGGCATGTTGCTCGGCCCCGCCGGGATGGTCACGTCGGTGGTCGCGCCCGGCACCTGGCCGTCGCTCCAGTTGCCGGCGGTGGTCCAGGCGGTGCTGACGGCGCCGGTCCAGGTGCCCGGGGCCACGCCGGCCGGCCAGTTGACCGTGGCGTTGCTGGTCTGTACCCGGCCGCCGTCGCTGAGCGGGCTCGGGTTCAGCATGTCGATCACCAGCGGCACCCCGTCGCTCGGGTTGCTGTCGGTGGCGTCGATGTAGAAGCCGCTGGTCGGCACCACGCTGAAGCTCACGTTCAGGAACGCGAGCG
>JAXLXY010000021.1:0-19826 GCA_046327715.1 Gemmatimonadales bacterium
CGCCGTTTTCCTTGCGGTACGACACGTCGAGGAACTGGTCGCGGATGCGGTCGATCCCCTCGGCCACCACCCCGCGGCCCAGCTGGCCGATGGGGGTCACCAGCGGGTCGGCGGCCCCGAGCCGCAGGCGCTGGCGGGTGTACCCGTCGGTGCTCGCGTTGGCGATGTTGTGCCCGGTGGTGTCGATGGCCTTCTGCTGGGTGAGCAGGGCCGACCGGGCGATCGACAGCAGGCTGGTGAGGCTCATCGTCAGGCCATCCGGTTGAGGATGACGCCGCTGCGCGCGGGCGGGTCGCCTGCCGGCTCGCGGCGCTGGTAGCCCGGCGCGGGGTCACCGGCCATCGAGAACAGCTTCTGCAGGAACATGTCGCCGGCCTCGAGGGCCCGGCGGAGGATGTGCTGGTTGATGGCCACGTCCTGCGCGGTCAGCAGCGCCACCCGCTTCACCAGCGCGCGCGCCTCCTGCACCTCGGCGGGCAGCGCACCGCCCAGCATGGTCTCCAGCCGTTCCATCGGGACCGCCTCGCCGCCCGTGATGAGGGACGTCAGCGCCGCCCGGCGGCGCTTGGCCTCGTCGAGCGTCAGCAGGGTCCGGCCCATGGCGTGGACGCTGGCCTCCACCAGCTCCGGATCGTCGTTCGCCACGCCGGCCCGCTGCCGGAGCAGCGCCTGCCGCAGTTCCTCGATCACGTGCGCCTCGTAGAGCAGCGCCTCGGCGAGGTCGGCGGTGCGCTCCGCGAGGGACGGCTCGGCGGCGATCGATTCCTGCACTCCGTGGACGATCATGGGACTCCCGTCGCCGGACCCGGGTCCGGCAGCCTGCGGCTCAACTGCCGGTAGAGCGCTTCGCCAACCCCGCCCCGGGCGCGCTCGCCGTACACCTCCGCGAGCCGCTGGTCGAGCACCCCGGTGAACAGCTCCTCCCCCGGGTCCTGGGCGAGGATGCCCTCGTGCTGCACCGTCTGCCGCATGGCCTTGAACAGCTCGTTGACGAACACCGCCTCGAGGTCGTGGGCCGCCTTGCGGAGCTTCGCCTGCTCCCCGGTGAGGCCCGCCTCCGCCCGGCGCGCCGCGCCGGCCCCTGGCACCGGCCCGGTCATCGGACCACCACCTCGGCCCCGATCGCGCCGACGTCGTGCAAGGCGCGGAACATCGCGGCGATCTCATCCGCCTTGGCGCCCGCGGCGTGGAGGCCGGCCGCCACCTCCTGCACCGTTGCGCCATCGCCCACGGCGAGCAGTCCCTCCGGCGGGGCCGACTGGCCGGAATCCGCGGCCGCCGCCGGCGCCGCCGCGGGGCCACCGATCCGGAGCGTGAGGCCGCGGTGACTCACCGTGGCCGCCGCCACCCGGACATTGCCCCCGGCCACCACGGTGCCGCTCCGGGCGTCGATCACGATGCGGTCTTCGGGGACCATTCGGACCGGGAGGGTGTCCACGGCCGCGAGGAAGCCGATCAGATTATCGGCCCCCCGGGTCCCGGGGTTGAGGGTGATCGACCCGGGATCGTCCACCCGGGCCGCGGCGCTGTCGCCGAGCCCCTGGTTGATCGCCTGGGCGATGCGCTGCGCGGCGGCGAGGCCGGGCTGGCGCAGCAGGAGCTTCGGGGTCAGGGCCACGATGGTGGCGGGGTCCACCTCCAGGACGCCCCCGTCCGGGATGCGTCCCGAGTTGCCGCGCCGGCCGGCATAGCGGACCTCCTGGTCGGCCAGGAGCAGCGCCCCCTGCGCGGTGGCCACCGGGGCCTGGTTCACATCGCCGACGAGCGGCGTCATCCAGAGCACCCCACCCCGGAGGCTGGTGGCGTCGCCGATGGAGCTCACCTCCACCGGGAAGCGCCCGCCCGCGCGCAGGTAGGGCGACATCTCGGCGGTGACCACCACGGCGGCGACGTTGCGCGGCCGCAGCCGCTCGGCCGGCACCTCGAGCCCGAAGCGGCGCAGCGCGTTGGCGATCGAGCGCACCGTCTGGGTGCCGCCGTTCGCCGTGCCGAAGGACCGGTCGCCGGTGCCCTCGAGGCCGATCACCAGGCCGTAGCCGATGACCCGGCGCGGGATGCTCCCGGCGGGGGTCACGAGGTCGCCCACGCGCTGGGTGGCCTGGGCGGCGAGCGGTCCGGCCAGGAGCGCCAGCGCCGCGAGGATGTGCAGCGCCCGCGCCGCCACGCGGTCCAGCCGTCGCGGCGCGCTCATGGCCAGAAGATGGAAAGGATGCTGCCAAGGATCCCCTTGGCCGGGCCGATCTTCTTGCCCTTGTAGCTGATCACCGACTCCGCGATGCGCGAGGAAGGCACCGTGTTCTGGGAGGAGACATCCTCCGGCCGCACCACGCCCTCGACCTGGATCACCTGGTTGCGGCCATCGACACCCACGGTCTTCTCGCCCTTGAGGTGGGCGATGCCGGAGGGCTCGATCGAGACCACCCGCACGCTGATCACGGCGGTGAGGTCGCCCTGCCGTCCGGCATCGGCGGTGTTGCGCGAGTTGTTGTTCACGCCGCTCTGGAAGCCCTTCTGCGGCCCGATGGCGAGGTCGGTCCCGACATTCAGGTTGAGCCCCATCTCCTGCTTGCGGTTGCTGACCGCGTTCTGGCTCTGGCGCTCGCTGGCGTTGACGGCTTCGTCCACCACGATCGTGACGATGTCGCCGACCATGAGGGGCCGCTTGTCGCTGAACCACCCGGCCCGCGCCGCGACCGGCGCGGCCTGGACCGCGGGGGCGCCAGCGGGGGCGGGCTGGGCGGTGCTCGGGGCGGCCGGGGCGGCCTGCGCCCGGAGCCCCACGGTGGCACCGAGGAGCGCCAGCGGCAGGGCCGCGGCGGGGAACGACAGGCGACTCATGGCATCCTCGCTTCGCCGGGCGCGACGACGGTGCCGAGCACCACCCCCGTCCGCCGGCCCGTGCGCACGCGGACGGTCTCGCCGACCACGGCATCGTTGAGTGCGGTGCCCTCCAGGGCCACCGACACGTTGCCTGCACTCCAGTGCACCCGCACCGACTGCCCCGCCGCGATGACCGGCGGCGGCGCCACGCGCGGAGGCGCCAGCGGCTCCCCGGCCGCGATGGCCCGGCGCACCAGCCAGCCCGCGGCGGGGCCCGGCTCGAGATCGGCCAGGGGCGGGCCCCACGCAACGTGCGGCTCGGCGCGGAGGTCTCCGGCCACCAGCGTCATCCCGGGCCGCAGCGCGCGGGCCGCCACCAGCCGCGGCACCGTGACGCCGACCCGCAGGCGCACCGCCACCGCGGCCCGGCCCGGCGGCTCGAAGCTCACGGCGAACCAGCCGCCGTCGCCGTTGCCGAGCAGGCGGAAGCCCGCGGTGTCGGGCAGGTCGGCCGGCACCCCGCTGCCCCAGCTGAGCACCAGGTCGCTCGTGTCCACCGCCCACGAGCGGGCCACCACCTCGGCCACCCGCGCCGCGAGGCGGGGCGGGAGCGCGGTGCTCGTCGCGGCGAGGCGGGGCGGCCGCTGCCCCGCGAGCGGGGCGAAGAGCGCGAGGAAGGGGGTCATGAGCACGAGCAGCCGGACCGGCCACCGGGCCGGCCCGCGGTCCCTATCGGATGAGCTCATTGGTCACCGTCTGGATCATCTCCTCGGCGGTCTTGATGGCCTTGGAGTTGACCTCATAGGCGCGCTGGGCGGCGATCATGTCCACCATCTCCTGCACGATCTCGACGTTCGAGGCCTCGAGCGATCCCTGCACCACGGCGCCGAAGCCATCCTCCTGGGGCATGCCCGTCATGGGATCACCGGAGGCCGCGGTGGCCTGATAGTTGTTCCCCCCAAGGGAGAGCAGGCCGCTGGGATTGGCGAAGCGGGCCAGCTCGAGCTGTCCCAGGTCGACCGTCTCGCCGGTGTTGCCCAGCACGGCGCTCACCTGGCCGGTGATGGACACGGTGATCTGCACCGCCTCCGGCGGCACGGTGATCTCGGGCTGGATCATGTAGCCCGCGTGGGTCACCAGGGCGCCGGTGTCGGCGGCGCGGGTGAAGGTGCCGTCGCGGGTGTAGGCGGTGCTGCCGTTGGGCATCTGGATCTGGAAGAACCCCTCGCCCTCGATGGCGAAGTCGAACGGGTTGTTGGTCACCTCGAAGGAGCCCTGGGTGTGCACCCGCTGCACGTCGGCCAGCCGGACGCCGCGGCCGATCTGGATCGGCGCCAGCGTCTCGGTGCCCTCGTAGCGGACCAGCTGCGCGCCCTGCAGGGTCTCGTAGAGCATGTCCTCGAAGTTGGTGCGGCTGCGCTTGAACGAGGTGGTGTTCACGTTCGCGAGGTTGTTCGCGATCGCGTCGATGCGGGTCTGCTGGGCGCGCATGCCCGAGGCGCTGGCCCTGAGTCCTGGATTCATCGGTGTCGTGCCCCTGTTGTTGGCGCGCCCGGTGGCGCGTGTGCCCGGCCATCCCCGCCGCGCGGCGGCGGCGCCCGTCCTACCCGACCTTGCCCACCTCGTTCACCACATTGGCCAGCACGCCGTCCAGCGCCTTGAGGCTGTCGACGTTGGCGGCGTAGGCCCGCTGGATCGTCACCAGGTCCACCACGCCGCGCAGGGTGTCCTGGTTGCTCTCCTCGACCTCGCCCTGGCGCACCACGGTGGTGGAGGTCTCCACCGGCACCGTCGGCTGGCTGGCGAGGTAGCGGCCCGCCCCGTCCTTGCTGAGGCCGGCGGCCTCCGGGACGTTCTCGAGGCGCAGCCGGTCGAGCCGCACGCCATCCACAACCACGTCGCCGTCGGCCTGCACCTCGAGGGTGGCGTGGCGGAGCGGGATGGCGATCGGGCCGTTCTCGCCCAGCAGCAGGTTGCCGTGCCGGTCGCTGAGGCGATTGGCCCCGTCGAGCGCCAGCGACCCGCCCCGGGTGAGCCGCTCGCCGCCATCCTCCAGGCGGACCACGAAGAAGCCCGGCCCGTCCAGCGCCAGGTCGAGCGGCCGCCCCGTCTGCTGCATGGTGCCCTGGGAGAGGTCGGTCCTGGTGACCGGGACCGGGAAGGTCGCGTCGCCGATCAGGCGGGCCGACATGACGTCCGCCTTGAACGCCTCGGTCTCGCTGTTGGCGAGGTTGTTCGCCGTCAGCGCCTGCATGCGGGTATAGAAGCTCAGGGTCTGAGCGGTGCTGCGAAGCGCGTTGAGGCCCATCGGTGCATCCTCCTGGTTCCTGCCGGGGAGGGGCAATCGCCATGCCCCGATGGGCCGGCCCGGCGCAGGTGGTTAAGTCAATGCCTGGTAAGGGGTTCGCCGAGATGCCACGGCCGCAGCCCGGGGCTTGGCGGGGAGCACAGGCTGCCGGGCCCGGAAACTCTTTCCCGTCGGGGCGGCAGGGGTGGGCGCGGCGCGGCCGATGGCCACCCGGACCGCGTCCTGGGAGAGCCGGAAGCGCCGCGCCACCTCGGGCACCCGCTCGCCGTCCCGCGCCGCCTCGCGCAGCCGGCGGCGAAGCGCGGACGCCACCGGTTCGGCGACGGCCGGCGTGCGGGCCACCGCGGTGCCGCGGGTGGCGGACGCCCGCCGGCGCCGGGGCGCCTCCGCCCGGTGGCGCAGCAGCAGGAGCCCGAGCAGGGCGAGCGTGAGGCTGGCGGCCGCCGCGAGCAGCAGGTCGGCGGCGGGCGCCGTGAAGTCGAGCGATCCCAGCCACCCGGCGGCCGTGCCGGCCACGCGGGCGAGGGCGGCCCCCGCCACCGGGGCCGCCCGCCGCACCAGCGCAAGGCCCTCGGGGGCGTACGGAGCCAGCGACAGCAGCACGAAGGTGGCGAGGAAGCCGGCCACCAGGCGGCGCATCATGGGGGTCATGCCACGTCCTCCGACGGGGACATCCGCTGGCGCAGGCGCTTGAGCGCCTGGGTGCGGATCTGCGAGACGCGGGACTCGGTCACGTGCAGCACCTCGGCGATCTGCCGGAGGTTGAGTTCCTCGTAGTAGTACAGCGCCAGCACCGTGCGCTCCTTGGGGGGCAGCATGGCGATGGCCTGCTTGAGGGTCGCCACGGTCTCCTGCTCGCCCAGCGCCTCGCCCGGCAGGCGGACCGACGGGTCAGGCAGCGTCTCTTCGAGGGAGGCCGCCTCCGCGTGGTCGAGCGTGACGCTGCCGTCGAGGGAGACCAGCACCGCGCCGTCCACCTCCTCGCGCCAGCGCCAGTAGGTCTCCATGTCGAGCGAGAGCGCCGTGGCCACCTCGGTCGGCTCGGGCGAGCGCCCCAGCCGGCTCTCGAGGCTGGCCACCACGGCCGCCATCTGGCGCCCCTTGGCGCGCACCGAGCGCGGCACCCAGTCGCGGCTGCGGAGCTCGTCGAGGATGGCGCCCCGGATGCGCCGCATGGCGTAGGTGCTGAAGGCCAGGCCCCGGGAGAGGTCGAAGCTCTCGAGCGCCTGCACCAGGCCGAGGGTCCCCGCGCTCACCAGGTCGTCGACCTCGACGACGTCGGAGACCCGCGCCGCGACCTGCCGCGCCACGTGGTGCACCAGGCCGAGGTAGCGGTCGAGCAGCTGGGTGCGGGCCTCGGGGTCGCCGGTGGACCGGTAGCGCTGCCACAGGGCGTCGGCGATGGGCTGCGGCGCCGGGATCGTGCTCTCATTCCGCTTCATGGTTTTCATCCCGCTACCCTCGCCGGCGACGGCACCTCGAGTCGATCGAGCGCCGTGGTCAGCACGTCGTGGTTGGGGCCCGGGGGCAGTCCCTGGACCAGGTGTCCGGGCACGCGAACCGCCCGCCGGATGTCGTCGTCCTCCCACAGCGCCCCGAGGTACCGGAGGCGGCGGTGCAGGAAGCGCTCGGTGGCCGTGGCCAGCCGTTCGAACGTCTCGTAGCCCTCGTGCGGGTCCATCACCCGGTTCACGAGGATGTCCACGCCCATGTCCGCCACCTGGAGCCCGACGATCTTGATCGTGGCATAGGCGTCGGTCAGCGCCGCGGGCTCCGGCGCGGCCAGCACGATGCAGCGGGTGGCCCGCATGGTCGCGACCCGCACCACGCTCTCGAGGCCGGGACCGGCGTCGATGATCACGGCGTCGAAGTCGTCGTACAGGCCGCTCAGCCGGTGGTGCAGCCGGGCCCGGTCCACGGCGGACATGGCGTACAGGCTCTCGGCGCCGCTGTCGGCCGGCAGCAGCATGAGCTGGTCGGTGACCGGCACCAGCAGGTCCCGGGGGCTCACGGCGTCCTGCAGCAGGTGCTCCAGCCGGTGGCTCCGCTGCACGCCGAGGAGGACGTGCAGGTTGCCCATGTTCTGGCTGCCATCGACCAGCAGCACCCGGCGGCCGTCCTGGGCCAGGCGCTGGGCCAGCAGCACGCTGACCACCGACTTCCCCACCCCGCCCTTCCCGCTGCCGACGACGATCGCCGGCGGGCCGGTGGGTTCCGCCGGATCGGGCCGGCGGGCCGCCATCATGGCGCGCAGCAGCGCGGCCTGGTCGGTCATGCGACCACCTCCGTCGCCTGCGCCGTCCGGACCCGGAGGGCGAGCACCGCCGCGAGCAGCCGGGGCGCCGCCGCCTTGAGGTCCCGGGGCACTTCCTGGCCGTCGGCCACCCAGCGCATCGGGAGCCGCGCCTCGGCGGCGAGGTCGAAGAGCGTCCAGTCGTCCGGCGCCTCGTCGAGCTTGCTCGGCAGCAGGTGGGTGACGCCCTGCGGCCGGTAGGCCTCGAGGGTGCGGCGCACCAGGTCGGGCTGCAGGCCGGCGGGGAGCACCAGGTGGGTCTCGTCGGGCTGGATCTGCGCCAGCCACTGCCGCACCTGCTGGCTGTCGGAGTGGTTCCGCGGGCCGCGGCCCGGGGTGTCGACGAAGACGAGGTCGCGGTCGCCCAGGCGGCGCAGGGCCGCCGGGAGGTCGCTCGCCTCGTAGATGACCTCGAGGGGCAGCCCGGCGATGTCGGCGTAGGTGCGGATCTGTTCCACCGCCCCCACCCGGTAGGTGTCGAGGCAGAGGAACCCGATCCGCTGCCGTCCGAAGTAGTCGGGATGGGTCGCCAGCTTGGCGACCGACGTGGTCTTGCCCACCCCGGTCGGGCCGACGAAGGCGATGGTCCGCGGGCCCGTCGCCGGCTCCCGCCGGCGGGCGAAGTCCGCCACGCCCGGCGCGCTCTTGAGGAGCGGGTGGCTGCCGCCGTCGGGCGCCATCCGACGCCGCTCCCCCGCGGCCGTCTCCGCATCGGTGGCCAGCACCTGGTAGAGCGCGGCGCCATCGGGGCCGCGCAGGGTGCGCACGGCGAGGATCTCGGCCTCGGAGCCGAGGGCCTGCCGCGCGCGGGCGAGGAGCCCGTCCATGGCGGGGCCGGTGAAGGACTCAAGCGGCACGGGTGAGCTCCCAGGTGGCGAGACTGTGGATCGGGGTCTGCGCCGGCAGCTCGCCCAGCGAGAGCACCGGCACGTTGGGCATCACGGGTTCGACCAGCCGCCGGATCCCCACCCGCAGCGCGGGGGGCGTGATGAGCGGCCGCAGCTGGCCGTCCCGGCGGTATTCGGCCATCAGGTCGTTGAGCTGGCGCAGCGCGGTGGTGAGGTCGTCCGGCTCCATCGGCCGCTGGCCCTCGCGGGCGGGCCGCGGGCTGAACAGGCCCATGAGCGCGGTCTCGAGACGGGGACCGATGGTGATCCCGCTGATGGCGCCGTCGCCGTCGTCGAAGAGCTGGACCAGCACCGGCGCCAGGGCACGGCGAACCTGTTCGGTCAGCGCCTCGGGGTCCTTGGTGACCTCGGCGGCGTCGGAGAGGGTCTCGAGGATGAGCGCCAGGTCGCGGATCGGCACGCCCTCCCGCAGCAGCCGCTGCAGCACCCGGTGCACCGTGCCCAGGGACAGCTTGCCGGGGATGGTGTCGTCGACCAGCGCCGGGTGGGTCTCCTTGAGGCCGTCGAGGAGTTCCCGCACGCTCTGGCGGGAGAGCAGCTCCGCGGCGTGGGCCTTGATGGTCTCCATCAGGTGCGTGGCCAGCACGGTCTGCGGCTCCACGACGCTGTAGCCGTTGGCCTCGGCCTCGGTGCGCCGGTCCGCGGTGATCCACACCGCGGGCAGCCCGAAGCTCGGATCGGTGGTGCGGATCCCCTCGATCGGGGCGGCGATGCCGGTGGTGTCGAGCGCCAGCTGGTAGCGGGGCAGGATCTCGCCGGTGGCCACGCGCACGCCCCGCAGCTTGATGGCGTATTCGGTCGCCGGCAGCTGGATGTTGTCGCGGATGCGGGCGGGCGGCACCATGATGCCGAGCTCCATGGCCAGCTGCTTCCGCATCAGTCCGATGCGCTGCAGCAGGTCGCCCTTCTGCGCCTCGTCGACCAGGGGCACCAGGGCGTAGCCGACCTCGACCTCGAGGGGCTCCACCTGCAGGAGGTCCTTGATCGGCGCGGGCTCGGCCCGGGGGGCCTGCCCCTGCGCCTGCACCACCGCCTCCGGTGCGCGGGCCCGTGCATCGCGGCCCCGCACCAGCCAGGCGATGCCGCCGAGGGCGCTGCCCAGGATGAAGAACGGGAGGAAGGGGAACCCCGGGACCAGCCCGAGGCCGCCGATGATCCCGGCCGACATCCACAGCGCGTTCTGGTGGCGGGTGAGCTGGGCCGCGATGGCGGGGCCGACCGACGGGCTGTGGGAGCCGTAGGTGACGATGATGCCGGCCGCGGTGCTGACGATGAGGGCCGGGATCTGGGTGATCAGGCCATCGCCGACGGTCAGGCTGGTGAAGGTGCCGAGCGCCTCGGTGGCCGACATCCCCTGCTGGGTGATGCCGATGATGAACCCGCCCACCAGGTTGATCGCCACGATGATCAGGCCGGCGATGGCGTCGCCGCGGACGAACTTCGCCGCGCCGTCCATCGCGCCGTAGAAGTCGGCGTAGCGCTGGATCTCCTCGCGCCGCCGCCGGGCCTCGGTCTCGTCGATGAGCCCGGCGCCAAGGTCGGCGTCGATGCTCATCTGCCGTCCCGGCATGGCGTCCAGGGTGAAGCGGGCGGCCACCTCGGCCACGCGGCCCGCGCCCTTCGTGATCACCATGAAGTTGATCACGATCAGGATCAGGAAGATCACGAGCCCGACGACGTAGTTGCCGCCGATCACCGCGTTGCCGAACGCCGCGATCACCGCCCCGGCGTGGCCGTGGCTCAGGATGAGGCGGGTGCTGTTGACGTTGAGCCCGAGGCGGAGCAGCGTCACCAGCAGCAGCAGGCTCGGGAAGATGCTGAACTCGAGCGGGTCGGTCACCGACAGCGTCACCAGCAGCACCAGCACCGACACCGCGAGCGAGGTGGCCAGCAGCGCGTCGAGGATGGCCGGGGGCAGCGGCACGATGAGCAGCGCCACCACCACCACCACCGCCAGCGCCAGCCAGACCTCGGCGCCGGCGGAGAGCCGCGCCAGCATGTTGGCGCCCGCGCCCACCGGCGCCCGCTGGCCCCGCGCCCGCGGGGCGCCGGCGCCCACGCCCGGGCCGGTGGCGCCCACCGAGCCCACCGCCGCGCTCGGCGCCGTCATCTATCCCTCCGGGCCGGCAGCGGGGCGCCCTTCTTCCGCAGCACGAAGGCGATGACCTCGGCCACGGCGATGTAGAGCGCCGGCGGGATCGGGTTGCCGACCTTGGCGTTGGCCAGCAGCGCGCGGGCCAGCGGCTTGTTCTCGATGACCGGCACGCCGGCGCGGAACGCGATCTCCTTGATCCGCTGGGCCAGCAGCCGCTCGCCCATGGCCAGCACGATCGGTGCGGGAGCCACGAGCGGGTCGTACTTGAGCGCCACCGCGATGTGGGTCGGGTTGGTCACCACCACGTCGGCGGTGGCCACGTTGGCCAGCATCCGCTTGCGGGCCATGGCCCGCTGCAGCTGCCGGATGCGGCCCTTCACGGCCGGGTCACCCTCGGTCTCGCGATGCTCCTGGATGACCTCCTGCTTGGTCATTCGCAGGCTCTTCTCGTACTGCCAGACCTGGAAGCCGTAGTCGAACGCCGCCACCGCCAGGAACACCAGCCCGACGAACAGCGCCATGCGCAGCGCGAGCGAGCGGGTGACGCCGAGGATGATCGGGACGCCCGCGCCGGTGGTGGAGAGCAGCTCGGGCCAGGCCCGGCGCAGCACCAGCCAGGCCACGGTGCCGATGATCAGGAGCTTGAGGAGCGCCTTGACCAGGCTGAAGACCGCCTCGATGCTGAACAGCCGCTTGAGGCCGGCCACCGGATCGACGTGGGAGAGCTTGGGCACCAGCGGGTCGGTCGAGACCACGCCCCGCGCCTGCATGGCGTTGACGAGCACCGTGAGGGCCAGCACACCGGCAAGGAAGGGCGCCAGCGCCAGCAGGGTGGTGCGTCCCACCTGTTCCACGATGCCGATCGCGGCCGCGGGCGAGAGCGGCGCCGCCCCGAGCCAGGCGCTCCCCTCCCGCATCAGCTGCACCGCGTGGCGGGCCAGGGCGGTGCCGCCGGCCAGGGCCAGCATGCTCGTCCCGGCGAGCAGGAGGGTGGCGGCCGAGAGCTCGGCGCTCCGGGGCACCCGGCCTTCCTTGATGGCCTCGTCCCGTCGCCGGGGCGTGGCGGCCTCTGTCTTCTCCTGGCCGTCGGCGTCGGACATCCGCTACCTCACCGGGACCGCGCTGAAGGCGCCGATCGTCCGGCCCACCTGCCCCGGCAGCCCCTCCACCCCCGCGGCCAGGAACTGGGCCAGGAACGGGAGCGCGGCGCCGAAGGCGATCAGGCCGATGGAGATCGTGACCGGGAAGGCGAGCATCATCACGTTGAGCTGCGGCACCGCCTTGCCCAGGATGGCCAGGGCCAGGTTGGCCAGCAGCAGCGCCACCATCACCGGCGCCGCGGCGCGGATGCCCACGCTGAAGACGGTGCCCGCCAGGTCGGCGATCTCGCGACCCCCGGCCAGGGACACCAGCGCCTGGCCCGGCGGGATGGCGGCGAAGCTCGCGGCCAGGCCCTGGTACAGCGTCAGGTGCCCGCCGAAGGTCAGGTAGATCGTGAGCGCGAAGTAGCCCAGCAGCTGGCCCACCCCGACGGTCGCGCCCTCGGGCAGCGAGCCGAGCGCCTGGCCCAGCGAGAGGCCCATCTGCATGGACATCACCTCGCCCGCCAGCACCACGCCATACATCAGGAACGCACCGGTGAGCCCGATGGCGAGGCCCACCAGGGTCTCGCTCGCCAGGATCACGCTCATGGCCAGCTGGTCGTCCGGGAGCGGGGCCACCGGCCCCAGCGCCGGCAGCAGGATCACCGACAGCAGCACGGCGGCCGCGGCGCGGATGCTCTTCGGCATCCCGGCCATGGACCACAGCGGCGCGGCGAGGAAGAGCCCCGACACCCGCGCGCTCACCAGCACGAAGGCGGGCATGTCCTGCACCCCGATCAGGTCGAGCAGGCCGGGCGCCGTCACCCGACCAGCCCGGGGAGCAGGTTGAAGGTCTGGGTGATGTAGCCCACCAGCTCCCGCACCATCCAGGGGAGCGCGAGCAGCATGACCACCCCCACCGCGACCAGCTTGGGGATGAAGGTCAGGGTCTGCTCCTGGATCTGGGTCAGCGCCTGCAGCAGGCTGATGAGCACGCCCACCAGCAGGGCGGTGAGCAGCAGCGGGGCCGCGACCAGCAGCCCGGTGAGCAGGGCCCGGTTGAGCAGCTCGATGGCGAGGCCGGCGGACATGGGCTAGACCTGGAAGCCGGTGACGAGGCGCTGGACCACGAGCGTCCAGCCGTCCGCGAGGACGAAGAGCATCAGCTTGAACGGGAGCGAGATCATCACCGGCGGGAGCATGAACATGCCCATGCTCATCAGCACGGAGGCCACGATCAGGTCCACCACCACGAAGGGCAGGAAGATCACGAAGCCCATCTGGAAGGCGGTGCGGAGCTCGCTGGTGACGAACGCGGCGGTGACGGTCAGGATGGGGAGCGCCTCGACGCTGTCGGCCTCCTCCTGGCCGGTCAGCTCGGCGAACATCCCGAGGTCCTTGTCGCGGGTGTTGGCGATCATGAACGTCTTGAGCGGCGCGAGGGCCCGGTGATACGCCTCGGTCTGGGGCAGCTGGCCGCTGAGGTAGGGCTGGATGGCCTCGGTGTTGGCCTGCTGGATCACCGGCTGCATCACCACGCCGGTGAGCAGCACCGACAGCGCCACCAGCAGCTGGCCGGGCGGCGCACTCTGGGTCCCGAGCGCCGACCGCACGAAGTGCAGCACGATCAGGATCCGGGTGAAGCTGGTCATCAGCAGGAACATCGCGGGGAGCAGGGTCATCGCTCCCATGAAGACCACCACCCCGACCGCGCCCGAGAGCTGCAGCTGGTCGGCGCCCTGCCCGATGGTGAGCGTCACCTTCGGGGCCACCGGCCCGGCCACCGCCGACGCGGCCGTGGCCGGCCGCGCGGCGGCCTGGGCCTGCGCCGTGCCGGGCGCGAGGAGCAGCAGCGCCACCAGCGGCAGGAACCGGAGGAACGCCGGCCGGGCCGGGACCGCCGCGGGCCGGGCGGCCGGCTCGCCGAGCGCCACCGCGCGGTCCTCGCCCTCCAGCTCGGTCAGCAGCCGGGCGCCGTCCTCGGCGAGCGTCACGACCAGCACCCGCCCGCCCACCTGCACCAGCGCCACGGCGTGCTTCGGGCCCGTCGCCAGCCGTCGCAGCAGCCGGAAGGGGAGCCCGGCGGCGCCGTCGGCGCGCGCGGCGCCGGGCACGAACCGCCGCAGCGCCCACAGCCCGAGGGCCAGGAGCCCGACCGTGACCAGCAGCGAGGCGACGGCGGAGAGCATCAGGCCATCTCCCGGGCCACGGCGGGCTGGTCGCTGCCGGCCACGATCCGGGTGATGCGCACCCCGAAGTGCTCGCCGATCACCACCACCTCGCCCTCTGCCAGCTTGCGGTCGGAGACGAAGATGTCGATCGGCTCGCCGACCATGCGGTCGAGCTGGATCACGGAGCCGTTGCCGAGCTCCAGGACCTCCTGCACCGTCATGTGGGTGCGGCCGAACTCGATCGCCACGGGCAGCGAGACGTCGAGCAGGGTCTCCAGGGAGCCGCCGCCGGGGAGGCCGGCGATCCCGGCCGGGCGCGCGGCGGCCGCCGGCGCCAGTTCGGAGAGGTCGGGCGACTTGGGCGCGGCCCCGCCGCCCTTGGCCCCGCCGCCCATCAGCTTGTCGATCTCGTTCTGATCCATGACTACACCAGCCTTCCGCGGGAGGCCTTGGGCGCCCCCTCGGGGCGCTGGGAGTGGAGGACGTTGCTGATGCGCAGCCCGACGTAGCGCCGGCTCTGCCCGAGCACGCCGAGGAAGCGGCGCTGGCCCCGGACGTGGAGCTCGACCGGGACGTCGGAGGAGTGGCCGGTGTGGATCACCTGGCCCACCTCGAGCCGGCCCACGTCACGGGCCCGGAGCTGGAACATCGGGAACCGGGCCCGCACGTCGAGCCGGGCGGCGCGCAGCGCCTCCTCGATGTGGTGGCGGGCCGCCTCGCGCTCGGCGGGCGAGGTCTTCACCGTATGGAAGTGCCGGGTGGGCTTCTCCTGCAGGAACGACTCCAGCGACAGCAGCGGCAGGCACATCGTGATCAGCCCGGAGAACGGCCCGGACCGCACCTCGATGTTGCTCACCAGCACGTTGTCCTCGCGGTTGGCGATCTGCAGCGCATCGGGCGAGGACTCGAACCCGGTGTAGGCCGGCTGGAAGGCGAGGTGATCCGCCCACGCCTCCTCGACCAGGCCCCAGACCTTGTCGGCCACGCCACGGACGACGGCGCGCTCCAGCAGGGTGAGCGGCCGCTTGATGTCCTGCGCCTCGCCGGGGCCGCCGAAGAGCCGGTCGATCAGGTGGTAGGAGAAGTCGGTGCCGAGGTCGAGGACGCCCTGGCCGCCGATCTTGTCGCCCAGCTCATAGACGTACGCGGCGCACGGGGTGGCCAGCGAGAAGATGAACTCGGCAAAGGTGGCCTGCTCCACGCTGGAGAGCACCACGTCCACCGAGGTGCGCAGCCGCGAGGAGAACAGCGCCTGCAGCGACACCGCGATCCGCTGGTAGATCCCGTTCAGCAGCGCCTGCCGGTCCTTCGCGATCCGGGGCGGGCGCAGGAAGTTGTACGGGATGACCTCGACCGCCTGGTCGGGCACCACCGCCGGCGTGGCGCCCTTGAGCAGGCTGTCGATGTCCTTCTGGGAGAAGACGTCGGCCATCAGCGGCTCACTGGATCACGAACTGGGGCAGGAACACCTTCACCGGGACCTTCGGGCCGACGATCGTGCCGGCCGCGACCGCGATCCGCGCCTTGAGCGTGTCGCGCACCCCCGGGGACGTCAGCTGGGCCAGGGTCATGCTCTCCACCAGGCCGGTCACCTTGTCCCGCATCTCCACCTCGCGGTCCTGCAGGACCTTGTGGGCCTCCTCGTTGGCCACCGAGATCGCCACGCTGAGCATCAGGAACCGGCTGCCCTGGGATCCCGCCGGGTTCACCACGATGTTGCTCAGCTCGACGAACTTCTTCTCGCCCTCGGCGCCGCCGTGCTCCCCTTCGGCCGGGGCGCCGTGCTCGCCCTCCGTCGCCGCCTCGCCCTCGGCACCGGCCGAGTCCGCGTGGGCCGCCACCGGCTGCTGCCGCGCGATGATCTTCGGGGCCACCACGAGGCTGGCCGCCAGCCCGCCGAGCAGCGCCCCGCCGAACGTCAGGGCCGCGATGAGCCCGGTCTTCTTGCCGCCTTCCGGCGCCGCGCCCTCGGCCGGCACCGCCGCTGCTTCCGCCATCGTTGCCATCTCCCAGGTGGACAGGATCCCCGGAACGGTGGAACCTCTGCGCGGGGGAAAGGCAACGCGCGTACCATCCCGTGGCACGGGACCAAGTGGTTATGCGGCAAGGCCTTGGGGATTCGGGGGGTGGCGGATCCGCCCCGGGCAGGAACTTTGTGCCGAGCCCGCGGGGCCGGACTTGCCGGGGGGTGGAAGCCAGCGCGGGGCGGCGCTGTTGCGCCGCCCCGCGGGGTGCCGACCTTCGCTTCGCTGACCACTCGACGCCGGCGCCCCCCTGGCCGGACCCGTCCCGGGGGACGGGCCCGACCCGGCGCCGGGACTACCGCTTCAGGTTCACCAGTTCGGTGAGCATCTCGTCGGCGGTGGTGATCACCCGCGCGTTGGCCTGGAAGCCCCGTTGCGCGATGATCATGTTGGTGAACTCCTCGGACAGGTCCACGTTCGAGCTCTCCAGCGCGCCCGGCGTGATCGTGGACTGGTTGCTGGTCCCCGAGAAGCCGATGATGGCGCTGCCGGAGTTGGCGGACTCGCCGTACATGTTGTTGCCGGCGCGGAGCAGGCCCGTCGGGTTGTTGAACGAGGCCAGGGCGATCTGGGCGAGCGTCTGGTTGACGCCGTTGGTGAAGTAGCCCGTGATCACGCCGCGCGAGTCCACGCTGATGTCCTGCAGGTTGCCCATCGGGTAGCCGTCCTGGCTCGAGGCCACCGCGTTGGATGCGCTGGCGAACTGGGAGAGGCCGTTGATGTCGCCGAGGACCCCCGAATCGAGCTGCAGGTCGACCGGGGCGGTCGCGCCGCTGCCGGGATCGAACTGCAGGCTGTTGGCCCCGCCGTTGTAGGCGAAGGTCTCGAGCCGCCCGTCGGTGTCGAAGGTGACGAACCCGCTGCCGCCGCCGGTGATGGCCGCCGGCGACGGTACGCTGGCATCCCACAGCCAGCGGTTGGGCGCGGTCGGGTCCTTGGTGAAGGTCATGGTGAGGCTGATCGGGGTGCCGATCGAGTCGTACACCGTGATCGCCGCCTGGTGGGTCACGTCGCTCGCCGCCTGGCGCTCGACGTAGTTGCCCGGACGGCTGTCGAAGACGGCGTTGAAGTTCGTTGCCCCCGCCGCGGCCGAGCGGATGTTCACGCCGGTCAGGGCGTTCACCAGGCCGCCGTCGCCGTTGATGGTCATGGCGCCGGTGGTGGGATCGATCCCCGCCCCGGTGATGTTGGTCAGGTTGAGCGTGGTCCCGATCTGCGACAGGAGCTGGCTGTAGGTGGTGCCCGCGCCCACGGCGAGGCTGCCCGAGGTCACGGCGGTGCCGCCCTTGTTGCCGTCGATCAGGATCGTGTTGCCCGCCGCCAGGCCCAGGCTCTGGCCGGAGCCGTTGCGCAGGTTGGTGACGAGGTCGGTCGCGACCGCGATGTGGCTGAACTGGTCGGTCGAGGCCGTCGCCGCCGCCGCGAGCGCGCCGTTGGCGGAGCCCAGCGCCTTGAGCAGCGCCGGGTTGGAGCTGTCGATGTCCAGCGTGATGCCCGCGATGGCGGTGAAGTCGAGCGCGCCGGTCGTGTTGTTCTGCGCGGCCGTGAGCGTGTTGAACCCACCGGCGCCGAAGTCGTTGTTGATCTCGCCGACCAGGTCCTTGAGGGAGTGGAAGTCGAGCGTCCCCACGCCGGTGTCGGCATTGACGTACGTGTACGTCCGCGAGTTGGTCCCGTCGCTGATGGTCACGGTGGTGCTGTCGGGGACCATCCCGAAGATGCCGCCATTGGCCGCGCCCGAGGCGTACAGGCCACTCAGGTCGGAACCGAGGCCGCCGTTGCTGGTGGCCTGCTCCACGCCGTACACCTTGCCCTGGGTGGCCAGGATGGTGCCGAGCGGCTGGGCCCGGGCGTCGAGGTTGCCGGTCATGGTCACCGAGGTGGTGGCCCGCGCCGGCGACTTCTTGCCGAAGGGCAGCGCGATGTCCGTGATGGCCGAGCCGGTGGACAGCACGCCGTCGGAGTCGGCGTTGATGCCCTGGACCTTGAAGCCGTTCGCCGGCGACACCATGCGGCCGTTCGCGTCGAGCTGGAAGTTGCCCGCGCGGGTGAAGTAGTTCCGGCTGCCGTCGCTCAGCACGAACAGGCCGTCGCCCTGGATCGCCAGGTCGGTGTTCTGGCCGGTCGACTCGAGGTTGCCCTGGGCGAAGTTCTGGTCGATGCTCCCGATCTTGCTACCGAGGCCGATCTGGATGGGGTTGACACCGCCGAGATCGCCCGGCGGACGGGACGCGCCCTGAAGCAGCTGCGCGAAGGCCTCGGCGAACGTCACCCGCGACGACTTGTACGCCACGGTGTTCACGTTGGCAATGTTGTTGCCGATGACGTCCATGCGGGTCTGATGGTTGCGCAGACCCGAGACGCCGGCGAAGAGCGACCGCATCATGGCTGGACTACTCCGTCGGTGAAGGGATGATGCGGGCTCTGCTCGCGGCGGCCAGCGCCGCCGCGCCCGCGGGCGCCTGCTCGACTTCCACGACATTGTCGAGCGGGAAGGTGAGGGTGCCGGCCTTGAGGATCACGGTGCCCCCCTGGAAGGAGACGCCGTCCACGATGCCGGCGGTGTAGGTCTGGACCGGGACGTCCGACCCGGCCAGGCTCGTCGCCGTGACCTTGTAGGTGTACTTCCCGGGTGGCAGGCTGCCGAGCGCGAGCA
This sequence comes from Gemmatimonadales bacterium, assembly GCA_046327715.1. Classification (GTDB taxonomy): domain Bacteria; phylum Gemmatimonadota; class Gemmatimonadetes; order Gemmatimonadales; family GWC2-71-9; genus JADJOM01. The sequence goes on from JAXLXY010000021.1 coordinate 18,358, forward strand.
CCTGCCGGCCCGCGGTGCGGAAGCCCATGTCCTTGCTGAGCACTTCCTTGCCGTCGGCATCGTACACCGTCACCCGGGTCTTGCCGCCCCCGGTGCCGACATCGATCGTGGCGGTCGCCTGGCCGTCGCTCCCGACCGCCAGCGTCTCGCCGGCCGCGAGCACCTGCCGGCCGATGAAGGAGGCCCCGAGGTCCGCCTTGAGGGCGAGCGTCGTGAGCGCGGTGGTGTCGGTCTGGCCCGAGAGGATGTCCTCGATGTTCTGCATCCGCTCCAGGCTGGTGAACTGCGCCAGCTGGCTGGCGAATTCCTCGGGCTTCGACGGATTGATCGGGTCCTGGTAGCGCAGCTGCGTGATGAGCAGCTTGAGGAACTCGCTCTTGCCGAGTTCGGCGCTCCCGGTCCCGGTGGTGGTGCCGGCGCCGCTGGGGGTCGTGGGCCCGGCCGTGAAGCGCGGGCCCGTGATGGCCTGGGTCATGTGCTCCTAGTTCCTCCGGCGATCGTTCGGATCGCGCTCGCGGGGCCGCTGGTGCGGATGGCGTTGGCCATCCCCCTGCCGTTCCCCATCCCGTCGCCCGGTTCCCTGGCGCTGATCGCCCGGCGGCTGGTCCGTGCCGCTGGAGGAGCGAAGTTCATTCGGCGCGACCGCCTGGCTGGCGCCCCAGGGCAGCGCGCCCTCCCCCCGACCGGCCTGCACCGACACCTTCGCGTCCGTGAAGCCCTGGCGGACCAGGGCGGCCTGCAGTTCGTCCATCCGCTGCTCCAGCTGCCGCGCCGAGGTGCTGTCGGGCGGGAGGATCGTGGCCCGGACCTGGTCGCCCAGCACCGACACCCGGATCCGGGTCTGGCGGCCATCGCTGTCCGCCACCTGCAGCGTGACGCGGTCGGCAGCTCCTGCCGGTCGGCCGCGTTCCACCCATGCCTCGCGCAACTCGTGTGCCTCGCGCGGCGCGGCGCGATCCGCGCCTTCCACCCCGCGGGGCTCTCGCGCCCGCGCGTCGGGCGCGCTCGCGGAACCGCGTGCCCCGGCGTCACTTGGCGCGGGCGCATCGATCCGTTCCTCCGGATCCCGCCGCGCGGCGCGCGGCTCGTCGCCCCGTGAGGCGACGGGAAGCTCCTGCCGGTCACTCGGCAGAACTGGCGCCGGCACCATCTCCGGCCGGCTCGCGACCGCCTCACGAAGTGCCCGGCCCGTCGGCTCAAAGCCGGTCAGGTCGACACGGCCCGCCCGTGCCGGCGCGCGCTCCACTACCAGCCGGTCCACGGTCGTGGGGGCCCGATCGTCATCCCCGGCCGCGCCCACCGCGGGGCTGGTGCCCTCGTGCGGCTCCCGGGGCGCCAGGCGCTCCACCGGGAGGCCCCGCGACGTCGCCCGGGGCGCGGCCGTTCCTTCCGGGCGCCCCTGCATCGCCGGGACCGCCGGCCCGTCGGTGGCCACGTCGGCTGGCGCTTCCTCCGGGGAGCTGTCGGGC
>JAXLXY010000022.1:0-14979 GCA_046327715.1 Gemmatimonadales bacterium
CCCGAGTGGGCCCGCCAGGAGGTGGCCGGCGTGCTGGGCCTCGAGCCCGACCAGGTGACGGTCCACACCACGCTGCTCGGCGGCGGGTTCGGCCGCCGCTTCCTGCCCGAGGAACTGATCGAGGCGGCCCAGGTCTCCCGCGCCGCCGGCGTGCCGGTGCAGCTGGTGTTCACCCGCGAGGACGACATGCAGCGGGACTGGTACCGGCCCATGAGCGTGCACCGGATGGCCGGCGGCGTGGGCCAGGACGGCAAGGTCACCGCCTGGCTGCACCGCGTGGTGGCGCCCTCCATCAATGACCAGCGCTGGCCCGGCTCGGTCAAGAACGCGCTCGACAACGACGCCGTGGACGGCGCGGTGGACCTGCACTACCAGATCCCGAGCCTGCGGGTGGAGTACGGGATGGTGAAGACCCCGGTCCCGGTGAGCTGGTGGCGCTCGGTCTACGCCTCGCAGACCTGCTTCGCCAACGAGTGCTTCCTCGACGAGCTGGCCGCGGCCGCCGGCCGCGACCCCCTCGCGGTCCGCCGGGAGCTGCTCGCGCACTCGCCGCGGCACCTCGCGGTGCTCAACCTCGCGGCCGGGAAGGCGGGCTGGGGCACGGTGCCGGCGGGCCGGGCGCAGGGCATCGCCATCCACCACTTCTTCAGCGACGCGATCGTGGCGGAGGTGGCGGAGGTGTCGGTCGAGGGCGGGAAGGTCCGGGTGCACAAGGTCACCTGCGCGGTGGACTGCGGCCTCGCGGTCAACCCGTCGAACGTCCGCTACCAGATCGAGGGCAGCGTCATCTACGGCCTCTCCGCCGCGCTGTACGGCGAGATCACCGTCGAGGGCGGCAAGGTCAAGCAGAGCAACTTCCACGACTACCCGGTGCTGCGGATGCCCGAGGCGCCGGTGGTCGAGACGCACATCGTGCCGAGCGGCGAGGCGCCCAAGGGCGTGGGTGAGCCGGGCCTGCCCCCGATCGCGCCGGCAGTGGCCAACGCGGTGGCGCGGCTCACCGGCAAGCCGGTGCGGAAGCTGCCGATCGTGCTGTAGCCGACGCTCCGGCGGCGGGTTCCTTCCCCCTTCACCAGGGTTCCATGCGCATCACCCCCGTCCTCGCGGCGCTCCTGCTTGGGAGCGCCGCACCGCTTGCGGCCCAGGCCGCGCGCGACTCTGCCTTCGGTCCCGTGCCGCAGGCCCTCGTCGAGGGCCGCCGGCTGTTCGAGAGCCAGTGCGCCCGCTGCCACGGCGTCGGCGGCACCGGCGGCGTGGCCCCGGCCCTCGACCGCCCGCGGCTCCGCCGCGCCCCCACCGACGAGGCGCTGGTGCAGGTGATCGTCGCCGGGCTGCCCGGCACCGCCATGATCGGATTCTGGAACTTCACCACCGAGGAGGCCTCCCAGGTGGCGGCCTACGTCCGGGCCCTGGGCCGCCGTCCGCCGGAGGTGATCCCGGGCGATCCCGCGGCCGGCGCCCGGCTCTACGCGGAGCCCGGCCGCTGCGGCGCCTGCCACATCCTCGACGGGCTGGGCGCCGGCTGGGCCCCCGACCTGAGCGAGGTGGGCCTGCGGCTGAGCGCGGCGCAGATCCGGCAGTCGCTCACCGACCCCGGCGCCACCCAGCCGATCAGCCCGCTCCCCTCGGTGCACGGCCCCTACCCCGCCTTCCTGGCGGTGGAGGCGCTGACCGCCGCCGGCCGCCTGGTGCGCGGCACCCGCGTCACCGAGGATGACTTCACCCTGGTGCTGCGTGAGGCCGACGGGACCCTCCGTTCCCTCGACAAGACCACCCTCCGCCGGCTGCGGAAGCTCCCCGGCCAGAGCCCCATGCCTTCCTTTGCCGCCACGTTCACCGCCGCCGAGCTGGACGACCTCGTGGCCTACCTCGCCAGCCGGCGGGGGGCGCCATGAGGGCCCCGCTCCTGCTCGCCCTGGCGCTGGCCGCCGCAGCGCCCGCGCTCCCCGCCCAGGTGACCGACGCCCGGCTGCGCGGCGCGCGACGCGAGCCCGCCAACTGGCTCACCTACTCCGGCGACCTCGGCGGGCAGCGCTACTCCCCGCTGGCCCAGATCACCCCCGCCAACGTGGCGGCCCTCCGCCCCGCCTGGATCTACCAGGCCGCCATGCCGGGCACCCTGCAGACCAGCCCGCTCGTGGTGGATGGCGTGATGTACCTGACCGAGTTCCAGGGGCACGTCGTGGCGCTCGACGCGCGCAGCGGCCGGGTGCTCTGGCGCTACCAGCAGGCCGTCCCGCCCGGGCTCCTCGCGCTCGGCTTCGCGCCCACCAACCGCGGCGTGGCGGTGCTCGACTCCACCGTGTTCGTGGGCAGTCCCGACGCGCGGCTCATCGCGCTCGACGCCCGCTCCGGCGCGGTGCGCTGGACGGTGCCGGTCGCCGACAATGCGCTGGGCTACGCCATCACCGGCGCACCGCTGGCCGTGGACGGCCTGGTGATCACCGGCGTGAGCGGGGCCGAGGCGGGCATCCGCGGCTTCGTGGACGCGTACGACGCCCGCACCGGCGAGCGCCGCTGGCGCTTCCACACGATCCCCGGGGCGGGCGAGCCCGGGGTGGAGACCTGGGGCGGCGACTCGTGGAAGACCGGCGGCGGCTCCACCTGGGTCACCGGCAGCTATGACCCGGCCCTCGGCCTGCTGTACTGGGGCGTGGGCAACCCGGGCCCGCTCTGGAACGGGGATGACCGGCCCGGCGACAACCTCTACACCTGCTCGCTGGTGGCGCTCGACCTGCGCACCGGCACCCTGCGCTGGCACTTCCAGTTCACCCCGCACGACACCCACGACTGGGACGCCGCACAGATCCCCGTGCTCTTCGAGGGCACCGTGGCGGGGCGGCCCCGGGCCCTGGTGGCGATGGCCAACCGCAACGGCTTCTACTACGTGCTCGACCGCGCCACCGGCGAGTTCCTCGCCGGCACCCCTTACATCCGGCAGGAGTGGGCGGAGGGACTCGACGCCGCCGGGCGGCCGATCGTGCGCCCGGGCAGCGAGCCCACCGACACGGGCACCAGCCTCGTGCCCAACCTGCACGGGGCCAGCAACTGGTACAGCCCGAGCTACAGCCCGCGGGCGGGGCTGTTCTTCGTGGCGGCGCGGCAGATGGGGAGCCGGTACTACAAGTATCCCGTCAGCTACACGCCGGGCCGCTACTTCCTGGGCGGCGGCGAGGCGGAGTTCGGCGGCGACTCGGCCCAGGGCGCGGTCAAGGCCCTCGACCCGCTCACCGGGCGCGAGCGGTGGAGCTTCCCGCTGTTCTCGCCGCCGTGGGCCGGACTCCTCTCCACCGCCGGCGGCCTGGTGTTCGGGGGCACCAACGAGGGGGTGGTCTTCGCCCTGAGCGCCCGCACCGGCCGCCCCCTGTGGCACTTCCAGGCCGGCGCCATGGTCAATGCCAACCCGGTCAGCTTCGCCATCGACGGGCGGCAGTACGTGGCGGTGGCGGCGGGAAGCACGCTGCAGGTGTTCGCCCTCGCGGGGCCGGACGCGCCACGCTGACCGGCTCCCCCCGGGGCGGGTTCGGCCCCGGGGGGAGGCAGGTTATCTTTCCGGCCGTCCCCCGCTGTTGCTGGCGCACCCTCTCCGGCGCCATCTCCGGCTCGACGTACCCGAACCGGAGCATTCATGCCCGCCTTCAAGCCTGACCAGCGCCACCTCGTCGTGGGCGGCCGGACTTTCCATTTCGTGTCCTACGAGGGGCGGCCGGCCAACGCGCACCGGGGGGAGGAGGAGCAGCCCCCGATGTGGTACATGATGGTGGCCGGGCGGCGCTTCGCGATGTTCCCCTGCGACCCCGCCCAGGACTCCGCCGCCATCGACAAGGCGCTGGTGCGCTGGGCCGAGCAGCACGCCATGGGGACCGCGGCCGTGCCCGAGGCCGTCACCCCCGCGGCCAAGCCCGTGAGCTCCAAGCATCGCCGCACCTGGTGGGGGCCGAACTAGCCCGCACCGCCGCACCCGCATCCGGACGACCTACTCCCCCTGCCGGGGGCCACAGCAAGGAACTCAGTGCCCAGACGGAATTTCGGTTTCGAGAAGCGCCAGAAGGAGATCGCCAAGAAGGAAAAGAAGCAGCTCAAGCTGCAGAAGCGCCTGGAGCGGTCGCAGGCGCCGGACGGGTCCGAGCTGCCCGAGGGCGAGCTGCCGCCGGATGAGGGATCGATGGAGGATACCCCCGGGGACGCGCCCACCGACTGACGCTCCCCCTGCGCCCCCGCGCCGCGCCAGCGGGCGTGGGGGCGCCGCCGGTTCCTCCCCCGCCCCCCGCCGCCTAGCTTTCCGGGCCGACGCCGCCCCGCCCGGCGGCGGTACCCCTCCCCCGCCCGGGTGCCGATGAGCAAGGAACGACTGCTGGCCTTCAGCGATGGCGTGATCGCCATCATCATCACGATCATGGTGCTGGAGCTGAAGCCGCCGCACCAGCCCGACCTCTCCGCGCTGTCCCCGCTGCTGCCGGTGTTCCTGAGCTACGTGCTGAGCTTCGTGTACGTGGCCATCTACTGGAACAACCACCACCACATGCTGCACGTGATGCCGCGGGTCAACGGCGCCATCCTCTGGGCCAACGCGCACCTGCTCTTCTGGCTCTCGCTCTTCCCCTTCACCACCGCCTGGATGGGGGAGAACCACCTGGCCCCCGCGCCGACCGCGCTCTATGGCGCGGTCCTCTTCATGGCGGCCATCGCCTACTACGTGCTGCAGCGCGCCATCCTGGCCGAATGCGGCCCGGAGTCGGTGCTGGCCCGGGCCATCGGCCGGGACCTCAAGGGCAAGCTCTCGCCGGTGCTCTACCTCGCCGCGATCACCCTCGCCTTCGTGAACCAGTGGCTCGCCACGGCCATCTACACCATGGTGGCCCTGATGTGGCTGGTGCCCGACCGCCGGATCGAGCGGGCACTCGCCGGCCAGCCCGCCGGGGAGGGCTGAGTGCGGGCGCGGGGCCTGCGCCATCCCGGGGCATCGCGCGCCTGCGGGCCGGGCCATCGCGGATGACGATCTGGATCGACGCCGATGCGGCGCCCCGGGAGGTGAAGGAGCTGGTCTTCCGCGCGGCGAAGCGGCTGGCGGTGCCCGCGGTGCTGGTGGCCAACTCGCGGCTGCAGCCGCCCCCGGGGAACCCGCAGGTGAGCGCGGTATGGGTGGACGGCGGCGCCGACGTGGCCGACCAGTACATCGCCGACCACGCCGCCGTCGGTGACCTGGTGGTGACCCAGGACATTCCCCTCGCGGCGCTGCTGGTGCCCCGCGGCATCCCGGTGCTCGATCCGCGCGGCGAGGAGCACACGCTGGAGACCATCGGTGAGCGGCTGTCGGTGCGGAACTTCATGGAGCAGGCGCGGACGGCCGGGATGGTCACCGGCGGTCCCGCGCCGTATGATGCCCGGGCGCGCCAGGCCTTCGCCGCCGCGCTCGACCGGGTGCTGACCCGGCTGGGCCGGGCGCGGCCGGCGGGCTGAGGCTCAGTCCCCGAACAGGGACAGGGCGTCGCTGAGCCGCGCGCCCTCGATGCCGAGCAGCCGGCGCTTGAGCACCGCGCCCCCGTGGGCCGAGAAGCCCACCATGGTGTTGCCGGCGCCGAGCACCCGGTGGCAGGGCACCACGAGCGGCCAGGGGTTGTGGCCGAGCGCCTGGCCTACCGCGCGTGCCGAGCCGGGCGCCGCGAGGCGGGTGGCGATGTCCCCGTAGGTCAGGGTCTGGCCCGGCGCGATGGTGCGGGTCACCTCGTACACCCGCTGGTGGAAGTGCGGCACGCCGGCGGCGTCGAGCGGGATCCATGAGAGGTCCCGCCGCTCGCCGGCAAGCAGCGCGGTGAGGTCGGCCATGGCCCGGTGGATGTCCGGCGTCGGCGCGGCCTCGACCGCGGCGGGCGCGCGGCGCCGCAACCGGTCCCGCGTCGCGGCCTCGGAGGATTCGGGGAGCTGCACCGCCACCAGCCCGCGCGCGCTCCACGCGAGGCCCGCGCGGCCGATGGCCGTGTCGAACAGGGCGAAGTGTGTCATCCCCTGTACTTAGTGTGGCGCGCCCCGCTTCTCAATGGTCCTGGAACCGGCCCATGGCCCGGCGCGGCGCCGACCCCCAGATTCCGGTCCGTTTCCCGTTTCCCGTTTCCCGTTTCCCGTTTCCCGTTTCCCGTTTCCCGTTTCCCGTTTCCCGTTTCCCCATTCCTCGTTCCCTGACGCCCATGGCCGACGCTCCGAAGAAGAAGACCACCCGCAAGCGGGTGAAGACCGTCGAACCCCGCGGGCTCACCGCCCGGCAGGTGACCGGCGGGGATCCGCCCAAGGCGGTCGAGGCGCTCATGGCGCACATCACCGACGATGGCGGGGCCGTGATCGGCGCGTATCGCGAGCCGCTCGGTGGGCAGTGGCAGGTGCTCGCCGCGCTGCCCATCGAGATCCTCGAGCCCACCCCCTACCAGCGGGATCGCTCCGAGACGCACGTGGCCAGGCTCGCCGACGCCATGCACCGGCTGGGCCGGTTCATGGACCCGGTGATCGCGGTCCGCAGCAGCCCGGGGAAGTACTGGACGCCCAACGGCAATCACCGCCTCGGCGCGATGCTGGCGCTGGGCGCCCGTGCGCTGGTGGCGCTGGTGGTGCCCGAGCCCGAGGTGGCGCACCGGATCCTGGTGCTCAATTGCGAGAAGGCCCACAACGTCCGGGAGCGGGCCCTGGAGGTGATCCGGCTGGCCGAGGCGCTCGCCCAGCTCGATGACCGCGCCGAGAAGGGCTACGAGACCGAGTTCGAGGAGCCCTCGCTGCTCACGCTGGGCTGCTGCTACCAGCAGAACGGCCGCTTCTCCGGCGGCGCCTATCACCCCGTGCTCAAGCGCTGCGAGGCGTTCCTCGGCAGCAAGCTCTCCCACGCCCTGGCCACCCGCCGGGCCCGGGCGGAGCGGCTGCTCGAACTCGACGCCGCCGTGGTCGAGGCGGTGAACGGGCTCAAGGGGCGCGGCTTCGAGAGTCCCTACCTCAAGGCCTTCGTGCTGACGCGGCTCAATCCGCTGCGCTTCACCCTCAAGCGGGGCCAGAAGGCCGACTTCGACGAGACCATCGGCAAGATGCTGGCCGGCGCCCGGAAGTTCGACGCGAGCAAGGTGAAGGCCGACCAGGTGGCCCGCGCCGGCGGGGCGCCGGAAGGGGCCGAATAGCGTGCTCCCCTTGCGCTTCTACAGGAGCGTTCCTATCGTCTCCTGTAGAAGCCCGAGAGGAGCCCGATGTCCGACGACCGCCTGGAGCTGCCCCAGGGCACGCTCGACCTGCTGATCCTCAAGGCCCTGTCGCTGGGACCCCAGCACGGCTGGGCCATCTCCGAGCGCCTGCACCAGGTCTCCCGCGCCACCCTCCAGGTGCCGCAGGGCTCGCTCTACCCCGCGCTGCATCGCCTGGAGCGTCGCGGCTGGATCGACGCCCGCTGGGACGCCTCCGACAACAACCGCCGCGCCAAGTTCTACGAGCTGACCCGCGAGGGCCGCCGCCAGCTCAAGGTGGAGGCCGCGGAGTGGCGTCGCCTGACCGTGGCGGTCGACCTCGTGCTGGGGATGGGCTGACCGGTGTGGGCCCGCCTGTGGAGCGAGGCCCGCTATCGGGTACGCGCGGTCCTGCGGCGCGACGCGATGGAACGGGAGCTCGACGAGGAGCTGCGCTTCCACCTGGAGCAGGAGGCGGCCCGCCACCGCGCCGCGGGCCTGCCGGCCGACGAGGCCATGCGCCAGGCCCGGCTGGCCTTCGGCGGCGTGGAGGTGGTCAAGGAGGAGAGCCGCGACGGCCGCGGCACCGCCCTGGTGGAGCAGGTGGCGCAGGACCTCCGCCATGCCGTCCGCGCGCTCCGCCGGTCGCCCGCCTTCACCCTCGGCGTCATCCTGACCCTTGGCCTCGGCATCGGGGTCAACGCCGCAATGTTCGGCATCGTGGACCAGCTGCTCTTCCGCGCGCCACCCCTGCTGCGTGACCCGGAGCGGGTGCACCGGGTCTACCTCCAGTGGCACAACCGGAACGGGCTGGTCACCGGCTCGATGATGGGGTACGCCAGCTACCTCGACTTCCGGCGCACCACCACCCAGTTCGATGCCCTGGCGGGATACAGCGTACGGTCCCTGCCGGTGGGCTCCGGTCCGGCCAGCCGCGAGATGCCGGTCGGCGTGATCTCCGCGACCCTCTTCGACTTCTTCGATGCGGCGCCGGTGCTCGGGCGGTTCTTCACCGCGGCGGAGGATACCGTGCCGCTCGGCGCGCAGGTGGCGGTGCTGAGCCACGGCTTCTGGCAGGCCCGCTACGGGGGGCGCCCCGACGCGCTCGGGCAGGTGCTGCGGGTCGGGACCGCCGCGTACACCATCATCGGCGTGGCCCCACCAGGCTTCGAGGGGATCAGCGACGAGGGCCCACCCGCGCTCTTCATCCCGATCACCGCCTACGCGGGCGTCTTCCGGGCCGGGGCCAACGTGGCCAACTACTACACCCGCTACAACTGGAGCTGGATGCAGGTGGTGGTGCGCCGGAGGCCCGGCGTCACCCGGGCCGAGGCCGAGGCGGACCTGAGCCGCGCCCAGCGGCAGAGCTACGAGGCCCAGCGGGCCATCAGCCCCGAGATGACCCCTCCGGAGGTCGCGCGACCGGCGGCGCTCGCGGGACCGGTGCAGGCCGAGCGCGGACCCAACCAGAGCACCGTGACCCGGGTGGCCACCTGGGTCAGCGGCGTGGCGCTGGTGGTGCTGCTGATCGCCTGCGCCAACGTGGCCAACCTGATGCTGGCCCGCGCCGTGCGCCGCCGCCGGGAGATAGCCCTGCGGCTCGCCCTGGGGGTGAGCCGGGGCCGCCTCTTCGGCCAGCTGCTCACCGAGAGCCTGCTGCTCGCGGGATGCGGCGCGGCGGTTGGCCTGCTGCTGGCGCACTGGGGCGGCACCGTCCTGCGGGCGCTGTTTCTCCCCCCGGGGGCCGGGGCGGGCACGCTCGCCGACCCCCGCACCCTGACGTTCGCGCTGGTGCTTGCCGCGCTCGCCGGCGGGCTGACGGGGCTCGCGCCGCTCCTGTCCGCGCACCGCACGAACCTCGCCGATGCCCTCAAGTCCGGCGTGCGGGAAGGGGGCTATCGCCGCTCGCCCGCCCGCACCGGCCTGCTGCTGCTCCAGGCCGCGCTGTCCGTGGTGCTCCTGGTGGGCGCCGCGCTGTTCGTCCAGAGCCTGCAGAACGTCCGGTCGCTGCGCCTGGGATACGACGTCGACCCGGTGGTCTATGTCTATCCGGAAGAGCGGGGGGCCCATCTGGCGGATGCCGAGGCTGCCGCACTGCGGCGGCGGCTGCTCGAGGCCGCGCAGGCGCTGCCCGGGGTGCAGTCCGCCGCCCTGGGGCTCACGGTGCCCTTCTGGGACACCTGGAATGACGACCTGTTCGTCGAGGGGATCGACTCGGTGCAGCGCCTGGGCAGCTTCACCATCCAGGCCGGCTCACCGGGGTACTTCGAGACCGTCGGCACCCGCGTGCTCCGCGGCCGGGGAATCTCCGTCGAGGACCGCGCCGGCGCACCCAAGGTCGCGGTGGTGAGCGAGAGCATGGCCCGCGCCCTCTGGCCGGGGCGCGAGGCGCTGGGGCAGTGCTTCCGGATCGGCGCCGACACGGTGCCCTGCACCACGGTGGTGGGCGTCGCCGAGGACATCCGCCAGAACAGCATCACCACCGACGCGGGCCTCAGCTATTACCTGCCCATCGAGCAGTTCCACCCGGAAGCCGCGGTCATCTTTGCGCGTGCCCGGGAGGATGGCCGCGAGGTCCGGGAACCCCTCCGCCGCACCCTGCAGCGGGAGATGCCGGGGGAGGGTTACGTCAACGTCACGCCGCTCCGGGAGATCGTCGACCCCGAGCTGCGCTCGTGGACCCTCGGGGCCACGATGTTCCTCGCCTTCGGGGGCCTGGCGCTGCTCCTGGCCGGCATCGGCCTCTACAGCGTGATCGCCTACGACGTGGCCCAGCGCACCCACGAGCTCGGGGTCCGGATCGCCCTCGGCGCCAGGCTCCGGGATGTGGTGCGGCTGGTGGTGGGGGACGGGCTTCGGGTGGCGCTGCTCGGCGTGATGGCCGGCGGGGTCCTGGCCCTGTGGGCCGCGGGGTGGATCGCGCCGCTCCTCTTCGAGCAGTCGCCACGGGACCCGGCGATCCTCGGGGCCGTCAGCCTCACGCTGCTCGGCGTGGCGGTCGTCGCGAGCGCGATCCCGGCGCTCCGGGCCACGCGGGTGGATCCCAACGTGGCCCTGCGCACGGAATAGGCGCGCTCAGCTCGAGTGGTCGTGGATGATCCGCCACCCGGCGGTGGTGCGTTCCCAGATGGTGGTGAAGCGGCAGCTGTACTCCGGCTTGCCGCCGCCGGTGAGCAGGCACTTCCCGGTGAGCATGGCGTGGTCCCGTCCCAGCATCGTGACCACGAGCTGATCGAAGGCGAGCTGCTGTGCCGGCTGCCCCCCGGTCCAGAACCCCCGCTCCAGCAATCCCCGGATCACCGCCCGGCCCACGATCGGGCCGTTCTTCCCCATCATCGCCGCCGAATCGGTGTACAGCGCCACGTGCCCGTCGAGGTCGCCGCGGTTCCAGGCCGCGGCCGACGCGTCCATGGCCCGCAGCAGCTCGGTGCGTGTCTCCGCGGGCGATGGCGCGGAGGCGGGGGCGGCGCCGTGGCAGGCGGCCAGGGATCCTGCGGCCATGAGCGTGAGCACAAACCGGCGCATGCGAACTCCATGTCGGGTGGCTGGGGGGGAGGCAAGCCGGCCCTGTACGTCAGTGACCGCGGGTGGGTTTCCGCCGTTCCAGCCTTCACCGTGGCCAGGCGGCAACGACCCGCCGCCGGCCCCCGCGAGGGGACCGGCGGCGGTGACGCCAGACGGGGATGCGTCAGGGAACGGTGATGGTCTGCGTGGTGCTGCTGGTGGCGCCGCCGTTGTCGGTCACCGTGAGCGTGAGCGCGAAGGTCCGCGCCGACGGGAAGGTGCGGGTGAACGATGCCGCCGTGGAGACGGTGCTGCCGTTCGACATCTTCCACGCGTAGGCCGTGACGCTGCCATCCGGGTCGCGCGAGCCGGTCCCGTTGAAGGTGCAGGCGCGGGCCGCGGTGCAGCTCCAGCGGCGTCCGGGGTCGCTGACTTCGTGATGACGCGCCGCCCGATGGCGGAAGGCCCGTGTGGCGCGCCGGTCGTGCAGCACCCGGGCCGTGCGAGCGTCCTTCGGGCCGCAAGGACATGTCGTGGTGGGGGCAGCGCTTGCGAAGGCGGAGCCTGACCGCGGACCCGGGTGGGCTGTCGCGCAACGGTACAGGCTGGATTGTTGTAGATTGTCGGCGTTCACCTTCCTACGGCGGAGCTCCCAGATGCGGATCCTCGTGACCGGCGGCGCCGGCTTCATCGGCAGCCACACCACGGTGGAACTCCTCAAGGCCGGCCACGAGGTCGTGGTGGTCGACAACTTCAGCAACAGCAAGCCCGAGGCGCTGCGGCGCACCGAGGAGCTGGCGGGTCGGCCCTTCCCCTTTCACCAGGTGGACCTGCTCGACGCCCCGGCCGTGGACGAGGTCTTCCGCCGCCACCCCGTCGACGCCGTGATCCACTTCGCCGCCTTCAAGGCGGTGGGCGAGTCCGTGGCCCAGCCGCTCAAGTACTACCACAACAACGTGAGCGGGACGATCGTCCTGTGCGAGGCGATGGTCCGGCACGGGGTGAAGACCATGGTCTTCTCCTCCTCCGCCACCGTCTACGGCGACCCGGCGGTGGTGCCGGTCACCGAGGAGATGCCGCTCTCCGCCGTGAACCCCTACGGCAACACCAAGCTCATCATGGAGCAGGTGTTCCGCGACCTCTACCGCGCCGACCCCAGCTGGAACATCACGCTGCTGCGGTACTTCAACCCCGTGGGCGCCCATCCCAGCGGCCGCATCGGCGAGGATCCCAACGGGATCCCCAACAACCTCTTCCCCTACATCACCCAGGTGGCGGTCGGGAAGCTGGCGGAGCTCCGGGTCTTCGGCGGCGACTACCCGACCCCCGACGGTACCGGCGTGCGCGACTACATCCACGTGGTGGACCTGGCGCGCGGGCACCTGCAGGCGCTCGAGGCCCTCAAGGGCCGGACCGGCTGCGTGGCGTACAACCTCGGCACCGGCCGCGGCCACAGCGTGCTCGAGGCCATCGAGGCCTTCAAGCGTGCCAGCGGGCGGCCCATCCCGTTCCGGATCGTGGAGCGCCGCCCCGGCGACGCCGCCACCAGCTTCTGCGATCCCTCCAAGGCGCTGCGCGAGCTGGGCTGGAAGACCACCCTCGACCTCGACGACATCTGCCGCGACGCCTGGCGCTGGCAGTCGCAGAACCCCGCCGGCTTCCCCGACGCCTAGCGGCCGCCCCGCTCACCTTGCGGCCGGCTCCGGCCGGCCGTAACCTAGCCGCCTCTCCGTTCCCCCCGAGGCGGCATTTCCATGGCCATCCATCCCCGGCGGCTCCTCGTCGGCGCGCTCGCCGTGCTGCTCGGCTGCGCCGGTGAACCGCGGGCCGGCACCTTCGTGTCGATGTACGACAACGGCTTCAACACTGCGGTCACCCGGGTGCCGGTCGGGGCCCGCGTCATCTTCATGAACGTGGGGGGCAACCTCCACAACGCCGTCGCCAGCGACTCGAGCTGGACGACGCCGATCGAGATCAAGCCCGGCGCCGAGCACACCGTGGTGTTCGATCAGGCGGGCGTCTTCTCCTATTACTGCACCTTCCACGGCACCCGCGATGGCGCCGGCATGGCCGGCGTGGTGGTCGTTGGCGATGTCGCCTACAGCCCGAGCCCGCGCGGCGTGATCCCCGCAGTGGCCACGGCCTCCGGCGTCACCCGGCGCGTGCCGCAGCAGTACCCAACCATCCAGGCCGCGGTGGACGCCGCCGCCCCCGGCGACCTGGTCCTGGTGGAGCCGGGCGTCTACAGGGAAGAGGTCACCGTCACCACCCCCTCGCTGGTGATCCGGGGCACCGACCGCAACGGGGTGATCATCGATGGCGAGTTCGTGCGGGGGAACGGCATCGCCGTGCTCGCCGACGCGGTGGCCATCGAGAACATGACCGCGCGCAACGCCCGGCTGAACGGCTTCTACTGGAGCGGGGTGACCGGCTTCCGCGGCAGCTGGCTCACCGCCTACAACAACGGCGACTACGGCATCTACGCCTTCGGGGCCCGCGACGGGCTGTTCGAGGACTCCTACGCCTCCGGCTCCCCCGACAGCGGGTTCTACATCGGGCAGTGTTTCCCGTGCCGGATCGTGGTGCGCCGGGTGACGGCCGAGCGCAACGCGCTCGGGTACAGCGGCACCAACTCCGGGGGCGAGCTGTACGTGGTGAGCAGCGTGTTCCGCGACAACCGCTCCGGCCTGGTGCCCGCCTCGCTGGACATCGAGCTCGAGGCCCCGCAGCGCGAGACGGTCATCGCCGCCAACCTGGTGGTGGCCAACAGCAACCGCGCCGCGCCGGCGTGGGCGCTCCCCGGCATCACCTACGGCAACGGGGTGCTGATCGCCGGCGGCATCGGCAACATCGTGGAGCGGAACGTCATCGCCGACCACGCGCAGTACGGCATCCTGGTCTCGCCGATGCTCGACAAGAACTTCTATCCCGCGCGCGGCAACATCATTCGCGACAACACCGTGCTCCGCTCCGGCCGGGCCGACATCGCCCTCTCGGGGCCGCTGAGCGCCGACAACTGCTTCGCGGGCAACCGGCTCGCCGTGGCCGCGCCGCTCGGGCTCACCCACCTGCAGGGCTGCGGCGGCCTCCGCTTCCCCGCCGACTTCGACCCCCTCGCCTTCACCGCGCTGGTGCTGGTGCGAGGCACGCTGATCCAGTCGGCCACCTTCCCCGACTGGAAGACCCAGCCCGCGCCCGGCCCCCAGCCCGGGATGCGGGAGCCGCTCACCGCGCCGGTGCGGCCGGCGATGCACGTCTTCGACAGCCTCCACTTCGACGTCGCCGCGGCCACGCTGCCCCTCGAGGCGGAAGCGGTGCTTGCCGCCGGCCCCGGGGCCGGTCCCGGGCTGCTCACCCGCCTCATGAACAACGCCACCTGGTTCGCCATCCCGGTGATCCTCCTGCTGTGGATCTGGCTCGACCTCCGGGTCTGGCGGCGGCGCAGCGCGCATCCCTGGCGCTGGCGCTTCGCCGGGCTGCTTGGCGGCGTGGTGCTCTACGTGGCGCTGCTCGCACTGGCGGCCATTCCCTTCGGCCGCGACTTCGGCGTGTGAGCCTCTCCCGCCGCGACTGGCTGCTGCTCGCCCTCGGCGCGGGGGGTGGCGCCGCCGCCACCGGGCTCGCCCGCCTGCACGGCGTCGTGCCGCGCCTGGCTCACGCGCCCGATTCCCCGCGCGCCGTGCGCGACAGCCTCTACGGCAGCATGCTCGAGCCCCCCGCCGACTGCGGGCCGGGCATCATGGACGCGCTCACCACTCCCCCGCCGCGCGGCGCGCCGGCCGCACCGGTCACCCTCGCGGTCCAGGAGGGGCCCGTCGAGGTGGCGCACGCGCAGCTGATGCCGGCGTGGACCTTCAACGGCCGGATCCCCGGCCCGATCCTCCGCGCCACCGAGGGCGACCCTCTCACCATCCGCTTCCGGAACCTCGGCGCCCACCCGCACAACCTGCACTTCCACGGCACCCACGCACTGCCCAGCGACGGCTGGCAGCCGGTGCCGCCGGGCGGCGAGGCAACGGTCGCCTTCACGGCGGGCCCCGCCGGGCTCCACCCGTACCACTGTGACATGACGCCGGCGCCCGAGCATATCTCCCACGGGCTCTACGGCGCCCTGCTGGTGGACCCCCGGACGCCGCGCCCCCCCGCGCGCGAGGTGGTGCTGGTCCTCGGCGGTTACGACCTCGATGGCGATGGGAAGAGCGAGCTCTACGGCTGGAACGGCGTGGCCGGCTACTACATGAAATTCCCGGTGAAGGTGCGCGCCGGGGAACTGGTGCGGGCC
>JAXLXY010000023.1:0-13081 GCA_046327715.1 Gemmatimonadales bacterium
GTGCGCCCTTTCCAGGTCAATCCGCCCAGCCAGTTCCTGAACACCACCGGCGGCGCCGCCCGCATTGACAGCGTCCGGTGGACCGGCCGGGCGCTGAAGGTGAACGCGGACCGCCTGGTGATTCCCCTGACGCGTCCCGCGGCGGTCGGCGCCAGCAGCTTCGACGCCGGCGAGATCGCGGGCCACCTGCTGCGGGGCACGCTGCCGGTGGTCTCGCGGGCGCGGGATCCCTTCGGCGCGGCCTCGGCGGCGCTGGCCTGGCCACTTACGCTCGCGCCGGGCGACTCCGCCAGCGTGTACCTCGAGGTGCCGCTCAACCCGGGGGGACGTCAGGCCCTGCCCGCGAACGACCCCGCCGTCGTGGAGCAGGCGCTCGATGAGACCCGCGGCTGGTGGCACGAACGGCTGGAGCGGAGCCGGATCCTGCTGCCGCCCCCCGGCGACCACCTCGCCCGCACCATCGAGAGCACGCTGGCCTGGATCCTCGTCAACCGCGATGGCCCGAGCATCCAGCCCGGGTCCCGCAGCTACGAGCGCTCCTGGATCCGCGACGGATCGCTCACGTCCGCCGCGCTGCTCCGCTTCGGGCACCCGGAGGTGGTGCGCGACTTCACGCGCTGGTTCGCCGGCTTCCAGTACCCCAGCGGCAAGGTGCCCTGCTGCGTGGACACCCGTGGGGCCGATCCCGTCCCGGAACATGACAGCCACGGGCAGCTGGTGTACCTCGTGGCGGAGTACTGGCGACACACCGGGGACACCGCGCTGGTGCGTGAGCTCTGGCCACGGGTGACCGCCGCGGTGCGCTACCTCGATTCGCTGCGGCAGACCCGTCGGACACCGGAGTATCGCTCCGGGCCCGGGGAGGTATTCTTCGGCCTGCTCCCGCCCTCGATCAGCCACGAGGGCTACTCCGCCAAGCCGATGCACTCGTATTGGGACGACATCTTCGCCCTGCGGGGGTTCACCGACGCCGCGCGGCTCGCGGAGGTCCTGGGGGACGCGGCGGCGGCCGGCCGCTACGGCGCGCTGCGCGACGAGTTCCGGGCCGACCTGCTCGCCTCGTGGGCGCGGGTGATGGCGCGGGACGGCATCGACTTCCTGCCCGGCGCCGCCGACCTCGGTGACTTCGACGCCACCTCGACCACGGTGGCGGTGTCACCGGGCGGGTTGCTGGGGGACGTGCCCGAGGGTGCGCTCCGCGCCACCTTCGAGCGCTACTGGCGCGAGGCGCGCGCCCGGACCGACAGCGGCAGCACCTGGGAGAACTACACCCCGTACGAGCTGCGCACGGTGGGGACCCTGCTCCGCCTCGGCTGGCCGGACCGCGCCCGCGCGCTGCTCGAGCAGTTCCTGGCCGACCAGGAGCCCGCCGCCTGGAACCAGTGGCCCGAGGTGGTCTGGCACGACCGCCGGGCGCTCAAGTTCATCGGCGACAGCCCGCACACCTGGGTCGGGTCGGACTTCCTGCGCTCCGCGGCCGACCTCTTCGCCTACGAGGATGAGGCCGACGGGTCGCTGGTGCTCGGGGCGGGGCTCGACCCCCGCTGGCTCGAGGGCGATGGGGTCCGCGTGGAGCGGCTCGGTACGTGGTGGGGTCCGCTCAGCTACACGGCCCGGCGGGAGGGGACGCGGGTGCAGGTGCGCGTCGCCGCGGGCCTGCGGCCCCCGCCGGGCGGGATCCGCGTGGCGGTGCCCGCGGGGCCTCCGCCGGGCCAGGTCGTGGTGGATGGCGTGGCGCAGCCGGCGCCGCCCGATGGCGTGGTCATGGTCCGCCGGGTGCCGGCGGAGGTCACCTTTGTCGATTGATCGAAAGGGAGGGTGTCCGTGACACCCTGTGCAGCGCTGCTGTCGAACGGGCGGTACCGCGTGATCCTCTCGGGCGCCGGCACGGGCGCCTCGAGCTTCGAGGACCTGGCGCTCACCCGCTGGAGCCGCGATGCCACCCGCGACGCCGAGGGGATGCTGTTGTACGTCCAGGACCTCGACCGGGGGCTGGCCTGGACGGCCGGGCTCTCGCCGATGCGCGGGGCGCCGGACGGCGGCGGGGCCGAGTCGGGACGCGGTCGCGCCCGCATCTGGCGGCACGACGGTGACGTGAGCACCCGGCTCGACGTGTGCGTGGACCCCGGCGCCGACCGCGAGCTCAGGGTCCTCACGCTCTACAATCATGCGGCCACCCCCCGACGCGTGGCGGTGACCAGCTACGTGGAGGTGGCGCTCAACCACCCCGCCGCCGACGCCGGCCACCCGGCCTTCTCCAAGCTGTTCGTCCAGACGGAGCAGGTGCCCGGCGCCGAGGCGCTGCTGGCGCGCCGGCGTCCGCGCAGCCCGGCGGAGCGGCCGGTCTACCTGGGCCACGGGCTGCAGCTGGCGGGCACGGCCCGCCCACCCAGGGCGGAATGGGAGACGGACCGGGCCCGGTTCATCGGCCGGGGCCGCGGCGTGGACCACCCCGCGGCGCTCACCCCGGGCACCCGGCTCTCCGGCACCACCGGCAACGTGCTCGACCCGGTGCTCGCCCTGCGGCGCAGCGCCACGATCCCGGCCGGCGGCTCGGTCCGGTTCCTCGCCGTCCTGGCCGCCGGAACCGCGCGCGAGCGTGTGCTCGAGGCCCTGGCGGTGGACCCGGGCCAGGTGGGTGCGATCCTCGAGGCCGCAGCGGCCGCCGCGGGCGTCTGGCTCACCGAGGCTGGCCTGACCGACGCCTGGCGCCGGGAACTGCCCCGGCTCACCGGCGCGCTGTGCTACGGCGCCGCGGTCCCGGAGCCGGGCGCGGTGCTGCCCACGCCGAGCCCGCTGCTGGTGGGCGACCTTGCCGCCCTCGGCCTGTCCGGGCGGCACCCGCTGGTCCTCGCCCGGGTGTCCACCGAGGCGGACCGGCTTGGCGCGATCGCGCTGGCCCGGGTGGCGAACTACTGGCGGGCGGCCGGCGTGCCGGTCGACTGCCTGGTGCTGCTCGACGACGTGCGCGAGCTCAACCTCCCCACCACGCGCGGCAAGGGCTCGGTGACCCTGCTGCGGCACGCCGCCGAGGTGCCCGCCGACCTGCTCCGCCTGGCGCTGCGCTCCGCCTGCCTCACATGGGGCCAGCCGTGGCACCCCGGGGCGCCCGCCCCCGTGGCGGCCGCCGGCCAGCCGCCGGTGGCGCCCACCCCGCGCGACCAGGGCCGGCCGGAACCGCTGCAGTTCTTCAACGGCTTCGGCGGGTTCTCCGCCGACGGGCGCGAGTACGTGATCCGCCTGCCCTGGGCCAAGGGTGGGCACCAGCGCCCGCCGCTCAGCTGGACCAACGTCATCGCCAACGAGGAACTCGGCTTCCTGGTGACCGAGAGCGGCGCGGGATACACGTGGAGCGGCAACAGCCGCGAGAACCGGCTCACGCCCTGGAGCAACGACCCCGTCAGCGATCCGCACGGCGAGGCGCTGTACCTGCGGGATCCCGCCAGCGGCCGGGTGTGGTCCCCCACGCCGGGACCGATCCCGGGGCCGGGCGACTACGAGGTACGGCACGGCTTCGGCTACACCGTGCACCACCATCGGAGCGACGGGCTGGACCAGTCCGTCACCAGCTTCGTGCCCCGGCACGATGGAGTGAAGCTGGTGCGCGTGCGGGTGGCCAACCTGGGCCGCACCGCGCGACGACTGGAGCTCACCCACTACGTGGAATGGGTGCTCGGCGGGCTACGGCAGGACACCGCGCGGTACGTCGTCACCGAGCGCGACCCCGCCACCGGCGCGCTCTTCGCGATGAATCCGTGGAACGGGGAATTCTCGGCCCGCACCGCCTTCGCGGCCGCCCTGCCGATCGCCGGCGCCACCCCCCTCGATGCCACCGGCGACCGGGCCACCTTCCTCGGCCAGGGCGGCGATCCCTCCCGCCCCGCCGCGGTGCTCGCCGGCGCGGCGCTCGACGGCCGCACGGGGGCGGGCCTCGACCCCTGCGCGGCGGTCCGGGTGGAGCTAGCGATCCCGCCCGGCGGGAGCGCCGAGTGCGTCTTCCTCCTGGGACAGGCCCCCGGCCGTGAGGCGGCCCGCGCCCTGCTGCGCCGCTACCAGGGCGAGGCATCGGTCACCGGTGCGTTCGACGGCATCGTGGCCTTCTGGCGCGACCTCCTCGGCCGGATCCAGGTCCGCACCCCGTCGCAGCCGCTCGACCTCATGGTCAACGGCTGGCTGGCCTACCAGAACCTTGCCTGCCGGATGTGGGGCCGCTCCGCGTTCTACCAGAGCGGCGGGGCCTTCGGCTTCCGCGACCAGCTGCAGGATGCCGCGGCGCTGCTCTACCTGGACCCGGCCATCACCCGCCGGCAGATCGTGCTGCACGCGTCGCACCAGTTCGCCGAGGGCGACGTGCTGCACTGGTGGCACCCGCCGCTCAGCAAGGGGATCCGCACCCGGTTCTCCGACGACCTCCTCTGGCTGCCGTACGTCACGGCGGGCTACGTGGAGCAGACCGGCGACGCCTCGGTCCTCGAGGAGGATGCCCGCTTCCTCACGGCGCCCGCCCTCCACCCCGGGGAGGACGAGACCTTCCTCTACCCCAGCGAAGCGGGCGAGTCCGGGACGGTCTACGAGCACTGCTGCCGGGCGCTGGACCGGTCGCTCACCCGGGGCGCGCATGGCCTGCCGCTCATGGGCACCGGCGACTGGAACGACGGGATGAACCGGGTGGGGCGCGAGGGCAGGGGCGAGAGCGTCTGGCTCGGCTTCTTCCTCTACCACATCCTCGGCGGCTTCCTGCCGCTGGTGGAGGCCCGCGCTGACGCCGCGCGCGCGACCCGGTACCGTGAGTATCGCGCCCGGCTTCGCGAGGCGCTCAACACCGAGGGGTGGGATGGCGCCTGGTACCGTCGCGCCTGGTATGACAATGGCGCCCCACTGGGGTCGGCGGGGAGCGATGAGTGCCGGATCGACGCGATCGCGCAGGCCTGGGCTGTCCTCTCCGGCGCCGCTCCGGCCGACCGCGCCGCGCAGGCCCTCAACTCCCTCGAGGATCACCTGGTCTCGGAGCGCGACGGCATCATCCGGCTGCTGACGCCGGCGTTCGACCGGACCCCGCACGACCCTGGCTACATCAAGGGATACCTGCCTGGCGTGCGCGAGAACGGGGGCCAGTACACCCACGGCGCGCTCTGGGCCGTGCGCGCGCTGGCCGAGGCGGGCCGCGGCGACCGCGCTGCGCGGCTGCTCGAGATGCTCTCGCCGGTGACCCGCACCCGCACCCCCGGCGACGTCCGGACGTACCAGGTGGAGCCGTACGTCATTGCCGCCGATGTCTACGGCGTTGCGCCGCACCTGGGGCGCGGCGGGTGGACCTGGTACACGGGGTCTGCGGGCTGGATGTTCCGGGTGGCGCTGGAGTCGGTGCTCGGCCTGACCGTGGTGCAGGGCACGCACCTGGCGCTGCGGCCCTGCATCCCCGCCGAGTGGCCGGGGTACAGCATCCACTATCGCCTGCCAGGCGGCGGCACCAGCTACGAGATCAGCGTGGAGCAGGCCCCGCGGCGGCCGGAGGGCACCGTCGCCACGCTGGACGACGCGCCGGTCGAGGTGCGCGACGGCGCGATCTGGCTGCCGATCATGCGGGACGGCCGTTCCCACGCCGCGCGGGTGGTGCTGGGACGGGATGTCGGTCCGGTATACCGGGAACGGTAGGTGGCCGGCGGCATCAGCCGGCCAGCGAAGCGCCGTGGGTGCGGATGACCTCGGCGTAGAACCGGGCGCTGGCCTTCGGCGTCCGCTCCTGGGTGGTGAAGTTCACGTGGACGAGCCCGAAGCGGCGGGAATAGCCGCAGCTCCATTCGAAGTTGTCGAGCAGCGACCAGGCGAAGTACCCGCGCAGGTCCGCGCCCTCCTGGATGGCCCGGTGGGCCGCCCGCAGGTGACCGCGGTAGTAGTCCACCCGGAGGGGGTCGTCCACCACGGGGCCGGCGGCGGCGGGCGCATCCTCGAAGGCCGCGCCGTTCTCCGTGATGTACAGCGGGATCCGCCCGTAGCGGGCGGTCACCCAGGTGAGCACGTCGGTGAGCGCCTGGGGATACACCTCCCAGTCCATCAGGGTGTAGCGATGCTGCGGCTGCCGGACGCGGCCGAAGCGCATGGGCCAGACCGACGGGTCGTCGCGGGTGACCGATCGGGTGTAGTAGTTGATGCCGAGGTAGTCGAGCGGCTGCCGGATCAGGTCGAAGTCCGCCGCGGGAAAGGCCGGCCAGGCCTCGCTGAAGATCTCGTGCAACTCCTCGGGATAGCGGCCGAGCAGCACCGGGTCGAGGTAGTACCGGTTCATGTACGCTTCGGCCCGGCGTGTGGCGGCGAGGTCTTCGGGCCGGTCCGATGCCGGGTACTTGGGCTCGAGGTTCACCACCAGACCGGCCTGAGCGCCCCCGGCCGCGCGGATGGCCTGCATCCCCGCGCCATGGGCCCGCAGCAGGTTGTGGCTGGCGAGCGGCGCCTCGAAGAGGGACCGGTGCCCGGGGGCGTGGACGCCGTAGAGGTAACCGCCGTCGGCGGAGACCCAGGGCTCGTTGAGCGTGGTCCAGAGCGAGACCCGGTCGCCCAGGGCGCGCACCATCACCTCGGCGTACTCGGCGAACCAGCCGGCGATGTCCCGGTTGAGCCACCCCCCGCGGTCGTCGAGCGCGGCCGGCAGGTCCCAGTGGTAGAGCGTCACCGCGGGCCGGATGCCGGCGGACAGGAGCAGGTCCACCAGCCGGTCATAAAAGGCCAGGCCAGCCGGGTTCACCCGGCCCCGGCCCTCGGGCAGCACCCGGGCCCAGGCCACGCTGAAGCGGTAGGCGGTGAGCCCGAGCGCCCGCATCAGCTCCACGTCGCCGGCGGCGCGGCGGTAGTGATCGCAGGCGAGGTCGCCGGTGTCGCCGCCGGTGATCAGGCCGGGGGTGCGGGAGAAGCGGTGCCAGATGTTCTGGCCCGCCCCGTCGGCCAGGGGTGAGCCCTCGATCTGGTAGGCGGAGGTGGCGGCCCCCCAGAGGAAGCCGTCGGGGAAGCGATACGAGTCAGACATTCTCGCCGGGGTGGTCAGATGGCCCGAGTGCAGCTGGAGGCGGTCCGGAAGATATACGTAGAATCGGGCCGGGAGCAGGTGGCCGTCCACGACGTCTCCCTCGAGGTGGCCGACGGGGAGTTCGTGGTGCTCGTGGGCCCCTCGGGGTGCGGCAAGAGCACCACGCTCCGCATGATCGCGGGCCTGGAGGACATCTCCGCGGGCACCATCCGCATCGGCGACCGCGTGGTGAACGACGTGGCCGCCCGGGATCGCGACATCGCGATGGTGTTCCAGAACTACGCCCTCTACCCCCACATGTCGGTGCGGGACAACCTCGCCTTCGCGCTCACCCTGCGGAAGCTGCCGCCGGCCGAGATCGCCGCGCGGGTGGCGGAAGCGTCGCGGCTCCTCGGACTCGACGACCTGCTGGATCGGAAGCCACGGCAGCTCTCCGGCGGGCAGCGGCAGCGGGTGGCGGTGGGCCGGGCCATCGTGCGCCAGCCGCAGGTCTTCCTGTTCGACGAGCCGCTGTCCAACCTCGACGCCAAGCTGCGGGTGCAGATGCGCCGGGACATCGCGGCGCTGCGCCGCCGGCTCAACGCCACCACGATCTACGTCACCCACGACCAGGTCGAGGCCATGACGCTCGGGGACCGGATCGTCGTGATGAAGGACGGCCGGGTGCAGCAGGTGGACGCGCCGCTCGCGATCTACCAGCGGCCGGTCAACACCTTCGTGGCCACCTTCATCGGGAGTCCGCCGATGATCCTGGTGCGGGGCCGGCTCGAAGGAGACGCCTTCGTCGGCGAGACGCCGGGCTTCCGGCTCCCGCTCGGGCCGGGGAGCCACCGCCCGCCCGTGACCGCGGGACAGCCGGTGGTGCTCGGCGTGCGGCCGGAGTCCTTCACCCTGCAGCCGGCCGGCCAGGGCGGCATCGTGGCCCAGGTGGGTGAAGTGGAGCCGCTGGGCAGTGAGACGATCCTGACGCTGGATGCGGCGGGGGTGCCCCTGACGGCGCGGCTCGAGGGTGTCGCGCCCGTGCGCCGCGGGGCCACCATCGAGCTGGCGGTGCCGCCGGGCGCCCTGCACTGGTTCGACGGGGCCACCGAAGCGCGCCTGCCCTGAGGGCCCCGCTCAGGGATATGTGGGGTAGGCCGCGTCGTACATCGAGGCCTCCACGGCCGACTGGAGGTCGGCCGGCCGCGGCACCGTGGCGAGGCCTTCCTCATAGGCGACCTCCGCCACCGCCACCGCGATCAGCGCCGAGACGCGGCGGATGTCCCGCAGCCGCGGGA
Organism: Gemmatimonadales bacterium; assembly: GCA_046327715.1. Classification (GTDB taxonomy): domain Bacteria; phylum Gemmatimonadota; class Gemmatimonadetes; order Gemmatimonadales; family GWC2-71-9; genus JADJOM01. Next base: position 8,299 of record JAXLXY010000023.1, read on the forward strand.
AGAGCCGTCCGGCCTCGAGCGACGCCTCGCTCACCTGGGCCGCCAGGGTCCGCGCCGCGGCGTAGAACATGGTGTCGGTCACCCGGCGCGCGCCGGCCACGATCACCCCGAGCCCCACGCCGGGGAAGATGTACGCGTTGTTGCCCTGCCCCGGCGTGAAGGTGCGGTCCCCGAGCGTCACCGGCCCGAACGGACTCCCGCTCGCCACGATGGCGCGACCCTCCGACCAGCGGTAAGCCTCCTCCGCCGTGCACTCGGCGCGGCTCGTGGGATTGGACAGCGGGAAGATGATCGGCCGGGGCTGCAGGCGGGCCATGGCGCGGATCACCGCCTCGGTGAACGCGCCGGCCGCGGTGGACACCCCGATCAGTGCGGTCGGGCGCAGGGCCTCCACGGCCCCCAGGAGATCCGGGACGGGGGCATGCGGGTGGGCCCAGGCGCGCCGGAACGGGGTCAGCCCCGGGCGATCGGCGGTGAGCAGCCCCTGCTCATCGACCAGCCAGCATCGCTGCCGCGCCTCGGACTCGGGGAGGCCTTCCCGCACCATCGCGGCCACGATCAGGCCCGCGATGCCCATCGCCGCGGCGCCGGCGCCGAGGAACAGGACCCGGTGGTCGGTCAGCCGCTGCCCCGTGATGCGGGTCGCCGACAGCAGCCCCGCCAGCGCCACGGCCGCCGTCCCCTGGATGTCATCATTGAAGCAGCAGGCGCGATCGCGGTAGGCCGCCAGCAGTCGCACCGCGTTCTCGGTGGCGAAGTCCTCGAACTGGATCACCGCCCGGGGGAACACCTCCTGCACCGCGGTGACGAACTCCTCCAGGAGCGCGTCGTAGGCCGCGCCCCGTACGCGCCGCTCCGGGAGGCCCAGGTAGAGGGGATCGGCCAGCAGGTCGGCCCGGTCGGTGCCGACGTCGATCGCCACCGGGAGGCAGCGCGCCGGGTCCACGCCGGCGCAGGCGGTGTAGAGCGCCAGCTTGCCGATCGGGATCCCCATGCCGTTGGCGCCGAGGTCGCCGAGCCCCAGGATGCGCTCGCCGTCGGTGGCCACGATCATGGCCACGTCGGCCTCGGGCCAGTTGCGCAGCACTTCGCGCACCCGGCCGCGGTCGCGGGCCGTGATGTAGAGGCCGCGCGGGCGCCGGAAGATGTGCCCGAACCGCACGCAGGCCTCCCCCACGGTGGGGGTGTAGATGATGGGCATCATCTCCTCGACGTGCTCCATCACCGTGCGGTAGAACAGGTGCTCGTTGCGGTCCTGCAGGCTGATCAGGTAGATGTACTGCTCCAGGGCCGACGGCTTGCGCCGGAAGTTCTCGAGCACCCGCTCCAGCTGGTCATGCTGGGTGGTGACCCTTGGCGGGAGCAGGCCGCGGAGACCCAGCCGGTCCCGCTCCGCCTCGGTGAAGCCCGTCCCCTTGTTGAGCCGCGGGTCGTGCAGGTAGTCGATCGGGGCGCGGCGGTCGGTCATGGGTGGGCCGGGTCGGAGGGGAGGGGGTCGGACGGCGGGGCGAGCATCACGCGCGCGTCCACCGCGCGGGCGCCGTCGGCGAAGGCGAGCACCGGGTTGAGATCGATCTCGCTGATCTCCGGAAAGTCGGTGGCCAGCTGTGACACCCGGAGCAGGACGTCCTCGAGGGCGGCGAGGTCGGCGGGGGGCGCCCCGCGGACCGCGCCAAGCAGCCGCACGCCGCGGATCCCGGCGAGCATGTCCCGCGCCTCGAGGCGGTGGATCGGCGCCAGCCGGAACACCACGTCGCCCAGCACCTCGACGAGCGTACCGCCCAACCCGAACATGAGCAGCGCCCCGACCGACGGGTCGCGGCTCATGCCGACGATCAGCTCCCGCCCGCCCTGCACCATGGCCTGCACCAGCACGCCGGTGATCGCCGCGTCGGGGTGGGCCGCCCGCGCGCCGGCCATGATGCGGTCCCACGCGGCGTAGGCCTCGTCCACGCTCGCGATGCCGACCTGGACCCCGCCCACGTCGCTCTTATGGATGATGGCGGGCGCCACGATCTTCAGCACCACGGGGAAGCCCAGCTGGGTGGCGGCGCGCACTGCCTGGTCGGCACTGCGGGCGAGCAGCGCCCCGGCGGTGGGGATGCCGTACGCCGCGAGCAGCTCGAGCGCCTCGAGCTCGTCGAGCCGGGTAGCGCCCCGGGCGCGCGCCAGCGCCACCACCCGGTCGGCCCGGGCCCGCTCCACCGGGAGCACCTCGGGCACGGGGACTGGCCGCTCGGTCCACTCGCGATGCCGGCACATAGCCGAGAGCGCCCGGGCCGCCGATTCGGGGAAGATGTAGGCCGGGATCCTGACCGCGTGCAGCTCCGCCTTGCCCTGGGGCAGGCCCTGGCGCCCCATCAGGACCGCCAGCACCGGCTTGTCGGGATGGCCGGCCTTGGCCGCCACGATGGCCTCCGCGACATCCTCCTGCCGCACGCCGAGCGGCGGGACGAAGATCGACATCACCCCGTCGACCCCGGGATCGGAGAGCAGCGCATCCAGCGCCGACCGGTATCCGGGCGGCGTGGCGGAGGCGATCATGTCGAGCGGGTTGCGCAGCGAAGCCTCCTCCGGGAACAGCGGCCTGAGCCGGGTGACGGTCACCGGATCGAGCTCCGCCACGGTCATGCCCCGCGCCTCGAGGGCATCGGCGGCGATGATCCCCGGCCCCCCGGAGTTGGTCACCACCGCCACCCGCCGCGACCGCGGCAGCGGCTGCCCGCCGAAGGCCATGGCCAGGTCGAACAGCTCCTCCACGCTCTCCGCTCGCAGCACCCCGGCCTGCGACAGCAGCGCGTCGATGGCGGTGTCACTCGCGGCGAGGGCGCCGGTGTGCGAGCTCGCGGCCCGCGCCCCGGTCCGGGAGCGGCCCGACTTGACCACGATGATGGGCTTGGTCCGCGTCACGCGGCGGGCGATCTCGAGGAACCGTCGCGGGTTGCCGAAGTTCTCGACGTACATCAGGATCACGCCGATGGCGGGATCGTGCTCCCAGTGCAGCAGCAGGTCGTTGCCGCTCACGTCCGGCTTGTTCCCCATCGAGACGAACTGCGCGATGCCGATGCCGTACTCCTGCGCGTAGTCGAGCACCGAGAGCCCCATCGCCCCCGACTGGCTCACGAAGCCCGCATGCCCGAACGGCGGCATGCTCGGCGCGAAGGTGGCGTTCATCGAGACCGCCGGATCGGCGTTGAGCACCCCCATGCAGTTGGGGCCGACCAGCCGCATGCCGTGGCGCTGGCAGATGGCCACCAGCTCCTGTTCCCGCGCCACGCCCGCGCCGCCCACCTCGCGGAACCCCGCACTGATCACCACCAGGCCCCGCACGCCACGCCGGCCGCACTCCTCCGCCACGCCGGGCACGGCACCCTTGGGTACGCAGACCACCGCCATGTCCACCACCTCGGGAAGGGCGCTCACCGAGGGCCAGGCCTTCATGGCGTGGACCGCCGGGGCATGCGGATGCACAGGGTAGACGGTGCCGGTGAAGCCGTAGGTCACGAGGTTGGCCAGGATCTGGTGGCCGATGGTGTTCGGTGCCCGCGACGCGCCGATCACGGCGATGGTCCGGGGGGCAAGGATCGGGTCGAGCGTGCGGGACATCGGCAGTCCGTTCCGGGGGAGGGGGTGGTGGAAAGTGGACGCCGCACGCTGAGCCACCGGTGACGGCGTCATGAAGACGGCTTCACGCCGAACGCCTCAGTCCTTCGCTGATCCGGGTCGATTATGGAGTATGGCGCCCCCGCCGGAAATCAGACAGGATCAGTCCCGATGACCGAGCCTCGCAGCGGCAGTGGCCAGGGACCCGAGCCGCCGTCGCGCGCGCCGGGCGTGGTGGCCCTGTGCGCACTCGTGCTGCTCGGCATCCTCGGATACGCGCTGACCACCCTGGTGCCGCGCCAGCGGGAGGCCGGCATGGCCGAGTGGGACGAGCGCCTCAGCGTGCTGGCGGAGGACCGCCGCTCGGCGATCGAGGATGTGGCACGGCATGTCGAGGCCGACGCCGCGGTCCTCACCCGATTCCCGTCACTGAGCCGGTTTCTCGCCGCGGAGCGGCCGGATGAGGCGGCGGCCCGGCACCTCGACGAGGTGTTCCGGACGGTCCTGACCACGCACGGGTACACTGGGGCACTGGTCGTCGACCATGACGGGGCCACCCGGCTGACGGTGGGCGCTGCCGACCGAACCCCCGGGACGGCCGCCTGCCGCGGCATGGCACTGGCCGCGCTGCGCGCCGGGACCGGCCCGCACTTCACCGCCCTCGCCGCGGACCGGCGGCTGGCCTGTTTCGCCGCCGATGTCATGGATCGCCAGCGGCACCTCGGGGTGGTCGTGGTCGCGATCGACCCGGCGGTACACCTGTACCCGCTCCTGGACCGTCCCATCTTCGCGGCCCCGGCGGTGACCCTCACCCTGCTCGAGGAGGTCGGAGGGACCTCCGTTGCGGTTAGCCCGGCGGCAGTGGCCGGCGCCAGCGCCGCCGCCGGGATGCTCGAGGTATCCCGCGGAATCGGCGGCACCGCGTGGCGGCTCGTGGCGTCGGTTCCGATGACCGAGGTCCAGCGCGCGGTGGACGGCCAGACCCTGCAGGTCGAGCTGGTCGTCGCCGGGCTGGTGCTGGCGCTGACAGGCCTCGGCTTCGGCCTGTGGCGCTGGCGGCGCTCCGATGTCATCGCCACCAGGGCCGCGGAACACCGCGATGCGCTGGCACGCCTGCGCCGGGTGTTCGATGCCCAGGGCGCAGTCGCCATCGGTATCCGCCCCGGGGGCGTGATCTTCG
>JAXLXY010000024.1:0-11939 GCA_046327715.1 Gemmatimonadales bacterium
GAATTCGTTGCCATCGCGGCCCAAAATAGCATCCGGCCATGATGATTACGTGAAGCCGGAATGTGGTCGCGGGGGATCGAGACGCGCGCGGGCCCGGCGCCATCGGCGCCGGGCCCGCGACCGGCCGGGGGTGACGCCGGCTACATGTTGTCGACGACCGCCGTGCCGAACTCGGAGCACTTGAGCAGCGTGGCCCCGGGCATCAACCGTTCGAAGTCGTAGGTCACGCGCTTCTGGCCGATCGTGGCCTCGAGGCCCTTGATGATGAGGTCGGCCGCCTCGTCCCAGCCGAGGTGGCGGAACATCATCTCGCCCGAGAGGATCACGGAGCCGGGGTTCACCTTGTCCTGGTTGGCGTACTTGGGCGCGGTGCCGTGGGTGGCCTCGAAGATGGCGTGGCCGGTCAGGTAGTTGATGTTGGCGCCCGGCGCGATGCCGATGCCGCCGACCTGCGCCGCCAGCGCGTCGGAGATGTAGTCGCCGTTGAGGTTCATGGTGGCGATCACGTCGTACTCGGCGGGGCGGGTCAGGATCTGCTGCAGGAACGCGTCGGCGATGACGTCCTTGATGATCACGCCGCCCGGCAGCCGGCACCACGGGCCGCCGTCGATCTCCGTCCCGCCGTACTCGGTGCGTGCCAGCTCGTAGCCCCAGTCGCGGAAGCCCCCCTCGGTGAACTTCATGATGTTGCCCTTGTGCACCAGGGTGACGCTCTTCTTGCCCTGCTTGATGGCGTAGTCGAACGCCGCGCGGATGAGGCGCTTGCTGCCTTCCTCCGAGATCGGCTTGATCCCGATGGCGCTGGTCTTCGGGAAGCGGATGGTGGTGGCCCCCATCTGCTCCAGGAGGAAAGTCACGATCTTCGCGGCCTGCTCGGTGCCGGCCTTGTACTCGATGCCGGCGTAGATGTCCTCGGTGTTCTCCCGGAAGATGATCATGTCCACGAGCTCGGGCTGCCGCACCGGGCTCGGCACCCCGGTGAACCACCGCACCGGGCGCACGCAGGCGTAGAGGTCGAGCTTCTGCCGCAGCGCCACGTTGAGCGAGCGGAACCCGCCGCCGACCGGCGTGGTGAGCGGGCCCTTGATGCCCACGAGGTGGTGGCTGATGGCGCGCAGGGTGTCGTCCGGCAGCCAGCTGTCCAGCTTGTCGCGGGCCTTCTCGCCCGCGAAGACCTCGAACCAGGTGATCTTCCGCTTGCCCCCGTAGGCCTTCCGCACCGCGCCGTCGAACACTGCTTGAGAGGCGCGCCAGATGTCCGGCCCGGTCCCGTCGCCCTCGATGAAGGGGATGATGGGATGGTCAGGCACCTGCAGCGTGCCGTTGGCCATCGTGATGGTGTCGCCCGTGGCCGGGGCGACCAGCGCGTCGTACCTGGGAGGTGTGGGCATGGACGGGAGGTGGTGGTAAGTTGGACGCGTCTCCTCGGGGCGAGGAGCACCCGGGGAAATCTAACATGCCGCCCGCTTCCAACCCCGATCCCGCCGCGCCGCTCCGCCAGACCCTGGCCCTGCAGGGCCGGGCAGTGGAGGTGGCCCGGGGCATCCTGGCCGTCTTCGACGCGCACCAGGGGCAGTTCCTCCTGGTCACCCGGCGCGCCGAGGCCCGCTTCCGGCAGCGCGACTGGCGCGGCGGCCAGCAGGACGCCGCGGAGCGCCTGACCCTCTACCGCCAGTTCGTCAGCTGGTGCGTCACCGACCTGCGCCGCGGCCTCGGCGAGGACGCCGGCGACCCCTCGCAGTGGCGCGCCATCCGCGAGGCCTACGCCCGTGAGGCGCGGCCGCGGCTCGACGCCGAGCTGGCGTACACCTTCTTCAACTCGGTGGTGCGGCAGGTGCTGCGGGTGGTGGGGCCGGGCATGGGCGTCTACTTCGACGACGCCGACTTCCAGGCGCTGCTGGTGCAGGCGACCGGCCCGGTCTTCCGCACCTACCATGGCCGGCGCAGCCTCGAGGAGCTGCTCCGGGCGCTGCTCGCCGACCTCCCCTTCGCTGACCTCTATCCCCGGCGCGACGAGGACGCCCGCCTGCTCGCGGCGCGCCTCGCCGAGGAGCTGGCGCGGCTCCCCCAGGGCGGCGCCCTCGAGGCCCTCGAGATGGTGGCCACGCCGTTCTACCGCAACAAGGGCGCGTACCTCGTGGGGCGCATCCGCGCCGGCACCGCGCTGCTGCCGCTGGTGCTGCCGCTGGTGCACGACGAGCAGGGCATCCGGGTGGATGCCGTGCTGCCCACCTCCGATGAGGTGAGCGTGGTGTTCTCCTTCACCCGCTCCTACTTCCACGTGGCGCTCGACTGCCCCCGGGCCATGGTGGAGTTCCTGCGGACCCTCATGCCCCGCAAGCCGCTCGACGAGCTCTACACCTCGCTCGGCTACCACAAGCACGGCAAGACCGAGCTGGTGCGCGCGCTCCTGCGCCACATGGAGCACCACGACGCCCGCTTCGAGGTGGCCGCCGGCGACAAGGGCCTGGTCATGGCGGTCTTCGCGCTGCCGTCGCTCAACGTGGTGTTCAAGCTCATCAAGGACCGCTTCGGGCCGCCCAAGCAGACCACCCGGGCCCAGGTGATGGAAAAGTACCAGCTGGTCTTCGTCCGCGACCGGGTGGGCCGCCTCGCCGATGCCCAGGACTTCGAGGGCCTCACCTTCCGCCGCGACTGCTTCGCCCCGGGCCTGCTCGAGGAGCTGCTGGCCGACTGCGCCGGCACCGTCCAGGTGGACGGTGACCAGGTGGTCTTCCGCCACCTCTACACCGAGCGGCGCGTCACGCCCCTCAACCTCTACCTGCGCCAGGCCGACGAGGCGCACGCCATCGACGCCGTGCTCGACTACGGGCAGGCCATCCGCGACCTGGCCGCCGCCAACATCTTCACTGGCGACATGCTGCTCAAGAACTTCGGGGTGACCCGGCACGGCCGCGTGATCTTCTACGACTACGACGAGCTCTGCCTCCTGACCGAGTGCAACTTCCGCGCGATCCCCGCGGCGCGGCATGACGACGACGAGTACAGTGCCGAGCCGTGGTTCTCGGTGGGCGAGCACGACATCTTCCCCGAGGAGTTCCGCGCCTTCCTCACCCTCCCGGGCCGCCCCGGCGAGGTGTTCCAGCAGGCGCACGGGGAACTCCTCACGGTGGAGTACTGGCGGCGCATGCAGGAACTGGCCCGGCGGGGCGAGGTGGTCGATATCTTCCCCTACCCCCCGGGGCGCCGCCTGCGCGCGGGCTGATACCCTCCCGTCACCGTTTCGTGACCGGCGCCGGCGACTCTCACCGCACCTTCATCCCGAGACCAGCTCCCGTGCCACGCTCCCTCGACCGGATCGCCGCGCTGCTGCCCCTGGTCGCGGCCTGCGCCCCCGCACCCGCCGCTCCCCCCGTGCCCGACGCCGGCGCGCGGCGGGTGCCGGTCCCCCGGGTCGCGGAGCTCACCACCGTCGCCGGCGTGCCGGTGGAACAGGGGGGCTTCGGCTCCGCCCTCGCGGTCACCGGGGGCAAGTGGTACTTCCTCACCGATCGCGGCCCCAACGTGGACCTGCCCACCGAGGACCACAAGCTCTTCGCGCAGCCCGGGTACGCCCCGACCATCGGGGAGTTCCGCTGGCACGACGGCGCGCTCGAGCCGGTGCGGCGCATCGCGCTGCACCTGCCCGATGGCCGGGCGCTCTCGGGGCTGCCCACGCCCAAGGGCATGGGCGCCAGCGGCGAGGTGGCGGTCGGGGTGGACGGCGCGCAGTTGCCGCCCGATTCGAACGGGGTGGACACCGAGGGGCTGGTCGTGCTGCCGGACGGCAGCTTCTGGGTCTCCGAGGAGTACCGGCCGTCGCTGCTGCACGCCGGCCCCGACGGGACGGTGCGCGAACGGATCGGTCCCTTCGCGGGGCCGGGGCGCCACCTGCCCACCGTGCTCGCCGCCCGGCGTTCCAACCGCGGCATGGAAGGCCTCGCCCTGGTGCCCGGGACGACCACCCTGGCGGGGCTGATGCAGGGTCCGCTCGACAACCCCAAGGCGGCCGGCCGCCGCTCGCGTGCCCTGCGCCTGGTGATGTTCGACACCCGGAGCGGCACCAGCCGCCAGCTGGTGTACCTCCTCGATGCGCCGGGGCACCGGATCACCGAGATCGCCGCCGTCTCCCCCACGCGCTTCCTCGTGGTGGAGATCGACGGCAAGGTGCCGGGCCACGCCACGGATCCCGCGCGCTTCCTGCGGATCGTGCAGGTGGACCTGACGGGGGCCACGGACGTGAGCGACCCGGCCGACGGCCCGCGCGGCCGCCTGTTCGGTGGGCGCACCCTCGAGGAGCTGGACGCCGACAGCCTGGCCGTGGCCGGGATCGTCCCGGTGCGGAAGGCGCCGCTGCTGGACCTGCTCGATCCCGCGATCGCCTACCCGTACGACAAGCCGGAGGGGCTGGTGGTGGTCGATGCCCGGACCCTGGCGCTGGTCAACGACGACGACTTCGGGGTCGACGCCGACGGCCGGGGCGGCATCGCGCCCAAGCGGGGCGGCGACGGGCGGGTGATCGGGAACGAGCTCTGGCTGCTGCACCTGCCGGCCCCGCTGGAGGGTGCCCGCTAGCCACGCCACGGAGGCCGTCATTACCTTCGGCCTCCGTGACCCTCCTCTCCCTCGGTGGCGTGGCCATCCAGTATGGCGCCGACCCGCTCCTGACCGACATCACCTGCGTGGTGAGCCGGGGCGAGCGCTGGGGCCTCATCGGCCGCAACGGCGGCGGCAAGACCTCGCTCTTCCGGGCCATCACCGGCGACCTGCAGCCGGCCAAGGGCGGGGTGGCGCGCGCACCGGGGCTGCGGATCGCCCTGCTCGACCAGCACCGCGACTTCGCCGGCGCGGAGACCGTCTGGGAGGCCGCCTGCGCCGCGTTCCGGCCGCTGCTCGCCCTGGAGCACTCGCTCCAGGAGCAGGCCCACCGGATGAGCGAGCGGGGCGACGCCGTCACTCCGGAAGACCTCACCCGCTACGACCGCGACCTCGAGCGCTTCCAGCGCGAGGGCGGCTACGAGGTGCAGGCTCGGGTGGCCGCGGTGCTGCACGGCCTCGGCTTCGATCCCGACGCGGCGCACCACCAGCCCCTCGCCTCGCTGAGCGGCGGCGAGCGGGGCCGCCTGGGCCTCGCCAGCCAGCTGGTGCGCCCCGCCGACGTGCTGCTCCTCGACGAGCCCACCAACCACCTGGACCTCGAGACCACCGAGTGGCTGGTGGACCACCTCCGCGGCCTCGACGCCGCGGCGATCATCATCAGCCACGACCGCGCCTTCCTCGACCAGGTGGCCGACCACATCCTGCACCTCGAGGCCGGCACCGGCTTCACCTACCGCGGCAACTACTCCAGCTTCGTGGCCCAGCGCGCCGAGCGCCGGCTGGCACAGGACCGCGCCTACCAGAAGCAGGCGAAGGTCATCGCCAAGGAAGAGGACTTCATCCGGCGCAACATCGCCGGCCAGAAGACCAACCAGGCCAAGGGCCGCCGCCGCAAGCTGGCCCGCGTGGCCCGGCTCTCCCCGCCGCCCGACGACCTCGACACCATGGCGGTGCGCTTCCGCAGCAGCGGCCGCGGCGGGGACCAGGTGCTGGTGGCCGACAAGCTCCGGGTGAAGGTGGGCGACCGCGTCCTGCTCGACGGCTTCAGCGCCGTGCTGCGCCGCGGCGACGTCGTGGGGCTGGTCGGCCCCAACGGCGCCGGCAAGAGCACCCTGCTCGCCACCCTGCTCGGCGACCGCCCCGCCGACGCCGGCAGCGTCCGCATCGGCGACGCCACCGAGGTCGAGGTCTACCGCCAGGACCTGGCGCAGGTGCCGCGCGACAAGACCCTGTTCGACATCGTCCACGACCTCCGCCCCTCCTGGACCCGGGGCCAGGTGATGGACCACCTCGGCCGCTTCGACTTCTCCGGCGACACCACCCTGCGCCGGGCCGGCTCGCTCTCCGGGGGCGAGCTCGCCAGAGTGGCGCTCGCCATGATGACCCTGGGCACCGCCAACCTCCTGGTCTTCGACGAGCCCACCAACCACCTCGACGTCGAGTCCATCGAGACCCTCGAGGACGCCATCGAGGGGTATGAGGGCAGCGTGCTCCTCGTGAGCCACGATCGCGCGCTGCTGCGCGGGCTCTGCTCCCGCGTCTGGGGCATCGAGCAGGGGCGCATCGTGGACTTCGACGGCAGCTTCGAGGAGTGGGAGGCGGCGCGCGCCGAGCGGCGCCGGGTGGCCGCCGAGGCGGCGCGCGGCCGCGAGCAGGAGCGCAAGGCCCGGGAGAAGAAGGAGCGCGATGCCGCGCCGCGCCCGGACACCGACCGCAAGGCCCGGCAGAACGCGGTGCGCACGGCCACCCGCGCCGTGGCCCAGGCCGAGCGGCTGGTGCAGGAGCTCGAGGCGCGCCAGGCCGAGCTGTCGGCGCAGCTCGCCGACCCCGGCCTCTACGGCACCCCCGAGGGGTCGGCCCGCGCGCAGGACATGGCCCGGGAGCTCGACGTGGTGCGCGCCGAGCTGGCCGACGCGTACAGCGACTGGGAACAGGCCGCCCACGATCTGGAACGGCTCGACGCGTCCTGATTCTCCCCGTATCTTGCTGTCCGCCGTACCGCCGTACCGCCTTGCCCATCCTCGCGGAGCTCCGATGACTGCTGTCCGCCATGCCGGCCTGCTCGCACTCCTGCTGCCCCTCACGCTCGCCGCACAGGAGCGGCCGCTCGCCCTCACCGGTGCGCGCATCTTCCCCGTGAGCGGCCCGGTGATCGAGCGCGGCACGCTCGTGGTCCAGGGCGGCAAGATCCTCGCTGTCGGCACCACGGGCCGGGTGACGATCCCGGCCGGCGCCGAGGTCCGCGACGTGGCGGGCCGGGTGCTGATCCCCGGCCTGGTGGACACCCATAGCCACATCGGCGACGGCGATGCCGCCGACCGCTCCTCACCCACCCAGGGCGACGTCCGCATCCTCGACGCGATCGACATCCACAGCGACAACATCCGGCGGGCCCAGGCGGGCGGCATCACCACGGTGAACATCATGCCGGGCAGCGGTCACCTGATGGGGGGGCAGACCGCCTATCTCAAGCTTCGCGATGGCCGCACGATCAACGACCTGCTCTACTGCGAGGATCCCCTCACCGGAATCTGCGGTGGGTTCAAGATGGCCAACGGCACCAACCCCCGCGGCGCGCCGCCCTGGCCCGGCACCCGCGGCAAGGCCGCCTCGCTGGTGCGCGAGCGGTTCGTCAAGGCGCTCGACTACCGCCGCCGCCTCGAGCTCGCGAAGGCCGACACGACCAAGCGGGTGGAGCGGGACCTCGAGATGGAGGCGCTGGTGCAGGTGCTCGAGGGGAAGCGGGTGGTCCATCACCACACTCACCGCTACGACGACATCCTGACCGTGCTCCGGCTGCGCGAGGAGTTCGGCTTCCGGGTGGTCCTGCAGCACGTCACGGAGGGGTGGCGGGTGGCGCGCGAGATCGCGGCCGCCGGAGTGCCCTGCTCGATCATCCTGATCGACAGCCCCGGGGGCAAGCTCGAGACCATGAACCTGAGCATGGACAACGGCCGCATCCTGGATTCGGCCGGGGTTCTGGTGGCCTTCCACACCGACGACGGCATCACCGATTCTCGCTTCTTCCTCCGCTCGGCGGCCTTCGGGGTGCGGGCCGGGATGCCCCGTGACCGCGCGCTCGAGGCGCTCACCATCGCCGGCGCGAAGATGCTCGACCTGGCCGACCGGGTGGGCAGCCTGGAGCCGGGCAAGGACGCCGACTTCGTCCTCCTCTCCGGCGACCCCTTCAGCATCTACACCCACGTGGAGGAGACCTGGGCGGGCGGGGAGCGGGTGTTCGACCGCAGCAACCCCGCCGACCGCGCCTACGCCACCGGCGCCTTCCGCCTGATGCGTGACCTGGAAACCCACTCCGACGACGACGGCGAGCTGGAGGGCGGACGATGATGTCGCGACTCGGCGGCCCGGCGGCCCGGCGGCTTGGGGCCCTGCTCCTGCTCGGCATCACGGCCCAGCCCCTGCAGGCCCAGCTCGCGGTGCGTGCCGATACCCTCTACACCATGGCGGGCGCGCCCATCCCCGCGGGAGTGGTGCTGGTGGGGAAGGACGGCCGGATCGAGGCGGTGGGTCCCGCCGCGCGGGTGCGGATCCCGCGCGGCGTGCGCACCCTCACGGCACGGATCGTCACCCCCGGGCTGGTGGATGCCCACACGGTGGTGGGCCTGGCCGGCGCGCTCAACTACGCGCACGATCAGGACCAGCTCGAGACCTCCGACCCGATCCAGCCCGAACTCCGGGCGTTCGACGCCTATGATGCGCGGGAGCGGCTGGTGGAATGGGTGCGCGGCTTCGGGGTCACGACGCTGCACACCGGGCACGGGCCCGGCGCGCTCATGAGCGGGCAGACGATGGTGGTGAAGACCCGTGGGTCGAGCGTGGCGGAGGCGCTGGTGGACAGCCTCACCATGGTGGCCATGACCCTCGGCCCCGACGTCTCGGACAACTTTCGCGGCAAGTCGCCCGGCACCCGGGCCAAGGGCGTGGCGATGCTGCGCGCCGCGTTCCTCAAGGCGCAGGACTACGCCCGCAAGCGGGCCGACCCCGACAGCACCAAGCGGCCGGCCCGCGACCTCCGCCAGGAGGCCATCGCCCGGGTGCTCGACGGCCGGGCCGCCGCGCTGGTCACCGCGCAGGGCATGAGCGAAATCCAGGCCGCGCTGCGGCTGCAGCGGGAGTTCGGCTTCCGCCTGGTGCTGGATGGGGCGGCCGAGAGCTACATGCTGATCGACGAGATCCGCGCCGCCGGCGTACCGGTGATCCTCCACCCCAGCATGATCCGCAACACCGGGTCGGCCAGCAGCGCGAGCCTCGAGACCGCGGCGAAGCTGGTGGGCGCCGGGATCCCGGTGGCGCTGCAGAGCGGCTATGAGGGGTACGTACCCAAGACCCGGGTGGTGCTGTTCGAGGCGGCGGTGGCCGCCGCCAACGGGCTCACCCGCGAGCAGGCGCTGGCCACCATCACCCGCGACGCGGCCCGCGTCATCGGGCAGGACCGCCGGGTGGGCACACTCGAGGTGGGGAAGGACGGCGACCTGGTGCTGTTCGACGGCGACCCGTTCGAGTACACCAGCCACGTCTGCGCCGTGGTGATCGAGGGGGCGGTGGTCTCGGAGCGCTGCCAGTAGGGGCGGTGGCCTGCCCCTACCGGAGCACCTCCCGCAGGTACAGCGCCGCGAGCGCCAGGTACGCCACGAAGCTCGCGCCGAGCAGCAGGGCGCTGCCGCGGCCGGGCCGGGCCCAGGCGGGAGCTACGCCCGCCAGCTGCACGTGGTTGAGCAGGTACAGCGCCGCCGGGAACAGCACTGTCCCCGCGAACCCCACCACCGCCGAGAGCAGGATCAGCACGCCGGGGGTGCTGAGCGCCATGGTGCCCCCGGTGATTGCCGTGAGGGTGCCGAAGCAGATCCAGTACCAGCGCCGCCGCCCCTGGCGCGCCGCCCCCGGGAAGACCGTCGTGATGATGTCGGCCTGCATCCGGCTGACCCCGTCGGCGGTGGCGAGCCAGGTGTCGGTCAGGAATGCCGCCGCCACCACCAGGAACAGCAGCCGGCCGACCGGCCCCCAGCTCACCTCGAAGAACCGGCTCTGCACCACCGCCAGTTCATAGTCCTCCGGCAGCAGCCCCTTCGGAAACAGCAGCGCCCACGCGAGCAGGCAGGTCATCAGGGTGGTGCACAGGTTGCCGCCGATGCCCACCAGGGCGTCCACCGTCAGGTAGCGGCGCCACCGGGTCCACTCGGCCCGGGTCTCCTCGCGGTCGGTGGGGAGCAACGCGGCCACTCCCGCCATGCCGTGCACCGGGGTGGCCGCCTCCGTCGCGGCACCCGCCCCGCCGCCGCCCACCCCTGTCACGTGGGACCCATACGCGGCCATCCCGGCGCCTTTCTCGCTCAGCCAGTACGAGTAGAGCAGGATCCAGAACCCGCCCAGGCCCGCGAAGGTGATCCCGGTGAGGAGCTTGGTGGCGTCGGCCGGATCCCAGGGACGCGGCAGGCCGCCGGCCGGCGGACCCGCGAGGCCCCGCAGGAACGACGGCAGCGCGGCGAGCACCTCCGGTTGCAGGCACGCCCACGCCAGCCCGATCACGGTGGTCACCGCCACCACCTTCATGAAGTTCTCGACCAGCCGGTACACCACCCCCGAGAACACCACCGCGATCACGAACACCGCGATCGAGGCGTACCCCCAGAACAGCGTCTGGCCCCGGGCGCTCCACCCGGCCGGGATGCCGGTGAGCGCGGCGAGCGCCGTCCCGCCCGCCGACGCGAACGCGCCGAACCAGAGGAAGGAGAGCGTCATGAGCGCCCAGAGTGCGATCCCGAAGCCGCGATGCAGCCGCAGGAAGCCGCGGAAGATGGTCTCGCCGGTGAGCAGCGTGTAGCGCCCGATCTCCACGTTGAGCGGGTACTGCAGCAGGCACGCCGGTACCAGCAGGCAGAGGAACGTCAGGCCGTACTTGGCCACGAGGTACGGCCACCAGATCAGCTCGCCACTCCCCTGGGCCAGCGCCATCCACACGATGCCGGGACCCAGGGCGCGCCACCACCCGGGGAAGCGGGGCAGCGGGCGTCGCTCGGTGTCGGGGCTGTTCATCGCCGGTTATCCTTGGGCATGCCAATCCTCGTGCGCGCACGATGACCCCGCGGGCCCGGGCGCGGCTCGCGATCCTCGGCGTCGCGTTCCTGTTCTCGACGGGGGGCGCCGCCATCAAGGCGGTCGCCTTCACCAGCTGGCAGGTCGCCTCGCTGCGCTCCGGCGTGGCGGCGCTCGCGGTGTGGCTCTTCATGCCGGAGGCGCGCCGGCTGCGCCGCGGGCAGCTGGCGGGCACCGCCCTCGTGGCCCTGGCCTACGCCGCCACCCTGGTGCTCTTCGTGCTGGCCAACCGGCTCACCACCGCCGCGAACACGATCTTCCTCCAGTCCACGGCGCCGCTCTACATCCTGCTTCTCGGCCCCTGGCTGCTCCAGGAGCCGCTGCACCGCCGTGACCTCGGCTTCATGGCCGCCGTGGCGGTGGGGATGGCGTTCTTCTTCCTCGGGCGCCAGACGACGTTCGCGACCGCCCCCGACCCGGTCAAGGGCAACCTGCTCGCGCTCGCCTCCGGCGTGACCTACGCGGCCATGCTGATCGGCCTCCGCTGGATGGGCACCCGCGGCGGCTCGCCGGCGAGCGCGGTGGTGCTCGGCAACCTCATCGCCTTCGGGGTGGCGCTGCCGGCCGCGCTGCCCATGGGCGGCGCGGGCCCGCGCGACTGGGCCATCATCCTCTACCTCGGGATCTTCCAGATCGGGCTGGCGTACGCCCTGCTCACCCGGGCCATCCCGCACGTGCCCGCGCTCGAGACCTCGCTGCTCCTCTTCCTGGAGCCGGCGCTCAACCCCCTGCTGGCGTGGGCGGTTCACGGCGAGTACCCGGGACCGTGGGCGCTGGTGGGCGGGGTGATCATCATGACGGCGACCGGCGTGAAGTCCTGGGCGGACGCGCGCCGGGACGGCGCCATACCGCCGGGCCGGCAGGCCGCCGAGCCGACGTGACCACGATCCCCACGTTGATCGAGACGGTCCGGGTCCGGGGCGGCCGCGCCCCGCTCTGGTACCTGCACCTCCGCCGCCTGGTCTCGAGCTGCCGCGCGCTCGGGGTGCCGTTCCCGCCGGCCTTCACCGTGCCGGAGGGCGGCGCCGATCGGGTGCACCGGCTGGAGGTCGGGTCGCACGGCGTCCGGCTGACCGAGCGAGAACCCGGCCCCACCGCGCCGGTGCGCTTGCAGGTGAGCGCTGTCCCGCACCCCGGCTACCCGCACAAGACCACCGCCCGGGATTCCTTTGCCGCGGCGCTGGCGCAGGCGCGCGCCGCGGGGGCCGACGACGCCTTGCTCCTCA
>JAXLXY010000025.1:0-9036 GCA_046327715.1 Gemmatimonadales bacterium
GGGGCTGGCGGAATCGCGCCTGACGGGGCAGCATATCGGCGGGGTATGTCGGGCCGCACCCGCGGCCGTCCCTGCCCCCGGAGGCAGCACCATGCACACCAACCCGCCGAACTACTCGATGTCGCGAGCGCCTGGCCGGCGAGCACGTGCCTTCATGGGCCTCGCGCTGGCGGCCGCGCTGCAGGCGCTCCCCGCGGCCCTCCACGCCCAGACCTCGAGCGTCCAGGGCCCGCCCGCCGAGATCTCCAGGGAGATGGCGCGGGAACTCCTGCGCACCATGGCCAATGACCTGCGCCAGTTGGTGGTGGCGCAGGAGATGTACTTCTCCGATCACAATACCTACGGCCGCGTGCTGAGCACCGGCGACAAGCGGCAGGTCTACATCGTCCCGTCGCCGGGCGTGTCGCTCACGCTCACCTACGTGACCGCGGGCACCTGGGCCGGCCGCGCCAACCACGAGTGGCTCCGCGCCTCCTGCGTGATCACGGTCGGCAACGTGGCGCAGTCGCGCATTCCCCACACCGCCCTCGACGGCATCGCCCCGGCCAAGGAGGGGACGCCGGTGTGTGACAACCCGTGAGCCGCCGCAGATGAACCCCACCCCCGACCGCCCCTGGACCACATGGGGCCTGCCGGCCGCCGCCGCGCTGGCCACGCTGTTCTTCGGCGTCGGCTACGTCCGCGCCCGTGCCCTCGCCGCCCTCGAACCCGGCGGCCACTGGACGGCCATCGCCTGGGTGATGTTCGGCCTCGGCGCGGTGGCGCTGGTGCTGCTGGCGCTCCAGTTCCGGACCCGGAAGCAGTCCGTCCTGTTCGGCCTGGCGGCCGCCGCGGGCGGCGTGACGCTGCTGGTCCTCCGTGAGGTGGGGCCTGGGACACTGGTGCTCCTGGTCGGCTGCCTCGGACTCGGCTGGTCGATCGGGGGGTATGGCGGCGGCGGGTACGGGGCGTCAGACTCCTAGCATGTCCAGGCCCACTGACCCCCCCGGCGACCTCCGCTGGGCCGACTTCACCGCCGTGCCGCTGGCCGCGGTGTGCCTCGGCCTGGGCGTAGGGTGCTTTTTGTTCGGGCTGCTCGGGTTCCTGTTCGGCGCCTTCGATCTGCACGGGGCCAGGAATGTCGTCACCGCGGGAGCGGTACTGGCCGTCATCGGCTGGCTGCTCTATCGCCAAGCGCAGCGGCAGACGCCGCCGCAGTAGCCACTGCCCCCCGCTTCCCTCCCTCGAGACCCTCATGCCAGGTGCCAAGCCGAAGTCCCCCGCCGCCAACCCCAAGCAGCGCGACACCCTTCTGGCCACGCTCAAGGCGCGGTTCGAGGCCCACATGCCGCGTCACCCGGGCCTGACCTGGGCCGCGGTGCTGGCGCGGCTCGACGCCAACCCCGACACGCTCCAGGCGCTCGGCGAGATGGAACGCACCGGCGGGGAGCCCGACGTGGTGGGCCACGACAGGAAGAGCGGCGCGGTGACGTTCGTGGACTGCGCGGCCGAGAGCCCCAAGGGCCGCCGCAGCACCTGCTACGATGAGGAGGCGCGCAAGGCGCGGAAGGAACACCCGCCCAAGGCCAGCGCGCTGGGCCTGGCCCAGGCCATGGGCGCCACGCTGCTCACCGAGCAGGAGTACCGCGACCTCCAGGCCCTGGGACCGGTGGACCTGGCCACGTCGAGCTGGGTCCTGACCCCCGCCTCCATCCGCGCGCTGGGCGGCGCGCTGTTCTGCGACCGGCGCTATGATACGGTGTTCACCTATCACAACGGCGTCCAGTCGTACTACGCGGCGCGCGGGTTCCGGTGCAAGGTGGTGGTGTAGGGGGCGCACGTCCGCCGCCGGGCGGCCCCCACCCTTGCCGCCCCCGCCGCGCCCCTGCACACTTGGGCCTGACCCGACGCCCCTCACGGAGAATCCTTCATGGCAGTGCAGTGCCGCATCCTCGGTCCCGGTGACGCCCAGCTCCTGGCCACCCCCGCGCCCGACGTCTTCGACCACGACCCCAACCCCGCGCTCTGCCGGGAGTTCCTCGAGGACCCGCGGCACCACATCGCCGTGGCGCTCGACGCCGGGGTGATCGTCGGCTTCGCCTCCGGGGTGCACTACATCCACCCCGACAAGCCGGCCGAACTCTGGGTCAACGAGGTGGGCGTGGCGCCCACCCACCAGCGCCAGGGGATCGGCCAGCAGGTGCTGCAGTGCCTGCTGGAGGAGGGGAAGCGGCTCGGCTGCCGCGAGGCGTGGGTGCTCACCAGCCCCGCCAACCGCGCCGGGATGGGGCTCTACACCGCCGCCGGCGGGCAGCGGCTGTCCGATCCGCCGGCGATGTTCACGTTTTCCCTCAAGGCGAGATAGGGGAAGCGGGAAGCGGGAAGCGGGAAGCGGGAAGCGGGAAAAAGGGACGGGGAAGGGGGAAGGGGGAAGAGGGAAGAGGGAAAGGGGGGCCCGAGTCCCCGGTGTGTCATCCCGAGGGATCCCTGCCCCGACTGTCATTCCGAGGGAGCGCAGCGACCGAGGAATCCCTGCGGGTCCGGCGTGGACTTCAAGGGATCCCTCGGGCCTGCGGCCCTCGGGATGACAGGTGGAAGTCTCGAACCGCCTAACCGCCCACCCGCCTAACCGCCTCCACCGGAGGATGCCATGATCACGCTGCCCGGAACCGCAAGGAGGCTCCTGCCGCTGCTGGCCGCGCTGCTCGCGGCCGGCTGCACCGATGCGCCCACCGACGACAACGACCCGCCCCCGCCCCCGCTCTTCGACCGGATCATCTTCACCCGCCGCCTGCCCGTCGGCTGCAACCTCGACTGCACCTACGGGCTGTGGACCATGGCGTCCGATGGCAGCGACCTCAAGGTGCTGCGCGACAGCCTCCAGTATCCCGAGTCGCCGGCGGTGTCGCCCGACGGGAGCACGGTGCTGTTCGAGGATGGGGGGGAGCTCTACCTCATGGATGCCGCCGGCGCCAACCTGCACCGGCTGCGGCCCCAGGGAACCCACGACGACTACTCGCCGAGCTGGTCGCCCGACGGGCAGTGGATCTACTACATGGGGTCCGACACCCTGGGTACCGCCTGGCAGGTGCAGCGGATCCGGGCCGACGGCACGGGGCATGAGCGGCTGACCACCACCCCCGGCCAGGGCGGGGCTCACCCGGCGGTGTCACGGGACGGGCACTGGCTGGTGTACCGGGCCAACCTCCACAACGTCTTTCCCTCCGTCACATGGCTGGTGCTGCGCGACCTCACGACGGGGGTCGAGCAGGTGCTCACCGACTCGGCCTTCCACGGGGTGGCGGGGAAGTGGTCGCCCGATGGCAGCTCGCTGCTCTTCCTCGACAGCGACCCGATGTTCCCGCCGGGGTGGTACCAGTGGCGCTTCACGGTGGCCACCCGGCAGTACGTGCCGTTCGGGGAGTCGCAGGGGAACCGGCCCGCCACCTGGTCGCCCGACGGGACCACGCTGCTCTTCGGCACCGGCGACCTCTGGCTGGCCGACTCGAGCGGCCAGAACCGGCGGGTGCTGCTGGCCGACTCGGCCCTCAACTTCGAGGCCTACTGGACCCCCGCGTCGCCGCCCTGACGGATGCGACGAGCGGCGGGCACGACACAGGGCCGGCGCAACGCGCCGGCCCTGTGGTTTTCCATGTCCGTGGTGCGGCCGTCAGCGCGCCGTACAGTCCGCGGTCCCGTCGTCGCAGCTCTGGATGGTGGCCTCCTCGGTGGGGATGCTGTAGCCACCGTCCTCCTCCTTCTTGCCGCAGGCGCTGGTGGCGGCGGAGAGGACCACGAGGAGCGCGACGAGGAACCAGGGCGAACGCAGGCGCTGCGAGACGGCGGACATGGTGACCTCCCCAAGGTGTCGGGGTGCGCGGTGTGCGACCCCTTCGTGTGAGTAACGCGGGAGGGGGAAGGGGGTTCTCACGCAGCAGCGGGGAAGAGGGAAGAGGGAAGAGGCGAGGGGGTGCGGTCATGTGCGGGGCCGGCGGCGGGGGCGCCACTGGGCACGGATTTCGGCGATGACCTGCTCGCGCTGGGTGCGCATGGCGCGCACCACGGCGGGCGGCGCGTCGGTCTCCCCGTGCCGTGCCGACCAGAGCACCAGCTCCACCAGGACGGGGGCCAGGTCGGCGCCCTTGGGCGTGAGGCCGTACAGCACCCGCCGCGCGTCGGTGGGGTCCGGCTCGCTCGACAGGATGCCGGCCTGCTCCAGCCGGCCGAGCCGGTCGGCGAGGATGTTGGAGGCCATGCCCTCGCCGGCGTCCTGGAATTCCCGGAAGGTCCGGCGCGCCTTGAACATGACGTCGCGCACGATCAGGAGCGTCCACGGATCGCCGAACAGCTCCAGGGCCAGGCTGATCGGGCACCCCGAGCGCCGTCCCGGGCGGGCTCTGCGCTGCATCACCCCTCCGCTTGCAAGTTGCAAGTAAACTGCTACCTTGGAGCCGCGCCGCCAACCCCCCCCTCTCCCGGAGCGTCCATGAGCCCCTCCTTCTGGCTGGCCGTCGCGGCCTACCTGGTGCCCACCTTCCCCCTCGGCTACTTCTGGCACCTCCGGATCTTCCGGGCGCAGTACGAACGCCTCGAGGTCTACCGGCCGGACATGCTGATTCCCCTCGGCCTGCTTTCGATGGCCACCCAGGCCCTGCTGTACGCCTGGCTCTATCCCCGCCTCTTCAGCACCGCCCCCGACGCCTGGCTCGCCGGCGCGGCGGGCTTCGCCGGGGTGTTCGGGATCCTCGCCTGGTCCCTCGCCGTGCTGCCTACCGCCGCCAAGTACCGGATGCAGTCGGTGGCCACCTTCCTCCAGCTGGAGACGGCGTTCACGGTGGTCCAGTACCTGGTGGTGTCGCCGCTGATCGCGCTGGCCTGGCGGGGCGCGCAGTAGCCGGCGTGGGGGGGATGACAGAGGGGAAACGGGAAGCGGGAAGCGGGAAGCGGGAAACGGGGAGCGGCGACCGAGCGCCCCACGTCGTCATTCCTTCAGGTCCGGCCCGGACTCGAAGGGATCCCTCGGGCCTGCGGCCCTCGGGATGACGGGCGGAAGGGACGAACCGCCCAACCGCCCAACCGCCCAACCGCCTAATCGCCTAATCGCCCAATCGCCTAATCGCCCAATCGCCCAACCGCCCAACCACCCTTGTCCCCTCCCGCGCCGGGCGTAGCTTCTGCCCGATGATCCCCCATCGCCTGACGCTGCTGGCCCTGCTGCTCCCCGCCGTCCTCTCCGCCCAGGGCCCGGCCACCATCCGCGAGACCACCCGCGAGTATCCCACCTACCCCTTCAGCGACCCGAACCCCATCCCGGTGGTGGGACGGATCTATCCCTACTTCCGCTTCGACGGCTTTGCCCGCACGGCGGCGCCGCGGGCCTGGAAGGTGGTGGAGCTGGAGAACGACTACCTGCGGGTGACGATCCTGCCGGAGATCGGCGGGAAGATCTGGGACGCGGTGGACAAGGCGACCGGGCGGTCGTTCATCTACCACAACCACGCGGTCAAGTTCCGCGACATCGCCATGCGGGGGCCGTGGACCAGCGGCGGCATCGAGGCCAACTACGGCATCATCGGCCACACGCCCAACGTGGCCACGCCGGTGGACTACGTGGCGCGTACCAACCCCGACGGCAGCGTGAGCTGCATCATCGGCGCGCTCGACCTGCTCACCCGCACGCCGTGGCGGCTCGAGGTCCGGCTGGCGCCCGACGAGGCGAGCTTCAGCACCACCTCCACCTGGTTCAACGCCTCGCCGCTGGAGCAGCCCTACTACAGCTGGATGAACGCCGGGATCCCGGTGCGCGGGAACCTGCAGTTCATCTATCCCGGCACCAGCCGGCTGGGCCACGCCGGGGAGGTGGGGCCCTGGCCGGTGGACAGCGCCGGCCGCGACCTCTCCTGGTACGAGCGCAACAACTTCGGCGGCTACAAGTCGTACCACGTCTTCGGCGCCGCCACCGACTTCTTCGGCGCCTGGTGGCACGACCAGGACTTCGGCATGGTGCGCACCGCCCCGCGCGACGAGAAGGCGGGGAAGAAGATCTGGATCTGGGGCCTGTCACGGCAGGGGATGATCTGGGAGGACCTGCTGACCGACCACGACGGGCAGTACGCCGAGGTGCAGTCGGGGCGGCTGTTCAACCAGTCGGTGGAGGGGAGCAGCGTCACGCCGTTCAAGCACCGTGGCTTCGCGCCGCGCACGGTGGACCGGTGGACCGAGCGGTGGTACCCGGTGGCCGGCACCGGCGGGATGGCGGTGGCCGGCGCGGCGGGCGCGCTCAACGTACGCACCGCCGGCAACCGGGTGATCCTGGCGCTCTCGCCGGCGCGGCCGATCCGCGACACGCTGGTGGTGCGGGTGGGGAGCCGGCTGGTGTACAGCCGCTACGTGGAGCGCGGGCCGCGGGCCACCTTCACCGACACGGTGCCGGTGGCCGGCCTCCGGCCCGAGAGCCTCACGGTGACGCTGGGGGGCGAGCGGCTGGTGTACCGCACCGACCCGGCGGCCGCCGCGCTGGCGCGCCCGCTCACCGCGCCGGCCGGCTTCGACTGGCACTCGGCCTACGGGCTCTACCTCCGGGGCAAGGAGTGGCTGCGGCAGCGCGACTACGCCCAGGCGCGGGTATACCTCGACAGCGCGCTGGCCCGCGATCCCGACTTCGTCCCCGCCCTGGCCGACCGCGCCGCGCTGGCGCTGCGGTCGCTGGAGTACCAGGCGGCCCGGGGCTACGCCCGCGCCGCGCTCCGGGTGGACACCTACGACGGCGCCGCCAACTACCACTACGGGCTGGCCAACCGCCGCCTGGGCCGGCTGGCCGATGCCCGGGACGGCTTCGAGATCGCCGCGCTCTCGCCCGAGTACCGCGGCGCGGCGTGGACCGAGCTGGCGCGGATGGCGCTGGCCGAGCGGCAGCCGCTCGCCGCGGAGCAGTACGCCGCCAAGGCGCTGGCCGATGAGCCCGCCAACCTCGACGCCCTTGGCGTGCTGCTGGTGGCCGCGCGGCGGAAGGGCAACGTGGCCGCCCACGCCGCGCTGCTGGCGCGGCTCGAGGCCGCCGACCCGCTCAGCCACCAGGCGCGCCTCGAGCGGCTGCTGCACGCGGGCGCCCCGGCCCCGGGCGACGCCCTGCGCGCCGGCATCCGTGCCGAGCTGCCCGAGCAGGTGCTCATGGAGCTGGCGGCCTGGTACGCCGATGTGGGCGAGGGAGAGCTGGCCCGCACCATCCTCGCGGCCGCGGGCGACCAGCCCGAGGCGCTCTACTGGCGCGCGGCGCTCGGCCCCGCGGCGGAACGGGCGGGGCTCATCGCGCGGGCCGACGGGCTTTCGCCGGCGATGGTGTTCCCGTTCCGGCCCGAGGTGGTGCCGGCGCTCGAGGCGGCGGTGGCGCAGTCGGCCAGCTGGAAGCCGCGCTACTACCTGGCGCTGGCGTACTGGGGCGCCGGCCGCGTGGCCACCGCCGACACGCTGCTCACCGCCCTCGGCGACGTGCCCGACTTCCCGCCGTTCTACGCCGCGCGCGCGGCGCTGCCCGACCGGCCCGCCGCCATGGCGCGGCACGACCTCGAACGCGCCGCCGCGCTCGACCCGGCCGAGTGGCGCTACGGCCGGCTGCTGGCGGAACAGCTGCTCCGGATGCACCAGCCGGCGGCCGCGGTGGCGGTGGCGCAGGAGTACGCCGATCGCTTCCCCGAGGGGGACGTCCCCGGCCTGACGTTGGCGCGCGCGCTGGTGGAGGCGGGGCGCTACCGCGAGGCCGACACGCTGCTGGCGCGGCTCGAGGTGCTGCCGGCGGAGGGGGCGCGCGACGGGCACATCCTCTACCGGCAGGCCAAGCTCATGCTGGCGGTGGAGGCGATCGCCGCGGGGCGGTGGGAGGAGGCCGCGGCGCTGGTGGCGGCGGCACGGCTGTATCCCGAGCGGCTGGGGGCGGGGCGCCCCTACGACGCCGACGTGGACGAGCGGCTGGAGGAGTGGCTGCTGGCGGAGATCGCGCTGCGGCAGGGGAACCTCGCCGCGGCGCGGGCCCGGTGGGCCGGGATCGCGGCGAGCCCGATCGGCAGCGGCACCGCGAGCGACGTGCTCCCGCTGTGGGCCCGGATGCGGCTCGGCCGCGAGGCGGAGGCCGAAGGCGATCTGGTGGCCTGGCCGCGGGCGCGGGTGGAGGAGGGGATGGACGGCGCGGTGCTGGCCGCGCTGGCGCGGGTGACGCCGGTGGCCGCCGCGACCGACAGCCTGACCTACGGCGTGGGGAGCTGGGAGGGAGACAGCCTGGGACATCACCGCGCCGTGGTGCAGGTGCCCGCGGCAGGGCCGGCGGTACGGGTGCGGATCCCTTGGCGCCGGCGTGACCCGGCGCCCGAGCGGGTGAACGCCGTGGTGGTCGCCGCCGCCACCGGGCGCCGGGTGCGCAACGTGGCGCGGATGGCGATCACCCGCGAGGCGGGGGAGCTGGTGTTCCAGGCCGACCAGCCGGGCACCTACTACGTCTACTACCTGCCGTACACCGGCAGCTTCCGCTCCAACTACCCGCGGATCACGTATCGCGCGGTGGAGGCCACCGCCGACACCGGGTGGCTGCGGCGCTTCGGGCTTGGCGCCGACGCGGGGGAGGGGTGGCGCGCGCTGCCGGCGGCGACGGTCACCGGCTTCGACGCCGACAACGCCTTCAACCGCTTCACGGCGATGGAATACACCGCCACCGCGGCGGAGCGGGCGGCGCTCCGGGCCCGGGAGCCGGATGCGCCGTACCTGGCGTTCACGGAGGACCGCAGCCGCTCCATCCGGATGCTCACCGACGTGCCCGCGGCGTGGGCGGCGCGGGGCGCCTTCCAGCCCTTCCAGGGCACGGCGCGGCGGGGGGAGTACTACACCTTCCAGGTGGGGGTGTGGGCGGATCGCGGCGCGGTGGACTCCCTGCGCTACACGAGCGATGGCCTGGCGCAGCGCGGCGGCGCGGGGCGGATCGGCCCGGCGGCGGTGACGGCGTTCAACCTCGAGGGCACCGACTGGTCGGGGCAGCCCTTCACCCGGCCGCTCACGGTGGACTCGGGCCGG
>JAXLXY010000026.1:0-2517 GCA_046327715.1 Gemmatimonadales bacterium
ACCGACCCCTTCGCCATCTTCAAGGGGCTGTGGGCCCGCTCCCTGCTCAAGGCGGAGCCGTTCCGCGCCGCGCTGGCCCGGCTGGTGCCGGCCCGCCGCTTCGGGGAGCTGGCGCACCCGCTCACCGTCACCGCGGTGGCGCTCGACACCGGGGAGCTGGTGCTCTTCGGCGATGGCGGCCGCGAGGCCCCGCTGCTCGACGCCCTCTACGCCAGCTGCGCCCTGCCGCTCTTCCTGCCGCCGGCCGAGATCGCCGGGCGCCGCTACGCCGATGGCGGGCTGCGGGCGGTGGTGCCGCTCGAGGCGGCGGCGATCCCCCCGGCCCGCCTCGTGGTGGCGGTGGACGTGGGCCCCGGCTTCGACGAGCTGGCCCAGCCCGGGCCGCCCAGCGGCCTCCCCCCGGTGGTCGATGCCCACAACGAGGCGCTCGGCATCCTGATGTCGGGGCAGAGCGCCGCGCAGTTCGCGCTGTGGCGCGCCAGCCCCAACCGGCCGCCGCTGCTCCACGTCCGGCCCCGGACCCGCCGCGGCTCCACGTTCAAGGTGGACCAGGTCCGCAGTTACGTGGAGGAGGGGTACGTGGCCACGCGCGCGGCGCTCGCGGGCTTGAATTCGGGGCCCGGATGAGCAAATTGCGGCCGTAGCGTGCCTGCCGTCCTTCCGGCCCGGGGCCGCCCGCGGGCTGGGACGCCTCCCCGCGGCGCGCCCTTCACTCCTTCAACCGGCTGAGCAATGAAAGCCTCCGACGCCATGGTGCCCAACCCCTTCGTGGCGGTGGCGAATGCCTCCGCGAGCGAAGTGGCGATCATGTTCCGGACCCGCAACATCTCCGTGGTGCCCGTGGTCGATGACCACCGCACCCGCCGGTTCCTGGGCTGCCTGAGCGACCGCGACCTCGTCACCCGCTGCCTGGCCATGGGGCAGGACCCCCAGACCACCCGCGCCGACGAGATCATGCGCACCGACAGCTCGGTGGTAGGCCCCGACACCGAGCTCGACGGCTTCGCCATCTACCTCAACCAGGACCCGAGCGAGTCCCACCTCCGGCCCACCATCACGGTGGTCGACTCCGAGCACCGGGTCATCGGCTTCATCAGCCACCCGGAGCAGGTGGCCGGCATCCGGATCGTCTGGCGCTAGCATGACCGGGCCCCGGATCTTCACCGTGCGCGAGGCCACCGCCACCCTGCCGCTGGTGCGGCGGGTGGTGGGGGAGCTGCTCGCCGCCCACCCGCGGTGGAAGGAGCTGGTGGCGCGCTACGAGCTGCTCTGCGCCCCGCGCCGGGCGGAGCAGGGGGAGTCGGAGGAGATCCTGGCGCTGCGCGAGGCGGCCAGCCGCGAGGCCGTCCGCATCAACGACTGCCTGGTGGAGCTCGAGGCCATCGGCTGCGTGTTCAAGGGTTTCGAGGCGGGCCTGGTGGACTTCTACGCCCTCCGGGAAGACCGGCTGGTGTTCCTCTGCTGGCACCACGGCGAGGACCACATCGGCCACTGGCACGAGGTGGACGCCGGCTTCGACGGTCGCCAGCCCCTCGACGAACTCATGCTCATGGAAACGGTGGCCGGATGACGCTCTCCTACCTTGCCCACATCCTCGGATTCACCCTCTGGCTCGGCGGCGGGCTCGCCGCGATGCTCGTCGGCATCCGCGGGCGCAAGGAGGAGCGGGCCACCCAGGCGGTCATCGTCCGGATGCTGCACGGCATCCACCGCACCCTGATGCTCCCCGGCATCATCCTCACCGTGCTCTCCGGCTTCCACCTGAGCGTGCCCGCCGCCCGGCAGGCCTCGCCCAGCTCCTGGCTCATGGCCATGCAGCTCTTCGGCGTCATCGCCGCGCTGCTGGTGCTCTTCGTCTCGCTGCCCGCCCTGGGCCGTCTCACCCGCATGTCGCCCACCGGCGACACCGCCCCGCTCTTCGACGCGCTGCGCAAGCGCCAGTCGATGGCCGGGATGATCGCCGGCAACCTGGGACTCATCGCCCTGCTGGCGGGGGTGCTGCACAAGTATTAGGCCGGTGGCAGGCGGGGCGGGGAAACGGGAAACGGGAAGAGGGAAAAGGGAAGCGGGAAGCGGGAAGCGGAACTCCACGCGTTGTTCTGGTGATGGTGGCCGCTGCGTCCGGGTGCAGCGTGGAGGATGCACGGTCATCGATCTCTCCGGGCCTGGCGGTCTGCCCGAGTCGTATCCCGCGAGTGTTTCCTCCTCGCCCGCGACTGCTGGGTGCCATGGGCCGCGGCCCTGTTCGGGCAGTTGCAGCGGTCTGCGCTCTCCGTCCAGTTGAACATCGCCGAGGGATGGAGTTTCGGCCCCGGCGCGAACTACACCCGCCATCTCGGAATTGCCTACGGCTCCGCGGTGGAGACCGCCGAGTTGCTCGACCTCGCCCGGGAGCTGGCCCTCGTCCCTGCGGAGCGGCTCGGTCCTATCGCCGAGATGAACCAGCTCTCGCGGCGACTCCTCCAGGGTCTACTCAGGTCCCGTCGCCCGCTCTAGCTTCACGCCCCGCTTCCCGCT
>JAXLXY010000003.1:0-132500 GCA_046327715.1 Gemmatimonadales bacterium
ATCCGGCGGCCGTCGGGTACGCCATCAAGAACATCCAGGAGCTGACCCAGGCCGGGATTCCCACATTCGGGATCTGTCTGGGGCACCAGCTGCTGGGGCTCGCCTTCGGCGGCCGAACGGTCAAGCTTCCCTACGGACACCGTGGCGGCAACCACCCGGTTCGGGATCTCAAGACTGGACAAGTACTTATCACGTCGCAGAACCACGGATTCGCGGTGGAAGGGGAGGACCGTGGCGTTCCTGGCGCGGCCGGCCTCGAGGTCACGCACGTGAATCTGAATGACCAGACGGTGGAAGGCATTCGCCACAAAGAACTTCCGGTCTTTGCGGTGCAATACCACCCGGAGGCCTCTCCGGGGCCGCACGACGCCTACCCACACTTCCAGGAATTCCTCCGCCTGGTGGGCCGCTGACCCCCCCGAGGTGGGCCAAGCCCTTGACAGTCAACGGGTAAGGCCCTAGAGTCTCAAGCATTCCGGCGCGTCCTTCGGGGGCGCCGGGCGCGAAGACCCCCGGGGGAAAGATGACCAAGGCTGATCTTGTCGAACGGGTGACCGAATCGATTGCCCGCACTGCCGGTCCCATGATCTCGAAGAAGGACTGCGCGCGGGTCGTGGATGCGTTCCTTGATGCGGTCAAGGAAGCGCTTAAGAACCAGCACAACATCGAGGTACGCGGCTTCGGCACCTTCAAGATCCGGCGCCGCAAGACCCGCATGGCGCGGAATCCCCGCACCGGAGATCCGGTGGAAGTGGCCGCCCGGCC
This sequence comes from Gemmatimonadales bacterium, assembly GCA_046327715.1. Classification (GTDB taxonomy): domain Bacteria; phylum Gemmatimonadota; class Gemmatimonadetes; order Gemmatimonadales; family GWC2-71-9; genus JADJOM01. Next base: position 766 of record JAXLXY010000003.1, read on the forward strand.
GGTGCCTGTCTTCAAGCCCAGCAAGGAGTTGCGCGCGCTGGTGGCGGATGAGCCGCTGCCCGCCGACGCCGGGGACGACAGCGACGATCTCGATTGAACGCCGCCGGGACGCCGGGTCGTTCTTCCCTCGGGGCGGGTCGTTGACCCGCCCCAACGCGTCTAACCCTCTCGCATCATTATCTTTGTGGGCATGACCATCCGGGTGCTCCTGTTTGCGGCCTACCGTGACCTGGCCGGGACCGACGTGGTGGAGCTTCCGCTGGAGGCCCCCACCACGGTGGGCGCCGTGCTGGACCAGCTGCGCGCGGCGCATCCGGGGACCCAGGCGCTCCCCGCCCGCCCGTTGGTCGCGGTCAACCAGGTCCACTCCCGGCTGGACGCCCCCGTGCGGGCCGGCGACGAACTCGCGCTGTTGCCTCCCCTGGCTGGCGGGTAGTCCATGCGCCCCGTCTTGACCGAGGCACCGATCCTCCTCGAGCCACTGCTGCGCGCCGTGCAGGCAGATGACCGGGGTGGGATCGCCAGCTTCCTCGGCCTGGTACGGAATCACCAGGATGGCCGCGCCGTGGTCCGGCTGGAGTACTCCGCCTACGGGCCGATGGTCGAGATGGAGACCGCACGCATCGTGGCCGAGGCCGAGGCGCGGTGGCCGGTTCACGTCGCGGTGCAGCATCGGGTCGGCGCCCTGGCCATCGGCGACGTGGCGGTGGCGGTGGTGGCGGCCAGTGCACATCGGGCCCCGGCCTTCGAGGCCTGCCGCTACGTGATCGAGGAACTCAAGCGCCGCGTGCCGGTCTGGAAGCAGGAGTTCTATGCCGACGGGACGGTGGCGTGGGTCGATCCGACCAGGCCGCCGACCCCGCACGGGGCGGGTGCGCCATGACGCGACCGCTCGACCGCCTCGGCCGACCGCTCCGGAGCCTGCGGATCTCGGTGACCGACCGGTGCAACATGCGGTGCAATTACTGCATGCCGGAGCCGGAGTACGTCTGGCTGCCGCGGGGGTCGCTCCTGAGCTTCGAGGAAGTGCACCGGCTCGCGACGCTCTTCATGACGCTGGGCGTGACCCGGCTGCGGCTGACCGGCGGCGAGCCGCTGCTCCGCCAGGACCTGACGACCCTCGTGGCCCTGCTGGCGGCGCAGCCGGGACTGGCCGACCTCTCGCTCACCACCAACGGCGTCCTGCTCGCCGGGGCGGCGACGGCGCTGCGGGCGGCCGGGCTCCAACGGGTCACGGTCAGCCTCGATACCCTGGTGCCGTCGCGGCTGGAGGCCCTGGCGCGGTCGCGGCACCACGGGGACATCGTCGCCGGGATCCGCGCCGCCGGCGCGGCGGGGTTCCGCGGGACGAAGATCAATACCGTGGTGATCCGCGGCTTCAATGATGACGAGCTCGCGGACCTGATCGAATTCGGCCGCGCGGAGCGCTGCGAGGTCCGTTTCATCGAGTACATGGACGTGGGTGGCGCGAACGGGTGGCGGATGGACGACGTCGTCCCCCGCCGCGAGATGCTGGACCGCCTGGCGCGGCGCTATGGCTCGATCGTGCCCCGCGCCGGGACCGAGGCGAGCTGGGCGCCGGCCGACCAGTTCGAGCTGCCCGACGGCACGGTGTTCGGGATCATCGCCTCGACCACCGAGCCGTTCTGCCGCACCTGCGACCGGGGCCGGCTGACGGCCGACGGCCACTTCCTGCAGTGCCTGTACGCTGCGACCGGGGTGAATCTCCTGGCGCCGCTCCGCGGTGGCGCCACGGACGCGGAGCTCCTGGCCCTGCTGCGGCAGGCCTGGAGCGCGCGGGAGGACCGGGGCGCCGAGCTCCGGGCCGCACTCCCCGATCGCGGTGCGCTCTACCAGCTGGAGACGCTGCGCGCCGACCCGCGCAAGGAAATGCACACCCGCGGCGGCTGACCGCCCGCCGCCCACACCGACCGGGACCCATGGCCCTGCACATCGCCCTGATCGAACCACGCATCCCGCCCAACACGGGCAACATCGCGCGGCTGTGCGCCGCGACCGACACGCCCCTGCACCTCATCGAGCCCCTGGGGTTCAGCCTCGACGCCCGCGAGGTGCAGCGGGCGGGTCTCGACTACTGGGATCGCGTGGACCTGTGGCTGCACCCGAACTGGTTCCGGTTCCGCGACGCGATCAGCCGCGACCGCTGCCTGTACTTCTCCGCCAAGGCCGACCGCGATTACACCGAGGCGCCGTTCCAGGCCAACAGCGTGCTGGTCTTCGGCAACGAGACGGACGGCATGCCCGACAAGATCATCGAGAAGCACCCCGAGCGGTGCTTCCGGATCCCCATGCCGGGCGAGGTCCGCAGCCTCAACCTGGCCAACGCGGTGAGCGTGGTGCTGTACGAGGGGCTGCGGCAGCTCGGTGTGAGTGACGGACCGCCGCCCGTGCTCCAGGGGCCCCCCGACGATGACGAGTTCGAGGACGACGACCTGCCGCAGCCGGCGAGCAACGAGAACGCCATGCTCCGGCCGGGACGGACCGCCGGGCACGCCCCGGGGCGGGGGCCGCGTCCGCCGCGTGCGCCCGGCGGCCACCCGGCAGGGGGCCGGCCCGCGGGCGGGGGCGGCAAGGGCCGGCGGCGTGGGCGCGGCGGTCGGGGCGGGCGCGGCGGGCCGCCCAAGGGCGGGCCGCGCTGAGCGCGTCGGGCTTTACCCGGCCGCCGCGATTGCTGTAACTTTACGCGCCTCGCCGGGCCGGCGTCCCGCCGGCCTCGCCCAGGGGCCTCACTTCCTCCCGAAATCGAACCTATGTTCAGCAAGATCACCGTCGTGGGCGCCGGAAACGTGGGCGCGACCGCCGCGCAGCGCGTGGCGGAAAAGAACCTGGCGCGTTCGGTCGTGATGGTCGACGTCGTCGAGGGCATCCCGCAGGGGAAGGGCCTCGACCAGTGGCAGTCGGCGCCGATCGAGGGCTTCGACAGCCGGGTGACCGGCAGCAACGGCTACGAGGCGGCGGCCGGCTCGGAGCTGTTCATCGTCACGGCGGGGATTGCCCGGAAGCCGGGCATGAGCCGGGACGACCTGGTCAAGACCAACGCGGGGATCGTCTCCTCGGTCGCCCGGGAGATCGCGCGGGTGGCGCCGCAGAGCATCATCATCGTGGTCTCGAACCCGCTCGACGTCATGTGCTACGTGGCCATGCAGGCGAGCGGCTTCCCGCGCGAGCGGGTGATCGGCATGGCCGGCGTCCTGGACACGGCGCGCTACCGGGCGTTCCTGGCCGAGGCCATGGACGTGTCGGTGGAGGACATCCAGGCGATGGTCCTCGGCGGCCACGGCGACACCATGGTGCCCCTGGTCTCCTACACCACGGTCTCGGGCATCCCCGTGACCCAGTTGCTGGCCAAGGACAAGCTCGAGGCGATCGTGCAGCGCACCCGGAACGGGGGCGCCGAGATCGTGAACTTCCTCAAGACCGGCTCCGCCTACTACGCCCCCAGCGCGGCCGCGGTGCAGATGGCCGAGGCGATCGTGCTCGACAAGAAGCGCATCCTGCCCTGCGCGGCCTGGCTCACCGGCGAGTACGGCCTGCGGGACGTCTTCTGCGGGGTGCCCTGCAAGCTCGGGCGGAACGGCCTCGAGCGCATCATCGAGGTGACCCTCACGGCGGAGGAGCGGACGGCCCTCCACCAGAGCGCTGCGGCCGTGGCCGACACCATGAAGACCCTGGGCGGGGCGAGCTGATGGACCGGTTCAAGGTCTACTTCCGGTCCACGGTGGGGCGGAAGGCCATCATGGGGATCACCGGCACGATCCTGGCCCTGTTCGCGGTGCAGCACGTGCTGGGCAACATGCTCATCTACCAGAGCTCGATCAACCTGAACCGGTACGCGCTCTTCCTGAAGGACAAGCCGGGCATCCTGTGGCCGGCGCGGATCGTGCTGTTCGTCTCGGTCGTGCTGCACATCGTCACCTCGCTCCAGCTCATCCTGCGCAGCCGCGCCGCCCGCCCGGTGCCCTACGCCCGGCAGGTGCCCCAGGCCTCCACCCTGGCCGGCCGCACGATCCGGTACAGCGGCGCGTTCCTGCTGTTCTTCATCGTCTTCCACATCCTGCACCTGACCACCGGCACGATCCTGCCGGAGACCCACATGCCGATGGACGTCTTCGGCAACGTGGTGCGCGGGTTCCGGATCTGGTGGGTCAGTGCGATCTACCTGGTGGCCATGATCTGCCTGGCGTTCCACCTGTATCACGGCCTCTGGGCCAGCCCGCGGACCCTGGGTCTCGAGCCCCCGTACGCCCCGAAGCACCAGCCCCTGCCGCAGATCGTCGCCCTGCTCGTCTGGCTCGGCTTCACCTCCATCCCGGTGGCCGTGCTCCTCGGCTACCTGCACCAGTAGGAGGTGCCCATGGAACTCCGGGCCAAGATTCCGGGCGGGCCGCTGTCGGAGAAGTGGGACCGGCACAAGTTCGAGATGAAGCTGGTGAACCCCGCCAACAAGCGGAAATACTCCGTGATCGTGGTGGGCTCCGGGCTGGCCGGCGGCGCCGCGGCGGCGACGCTCGGCGAGCTGGGCTACAACGTCAAGTGCTTCTGCTTCCAGGACTCGCCCCGGCGGGCGCACTCGATCGCCGCCCAGGGCGGCATCAACGCCGCCAAGAACTACCAGAACGACGGCGACTCCATCTGGCGGTTGTTCTACGACACCGTGAAGGGTGGTGACTTCCGGGCCCGTGAGGCCAACGTCTACCGCCTGGCCCAGATCAGCGTCAACATCATCGACCAGTGCGTGGCGCAGGGCGTGCCGTTCGCGCGGGAGTACGGCGGCATGCTCGCCAACCGCTCCTTCGGCGGCGCGCAGGTGAGCCGGACATTCTACGCCCGGGGCCAGACCGGCCAGCAGCTCCTGCTGGGCTGTTACCAGGCGCTGGAGCGGCAGGTGGCCGCCGGGACCGTCACGATGTTCCCGCGGACCGAGATGCTCGACCTGGTGCTGGTCGACGGCGTGGCCCGGGGCATCGTGGTCCGGGACATGGTCACCGGCGCCATCGCCTCCCACGCGGCCGACGCGGTCCTGCTGGCCACCGGCGGGTACGGCAACGTCTTCTACCTCTCCACCAACGCCAAGGGCTCCAACGTCACCGCGAGCTACCGGGCCTACAAGCGCGGCGCGGCGTTCGGCAACCCCTGCTACACCCAGATCCACCCCACCTGCATCCCGGTGAGCGGCGACTACCAGTCCAAGCTCACCCTGATGAGCGAGTCGCTCCGGAACGACGGCCGGGTGTGGGTGCCGAAGGCCAAGGGCGACAGCCGGGCGCCGGGCCAGATCCCCGAGGCCGAACGCGACTACTACCTGGAACGGAAGTATCCGAGCTACGGCAACCTGTGCCCGCGGGACATCGCCAGCCGCGCCGCGAAGGAAGTCTGCGATGAGGGGCGTGGGGTGGGGCCGAACGGGCTCGGCGTGTACCTGGACTTCGCCGCGGCCATCGGGCGGCTCGGGGAGCAGAAGATCCGCGAGCGCTATGGCAACCTGTTCGAGATGTACGAGCGGATCACCGACGAGAATCCGTACCGGGTGCCGATGCGGATCTTCCCCGCCGTCCACTACACCATGGGCGGCCTGTGGGTGGACTACAACCTGATGAGCACCATCCCGGGCCTCCACGTGCTCGGGGAGGCCAATTTCTCCGATCATGGCGCCAATCGGCTCGGCGCGAGTGCCCTCATGCAGGGGCTGGCCGACGGCTACTTCGTCATTCCCTACACCATCGGCGACTACCTGGCCTCGACTCCGCTCCCCAGGGTCGATCCCGGCCACGCGGCCTTCCGGGCGGCGGAGGCGGAGGTGGCCGCCACCACCCGGCGGCTCCTCGAGATCCGCGGCAGGCGCACGGTGGACTCCTTCCATCGCGAGCTCGGCAAGCTCATGTGGGAGAACTGCGGCATGGCCCGCGACGCCGCCGGCCTGCGGCAGAACCTGGCGCGCATCCCGGCCCTGCGGGCGGAGTTCTGGGAGAACGTGAACGTGCCCGGCAGCGGCGCGGAACTCAATCAGTCGCTGGAGAAGGCGGGACGGGTGGCCGACTTCCTCGAGTTCGCCGAGCTCATGTGCCTCGATGCGCTGCACCGGGAGGAGTCCTGCGGCGGGCACTTCCGGACCGAGCACCAGACCCCGGACGGCGAGGCGCGCCGCAACGACGACGCGTTCTGCTACGTCGGCGCCTGGGAGTACCAGGGTCCCGACCGCGCCCCGGTCCTCCACAAGGAGATGCTCGAGTTCGAGAACGTCCACCTCTCCACCCGCAGCTACAAGTGACCATGAACCTGACACTTTTCGTGTGGCGCCAGGCGTCGGGTACGGCCGCGGGGCAGCTGGTGCGCTACGAGGCCCCCGACGTCAGTCCCGACATGTCCTTCCTCGAGATGCTCGACGTGGTCAATGAGCGGCTGATCGAGAAGGGCGAGGCCCCGATCGCCTTCGACCACGACTGCCGCGAGGGGATCTGCGGGTCGTGCGGGCTGATGATCAATGGCGTGGCCCACGGGCCGATGAAGGGCACCGCCACCTGCCAGCTCCACATGCGGAGCTTCAAGGACGGGGACACGATCTACGTCGAGCCATGGCGCGCGCGGGCCTTCCCGGTACTCAAGGACCTGGTGGTGGACCGGAGCGCGTTCGACCGGATCGTGGCGGCGGGCGGGTACGTCGGCGTCTCGACCGGGTCCGCCCCGGACGGCAACGCCACCCCGGTGCCCAAGGGCGACGCCGACATGGCCATGGACGCGGCGGCCTGCATCGGCTGCGGGGCCTGCGTGGCGGCCTGTCCCAATGCCTCCGCCATGCTGTTCACCGCCGCCAAGGTGGGGCACCTCCGGATGCTGCCACAGGGGCAGCCGGAGCGATACCGCCGCGCCCTGAGCATGGAGGCCCAGATGGAAGCCGAGGGCTTCGGCGGCTGCACCTGGCACGGGGAGTGCCAGGAGGCGTGCCCCAAGGGCATATCGGTGGACTGGATCACCCGCCTCTACCGCGACTACATCACCGCCACGGTGCTGCAGCGCGAGGAATCCACCGCCTCCGCCGCCCTCTGAGCCGGACCCGCTGTGTCGTGGCCTGCGGCCCGGACGTCACCCCTGACGCCGGGCCGCGCGGCTGTCCCCGCCAATCCTCGCTGGTGACCCTCATCCTCGATCGCCTGATGCCTACCGCCCTGCCAGCCGGTCTTGCCGCATGGCTGTGCGCCGGCGCCCTGGCGCCGCTGGCCGCGCAGGCGGGCGATCGGGTACACCTGATGGGGCAGGGCATCGCGAGCGTGACCCGGGTCGATCCCGTGCCGGGGGGCGGCCGGCTGACGGAGGGACGGCTGGTGCAGCCCCTCCTGATGGCGCAGGCCACGCTGTTCGGCGGGCACCTGCGCGCCCTCGGCACCGTCGACCTCGAGGGGTGGACCATGCCGGACGGCGAACTCACCCCCGGCGGCTGGGGCGAGGGATTCAATGACCGGCGCCATCCGCACACCTACGCCCACGAGCTCATGGTCTCCGCGGTGGATCTGCTCGGGCGCCATGACGGCGCGGTACGGCTGTCGCTGAGCGTCGGCAAGGGATTCGCCCCCTTCGGTTCCGACGACCCGATGGGCCGGCCCACGCTCCGGTACCCGGTCAACCATCACCTGGCACAGATCCTGGAGCGCGCCGTGGCGATCGCGGCGGTCCGGACCGGGCCGGTGATCTTCGAGGGCGCACTGTTCAACGGCGACGAGCCGGAACGCCCCGGGCAGTGGCCCCGGTGGGGCCGGTTCGGTGATTCCTGGTCGGCGCGGGTCACGGTGCTCCCCGCCCCCTGTCTCGAGCTGTCCGCCTCGCGGGCCAAGGTGCATTCACCGGAGCACCGGCCGGGGGCCGGCACGGATGCCTGGAAGTGGCACGCCGCCGCGCGGCTGCAGCGCGCGGCCGCCGGTGGCCGCCTGTACGCGCTGGCCGAATGGGGACGCACCGAGGAGGCCGGCGGGTTCTTCGTCTTCCGCACGGTGCTGGCCGAGGCGGAGTGGCGACGCGGACCCCACCGGCCGTATTACCGGTTCGAGCGGAGCGACCGGCCCGAGGATCTCCGGGAACTGGACCTGTTCCGGTCGGTGCGGCCGCACCTGGAGAACGCCATCCTCGGGACCACGCGCTTCACGCTGCACACGGTGGGGTATGGCTTCGAGCGGGAAGCCGGCGTCGGCACGCTGGCGGTCCAGCCTTTCGTGGAGGCCACCCTCGGCCGGGCGCGGCCGACCATGGGGGGCGTCCTGACCCCGGAGATCCTGTACGGAACCGACCGGGTGCGCTCGGTGACGGCGGGAGTCCGCCTGAGCTGGGGGCTGGCCGGGCATCGAATGGGCCGCTACGGCGGGCTGCTCGAGCCAGCGGACGGTCACACCATGGAGGGGGGCGGACATGCACACTGAGGCGATGTCTCGTCGGGTCCGGCGGCCGGGAAGGCGCCTGCCCCTGGCCCTCGCCACCCTCATCGGGCTGGCGTGCGGCGGGGGCGACTCAGGTGGCCCACGCGAGACCGGGGGCATTGCCCTCCAGGCGGGCGACGCCCAGACCGCGACGGTGGGGACGGCGCTGCAGCCCTACCGGGTGCTGGTGACCGATCCCAGGGGCCAGCCACGTCCCGACGTGAAGGTCAGCTGGAGCCTCAAGAGCGGGGGCGGCGCGCTGGCCGCCGGCAGCAGCCAGACGGACGCCGCCGGGATCGCCGAAATGACCAGCACCCTGGGCACCATCGCGGGTCCCCAGGTGGTGCAGGCCAGCGCCCGGGGCTACACCGGCTCGCCGGTCGTCTTCTCCAGCACCGGGACGGCCGGGCCGCCGACAGGCCTGGTCAAGCTCAACGGCGACAACCAGACGACGTCCCGCTCGCAGGCGGTGCTCATCCCGCCCACGGTGCTCGTGACCGACGCCTATGGCAACGGGGTCGGCGGGGTGACGATCGCGTGGGCGGTGCAGGCGGGCGGGGGCAGTGTCGGGGCACCCAGCAGCGTGAGTGGGCCGAGTGGCGCCGCCGCGATCGCGTGGACGCTCGGGGCCACGCCAGGGACCAACCTGCTCGATGCCAGCCTCCCCGGGGATACCACCGTGACGTTCGCGGCGCTGGGGGTGGCCGCCTTCAGCGTCGACGGCGGGGGCAACAACGTCGTGGACCGGTACACCTCCGACCTCTGGGTGGCCGACGGCTACGCCTACACCGGCACGTGGGGCTTCCGTGGCGCCTTCGGCAACGCGGTGAAGGTCTGGCAGCTCGACCCCGGGGGGGCCCCGGTCCTCGCCGACTCGATCATCACCCCCGGCATCTCCACGGTCAGTGACCTCGAGGTCTCTCCCGACGGGCAGTGGCTGGTCTTCACCAGCGAGGGCGGCGCCAATCGCGGGATCCATGTCTATGAGCTGACCAGCCCGGGCGTGGCCGTCAGCCGGGCGGCGTTGCCGAACAGCAATGGACTCCACACCGGGGCGCTCGCGGTCATCGGGGGAACGCTCTACGCCTTCGCGGCCCAGGATCCGCCCGGCTGCGCGCTCAAGATCTACGATCTCTCGTCCGCTGCCGGCGGCACCATCACCGTGGCCAGCAGCACCACGATCCCGGACAACTACTGCATCCACGACACCTTCGTCCGGGATGGGTACGCGTTCGTCTTCGCGTGGGATGAAGGGCTCTACATCTTCGACGTCGGCAATGGGTCCCACGGGGGCTCCCCGCTCAGCCCGGTGCAGATCAGCAAGACCGGCAGCCCCTCGAACCTCAAGTTCGGCGGGGAGACCCACAATGGCTGGTGGTTCCACAATCCGGTGAGCGGCGAGCAGAAGTACCTGTTCATCGGCGAGGAAGGCCCCGGCGCGGTCGGGAGCTCCTCCAGCGGCGACATCCACGTCGTCGACGTGTCCGACCTGGCCCACCCGGTGGAGGTGGCGTCGTTCCGGCTGGCCGGGGCGGGGACCCACAACTTCTGGGTGGACGAGCCCAACCAGCGGCTCTACGCGGCGTACTACAACGGCGGGGTGGTGGCGCTCGATATCTCCGGCGTGCTCTCCGGCAACCTGTCCAACCGGATCGTTGCCCAGGTCCGTCCCGGCGGCAGCGGCAACACGTATGTCTGGGGGGTGATGCTCTATGGCGGCTCCCTCTACGCGAGCGACATGATTTCGGGGCTCTGGCAACTCGGCCTGCCCTGAATCGGAGAGGCCGGCGGGCGGTCGACGCCTGGGGGAGGGGCGGCCGCCGGGCCGCCCCTCTTCGCTTCCGTGAAGATTTTGCCGGTCCCCGGTCCCCGCGGCCGCGTTGCCCCCACGAACGTCCCATCCTGGCGCGAACTTCGGGTCATTGCCCTGGAATTGACGGCGGACTGACGCCCCGTCCCCATCTTGGGCCCCCGTGATGACCCCCATTCCGCGCCCAGGGAGGGCAGGTGAGCCGGTGGAGTGATATCATCCTTGCCCGACGGGGCGGGAACTCGCCCGAGGAGGGAAACGGGGGCCCGTGGGGTCCGTGGTATCCCGTGCCCAGCTCGGCCGGGATCCTCGTACGGGTGCGCCGCGCCCGCATCTCCCCGGAGGGCGAGCGGGAGCTCTACTCCTGGTCGTACGAGTTCAAGTCGCAGCTTCCGCGGGCCATCAGCTTCCAGTACAAGGTGCATCCCAATCGGGACGGGCCCTTCGACCGCGTGGTCCGGCGGATCGTGGCCGGCGAGGTGGTGCGGGGCTCCGTGATCCTGCCGACGGCCGGTCCGGTCTGGATCGACGCGCGCCTGATCGGTTGACCGCCGGGCCGGGCGGGCGGAGATTCGCTCTGTCCCCAGCCCAGGAACCTCGCCGTGCCGCGTCCCGCCCTCCTCTTGCCCTTCGTGCTGCCCGCCCTCCTGGTCGCGCGGCTTCCCGCCCAGGCCGCGACCGACAGCGCCTGGGGTGCGGCCACGGCGGCCTTCGACCGGCTGCTCCAGGCGGACAGCGTCGTGGGCGGAAGCCTGGCCCTGGTCCGCGACGGACGCATCGTGCGGCGGCACGACGCCGGAATGCAGGACCGGGCCGCGCAGCGCGCCATGGGGCCGCGGGCCATCCTCCACTGGGGCTCGATCACCAAGACCCTCACCGCCGTGGCGATCCTCGGCCTCCGCGACCGCGGCCTGCTCTCCCTCGACGATCCGATCACCCGGTGGGTCCCCGAGCTGCGCCAGGTGCACAACCCGTTCGGCGCGATGGACCACCTCACGCTCCGGATGCTGCTCTCCCACTCCTCCGGCCTGCAGAACCCGACCTGGCCCTACCGCCGATATGTCGCGTGGGAGCCGTTCGAACCCACCCGGTGGGAGCAGCTCGTGAGCATGATGCCCTACCAGGAGATCCTCTTCCCGCCCGGCTCGCGGTTCGGCTACAGCAACCCGGCGTACATCTACCTGGCCCGGGTCATCGAGGCGGTGACCGGCGACCCGTACCAGTCCTACATCTACAAGAACCTGTGGATTCCGCTGGGACTGTCCGAGAGCTCCTTCGGGGCGACGCCGTGGCACCTCCGCGAGTTCCGTTCCAGCAACTACACGCTGGTCCGCGACAGCGCCGGCCGGGAACGGATCGTGGACAACGGCCCGGAGTTCGACCCGGGGATCACCATCCCGAACGGGGGGTGGAACGCGCCGGTGACGGACCTGGCCCGGTGGATGGCCTTCCTGAGTGGCGCGGCGGGGGCGGATACCGCGCTCCGGCGGCGCTTCGACATGGTGCTGGGCCGGGCCACCCTGGAGGAAATGTGGCGACCGGTGGTCCCGGTCGGGGACGGGGCCGAAGAATCGATGGGTCTCGGCTTCTTCCTGCGACGGCAGGGACCCGTCACCCTGGTGGGGCACACCGGGGAACAGGCGGGCTTTCGCTCGTTCCTGTATTTCAACCCGGTGACGCGGGTCGGAGTGATCGGCTGCGTCAACACCACAAACGACGCCCGCCCCGGGGACTCGGGGCGGGCGTTCCGCCAGGCGATGCTGGCGGCGGTCAGCCTGCTGCGCTGAGCCTCAGCTGGCGGCCTTCCAGCCGTTGTTCCGCGGGTTCACGTCGGGGAACTGGCCGTCGGCGTTGACCTGGGCCGCGGTCACCGGCTTGTCGGTCGGGATCACCGCCGTGTACTTGTCACCCTTGTACCAGATCTCCACCGGGTACTTGAAGACCTGCGTGGTCCCGTCGCCGAAGGTGAGGGTGAGCTCGACCGGCATCACCTGCTGGCCCACGTTCCGCAGCACCACCTGCACCTGGCCGCCCCGCGGGGTCACCGACTCCACCGCCTGGTCGAGCGCCGCGGTGGTGTAGAACCAGCCCCGCCAGAACCAGTCGAGGTCGCGGCCGCTCAGGTCGGCGATGGTGCGGAAGAAATCGGCCGGCTGCGGATGCTTGAAGGCCCAGCGGCGGGTGTACTCCCGGAACGCGGCGTCGAAGACGTCGGCGCCGAGCACCTTGTTCCGCAGGACATAGAGCCCCATCGCCGGCTTGATGTACGCCAGGGCGCCGAGGTTGCCCTCGGTGCGGTACCGGTTGGCGTAGGTCATGATCGGCTGGGCGGTCGGGGCCTGGTCGTTCATCAGCACGAACATCCCCTCGCCCTGGCGGCGGCGGGTGTCGTCGCGCTTGAAGTACCCTTCCTCGGAGAAGATGTTGATGAACGTGTTGAATCCCTCGTCCATCCACGCGTAGCGCCGCTCATCCGACCCGACGACCATCGGGTACCACATGTGCCCGATCTCGTGGGTGACGACCGCGTAGAGCCCTTCCTTGCTGTCGTCGTTGGCCTCCATGGCCACCATGGGGTATTCCATGCCGGAGACCGGCCCCTCGACCGCCGAAATCTGCGGGTAGGGATAGCGGAACCAGCGGGTGCTGTATTCCTGGATGGAATAGCGGCTCATGTCCGCGGCGTCCTGCCAGGTGGCCTTGGCCGCCGGACGGTAGTACGCCTGGGCCAGGATCCCCTCCCAGCCGCTCGCGTCCCACAGGTACTCCGGGCTCGCGGCCCAGGCCACGTCCCGGACGTTCTCCGCCTTGAAGCGCCAGGTCAGCATCCCGTCCTTCCGGGGCCGGGCCGCGCCAGAGGCCAGCTCCGCCTCGGTGATGATCCGCGTGATCGTGTCGCTCTTCACCGCCGCCGCGAGCCGGGCGCGCTGGGTGGCGGTCAGGACCTCGAGGGGATTCTGGAGCACCCCGGTGCCGGCGACGATATACCCGGCCGGCAGCGTGACCTCGTAGTCGAAGGTGCCGTACTCCAGGTAGAACTCGCCCTGGCCCAGGTACTGGAGGGTGTTCCAGCCGTGCACGTCATCATAGACGCACATGCGCGGGTACCACTGGGCCAGCTCGTAGAGGGTCCCGTCGCGGCCCATGCGGTCGGCGCCGTGGTCGGGAATGTTGAAGGCGTAGCCCAGGTCGAGAATCGCGACCGCGCCCGGGGGCAGCGGCGTGGGGAGCTGCACCTCCATCATGGTATCGTCCACCCGGGTCTTCACGGGCAGCGGGCGCGGCGCGAGCTGTCCCACCCGGCCGCGGCTGGGGCGCAGGCCCGACTCGAGCGCCTGGGTCATGCCCGTGATCTCGAAGCCGCCGTCGAAGTTGGCCCCGCCGAACCGGCTCTCCTGCGCATTCAGGTACGACCCGACGCTGTTCTTCCGGAACAGGTTCTGGTCCAGCTGCATCCAGACCCGGGTCAGCGTGTCGGGGGAGTTATTGGTGTACCGGATGGTGACGTGCCCGCGGAGCCGCCGGGCGGCGGTGTCGAGCGTGGCCTTGATCACGTAATCTGCCCGCTGCTGCCAGTAGGCCCGGCCCGGGGCGCCATCGGCACGACGCAGGTCACTGGCCTCGGGCAGGGCCAGGGGGCTGAACATGCCCGTGTCGGCGACGGGGGCCCGGAGTTCCCGCTGCGCGGCGGCGGCCGGACGCGGACCGCCTGGGGCGGCGGGCGTCGGGGGAGGCGGAGGATTCTGGGCGGCGAGCGGGAGGGCCAGGAGCACTGAGAAGAAAAGCGATCGCATGCGTCATCCTGAGAGCCGGTGGAGGCGGGAACCCTTCCCGCCGGGTTGGCGAAATCTAACCGGCCTACGGGGGTGGTGCCGCCGGGGATTCCGCGGTGTTCCCCTGTCCAATCCGGGGCTACTTTGTCGCCATGGGGATCATGCAACGTCTGTCGGGGGCGTTCGGCCCGCGGGTCGCGGAGCGGCCGCTCGAGCTGGTGCGCGGGCCCAAGCGGTGGCCGCTGGGCCGCCGCCCGCTCGCGATCGGCCGCGCGCCGGAGTCCGACATCGTCATCCCGGGCGAACAGGTCTCACGTCTGCATGCCTGGATCGTCCCCGCCGCCGACGGCGCGTTCGTCGTGGACCAGAGCCGGCTCGGCACCCTGGTCAACGGCGAGCGGATCGGCGCACCCTGCCCCCTGCGCCCCGGCGACGAGCTCCAGATCGGCGAGATCCGGTACCAGGTGGCCCTGGCGAACGCGGCGGCCGTGGGGCGCGCCCCGGTCGGTGGGGTCGGCCGGGTGGCCCAATGGCTCCGCCGCTATGGCCCCTCCGAGGTCCTCGGCACGGTGGCCTCGGTCGGGACGGCGGTCGGGGTGCAGCAGCTGACCGGGAGCCTCGCGGCGGCCGCCTATGCCGGAGCCCTGGCGGAGGCCGTCGTGTTCTATGGGGTCATGTTCCTGCGGGAGAGTGTGCGCGAGGCCCATCAGGCGGGAATCCGGGGCCGCCCCTTCGGCTCGGTCGACCTCATCCCCGTCGGGAGGAGCCTGGTGCTGGAATTCGGCGCGGCCGAGAGCCTCGACCTCCTCGTCGTCCGCCCGGCCTGCATGGCCTTCGGCCTCCAGCTGATCGGCGGCAACCTGGGCGGGCTCGTGGGCAAGCTGGCGGCCGACGTGGTGTTCTACGGCCCGGTCCTCGCCATCTACGAATGGCGTATTGCCCGCGGCCGGGCCCGGGACCGCCAGGACCATCGGCGCCGGACAACCGCGGTGGGGCTGGAGCGTCCGGAAGACGTGGGAGACTGAGGGCGCAGCCTGAGGGCGGTGGGGAGGAAAGTGGCGGGGCCCGGCGATGGCCGGGCCCCGTGTGCGTTGTGGACAACTCTCTCCACATCACAATCATAGTCTCGGGAGCGTGACCCCGGTCTGGCGCTGGTACTTGCCGGCCTTGTCCTTGTAGCTGGTCTCGCAGATGTCATCCGGCGCGGCCTCGAAGAACAGCACCTGACAGATCCCCTCGTTGGCATAAATCTTTGCCGGCAATGGGGTTGTATTGCTGATCTCGAGTGTCACGTGACCTTCCCACTCGGGCTCGAACGGGGTCACGTTGGTGATGATCCCGCAGCGGGCGTAGGTGGACTTTCCCACGCAGATCGTGAGTACGTTGCGGGGAATCCGGAAGTACTCGACCGATCGCGCGAGGGCGAAGCTGTTCGGCGGCACGATGCAGATGTCGCCCTCGAACTCCACGAAGCTCTTGCTGTCGAATTCCTTGGGGTCCACGATGGCCGAGAGGGCATTGGTGAAGATCTTGAATTCGGGCGCCACCCGCATGTCGTAGCCGTAGGACGACACGCCGTAGGAGATGACCCGCCGGCCGGCCGCATCGACCTGCCGGACCTGGGCCTCGGTGAACGGCTCGATCATCCCGGTTTCCTTCGCCATGCGGCGGATCCAGCGGTCGGACTTGATGGTCATGGGCTTCGCAGACGGGGTGGCATGGGGTGGGCGCGGTCGGCGACCACGCGGTCGGGGGAGCAATATACGCCCGACGGGCCGGTGGGCGAGGGGCGGGACCGTCCAGCGGCCGGGACACGGGGGTTGTCCGAAGTCCCGGCCGCCGAGCATGAGGGGTACCATAACTTCGCGCCAGTCATTACTATCGTGGCGCCCCAGAGTGAAGGAATTCACCAGCGAGGCCCCCTCCATGCTGCAGGCCTACATCCCGGTGTTGCTGGTCTTGGCGTTCGTGGTCGCCAATGCCATCCTCATCCTCGGGTTGTCCCACGTCCTCTCTTCCTATCGCCTCACCCCGGTCAAGCTCTCCCCGTATGAGTCCGGCATGCCGGTCCTGGGGGACGCCCGCGAACGGTTCAGCGTCAAGTTCTACCTGGTCGCGATGCTCTTCATCATCTTCGACATCGAGACCGTCTTCATGCTCCCCTGGGCCGCCGCGTTCCACCAGTTCCTGGATCTGCGGGGCCTGCTGCTGGCCGAGATGTTCGTCTTCGTGGCGATCCTCGCGGTCGGCTACCTCTACATCTGGAAGCGCGGGGCCCTCCAATGGGATTGACGCTGCCCGAGGGCGGGGCGGGGACGGAGGTCTCCACCCTCTCGCCCAACTGGGTGACCACCCGGCTGGACGTCATCAGCAACTGGGGCCGGGCCAACAGCCTGTGGCCGATGCCCTTCGGGACCGCCTGCTGCGCCATCGAGTTCATGGCCAGCGCCGCCAGCCGCTTCGACCTGGCCCGGTTCGGCATGGAGCGGATGAGCTTCTCCCCGCGCCAGGCCGACGTGCTGATCTGTGCCGGCCGGCTGCCGTTCAAGCTGGCGCCGGTCATCCGCAAGATCTGGGACCAGATGCCCCAGCCCAAGTGGGCCATTTCCATGGGGGCCTGCGCCTCCTCGGGCGGCATCTTCGACACCTACACGATGGTGCAGGGCATCGACACGATCATCCCGGTGGACGTCTACGTGCCCGGCTGCCCGCCGCGCCCGGAGGGGCTGATCTACGGGATCCAGCTGCTCCAGAAGAAGATCAAGGGCGAGAGCTTCCTTGACGCGGACCTGCGGACCGAACAGCTGGTGCGGCCCGACGGCCTGTTCCTGCCGGCCGACCGGATCGACGAGGTGAGCGAGCCCTTCGGCAACAGCGTGCACCAGACGAGGTCCGCGTGAGCGAGGTCTCCCCCTCCGTCGCCGCGCTGCGTGCCCGGTTTGGCGGCCGGGTGCTGCGGCACACCGTCTCCTGTGGCGACACGATCGTGTACCTCGCCCCCGGCGCGGTGCACGAGGTGCTGGCCTGGCTCAAGGACGATCCGGACCAGCGGTTCGACTACCTGACCGACATCACCGCGGTGGAATACCGCGACCAGGAGCGGCCCCTCGAGGTGGTCTGGCAGCTGCGCTCCCTGGCGCGGAAGGCCGACCTCCGGGTCAAGACCGAGCTCGACAAGACCGGGCCGCTGGCGGTGGCGTCCGTCCTCGACTTGTGGAAGGGCGCGGACTGGCTGGAGCGCGAGGTGTTCGACATGTTCGGCGTCACCTTCGAGGGCCACCCCGACCTGCGGCGCATCCTCATGTGGGAGACCTACGCGGAGGGGTATCCCCTGCGGAAGGACTTCCCGCTCCGCGGGCACTTCAGCCGGGCCGAGCAGACCCGGCAGGCGCTCACGGCCAACCCCGAGGCCCACTACTCGCTCGAGGAGCTGTCGATCGCGGCGGCCTACGGCGACCTGCCGGTGGACATGCAGGAGCGGCTGGCCCGCGGCGATCGGGGGTCGGTCAAGTGAGCACCCGCACCCTTGACGTGGCGCTGGCCACCCCGTCCCTCGACCCCCAGGGCCGCCCCACGACCACGCCCCTCGGCGTGGCGCTCCCGGCCTACCAGGCCACCGCCGATGACCTCGGCGGCGAGCACATGCTGATCAACATCGGTCCCCAGCACCCGGCGACCCACGGGGTGCTCCGGCTGGTGATCGAGCTCGACGGCGAGACCGTGGTCCGGGTGGTGCCGCACATCGGCTACCTGCATTCGGGGTTCGAGAAGCTGGCCGAGTACCGGCACTACAACCAGATCATCCCGCTGACCGACCGCACCGACTACCTGAGCCCGATGGCGAACAACGTCTGCCTCGCGCTCGCGGCCGAGAAGCTCATGGGGATCACCATCACCGAGCGCTGCCAGGTGCTGCGGGTGGTGGCCTGCGAGATCAGCCGGATCATCTCCCACCTGGTGTGGCTCGGGACCACCGGCATCGACCTCGGGGCGTTCACCCCGTTCCTCTGGTGCTTCTACCAGCGCGAGCGGCTGTACAACCTGCAGGAGGCGTGGACCGGCGCGCGCCTGACGACCAGCATGACCCGGGTGGGCGGCCTCATGGCCGACATCCCGGACGGCTTCGAGGCGGGGTTGCGCGACTTCTGCCGGACCTTCCCGCGGACCCTGGCCGAGGTGGATGCCATGTTCACCCGCAACGCCATCTGGTGCGGGCGCACCCAGGGCGTCGGGGTGATCGACGGACCGGACGCGATCAACTACTCGCTCTCGGGCCCGATGCTCCGGGCCAGCGGGGTGGACTACGACGTCCGCAAGGACCGCCCCTACCTGGGCTACGAGACCTACGACTTCGACGTCCCCATCGGCGAGCACGGCGACATCTACGACCGCTACCGGGTGCGGCTCGAGGAGATGCACCAATCGGTCCGGATCCTGACGCAGGCGCTCGACCGGCTGGAGCAGCTCCGCGGGGCGCCGATCAACGTCGATGACCCGCGCCTCATCCTCCCGCCCAAGCACCGGGCGATGAGCGACATGGAGGCGATGATCTTCCACTTCAAGCAGGTGATGGAAGGCGTCAAGGCGCCGGTGGGGGAGGCCTACCTCGGCGTGGAGAACCCCAAGGGCGAGCTGGGCTACTACTTCGTCTCCGACGGCACCGCCAAGCCGGTGCGGTGGCGGGTGCGGCCGCCCAGCTTCATCAACCTGGCCTGCCTGCCCAGGCTGTGCGAGGGCGTCCTGCTGTCGGACGTCATCGCCATCAACGCCTCGATCGACATCGTGATGGGAGAGATTGACCGATGAGCACGGCGCACGCCGCCGGCGAGAGCCACGAGCCGGTGTTCGTCGGCCCCACCCGGGCGAAACTCGAGGCGCTGTTCCCGAAGTATCCCACCCGGCAGGCCTGCCTGCTGCCGGCGCTGTGGCTGGTGCAGGAGGCCCGCGGCTGGATCTCCGACGGCGCCATCCACGAGGTCGCGGCCGAGCTCGGGGTGACGCCGGCGTACGTGCGGGGCGTGGTGACCTTCTACACCATGTACCATACCCACCCGGTGGGGCGCCACTTCATCCAGGTCTGCACCACCTCGCCCTGCAACATCTGCGGGGCGGAGGACGTGACCCGGGCGTTCCTCAAGCACACCGGTTGTCACGAACTGGGCGCCACCAGCGCCGACGGCCGCTTCACGGTGATCGAGGTGGAATGCCTCGGCGCGTGCGGCTTCGCCACGCCGGTCCTGATCGACGACGACTTCATCGAGTCCGTCACCCCGGAGCGCGTGCCGGGCATCCTGCAGGGGTACAAGTAATGGGCTATCCCCATCCGAGCCACCCGAAGGAGCAGCCGGTCCTCAGCAAGCACTTCGGGGATGCCGGCGCGCGGACCTTCGACGGCTGGGTGAAGCGCGGCGGCTACGCGGGCCTCAAGAAGGCCCTCGGCATGACGCGCGACCAGGTGATCGACGAGGTCAAGGCGTCCGGCCTCCGCGGCCGGGGCGGCGCGGGCTTCCCCACCGGCATGAAGTGGTCGTTCATGCCCAAGGAGGTCACCAAGCCGCACTACCTGGTCTGCAACGCCGACGAGTCGGAGCCGGGCACCTTCAAGGACCGCGAGATCCTCCGCTGGACGCCGCACCAGCTGATCGAGGGGTGCGCCATCGGCGCCCACGCGATCGGCGCGGAGCGGATCTACGTCTACGTCCGCGGGGAGTTCACCCAGGAGCACAGGATCCTGGTGGCGGCGGTGGAGGAGGCGTACCAGGGCGGGGCGCTTGGCGCCAACGTCTTCGGCAGCGGGCGGCGGATCGATCTCGTGGTGCACCGCGGGGCGGGGGCGTACATCTGCGGCGAAGAGACCGCGATGATGAACTCCATCGAGGGGCGCCGCGGCAACCCGCGGATCAAGCCGCCGTTCCCGGCGGTGGCGGGCCTGTGGGCCTCGCCCACGACCATCAACAACGTCGAGACCCTGAGTGCCGCCGGCCACATCCTCACGCACGGGGCCGACTGGTACAAGGCGTTCTGCCGGGGCAACCCGAAGAGCACCGGCACCAAGCTGTTCTCGGTGTGCGGTCACGTGCAGAAGCCGGGGAACTACGAGGTGGTCATGGGGACCCCCATGCGCGACCTCATCTTCGACATGTGCGGCGGGATGCGGCCGGGCCGCACCCTCAAGGCGGTCATTCCCGGCGGGTCCTCGGTGCCGATCATGACGGCCGCGGAGATCGAGGGCTGCGCGATGGACTACGAGGGCATCGTGGCCAAGGGCTCGATGCTCGGCTCGGGCGGGATGATCGTCATGGACGACTCCACCGACATCGTCTACCAGGTGATGCGCCTGGCGCGGTTCTATGCCCACGAGTCGTGCGCCCAGTGCACCCAGTGCCGCGAGGGCACCGCCTGGACCACCAAGATCCTGGAGCGGATCCTGGCGGGGCAGGGCCGGCGCGAGGACCTCGACCTCCTGCTCGACCTGGCCGACAACATGACGGGCAAGACCATCTGCGTGCTGAGCGATTCCTGCGCCGCCCCGGTGGTCAGCGCCATCCGGAAGTTCCCCGCCGAGTTCGACGCCTATATCAGCCGGCAGAAGCCGCCGGTCATGGTGACGGTCTGATATGACCCAAGATCTGGTGACGGTCACGATCGACGGCCTGCAGGTGCAGGTGCCGAAGGGCACGAGCATCATCGAGGCCGCCAAGCAGGCCGGGGTGCTGGTGCCCCACTACTGCTACCACCCCTCGCTGCCGTCGCCGGCGGTGTGCCGCATGTGCCTGGTGGAGGTCGAGAAGGCGCCCAAGCTCATGCCCGCCTGCGTCACCACCGTGGCCGAGGGCCAGGTGGTGCACACCGACAGCCCGCAGGCGCGGAAGGCGCGCACCGGGGTGCTCGAGTTCCTGCTCATCAACCACCCGCTCGACTGTCCCATCTGCGACCAGGCCGGCGAGTGCGAGCTGCAGGACTACGTGTTCCAGGAGGGGCAGGCCGGCACCCGCTACGGCGACTACGCCAAGCGCTACAACCCGGTCGAGGAATTCGGCCCCGACGTGCTGTACGTGGCCAACCGCTGCATCCTGTGCACCCGCTGCGTCCGCTTCATGGATGACGTGGCCGGCGCACCGGTCCTCAACGTCTCCGAGCGCGGCGACCGGGCGCACATCGGCATCGACGAGGGCCAGCTGCTCGATCACCCCTGGGCCGGCAACGTCGTGGACCTCTGCCCCGTCGGGTCGCTCATCTCCAGGGACTTCCTGCACAAGGCGCGGGCCTGGGACCTCGACAAGACCGCCAGCATCTGCACCGGCTGCTCGCAGGGCTGCAACGTGATGCTCGATACCCGCGACAACGTGGTGGTCCGCATCCGGCCCCGGGCCAACCTCGAGGTCAACCGGCACTTCATCTGCGACACCGGCCGGATGAACTACCGCTGGATGAACCGCGGCGACCGCATCGAGGCGCCGCTGGCCCGTGAGGGCGGCCGCCACGTGGCCACCGACTGGGAACCGGCGCTGGCGCGCCTCGGCGGCCTCGCGCGGAAGGGTGGCTCGGTGGTGCTCCTTGCCTCGGCGGGCGCCTCCCTCGAGGCCCTGGCGCAGCTGCGGGCGCTCGCCGGCCAGGCGCGGGTCACGGCGGCGGTCCAGGTGCCCATGGCGGAGCAGGAAGAGCCGCTGCGGGGCGTCGCGGGGCTCGCGCTCCGGCAGGAGCGGGCGCCCAACGCGGAGGGCGCGCGGCTGCTGGGCTACGGCACGGACTGGGGCGCCGCCGTCCAGGCCGCCGCCCGCGCCGACCTCGTGCTGGTGCTCGACGCCACGCTCACCGACGCGGAGGCGGCGCTCGTGACCGGGGCGGCGGCCGTGGTGGTGTTCGGCACCACGCTGGCGCAGGCGCTCCCGGCGGCCGAACTGGTGCTGCCGGTGACCACCGTGGCCGAGGAGAGCGGGACCTTCGTCAACCGCGACCAGCGGGTGCAGCGCTACCAGCAGGCGCGCACCGCGCCGGGCATGGCGCGCCCGGCCTGGTGGGTGGCCGCGGGCGCCGCGGGGACCGACATCGGGTCGGCGGCGGAGGCCTTTGCGGCGGCGGCCGCGATGGTGCCGGTCCTGGCCGGCATCACCTACGCGGACCTGGGACTGAACGGCCGCGCCGTCCAGTCCCCGAGCCGCCGAGCCGACGGGGTGCCCGCATGACGCCGGACATGAAGGGGTTCCTGCTGGTCACCGTCCTGAAGCTGCTGGTGGTCTTCACGGTGACCATGATCGGCGTGGCGCTGCTCACCCTGATGGAGCGGAAGGTCTCGGCCTGGATGCAGTACCGGCTGGGCCCCAACCGCGTGGGGATCTGGGGGCTGGCGCAGCCGGCGGCCGACGGCATCAAGAACATCATCAAGGAAGAGACCTTCCCGGGGATGGCCAACCGGGTGCTCTTCACCCTGGCCCCGACGCTGTCGTTCATCCCGGCCCTCACCCTGGCCTCGGTGATCCACTGGGCGGCGCCGCTGCCGGTGGCCTTCGACTTCACCCTCCCGGTGCTGGGCCGGTTCCACTACGACGCCCTGATGCCGATGGCGGTGGCCGACCTGCCGGTGGGCATCCTGTTCGTCTTTGCCGTGAGTTCCATGGGCGTCTACGGGATCGCGCTCGCGGGCTGGTCGTCCAACAGCAAGTACGCCCTGCTCGGCGGCCTGCGGGCCAGCGCGCAGATGATCTCCTACGAAGTGGCCATGGGGCTGTCGGTGGTCCCGGTGCTGCTGCTCACCGGCAACGTGGCGTTCGGGGAGGTCATCCGGGCCCAGCAGGCGGGGCTGTTCGGGTGGTTCATCCTGCCCCTGTTCCTCGCCTTCCACAACTTCCTGGTGGCGGGCTTCGCCGAGACCAACCGGCTGCCCTTCGACATGCCCGAGGCGGAATCGGAGCTGATCGCCGGGTACCACACCGAGTATTCGTCGATGAAGTTCTCGATGTTCTTCATCGCCGAGTACGCCAACATGGTGACGGTCTCGGCGATGGTCACCACCCTCTTCCTGGGCGGCTGGGACATCCCCTTCACGCACTGGGACGAGACGCCCGGGGTGCTGCAGACCATCGCCACCGGCGGGATGATGTTCCTCAAGGTGTTCTTCTGGCTGTTCTTCTTCATGTGGATCCGGTGGACGCTGCCGCGGTTCCGCTACGACCAGCTGATGGCGCTCGGGTGGAAGGTGCTGATGCCGATCGCGCTCGCCTACGTGATGCTCATCGCCACCGCGATCTACCTGATCGAGACCGTGGCGGGGGTGACCAGCCCGGGCGTCCGGCTCCTGGTGCTGACGGCGATCAACGTGGGGCTCGGCTACATCGTGTTCATCGTGCTCGACCGGGGCCTGCTGATCAGCGGCTCCCGCAAGCGCGGCGCGGCCTCGGGCGGCCTCGACCGCCGGGCGGCCTGAGGAGCCTATGGCAATCGGCGTGAAGGTCATGAAGCGGCCCGAGAAGGACGTCTCCTACGTCCGGGCCACGCTCAAGGGCATGGCGATCACCTTCAAGAAGATGCTGGAGCCGAAGGTGACCATGCAGTACCCCGAGGAGAAGAGCGCCCCCGAGCCGGAGCGCGGCGCGTGGACCATCGCCCCGCGGTGGCGGGGCACCCACCGCATGCTCACCGACGAGCAGGGCCGCTCCAAGTGCGTGGCCTGCGGCCTCTGCCCCCAGATCTGCCCGGCCAACTGCATCAAGCTGGTGCCCGGCGAGGACGAGCTCGGCCACCGGTACCCCCTGATCTACGAGATCGACGAGTTCCGCTGCGTGTTCTGCGGCTATTGCCAGGAAGTATGCCCCGAAGAGGCGATCCACGTCGGCGTGCACTACGAGAACGCCGAGTACAGCCGGGACCGGTTCGTCTACGACCTGGAGCGGCTGTCGTCGCAGACCCACCCGGTCTCGACGCTGTGGGACCCCACTGACCCGAAAGGCGAATGATGGTCGAGCAGGTCTTCTGGTTCTTCGCCGCCGTGGCGGTCATCTCGGCGCTCCTGGTGGTCGTGATGCGGAACCCGATCGCCTCGGCGTTCTGGCTCATCTGCACCATGCTCTGCCTGGCGGGGATCTTCTTCCTGCTGCAGGCCCAGTTCATCGGGGTCATCCAGGTGCTGGTCTACGCCGGCGCGGTCATGGTGCTGTTCCTGTTCGTGATCATGCTGCTCAACCTCGGCCGCCAGGACACCGCCCTCCAGCGCACCCCGACCTGGTTCGTGGCGGTGATCCTGGCCGGCGTGCTGGCGAGCCAGCTGGTGCCCTCGCTGGTCGGGTACAGCACCGAGCGGCTGGCGCTCGAGTACACCCGCTCCACCGTCCTGGCCGAACCGCGCATGGTGTTCGACAGCACGCTCGGGGCGGCCCAGGCCACGCTCGAGCGCGGCGTGCCGGGCGACATCGCCAAGCCGCTCTTCGAGCACTACCTCGTGCCCTTCGAGCTCACCAGCATCCTGCTCCTGGCGGCGATCGTCGGGGCGGTGGTGCTCGCCAAGCGGAGGATCTGATGCTGCTCGGGCCCTCGCTGGCCGTCTCGGCGCTGCTCTTCACCATCGGGGTCGCGGGCGTGCTGCTGCGGCGCAATGCCATCGTGATCTTCATGTGCGTCGAGCTGATGCTCAACGCCGTGAACCTGACGTTCGTGGCGCTCTCGACCGCGCACGGGATGTCGGGGCAGGTGTTCGTCTTCTTCGTGATGACCGTGGCGGCGGCCGAGGCGGCCGTGGGCCTCGCCATCATCCTTGCGATCTACCGGCACCACAAGTCGGTGGATCTGCAGAACATCAACCTGCTCAGGGGCTGATGCACTTCCCGCCTGCGTTCCTCCCCGCGCTCGCCGCGGGCGGCGCGCCCGAGGCCTCGGGGCCGGCCCTGCCGATCGCCCTCCTGCTCGGGCTGCCGCTGCTCGGCTTCCTGCTCAACGGGGCCCTCGCGCTCTGGCGGCCCGCCGCCAAGACCGCGGTCTCGGTGGTGGGGCCCGGCGTGCTGCTCGGGGCCTTCGGCATCGCGCTCAGCCTCTTCGGCCGGTACTCGCACGTCTGGCACGCCGACCCGCATGCCACCCAGGTCGCCACGCTCTGGCAATGGATCCCCGTCGGCGACCTCAAGGTGGCCTTCGCCTTCCAGCTCGACCAGCTCTCGATGGTCATGCTGCTGGTCATCACCGGGGTCGGCAGCCTGATCCACCTCTTCAGCGTGGGCTACATGAAGGCGGATGACGGCTACGCGCGGTACTTCGCGTACCTCAACCTCTTCGTGATGTTCATGCTGGTCCTGGTGCTCGGGGCGTCCTTCCCGATGATGTTCATCGGCTGGGAGGGGGTGGGGCTCTGCTCCTACCTGCTGATCGGGTTCTGGTTCACCGAGAAGGCCAACGCCGACGCCGGCAAGAAGGCCTTCATCGTCAACCGGATCGGCGACTTCGGCTTCCTGGTGGCGATGTTCCTCATCTGGCAGGCCACGGGCTCGCTGAGCTACGCCGAGGTGTTCGAGCGCGCGCCGCAGGTGATGGCCGCCGGGGCCCCGCTGATCACCGCGATCACGCTCTTCCTGTTCCTCGGCTGCACCGGCAAGTCGGCGCAGATCCCGCTCTACACCTGGCTGCCGGACGCCATGGCGGGCCCGACGCCGGTCTCCGCCCTGATCCACGCGGCCACGATGGTCACCGCCGGCGTCTACCTGGTGGCCCGCGCCAACGTGCTCTTCGCGCTGGCGCCGGCCACCCAGACGGTGGTCGCCGGGGTGGGGGCGCTGACCGCGCTCTTTGCCGCCACGATCGGCCTGCGCCAGTACGACATCAAGAAGGTCCTGGCCTACTCCACGGTGTCGCAGCTCGGGTACATGTTCCTCGGCGTCGGGACCGGGGCGATCACGGCCGGCGTGTTCCACCTGGTGACCCACGCCTTCTTCAAGGCGCTCCTGTTCCTGGGCTCCGGCAGCGTGATCCACGCCATGCACCACGCCTATCACGCGACCCACAGCCACGAGGACGCCCAGGACATGCGGAACATGGGCGGGCTGGCGAAGTACATGCCGCTCACCGCCGGCCTGATGATCCTGGCCACCCTGGCCATCGCGGGGATCCCGCCCTTCGCCGGCTTCTTCTCCAAGGACGAGATCCTGGCCTTCGCCTTCGGGCGCGGGGAGCACCAGCCGATCTTCCGCCTCTACTGGGCGATGGGCGCGGTGGCCGCGCTCCTCACCGCGTTCTACATGGCGCGGCTGGTCGCCCTGACCTTCTTCGGGGCCAACCGGACCGGTGAGGCCGAGCGGGCCCACCTCCACGAGGCCCCCTGGATCATGACCGGGCCGCTGCTGGTGCTCGGCCTGCTCAGCGTCGTGGGCGGGTGGCTCAACCTGCCGGAGTTCTTCCCGGCCATCGGCGCGTCGCACGGCGCGCTGCATCACTGGCTCGAGCCGGTGCTGTCCGTGGGCAACAGCGTCTCCGAGGGCCTCGGCACGGCGCCGGTGCTCCCCGAGGGCTCCGCGGAGACCATGCTCGTCGGCGGCGCGGTGCTGATTGCGGTGGTCGGGCTGGCGCTGGGCTGGCTCCTCACCCGGCGGGCCGCCACGGTCCGGGCGCACGACGCCCCGGCGGAGACGGGTCTGTGGAAGGTCCTGTTCCACAAGTACTACGTGGATGAGCTCTACGATGCCTTCGTGGTGCGCCCGATCGAGGCGGTCTCCCGGGTGTTTCTCTGGAAGCAGGTGGACCAGGGCCTGATCGACGGGGCGGGGGTGAACGGCGCGGCCGGGCTGTCCCGCGCGCTGGGGTGGCTGGGCGGCCGGCTGCAGTCCGGTCAGGTCAGCGTCTACGTGGTGCTCTTCCTGGTGGGCGCGATCTACGTGCTCGGGATGGTGGCCTGGCGATGACCGACTTCCTTGCCGTGCTCGGCTACGAGCGCTGGATCCTCGACGCGCTCCTCCTCCTGCCCCTGGTGGGGGTGCTGCCGATCGCCCTCGCGCCCGCGGCGCGGGCGCGCCACATCGCCCTGGCCGTCGTCCTGCTGGAGCTGGTGCTCTCCCTCGGGCTGTGGTGGGCCTTCGATCCCTCCACGCCGGTGATGCAGTTCGCCGTGGAAGGGGCGTGGCTGCCGCGCTGGGGCATCCGGTACGCCGTGGGCCTCGACGGGCTCTCCCTGTTCATGGTGCTCCTGACCACCGCCATCATGCCGCTCGCGGTGCTCGCGAGCTTCAGCTACATCCAGCGGCGCGAGCCGCTCTACTACGGCCTCCTCCTCGTGCTGCTCACGGGCATGCTCGGGGTCTTCCTCGCCCTGGACATGTTCCTGTTCTACGTGTTCTGGGAAGTGATGCTCATCCCGATGTACTTCATCATCGGGATCTGGGGGGGCAAGAACCGGCTCTACGCCGCGATCAAGTTCTTCGTCTACACCATGGCCGGCTCGCTGCTCATGCTGGTGGCCATCATCGTCATGATGTTCCAGGTGTATGACCAGACCGGCGTGCCGAGCTTCGCCTACGACGCCTTCCTGCAGGCGGCGCCGGCGATGGGCAGCCTCGCGCCGTGGCTCTTCGCCGCGTTCGCGCTGGCCTTCGCCATCAAGGTGCCGATGTTCCCGTTCCATACCTGGTTGCCGGACGCGCACGTCGAGGCGCCCACGGCCGGCTCGGTCATCCTGGCCAGCGTGCTGCTGAAGATGGGCACCTACGGTTTCCTGCGCTTCGCGGTGCCGTTCTTCCCGGACGTCGCCCTCTCGCCGCTGGTGACCTCGATCGTGGTCACCTGCGCCGTGGTCGGCATCGTCTACGGGGCGCTGGTGGCCATGGTACAGCCCGACGTCAAGAAGCTGGTGGCGTACTCGTCGGTGAGCCACCTCGGCTTCGTGATGCTCGGCATCTGGGCGGCCACCCTGCAGTCGGTGCAGGGCGCGCTCATGATCATGATCGGCCACGGCCTCTCGACCGGGGCCCTGTTCCTCCTGATCGGCATGCTCTACGAACGGCGCCACACCCGCGAGATCGCGGCCTTCGGCGGCCTGGCCCGGGTCATCCCGGTGTTCTCGCTGCTGCTCGTGGTCACCTCCCTGGCCTCGATCGGCCTGCCGGGGCTCAACGGCTTCGTGGGCGAGTTCCTGGTGCTCCTCGGCAGCTTCGGCCGCTTCCCGTGGGCCACCGGCATCGCCACCACCGGGGTGATCTTCGCCGCCGCCTACCTGCTCTGGGCGCTGCAGCGGATCATCTTCAACCGCCTCGACAAGCCGGAGAACGCCCACCTCGCCGACCTCAGCCTCCGCGAGCTGGTGGTCATCCTGCCGCTCATCATCGGCATGGTCTGGATGGGGCTCTACCCGCGGCCGGTGCTCGACCGGATGGACGCCGCGGCCCGCCGCTACGTGCAGCTGGTCCAGCCGGGCCTCGAACGCGGCCCCGCCACGGCCCTCAACCGCTCCGCCGGGGAGCGCCCGTGATCATGCAGATCGATCCGACCAGGCCCGCGGGCCTGGCGCTCGCCCTCCTGCCCGAGGTCGTCCTCAGCGTGGCCGCCATGGCCGTGCTCCTGGTGGTCGCCTGGCGTCACGAGGGTCCGGCCGACAGCCGGCGCGCCGGCTGGCTCGCCCTGGGCAGCCTGCTGCTCGCGGCGGGCGCCCTCGCCTGGCTCGCCGCCAACTCCCCCGAGGAGCCGGGGCTGGGCAGCATGGTGGCACTCGACGGCTTCCGGTATGTCGGATCCGCCCTCGTGCTGCTGGTCTCGGCCGGGTCGGTGCTCGCCTCCCTCGGCTACCTCGAGCGCGAGCGGCTGGTCGCGCCCGAGTACTACGTCCTGCTGCTGCTCGCGGTCGTGGGCCTGCTGTTCATGGTCAACGCCCAGGACCTGATCGTGCTCTTCCTCGGCCTCGAGACGATGTCCGTGGCCGTCTACGTGCTGGCCGGCTACAACCGGGGCAGCCCGTTCTCGGCCGAGGCGGCGCTCAAGTACTTCCTGATCGGGGCCTTCGCCTCCGGGTTCCTGCTCTATGGCATCGCGCTCGTCTACGGCGCGGCGGGCACCACCAACGTCGTGCAGGTGGGGGCGCAGTTCGGACAGGGCAACCTGAGCCTGATGGGCAAGCTCGGCCTCGGCATGCTGGTGATCGGCTTCGGGTTCAAGGTGGCCGCGGTCCCGTTCCACACCTGGGCCCCGGACGTGTACGACGGGGCCCCGACCCCGGTCGCCGGCTTCATGGCCACCGCCGTGAAGACCGCCGCGTTCATCGCCCTGGCGCGGGTGCTCTACACCTCGTTCCAGGCGTCGCTCCTGGTCTGGCAGCCGATCCTCTTCGGCCTGGCCGTGGTCACGATGCTCCTCGGGAACCTCGTGGCCCTGGCCCAGAAGTCGATCAAGCGGATGCTGGCGTACAGCTCCGTGGCGCACGCCGGGTACCTGCTCGCCGCCCTGTGGCCCGGGAGTCCCCTCGGCATTTCGGCGCTGACATTCTACCTGCTCGGGTACGGGCTCACCTCGATCGCCGCCTTCGCGATCCTCGGGGCCCTCGGGCGGGACGGTGAGCGCGAGGTGACGCTGGCCGAGATCGGCGGGCTGGCCGAGACCCGCCCGTGGATGGCCTTCGCCCTCGCCGTGTGCATGCTGTCGCTCCTCGGCTTCCCCGGCACCATCGGGTTCATCGGGAAGTGGTACATCCTTTCCGCGATCGTGGCCACCAAGCACCCGTTGCTCGCCGTCCTGCTGGTGCTCACCAGCGTGGTGTCCGCCGGCTACTACATGCCGGTGATCATGGCCATGTACATGCGCCCGGCGCGGGCCCCGCTGGTCTACTTCGACCGCGGCCTCGCCGGCACGGCCCGCGTCGCGGTGGCGCTCGGGGTGATCGCCGTGCTGGCCTTCGGGATCTACCCGACGCCCGTGCTCCGCCTGGCGAATGCGGCGGCGGAGTCGCTGGCCGTCACGGCCGGGCAGATCGTGGCTGGCCGTTGAACGTCCCGCGGTCCGTCTTCCGGCAGTACGATGTCCGCGGGGTGGTCGGCGCCGAGCTGACGCCCGCCTTCGCGCGGGCCCTGGGGCAGGCCTACGCCACCCTGGGCTGGGAACGCCTCGGGCGCGCGCCGAGGCTGGCCGTCGGTCGCGACAACCGGCCCTCCGGCGAGGCGCTGGCGGCCGCCGTCCGGGAGGGCATCGCGGCCACCGGCGGCACCGCCGTCGACGTGGGCCAGCTGCCCACCCCCGCGCTCTACTTCGCGGTGCACGCCCTGGGAACCGACGGCGGGCTCCAGGTCACCGGCTCGCATAATCCCCCCGAGTTCAACGGCTTCAAGATGGTCCTCACCGGCGACTCGCTGCACGGCGAGGAGATCCTCCGGCTGCACGAGATCATCAGCCTGGAGAGCTGGCAGGCGGGGTCCGGTGCCCAGACCGCCGACGGGTCGATCCTCGGCCGGTACCGGCAGGCCATCGTCGAGCACCATCGCCTGGCCCGGCCCGTCCGCGTCGTGGTGGATTGCGGGAACGGCGTCGGCAGCCTCATCGCCGTGAGCACCCTCGAGGCGCTCGGCGCGGAGGTCATCCCGCTCTTCTGCGACTCCGACGGCACCTTCCCCAATCACCATCCCGATCCCACGGTCCTCGAGAACCTGCGCGATCTGCAGGCGGCGGTCCGGCGCACCGGCGCCGAGCTGGGCATCGCCTTCGACGGTGATGCCGACCGGATCGGCGCCGTCGACGAGACTGGCGGGGTGGTCTTCGGGGACCTCCTGCTCGTGCTCTTCGGCCGCGATGCCGTGCGCCGCTTCGGGCCCGGGGCGCCGGTGATCTTCGACGTGAAGTGCTCCGAGGTCCTGCCGCAGGCGCTCGCCGCCGCCGGGGCCCGGCCGGAGATGTGGAAGACCGGGCACTCGCTCATCAAGGCCCGCATGAAGGAGCTGCACGCCCCGCTGGCCGGCGAGATGAGCGGCCACATGTTCTTCGGCGGCGACTGGTACGGCTTCGACGACGCGCTCTTCGCGGCCGCCCGACTGCTCGAGATCGTCGCGGCCGGCCGCGGTGGCCTGGCGCCGTTGCTGGCCGAGCTCCCCGTCACCTTCGCCACGCCGGAGATCCGGGTGGACTGCGCCGACGAGGCCAAGTTCGACCTCGTGGCCCGGGCGGCCCGGCACTTCGCCGCCCGCTACCCGGTGAACACCATCGACGGGGTGCGGATGACCTTTCCCCGGGGCTGGGGGCTGGTCCGGGCCTCCAATACCCAGCCGATCCTGGTGCTCCGCTTCGAGGCCACGGACCAGGCGGCGCTCGACGCCTACCGCGCCGAGGTCGAGGGCTGGCTCGCCGCGGCCGCGGCCGGTTGACCCGGCGGCGGCGCACGCCGCCCGCTTGTCCGCCCCCTCCCGCCGGTTAGCTTCACGCTCATGTCACCCCGCGCCCAGCGGCTGGCGGTCATCCTCCTGATCGTGGTCGCCCTGCTCTTCGCGGGGCGGTGGGCGGCTGTCCTCGTCACCGAACGGTGGTGGGCCGCCCAGCTCTCCCCGGCGGCCTCCGCGTTCGTCACCCGCTGGACCCTGATGTCCTCCGGTCTCGAGGCGGCAGGGGTCGCCGTGGCCTGCCTGTGGTTCGTGCTGCACCTCCTCCTCGTCTACAAGGCCATCGGCGCCGTCCGCGTCCGCAGCCGCCTCGGCAATCTCGAGATCTCCGAGGCGGTCAACCTCCGCGCCATCGGCGCCGTCGGGATCGCCTGCGGCCTGGTCCTGGGCTTCGTGGCCGGACGCGGGGCCGGGGGCTGGACCCCGACGCTCCTGGTGGGATGGAGCGGCCTGCACTACGGCGAGAGCGACCCGCTCATGGCCCGGGACATCGGCTTCTACCTCACCAGGCTCCCCGTCTGGCGGCAGCTGCACGGCTACATCGTGCTGCTGACCCTGCTCGCCCTGTTCGGGGTGACGACGCTGTACATCCTGATCCGCGCGATCACCTGGGCGGACCGCCGCCTGACCGTGAAGGCGCCGGCGCGGGTGCACCTCGGGGGCCTCGCCGTCCTGCTGGCGCTCGCGCTGGCCTGGGGCTACCTGCTCGAGCCGTACGAGCTCATCGGCGGCATCATCGGCACCGTGCACAGCGGCCTGTTCACGTTCCGGGCCGGGGCGGCGCTGGCCCTCGCGGGCATGGCCTGCGGCGCCGCCCTGGTCTCGCTCTGGTGGTCGATCCGCGGCAACCACCGCCTGCTCGCCGCCGTGTGGGCGGTGCTCGCCGCTGCCTCCCTGCTGGGGCACCACATCATCCCGGCGTTCCTCGGGCCGGATCCCGATGCGGCCCTCGAGTCGGGGGTCCGGCGCCACCTGGACCAGCTGGCCTACGGCATGACCGCGCTGCGCGACACGACGCTCGCCACCGAAAGCGCCCCGCTCGGCCCGCTGCGGCCGGTGGCCGTGTGGCATGCCACCCTGGCCGCGGAGGCCACCGGCGCGGACTCCGGCCGGCTGGTCGCGGCCGACCGGGCGGTGGTCACCCTGGCCCAGCATCAGCGGCCGGCCTGGATCCTGGTCCGGGATCGCGCCGAGGCCGGGGCGGTGGTTTCCGTCCTGCTCGACGACCAGACCTCGCCGCTGGGCCACCCGATCCTGGTCCACGACTCGGACAGCCTGCGGACGCCGGGGGGCGCGCCCTCGCTGCTGCTGCCGCCGCGCGGGCTCTGGCCGCGGGGGCCCTCCAGTGTCGTGGACAGCGCGGAACCGGGCGTGCTGGTCGGCCAGGGCCTGCGGCGGCTGACGCTGGCGTGGGCCCTCCAGTCGGCCAGTCTCCTGGGCAGGGGGCCCGCCGGGGAGCGGGTCTTCTGGCATCTGGACCCGGTGGATCGCCTGGGGCGGCTGGCGCCGTTCGCCGTGTGGGGCACCCCGGTCCCCCGGCTGATCGGCGGGGACCTCGTCTGGCTGGTCGACGGATACCTCGCCTCGGACGCCTTTCCCGGCTCCAGTCGGGTGCGCTGGCGCGGCCGCTGGATCGGCTCGCTGGTGGCGGCGTTCGTCGCGGTGGTGAACGCGGAATCCGGGGCCACGGACCTCTACCTGCGGCATGGGTCAGGGGAGGTTGCCAAGGAGTGGCAGGCGCTCACCGACAGCCTGATCCGGCCCAGCTCGGCCCTCCCCCCCGAAGTGGTCCGGGCGCTGCCATACCCCGCGGAACTGCTCGAGGTCCAGCTTCGGGTGCTCGGGCAGCCGCATTGGGAACTGGGGGAGCCGATCGGGCGAGTGGAGGCCGTCGGGGTCAGCGGGCCGGCGGCGGAGGGCGTCTGGGAGACCGACACCAGCGGGGTGGCGATCGTGGTGCCCTTCGCGAGTGCGGGCGCGCGGGAGGTCGCTGGCATCGTCCAGGCCCACGTCGCCGACGGCTGGGAACACCTCGCACTGTTCCGGCTCGACACGCTCGTGTCCCTGCCCGACCCCACCTCGCTCGCGACACGCTGGGCCAAGTTCCCGACCTTCCAGCAGCTCCGCGATTCCGTGGAGAAGGAGGGCTCGCGGCTCGAGGCGGGGCCGGTGCGCTACTGGCCGACGGCCGTGGGCCTGGGGGCGTACCAACCGTGGTTTGCCCACCGCGAGGGGACGGAGCCGCTGCTCAAGTGGGTCAGCATCGCCGTGCCTGACCGGCGCGGGGCGGGCCACGACTTCGACGAGGCCTGGCAGAACCTGCTCGGGCTCTCGGCCCCCATCATCTCCGCCGGGGCCCGGGGCAGCCAGCTGCTTGAGGCGCGACGCCACCTGGACGCCGCCGAGGCGGCGCTGACCCGAGGCGACCTGGAGGGATTCGCCCGCGCGTGGGAGGCGCTGAAGCGCACGCTCCGATCGCCCTAAGTGCCAATCTTGCTTTCGGTTAGCTCCCCCCTTACCTTCCGCCCCGCCATGCACCCCCCGCCGCCAGTGCGCCGGGTGCGCCGTTCGTCTCCGCCGTCCGAGGACATCGTGAATCTCCATGAATACCAGGGGCGCGCCCTGTTCCGCGCCGCGGGCATCCCGATGCCCGACGGCGACGTCGCCTCGACGCCCAGCGAGGCCGAGGCGATCGCCCGGCGGGTCGGGGGTACCGTGGTCGTGAAAGCGCAGGTCCATGCGGGTGGGCGGGGGAAGGCGGGCGGGGTCAAGCTCGCGAAGAATGCGGCCGAGGCGGCGGAAGCCGCCGAGAAGATCCTGGGCATGGTCATCAAGGGGCTGGTGGTGCAGCGGGTCCTCGTGGTCCCGGCGGCGGACATCGCCAGCGAGGCCTACGTGGGCCTGATCATGGACCGGGCCACGCAGCGCCCCGTCTTCATGGTGAGCCCGGCGGGTGGCATCGACATCGAGGAGGTCGCGGCCAAGACGCCGGAGAAGATCCGGCGGCTGGCGGTCGACCCGCGCTACGGGCTGCTGCCCCATCAGGCGCTGCAGCTGGCGCTCTTCCTGTACCCCGACATCACGAAGGCGCGCGCCGCCGCGCGCATCATGGAGCAGCTCTACGCGGTCTTCACCGGGAATGGCTGCTCCCTGGCAGAGATCAACCCGCTGGTCACCACGCCGGAGGGCCGGGTCGTGGCGCTGGATGCCAAGATCTCCATCGACGACAACGAGCTCGACCGCCGCCCCGACCTCGCCCTGCTGCGCGACGAGTCGGCCGAGGAGCCCAGCGAGGTCCAGGCCCGGCGCGCCAACCTGACCTTCATCAAGCTCGAGGGGAATGTCGGCTGCGTGGTCAACGGCGCGGGCCTGGCCATGGCCACGATGGACCTGGTCAAGTATTACGGCGGCGAGCCGGCGAACTTCCTGGACATCGGGGGCAGCTCGAATCCCGACAAGGTGGTCAACGCCCTCCGGATCATCACCAGCGACGTCAACGTCAAGGCGATCCTCTTCAACATCTTCGGCGGGATCACCCGCACCGACGATGTCGCCAACGGCATCAAGACGGCCCTGTCGCAGTTTCCCGTGAAGGTGCCGATCGTAGTGCGCCTGACCGGCACCAACGAGGCGGAGGCCGTGAAGATCCTGCAGGGCATCGGCATGACCGCGCTCTCCGACATGGACGAGGCGGTGCAGAAGGTCGTCGCGCTGGTCCGGGGGGCCGCATGAGCATCTTCATCGATCAGGGCACCCGGCTGGTGGTGCAGGGGATCACCGGGCGCGACGGTTCCTTCCACACCCGGCAGATGCTCGAGTACGGCACCCAGGTGGTGGCCGGAGTCACGCCGGGCAAGGGCGGGCAGCTGTTCGAGGGCAAGGTGCCGGTGTTCAACACGGTCGAGGAGGCCGTGGCGGCCACCGGGGCCAACACCTCCGTCATCTATGTGCCGCCCGCCGGCGCCGCCGGCGCCATCTTCGAGGCGGCCGACGCCGGGCTCGGGCTCATCGTCTGCATCACGGAGGGCGTCCCGGTCATGGACATGACCCGGGTCCTTCCCTACGTCCGGGAGCGCGGCGCCCGGCTCCTCGGGCCCAATTGCCCCGGGCTGATCACGCCGGGCGCCTCCAAGGTGGGCATCATCCCGGGGAACATCTGCCTCCCGGGCCGGGTGGGGCTCGTCTCCCGTTCCGGTACCCTCACCTACGAAGTGGTCAACCACCTCACCCGACACAAGATTGGGCAGAGCACCTGCGTCGGCATCGGCGGCGACCCGCTCAACGGCACCTCGTTCATCGACTGCCTGCGGGCCTTCCAGGACGACCCGGCCACCGACCTCATCGTCATGATGGGCGAGATCGGCGGCACCGATGAGCAGAACGCCGCCGCCTTCGTGCGGGAGCACGTGACCAAGCCCGTGGTGGGGTTCATCGCCGGCCAGACGGCGCCGCCGGGGCGGCGCATGGGGCATGCGGGGGCCATCATTTCCGGCTCCTCCGGCACCGCGGCCGAGAAGATCGCGGCCTTCGAGGCCGCGAAGATCGCGGTCATGCGCCGGCCGGTGGACGTGGTGGACCTGGTGAAGGCGCGGCTCAAGTAGACCCCGTGCCCCCCGCCGGGGCACGGCACCCATCAACCTGAATCACGGACGACACGACGTGGCCAAGATCCTCACGCTGGGCATGCTCAAGCCCGACGCGATCGCCAGCGGCAAGGCGGGGCAGATCATCGCCCACATCCAGAAGGAAGGCTTCACCATCCGGGCGGCCCGGCTGACCCGGCTCTCGGAGGCCCAGGCGGCCAAGTTCTACGAGGTCCACAAGGACCGGCCGTTCTACAAGGACCTGGTCTGGTTCATGACCTCCGGCCCGGTCCTGCCCATGGCCCTGGAGCGGGAGGACGCCGTGGCGCACTTCCGCCGGATCCTGGGGGCCACCGATCCCGCCGAGGCGGAGGCCGGGACGATCCGGAAGCTGTATGCGGAGTCGAAGGGCAAGAACGCGGTGCACGGTTCCGACAGTCCGGAGAACGGGATGCGGGAAGTGGCCTTCTTCTTCACCGAGAGCGAGATCGCCGGGCTCTGGGGCTGAACCGGCTGGTTGGGGCGGGATTCGAACCCGATTTCCTCCCCCGGAAGCCGGTGATCTTGACCCAAGTCGTTGTCCCGGTTAGGTTTTGGGGCTATGCTTCTGGTGGACGTTCGGCAATTGCACGAGGGCCCGGTCAGCACCGAGGGCCAGCTCGCCGCGGATGATCCATTGTTCGCGGACCTCGGGCTCGACCTCGCCGGGCCGGTGCAGATCTCCGGCAGCCTGGCCGAGACGGGGACCGAGGAGTACTTCTGGCGGGCCCATGTCGCCGGGCGGCTCCGCGGGGCCTGCCGGCGCTGCCTGGCCGAAGTAGAGTATCCCCTCGAGCAGGATATCGAGGTGCTGTTCAGCGCCGACCCGGACGCCGCCGATGACCCGGCTGTCTACCCGGTGGAGGCGCCTGTGATCCGGATCGACGTCCGGCCGGCGGTGCGAGAGGAAGTGGCCCTGGCGGCCTCGGCCTTCCCGCTCTGCCGCGAGGACTGCGCCGGCCTCTGTCCCCGCTGCGGGACGGATCTCAACACCGGGCCGTGCGGCTGCGCGGCCCCTTCTCGCTGAGGCTTCACGATGGCTGTCCCGAAGCGCAAACTTTCCAAGTCCCGCAAGCGGCTCCGGCGGGGGCATCACAAGGCCGCCTCCATGGCCACCCAGCCGTGTCCGCGCTGCACCTCCCCAAAGCTGTCGCACCGGGTCTGCCCGACCTGCGGCTACTACCGGGGCAAGAAGATGATTGAGGTCGAGGACGCCTGACGGTGATCCGGATCGCTCTCGACGCCATGGGCGGGGACAACGCCCCGCAGGCGGAAGTCGAGGGTGCCGTACAGGCCCTGACCGAGCTCCCTCCGGGGTTCGTGATCCAGCTGGTCGGGCGGCGCGAGCCGATCGAAGCCGAGCTGGCCCGCCACCCCGGCGTGGACCGGTCGCGCATCGAGCTGCATGATGCGCCCGACGTCATCGGCATGGACGAGAAGCCGCTGGCCGCCGTCCGCAAGAAGCCCAACTCGAGCCTCGCCATCGGGCTCGGCCTGCAGAAGGCCGGGGCCTCGGATGCGTTCGTCTCCGCGGGGAACACCGGCGCCGTACTGGTGGGCTCCACCTTGCTGCTCGGGCTGCACGAGGGGGTGGAACGCGCCACCGTCGCCTCGCTGATCCCCAGCACCGACGACCCGGTGCTGCTCCTCGACGCCGGCGCCACCATCGACTGCTCCCCGCGGGAGCTCGTCGGGTTTGCGTGGCTGGGCACGATCTACATGCAGGACGTGCTGGGCCGCCCCAACCCCAAGGTCGGTCTGCTCAACGTGGGCGAGGAAGACGAGAAGGGGAACGCCGCCGCCAAGGAGGCGCACCAGCTCCTCAAGCAGGCCGCCGGCATCACCTACGTCGGGAATATCGAGGGGCGCGATATCGTGGCCGGCCATCACGCGGTCGGGATGCTCGACATCGTGGTCTGCGACGGCTTCGTCGGCAACATCGTGCTCAAGTTCTACGAGTCGGTGGCCAAGCTGATCGTCAAGCTCGTCAGGAAGGAATCGCCGGCGGTCCTGCAGCAGCCGGAGATCCGCGGCGTGTTCCGCCACCTCGACTACAGCGAGTACGGCGGGGCGCCGCTCCTCGGCGTCAAGGGCGTCAGCATCATCTGCCACGGGTCCTCCTCGCCGAACGCCTTCAAGAACGCCATCCGGGTGGCCACCCAGGCCGTCGCGCACGACCTCAGTGCGCACATCGGGGCCAAGTTCGCGCGGCGCGAGGCGGAGTCCCGCCCCTGATGCAGCGGCCCTTCGCGCATCTCGCCGGTCTCGGCGTCTACCTCCCGTCGCAGGTCGTGACCAACCAGGACTTCGCCACCCGGCTGGAGACCTCCGACCAGTGGATCGTGGAGCGCACCGGCATCCGGGAGCGGCGCTATGCCTCCGCGGCCGAGCCGGTGTCGGTCATGGCCCAGGGGGCCAGCGAGGCCGCGCTGCGGCGCGCCGGCCTGGCAGCCACCGACCTCGACGCGATCGTGGTGGCCACCGCCTCGCCCGACCGGATGCTCCCCTCGACGGCCTGCACCCTGCAGGCCCTGCTCGGCGCCCAGAAGGCGGCGGCCTTCGACCTCGCGGCCGCCTGCTCCGGCTTTCTTTACGGCCTCACCGTGGCCGAGGGCCTGATCTGCGCGGGGCAGGCGCGGCATGTGCTGGTGGTCGGGGGCGAGAAGCTCACCGCCATCACCGACCAGCAGGATCGCTCCACGGCCATCCTGTTCGGCGATGGCGTGGGGGCGGCCGTGATCTCCGCCGGCAGTCCGGACGGTCGCGGGATCCTGTCGACCTTCATCAAGTCCGATGGGCGCCTGGCGGAGCTCCTCTACATTCCCGGTGGCGGCACCCTGGACCCGATCAGCGAGAAGGTCGTCCGGGAACGGTCGCACTACATGAAGATGGCCGGGCGGGAGGTGTTCAAGCACGCGGTGCTCACGATGGCGGAGGCCTGCGACGAGGCCATCCGCCGGGCCGGGGTCCAGCCCGAGGCCATCGACCTCATGGTGCCCCACCAGGCCAACGTGCGGATCATCGACGCGACCGCCAAGCACGGCGGCATCCCGCCCGAGAAGGTGGTCGTGACCGTGGACCGCTACGGCAACACCTCGGCCGCGTCGATCCCCATGGCCCTGGCGCATGCGGAGGCGACCGGTCGACTGCAGCCCGGGATGCTGGTCCTCCTGGTGGCCTTCGGCGCGGGATTCACCTGGGGCAGCGCGGTGATCCGGTGGTGACCGTGGTGATGTGCCCCGGCCAGGGCGCACAGAAGGTGGGCATGGGCAAGGATCTCGCGGAGCGCTTTCCCGAGGCCCGGGACACGTTTGCCCGCATCGATGACGCGCTCGGGGTGGCGCTCTCCCGGATCATGTGGGAGGGGCCCGAGGCGGAGCTCACCCTCACCCACAACACCCAGCCCGCGATCCTGGCGCACAGCGCTGCGGTCTGGGCGGTGGTGGGCGACCGGCTCCGCCCGACCCTTCGGGCCGCGGCCGGTCACAGCCTCGGTGAGTACAGCGCGTACGTGGCGGCCGGCGCCCTCGACGCAGCCAGCGCCGCCCGCCTGGTGCGCCGTCGCGGCGAGCTGATGTATGAGGCGGGCACCCGCCGGCCGGGCGCCATGGCCGCGGTGCTCGGCCTGGACACCGCCCAGGTCGAGGCGGCGTGCGCCGAGGCCTCGACCGATCGCGAGGTGGCCGTGGCGGCCAACCTCAACGCCCCGGACCAGACCGTCCTCTCGGGCGACCCGGCGGCGGTGGAGCGGGCGGGCGAGGGGTGCAAGGCCCGCGGGGCCAAGCGGGTGATCGGGCTCAAGGTGAGCGGCGCGTTCCACTCGCCGCTCATGGAGCCCGCGGTCGCGGGCCTGGCCGAGGCGCTGGCCGGGGCCACGTTCGCCGACCCGTCGGTGCCGATCGTGGCCAACGCCAGCGCCGAACCGGTGGCCACCGCGGCCAGCGCGCGGGCCCTGCTCGCGGCCCAGCTCACGGCCCCGGTCCGCTGGGTGGGCTGCATGCAGCAGGCGGCCGTGCTGGTGCCGGGGGCCACGTTCGTGGAGGTCGGCCCCGGCAACGTGCTCTCGGGCCTGCTCAAGCGGATCGTGCCGGGGGCACCCACGCTGGCGCTGGGTACCGCCGCCGACGTCGAGAACTTCCTCTCCACCAGCTGACGGCGACCGGGCGCATGGCACATCCCATCGATCTCGGCGGCAAGACCGCCTTCGTCACCGGATCCACCCGCGGCATCGGGCGGGCGGTGGCCGGCGCGCTGCACCAGGCCGGGGCCCGGGTGGCCATTGTCGGGCGGGACCAGGCCCGGGCGGACGCGGTGGCGGCGGAACTTGGCGAGCGGGCCTGCGGGGTGGCCTGCAACGTGGCCGACGCGGGCCAGGTCGAGGCGGCGATCACACGGGCCGAGCAGCTCCTCGGGCCGGTGGAGATCCTGGTGAACAACGCCGGGATCACCCGCGACAACCTGCTGCTGCGCATGACCGAGGCCGAGTGGAACGAGGTGCTGGAGGCCAACCTGACCGGCGCCTTCCACACCACCAAGGCCGTGCTCAAGGGCATGATGAAGCGGCGGGCCGGCCGGATCATCAACGTGACCAGCATCATCGGCCTGACCGGGAACAAGGGCCAGGCCAACTACGCCGCCAGCAAGGCCGGGCTGATCGGCTTCACCAAGTCGGTGGCCAAGGAGTACGGGAGCCGGGGGCTGCTGGTCAACGCCGTAGCCCCCGGGTTCATCGACACCGACATGACCAGCGCCTTGCCCGAGGAGGCCCGGACGGCCATGTTGGGCGGCATCGTGCTGGGCCGGTTCGGCCGGCCGGAGGACGTGGCGGGTGCCGTCCTCTTTCTGGCGTCCGATCTGGCGGGCTACATTACCGGACAGGTCCTGGTCGTCGATGGCGGACTCGCCGTCTGATCCCGGGCCCCATCTTTCCCCCACCTCTCCAAGAGGAACGTCATGAGCAACGTTGAAGAACGCGTCAAGGACATCATCGTCGAGGAACTCGGCGTCGAGCGTGAGAAGCTCACGAACGAGGCCAGCTTCATGGAGGACCTCGGCGCGGACAGCCTCGACACTGTCGAGCTCGTGATGGCGTTCGAGAAGGAATTCGACATCGACATCCCCGACGAAGAGGCCGAGAAGCTGCGCACGGTCGGCGACGCGCTGAAGTACCTGCACGAGAAGCTCGGGAAGTAACTTGGCGCACCGAGTCGTCGTGACCGGGGTCGGGCTGGTGTCTCCGCTCGGCCCCGACGTGGAGAGCACGTGGAGTGGCCTGCTCGCGGGCCGCTCCGGGGCCGCGCCCATCACCAAGTTCGACCCGGCGCGGCTCAGCGTCCGGTTCGCCTGCGAGGTGAAGGGGTTCGATCCGCTCGCCTACATGGACCGCAAGGAAGCCAAGCGCTTCGACCTCTTTTCCCAGTTCGCCCTGGGCGCGGCCCACCAGGCCATGACCCAGGCGCAGCTCGAGGGGAAGGTGCCCGATCCCAACCGGGTCGGGGTCATCCTCGGGAGCGGCATCGGCGGCATGCAGACGTACGAGGACAACTGCGCCGCGTACATCCTCAAGGGCCCCGACCGGGTGTCGCCGTTCTTCGTGCCGATGTTCATCGCCAACATGGCCCCCGGCCTGGTGTCGATGCGCTACGGCCTCAAGGGCCCCAACTACGCCACCGTCTCCGCCTGCGCCTCTTCCGCGCACGCCATCGGCGAGTCGTACAACCTTATCCGCGCCGGCACCGCCGACGCGATGCTCACCGGCGGCTCGGAAGCGGCGATCACCGGCCTCACGGTGGCGGCCTTCTCCAACATGAAGGCCATGTCCACCCGCAACGACGATCCGACCACCGCCAGCCGGCCGTTCGACAAGGACCGCGACGGCTTCGTGCTCGGGGACGGCGGGGCGGTGGTGGTGCTGGAGAGCCTGGAGCACGCCCAGCGGCGTGGCGCCACGATCCTTGCCGAAGTGGTGGGCTACGGGCTGAGTGGCGACGCGTATCACATGTCCGCGCCGGCCCCCGAGGGCGAAGGTGCCCAGCGCGCCATGAAGATGTGCCTGGCCGACGGCGGCCTCCGGCCCGAGTCGGTGGGTTACATCAACGCGCACGGGACCTCGACGCCCCAGGGCGACATCGCGGAGACCCAGGCGGTCAAGGCGGTCTTCGGGAGTCACGCCGGGTCGCTGATCTTTGCCTCCACCAAGTCGATGACCGGGCACCTGCTCGGCGGGGCGGGGGCGCTCGAGTTCGCGGTGTCCATGCTGGTGGCCACGACGGGCAAGGTGCCCCCGACGATCAACCAGTTCAACACCGACCCCGAGTGCGACCTCTTCTGCGCGCCCAACACCATGATCGAGCGCGCCGTCGACGTGGCGATGTCCAATTCGTTCGGGTTCGGCGGTCACAACGTCTCCCTGGCCGTCCGGCGCTTCCTCCCGTAGTCCTGCGCCAGCCTGTCGCGCCCGCGGCCCCCGGTTGACGAATGTCGCCGGGGGCCGCAGCCTTGAGGGGATTCCCTCGGTCGTGCTTCCCCCACCCGGTCTGCCCTCATGCCCAGCTGGCACCGTCTTGGAAGTCGCGAAGAACTCGCCGCCCGAACCCCGTGTGCCCTGAAGCTCGACCGGCAGCAGGTCGCGATCTTCCTGCACGAGGGACAGTTCCGGGCGATCGGGAACCGCTGCAACCACCGCGGCGGACCGCTGTGTGAGGGCCAGGTCCGGGGCGAATTCGTCATGTGCCCCTGGCACGCCTGGGAGTACAGCCTGATCACCGGGCAGGGCCCGCCGGGGTACGAGGCCGAGGCGGTCCCGGTCTTCGCCATCGAAGAGCGGCCGGACGGGGTGTACCTGGATACCGATCCCGTGCGGCCCCGGCGACTGCTGCGCCACGACCCGCACCCGCTTACGGTGCTCGAGTCGCGGCCGGCGGGGGGGGCGCCGCGCGTCCTGGGCCTGTCCACGACCGGGATGGACGACGGCAACCCGCGTTTTTCCACCTCGGATCACCTGCTGGAGGCCGCCCTCGGGCATGCACGCGCGAGCCTGGGCGCCGAGACCCGCCTGCTGCGGCTGCGGGAACTCCAGTTCCGCGCCTGCGAGGGGAACTACTCCAAGGCGGCGCAGGCCTGCACCTGGCCCTGTGCCATCACGGAGCGCGACCCGGACGACCAGCTCACGCCCGTGTACGAGGGGCTCGTGCAATGGGCCGATGTGGTCCTGGTCGCGACCCCGATCCGCTGGGGCCAGGCCTCGGCGCTCTACTACCGGATGGCGGAGCGGCTCAACTGCATCCAGAACCAGATGACCATCCACAACCGGTGCCTGATCAACCGGAAGGTCGCCGCGTTCATCGTCACCGGTGGGCAGGACAACGTGCAGGGGGTCGCGGGCCAGCTGCTCACCTTCTGGGGCGAACTGGGCTTCGTGTTCCCCCAGTTCCCGTTCATTGCGCACACGCGCGGATGGGATGCCGAGGACATGGAGACGAACGTCCGGCAGGTGCGGGCCAGCGAGGCGCTGGCGGAGGCCGCCCGCGAACTCTCGCAGCGGTCCGTGGAGCTGTGGACGCTGCTGGACCGGAACCGACCGTCGGCCCCGCGGCCCATGGAGCGCAGCGGCCGCAAGGCCCAGCGCCTCGGGGGGGGACCGGTCGCGGAGGAGGAGGCTACCGGGTGAGCGGGGGCAGGGTGGAGTGGCGGAGCCCCTGGACCAGCAGGGCGAGCGAGATGGGAAACCGCTCGCCGGCGGCGGGCTTGATCACCGCGTAGCCGGCGAGTGCCGTCCGCAAGCGGTCGTACGAGGCCGCGGCCTCGGGGCGATCGAAGCTGGCGCGTGTGGGCTCCAGGGCCAGCCGGCTGCGCTCGCTGTTGAGGAGGGTATAGAGCTCCTCAAGGCCCCGGAGCAGGGTCTCGGTGCGGGCCGCGCCCGCCATGTTCTCGAGGTGCGTGAACCGTACCCGCCACTCGGACATCTCCGCGCGGGTCCAGCGCCCGGAGGCGAGCATGCGGCTGGCGGAGTCCTGGTAGGCACTTTCCACGGCCAGGGCACGGGTGCGGAATCCGGCGCGGAGCACCCGGAACTCCCGCAGCCGCTCGAGCAGGCCCGCCACGCTGTCCTGGCTGCGCAGCCGCTCGAAGGCCAGCAGGTCGCCAAGGCCGAGGGCCCGGACGCTGTCGGAGAAGGTGGCGCTCATGACCTCGCCCGTCTGCGCCAGCCGATTGGCCAGGTTGTACGGCTCCATCCGCAGGGCGGCCCCAGCCTCGGCCGCCGGGCCGCGTGCCGGCAATGGCGGGAGGTTCCGGGCGATCCTCGAGGAGTCACGGAGCCGGATGGCCTCCTCGGAGTTGTCCACGCCGGGAAGGAGCGCCAGGCTCACCCCGACGAGCAGGATCAGGCCGGCGATGGCCGTGGCGGACGGCAGGATCCAATCGGGGCGCTTCCGGGCCGCAAGCTCGCGGGCACTCTGGGACACCATCTGGTAGACGGGCACGGTGCCGCCATGCACCAGTTCGCCCACGGTCGGCAGGGGGGCGAGCTCCTCGCTGTCGACCGTGGCCACCAGGCTGGTGGCCCGCTCGCGCGCCGCGGCATACTCGGGATGGACGGTGATCGGCAGCCACTGCTCGATCTTCGAATGATAGACCATCGCCTCAGGCGAGATCACCCCGCTCTGGATGCCCAGGGCGAGTTCTTCGACCGAACGGAATACGGCCTCCTCCCCGGAGGCGAGCCGGACACGGAACATGATGGTGCAGTATAACTTCGCTTCCTATCGGGCGG
This sequence comes from Gemmatimonadales bacterium, assembly GCA_046327715.1. Lineage (GTDB taxonomy): Bacteria > Gemmatimonadota > Gemmatimonadetes > Gemmatimonadales > GWC2-71-9 > JADJOM01. The sequence goes on from JAXLXY010000003.1 coordinate 45,485, forward strand.
GAAGCGCCGACCGGGCCTCAACGTACCGGCGGGGGGCTGCCACTCCCGAGGGCCTGGAGCAGTCGGGGGATGGTGGCCCCGCGGGCCAGCTCCCGGGAATCCCGCCAGTCGGCCAGGGACAGCTGGACCCGGCGGCGGATCTCGGAATACTCCCGGGCGGTCCGGGGCTCCGCGAACCGCAGGGCGCCCTCGACGTAGGTGAACCGCCCCTGCTGGGCCACCAGGAGCGCAAAGAGACTGTCGACATCCGCCAGCAGGGCCCGGGCCGACTCGGCCGTCTCGAATGACTCCCGCAAGGAGCCCCGGCCACCGGGGTCATCCGGCCGGAAGGTCTGTTCCAGCATGACCTCCCGGCCCCGATAGACCCGAACGATGTTCCCCGCCGCGGCGACCGTCCGCCGCGCGGCCCGGATGCTGTCCGGGCTGCTGAAACGGCTGGGGGCGAACATCCGCCGGAACTGGACATAGTCAAAACCCTCGTCCATTTCCGCCCGTGCCTCGGCGTACGCCTCGACGTAGGTCGGTGCCACGTTCCGGCTGGCCGGGAGGCGGGAGACCCGGGTTGGCTCGGCACGGGGCAGGGGAGCAGGCCCAAGCGGCAGGGGGGCCGATGGGGCCGGGTAGGTGCGGGGGGTGCTCCCTGCAGCCGGTCCGGGCAGTGCGGCCGGCCCACCCGGCATCGGTGCAGGAGCCCAGGGACCGGGCGCCAGGGAGTCGAACGGGTCCATGCCCTCCTGGACCCCGCTCGCCGGCAACCGGACCGACCCAAGCCAGCTGGCCAGGCGCGGGCCGGCGAACAGGGCCCCACCTCCCAGGAGGCAGAGCCCACCCAGACCCATGGCGAGCGCCAGCATCACCCGGAGCTTCCGCGCCCGGGACCCCGGGTCGAGGATCTTGGCCTCGGTTGCCACGGGGGTGGGATCGAGCGCCGGGTCGTACTCCGCCTCCGCTTCAGGGGCCGGGGCCGGCAGGAAGGGCTCCGGGATGACCGGGTGCGCGGAGGTGAACTCAATCGCCAGCGCGAGTTCGATCGGCGGGATTTCTGCAGCGGGGTCCGCCACCGGCGCCACCGTTGGCGCAGGCTCCAAGGCCGGGGCCTCGAAGTTCCCGCTGGCCCGGACGGCCGGCTGCTTGCCCGTCACGACCGCCCGGTAGTCCGGGTGGACCTCAATGGGCAACCAACGCTCCGCAGCCTTGTGGAAAACCTCGGACTTGGGGCTCAGCACGCCGGAGCGGACGGCCAACGCAAGCTCGTCGGCAGTCCGATACACAGCCTCTTCGCCGGAGGTCAGCCTGATGCGGTACATGGTGGTTCCTCTCGCGCCTGGGCAGGGTGGTTACATGTCCCGTGCCCTAGCCAGCCTCGCCGATCCTATTCTCGGCAGGAATATGCAGGAACTTTGCTTGGCCTCGAAATCAGATCATATACAAGCATGGAAGCTGAACAATTGCTGTGATTTGGGCGACATTGCAGGTTGAGAAATTACTTGAACAATCTGGAGGTTCTTTTCATGCTGTCCTGGCCATGCTCCCCCCACCCCGAGGCGCGGCTCGCCGAGCCGGGGTGCGAATCGCCCGGAGAATGCCATGTCGCCTGAGTCGAGAGATCGCCCTGGGAGTCCGGGGCTTCCGCGACGGGAGTTTCTGTGGATAATCAGCGCCGCGACGATGCCTGCCGTTCCGGCCGGGAAAAGTGGCATTGCCGCTTTCGGTAACTTTTCAACATCTGGGCGATCGACCCCGGGGGCTGAGATAGTCGAGCTCGATCTGGCGGCCATGGGGGACGGGTTGGCGACGGGTCGCTGGTCATCGGCCGAGCTGGTCCGCGCCTCCCTGGAACGGATCCAGGGGATGGATCGTCAGGGTCCGTCGCTGCACCACATCCTGGACACCAACCCCGAGGCCCTGGACCAGGCAGCAGCCCTGGACCAGGAACGTGCCCGAGGGCAGGTCCGCGGCCCGCTGCATGGGATCCCGGTCGTCCTCAAGGACAACGTCGACACCGCCGACCGGATGACCACCACGGCCGGCTCGCTGGCGCTCGAGGGGTCGATCGCACCCCGGGATGCCTTTCTGGCGGGGCGCCTGCGGGAACTCGGCGTCGTGCTGCTGGCCAAGGCCAGCATGAGCGAGTGGGCAAACTTCCGGTCGCCCCGGTCATCCAGCGGCTGGTGCAGCCGTGGCGGGCAGGGTCGAAACCCCTATGTCCTGGACCGGACCCCCTGCGGGTCCAGCTCGGGGACCGGAGGCGCGGTCGCGGCGAGTTACGCCGCCGCGGGGATCGGCACCGAGACCGATGGCTCGATCACCTGTCCGGCCGCCACCATGGGTCTGGTGGGCCTCAAGCCAACGGTCGGGCTGGTCAGCCGGAGCGGAATCATCCCGATCTCGGTCAGCCAGGATACCGCCGGCCCCATCTGCCGGACGGTCACGGACGTGGCCCTGCTCCTCGGCGGGATCGTCGGGACGGACCCGCGGGACCCGGTAACGCGTGCCGCCGCCCCCCACCTCCACGCGGACTACACGAGGTTCCTGGACCCCGGCGCCCTGCGAGGGAAGCGCCTCGGGGTCACCCGGAAGGCTTTCACGGGGTACCACCCGGGGACCGATGCCCGGTTCGAGGAGGCGCTGGTTGTCCTTCGCGCGCTGGGGGCCACCCTGGTGGATCCCGCCGACCTGCCCCACGCGGACGATCGGGGAGCCGATGAGTTCCAGGTGCTCCTCTACGAATTCAAGGCCGGGCTGAACGCGTACCTGGCCGGGCTCGGTCCGGCGGCGCCGGTCCGCTCCCTGGAGGAGGTCATCGCCTTCAACGACCGGAACCGGGAGCGGGTGATGCCGCATTTTGGCCAGGAGACGCTGATTGAGGCGGCGGCGAAGGGGCCGCTGACTACCCCCGCGTACCGGCGGGCCCTGGCCAATTCCCGGAGGCTCTGGCGGTCGGAGGGGATCGACCAGGTGGTGCTGGCGCACCGGCTCGACGCGCTGGTGGCCCCGACCGGCAACCCGGCCTGGCCGATCGACCTGGTGAACGGCGATCACTTCACCGGCTCGGTGACCACCCCGGCGGCCGTCGCCGGGTACCCGCACATCACCGTGCCGATGGGCTACGTTGATGAGCTTCCGGTCGGGCTCTCGTTCTTCGGCCGGGCCTGGTCCGAGCCGGCGCTGCTGGGCATGGCCTTCGCCTACGAGCAGGCCACGCGGCACCGGCGGCCTCCCCGGTACCTCCTCACCCTGCCGCTGGAGTCTGGCGGCGTCCCGACCCCCGGGGACCACTAGATGCGCAATCGGATCACCCTGGCGCTCCTCCTCGTCCTGGCACCACGCGCGGCGGCCCAGGACGCGCCGGCGGCCGCAGATTCTGCTGCCGCGACGCCCTACCGTGGCCGACTGATCGGCCTCCCCTACGTGAGCTACACGCCGCAGACCAAGCTGCAGATCGGGGTGGCCGGGGGCTACCAGTTCAAGTGGCCCGGCCAGGCACTGGATGTCGCCACGCGGCCCTCCTACCTCGCGGCGAACTTCGCGTACACCACCAAGAAGCAGTGGCTGACCTTCCTCGGCACCAGCTTGTTCACGCCCCGCAGCGACTGGTGGGTGACGGCCTCGATCGACGCCGGGTTCTTCCCGCTCTTCTACTACGGCGTCGGGCCCCGCACCGAGGAGGCCGATTCCAACCTGATGGAGCACCGCTTCCTGCGGATCGAGGGCCGGGTGCTTCGGCGCCTGCGGGGTCAGCTCTACGTGGGCCCGTCCCTCCGCCGTCACACGGCGAGTCACGTTGACTGGCAGTTCCCGGCGGCCATTCCCGCCGGACTACCGGGGGGCAAGGGTGGCGTCACCGCCGGCGCTGGCGCCTCGGTGCTGGTGGATGGGCGGAACTCCCAGACGACCCCAACCCACGGCTACTACCTCCAGGCAGACCTGCTCTGGCACGACCATTTCCTGGGCGGGGACTACCGCTACGGACGCGTCGTGCTCGATGCCCGCACCTACCTGCCGGTGCGGTCCGGCCGGGACGTGATCGCGCTCTCGGCCTACGCCGAGTTCAATGGGAAGGAGGCGCCGATCCAGTCCATGGCGCTCCTGTCGAACAGCAATACGCAGGAGCTGATGCGGGGGGTGTACCTCGGCCGCTTCCGGGACCGGCATGAACTGGTGACCCAGGCCGACTACCGCGGTCACCTGAAGGGGCGACTTGGGTACGTGGTCTTCGGCGCGGCGGGCAATGTCTTCGGGAGTCCGGGGAGCGACCTGCTGGACGAGGTCAAGTTCACGTACGGCGCCGGCCTGCGGTTCAACGTGAACCCGGCCGATCCCCTGAACCTGCGGGTGGACTACACCCTTACCTCGTTCGGCGGCGGCGGGATTTCCATCGGGGCCACGGAGGCCTTCTAGCGGGCTTCCCTCCGACGGTCCCGGGGGCGAGTATTGCCCCAGCGGTGTCGTCACCCCGGTGGGAGGTCCCGATGAAGCCGTTGCGATTGGCTGCTGTCCTCTGCTGCTCCGTGGCGTGCGCCGATGCCACCTCCAGCCCGCGACCGGAAGCGGGTGTCTCTCCGGCGGCCCAGTGGAGCGGAGGGACCGTTCAGGTGCACTCCGCCGCATTCAGCGGCCAGGCGCTCCTGAGCCTGTATGCGGCCGGCGCGCCGGTGGCCGTGACCCGTTTCGACGATACGACGCTGTCGGTCCGTTTGCCGGTCGTGCCCACGGGCGATCTCGTGATCTCCCGGCACCAGTCGGGGCGGGACACGGTGGTGGTGGTCCATGTCGCCGGGCTCGCCAGCTACCGGGAGGTGCCCGGCGACCTGGGCTATGAGCCGCTGGTGCCCGAGGGGCCTCCCGGTGTCCGCTTCGTAGGGCAGGATGGCCAGGCCGGCTTGACGATCCTCGATCCCGCCACCGACCAGGTGACCACCATTCCGGGCCTGCTCCCGGTCCAGCTGAGCTTCGGCCTCGCGCCGACCTACCAGGAAAACCGGTATGTCCTGCAGGACTCCACCGGCCTGCTCAGCATCTGGCAGCTCTTCCCGGCAGCGCAGTTCATCGACACCGCCGTGATCCGGTCGCCCGGGCCACGGCACGTCACCCAGCTCAACGACAGCACCTGGCTGAGCCTGTACAGCAACGCCTTGCTGACCACGCTGCCGTCCGGGTCGCACTTCTCGGGGCCCGGGCTGGTGAGCGACCCGCTCCGTGTGGTCTTCTCTCCGGATGGGAGCCGGGTGGCGCTGGTCATGGCCAGTGCGCCCGGCTCCCGCGCCCCCGTGCTCGACGGCGCCACCGGCGATACCGCCTTCACCTTCCACGCGCACGAGCCGACGGGCGCCGCCTTCTCCCGTGCCACGGGCCGCCTCTATGTAACGGCCGGCTTCAGCTTCGCCGACGACACCCTCCTTGCCCTGCGGGGCAGCGATGGTGCCGTACTCGCCCAGGCGGCTGTCCCCACCGGGTACAACGGCTACGGGCTCGCCGTCGACCCGAGGCTGGACCGGGTCTACCAGGTGGCCGAGTCGAGCGGCACCCGGGCCCTGTTCGTCTACGACGGGGCCACGCTGGCACTGCTCGGTCAGGCCACAGCGAGTAGCGTCGCCACGGGACTGGACTATTCGTGGAGCGCCGGGATCGGGGTGGACACCCTCACCCATCGAATTCACGTGGCGTTTCCGGGATCCCCGATTCCTGTGATCAGCTACGACCGGCTGCCGTAGGGCGCCACTGGCACGTGGTGCGGCACCATGGGTAGATTGGGGCATTCGAGGTAAGTTGATCGTGCCCAAGGACATACGATGCCGTCTACCCTAGACCCGTCCCGGCTCGCGGATCCGGCGCTGCGACCCATCGCCGACAAGGTGCTCGAGGCCCGCCGCCTCGACGCGGCCGACGCGCAGATCCTCTACGCCACGACCGACCTGCTCGGCCTCGGGCGGATCGCGGACCACGCCAATCAGCGGCGCAACGGGGACCGGGTCTACTTCTCCGCCAATCAGCACCTCAACCCCACCAACGTCTGCATCCTGCGGAACACCTGCGTGTTCTGCTCGTTCGCGCGCATGCCCAAGGAGGACGGCGCGTACACCCGGACCCTCGAGGAGGTGTACGCGGAGGCGGAACAGGCGCGTGGCACCCCGACCAGCGAGTTCCACATCGTGGGCGGGCTGCATCCCAAGCTCCGCCTGTCGTACTACACGGACATGCTGCGCGGCCTCAAGGAGCGCTTCCCGCATATCCACATCAAGGCGCTGACGGCGGTCGAGATTGCGCACCTGGCCCGGATCGAGAAGGCCAGCGTCCGCGACGTGCTGCTGGCGCTCAAGGCGGCGGGGCTCACAAGCCTGCCGGGGGGCGGCGCGGAGGTCTTCTCGACCGCGGTCCGGGCGACGATCGCGGAGCGGAAGCTGACGGGCGCGGAGTGGATCGCGGTGCACCGGGAGGCGCACCAGCTCGGCATCCCCACCAACTGCACCATGCTCTACGGCCACGTGGAGACGGCGGACGACCGGATCGAGCACCTGGCCATGCTGCGGTCGCTGCAGGACGAGACCGGCGGCTTCCTCACCTACATCCCGCTGGCCTACCACCCCGACCACAACGAACTGGGTGAGGAACTCGGTCGCGTGGGGAGCGCCACCACCGCGTACGAGGACCTCAAGAACATCGCGATCGGGCGCCTGTTCCTCGACAGCATCCCCCACGTGAAGACCCACTGGCCCATGGTGACGCCGTTCCTGTCGCAGATCGCGCTCAGCTTTGGCTGTGACGACGTCGAGGGGACCGTGGTGTACGAGCGGGTCTACCACGAGGCCGGCGCCCAGACCCAGATGCACATGCAGTACGGGGACCTGGTGGCGCTGATCCGCGGGGCGGGGAAGCGCCCGGTGGAGCGGAACAGCCTCTACCAGCCGGTGCGGGAGCAGTTCGACGAGGCCGACGCGGAGCTGGTGCCGGCATGAGGCTCGGGCGCATCCCGTACATCAATTGCTATCCGGTCTATGGGGCCATGGACCGCGGGCTGGTGGTGCCCGGGGCCGAGCTGGTGAGCGGGACCGCCTCCGACCTGAACGACCTGCTCGCCGCCGGCGAGCTCGACCTGAGCGTGATCAGTGCGGTGGAGTACGCCCGCGATGCTGCGGCGTACCACCTGCTCCCCGGCCTGGCCATCAGCTGTGACGGGCCGGTGCACAGCGTGAAGCTCTTCAGCAAGCGGCCGGTGGACCAGCTCGAGGGCGAGACGGTGCTCCGCACCTCGTCCTCGCGCACCTCGGTGCTCCTGCTCGAGCTGCTCTGCCGCCACCGCTGGCGGGTGCAGCCGCGCTTTGCCACCGTGCGGGCGGAGCCGACGGACCTCGACGCCCTGGCCCAGTTCCCGCACGAGGCGGTGCTGGTGATCGGGGACGCCGCGCTGCTGCTGGCGGCGCGGGAGACCTACCCGGTGCAGGTCGACCTCGGTGCCGCGTGGCACGCGTGGACCGGGCTGCCCTTCGTCTTCGCGGTGTGGGCGGCGCGGCGCACCGCCGACCAGGCATCGGTCCGGCGGATCCACCAGCAGCTCCTGGCCTCGCGGGCCTGGGGCCTGGAGCACCTGGACCAGCTCGCCGACCAGGCCTGGGCCACCACGGGGATTCCCCGCGACACCTGCCGGGCGTACTTCGACGACCTCGACTACGGCTTCTCCTACCGGCACCTCGCCGGGCTGACGGACTTCTTCCGGCGGCTGGCGGCGGACGGGCTGGTGCCCGACGGCAGCCTCAGCTTCATCACCGCGGCGTAGGGCGCGAGCCCGCGCCGAGACCCGGAACCGGGGCAACTGCATGGACACGATCGATCGCACTTCCGGTGAGTTCCGCGAGGCCCTGGAGCTCTACGAGCGCGCCAGCCTGCTGGAGCTGGGCGACCTCGCCGACCGGGCGCGCTGGCGGCACCACCCCGACCCGGTGGTGACCTACATCATCGACCGCAACATCAACTACACCAACGTCTGCGTCGCCGACTGCGGCTTCTGCGCCTTCTACCGGCGGCCGAAGCACGGCGAGGGCTACGTGCTCTCGTTCGAGCAGATCGGGCAGAAGATCGACGAGTGCAAGGACCTCGGCGGGGTGCAGATCCTCATCCAGGGTGGGCACAACCCGTACATCCCCTTCGCCTGGTACCTGGACCTGCTGCGATACATCAAGCAGCACCACCCGATCCACATCCACGGCTTCTCGCCCTCCGAGGTGGTCTTCTTCGCCGAGCGCTTCCGGATGCCGGTGGGCGAGGTGATCCGGGAACTCCGCGCGGCGGGGCTCGACAGCATCCCCGGGGGCGGGGGCGAGATCCTGGTCGACGCGGTGCGGCAGCGGGTGGCGCCCAAGAAGGCCCAGACCGACGAGTGGCTCGGGGTGCAGGAGGAGGCGCATCGCCAGGGGCTGCGCACCTCGGTCAGCATGATGTACGGGATGGGGGAGTCCAACGCCGACCGGATCGAGCACCTCTTCCGGGTGCGCGAGGTGCAGCGGCGTACCAGCGGGTTCACCGCCTTCATCTGCTGGCCGCTCCAGCCGGAGGGCACGCCGGAGCTCTCGGACGTCAAGAAGACGGATGCGGTGACCTACCTGCGTACGCTGGCGATCGCGCGCATCGTGCTCGACAACGTGCCGAGCCTGCAGTCCTCCTGGGTCACGATGGGGCACAAGGTGGGGCAGGTGGCGCTGCGCTTCGGGGCCAACGACTACGGCAGCCTGATGATGGAAGAGAACGTGGTCTCGGCGGCGGGGACCACGCACCGCAGCACCATCGCCGAGATGGAGCGGGTCATCCGGGACGCCGGCTTCGAGCCGCGACGCCGGCGGCAGGATTACTCGATGGTGGACGCCCCGGCCGCGGCCGTCGCCTGATGGTGCGCACGGGGATCGGGTACGACTCCCACCGGCTCGAGGCCGGCCGGCCGCTCATCCTCGGCGGCCAGCGGATCCCGTTCGAGAAGGGGCTCGCCGGCCACTCCGACGCCGACGCCGTGGCCCACGCGCTGACCGACGCGATCCTGGGCGCGGCCGCCGCGGGCGACATCGGCAAGCTCTTCCCCGACACCGATCCCGAGTGGAAGGGGGCCGACTCGCTGCAGCTGCTGCGGCAGGCCTGCGAGCTGGTGCGGTACCGCGGCTTCGAGCCGCGACAGGCCGACATCACGGTCATTGCCGAGCGCCCCAAGCTCGGGACCTACTTCCCCGCGATGGCGGAGGCGCTCTCCCGTGCCACCGGCATCCCGGTGGCGGCCCTGGGGCTCAAGGCCAAGACCAACGAGGGCATGGGCTTCATCGGCCGGGGGGAGGGCATCGCCGTGATCGCCGTGGCCACGCTGGAGACCAGCTGATGGAGCATCTCGTGGCGTGGCTCATCGAGCTCCCGCCGCTCACCATCTATCTCGCACTTGGCCTCTCCACCCTCATCGAGAACATCTTCCCGCCCATGCCGTCCGATGTCGTCACGGCGCTGGGCGGCTTCCTGACGCAGCATACCTCCGTCTCGCCGCTGTGGGTCTGGGCGGTGGCCTGGTCGGCCAACATGGGTGGCGCCGTCGGGATGTACCTGCTGGCGCGCCGGCACGGCCGGCGGTTCCTGGTGAGCAAGCTCGGCCGCCGGCTGTTGCCCGCCGAGGCGATCCTCAGCATGGAGCGGGAGTACTTGCGCTTCGGGCTGGTCGGCATCTTCCTCGCCCGCCTGCTGCCGGGCTTCCGGACCTTCCTGGCCCCCTTCGTCGGCATCGTGAACCTGCCGCCCCTGCGGGCGCTGATCCCGATGGCGCTCTCCTCGGCGCTGTGGTATGCCGGCCTGGTATGGGCTGGGATGCGCGTGGGCGAGGAATGGGCGGCCATCAACGAGTTCATCGGGCACCTGAATCGCACCCTCGCCGTGCTGGCAGTGGTGGTGGCCGGCCTGGTGGGCTGGTGGCTGTGGCGCCGCTCGCGCGCTGCGGGCCCGCGGCGCCGCCGCCTCCTCCGCCTGATCCGCTACGCGATGGGCGAGCAGTCGCCGGAGGCGGCCCCGCTCCCGGACGGGGACCTCGCGACCCGTGGCGCCGCGGCGCTGCTGCATGAGCTCACCCATGCCGACCCGGGCCTCTCCCTCGAGGAGCGGGAGGCGCTGGCCGAGCGGCTCCGGCGCACCTGGGCGGCGGGCAGCGCCGAACCCCGGCCCTCCACCGCCAGCGGCGCGCCGATCACGGACACCGCCGAGCTGGCGTCCATCGTCACCGAGACCTATGACCGCACCCGGCGCATCGCGCTGGCCGAGCGGCTGTACCGGATCGCCATGGGCGACGGCACGCTGAGCCTGCACGAGGAGCGCGTGATGCGGCGGGCCGGCGACCTGCTCGGGCTCGGCGCGGACGACCTCGCCGAGGCCCGCCGACTGGCCCGCTCGTGAGCCGCGCGGAGGCGGCACGCCGCGCCTTCCTGCTCGAGCACTTTCGTGACTACCTGGCGCTCGAGGCCGGGCATAGCGCGAACACGGTGGAGAGCTATCTTCGCGACCTGACGCGGTTCGTCGGCTGGCTCGACCAGCGCGGGGTGGGCAGTCCCGCCGCGGTCACCCGCAAGCAGGTGCGGGAGTTCATCTTTGCGCTCAAGGACCTCGGGCTCTCCGCGGCGACCATCCGGCGGCAGGCCTCGGCGATCCGGACCTACTACGGGTTCCTCATCGCCGAGGGGCACACCGGGCAGGACCCGAGCGACCGGCTGGAGATGCCGCGCCGCGGGCGCCGGCTGCCGGATACCCTCTCGGTGGCGGAGATGGAGGCGATGCTCGCGGCTCCGGAGGTGGACGCACCGCTGGCCTGGCGGGACCGGGCACTGCTCGAGCTCGGCTACGGCGCCGGGTTGCGGGTCTCCGAGCTCTGCGGTCTCACCGTGCCCGACCTCCTGCTCGCCGAGGGGCTGGTCCGGGTGCTGGGCAAGGGGTCGAAGCAGCGGCTGGTGCCGGTGGGCCGCAGCGTGATCGGGGCGGTCTCGGTGTACCTGCACCAGGTGCGGCCCGGGCTGGACCGGGGCGCCACCCGCGACCGCGTCCTGCTGAATGCGCGGGGGGCGCCGCTCTCCCGGGTCGGGGCGTGGGGCATCGTCAAGCGGCTGGCCCGGGCCGCCGGCATTCGGAAGCGGGTCACCACCCATACCCTGCGGCACACGTTCGCCACCCACCTGCTCGAGGGGGGCGCCGACCTCCGCGCGGTGCAGGAGATGCTTGGCCACGCGGATCTCTCTACCACCCAGATCTACACCCACGTTGATCGCGAATACCTCCGGTCGGTCCACCGTCAGTTTCATCCCCGTGGCTGAGCGCCGCCGGGCCGTGGTGCTGCTGCTCGCGCTGTCGGCGTGTGCGCACTACGTCCCGCGACCGCTCGACCCGCCGGCAACGGCCCAGTGGGAGGCCACGCGCCTCGATGCCCCGGCGGTGCTCGCCGCGCTCGACTCAGTGGGCGGCGCCCCGGCCCCCGGCCGCTGGCGGGCCGTGGACGTCGCACGCGCGGCGTGGTGGGCCTCGCCCGCACGGCGTCGCGCCGATGCGCAGGTCGAGGCGGCCCGGGCCGCCCTCCGCACGGCGGGGGCCCGGCCCGGCCCGGGCCTCGCGTCGCAAACAGAGTTCGCCTTCAGCGGGCGGGATGGCAGCTCGCGGTGGGGGCTCGCGCTCACCGGGCTCTTCCGCGTGGAACTCGGCGGCAAGCGTGGCGCCCGGCAGGCCAGGGCGGAAGCCGGCGTGCTCGCGGCCATCGCCCGGTCCCGCGCCGAGGGCTGGGAGCTGGAGGGACGGGTACGCCGGGCGGCGGGTGCGCTCGCCGCCCTCGAGCGCGCAGCGGCGGCGGCGGTCGCCGTGCGGGCCGCGCTCGACTCGGTGGTGCGGCTCTCGGAGGCCCGCTATGCGGAGGGCTCCCTCGGGGCCGGCGAACGTGCCCGGGTGCGCACCGACCTGGCGACGGCAGTGCAGGATGAGGCCCGGCTCGCCCGCCTCATCCGGGAGCAGCGTGGAGTCCTCGCATCGGAGGCAGGTGTGCCCGAGGCGGCGCTCCAGGCCCTCGGGCCGCTGGTGGAGGATTCGGCGCGCTGCCCGGCGGACACCGTGCGTCAGGCGCTGCTTGCCGGGGCCCTCGAGCGCCGCTGGGACCTGCGGGTCGCGCTGGCGGGGTACCAGGAGGCGGAAGCGGACCTGCGGGGAGAAGTGGCGCGCAGCTGGCCCGACCTGGAGCTGGGGCCGGGGCTGTTCTTCGACCACGGCGTGGGGAAGTGGACCCTCGGACTCGGGCTGCCCGACCTCCTGCTGCACGGGAACCGCGGGCCGATCGGCGAGGCGATCGCCGCGCGTGCCGTGGCCGCGGCACGGGTGGACGAGGCGGCCACACTGGTCCTCACGGACGTTGAGGCGGCTGTCTCGGCCTGCCGCGCGGCGGCGCGCGAGCGGGAGGGCTTGGATGCGGCCGCCGCCGTGGAGCGCCTGGCCGTCCTCGAGGCGGCGTGGCAGCGCGGGGAGCTCGGCCGGCTCGAGGTGGCGCTGGCCCGCGTCGAGGTGGCGCGGCTCGAGCGCCAGGCCGCGGAGCTGGCGGCCGCGGAGCGCATGGCGGCGGACGATCTGGCATGGCGGGCAGGCGCCGACGCGCCGCCCGAACGCTGAGACGGAGGCGGGACGATGCGGATTTCACCGCGGAGGGCGATCCTCGTCATGCTCTGCAGCACCGCGGTGGCCTGCGGAGGCGGGGCGGATCACGACGAGGCGGAGGGCGCGGAGACCGAGCCGGCCGCCCTGGTCCCGGTGGGCGATGGGGCGGGGATCGCGCTCGACAGTGCGATGCGCGGGCGGATGGGCATCGGGCTGACCACGCTGGCTCGCGCCGCCGTCCGTGCCGAGCTCGAGGTGCCCGCGGTGGTGGTGGAGGACCCGGGCGCCACCACCATCGTGCGCGCGGCGGTGGGGGGACGCCTGCGCCCTGCGGGCGAGCGCCCCTGGCCCCGGGTCGGCGAGGTCCTACGGGCTGACGAACTGGTGGCCGACGTCGGTGATGCGCGGTCGCTCGCCGTTCCGCGGGGCGGCACCGTCAGCCGCCTCCTGGCGCAGCCGGGGGAACTGGTCCAGGCGGGCCAGCCGCTGCTCGAGCTGGTCGACTACGGGCAGGCCCTCGTCCAGGTGGCGTGGCCCGGCGCGTCCGCTCCACCTCCCAGCCTGACGTTCGGCTTCGGCCGCGGCGCCCCCCGGGTCACCGGGCACCTGGCCGGTGCGGCGCCGACGGCGGATCCGCTGACCCACCGGCCTGCCTATCACTATCGCCTGGCGGGTGCCGCCGCCCTTCGACCGGGGGTGCTCCTCAGCGGGTACCTCCCCGATCCGGAGGCCCCGCCGGATGCGGTGCAGGTACCGGACGCCGCCGTGGTGCAGTGGGATGCGCTGGCCTGGGTGTACGTCGAGCGCGCCCCGGGACGATTCGTGCGGGTGCGCGTGCCGACCACCCACCCCGTGCCCGGCGGATGGCTCGTCCCGGAGGGGCTGGCCCCCGGCGACCGGGTGGTGAGCACGGGCGCGGGACAGCTCCTCTCGGAGGAGTTCCGGGCCCGCATCACCGTGGGCGAGGAAGTCGGCGAGTGAGCACCGCGGCGGCGGAATGCTGAACGGACTGGTCCGATTCGCGGTCGGGCGCCCCGGGGTCGTGATCGGGCTCGCGGCGACGCTGGTGGCGTACGGCCTGACGATCGTGGCCCGGGCGCGGCTCGACGTCTTCCCGGAATTCGCCCCGCCGCAGGTGTCCATCCAGACCGAGGCGCCGGGGTTCTCGCCCGACCAGGTGGAGGTGCTGGTCACCAAGCCGATCGAGGATGCCATCAACGGCACCAACGGCGTGGCGGTCCTGCGTTCCCAGTCGATCCAGGGGCTCTCGGTGATCACGGCCGTCCTCGATCGCGGGGTGGCGGTGCGGGAGGCGCGCCAGCTCCTGGCCGAGCGGCTCGGGGCGTTGGGGGGGCGGCTGCCCGCGGCCGTCGAGGCACCCGTGCTCTCGCCGCTGACCTCGTCGTCCAGCACGGTGCTCATGGTGGGATTCACCTCCGAGCATCGCAGCCCGATGGATCAGCGCACCTTCGTGGACTGGGTGGTCAAGCCCCGGCTCCTGGCCACGCCCGGTGTGGCGAAGGTGGCCGTCTTCGGCGGCGAGGTGCGCCAGCTGCAGGTTCAGGTGGACCCGGTGCGCCTGGCGCGGCTCGGGCTTTCCCTGGCCGACGTCGTGGCGGCGGCCGGCCGGGCCACGGGGGTGCGCGGGGCCGGCGTGCTGGACGACCCCAACCAGCGGATCGTGGTGCGGACGGAAGGCCAGCTGGCCACCCCGGCCGCGCTGGGCCTGAGCACCATCCGGTCCGCGGGCGCCGGGAGCCTCCGGCTGCGGGACGTGGCCACCGTGCGGGAGGGGGCGGAACCACGGTTCGGCGACGGCAGCATCAACGGTGGCCCCGGGATCGTGGTCGTGGTCTCGGGCCAGCTGGGGTCCAACACGAAGGAGGTGGCGCAGGCGGTGGAGCGGGTCCTCGCCGAGCTGCGGCCCACGATCCTCGCGGAGCAGCTCACCTTCCACCCCGACCTGTTCCGCCCGGCGTCCTTCATCGACCTGGCCGTGCGCAACATCACCGTGGCGCTGCTGGTCGGTGGCGTCCTCGTGTCCGTGGTGCTGCTGCTGTTCCTCTTCGACCTGCGCGCCGCTGCGATCTCCCTTTCGGCCATCCCGCTCTCGCTGCTCGCCGCCATCATCGTCCTGGACCGGTTCGGCTACAGCCTCAACACGCTGACCCTCGGGGGCCTCGCGATCGCCCTCGGCGAGGTCGTCGACGACGCGATCATCGATGTCGAGAACATCGCTCGCCGGCTGCGGGAGAACCGCCGGCTGCCGCAGCCACGGGCCGCCCTGGCGGTGGTGCGCGACGCCTCGATCGAGGTCCGCCACAGCGTGGTCTATGCCACGTTCGTGGTGGCGCTGGTGTTCGCCCCGGTGCTCACCATGAGCGGGGTGCAGGGGGCGCTCTTCCTGCCGCTGGGGATGGCGTACATCCTGGCCACCCTCGCCTCCCTCGTGGTGGCGCTCACCGTCACACCGGCGCTGACGCTCGTTCTCCTCGGCCGCCGGGACGGGGAGGCGCATGAACCCCGGTTGCTGCAGGCGCTCCGCCGTGGCTACGAGCGCCTGCTGGCGGCATTGCTGCCCCGGCCGGGCCTGGTCGCGATGGCGGCGCTCGTGGTGTGCGCCGGCGCGGCCGCCGTGCTGCCGTTCTTCGGCTCCGCCTTCCTGCCGGATTTCCGTGAGGGCCACTACGTGGTCCACATGGCCGCAGTGCCCGGCGCATCACTGCAGGAGTCGGTGCGGCTGGGCCGGATGGTGAGTGCAGCGATCGCGCGGGACCCCCGCGTGCTCGCCGTGGCGCAGCGTGCGGGGCGCGCCGAGCTGTCCGAGGACACCTGGGGCACGCACTACAGCGAGATCGAGGTCGAGCTCAAGCCGCTCGCGGGGGAGGACGCACGCACCGTCCAGGACAGCCTGCGCGCGCACCTGCGCGGGTTTCCGGGGGTCAGCTTCGCCATCCGGGGCTTCCTCACGGAACGGATCGAGGAGACCCTGACCGGCTCCACCGCCCAGATCGTGGTCCGCATCTTCGGGGAGGATCTCGACAGCCTCGACGCCGGCGCGCGCCGCGTGGCCCGGCTGGCCCGCAGCATCCCCGGGGCGGTGGACGTGCAGTACGAGCCGCCCGCCGTGGTGCCCGAGGCCACGGTCCGCCTGCGGCCCGCGGCGCTGGCGCGCGCCGGCCTGCTCGGGGACGACGTGCTCCGCGACGTGGAAACCGCCACCCGCGGTACCCGGGTGGGGCAGGTGTATGACGGCGCGCGGGCCACGGACGTGGTGGTACTCCTCGATTCCGCGGCGCGGGCCCGTCCCGAGGACCTCGCCGCGCTCCCGCTGCGCGGGGAGGACGGGCGGCTGACCACGCTCGGCCGTGTGGCGGAGATCGGCCGCTCCACCGGGCGCTACCTGATCGCCCATCAGGGCACCCGGCGGGTCCAGACCGTCACCGCGAACACCAGCGGCCGGGACGTGGCCGACTTTGCCGCCGAGCTCGAGGCCGGGCTGTCACAACCTGGCGTGCTGCCCACCGGCAGCTACGCCGAACTGGCGGGCACCGCCACCGCCCAGCGCGATGCCGAGCGGGAGCTGCTGGTCCACAGCCTGCTCGCCGGCGCGGTGATCTTCTTGCTGCTCTGGCTGGCCTTCGCCGAGCCTGGCCGGCTCCTGCTCGTCCTCGCCAACCTGCCGTTCTCGCTGGTGGGCGGCGTCGCCGCCGTGGCCCTCTCGGGCGCGACGCTCTCCCTTGGCTCGCTGGTCGGGTTCGTCACGCTGTTCGGGATTGCCACGCGGAACGCCGTGATGCTTGTGTCCCACTACGATCACCTGGTCCGGCGGGAAGGGGAGCGGTGGGAAGCGGCGACCGCGCTGCGCGGTGCCAGCGAGCGGCTCGGCCCGATCCTGATGACGGCGACCGTCACCGGCCTCGCCCTGCTACCCCTCGCGCTCGGCAGCGGCGACCCCGGCCGGGAGATCGAGGGTCCCATGGCGATCGTGATCCTCGGGGGCCTCGTGACCTCGACCATGCTCTCGCTCTTCGTCCTGCCGACGCTGGCGTTGCGGTACGTGCGGTTCCGCGGGGACTGAGCGGCCACGCGCCAGCAGCCAGCGCACGTGAGCCCGCTGCAGGTGGTAGATGCCACCCCCGTACACCGCCGTCCCGGCCGCCAGCACGGCCCGGAGCGCACTGCCCCCCGGACCCTGGTGTACGGCCGCGAGGAGTTCGAGGCCCGCCGCAGCCGCCAGCCCGGTCCCCGCCAGTGCCCCCAGGGAGGTCCGGAACGGTCCCTCGCGACGGCCCCGCGCCTCCGCGACCGCGTAGCCCAGCACGGTAAAGGCCGCCAGGTGCTCCAGGGTGCGCAGGATTTCGCGCGTGCCGGTCGCGCCCCACGCGTGGCCGAACCCGAGCTGGACGTGCCAGCCCCGCAGGGCGGCCCAGGGCGGCCAGCTCACCTGGAGCAGCAGGTACAGCGCGAGCGCCGGGGCCACGCGCCGCAGCGTCTCGGCCTCGAAGCGTCGCTCCATGGCGTTCGCCGGCCGACGTTCCGACCCCGACAGCCACGTGGCGCCCGCCACCACGACGCTGGCCGCGAGCACCGCGAGCGGTGCGGTGGCCAGCCCCGCGACCGCGCCCACCATGAACCAGGCGCCTGCCCCCAGGGCCACCCGCCCCAGCGGCAGCGCGCCGGCGGGGCCCAGCCGGTGGCGGTAGACCGCGCCGAGCACCTGCGCGCCGGCGAGGCCCAGCAATCCCGCCGGCAACAGGCGGAGCGGCTCCCCGGAGGCCGCGAGCCCGCTGACCCACAGCAGCGGCACCAGCAGGTACACCAGGCCCATCAAGGGCAACTCGAGCGCGAGCGCGCCGATCAGGGCCGGCGTCACCTGGATCCGTCGCCGCAGCGCGCCGGCGGCGAGCCCGCCGAGCCAGGCGCCGAGGCCGTTGGTGCACACGTCCACGGGCGAGGGAAAGCGGCTGGGGAGGAAGAGCTGCGCTCCCTCAACCACGGCGCTCAGCGCGAGTCCGAGCAGCAGCGGGCGCCGGGCAAGGGGATCCTCCACCGGCAGGGTCAGCTGCGCCAGGAAGCCGAGCGGGACGAACATGGCGACGTTGGCAATGGCATCGGCGGGATCCAGCGCCCAGGAGAGGTGGAGCACGCGGGGTATGCCGAAGTCGAACGGGACCAGCGTGACGATCACCACCACGCCGAGGAGGTATCCGAGGAAGGCCCGGGCCAGGCGGGCGCCGGTCGTGCCGCTCACCGGCAGCGTGTCCCTGCGGCCCGGCCACCGGTACGCCGGGGTCGGTGTGGGCGGGACTGCGGTCGCGGGAGGTGCACGGATCGACCGGCTCCGGGTGCCAGTGGAAGGCGCTGCTGAGGGTCGGACTCTCGGGAGGTATCGGCAGGAGCCGGGGGGAACCTGAGCCGTGCGCGGGGCCCGGCGGGGGCCGCTAGCCGTCCACGTCCCGGGCGCCGGCTTCCAGGCGGTCACCGAGCCAGTCCACCAGCAGGAACGCCTCGAGCAGCAGGGCCACCGCCGCCGCCACGCCGGCCGGGAGCGCCACCCAGTGCCCGAGGTGCCCGTACAGGAGATATCCGATCCCGCCTCCGAGGGCGGCGGGCCCCAGGAGGAAGAGCAGCAGCAGCAGCACGGAGACGCCCGCGGTCAGCAGGTGCTGCCCCATCTGTTCGATGCCGCCGGGGCGGATTTCCGTGCGCACCCACGCCGGGTAGAGGAGGGCACCGCCGTTCTGGATGCCGAGCGAGACGATGTTGATGCCCGCCAGGACGGCCAGGGCCGGGAGGACGAGCAGCGCGGTTTCCAGCGCGCCGAGCGGGAGCTGCCCTTGCGCGGCCAGCGCCCCGAGACCGAGCCCGCCGAGGACCACCTGGAGGAGCGTGAGCACCGAGGCGGAGGAGAGAATCATCCCGGTCATGATCTGCCGGCCGGGCAGGGGCCAGGAGCGGATCAGGTCGAGCTGCTCCACTTCCCCCCGCAGGTCCACCCTGACCCACTGCGGGCCGAGCAGCGTGAGTGCACCCGCCCAGGCCAGCGCCAGCACACCGATGAAGCCGAGCATGTTCCCGCTGTCCTCACCGGCGATCCCGCCGGCGATGACCATTCCCACCAGCAGCAGCAGCAGGGTTGCCAGGAAGGCCGGGCTGGTGGTGCGGAGGAGCCGGGTCAGGTTCTTCCACATGATCGCCAGGACCGGCGAGCCGGCCGGGGCCAGTGGAAGACGCCGGCGGTGCACCTCCGGCCGGAGCGGCGCGACGGTGCCCTGCCGTCGCCAGCGGTTGAGCAGTTCGGCGCGGCGGGCGCTTGCCTCGAGCGCGGCCTCCGCGAAATCCCGGTCGGCGCGCAGGATCCACCAGGCATGCAGGCCCACCACCAGCAGGGCCCCCGGGAGTGCCTGTACGAACGCCCGGCCCGAGTCGGCGGCCAGCGGCGCCAACGGCAGGCGGAAGGGCCACAGGAGCCAGGAGAGGGGGGCCGTCCCGTAGAGGCGCAGCAGCCAGTCGAACGGGTCGGTGCGCAGCGGTTCCATCCGCCGGACCGAGAGGGCCCCGGCCACGACGAGGCCGGCGATCACGAGCACTGCCGGCCACGCGCGCCGCCACCCCGCCGCGCCATGCGCCAGCAGGCTGTCGCGGGTCAGCGCCGTTCCCAGGCGGTGGAGGGAGAGGGTGGTGAAGCAGACCCAGAGGCCGACCATGTGCATCAACGGATGCGCGCCTTCCGCCCGGCGCCAGAAGAGCAGGGTCCAGAGCACCACGTTGAAGAGGATGAGCAGCTGGTTGCGCGCCAGCTTGTAGCCCAGGATCGCGGGGCGGGACAGGGGAGCGGGGAAGAGGAACTGCACCTCCGCCGGCGAGAACGCCAGCGCGCTCCGGTCGGCTCCGAACAGCCACCACTTGGCCACCAGCACGACGAGCAACACGGTCCCGCCGCCCGCCAGGACGGGCGCCGGCAGGCCGCCCCCGGGGCCGGCCCGCTGCCCGAAGAGGACGAGGCCGAGGTACGCCACGCCCACCAGGACCGCGAGCAGATAACGCGGGCTGCGCAGCTGGCGCAGTATCCGCCGGCCGCGGTTCCGGACGGTCGCGCGAAGCAGGTAGAGCGCGGCGCCGGTCACCCCTGTGGTGGCTCCGCGTGGCCGGTCAGGGAGAGGAAGAGCTCCTCCAGGCCCCGGCCGCTCAGTTCGGGGCGGCCGGCGGCGATTTCCGCGACGGTTCCCATCGCCACCCGCTGCCCCTGCTGGATGATCAGGACCCGGGTACAGAGCTCTTCCACCAGCGGGAGGAGGTGTGAGCTCAGGATCACCGCGGCGCCCGCCTCCGCCCGGGCGGCGATGGTGCGCTTCATCCGCCGGATCCCCACCGGGTCGAGCCCCGTGAGCGGTTCGTCGAGGATCAGGACCTGCGGCTGGTGGATCAGCCCGCACGCGATGGCCAGCTTCTGCCGCATGCCCCGGGAGAGCTCGCTCGCCAGGCTGTCGGCCTTGTCGGCCAGCTCGAGCTCGGCCAGCAGGCCCGGACCGCGGGCCACTGCCTCGGGCTGCCGATACAGCCGGGCCACGAAGCCCAGGTGCTCGCGCACCGTCAGGTAGTCGAAGAGCTGCGGTTCGTCCGGGATGAACGCGAGCGCGGCCTTGGCGGCCACGGGCGCCCGGGCCAGGTCGTGCCCGGCGATGCGGATCTCGCCCCGGCTCGGCGGGATGATCCCGGCCAGACTTCGGAGGGTGGTCGTCTTCCCGGCGCCGTTCGGCCCCACCAGGCCCAGGATCTCCCCGGGCGGGACATGGAACGAGAGCCCTTGCACCGCTGTGAGGGCCCCATACACCTTCGTGAGGTCGTGCACGTGGATCACCGCGGGTCTCCCGTCCGCTGCCGCCTGAAACCAATGGCAGGGCTCGCGCGTCTCTAGATGAAACACCCTACCCGCTCGGGTCGGGACCCGGGGGAGCAGGCTATGCGAAACTACTGGATCAGGATCGTCGCCGGCGCCGTGGGGATCTTCACCATCGGCATGGCGCTCATCACCGGGTTCCGGGCGATGAAGTCCAAGGTCACCAGCACGTTCAACAGCACCGATCCGATCCCCATCCCCCTGATCGGCCTGCTGCCGTTCCGGGTTGACGACAGCAAGCTCGGCAGCCTGAGCCGCGTCGAGTTCCTCCGCCACGATCCGGAGCACCTCTCCGGGGTCCGGGTCCTCGTGAAACTGGCCGATTCCGTCGGTCCCGACCGCCTCCGCACGTGCGTGCTGGTGGTGGATGACGTCGAGCGGATCAACGATCAGACCACCTTCCGCTGTGCCCCGATCGGCGGGGTTCCCCCCGGGGCCGAGCAGTTCGGGACGGTGCGGGTGCAGGGGATGCCCGACAGCTTCCCCCTCTTCCTGCCCACCAAGGTGGTGGCCGACCTCCGCCGCACCGAGATCCGCCTGGACCACAGCGGCCTGCACGTGAACAGTATCCCCGACCCGGTACATGCGGCCATGGAGGCCAAGGCGGATTCGCTGCGGGGTGCCCTGAGCGAGCGCATCGACGCCCGGTCCGACTCGGTGGATGAGTTGCGCTCCCGCGCCGACGAACTGGAGGACTCCTCGGCCAGCCTCGGGGCGGCCCAGCGGCGGGTCGTCCAGCAGCGGGCGGACTCCGCGCGCACGGCCATGCGGGCCATGATCGACCGCATGAAGGCCGACGAGGCGCGTATGGGGGCGGTCGAACGGATGGGCGACCTGTCCCCGGAGCAGGTGGACTCGCTGGCCCGGATGGGCCGGCACCTCGCGGATTCCGTGATGGGTGAGGTTGCCCGGCAGCTGCAGCAGGCCCGCCTCCAGCTGGAGCGCGAGGGGGCCGCGGCCGCCGGAGTCGGCGCGCCCGGGTCGGCGCGCGTCGGCGTCGAAGCGCCTCCACCACCCCCGCGACCCTGACCGGCGGCCGCATGCTCCTGGTACTCGACAACTACGACAGCTTCACCTACAACCTGGTGCAGTACGTCGGTGAACTGGGGGCGGACCCGGTGGTGTACCGCAACGACGCCCTCACCGTCGACCAGGCCCTCGCGCTGGCCCCCGAGGCGATCATCATCTCGCCCGGGCCCGGCGAGCCGCGGGATGCGGGCATCTCCATCCCGCTGATCCGCGCGGCCGCGGGTCGGGTCCCCCTGCTGGGCGTCTGCCTGGGCCACCAGGCGATGGGGGAGGCCTACGGCGGTCGTGTGGTCCGTGCCGGGCGGCTGATGCATGGGAAGACCACCCAGGTGACCCACCTCGGGGAGGGCCTCTTCCAGGGCCTGCCCAACCCGCTCACCGTCATGCGGTATCACTCGCTGGTGGTGTCCGCCGAGGATTTTCCCGGCGAACTCGAGATGACCGCGTGGTCCATGGACCGCCCCCGGGGCCAGGAGGTCATGGCCCTTCGGCACCGGATCCACCCCCAGTTCGGGGTCCAGTTCCACCCCGAGTCGATCGCCACGGAGGCCGGCCGGGACCTCTTGTCCAACTTCCTGCGGCTGGCCGCCGTATGGCGCACGGACCGGGCGGCCGCGATCGCCTAACCACTTGACGGATAATCAGCTAGGAGCTACTGCCTAGCCCATCCAGCCGCCCGGCACGACTTTTGACAGGACCGGGCGGCTTTATTACGTTCGGAAATGCGCGTCCTCGGTGTGATCCCGGCCAGGCTCGGCTCGACCCGCATCCCCCACAAACCGCTGCAGCCCCTGGCCGGCGAGCCCTTGGTGACCCGCGTGATCCAGCGTGTGCAGCGCCTGGGGCTGGTGGATGAACTGGTGGTGGCCACCGATTCCACGATGGTGGCGCGGGTGGTCGAACTGGCCGGAGTCCAGGCAGTCCTGACTCGGCCTGAGCACGAGAGCGGGACCGACCGGGTGGCGGAGGTGGCGGCCCGTCCCGAGTTCGGCGACCACGACGTGGTGATCAACATCCAGGGCGATGAGCCCTTCCTGCCCGCGGCGGCGCTGCGGGGGGCGCTGGAACGGGTGACCCTGGCGGGCGATGACGTGGGCACCGCGGCGGCACCGCTGGCCCCGGAGGACGCGGCCGACGTGGCACGGGTCAAGGTGGTCACGGACCATCGCGGGCACGCGCTGTATTTCTCCCGGGCGCCGATCCCCTTCCGGCGCGACCCGGGCGGGCCGGGCCGGGACCTCTACTGGCAGCACGTCGGGGTCTACGCCTACCGTCGCGCCGCGCTGGCGCGTTGGGTGGGGTTTCCCCCGTCCCAGGCGGAAATGGCGGAGCGGCTCGAACAGCTCCGCGCCCTGCATCATGGCATGACCGTCGGAGTGGCACGCCTCGAACTACCCGCGCGGCCCGGGGTGGACACCCCCGAGGACCTGCGCCGCGCGGAGGCATACTGGCTCGCTCAGGAGGAGGACCAATGACCAACGGCACCACCAGCACCAAGTACATCTTCGTGACGGGCGGGGTGGTCTCCTCCCTCGGCAAGGGCATCGCGGCGGCCTCGCTCGGCCGGCTCCTGGTGGAGCGCGGGCTCACGGTCACGATGCAGAAGTTCGACCCGTACATCAACGTCGACCCGGGCACGATGTCGCCGTTCCAGCACGGCGAGGTCTACGTCACCGACGACGGCGCCGAGACCGACCTGGACCTCGGCCACTACGAGCGCTACATCGACCGCTCGCTCTCCCAGCAGAACAACATCACCACCGGCCGCATCTACCAGAACGTCATCGGCAAGGAACGCCGCGGGGAGTACCTCGGATCCACCGTGCAGGTCATCCCCCACATCACCGACGAGATCAAGAACGCGATCCGCCGGCCTGCGCCGGGGCACGACGTCGTCATCACGGAGATCGGCGGGACCGTCGGCGACATCGAGTCGCTGCCGTTCCTCGAGGCCATCCGGCAGTTCCGGCAGGAGGTCGGGCGGGACAACGCGCTCTTCCTGCACCTGACCCTGGTGCCGTACATCGCCGCGGCGGGGGAGCTCAAGACCAAGCCCACCCAGCACTCGGTCCGCGACCTCATGCAGATCGGGATCCAGCCGGACATCCTCATCTGCCGCAGCGAGCAGCCGATCAGCCCCGAGATCAAGCGCAAGATCGCCGGCTTCTGCAACGTCGACTTCGAGTGCGTCATCGAGAGCCCCGACGTCAAGTCGATCTACGAGATCCCGCTCCGCTTCCGGGAGCAGGGCTTCGACCGGGTGGTCTGCGAGCGGCTGCGGCTGGAGACCCGGGAGCCCGACCTCACCAGCTGGAAGGCGATGGTCGAGAAGATCCTGCGGCCCAAGCATGCGGTGCGGATCGCGGTGGTGGGCAAGTACACCGACCTGCACGACGCCTACAAGTCGGTCCAGGAGGCGCTGATCCACGGCGGCATCGCCAGCGATGCCGGGGTGGCGATCGACTGGCTCTCCAGCGACCAGTTCACCAGCCAGGAGGCGGCCGGCCGCCTGCTGGAACAGTACGACGGCCTCCTGGTGCCGGGCGGCTTCGGCATCCGGGGCATCGAGGGGATGATCGAGGCGATCCGCTGGGCCCGGGAACACCAGCTCCCGTTCTTCGGGATCTGCCTGGGCCTGCAGGTCGCCATCATCGAATTCGCCCGGCACGTCTGCGACATGCCCAACACCACCAGCACCGAGTTCGAGCCCGAGTGCGAGGCGCCGGTCATCGCCCTGATGGCGAACCAGCGCGAGGTGAAGGACATGGGCGGCACCATGCGGCTCGGCGCGTATGCGGCCAAGCTGCGGGACAAGTCGCGCGCCGCCCAGGCCTACGGCACGCTGCAGATCAGCGAGCGGCACCGCCACCGCTGGGAGGTGAACAACGCCTACCGCGACGTGCTGGCCGAGCACGGCCTGCGGCTGTCGGGGCAGTCGCCCGACGGCGGGCTGGTCGAGATCATCGAGCTGCCCGACCATCCCTGGTTCCTCGGATGCCAGTTCCACCCCGAGCTCAAGTCCCGTCCCACCCGCCCGCACCCGCTGTTCGCCGCGTTCATCGCGGCCGCGCTGGAGCGGCGCCAGCGGCCGCCCGCCGAGGCCCGGCCGGCGGTCGTCGCGGCCAGCCGCTGAGATGACCTGGACCTTCCGTGGGGCGCCGTTGCTGGTGGCCGGCCCCTGCGTGGTCGAGTCGGGGGACACCATGCCCCGGGTGGCCGAGCGCCTGGCAGGGCTCGGGCTGCGGCTGGGCATTCCGGTCTGCTTCAAGGCCAGCGTGGACAAGGCCAATCGGGCCCGGGGGGATGCCCCGCGCGGCCCGGGCTTCGAGGCCGGGCTGCGGATGCTGGAGCGGGTCCGTCGGGAGAGCGGGCTCCCGGTCCTGACCGATGTGCACGAGCCCGGGCAGGCCGGCATCGCTGCCGAGGTGGCCGATGCCCTGCAGGTGCCGGCGTTTCTCTGCCGGCAGACGGACCTGCTGGTGGCTGCGGGACGGACGGGGCGGCCGGTGAACATCAAGAAGGGACAATGGATGGCCCCGGAGGCGATGGCCGGCGCGGCCGAGAAGGTGCGTGCGGCCGGCGGGGTGGACCTCGCGGTGACGGAGCGGGGCACGGCGTTCGGCTACGGGGACCTCGTGGTCGACATGCGGAGCTTCTCGCGGCTCCGGGTGGCCTGCCAGGCCCCGGTCCTGTTCGACGCCACGCATGCGGTGCAGCAGCCCGGCCAGGGCGTCGGAGGGGCGAGCGGGGGCCAGCGCGACCACATCCCGGCCCTGCTGCTCGCCGCGGCCGCGGCCGGCGCCGACGGGTTCTTCCTCGAGACGCACCCGGCGCCCGAGCGCGCCCCGAGCGACGCCGCCACCCAGTGGCCGCTCGAGGAGCTGGAGTCGCTGGTGGAGCGGGCCCTCGAGGTCTGGCACGCCGCCCGGAGCGGCCGGGGTGCCGCGACGCCAGGCCGCCGTGGGGCACCGTGATTGACGGGGCCGTCGCCGGGCGCATCAAGCTGCTCGGCCTCGACGTCGATGGCGTGATCACCAACAACGCCATCTACCTGGGGCTGGTGGACGGGCAGCGGATCGAGTTCAAGCAGTTCGACATCCAGGATGGCCTGGCCATGGGCCTCGCGCGCAGGATGGGGCTGCTGGTCGCATGGGTGAGCGGGCGCTATTCCGACGCCACCACGCTCCGGGCCACCGAGCTCCGGATCGACGAGGTGATCCAGGACCGCGGCGCCCGCAAGGTGCCGGCGATGACGGAGATGCTGCTGCGCCGCGGGATCGGCTGGGACGAGGTGGCCTTTCTGGGCGACGACCTCGCCGACATCCCGGTGCTCCGGCGGGTCGGCCTGCCGCTGGCGGTGGCGAACGCGGTGGACGAGGTGAAGCGCCTCGCCGCCTACACCACGCGCGCCAGTGGCGGCGCGGGCGCGGTGCGGGAGGCGATCGAGCTCCTGCTCCGGGCCCAGGGGCGCTGG
Organism: Gemmatimonadales bacterium; assembly: GCA_046327715.1. GTDB lineage: Bacteria > Gemmatimonadota > Gemmatimonadetes > Gemmatimonadales > GWC2-71-9 > JADJOM01. The sequence continues at coordinate 71,521 of JAXLXY010000003.1, forward strand.
GACGCGGCGGTGCAGGTCTATCTCGAGGACCGGGGAGAGCCGGCATGAGGCGAGTGGGAGGCGCGGGACTGGTGCTGCTGCTCGGGGCGGGGGGCCTGACCGCCTGCTCCGACGAGGGCGTCAAGCCGACGGTCACCGTGACCGCCGCCGACACCGCCGACCAGATCCTGACCAAGATGGAACACCTCATCACGACGGACGGCGTCCGCCGGACCAGGGTCCTGGCCGACACGGCGTACATCTACGAGCCCACCCAGCTGGCCCGGCTCAAGCAGGTGACCGTGACCTTCTTCGACGTCAACGGGCTGGAGCGCTCCACCGTGACGGCCGATTCCGGCCTGTACCAGATGCGCGACGGTTCGATGACCGCGTGGGAGCACGTGGTGGGCAAGACACCGGATGGCAAGCGGCTGACCAGCAACGAGCTGCGCTACGATGCCCGGAGCCGGGAGATCTCCTCCACCAAGCCGTTCGTCTTCGACCGGCCGGGCCAGCACCTCGAGGGCAATGGCTTCGTGAGCGATCCCGACTTCGCCAACGTCCGCGCCCAGCAGCCGCGGGCACACCAGCTGCCGGGCCAGGATGGCGCGCCCGCGGGCGGCGGCATCCGCCTTCCGGGGCAGGACTGACCGTGCCGCGGCATCTCGCGCTCCTGCTGCTGGCCCTCGCCGCGCCGCTGGCGGGGCAGGGGCGCCCGGCGGCGCGGGGCAGCGGGTGCAGCTTCTCGCTCGACTACGTGGGCGGGGTGGGGACCCAGCAGGTCTTCGGGGCGGACACCAACTACTACGCCGGCGGGGGCGTCCGGCTGAGCTGCGCCGGCACCCCGGTCCGCATGGCGAGCGACTCGATCGCATTCTACGGCCGGGGCCGCAACACCATGGTGGTGTTCGTCGGTCGGGTGAAGTACCGCGATTCGCTGATCACCCAGGAAGCAGATCTCGGCACCTACTACAAGAATGGCGAGCGGTGGGAAGCCCGCGGCAACGTGGTCACCGAGAACCTGCAGAACGGCTCGACCCTCCGGGGGCCCTCGCTCGACTACCTGCGGGTCATGGCCGGCGTCCGCGACACCGCGGAGCTCTTCGCGATCGGGCGGCCCACGATCCACTCGGTGACGACCGACTCCACCGGGGCGCGGGGCGAGCCCTACGTCGTCGTCGGGGACCGGGTACGGATGAAGGGCAACGACCGGATGTGGGCCGGGGGGCGGGTCACCGTGGACCGCAGCGATTTCGCGGCCCGCGGGGATTCCCTCTTCCTCGACACCGGCCCGGGCAATCACGGCCTGCTCCTCGGCGCGCCCTCGATGCACGGACTCGGCCGCGATTCCTTCGAGCTGACCGGCCGGCGCATCGAACTGACCCTCGACCACCAGGCCATCACCTACGTCACCGCGGTGGACAGCGGGCACGCGGTGAGCGCCGACCTCGACCTGGTGGCCGACACCATCGGCCTCGACCTCGAGGCGGAGCAGCTGGTGCAGACCATCGCGTGGGGCCATGGGCTCCGGCCCCGCGGCCTGACCAGCGACTACGAGATCCGCGGGGACTCGCTCGCCTTCGACACGCCGGGGCGGGTGCTGAACGAGGTCCGCGCCTTCCGGGCCGCCTGGGTGGGCGGCGCGCCGGACAGCGCCAGCGGGGAGCGGGACTGGATGGCGGGCGACACCGTGGTCGCCCGGTTCACGCAGTGGGACTCGGCCGGGAGCCGGCGCACCAGCCTCGCCACCCTGGCGGCGAGCGGCACGGCGCGGTCGTTCTACCGGGTCGACGACGAGCAGCGGCCGGGCGGGCTGCCGTCCATCAACTATGCGCGGGGAGACCAGATCACGGTGCACATGAAGCCGGCGGGCCGGCGCGGGGTCGAGCGGGTCGACCTGCGCGGACGGGTGGATGGGCTCAACCTCGAGCCGGCGCCGGTGGCCCCGGCCGCGGCCGATTCGCTCCCGCCGGCCCGGCCGGAGGCCCGATGAGCGACCTCATCGCCCGGACCGCCGATCGCGATCCCTCGGTGCCGCTCTCCCTCGCGGCGCTGGTCCGTGATGCCGCCCCCGACGGCCGGATCGACCTGCCCACGCTGGGCATCTCCTATCGGGAGACCGTGCTCGCGGCTCGGGCGGAGGCGAGCGAGTCCGGACCGGAACTCTCCAGCGACGAGGTGCACGAGAACCTCACCCGCTCCGTCCTGCCGCGCCTGGCCGACGAGGGCTGGATCGCGCCGGGGCAGGGCGAGGAGTGGCGGGAGATCCGGGCCACCGGACCCTGGTGGGACGAGGCGCTGGCCGACCGCGCCACGGCCCGGACGCGCCTCATGGCGGCCGGGGTGGCGGGGCTCAAGCGCCGGGCCAGCCTGGCGACGCTCCACACCGGGCCCGTGCCTGGCGGCAGCGTCCTGGACGGCGCCGGGCTCAGCAAGTCGTTCAAGCGGCGCCGGGTGGTCGATGACGTGAGTGTCCACGTGGCCCAGGGGGAGATCGTCGGGCTGCTCGGCCCCAACGGCGCCGGCAAGACCACCACCTTCTACCTCATCACCGGCCTCATCCGTCCGGACGCCGGCACCGTGTCGCTCGACGGCGCGGACCTCACCGCGGCGCCGATGTACCAGCGGGCCCGCCGGGGCATCGGCTACCTGGCGCAGGAGCCGAGCGTGTTCCGCAAGCTGACCGTGGAGGAGAACATCCTCGCCATCCTGGAGACGCTCGACCTCTCCCGGGCGGAGCGGAAGGAGCGGCTCGAGACGCTGCTGGACGAGCTCTCGATCAAGCACCTGCGCAGGAGCAAGGCCTACTCCCTCTCTGGCGGCGAGCGGCGGCGGCTCGAGATCACGCGGGCCCTCGTGACCCGGCCCAAGTTCATGCTGCTCGACGAACCCTTCGCCGGCGTGGACCCGATCGCGGTCCACGACATCCAGACCATCGTCGCCGGCCTGCGGCACCGGGGCATCGGCGTGCTGATCACCGACCACAACGTCGAGCAGACCCTCGACATCGTGGACCGGGCCTACATCATGTTCGAGGGCAAGGTGCAGGTGGCCGGGCCGGTCCGGGATCTCGTCTTCGACGACCGCGTGGCCCAGCTCTACCTCGGACCCACGCTCACGGCGCGGCTGCGCGCGCGGCTGGAGAACGTCGCGTGAGAACCGGGCTCTCGCAGCATACCTCCCTGCGGCAGGACCTGCGGATCAACCCGCGGCTGTACCAGGCCATGGACATGCTGTACATGCCCATGATGGACCTGCAGCAGCACCTCAAGCAGGAACTCCTCACCAACCCCTTCCTCGACCTGGTGGAGCCGGAGGAAGAGGACGTGACCCAGGGCGACCAGACGCCCACGAAGGAGGAGGAGAAGGAGAAGATCAAGGAGGAGAACGAGACCGACTGGGAGGAGATCCTCCTGAACGGCTTCGAGGTGCAGGGCGGGGCGCGCGAGGAATACGAGGAAAAGGAGTACACCGAGCCGGTCACGGTCGAGACCCACGACCTGCAGGATCACCTGCGCGAGCAGCTGATGCTGCTCGACCTCACCCCGCGGCAGAAGCTCCTGGTGGAGGAGTTTCTGGGGAACCTCAAGGACGACGGGTACCTGGCCGCCGGCCTCGACGAGATCCTGAGCCAGGTGAACAAGCTCCTCGAGGAGCACGCCGACCGGGCCCTGGGCCGGACCCCGGCCCGCCCCGCCGCCCGGATCGACGCCGCCGACGACGAGGACGACGCCTTCCCCGAGGTGTTCGGAGACGAGGCCGACGAGCCGGTGGAGGACCGCGAGCCCGCAGCCGGGGCGCCCGTGATGATCGGCGTCCCCGCCGGGGGGGCCACGATCATCGCCGAAGATGCCGCCGTGGTGCCGGCGCCGCCCGAGGCGTGGGTGCCGCGGCCGGGGGTCCCGTACTTCACCATGGCCGAGGTCGAGGAGATGCTGCGGATCCTGCAGCGGCTCGACCCCCCGGGCGTCTGCGCCCGCGACCTGCGCGAGTGCCTCCTGCTGCAGCTCGAGGAGCGCAAGGAGCTGGAAAGCCTCACCTACCGGCTGGTGAAGGAGGCCTTCCCCGATCTCATCGCCCACCGCTGGAACGACCTCGGGCGCCGCTTCGGCACCGAGCCGGGCAAGGTCCAGGCGGCCGCCGACCTCCTCGCGCGGCTCGACCCCAAGCCGGGGCTCAAGTACTCCAACGCCGGCGACGGCTACGTCATCCCCGACCTGGTGGTCGAGAAGATTGATGGCCAGTACCGCGTGTTCCTCAACGACACCGGCGTGCCGCGGCTGCGGCTCAGCCGGTCCTACCAGGAGCTGGCGCGGGACAAGAAGAAGTTCACGCCGGAGCACCGGGAGTTCATCGCCTCGCGGATGAACAGCGCCAACTGGCTCATCCAGGCGATCGAGCAGCGCCGGCAGACGATGCTCAAGGTCATGAACTTCATCGTCGACCGGCAGCGGGAGTTCTTCGAGAAGGGCATCGAGTACCTGAAGCCGCTGACCCTGCGCGAGGTGGCCGAGGTCATCAACATGCACGAGTCCACCGTCAGCCGGGTGACCAACGAGAAGTACGTGCAGACCCCGCGCGGCGTGTTGCCGCTCAAGTTCTTCTTCTCGAGCGCGCTCTCGACCGCCAGCGGGGAGGATGCCAGCGCGCGCTCCATCCGGGCCAAGCTGCAGAAGATGGTGGCCGAGGAGAAGCCGGGGGATCCGCTGACCGACCAGCAGATCGTGCACCTCTTCCAGGAGCAGGGCATCAAGATCGCCCGGCGCACCGTGGCCAAGTACCGCGACCAGCTCGGCATCCTCCCGGCCCGGATGCGCAAGCGGGTATGAACCGCCCCGTCGTCTCCGTCCTCGTCCCCGCCAAGGACGAGGCCGAGAACCTCCCCGAGTTCGTCCGGCTCTGCGGCGCCGCCCTCGGGCCGTCCGGCACCCCGTTCGAGGTCGTGGTCGTCAACGATGGCTCGCGCGACGCCTCCGCGGCGGTGCTGGAGCAGCTCCGGGCCGAGCATCCGTTCCTGCGGGTCGTGACCCACCGGCGCCAGCGCGGCATCGCCGACGCGCTCACCTCGGCCGCGGACGCCGCGCACGGCGACGTCTTCGTGTTCTATCCCGCCGATCTCCAGTACCTGCCCGAGGATATCCCCACGCTGGTGCAGCCGATCCTCGACGGCGAGGCGGATATCGTCACCGGCACCAAGCAGGGCAAGTACGAGAAGGCCTTCGTCTCCCGGATCTACAACGGGCTCTGCCGCCTGCTGTTCGGGGTGCAGGTCACCGACCTCAACTCGGTCAAGGCGTACCGTCGCGAGGTGGTTGACGGCCTGCCGCTGCGGCCGGACTGGCACCGTTACATGGTGGTGATCGCGGTGACCAACGGGTTCCGGCTCACCAGCCGGCCCGTGCCGCTGTACCCGCGACGGGCCGGGGTCTCGAAGTTCACCTGGCGGCGCATTCCCGTCGGCGTGCTCGATCTCCTCTCGGTCTGGTTCCAGCTCCGGTTCGGGCGCAAGCCGATGCTGTTCTTCGGGGTGGCAGGGGCGGCGCTGTTCATCGTGGGGTTCCTGGCGGGGCTGGTGGCGCTGGTGCTCCGGTTTGGCTACGGGATCGGGTTCCGACCCCTGCTCAACCTGGTCGAGACGATGGTGATCAGCGGCATCGTGCTCTTCGGGTTCGGCTTTCTCGGGGAGATGGTGGCGGGGCTCAGGGAAGAGGTGCGCGAACATGCGCGGCGTGGCCGTCACGGCGACGACGGGTAGGTCCCGTCAAGGAAGAGTGGAGCAGCATGCAGAAGACGCTGGCATTCATCGGACTGGCCGGTGCCGCCCTGGTGGCATGCGGGGATGGCGCCGGGCCTGGAGGGGGCGGGCAGGGGACCCATCCGACCCTGACCGCCATCGACTCCCTCCCGGTCGGGGGGAACCCGTACGGGGTCGCCATTTCCGTGCAGGGGCGCACCTACATCACCCTGCTTGACGCCGGGGTGCTGCAGGACGCCGCCCTGCCCGTGGACGGTTTCGGCGGGGCGATGGACGCCGGCCAGGTGCCACCGCACGTCACGTTCAACCCGGCCGGCGACCGGGCCTACGTCGTGGCCCAGACGGGGCGGCGGCTGACCAGGATCGATGTGGCCACCAGCACCGTCCTCGATACGCTCGCCCTGCCGGCCGACGGCTTCAACCTGATCACGAGCGCCGATGGGTCCGAGGTGTTCGTCTCGGTGTCCACGGGACAGGTCTACGTGGTGGATGCGGCGACCTTCACGGTCGTGGACTCGATCGTCCTGCCCCCGGCGGTCAACGGCTTCGCGCGCCATCCCTCGAAGAACATCATTTACATCAGCTCCCGGGACGGGGGCGAGGTCGTGGAGGTCAACGCGTCCACGCACCAGGTGCTGCGCACCTTCCCGACGGGGGGGATGCCCCAGCGGCTGGCGGTCTCGCCCAGTGGGCGGGAGCTGCTCATCGCCAACGAGTCGCTCGGCGTCGACATCTGGGATCTCATCGCCGGGGCCCGGGACACGACCCTGGCCGTCCCGGCCTACGGGCTCGGCCTGAGCCCGGATGGGCGCAAGGTGTACGTCACCGCCGGCTTCAACGGCGTCATCACCGTGATCAGCCGCCGCACCCGCGCCACGGATACGACCTTCAACGTCGGAGGGCAGGCCCGGAACGTCGCGTTCGACCCGGAGGGGACGACCGCCGTGATCACCAACGAGGACGGGTTCCTCACGGTCGTCCGGTAGGCCGGGCCGAGCGCCCGCGCTGCCGGCCGCCAGGAGCCATCCCATGCGTCCCCGCTCCCGCCTCGCCCGGGCCTGACGCCACCGTCGTGCGCATCGCCTTCCTGACGCACAACTACCCCCGGCATCCGGGCGATGTCTCCGGTGCCTTCCTGGCCACGCTGGCCCAGGCCCTGGTGGCGCGCGGGCATGACCTCCGGGTGATCGCCCCCAGCGACGGGGGGCGGACCGGCGAGCCGCGTCTGGATGGCATCCCGGTGGAACGCGTGCGGTACGGCCAGCCGGCCCAGGAAACCTTGGCCTATCGCGGAACCATGGCCGAGGCCGCCCGCTCGCTGGAGGGTGCCTGGCGGGCGTGGCAACTGGTCCGTGCGCTGCGAAGGGCGGCGGCCCGTGCCGTGGCCGGCGGCGTCGAGGTGATCCACGCGCACTGGTGGATCCCGGCCGGGCTGGCCGCTCCGCGCGGCGTGCCGCTCGTGGTGACGCTGCACGGGACCGATGCCGAGCTGCTCGCCCGGTCGGCCCCGGCCCGGTGGCTGGCCCGGCCAGTGCTGCGCCGTGCCCAGGTGGTGACGGCGGTGTCGGCCGCCGCGGCGGCCCGGGTGCACCAGGCGACGGGGCGCGAGCTTCCCGCATCCTGCCTCCAGCCGATGCCGGTCGACCTGGCGCGGTTCGGCGCCACGGGCGCCGGCGGAGGCGGACTGGTCAGCGTGGCCCGGCTGACGCGGCAGAAGCGGGTCGACCTCGCGGTACGTGCCCTGGCCACCGCGGGCGCACCGCTGCCGCCGCTGACCATCATCGGCGATGGCCCCGAGCGCGGGGCGCTCGAGGCCCTGGTGCAGGAGCTCGGGCTGGGAGCCCGCGTCACCTTCACCGGCGCGCTCCCCCCGGCCGAGGTGGCACGGGTGCTCGCCCGCGCAGACCTGGCCCTCTTCCCGGCGGAGCACGAGGGCTTCGGCCTCGCGGCGGTGGAGGCGCTGCTCGCCGGCGTCCCGGTGGTGGCCTGCCAGGATGGGGGCGGGGTGCTCTCCGTCGTGCCCACGAACGGGGCAGGGCGGGTGGTTGCGCCACTGCCGGCAGCGATCGCGCTGGCGGCGCGCGACCTCCTGGCCGATCCCGCGGCGCGGGGGCTGGCGGGCGCCGCCGGCGCCGCCTGGCGGGAGCGCCTCAGCCCGGCCCGGGTGGCCGAGACCTGCGAGGGTTGGTACCAGGAGGCGCTGCGTGCGTGACCGCCTGATCCGGGCGGCCCGGGTCCTCCTGGCGGTGGTGATCCTGGCCTTCGTGGTCCGGACCTTCGCCCGGAACTGGGACGCGCTGCGGGCCGAGCCCATCCGCTGGGTCTTCCATCCGACCCCGGCGCTGGGTGCCGTGCTCCTCGTGTGGGGCATGTACGCGATCCTCATCGAGGCGTGGCGCCGGATGCTCGCGGGATGGGGCGATCGGCTCTCCTACGCGACGGCCTCCCGCATCTGGGTGCTCTCGAGCCTCGGCAAGTACGTGCCGGGAAAGGTGTGGGCCATCGCCGGCATGGCGCTCATGGCCCGGGATGCAGGCGTCTCGGGCTGGGCCGCCACGGCCTCCGCCGTCATCCTCCAGGTCCTGGCGATCGGGACGGGTGCCGTCATGGCCATGGGGTTCGGTGGGGCCGCGGTGGAGGCGACGCATCCGGGGGTGCTGCGCTATTTTGTCGCGGGTGCCGTGCTCGCCGCGGTGGCCCTGGCCGCGCTCTGCTCCCCCTCGTTCGTGCGGCGGCTGCTCGGCATCGTGGGCATCCAGGCCGAGGCGGCCACGCCAGGCGCAGCGCCGGTGGTGATGGGGGTGCTCGCCAACCTCGCCGCCTGGATGGGGTACGGGGGCAGCCTCTGGCTGCTGGCGCGGGCGACCCTGCCCGAGGGAAACCTGGGCCTGCCGCTGGCCGTTGCATCGTTCGCGGCCTCCTACGTATCGGGGCTGGTGGCGTTGATCTTCCCGGGCGGGCTGGTGGTCCGGGAAGGGGTGCTCGTCGCGATGCTCCAGGGACCGATCGGGCTGGGTCCGGCCACAGCGCTGGCGATCGCGTCGAGGGTGCTGCTGACCATCACCGAACTGGGCGCCGCGGTCCCATTCCTTCTCCTTCGACCGGGAAAGTCCCGTGCCGCCTGATCCGCTTCGCTGGGAACCCCGCTGGCCCCGCCTGGTCGCGGCGCTCGTCTGCACCGCCGCCGCCCTGACACTGCTGTGGCCGCTGCTCACCGGCCAGATCCTCTTCGGCGGCGGCCGGTCGGACATGTTCATCGCCGGCTACTCGTTCCGGCTCTTCGGCGCGGAGGAGTTCCGGGCCACGGGCGCGATCCCGCAGTGGAATCCGTATCTCTTCGGCGGGCTGCCCTACATCGCCGCCATGCACGGGGACATCTTCTACCCGACCGCCTGGCTGCGCTGGATCATGCCGGTTGACCTGGCGATCACCTGGGGGATGGCGGTGCACTTCGTGCTCGCCGGGTGGCTTACCTATGGCTTCGCCCGGGCGCTGGGCCTCAGCTGGACCGCGGCCATCACCTCCGCGGTGGCCTACGAGCTCTCCGGGATCGTGGCGTCACAGATGAGCCCGGGGCACGACGGCAAGCTCTTTGTCTCCGCCCTGACGCCACTGGCGTTCTGGGTGCTGCTGCTGGCCATCCGCGGTGGCCGGCGCTGGGCATTCGGGGCTTTCAGCCTGGTCGTGGCCCTGCTGATCCTGGGGCACTACCAGATGTGCTACTTCCTCATGATGGCACTCGGGCTGTGGACCCTCTACCTGCTGTTCTGGGACCCGGCACGGCCGGTGGGCCGCTCCCCGTGGCCCGACCTCGTCCTGGCGGCACTGTCCGTGGTGGTCGGCATCGGGATCACCGGCCTCCAGGTGTTGCCCTTCCTGGAGTACATCCAGTATTCCCCTCGCGCAGCGGGCGGGCCGAACACCGGCTGGGAGTGGGTCAACAGCTACGCCATGCCGCCGTCGGAGGTCTTCACGTGGCTGTTGCCCGAGTTCAACGGCATCCTCGACCACTACTGGGGCTCCAACCCCATCAAGTTCCACACCGAGTATCTCGGCCTGGTGGCGGTGGCGCTGGCCTGCTTTGCCTGGGGTGACCGGGAGCGCCGGCGACTGGTCCTCGCGCTGCTGGTCGGTGCGTTGGTCTTCCAGTTCATCGCGTTCGCGGGTCATACGCCGTTCTACCGGCCGTTCTTCGAATTTGTCCCGATGCTCAAGAAGATGCGGGCGGTCGGGATGGTCTTCTTCCTCGTGGCCTTCCCGGTGAGCCTGCTCGCCGGGATCGGGCTCGATCGGCTCCTCGCGGGGGCGGTGCCGCCCCGCCGGGTGCTGCTGCTGCTGGGCGGGTTCGGTGTCTTTGCCTTGCTCGGCGCGGTGGGGGCCCTGCAGGCGATCGCCGAAGGTATCGCCATGCCGGAGCGGATGGCCGCGGTGCAGGCCAACGCACCGGCGCTGCGCCTGGGTGGGGTGCGGCTGCTCGTCGTATCGGCGGTCGCCGCGGCGCTGCTGTGGGCGATCGTCTCGGGCAAGCTGCGGGGCGGGGTGGCCGCCGCCGGCCTGGTGTGCCTCACCGTGGCCGACCTCTGGGTCGTCGACCGCCAGTTCTACACCTTCTCCCCGCGCGCGTCGGTGCTGTTCCGCGAGGATGAAGTCACCGGCTACCTCAGGCAGCAGCCCATGCCGTACCGGGTGCTCAACGATCCCGGCGTGTATCCGCAGTCCACCCTCATGGCCTACCGGATCCCGAGCGTCTGGGGCTACCACGGCAACGAGCTCCGGTACTATCAGGAACTCGGCGGCAAGGACCAGGGCTGGTCCGCGCTGCAGTCACCGAGCCTGATCGACCTCCTCGGGGTACGCTACCTCATCCTGCAGCAGGAGCAGCCGATTCCCGGCTTCCGCAAGGTGCTGGGGCCCGTGCCCTCGACCTTTGGCGGGGCGGCCGTGCTGTTCGAGCGGGACACCGTCCCCGCCTACGCGCGGGTCGTGGCGGCGGCCGCGAAAGTCCCTGAAGCCCAGGTGGTGCCCACCGTGACCGATCCACGGTTCCCGGCCGACCAGGTGGTCCTCTTCGCGGACACGGCCCCGGTCCAGCCGGCCGCGCTGGCGCAGCCGCTGCCGGTATCCGCGGTCCGGGCGTCGGTGACCGAGTGGCGCCCGGGAGCGATGCGGATCGCGCTCACGGGGCAGGATGCCGGGGAGTCCTATCTGGTGGTGTCGGAGAACTGGTATCCCGACTGGCATGCGCTGGTCGACGGCAAGCCGGGGCAGGTGCTGCGGGCCGATCACAGCCTCCTCGGCGTCGTCCTGCCGCCCGGCGCGCGTGAGGTGAGCCTGCAGTTCGCCTCCGCGGCGTATGCCCGGGGCAAGCTGGTGTCGCTGGTCGCGCTGGCGGCGGCGCTCGCGCTGTGGGCCGTGCCGCTCCTGGGCCGCCGGAGGGTGGCCGGTGCTTGAGCGTCTTCTGGTCATCGTCCCGACCTACAATGAGGCCACCAACCTGCCGCAGATCGTGCCGGCGATCCTCAAGCAGGATCCCCGGCTCGAGGTGCTGGTCGTGGACGACAACTCCCCGGACGGCACCGGGGACATCGCCGACCGGATGGCCCAGACCAAGACCCGGGTGCACGTGCTGCACCGGCAGGCCAAGGAGGGGCTGGGCCGGGCATACCTGGCCGGCTTCCAATGGGGCCTCGACCAGGGCTACCAGGCGATGTTCGAGATGGACGCCGACTTCTCCCACGACCCGGCCTTCCTGCCGCGGTTCCTGGTGGCCATCGAGGAGGCCGACCTGGTGCTCGGGTCGCGCTATGCCACCGGGGTGAATGTCATCAACTGGCCGATCTCCCGGCTGTTGCTCTCACTGGGCGCCAACCTCTACGCCCGCTGGATCACGGGGCTCCCCCTGAGCGATTCCACCGGGGGGTTCAAGTGCTTCCGGCGCGAGGTGCTGGAAGCGATCGATTTCTCGAAGGTCAAATCGAACGGCTACGCCTTCCAGATCGAGATGAGTTTCCGGGCGTGGAAGCGGGGTTTCCGGCTCAAGGAGATCCCGATCATCTTTCACGACCGGGTGGAAGGGCAGAGCAAGATGAGCAAGCGCATCGTGCGCGAGGCCATCTGGATGGTCTGGTGGCTGCGGCTGCAGGGTCTCCTGGGCAGGATCTGACCCATGGACGGGATCGTCTTCTACAAGATGTCCGGCTCGGGCAACGACTTCATCATGCTCGACGGCCGCCACGTGGACCCGGCGTTCCTCACGGAGGAGCGGGTCCGGACCCTGTGCGACCGGCGACTGGGTGTCGGGGCCGATGGGCTGGTACTGCTCACCCCGGCGGCACCGGGAGAGGTCCGCATGGACTTCTGGAACTGCGATGGTTCCCGGGCCGACATGTGCGGCAACGCGGCCCTCTGCAGCACCCGGCTGGCCGCCCATCTGGAGATGGCTCCAGGCACCGGGCTCAAGCTGGTCACCCGGGCCGGGACGTTCCCGGTGCGGTGCCGGCCGGGGGCGGGGGAGCTGGCGGAGCTCAACCTGCCGGATTTCATCCTCCCGGCGCCCCCCCCGGGCCTGGAACCGGGCCCGGGCGAGACCCCGGGGTGTCTGGCCACCGTCGGCGTGCCGCACCTGGTGGTAGAGGTGGCCGACCTCGACCGGACCGACCTGATGGACCGTGGCCGGGTGCTCCGGCACCATTCGCTGCTCGGACCCGCGGGAGCCAACGTCAACTTCGTGGCATCCCGCGAGGGCCGCTGGCTCGTGCGGACCTACGAACGCGGGGTCGAGGGCGAGACGCTGGCGTGCGGGACGGGAGCGGTCGCCGCGGCCGTGGCGCTGGTGCAGTCGCGGAAGGCCCAGTTCCCGGTGGAGCTGGTCACCCGGAGCGGGCGGGTCCTCACCATCACTGCGACAGTGTCTGCTGGCCGGGCCACCCAGGTCTGGCTGATGGGCGAGGGGCGTCTGGTGTTCACCGGGGTGCTCTAGGCCCGGTTACTTGTCCGTAAGTCTATTCGGGGCAACCCATTACATCAGTAGCCCACGGCGCGGGTCGAGTTTTCCCCAACACTCCACAGGCAAACTTAACATAATACATATTATACGACATATATCAAGGGGCCAATGAGACCGGCCCTCACGCCTCAACGATAAGGGCTGGCCCATCGGCGGCGAGCCCACATCACTTCCGCGCCTCGGGACGGGCCCAATGGCCGGGAAACGGACCTGGAGGTTGGAGCATCCGGCGTCCGGATGATCCACCGGCCCACCCTTCCCCAGAGGGCTCGCTCCCGAAACGAGGCCGCCGTCACGGGGCCCGGATGGGGGCGGCGTGACGGCGGCACGAAGGTGTTTCGGCGAGGCGACGGGGACCGGAGGGTCCCCCTGGGGACCGGAGGAGCCCTAGGGCTGGCCGGCGGTCAGCTCCGAGAGTCGGACGGTCGCCTCGGTCTGGGAGGGCGAATCCGGGAAGTCCTTGATGATCTGCCGGTAGGCGGCGACCGCCTTGGCCGTGTCGCCCGCCGTCGTCCACGCCCGGCCGGCGTCCAGCAGCAACTCGGTCCGGAGGTACGGGACCTCCGCGGCCGTGGACCCGGTGGTATACGCCTGGGCCGCGTCCTGGGGCCGCTTCGCGTTCTCGAGGGCGCGACCCAGCAGGCCGTACGCCGGGGCCCGGAACTCACTCGAAGGGTTCCCCTTCAGGAACTCCTCCAGCGCCACCGCGGCCAGTTCGTGCTGGCCGTTCACCAGGCGGACCTGGTTGAGGCTCATGACGGCCTCCTGCCCGGCCCGGGTCCCGCCGTAGGTGGTGATCACCTTCTGGAGCTCGCTCGCGGCCAGCGGGAGGTTCCCCGATTCCGCGATGCCCCGGGCCTGCTCCAGCGCCCGGCTCGCGAACTCCTCCTTGCGCTTGCCGCTCAGCACAGTGAACCAGGCGATGATGGCAATGGCCACCACGGCCCCGCCGATCGCGAGGTAGCGGTTGACGGGCTGATCGATCCAGCGAGCCGAGGCGGACGGCGCGGCCTTGGGGGCCGGCGTGGACTTGGCGGTGACTTCGGCGGTGGCGGCCATCGTTCTTCCGTGCGCGGTCAGGAACGCGGGGCACCCATCTGCATGGTGTGCCCCAGTGAGGTGCCCCCGAGACGATTCGAACGTCCGACCAACGGTTTAGGAAACCGCTGCTCTATCCAGCTGAGCTACGGGGGCCAAGCCTTTGATAATAGCCGTCTTGCCCGTGCTCCGTCAACGAGTGCTCAGAGCGGGTGCACCACGTGGACCGGGGCGCCCCGCAGCCTGGTGTCGCCCTGGAGCCCGCCGATCGACAGGAGGAAGGACCAGCCGACCACCGTGCCCCCGAGCCGCCGGACCAGTTCCCCCGCCGCTTCCGCCGTCCCGCCAGTGGCCAGGACGTCATCGACCACGAGGACCCGGGATCCGGGCGGGCAGGCATCCTGATGGGCCTCGAGCGAGTCGATGCCGTACTCCAGCTGGTACTCGTGCCGGATGGTCTTCCATGGCAGCTTGCCGGGCTTGCGCAGCGGGATGAAGCCGGCCCCCAGCGTCACCGCCACCGGAGCGGCAAGGATGAACCCGCGCGCCTCGATGCCCACCACATGGGTGATGCCGGACGCCCGGAATGGCTCGGCCAGTGCCTCGCGCACCTGCCGGAAGAGCAGCCCGTTCTGGAGCACGGGTGTGATGTCCTGGAAGACGATGCCCGGCTTGGGGTAGTCGGGGATCGCGCGCAGGGTCTGGCGCAGGAGTTCAGTCAGGTTGGCCATGGAGTCGTTCGAGATTGTGGTTTGTGCGAAAACGCCAACTATTTGATTTCAAAAGACTTGTACTGCTCACTTTCATCCGAAATCTCGTGCGTCGTCACTCCTGTCACGATTGCACGTTGCGGCCCGCGGGCCAGGGCCCGTCCCAGTTCGGCGAGGGCGGTCGCCGCCCCCTGTCCCAGGACCTCGACCCGCCCGTCCGGCAGGTTGCGCACCCACCCGGTCAGCCCGAGTCCCGTGGCCGTCCGCCGGACGAAGTAGCGAAAGCCCACGCCCTGCACCTGGCCAGCGACCAGCCAGCCGCAGGTCACGGCGCCTGGGGCCGGCGGAGGGCCACCTTGGCCCATTCGATCGCGATGGGCAGGAGCGAGATGCCGATGATCCCCATGACGACCAGACTGAAGTTCTCCCGGACGACCTGCAGATTGCCGAAGAAGTACCCGGCCCCCACGAACAACCCGACCCACGCGGCACTTCCGGCCAGGCTCATGGACACGAACCGGCCATAGGGCATCGCGCCCACCCCGGCCACGAAGGGGGCGAAGGTCCGGATGATGGGCAGAAACCGCGCCAGGATGACGGTCTTCCGTCCATGCCGGTCATAGAAGCTGTGGGTCTTGTCCAGGTACTCCCGCTTGAGGAAGCGGATGTTCCCGCCGAAGGCCCGGGGGCCGATGTACCGCCCCACCCAGTAGTTCGTCGAGTCACCCAGCACCGACGCCGAAAACAGCAGCAGGAAGAGGAGCCCCGGGTGCAGGTCGCCCATGCCCGCGAAGGTCCCGGCGGCGAACAGCAGGGAGTCCCCCGGGAGGAACGGGGTAACCACCAGCCCGGTCTCGCAGAAGATGATCAGGAACAGGATCGCGTAGGTCCACGTCCCGTACGCGGCGATCAGCTCGCTCAGGTGGGTGTCGAGGTGCAGAAACAGGTCGATGAAGTCCTTCAACAGCTCCATGGCCGCTCCGGTCAGTGGGCATCCCCTGCAAAGCCGAACTGTCCGATCAGGGGCACGAATCGGACATCGCTGACCGTCTGGCAATCCACGTGCCCGTCCGGCGCCCGGGTGCAGAGGGTGAGGGCCTGGGCGCCGCGGTCCCCGATCGGGACGATCAGGCGGCCGCCCGGGGCCAGCTGGTCCACGAGCGGCTGTGGCACCTCCGGCGAGCCCGCCGACACGATGATGGCATCGTAGGGCGCGTAGGGTCGCCAGCCGAGGGTCCCGTCGCCCACCATGACCGACACGTTCTTGACGCCGGCGGCGGTGAGGGCCTCCCTGGCGCGCTGCGCCAGCGGCGCCAGCCGCTCGATCGAGAAGACCTGCTCTGCGCACTGGGCCAGCAGCGCCGTCTGGTATCCGGAGCCGGTGCCCACTTCGAGGACCCGTTCGCCTCCCGTCAGCCGCGCCAGCTCCAGCGACCGGGCCTGGACCCACGGTTGCGAGATGGTCTGGCCGCCGCCGATGGGCAGGGCCGAGTCTTCATAGGCGCGGTGCCGGACGCTCTCGGGGACAAAGAGGTGCCTCGGCACCAGGGAGACCGCCCGGAGCACGGCGAGGTCCTTGATCCCCTTGGCCGACAGCTCCGCCACCAGCTGGGCGCGGTAGCCGCCGAATCCGTCGGCTTCCCCTACCCTTCGAGCGACCATCCCCGCACCGTTTCCAGGAGGTCGTAGTTGGTGAGGTCCATGTGCAGCGGGGTGATGCTGATGTAGTCGTGGGCGACCGCATGGTGGTCCGACTCTGCCCCGCCGGTCCAGTGAATCGACCCCCCGCCGATCCAGAAGATCTCCCGGCCCCAGGGGTCTTTCATGCGGGTCAGGGATTCCTTGAAGTACCGGCTGCCGAGGCTGGTGACCTTGATGCCCTTCACGCCGGCCGCCCCGCAAGGCGGCAGGTTGATGTTCAGGAGCGCGGCGGCGGGGAAGGCCTCGACGCGGGTGATGCGTCGGACCAGGTCCGCCAGCAGGCTGCGGTAGCTCTGCAGGGTCTCGAGGTCGCTCGCCGGGCCCGCGAACGAGATGGCCACGCTGGGCACGCCCAAGGTGACGCCCTCCATCGCGGCGGCCACGGTCCCGCTGTAGAGCACGTCCTCGCCCATGTTGGGGCCGTGGTTGACGCCGCTGAAGACGAAGCTCGGCCGCTCCGTGAGGAGCTCGCCCAGGGCCAGCAGCACGCAGTCGGTGGGGGTGCCATCCACCTGGAACGACCCGTCGGGCCGGCGCGCGGGCCGGAGGGGGCGGTGCATGGTGAGGCTGTGGGAGGTCCCGCTCTGCTCCCGGTCCGGGGCGACGACGGTCACCTGCCCCACCGACTGGCAGACGTCCGCCAGCAGGGCCAGCCCGGGGGCCAGGATCCCGTCGTCGTTGGAGACCAGGATGTGCATGGGATCAGGAAGATAGCGGCGCCCGCCCGCTTATTCCTCCAGGGGGTCCCGCCGTGGAGGGGGCACCTTGCCGTCGAGGATGTCCACGATCTCCTCGACCGCCTCTCGCAGCTCGCGCAGGGTCTCCCGCTCGGTGGCGGTCCGTGCCGCGCCTCGGAGTTCGCCGGTCCGGCGGTAGTGCTCGATCCGCTGCCGGGCGCCCTCGATGGTGTACTTCTCGGTGTAGAGCAGGTGCTTGACGAGCATGATCAGCTCGACTTCGCGGCTCTTGTAGACCCGGTTGCCGGAGCGGTTCTTGGCGGGATTCAGGAAGCGGAACTGGCTCTCCCAGTACCGCAGCACGTGCGGCTTCAGGTCGGTGAGGGCGCACACCTCACCGATGCTGAAGAATTCCTGGACCGGCCGCGCCATGGTCAACGCCACTGCTCCGACTTGAGGGTTCGTTCCATCAGGTCTGCCACCGCCTGCCGCGGAGGTTTGTCGTCGAACAGGATCGCCGCCACCTGGGCGCAGATCGGGAGCTCCACCCCGTGCCGGGCCGCCAGCGCCAGGGCCCCGCGCGCCGTCGTGGCGCCCTCCGCCACGCTGCGGTGGGCCGCCGAATATCCCGCCAGGGTCTGACCCGCGGCCAGTGCCATGCCGAGCGCGCGATTGCGGCTGAGCGTGCCGGTCGTCGTCAGGATGAGGTCGCCCATCCCGGCGAGTCCCGCGAACGTGAGCGGGTCCGCCCCCATCGCCACGCCGAGCCGGGTGATTTCCGCCAACCCGCGGGTGATGAGCGCCGCTCGCGGGTTGTTCCCCAGCCCGAGGCCCTCGAGGATGCCGGCGGCGATCGCGATCACGTTCTTGAGGGCGGCCGCCAGCTCCACCCCGACCACGTCGTGGTGCGTGTACACCCGGAACCGCGGGGTCGCGAACAGCTCCTGCGTGCTGCGTGCCGCCTCGGGATCCCGCGCGGCGGCGACCACCGCCGTCGGCTGGCCCTGGAACACCTCCAGCGCAAAGCTCGGCCCCGACAACGCCGCCACCGGGTGACCCGGCAGGACCGCGGCGAGGACCTCCGACATCAGGGCCAGGCTCCCGGGCTCGATGCCCTTGGTGGCGGTCGCCAGGATCGTCCCTGCCCCGAGTCCGGGCCGGCATCGCTCCAGCACGCCACGCAGCACATGGCTCGGTGCCACCGCCACCACCATCGCCGCCCCGGTGACCGCCTCCGCCGCATCCGGGAGGGCCTGGAGCGAGGGGGCCAGCGAACACCCCGGCAGGAACACGGGGTTCTCGTGCCGTCGGTTGACGGCCTCGACGACCTCGGCCTCGTAGGCCCAGAGCCTGACCTCATGGCCCTTCCGGGCCAGGAGGTCGGCCAGGGTGGTCCCCCAGCTGCCCGCGCCCAGGACCGCGACCCGCGTCATGCCGCGGGGGTCGTGGGTCGGGGGCCCGCCCGCTTGCCGAAGCGGTTTTCGGTGCCGGCCAGCAACCGCTGGATGTTCGAGCGGTGCTTCCAGATGATGAACGCGGCCACCAGCACATCGAGCCCGAGCCCAGCCACCGTTCGCCGCGACGGATAGAGCAGGACATCCGCGATCGGGAAGACCGCTGCACTCGCGATCGACCCGACGGAGACGTAGCCGGTCGCCCAGACCAGCACCGCCCAGACCAGTGCGGCGATCCCGACCGCCGCCGGTGCCAGGGCGAGCAGCATGCCGGCCGCCGTCGCCACCCCCTTCCCGCCCTTGAACGAGACGAAGGGCGAGAGGGTGTGTCCCACCATCGCGGCCACCCCGCACAGGGTGGGGAATTCCGGCAGCGCCGCGGATCGTGGCCCGAACAGCACCACCGGCACGGCACCCTTCGCGACGTCGATCAGCCCGACCGGCACGGCGAACTTCCAGCCCATCACCCGGTACAGGTTGGTTGCTCCGAGGTTCCTGCTGCCGTGTTCCCGGAGGTCGATCCCCCGGAACCAGCGGCCCGCCAGGTAACTCGTCGGCAGGGCACCCAGCAGGTACGACACCCCCAACCAGAGCAGCGCTGCGCTCATGACGCCCTTTCTATCGTCGCTCGGGTCCCGTGGGGCCCCTAGCCGCCCCGGACCCGCCGCCCGTCGTCCTTCCGGTCGTGCTGGCTTGCCCCGCGCCCGGTATAGCGGATCCGGAGGGGCGCCCCATGGAAGCCGAAGGCCGCCCGGAACCCGTTGTGCACGAAGCGCTGGTACGACTCCGGCACGTCGTCGGGCCGGTTGCAGACGATCGCGAAGGTCGGCGGGCGCACCGCGATCTGGGACGCGTACAGCAGCTTCACTTCCTCGCCCGGGGCCTGCGGGGGGGCATTCCGCTGCAGCAGCTCCTGCAGCACCCGGTTGAGTTCCGACGTGGCGATCCGCCGGTCCCGCTCGGCCGCCACCTCGAGGATCAGGTCCGGCAGCCGACTCACCCGCTGCCCCGAGAGGGCCGAGATGTAGAGGAACGGGACGTAGCGGAGGAAGGGGGCCTTCTCCTCCAGCTGGTCCTGGCCCCGCTTGGCCGTGTTAGGGTCCTTCTCCGGGATGAGGTCCCACTTGTTGACGGCGATGATGAGGCCCTTGCCCTCATCCCACGCCTCGGTGGCGATCCGGAGGTCCTGGGCATGGAGTCCCAGGTCGGCGTCAACCACGAGAACACAGACGTCCGCGCGCTCGATGGCGCGGTGGGTGCGGAGGGTGGAGTAGAACTCGATGTCATCTTCTACTTTAGCTCTGCGCCGTAAGCCCGCTGTATCTATGAAGTTGAGCGTCTTGTCGTGATACCGCAAGGGGGTGTCGATCGCATCCCGGGTGGTACCGGGCTGGGCCGAGACCACCAGTCGGGGCTCACCTAGGAGCTTGTTGATCAGCGACGACTTCCCGGCGTTGGGGCGGCCGACCACCGCCACGTTGATCGCCCCCTCCTCCTCACCGGCCCCCTTGGGAGGCAGCCCCGCCACGATGGCGTCGAGGAGGTCTCCACTCGCCTTCCCGACCGCGGCGGAGAGCCCCACCGGCTCGCCCAGCCCCAGTTCATAGAAGCCATACTGGGCCGTGGTGTTGGGGAGGTCGTCGAGCTTGTTGACCGCCAGGAGGACCGGACGCCCGGCACGGCGCAGTTGCGCGGCGATCTCGCGGTCGACGGGGTTGAGCCCCTCCTTGCCGTCGACCACCATGAGGATGAGGTCGGCTTCGGTCACGGCCAGCTCGACCTGTTCCCGCACGGCGATGTCCATCGAGTCGGACGAGCCCGGCATCAGGCCGCCGGTGTCGACCAGCCAGAAATGCCGCCCGCCCCACTCCCCGTCGCCGAAATGGCGGTCGCGCGTAGTGCCGGCGTGCTCGGAGACGATGGCGTCTCGGCCGCCGAGCAGGCGGTTGAAGAGGGTGGACTTGCCGACGTTCGGCCGTCCGACGATGGCTACGGTGGGTTTGCTCACGGGCGTGGGGGGGTATCGAGGGCGTCGGTGAAACAGTAGGAAGCCCGGACTTCCACCGGCACGGCGGCGGCCAGGTCGGCCAGCGCGAGGTCGTCCACGAACACGTGGTCGTCGTTGAGCGCCTCGCCCGGTATCAGGGCGAGGTCGAGGTCCGGCCGCCCCGCGAGGGCGTCCTGGAAGGCGCGTCCGGGCAGCAGCCCGGCGCAGGTGACGGTTTCCCCGAACAGGCTGTTGGGGAGTGCCAGCAGCTCGAAGCGGGCTCCGGTGCGCTCGGCCAGGGGTGTCAGCACCTGCGGCATCAGCCCCGCCATCGACGCGCCGGTGCACACGCCGATCCGCCGACCGCGCCAGTCGCCCATTCCCTCCCCCGCGTCCCGGATGCGTTGCTGGAGGAAGCGGACCGAGCCGACACCGTTCTCCACCTGCTCGAATCCGTCATACCACTCGGGCGGGGGGAGCGGGAGGTCGGCTCGCAGGTAGAGTTCGTCGGCCCCGAGGGCCCAGCTGATGCCGCGTTCGGCCCGGGACCGCCGGGCGGCTGCCTCAAGCAGGCCGAGCGCGGCCCGGCATTCGTCGCGCGTAGGCTCCCGGACGAGGTGATGCTTGCTGAAGGTGGTGAGGCCGACCGGCACCACCGACACGCTCAGTACGCTGCTGCCGAACGCCCACAGGTCGGCCAGGGTCCGTTCCAGGACCGGGCCGTCGTTGACGCCGGGCGACATCACGACCTGGGTGTGGAACTGCAGGCCGTGGCCGGCGAAGCGCCGCAACTGTTCCAGGATATCCGGCGCCAGCGGATTGCGCAGCAGCCACCGACGCACCACCGGATCGGTGGCGTGGACCGAGACGTACAGCGGCGAGAGCCGGTATTCGATGATCCGTTCGACGTCACGGGGCTTGAGGTTGGTGAGCGTGGCGAAGTTCCCGTACTTGAATGATAGCCGGTAGTCGTCATCCCGGATGTAGAGGTTTTCCCGGAGCCCCTGCGGCAGCCCGTCCACGAAGCAGAAATCGCACCGATTGGCGCAGCGACGGATCCGGGGTGGCTCCACCCCGACCCCCATGGGGAGCCCCTCGGGGCGCTCGATGTCGTACTCGATCTCCTCGCCATCAGGCAGGCGGGCGTGGAGCAGGAAGGCGTCGTCCGCGGTGAGGAACTCCCAGTCGAGGAAGTCTTCCAGCTCTCGGCCGTTGACCGTGAGCAGCTCGGTTCCGGCCTGCAGGCCGAGTTCGGCTCCGAGGGAGTCCGGTGCGACACGAGTGACCTTGAGCATGGCGGGGGGGAAGATAGGTGGGCGCCCGAGGCGGGGGAACGGCGCGGGGCAGGATCGGCCCATGGCCGACCCTGCCCCGATGTACACCGCGCGGTGGGCCTACCAGCAGGCCGGGGCGCCCTCCTGGGTGACGGCGGCGTTGGGCGAGTTGCCCGCTGCCCCCACGTAGACCCCGCAGTTGAGCAGGCCGGCCACCAGGACCGGGTTCGTCATGACGGCCTTGTAGCCGGTGTTCGAGATGTAGGTGAGGGCCAGCGCGTTTCCGGTGGAGGGCAGGAAGGTGATCTTGCCCGCCCCGCCCAGCGCGTTGACCTGGGCACCGGCGGTGGTGCTGCCGGCGTAATCGCTGTTGTCGAAATAGAATGCCTCCTGCGCGGTCACCAGGTTGCGCAGGTCGGTCTTCATGCTGGACAGGATCGCCTTCTCCTTGGAGTTGGCGAACTTGGGAATGGCGATCGCGGCCAGGATGCCGATGATCACCACCACGATCAGCAGTTCGATGAGGGTGAAGC
Source organism: Gemmatimonadales bacterium (assembly GCA_046327715.1). Lineage (GTDB taxonomy): Bacteria > Gemmatimonadota > Gemmatimonadetes > Gemmatimonadales > GWC2-71-9 > JADJOM01. The sequence goes on from JAXLXY010000003.1 coordinate 93,635, forward strand.
CCTTGTTGGACATGGCCACTCCAGTCGGTCGGTGGCCGGGCACATGGGACCGGCCTGCTACCGGCCTGCTGAGAGGCAACCGGTATGCCAGTCCGGTTGAGTTTCAACAAGTCGTTGCCGGGCAACAGCTTGTGATGTTGTGATCAACCGGGCTGATCGGCCTCAGGGCTGGAAAGTTCCGCGTCCTGCGAGAACGAAACGCCGACCCGCAGGGAGTCGGCGTTCGGAAGGATCCAGCCAGCCAGCCGGAGTGGGGCTACTTGTGGCTCAGGGAGTACACGTAGGCCGCGACGGCCTTCACGTCCTCGTCGCTGATGCTGGAGCCACCCTTGGCGGGCATCGGGACGCCGCTCTTGGACTGCTCCTTGGTGACCCCGGTGGTGACCTGCTTGACGATGTCCTCGTAGGTGCCCTTGCTGTGCAGCCACACATCGTCGGTCAGGTTCGGCCCGACCAGCCCCTTGGCGTCCTGGCCATGGCAGGCATAGCAGAGGCCCTGCTTGTGGTAGATCTCATTGCCCTTGGCCACCATCTCCTTGGTGGCGCCCTGCGGGATCGCCTGTGCGGCGGCCGGGGCCGAGCCCACGAGCGCCAGCACGCCGAGAGCCATCGCCGCACGGATGATCGTCTTCATGCCATTCTCCAGAGTGTAGGGTCCTGACGCCACTGACCGGCCGTTCCGTCACCTGCCGGGTCGGGAGCCGCACGGGAGGCTCCCGACCCTACATGAGCAAAAGACAGGCCCACCCGTGGCGCTGGGTGGGCGGTGAGGCAGAGCGGGCGACCGGACTCGAACCGGCGACGTCCAGCTTGGGAAGCTGGCATTCTACCAACTGAATTACGCCCGCAACAAGGCCCCAAAGGTGTCCAATCCACTCCGGCCTTGTCAATGGCGGCAACCCCACCGTCCGCCGGCGCGGACACTTGGCGCCCCGAGTGTCCGGAATCGGAGACAATTCGGGGCGGGCCGCCAGGTTCCGCCCTCTCCTGAGCCTACTTGATCCGATACCGCCAGGCCCGGGCGCCGGCCGCCGCGGCCTTCACTGAGACCGGGGCGCTTTCGCCCACCTTGAGGGCGGGGATGGTGGCTTCCTGGGATCCCAGGACCGTCCCGTCCTTGGCGAGGGCCTCGAAGATGATCGTCATCGCCTTGGCCGGAAGGAGCTTGTTGTTCTCGTCCCGGGCCTCACGTCCCACCGCCTTGGCGGTGAAGGCGACCTCGCTGGCATTGGCCGTGAAGCCCTCGTACTGCAGGTCCACCGGGAGCGCATACTCCGCGATGATGACCTCAGCGAGCTTGTCCTGCTTCTGCTCGAACTTGTACCCCTGGGCCAGCAGCTGGTAGTTGTAGTCGCCCAACGGGTCGATCTCCACCAGCTTCCCGGCGGCGGCGACGAGGCCGGGCCCGTTCTGGGTCGCCAGGTAGCAGTTGGCCTGGGCAAACAGCGCGTCGCGATGGAACGGGCTGCGCTTGAGCAGGCGCCCGTAGGCCACCGCGGCATCGGCGTAGTTCTTGTCGTTGTACTGCCGGGTGGCGAGCTCGAACAGCTCGGCGTCCGACAGCCCTTCGTCGGCGCCACCGGCGGCCCCGCCGGCGTCGGCGCTGGCCAGGAGCTCACGCTCGATGACCTGAGCGCTGTCGGCCATCCCGGCGGCCCGGAAGGCCTGGGCGAGGCCCTTCTTGCCCGCATCATCCGTGGGCTCGAACCCCACGTAGCGGCGGAAGGCCGCAACGGCTTCCGGCGCGCGCTTGGCATTGAGGAGCAGCACCGCGTGGTTGTAGGCGGCCCGGTTCCGGACCTTCACGTAGTTCGGATCACTCGGCATGGTGGCCGCCGCGAGACCGAAGTAGGTGATGGCGCTGTCATTGAGCTGCCGGTCGAGCATGAGGCCGGCGAGACCGTTGAAGGCGTGGGGGGCCTGCCGGTCGATCTTGATGGCGGCGCGGAAGAAGAGCTCCGCCGAATCCGCCTGCTTGGCCTCGGTGGCGCCCTGCGCGGCCAGCACCATGGCCGCCCAGGCGCGGGTGCGATAGCCCTGAATGTCGGCCTTGCACGTCGGGGCGAGGGACTCGGCCCGGGTGAAGGCGGAGTCGGCCCCGCCCAGCTCGCCCTGGAGCAGGTACGCCCGACCCAGCCAGTACCAGGCGCCGGGGTTCTTGCCCTGATCCTTGGTGGTGATGGCATCGGTGATCACCCCGACGGCCTCCTTGACCAGTCGGGCACCGATGACCGGGTCGGATACGCCCGCGTAGGTGCTGAGCTTGGTCTTGGCGCTGCTGACCAGGAAGTGGCCTTCCTTGATCGGGCACTGGGCATCGGTGAACTTGCCGCCGAGCTGACCGGCGACGCGGGTGGCGATGGCGGGCTGCTGGGCGGCAAGCGGGAGCGCTGCGGACAGCAGTAGCCCCAGGCCGACGATCGTGCGCTTCATGCCCTTCCCCTCGGTGATGGTGTGACCAGCGCGCGCGCGGCGGACTCGACCTCGCGCGCCACTTCCAGGGCCGGCCGCCCGAGCTCCCGGGCCGCGCGGCGCACATCCTCGAACTCCGCCTTCACCCGCGGCCCCGCGGGGGTCTCGAGCACCTTCACGGCGACCGGCCCCGCGCCCGCGAGCGGGATGGCAATCATCCGGCGCGGCAGCGTCACCCGTTCCGCGCGCGTCCGGCGCAGTCCCGCGGTGGTGCTGTGCAGAAAGAATGCCTCGGTGACCCCCTCGGCGCGATCGGTGTCGCAGATCACCTCGATGCGGTAACCCGGCCGACCTTTCTTCATCAAAGTGCCCCAAACCTGCGCATCCAGGGCCCCGGCGGCGGCCAATGCCTCCCGCAGGGGCTCGATGTACTCGGGGCTCAGATCGTCCACGTCCGCGGACAGTGTGACCACTTCCGCGGACACTTCGGCGGCCACGGCGAGCGTCAGGCGGAGGACGTTGGGATACTCCTCAGGATTGCGGCCGCCGGCGCCCCAGCCGGTCCCGGTGGCCTGCCACCGGCTCGGGACGGGACCGGAGCCGAGCACCCGGAGCAGCACGGCGCCGGTCGGGGTGGTGGCTTCGCCCACTACCGGACCGTTGGGCGCGATCGCGATGCCCTCGAGCAGCCGGGCCGTGACCGGCGCCGGAACCGGCATCACACCGTGTGCTGCCCGCACCCAGCCACTGCCGACCGCGACGGGCCGATGGTAGACCTCGGTGATGCCGAGCTGCTCGAACCCCTCGATGCCGCCGACGATGTCGATCAGGGCATCAATGGCGCCCACCTCGTGCAGCGCCACCTCGCCGGCCGGAACGCCGTGGATGCGCCCCTCCTCCTCGCACAGCAGGGTGAAGGCGCGGGCGGCGCGGACCCGGACCCAGTCGCTGAGGGGTGCCCGCTCCACCACGGCAAGGAGGTCCGCCAGGTGCCGGTGCGCCCCGGTCCCGTGATGCTCGTGGTGGTGCGCATGGTCACCTGCGGCGTGACCGTGATGCCCGCTGGCGGCCTCGTAGGGTGCGCTGGGCGCCTCGGTGGCTCCATCCGGCAGGCGGATCGTGACCTTGGTGGCCGAGATGCCGCAGCGCAGCACCCGGGCGATCTCCACCCCGACCCCGGGGAAGCCCAGCCGGGCCGGCAGCGCGGCAAGCCACGCCTCCGGCGCCCCCGCATCGAGGAGGGCACCGAGCAGCATGTCACCGCTGATCCCGGCGGCCGGGTCGAGGATGGCGCAGCGCTGGGTGGTCATGAGGGGTCCAATATCACCCAGGATTCAGGGTCAGGGCAAATCAGCGCCGCCGCGGTACAGCCAGCCCGCGCCGGTGTTGAAGACGACGACGCGGGCCTCGGCCGCAAGCACACCCTCCTCCCGCAGCCGCCGGGCGGCGGCGAGCGCGGCGCCTCCTTCCGGCGACAGGTCGATCCCTTCCTCCCGGGAGGCTCGGCGGGCCTCCTCCGCGAGGTCCTCGTCGGTCACTGCGATGGCGCCCCCCCCGCTCTCGCGCAGGGCACGGAGCATCAGGCGGTCACCCAGCGGACCGGGCACCCTCAGGCCGCTGGCGATCGTCCACGGCGCCTCCCAGGGTGTGGCGTGGTCGGCCCCGGCCTCGAAGGCGCGCACGATGGGGGCACACCCGGTGGACTGGACCGTATACATGCGCGGAGGGGCATCCGTGACCCACCCCGCCTCCCGGAGCTCCGCGAACGCCTTCCACATCCCGATGAGCCCCGTCCCGCCACCGGTGGGGTAGATGATGGCGGCCGGCAGGCTCCAGTTGAGCTGCATGGCAAGCTCGAGACCCAGCGTCTTCTTCCCCTCGATGCGATACGGCTCGCGCAGGGTGGAAAGGTCGACGGCGCCCGATTCGGCGGCCCAGGCTCGTGCGGCGCGCCCACAGTCCCCGATGTGCCCCTCGAGGAGCAACAGTTCCCCCCCGAAGACCCGGATCTGGTCGAGGATGGGCCGGGGCGTCGAGCGCGGGGCATAGACCCGAGCCGACACGCCCGCGCGGCTGGCGTAGGCCGCGGCCGCGACCCCGGCATTTCCGGCCGTTGGGATCACGAACTGGCGGGCCCCGGCCCGCACGGCCCGGGTCACGGCGGCGCTCAGGCCCCGGGCCTTGAACGATCCGGTCGGGTTGGCGCCTTCGTCCTTGATCCACAGGTCGGCCAGGCCGAGGCGGCGGCCGGTACGCCCGACCTCGAGGAGCGGGGTGTCGCCCTCGCCCAGGGTCACCGGTTGCTCCCCGGGGAGAAGCGGCAGGAAGGGCCGGTACCGCCACATCCCCTGCCCACGCCGGACTTCGGCCCGCGCGGTCACCGATGGGGGCGCGCGGTCGGGGTAGCGTACCAGCCACGGCTGGCCACACTCGGGACAGACCGAGGGGAGGCCAGTGGGCGCGGTCGTGGCGCCACAGCCGGAACATTCGAGATGCCAGTCCATGGTCATGGGGCGTTGAGGAAGCGCTCGGCGAGCTGCTCGAGCCGGTCGTCCCGGCGGCGCCGGGCGTGGAGCAGGATCTGTTCAACGTGGGGCCGGAGCACCGGGTCTCCCCAGCGGTAGCCGGTGGCGGCCTCCGCGCCGAGGGAATCGCCGCGGTTGGCGCCCTCGATCAGGGCCCAGGCGGCCGCCTGGTCGTAGCCCGGATCCTCACGCGGGGGCAACTCGTAGCGGGCCGGTGGCTCGTCCCGGTCTTCCCGGACAAAGGCACGTGACATGGGCGGAAGATAAGGGAGCGGCGCGCTCAGGCCCGGACCGCGGTCAGGATCCGCTCGGCCAGCGTCGCCGAGAATCCGGGCAGGCTCGCGATCTCCGCGGCCGTGGCCGAGCGCACCCCGGCCAGGCTGCCGAAGCGCTCGAGCAGGACCCGTCGCCTGGTGGGCCCCACCCCCGGGATATCGAGCAGCGCCGAGGTGATGGTGCGCTGGGTGCGGCGCTTCCGGTTGTAGGCGACGCCGAAGCGGTGGGTCTCATCGCGGATGCGCTGGAGCAGCCGGAGCGATGGGGCGCGCCGGGAGAGGCGCAGGCTGTCCGGCCGCCCGGGAAAGAAGATCTCCTCCTCCCGCTTGGCCAGGCTGATCATCGGGATGTGTCCTGCCCCGCGTTCGGCGGCGGCCGCCGCGGCCGCGGACAGCTGCCCCTTGCCGCCGTCGATCACGATGAGGTCGGGCAGCGGGAGCTGCTCCTCCTGCCGCCGGGTGAGGTAGCGCGTGAGGACTTCATGGATCGCCGCGTAGTCGTCCTGCTGGGCCTCGCCCTTGATCTTGAACTTGCGATATTCGGCCTTGCGCGGCCGGCCCGCCTCGAACCAGACCAGGGAGCCCACCGTGTCCTTGCCCTGGTTGGTCGAGATGTCGATGCAGATCATGCTGCGCGGGACCACGTTGAGCCCCAGGTCGCGGCCGAGGGCGTAGACCGGATCGCCGGCGCGCTCGTCGGTCTCGAACGACTCGATCCGGAGGCTCTCGAGCAGGTGCCGGGCGTTCTGGTCCGCGAGGTCCAGCCAGCGGTGGGCGATCCCGCGCTGGGGCACGTGCCACTCGGTCTCGGGCATCAGCTCCTGCAGCAGGTCGATCTCGGCCGGCGGGAACGGCAGGATGAGCCGCCGGACCCGCCCCGGCATGGGGACGTAGGAGCGGACCAGCAGGAAATTGAGGATCTGCTCGTCGGTTTCCTCGCCCAGGTTCTCGAGGAAGGTGTGCTCCCGGGCCACCACCCTGCCCTCCCGCACCCGCAGGAAGGCGCCGACCGCGTCGTCGCCGTCGCGGGCGAAGCCCACGATGTCGGCGTCACCGGTGCCGATCACCTCCACGCTGGCCGGGGCGTCGACCTGTTCCAGCCACTTGAGCTGGTCGCGGAGCCGGCCGGCGCGCTCGTAGTCCTGGCGCTCGCTGGCGGTGAGCATGGCATCGCGGACCCGGGAGCGCACGTCCACGGTGCGACCGGAGAGGAAGTCGAGCACCTCGTCGATCATGCCGCGATACTCCGCCTGCGGCTGCCAGCCCACGCAGGGGGCGCGGCAGCGCCCGATGTGGTAGTCGAGGCAGGGGCGCTCCCGCTGCTCGCGCGGCAGGTCGTCCGCGCAGCTTCGCACGGTGTAGAGCCGGCGGATGATGGCGAGCGCCCGCCGCAGCTGGGAGACGTCGGTATACGGCCCGAAGTAGCGGGCGCCGGGGAGGTCCAGGCGGCGGGTGACCAGCACACGGGGGAACGGTTCGCCCGTGGTCACGGCGATGGAGGGATAGCTCTTGTCGTCCTTGAGCCGCACGTTGAAGCGGGGCTGGTACTCCTTGATCAGGTTGTTCTCGAGGAGCAGCGATTGCGCCTCGCTGGCCACCACGATGGTCTCGACGTCCGCGATCTGCCGCACCAGGTACTGGGTCTTGAGGCTGGTGGCGTGGTCGGCGGCGAAATAGCTCCGCACGCGGCTCCGCAGCCGCTTGGCCTTCCCCACGTACAGCACGGTGCCGGCGCCGTCCTTCCAGAGGTAGACGCCGGGCTGGTCGGGGAGCGTATCGAGCTTCCGCTGCAGCGGATCGGGGATCGCGGTCATCGCCCCGAAAGATAGCGTTCCGCGGGAGGGCTCAGCGACGCCGGAGCCGCGCGAGGAGCGCCCGGCCCTCGGGGACCCCGAGGGCCAGCGTGCCGCCGACGTACACGAGCCCGAACGGGGCGAGGGCCACCGCGGCGCGGACGACGGGGGAGACGACGGGCAGGACCGTCTGGGCGCCGTATCCGGCGGCCGCCGCGAGGAGCGCCGGGGCCCAGAGGCGCGCCACTTCGCCCCCACCTAGCCCGGTGGCGCCGATCCGGGCGTTCATGCCACGACGCAGCAGGAAGTACTCCACCCAGCCGGCGATGCCGGCCGTGGCGGTGAGCCCCGCGGCTCCCCACTTGAGCTCCAGGCCCAGCAGCGGAGGCAGCGGCACGGCGGCGAGGTAGCCGAGGACGGTGGTGAGGACCACCCGGAGCACGGCGAAGCGCAGCGGGGTGCGGGTGTCCCGGAGGGCGTAGTAGGCCGAGCTGTAGAGGCGCCCCATCGTGGCCGCCAGCAGGCCCACGGCGCTCCCCGCGAGGATGGCCCAGACGTACCGGCTGTCCGCCGCGGAGAACCGACCGGTCTGGAACAGCGCCCCCGCCAGCACGGAGCCGAGCCCGAGAAACGCGGCCGCGGCGGGGACCACGAAGTAGGCGATGCGGCGCAGGCCGGCCTGAAGCCGGCCCCGGAGTGCTGCCGCGATCTCCGCGTCGGTTCCGATGGCGCTCGCCATCGCGGGGAGCTCGGCGGCGGAGACCGACATCCCGAACAGGCTCACCGGCAGAGTGTAGAGCACCTGGGCGGTGGTGAGGCCGGCCACCGCGCCCGTCCCGAGGAGGCTCGCGATGATCGTGTCCACGAACGCGCTCACCTGCACCACGCCACGCCCCAGGAAGACCGGCCAGAAGTTGTGCAGGACGGTCCGGACCGCGGCGCCTCCGGTGGCAAGGCTGGGCCGCAGCCCCGGAACGAGGCGCAGCACTGTGGGGAGCTGGACCACGAACTGCAGGGCACTGCCGATGACCGAGCCAAGAGCGGCGAGGGTGGCGACGCCGGCCTCGGTGCGCCCCGCCGCCGCGGCCAGCAGGCTCACGATGATGGCGAGGTTCCAGACCACGGGCGCGGCGTACGAGAGGAGGAACCGTCGGTGGCTGTTGAGGACGCCGAGGCACCACGCGGAGGCCACCAGCAGGCCCGCCCCGGGGAAGAGCAGGCGCACCAGCGAGACGGTCAGGTCGCGCTTGGGCCCCGACCATCCCGGGGCGATGACGTCCGTCAGGGGGCCCGCGAGCACGACGCCCGCCAGCACCAGGAGGGCCGCCACGGTGCTCACGAGGCCCAGCACAGCCCCCGCCACCTGCTCCGCCTCGGTGTCCCTGCCCTCCGCCCGGAGGCGTGCGTAGACCGGGATGAAGGAGGCGGACAGGACGCCCTCCCCCAGCAGGTTCTGCAGCAGGTTGGGAATGCGGAACGCGGCGTTGAAGGCGTCGCTGCCGTCGCCGAGTCCGAGGTAGTGCGCCAGGGCCCGCTGCCGGACCAGCCCGAAGATCCGGCTGAGGAAGATGCCGGCCGCCACCAGGGTGGCGTGGGAGGTCGACGGGGCGGCGCGTGGCGCGGCCACGGGGGATGGTGCCGGCGTCAGGGCGACTTGGGCGGCGGCAGGCTGGAGCGGCCGGGGTGGTCCTCGAGCAGCCGCTGCAGGAACTGGTTCTCCTCCTGCAGCGCGGCCATGGTGCGCTGCAGGTCCTCCATTTCCGACTCGAGCACCTCGACCTTGCGGGCAAGGTCTGCGAGGGGCGGCGGCACCTGGCCCGGCCCCTCGAGGCGGCGCGCGAGCGCCTTGCCGATGGGCGAATCGATCACGATCCCCATGATGGGGATCATGAGCGCCACGAGGAGGATGAGACCGAGGAAGGCCATGGGACGAGTCTACCGCGGTGCCGGAGCCGCTTCAAGGGCGGTGGCGTACCAGCCCTCGACCTGCGCGGCGAGGGCATCGAGCAGCGCGGGGCCGTGCCGCGCCAGCAGCGGCGCCAGCGTGAGGACTCGCTCCTGGGGCCGTCCCAGCGGCAGGACCAGCTCCCGGGCCCGCGCGATCTGCTGGGTCTCGGTGGCCTGGCGCTTCTTCAGGTGATTCACCAGCCGCTTCTCCGCCTCCTGGGTCCCCGCGAATGCCTGGGTGCACAGGTTCCGCAGGGTCTTCTCGATCGTCGGGTCGATGGCCACGGCGGCCTGCACCAGGGCGTCGTAGTCCCGTTCGATCGCGGCGCGGAGCGAGGCCAGCGCCTCGCGCGCCTCGGGCGGGAGCTGCTCCCGTACCACCCGGGCCTCCAATTGCCGTCCCGGCGCGAGCAGCTCGTCGAGGGCAGCGCCAAACTTGTCCAGGACGCGGTCGGTGCGGGCATCAACGATGAGGCCCGACCAGCGTGGCAGCGGTCGCTGCGGCGCGATCCCGAGGGGCGCATAGATCGCCTCGGCCAGGGCCCAGTAGCGAAGTTCGCCGGGCCCGCCCATGTAGGCCACGGTCGGGAGAATGGCGCTTTCGATGGCCGGACGGAGCAGGACATTCGGGGAGAACCGCCCCGGGTCGGTCCGGGCCAGTTGCTCCACGTCGGCGAGCGAGAGCTGCTCGTGGCTGCGGCGGGTCATGAACCCCGGGGCACGGAACGCCAGCCGATCGCGCCCCAGCGTGCCCTCGTACATCACCAGGGTGGCCCCATCGCCGACCGTCACGCCGGCGTCGTGCCCCTGCGCGGCGAGCGCGGCCTGCCGGCGCACCAGGGCCGCCTCCAGGGAAGAGGCCTGCTTCAGCGCCCGCAGCAGGTGCGGCATCTGGGCCCGCTTGACCGCGGGATGCACCGCGTCGAAGACCACCACGCCATGCGGGGCCAGGAGCTCGGCGATGGTCCGGGCGCAGGCGTCGGCGAGGTTGGATTCGGGCCGGTACCACCGCCGGAACAGCGCGAGGACCTCCGCCCCGTGCGGTGTACCGGCGAGGTCGGCGGCCAGTCGCTCGAGCACGGGCTCGATCTCGGGCCCAACCGGCTCGCGGTAGAGCGGCGTGAGCGGGGCATCCGCGGGGCGTTCCCGCAGGGTCGCCGTGACGGTGGTGCCATCGGCCGCGGTCCAGGAGGCGTGATTCCCCTCGGCAAAATCGTGGTCGCCGCCGGCCGCCCAGAATACCGGCACCACGGGCCGGCCCCAGCGGCGCTCGCACTGCCGGGCCAGGGCGGCGGCCGAGAGCGCCTTGTGGATGGTGTAGAGGGGGCCGGTGAGGAGGCCCGGCTGCTGCCCGGTGGTGACCACCAGGGCCCCGGGGGCCCGGAGCCGCTCGAGGCTGGCCTGGGCTCCGGGCGCGGCCACGAAGGCCTCGAGCAGTGCCGGGTCGAGCCCGGCGGCGCGGGGCTCGGGCCAGGATACTGGGGCGGCGAGCGGAGTCGTGAGCAGCCGGAAGGTCATGCGGCCACCTGGGCGGCAAGGATGGTGCGGCTTCCGGCGCCGAGCGCCACGCCGTCGTAGTCGCCGAAACGGGCCCGGACCCGTGCGCCGTGGGCCACCAGCATGGCCTCGAGCGTCTCCGGCCCGAGCAGCCGCACCCGTTCCTCGAACCGGCGGCCGTCGCCAAGGGTGATCGTCTTGCGGACGAACCGGCCGTCCGGCGTGAGCGCCCGGGCAATTCGCACGGGGGTATCGCCGTAGCGGGTCTCCTCCAGCGGCACGAGGGAGGCGCGCACCTGCTCCGCATTCAGGAAGTCGATGACGAACCAGCCCGCGGGCCGCACGGTCGCGAGCATCTGGCCGAGGGCGTCGGTGTGTTCCTCGTCCTCGGCGAAGTAGCCGAAGCTGGTGAAGAGGTTCACGGTGAGGTCCATGGAGCGGGGGCGGTACGGCAGGGCTCGCATGTCGGCCCGGACCAGCGGCCGGCGGGTGGCCTCACGAGCCCGTCGGAGGAGCGGCAGGGACAGATCGAAGCCGAAGGGCACGGCGCCCGCGCGCTCGAGGGCCGCCAGGTGGCGCCCGGCCCCGCACGCGACGTCGAGCACCCGCCAGCCGTCGCGCCACGGCAGTGCCCGGGTCAGCAGCGCGATCAGCCGGCCCGCGTCCGCCTCGTTGCGGTGCGGATACAGGTGCAGGTACTCCTCGCCGAACCATTCCTCGAACCACTCGGCCATGGGGCCCCGGCGGAGGGGTGAACACTGGCGCCGGCCGCCCATCTCGGGCCCGGGGCAAGGGACGAACGGGCGCCCGCCTACTTGTGGTAGGGTTCGCCGCGAAGAATGGTAAACCCGCGGTAGAGTTGTTCCAGTACCACCACCCGGGCGAGCTCATGCGGGAGGGTGAGGGCCCCGAGGCTCCAGCGCAGCTGGCAGTCGGCCACCAGGTCCGGGTCGAGCCCCTCGGACCCGCCGATCAGGAAGGCCACCGGCCGGGCGTCGTCGCGCCAGCGGCCCAGCCGCCGGGCCAGTTCCTCGCTGGTCCACGGGGTGCCCGTGCGGTCGAGGGCGATCATCTCCGCGCCCCCGGACACACGTTCGCGGAGGCGGGCGCCTTCGATCCGGCGCCCCTCCTCCGCGCGCTTGCCCCGCCCCGCCTCCCGGACTTCGACCTCGGCGACCCGGGCGTACCGCCCGAGCCGCCGGAGGTAGTCATCGGCCGCGTCGCGGAAGGCCGGCCGCAGCCGGCCGACCGCGAGGACGGCCATCGTCAGGCGTACATCCCGCGCAGGCGGTGCACGGCGGCGACCCGGTCGATGGACAGCATGTACGCACCGATGCGGTTGTCCACGCCGTGCCGCTCGGCCATGGAGGTGACTTCCTCGAAGGAGTGCACCATGATCTTCTCGAGCCGGTTGTTGACGGTCTCCTCGTCCCAGAAATAGCCGCCGCGGTCCTGCACCCACTCGAAATAGCTCACCGTGACGCCGCCGGCATTGGCCAGGATATCCGGGATGACGAAGATGCCCTTCTGGTTGAGGATCTTGTCGGCCTCGGCCGTGGTGGGGCCATTGGCCCCCTCGCAGATGATCCGGGCCTTGATCTGGCCCGCATTCTCGTCGGTGATCACGTTCTCGAGGGCGGCGGGAACGAGGACGTCGCAGTCGAGCGTGAGCAGTTCCTCGTTGGTGATCTGCTGCGCCTTGGTGTAGGTGTTGAGCAGCTTCCTGCCCTGGACGTGCTTGAAGACGTCCGGGAGGTCGAGCCCCTTGGGGTTGTAGATCCCGCCCGACTTGTCGCTCACGGCCACGACGGTCATGCCTTCCTTTGCCATGAGGTCGGCCGCCACCGAGCCGACGTTGCCGAAGCCCTGCACGGCGACCCGGGTGCCCTTGAGGGGCATCTTCAGCTTCTTGAGCGCCTCGCGGGTCACGAACATGCAGCCACGACCGGTCGCCTCCCGCCGGCCCAGGGAGCCGCCCATGGCGATGGGCTTGCCCGTGACGACGGCGGTGACGGTGTGGCGCTTGTGCATGGAGTAGGTGTCCATGACCCACGCCATCACCCGCTCATTGGTGTTCACGTCGGGCGCGGGGACGTCGGAGTCGGGGCCCAGCGTCTCGATGATGCCGGTGGTGTAGCGGCGGGTCAGGCGCTCGATCTCGCCGTTGGACATCGTGGTGGGGTCACAGATCACCCCGCCCTTGGCGCCCCCGAAGGGCAGGTTCACCACGGCGCACTTCCAGGTCATCCAGCCGGCCAGCGCCTTGACCTCGTCGAGCGTGACCTGCAGGTCGAAGCGGATGCCGCCCTTGGCGGGGCCACGGGAGGTGTTGTAGATGACCCGGTAGCCGGTGTAGACCTCCACGGTGCCGTCATCGCGGAGCACCGGCACCGAGACGATGATCTGCTTCTCGGGCATCCGGAGGATCTGGTATAGTCCCGGCTCGAGATCCAGGCGCTTGGCGGCATCGTCGAAGCGGGACATCATTTCCTCGAACGGGTTCTCCGCGGCGAGGAAGCGGTCCTTCTCGGGCCGCATGACGTTCTGGCTGGGGCGCGGACTGGTCGACGTCATAGCATCTCCAATGAGTGTTACAGGCGCTCGGCCGGCAGGACGACGGCATCGAGGGCCACGGCGAACGCCTCGCCGCCACTTTCCCACGTGAGGTCCAGCAGGGCCACCAGCGGCTCCGGGGCGTCGGCCGGCCAGCAGTCCCGGAGCTTCACCGCATCCTTCTCCGTGATGACCACATGGTCGGCCCGCCGCGCCGCGTGGGCCAGCCAGGAGACATCCTCCTGGCGATACGCGTGATGATCCTTCCAGGTTGCCACCTGCACCGCCGCCCCCGTGGCCTTGGTCTGTGCCACGAAGGCCTCCGGGTCGCCGATCGCGGAGGCCGCCACCACCCGCCGCCCCGCCAGCGCCTCCGGGGGCATGGTCCGCCCGGTCAGCAGTCCCTCGAACCGGCTCAGGCCGAGGTAGGCGATGGCCACCGGCCCCGAGACCCGCTTCCGCAAGTCGGCGGCCAGCGCCTCGGCCGCTTCCCGGCTGGCCCGCTTCCGGGTGATGACCACGGCATCCGCCCGGTCGAGCGCCTGCCACCCCTCCCGCCAGGGTCCGGCCGGCAGGGGCCAGCCGACGGCCCGGGTGGTCTCGGCGCTCATCACCAGCACGTTGAGGTCACGCCGGATGTCGAGCCGCTGGTACGCGTCGTCGAGGACCAGCACCTCGGCCCCCCGGGCCAGCGCCCGCTCCGCCCCTGCGACACGGTCGGGATCGGCCACCACGTGGGCGCCGGGGAGCGCCCGGGCATGCACCCGGGCCTCGTCGCCACCGCCGTAGGGCCGAAGCAGGATCCCGGGCACCAGCCCGCGCCCCGTGTAGTATCGGGCGATCCACATCGCGATCGGGGTCTTCCCCGATCCGCCCACCGTCAGGTTGCCCACGGCCACCGAGGGCAGCGGGAGGTCGTGAACCGGCAGCCAATGCCGGGCGTACACCACCCGCCGGGCGCGCATCCAGGTGCTCCACAGCCCGGCCAGGGGCAGGAGCGCCAGGCGGGCGAGCCGGGCGTCGATCCGGCGGCTGGTCCACAGCCAGCGGATCAGTCGGTGAGTGTCGCCGCGGCGTCGTGCCATGCTGCCTGCCTCATCGCGTCATCCAGTTCGCGGGCCACCCGTACGGCAAGGTCCGCGGGATCGGTGAACACCGCGGCATCCACCGGGGCCCCGTAGGCCAGTCGCACCCGGGCCCACGGAGCCGGCAGCTGGAAGCGGTCCCAGGAACGGGCCCGCCACGCCGGCCGTGCCGCCACATGCACCGGCAGCACGAGGGCCGCACCCCGGACCGCCGCCGTGAACGCCCCCGGCTTGGCCACCCGGCGGGGACCCCGCGGCCCATCGGGGGTGAAGCCCACCGGGGTCCCCCCGCGGAGGGCCCGGATCGCCCCCGCCAGCGCCCGGCGCCCGCCGCGGCTGCTCGAACCCCGGATCAGCCGGTAGCCCAGGGTCGCGGCGAACCTTGCCAGATGCTCGCCGTCCCGCGCCTGGCTGATCACGGCGGCAATCCCCTGCCCCCGGTGCTGCCACATCACCGGCAGCAGGCACTCATGCCAGCAGAGCAGCACGAAGGCGCGGCCGCTCGCCGCCACCGCTGCCGGGTGCTCTGGCCGCACGACCTCCATGCGCCAGCTCCGGGCCAGGAGCCGCGCGGCAGGGACGGCCAGCCGGCTCAGCACCGGACCCGGTCCAGGACCAGCGACGCCACTCGTGCCGCCGCGCCAGGCCCACCGAGGCGGGCACGGACGCGCGCCAGCGCGGCGCGCTGGCGCCCCGCGGCATCACTCGATTCATCAAGAAGCGGTCGCACGGCGTCGCCGACTGGCGCGGCAGACACCGGCGGGTGCCAGAACTCCGGGACGACATCCTCACCGGCCACCAGGTTGACCAGGCTGATCCGGTCCACCGTCATGAGCCGGCGGGCGATCTCGTACGTGACGCGGGACGTCCGGTATGCCACCACGATCGGCGTCCCCGTCATCGCGGCCTCGAGCGTGGTGCTGCCCGACTTGACCAGGGCGGCCGTCGCCGCGGACAGGACCTCCTCGGGGCGCCCCCGGTGCAGCTGGAATGGCGCACAGTCGGGATAATACCCCGTCGCCGTTCCGGCCACGATCACCCGGTGGCAGTGTCCCGCGGAGAGCATCCGCCGGCCCACGTCGCGGAAGAGCGGCCAGTTGTAGCCGATCTCCCGCTCCCTGCTGCCGGGAAAGATACCCAGTACCCCCTCGGTCGCGTCGATCCCCAGCGACCGTCGGGCGGCCGCCCGCTCCGGCCAGGCCCGGTCGAGGACCGGATGCCCGACGTAGTGACAGGTCAGGCCGCGTTCCCGGAACCAGGCCTCCTCGAACGGGAGGATGGCGACCACCTCGTCGGCAGCGGCGCGCAGCCGGGGGAGGCGTCCGGGCCGCCAGGCCCACAGCTGGGGGGCCACGTACTGGATCACCGGGACCCCGGCCTGCCGGAGCGCCGACCCCAGGCGGAGGTGGAAGCCGGGGTAGTCCACCAGGAGGGCGGCGGCGTACCGTCCTTCCCGGGCGGCTGCCACGAGCCGGCGGAACAGGCCCAGATGGCGCGGAATGGCCCCCAGGACGTCGCGGAAACCCATGGTGGCCAGGTCGGTGGCATCGGCCAGCGGGCGCAGGCCCTGGGCGAGCATCCGGGGTCCCCCGATGCCCTCCGCTTCCAGTTCCGGGCGCTCCGCCCGCAACTCGGCCAGCACCCCGGCTGCCAGCTGGTCGCCCGAAGGCTCCCCGGCCGAGACCAGGAGCCGCCGGGGCACCGGGGTCACGGCTCGATCTGCGGCGCCGGGGCCCCGAGGCGCACGGCCTCGGCCACCCGCAGGGCGAGGTCGAGCGCCGCCCGGCCCTCCGCCCCCGTCACCACCGCCTCCCGGTCGCCGCGGACCGCGTGCAGGAAGCTCTCGAGCTCCAGGCGGAGGGCGTCCGCCGCGGGGGCCTCGAGGGGGATCCGCTCCGCGACATCGGCCAGGGCCCGGGCACCACCCGGCATCCAGCCCTTCCGCAGCCGCAGGAACTCACCCTGACCCGTGGCCAGGTCGAGGGCCAGGTACCCCTCCTCCTGGTAGATCCGGAGCCGTCGCACCCGCCGCTCCGCGATGCGGGACGCGGTGACGCTGGCCACCAGCCCGCTCGCGAACTCCACCCGCGCATGGGCCACGTCGAGCAGGGGCGAGAGCACCGCGGCGCCGTTGGCCCGCACCTCGACCGCTTCCGGGCCGCCGGCCAGGTGCAGGATCAGGTCGAGTTCGTGGATCATCAGGTCGAGCACGACCGGCACGTCGGTGCCACGAGGCTGGAACGGTGCCAGGCGCTCGCCCTCGATGAACAGTGGCCGGTCGAGATAGCCCACCGCGGCGCGCAGGGCGGGATTGAAGCGCTCGATGTGTCCCACCTGCAGCAGGACCCCGGCCCGGGCCGCGACCGCGAGCAACTGGTCGGCCTCGGGCAGGCTGGCGGCCAGCGGCTTCTCCATCAGGACCGGGCGTCCGGCGCCGAGCGCGGCGAGGCCGACCTCCCCGTGCACGGAGGTGGGCACGGCGATGGTCAGGGCCTCGCATCGCGCGAGGAGTTCTTCGCGGGTGGCGAAGGCGCGGGTCTCCAGCTGGTCGGCGACGAACCGGGCCCGGTCGGGGCGGATGTCGTACACGCCCACCAGTTCCGCTTCCGGCATGGCGGCGAGGTGCCGCGCGTGGTGCCAGCCCAGCGCGCCGACCCCGATCACGCCCACCCGCACCGGGGGCCTCACGCGGGCACCCCGCGCCGGGCCTGCGCCACGAAGGCGAGCAGCCGGGCCACCTCCGGCACCCGCGCAGCGGATTCGCCGAGGGCGGCAACGGCCTCGGGGCGCGGCCGGTCGCTGTTGAACAGCAGGCGATAGGCGTGCTTGAGGGCCGCGAGCGTGGCGGCGGAGCAACCGGCGCGGCTCAGCCCCACCGTGTTGAGCCCGAACAGGCGCACCGGATTGCCGACGGCCTTCACGTAGGGCGGGATGTCCTGCGGGAGGCGGGAGGAGCCGCCGACGAAGGCGTGGGTCCCGATGGTGATGAACTGGTGCAGCGCGCACAGCCCGCTGATGGTGGCCCGGTCCTCGATGACGATGTGCCCGGACAGCTGCGTGGAGTTCGCGATGGTCACGCCGTCGCCGATCTGGCAGTCGTGCGCCACGTGCACGTAGGTCATCAGGAAGCAGTCGGCGCCCACCCGGGTGACGCCACTGGCCGCGGTGGCGCGGTTCACCGTGCTGTACTCACGGATGCGGGTCCGCGGGCCGATCTCGACCCACGTCTCCTCGCCCTGGTACTTCACGTCCTGCGGCGCGCTGCCCAGCACCACCCCCGCCCCGAGTGTCACGCCCTCCGCCAGGTGCACGTTGCGCTCCAGCACCGCGTGCGGCCCGATCCGGCAGCCGTCCCCCACCCGGACCCCGGGGCCGAGCACCGCGTAGGGTCCCACCAGCACCCCGCGGCCCAGCTCGGCTGCGGGGTCGAGCACCGCCGTCGGGTGGACGTCGGCCAGGGTCACTTGTCGACCACGCAGGCCAGCATCTCGGCCTCGGTGACCACCTGGCCATCCACGTACGCCATCCCCTTCATCCGCGCCGTCTTGCCGCGGAACTGCAGCATTTCCACCTCCATCCGCAGCTGGTCGCCGGGCACCACCGGCTTGCGGAACTTGACCTCATCGAGCGCCATGAAGTAGACCACCTTGTTGGCGCGATCAGGGATCTGCTCCATGAGAAGCAGGCCGCCGGTCTGGGCCATCGCCTCCACGATCAGGACACCGGGCATGATCGGGTGCCCCGGGAAGTGGCCCTGGAAGAACGGCTCGTTGATCGTCACGTTCTTGAGCCCGATGATCTTCTGCTTGCCCTGCACCTCGAGGATCCGGTCCACCAGGAGGAACGGATAGCGGTGCGGGAGCAGGTCCATGATCTGGGCAGCGTCCATCATTCCTCCTCGACGAGTCGGGCGCAGGCCGCGATGGCCCGCGCGCAGGCGATATTGCCGCGATGGCTGGGGCGCCACGCCCGCACGGCCGCCCGGAGGGGGCCGCCGAGCAGCGCGAGGTCTCCCAGCAGGTCTCCAACCTTGTGCCGCGCGAACTCCTCCGGCCAGCGGAGCGTGGTGTTGAGCGGCTCGGTGGCGCTCAGCACGATGGCCGCGTCGGCGCTCGCTCCCGCCAGCAGCCCCCGCGCCTGCAGCGCCGCCACCTCCGCCAGGAACCCGTAGGTGCGGGCCGGCGCGATCGCGGTGGCGAACGGCTCGCCGTCCGAGGCGTATGCCGCGCTCTGGTGGCCGATCACGGGCTCCGCATGCTCGAGCCTCACCTCCAGGCGGCAGGCGGCCGACGGCGTCACCTCGTACCGGGCTGCCCCCTCCTCCACTTCGAACGGTGCGTCGACCACCCGGTGGTACCGCTGGCCGGCCGCCTCCCCTGCGCCGCCCGCCGTGAGCAGCGCGCAGTAGGGCGAGAACGAGCCGTCCAGGATGGGCAGCTCCGGGCCATCCAGCAGCACCAGGAGGTCGTCGATCCCGGCCGCCGCCACGGTCGCCAGCAGGTGCTCCACGGTCTCGACCCGGGCATCCCCCCAGCCCAGCACGGTGCGCCGGTCGGTCGCCACGACCGAGCCGAGAAGCGCCGGGATCTCCATCGCGGGCGCCAGGTCGGTGCGCCGGAACCGGATGCCGTCGCCGGCACCGCCCGGCTCGAGCCGGACGCGGACCGTGGCCCCCGTGTGGAGCCCGGTCCCGGCCAGTTCAGCCGGCCGCTGGATCGTCCGCCGCACCGGCGGCTCCCCCTGCCCCTGCCAGCGCCGCGAGCTGGTCGGCGAGCGGTGCCAGGCGATAGAGCGCGGCCTGGGCCCGCAGGAACGCCCGGTGGGGTCGCGCGGGGTAGCCGGAGACCACGGCGCCGGCGGGCACCCGTCCGGGCCCGAAGACGACGCTCTTGGCCCCGATCACCGCGCCATCGCCGACGATCACGTGGTCGGCCACCCCGACGCCACCGGCGATCACCACGTCATCGCCGATCCGGCAGCTGCCCGCGATCCCGGTCGTCGCCATGATCAGGCAGCGCGCGCCGATCCGCACGTTGTGCCCCACCTGCACCAGGTTGTCGAGCTTGGTCCCCCGCCCGATCACCGTATCCTCGAAGTTGCCCCGGTCCACGCAGCTGCCCGACCCGATTTCCACGTCATCCTCGAGGATGCAGCCGCCGAGGTGCGGGATCCGCTGATGACCCTCCGCTCCGCGGAGGTAGCCGAATCCCGGGCCACCCACGATCGCCCCCGCCTTGAGCACCACCCGGTGCCCCAGGCGGGCCCCGGCGTAGCAGACGGCATGCGGTCCGATCTCGGCATGGTCGCCCACCACGACGCCCGCGCCCAGGAAGGCGCCCGCGCCGACCCGGCAAGCGCGCCCGAGGTTCACCCCCGCCTCGATGACCGCGCCGGGCCCGACCGCGGTCCCGGTGCCGAGTACGGCCCCCGGAGCAACCACCGCGCTCGGGTGGACCCCGCCCTCGGGCGCGGGCGCGGCCACGAATGCGCCGGCGGCCAGGGTCAGCGCTGCGGGCAAGTCGTCCACCAGGATGCGGGTGGCGGGGCCTTCGGCCTCCGCGGCGAACGCGGGCGGCATCAGGACCGCGGCGGCGCGGCTCCGCCGGAAGGCCCCGAGGTAGCGCGATGTCAGGAGGAAACTCAGGGCGTCGGGCCCCGCCCGGTCGAGCGGGGCCAGCTGGAGCAGCGGGAGGTTCCCGTCGCCGTCCAGGCGGCCGCCGACCAGTTCGGCGACCGCCCGGGCCGTCAGGCGGCCGGGGACGGCGGGGGGCGTCAGGGCGTGGCCTTGACCTTGTCGATGACCTTCTGGCTCAACTCGAGGGACTTGTCCACGGCGACGATGAGCCCCTCGTTGGCGCTCACGTCGAAGATGATGGCGAACCCGCCCTCGGCCCGCACCGCCTCGATGGCGGTGTTCACCCGTCCGTGGATCGGGGCCAGCAGTTCCTGCTCGCGCTGCGCGGCCTTGTCGCGCAGCTCGTTGGCGCGCTGTTCCATCCGGTCGCGCTGCTGCTCCAGCTCCCGGCGCTTGGCGGTCTTGGCGGTGGCGGAGAGCATCACCGACTTCTGCTCGAAGTCCGCGGCGGCCGAATCGAGGGCGCCCTGCATCCGGTCCACTTCCTCGCGGAAGCCGGCCAGCTCCCGGTTGTAGGTGGATTCCGCCTGGGCGTAGCCCGGCACCGCCAGCAGGACGGTGCGTGCGTTGATGTAGCCGATCTTCGGGCCGCCCTGCTGCGCGGCGAGGGTGGTGGGAGCGACGAGCAGCGCCAGCGCGATCACCGACCAGCGGACAGAGGCACCACGGACCATCGAGCCACTCCTCCCGAAAATGTGGACGCCCGGCCTAGAAGAAGTTGCCGAGCTTGAAGTGCAGTTGCCATCCCGGCCGCGGATCGCCGCGGCGGTTGACCTTGTCGAACCCGTAGCCCAGGTCGATCCCGATCGGCCCGAGCGGGGAGAGCACCGCCACACCGAAGCCCGCGCCGCGGAACAGCCGGCTCGGGTCATACTGGCGGGTGGAGCGGTACACGTTGCCGGCGTCGAGGAAGCTGCTGAAGTAGAGCGACTGGCTCACCCGGGCGCCGGCCTCGACGGTGAACGCCGCGTAGGCCTTGCCGAAGGAATTGACGCTGGCCGCCGCGCTGCCGCCCGCGCTGGGGTCGAATCCGTTGGGGGTGATCGAGAACTCGTCGTACCCGCGCAGCGGGATGCCGAACTGGGTCCCGCCGAGGGAGTAGAGCTCGGTGTAGAACGGGCCGGCGTCGCCGAAGATGAATCCGCTCTTGGCCGTCAGCCCGAGCACGAACTGCACCCCGCTGCCCATCGCGGCGCTGCCGCCGGCCGAGCCGAGCGGGGCGTAGTAGCGGGTCTCGAAGTCCAGCTTGCGATAGTTGCCGGTGCCGCCCAGCACGCCGCCGTTGAGCTCCACGGTGGCGTTGGTGAGGGCGCCGCCGGTGGCGAACGGCAGCCCGATCCGGGTGTCGCGCACGATGCTGCCGCCCACGGTCGACCGGGTGCAGCGCTCGCAGCGGAACTGCTGCCGGAGGTCTGCCGAGCCCCCGGTGTAGCGGATCTGCTGGAGGCCGTAGGAGGCGAAGATCCGGGTGAAGCGCGAGCCGAAGAACGGGAAGCCGAGCTGCAGGTTGCCGCCCACCTGCCGCCGCCGGCCGAGGTCGCCGACCGTGAAGCGCTGGCGGGAGTTGAACAGGGTGATCGTGCCGGACGTCCGGGTCTCCCGGATCGCCGGATCGGTGTAGCTCAGGGTGAAGTCGTTGATGTTCCGCCCGAACTGCCACATCAGGCGCCCGCGCTTGCCACGGCCGAAGAGGTTGGGCTCCTCGAGCCCCAGGAAGCCGCCCAGGCCGGTGCCCTGCCCGAGCGAGGCGCCGAAGTTGATGTTGCCGGTGCGCCGCTCCTCGACCCGGAAGGTGATGTCCACATCCACCCCGTTCTCGGTGGGGCGCACGTCGGGCGGGGCCATCGGCTGCTGGAAGAACCCGAGGTTGGAGACATTCTGGTAGCTGCGGATCAGGCGGTCCCGGTTGAACAGCTCTCCCGGGACGAGCACGATCGCCTCGCGGACCACCCGCTCGTGCGTGACGTCGTTGCCGACGATGTTGATCTTGTTGATCGTCGCCGGCTCCCCCTCGCGAATGGTCCACTTGAGGTCGATCAGCGGCTCGCCCCCGGGCCCGGTGCGGCGGGATTCCTCGGGCTCCACCCGGGCGTAGATGTAGCCGTTGTTGCTGTACAGGTCGCCGACCTCGCTGGTGGCGCTGGCCCACTGCTCGCTGTTGAAGGCCTGCCCGGTGCCCCCGTCGGCGCCGAAGGGGTAGATCGCCATCAGGTCTTCCGTGCTGAACCGCCGGTTCCCCGCGATCTGGAAGGTCCCGATCCTGTAGGCCTGCCCCTCCTCCACCGCCAGGTGCAGCACCGCCTTGCCGTTGGTCGAGTCTACCGCCACGGAGTCGTGGGTCACCTGGAAGTCGATGTAGCCGTGGCTCCCGTACCAGCCGGGGAGCCGTTCCCGGATGTCCTGCTGCAGCTTGTCGTCGTCGTACTGACCCTTCTGCCACCAGAAGAAGCCCTCGGGGCGGGTGCTCATCCGCTTGACCAGGGTCTTGTCGCTGTACCGGGCGTTGCCCTCCACCTGGACCTGGCTGATCGCCACGCGATTGCCCTCGTCCACGTCGAAAACGATCCCGACCTGGCCGGGTGCGGGGGCCGTCTCGATCACCTGGACCCGGGCGGCGTAGTAGCCCTGCGCGTGGTAGAGCGAGTCGATGGCCCCGACGCCGCGCTGCACCGCTGCGCGGTCGATCGGGCGCCCCTCGGCGAGGCGCACCCGCTCCTTGACGGTGCGCTCCGACAGCCGCTCCACCCCCTTCACCGTCCAGCGGGTGAGCAGGGGGCGCTCCCGCACCCGGATCACCAGGATCACGGTGCCCAGGGTGTCCTCCCCCTGGCGGACCGCCACGTCGTCGAACTGGCCCGAGCGGAACAGCGCGCTGAGGGCCCGCTGGATGTCGCGGTAGTTGGTGGGCTGCCCCACGAGCAGGCCGGCCGTGCCGATGATCTGCTGGGCCGTCAGCCGGACGTTGCCCTCCACCGCCACGCTGTCGAGTATGGGGGTGGGCGGACCGGCGTCCTGGGCGGCCAACGGCCCGGACAGGACGGCGAGCAGGGAAAGCGTCAGGAACGCGCGCGAGAGGGGCATGCGGAGGGAACGGGCGCCGCCGCCCCCCGGGGTGCAGGGGGCGGCGGCGCGTGGAGGCGTCAGGCCTTGGTGCCGCTCAAGGCGCGGAAGGCGAGGCGTTCGCCGTCAGGGGCGACATCCACCTCGATCTCGTCGGTCTTCGTGAACTCGCCCAGCAGCAGCTTCTCGCTGAGCGGGTCCTCGATGTACTTCTGGATGGCCCGCTTGAGCGGACGGGCCCCGTAGTTCTGGTCGTAGCCGTGCTCCACCAGGAAGTCGGTGGCCGCCGGGGTGAGCCGGAGCGTCTCCTCGCCCACCCGCCGCTGCACCTCGCGCACCAGGATCGCGACGATCTGGGCGATATGCTCCTTGTCGAGCGGATGGAAGACGATGAGGTCGTCGATCCGGTTGATGAACTCCGGGTTGAAGACCTTCTGGATCTCGTCCTTGATCTTCTCCTGCATCTTGTCGAACGAGGTCTTGAAGTCCTGGCCGTGGAAGCCCAGGGTCTTGCCCTGCATGATGTCGCGCGCCCCGACGTTCGAGGTCATGATCACGACGGTGTTCTTGAAGTCGATCACCCGGCCGTAGTTGTCGGTGAGGTGGCCCTCGTCGAGCACCTGCAGCAGGATGTTGAAGACGTCGGGGTGCGCCTTCTCGATCTCGTCGAGCAGCACCACCGAGTAGGGCTTGCGGCGAATCGCCTTGGTGAGCGTGCCGCTGTCCTCGTAGCCCACGTACCCCGGGGGCGCCCCGATCAGGCGGCTCACCGAGAACTTCTCCATGTACTCCGACATGTCCACCCGGATGAGGGCGGCGGCGTCGGCGAAGAGGAACTTGGCCAGCGCGCGGGCCAGCTCGGTCTTCCCGACCCCGGTGGGCCCGCAGAAGATGAACGAGCCGATCGGGTGCTTCGGGTCCTTGAGGCCGGCGCGGCTGCGCCGGATGGCCCGCGAGATGGCCTTGATGGCCTCGTCCTGGCCCACCACGCTCTCGTGGAGCTCGTCCTCCATGCGGAGGAGCCGCGCCGTCTCGTGCTCCTGCAGCCGGGTGACCGGGATGCCCGTCCACCGGGAGACGATGAAGGCGATGTCCTCCTCGCTGATCACCGGCCGCCGGGTCTGGCGCTCCTTCTCCCACTCCTCCTGCTTGAGGCGGATCTGGGTCTGGAGGTCGCGCTCCTTGTCGCGCAGCGCCGCCGCCCGCTCGAAGTTCTGGTCGCGGACCGCGTCCTCCTTCTCGAGGTTGACCTTCTCGAGGTCGGCCTTGAGGTTGGCCACTTCCGCGGGCGGCACCTGCGACGCCAGCCGCGCGCGCGCGCCGGCCTCGTCGATCACGTCGATGGCCTTGTCCGGCAGGAACCGGTCGGTGATGTAGCGCTCCGAGAGCTTGGCCGCGTCGGCCAGGGTCTCGTCGGGGATCACCACCCGGTGGTGGTCCTCGTACTTCTTGCGCAGGCCCTTGAGGATCTCGATCGTCTCGTCGATGGACGGCGGGTCCACCATCACGGTCTGGAAGCGGCGCTCCAGCGCGCCGTCCTTCTCGATGTACTTGCGGTACTCGTTGAGGGTCGAGGCGCCGACGCACTGCAGCTCGCCCCGGGCCAGCGCGGGCTTGAGCATGTTGGAGGCGTCGATCGCGCCCTCCGCCGCCCCGGCGCCGACCAGGGTGTGCAGCTCGTCGATGAACAGGATGATCTGCTTGTTCTGCGCGATCTCGTTCATCACGGCCTTGAGCCGCTCCTCGAACTGGCCCCGGTACTTGGTCCCGGCGATCACCGCGGCCATGTCGAGCGACAGCACCCGGTGGTCCTTGAGGACGTCGGGGCAGAGGCCGTTGGCAATCATCAGGGCCAGGCCCTCGACGATGGCGGTCTTGCCCACGCCCGGCTCGCCGATGAGCACCGGGTTGTTCTTCTTGCGGCGGGCCAGGATCTCCATCACCCGCTCGATCTCCTTGGCGCGCCCGATCGTGGGATCGAGCTGGCCCTCGGCGGCGAGCTGGGTGAGGTCCCGGCAGAAGTGGTCGAGCGCGGGCGTCTTGGACTTCTTCTCGGACTTGGGCGCGGCCGCCGGCTGCGGCGAGGCCCCGCCCTGCGCCGGCGGCTGCGGCATGTCGCTGCCGAGCAGGCGGAGGGTCTCCGCCCGGCTCTGCTCCAGGTTCACCCCGGCGTCGGTGAGGACCTGCGCCGCGATGCCCTTCTCCTCGCGCAGCAGCCCGAGCAGCAGGTGTTCGGTGCCCACATAGCTGTGGTTGAGCTCCCGCGCCTCGGTCATCGCCAGCTCGAGCACCTTCTTGGCGCGCGAGGTGTAGGGGAGGTCGGGGCCGGTCGCGGCCGCCGCCTTCCCCTTCTTGACCGTCTCCTCGATCTTCTGCTGGATCTCCTCGAGGTCGACGTTGAGGTTCTGGAGCACGGCCGCCGCCACACCCTCACCCTCGCGGATGAGGCCGAGGAGGATGTGCTCGGTGCCCACGTACTCGTGGTGCAGCCGCGCCGCTTCCTCGCGCGCCATCTGCAGCACCTTCCGAACCCGGTCGGTGAAGTTGTATCCGTTCATGGCGACTGCCCTCGGCGTCCTGCTTCGTCTTCCAGCATGCCGCGAACGTAGCGCGCGCGGCGCACATTCAGGTCCGGATCCTCGACGCCCACCCCCGCCTGCGCGGCCAGGTGCGCCGGCTGCGTGTGGATGAGCAGCTTGTTCAGCGTGTACAGCCCGCACCGGTCGACCAGGCCGAGCCCCACCCCGAGCCGCACGCCCGACAGCAGATTCATCGTCTCGTCGAAGGACAGGGAGCGCGCGTACCGCAGCAGCGCGTAGGCCCGCCAGACCTTGTCCTCGATGATTGTCGGCACGTCCCGCAGCAGCACCTCGCGGGCCTGCTCCTCGTACTCCATCACCTGCCGCACCATCTTGGCCAGGTGATCCAGCAGCTCACGCTCGGTCTTCCCCAGCGTGGTCTGGTTGGACAGCTGGAAGAAATTCCCGACGACCTCGCTGCCTTCGCCGTACAGGCCCCGAAAGGTCAGCCCGACCTGCGCCAGCCCCTGCAGGACCTTGGTGATTTCCTTGGTCAACACCAAGCCCGGCAAGTGGATAAGCACCGAGGCCCGGAGCCCTGTCCCGACATTGGTCGGACACGAGGTAAGGTAACCAAACTCAGGGTGAAAAGCGAAAGGAAGTCGTTGTCCCAGTTCGGTGTCCACGCGGTCGACGTCCTGGTACGCGGCCTCCAGATCGAAGCCCGACCGCAGCCCCTGCAAACGCAGGTGGTCCTCTTCGTTGAGCATGACGCCGGCACGGGCCTGGACCAGCACCGCGGCCCCCGGACGGACCCCCCGACCCTCGCCCGACCCGGCCAGTTCCCGGCTCACCAGGTGCCGCTCATGCAGCACCTGGCGGTCGGACTCCGGCAGCCGGTCCAGCCGGAACAGCAGGGCATCGCGCAGGGAGACGGTTGCCTGGGCGGCGCCCAGCACGTCCTGCAGCACACCCTCCCGCTGGGCGACTGAGGTCCGGGTGCCGAAGGGGTAGGTCTCGAGGTTCCGGGCCAGGCGGATCCGGGTGGAGAGGACCAGGTGGCTCGCCGGCCCGCTCCCATCCAGCCAGGCCATCCCGCCGTCGGGAAGCAGGCTCAGGTCGATCACGCCTCGCCCCCCTGCCGGCGCAGCCGGTCGCGCAGCTCGGCGGCGAGTTCGAAGTTCTCGGTCTCGATGGCCAGCTGCAGCTGCTGCCGGAGCTGGCTGGTGGCGGGCTCGGCGGCTGCCGGTGCCTCGCCGCGGGAGGCATACCGTTCTCCCAGATGCCGGCTGGAGCCGTGCAGGCGGCGGAGCAGGTCCCGGAGGGGGCCCTCGAAGGTCCGGTAGCAGTCCGCGCATCCCAGCCGGCCAGATTCCCGGAAGTCCGCCAGCGTTGCACCGCAGGTCGGGCAGGCACCGGTGGGGGTGATGCCCGGCAGGGCGGCCTGGGCCTCCAGCCCCTTGCCCATCGTCGCGAGGAAAGTGCCGACCGGGGTCTTGGCCAGGCTGGAGGTGCTCTCGACGCCCTTCTCGGCGGCGCACCGCTCGCAGAGGTGCAGCGTGACCACCTGCTCCTGGGCGATCTGGGTGAGATGCACCACGGCATCCCGTTCGTGGCACTGGTCGCAGCGCATTACCGCTCCACCTCCACCCGGTCCACCGGCACCAGGCGCCCTTCGTCCACCGCCAGGACCCGGTCGGCCCGGGCGGCCAGCTGCCGGTTGTGCGTCACCACCACCAGCGCGGTCTCGAAGTCCCGGGCCAGCGTCGCGAGCAGCTCGTGCAGCCGCTCCGCCTGCGCCAGGTCGAGGTTGCCGGAGGGCTCGTCGGCCAGCACCACCCGCGGATCATTGGCGAGCGCCCGCGCCACGGCCACCCGCTGCTGCTCCCCGCCGGAGAGCATGTGGGGCCGGTGCAGCAGCCGCGCCGACAGTCCCACCGACGCCAGCAGGGCCTCCGCCCGCGCCCGCGCCGCCGCCTCCGAGACGCCCGCGATGCGCTGGGGCAGCATCACGTTCTCGACCGCGGTGAAGTCCCGCAGCAGGTGGTGGAACTGGAACACGAACCCGATGCGGCGGTTCCGCAGCCGCTCGAGCGTGGCCTCCTCGGCGGTGGCCAAATCCACGCCGTCCAACTGGATGCTCCCGCTGGTGGGCCGGTCGAGGGCACCCAGCAGCTGCAGCAGCGTGCTCTTCCCCGCCCCGCTCGCGCCCACGATCGCAATGAACTCCCCCGGGGCCACGTCGAGGTCCACCCCCGTCAGGATCTCGAGGGGACGGCCGTCGCCACCGGTGTAGACCCGGCAGACGCCCCGGGCGGAGAGGACGGCGCTCATTCGTGCCGGATCGCTTCGACGGGCTCGAGCCGGGCCGCGCCCCGCGAGGGCGGCAGGGTGGCCACGATCGCCAGGACGAGGCTGGCCACCACGATCAGCACCACGTCGAGCACCTCCACGTGGACCGGGATGTGATCCACGAAGTAGACCGAGGGATCGATCCGGATCAGGTTGCCCCGGTCGACCACGACCGCGATCCCGAGCCCGCTCACCAGGCCAAGCAGAACGCCCACCAGCCCCACGATGGCGCCCTGGGCCAGGAAGATCCGCCCCACTCCGCCGGCCGGCAGTCCCATCGCCCGCAGGATGCCGATCTCGCGGGTCTTCTCTGCCACCACCATCGTCAGGGTGCCCACGATATTGAAGCCCGCGACCACCATGATGAAGAAGATCACCAGCCCCATCGCGAGCTTCTCCAGCTTGAGCGCGCTGAACAGGGTCGAGTTCTGGGTCTGCCAGTCGAGCGCCCGGTAGGGATAGCCGAGCTTCTCCTCGAGCCGGCGCCCGACAGCCGGGGCCTCCCAGGGGTCAGCCAGCTTGATCTGGACGCCGCTCACCGCGTCGCCGAGGCCGGTGAAGCGCTGGGCCGTCTCCCGGGAGATCAGCACGAACTGGTTGTCGTACAGGAACATTCCGGTCTCGAAGGTGCCCGTGACCTCGAACTTCCAGTACCGTGGTACCCCGACGCCGAGGGCGCGGTTCACTTCGGGGGGCTTGGCCGGGACCAGGGTGACGATGTCGCCGGGATAGACCGTCATGCGCTCTGCCAGCCGGCTGCCGAGCACGATGCCGCCGTCGACCTCGGGCCGGGTGGCCCGGAAGGAGAGGTCGCCTCGGGTGATTGCCTGTGGCAGGGTGGTCACCGCCTGGCGGCCGGTATCGCTCTCCATGCCGAGGACATTCACCCCCTCGGCGTAATCGGCGCCGGCGCTCAGGACCGACTGGGTGAGGACCTCCGGCGACGCGGCGATGACTCCCGGCTCAGCCCGCACCACCTCCACCACGTGACGCCAGTCGTCCATCCGCAGGCCGTTCCCGTAGGTGAGCACCCGGAGGTGGGGATTGGCCACCAGGATCCGCTCGCGCAGGTCGTTGCGCAGTCCGTTCATCACGCCGAGGACCACGATCAGCGCGCACACCCCGACCGCCACCCCACCGGTGGCGATCGCGGTGATCAGCGAGACCCGCCCCGAGGCCCGCCGGCTGCGCAGGTAGCGCCGGGCGATGTCCCGCTCCAGCGGCGAGGGCCACCGGAACAGTTCGCGCAGCCGGACCCCCCGGGCGCTCGCCATGGTCAATCCTCCGGCCGCATGGCCGGGAAGAGGATCACGTCGCGGATCGAGGGCTGGCCGGTGAGCAGCATGACCACCCGGTCGATGCCGATGCCCATGCCGCCCGTGGGGGGCATCCCGTACTCGAGGGCGCGGACATAGTCGGCGTCGTAGGGCTGGGCCTCGTCGTTGCCTGCCGCGCGCTGCCGCACCTGGTCCTCGAACCGGGCCCGCTGGTCGTCGGGGTCGTTGAGCTCGCTGAACGCGTTGGCGATCTCCCGGCACTGGATGAAGAGCTCGAACCGCTCGGTCAGCCCCGGGTGCGTCCGGTGTTCCTTGGCCAGCGGCGAAAGCGGCTTCGGATAGTCAATCACGAACGTGGGCTGGGTCAGCCGGGGCTCCAGGAAGGCGGCGAACATCTCGTCGAGCAGCTTGCCCCCGGTGAAGGCACGCACCTCGTCCCGCGGGAGGCCGGCATCGACCAGGCGCGCCCGCATGACTTCCTCCGTCGCGGTGAGCACGTCCACGCCGGCGTGCTCCCGGATGCCATCGACGAACCCCACCCGGCGGAACGGTGGCCCGAAGTCGAGGACAACCCCGTCGCGCTCCAGGGTGGTGCCACCGCCGCTCACCTCCGCCACCAGTTCCCGGAGCAGGCCCTCGGCGAGGTCCATCATGTCGCCGTAGTCGGCGTAGGCCTGGTAGAGCTCCAGCATGGTGAACTCGGGATTGTGCGTCCGGTCCATCCCCTCGTTCCGGAAGTCGTGCCCGATCTCGTACACCCGCTCGATGCCCCCGACCACCAGTCGCTTGAGGTAGAGCTCATCCGCGATGCGGAGGTAGAGCGGCATGTCCAGCGCATTGTGGTGCGTGATGAACGGGCGCGCCGCCGCCCCGCCGTAGAGCGGCTGCAGGACCGGGGTCTCGACCTCCAGGAAGCCGCGGGCGTCGAGGAAGGCGCGCACCCGGGAGATGATCCGGGACCGCAGGCGGAACACCTCCCGGACCTCGGGATGGACCGCCAGGTCGGCGTAGCGCTGCCGGTACCGGACCTCCGGGTCGGCCACGCCGCCGTGGGTCCGCGCGGTGCCGTCCTCGAGCACCTCGACCTTGGGCCGCGGCAGCGGCTTGAGCGACTTGCTCAGCAGCTCCACCGCCGCCCCCCGGACGGTGATCTCGCCCGACCGGGTCTTCATCAGGCGGCCGCGCACCCCCACGTGGTCGTCGAGGTCGAGCAGCTGCAGCATCGCCCAGGTCGGGGCGTCCAGCTGGTCGGCCCGGAGGTAGACCTGCAGCCGGCCCGACTCGTCCTCCACGTGCCCGAAGACGACCTTGCCCTTGGGCCGCCACGCCTGGATCCGGCCGGCGATCGTGACCTCGGGCCCGTCCTCGCCCATGGCATCCTGGTAGAGGGCCAGCGCCGCGCGGGCGGTGTGGCTCCGGGCGAAGCGGTAGGCGAACGGCCTCACGCCGAGGGCCTCGAGGGCCGCGCGCTTCTCGCGCCGGTGCCGTTCCGGCTGGCTCAGCTCGTCGCTCACGCCGCCTTGCCCCCGAATTGCTTGAGGTAGGCCTCGATGAAGGCGTCGAGGTCGCCGTCCATCACCCGCTGCACGTCGCCCACCTTGAGCTCGGTCCGGTGATCGTTGACCATGGTGTAGGGCTGGAACACGTAGGACCGGATCTGGTTGCCCCAGGAGTTGTCGGTCTTGGTGGCCTCGAGCTTGGCCCGCTCGGCCTCCTGCTCCTCGAGCTTCTTCTGGTAGATCGCGGCGCGGAGCATCTTCATGGCCGTCGCCTTGTTCTTCCCCTGGCTGCGCTCCTGCTGGCAGGCCACCACGAGCCCGGTCGGGAGGTGCGTCAGCCGGACCGCCGAGCTGGTCTTGTTCACGTGCTGGCCCCCCGCCCCGGAGGCCCGGTACACATCCATCTTGATGTCCTCCTCGCGGAGGTCCACTTCGATGGTGTCATCGATGTCGGGGTAGACGAAGACCGACGCGAAGGAGGTGTGGCGCCGAGCCTGCGAGTCGAAGGGCGAGATCCGCACCAGCCGGTGGACCCCCTTCTCCGCCTTGATGAAGCCGTAGGCGTACTGCCCCTTGATTTCGATCGACGCCGACTTGATCCCCGCCTCCTCGCCATCCACCCGGTCGAGGATGCTCACCTCGAAGTCGTGCCGCTCCGCCCAGCGCACATACATGCGCAGCAGCATCTCGGCCCAGTCCTGCGACTCGGTGCCCCCGGCCCCGGGGTGGATCGTCAGGATCGCGTTGCCCGCGTCATCGGGACCCTGCAGCATGGCCTGGAGCTCGAAGTTCTCCACCGAGCGCTCCAGCCGCTCCACCTCCGTCACCAGCTCGGCCGAGAGGTCGGGGTCGGGCTCGGCCTGCAGGAGTTCGACCATGGCGCGGGCATCGCCCAGCCGTCGGCCGATGTCGGCCTCCGGCAGGAGCCACGCCTTCAGCTCCTTGACCTCCTGCACCACCTGCCGGGCCTCGTCTCCCCGGGACCAGAACGCCGGATCGGCCTGCCGGGCCTCCAGCTCCAGCAGGCGCTGCTGCTTGGCGGGGAGGTCAAAGAAACCCTCGGATCTGGGAGGTCCGCTGGTCGAGATTGTCGAGCCGTTCGATGAGGTCGCGCATAGAGGCCAGTCTGGTCCGGTGCGAAAGTGGTAAGTGCGCAAAGATAAGCGGTTTCCCGCCAACTTCACGATTGTGCCCGGGGGGCGTGGCTCCCCAACGGCAACGCCGCCGGGGAGTCCCCGGCGGCGTGGGAAGGCCGCGGTGCCCGGTCCTGTGCCTGCGGCTAGAAGACCCGCTGGCCGCCGGCGAGGATCTCGTTGAGCGCGTCGGTGAAATAGGTGGTGGACTCCGCCAGCTCCTTCCCCACCTGATCGGTGTACTCCTCCCAGCTCTTCTGGATCTCCTCCTGGAAGAGCTCCTTGAGCGTCCCGTTGGCCACCCCTTCCTTGCGCCGGTCCGGGTAGTAGACCGCGAGGTCCGAGATCAGGGCGCGTGCCAGCCGCCGCGCCTTCTGCGACGGGTCCTGGGAAAGGAACGGATTGACCGGGCGGCCCGCTGGCCGGGCCGGCGCCACCGGAGCCCCCGTTGCGGGTGCCGGGGCGACGGGGGCGGCCGGCACCGGCGGTGTCGGCGGCGCCGACGGCGGCACCGGTCGCGCAGGGACAGCCGGCGCGGCCGGCGGGCTGGCCACGGTGGGGCGGACGGCCGGTGGTGGCATCATCGGCGCACGAGGCGCCCCCGCGGCGGGCGGGAACTGTCGCGGCGCCGTCGGACGCGGGGCGGACGGCACGGCCGGTGGGGCCGCCGTCGGCCGGTGGGGTGGCGGGGCCGGGGGAGCCGGGGGTGGAGCCGCTGGTGGTGGCGGGGCCGGCGGCGCCGCTTCGGCGGCGGGCGGCACCTGCACCGCCGGGCGCGGCGCGGTGATCTCCTCGACAGGCGGGGCAGCGATGCCGTGGGGTCCGCTGATCGCCGGGCGCTTGATGGTCGCGTCGCTCGCTGGCGCGGGTTCCGGCTCCGGCAGCGAGGGCCGCTTCATGGTCACGTCGCTCGGCGGCGGCGGGAGCGGCGGGGCCTCGGGGATGGCCGGCCGGCGCATGGTCACGTCGGGCGGCGGCGGAGGGAGCGGCGGGGCCTCGGGGATGGCCGGCCGGCGCATGGTCACGTCGGGCGGCGGCGGAGGTGGCGCCACCGGGTCGATCCCCGGGCGCCGGACGGTCACATCCTCGGTGGCCGCGAGGTTGGCCACCGGCGGTGCCGGCATGGCCGGCGCTGCGGCCTCCGGCACGGCCGCGCGGGTGACCGGGAAGACCGCCGCGCAGACCTTGCAGCGTGCGCGGACCCCCGCCGCCGGCACCTTGGCCGGGTCGACGCGGTAGATCGTCGTGCAGGAAGGACAGGTGACGTTCATGCCTCCCCCTAGCGGGCTGCGCCCGGACGCCGGTCACCGGGGTCGTCCGAGTCCGACTGCTGACGCCGGTCCACCACGAACACCGAGCCCGGCAGCGTCTTCGCGTAGCTCTTCATTTCGGTCGCCAGCTCGCTCACCTGTGCTGGATGGGTGAACTTGCGGCTCCGGTTGGTCACGATCCCGATCGACAAGGTCATCAGCGGCACCCGGTGCAGCTGCCCCCGCCGGTCCTTCCCGAAGAAGTATCCCGCCCGGCGGTCCTGATCGTTGTACTGCAGCGGGATCAGCGTGTCGAAGACCGACAGGATCTCGGTGCAGATCGGGTTCACCTCGGCCAGCGGGACCACGAAGATGAAGTCGTCGCCGCCGATGTGCCCCACGAAGCCCCGGGTGCCCAGCATGCCCTTCACCACGTCGTGCAGCAGGCGGGAGAGCAGGTAGATCACCCGGTCGCCATCGTAGTAGCTGTACCGGTCGTTGAACTCCTTGAAGTGGTCGAGGTCGGCGTAGCAGACCGCGAACTCCCCTCCCCCCTCCAGCTGGCGCCGGATCTCCCGCTCGATCTCGGTGGTGCCCGGCAGCCGCGTCGAGGGGTGGACGCTGACGTCACGCTCCGTGCGCGTGAGGATGGCGTCGATCCGGGCCCGCTGCTCCGCCGGCGAGAAGAAGCTGGTCACCACCTCATCGCTCCCGGCAGCGAACCACCCCTCGACCTGGGTCGGGTCGTGCCGGGCCGACAGCATCACGACCGGGACGATCGCCGTGAAGGCGTCACTCTTGAGCGTGCGGACCAGCGCCGCCCCGCCGGTGCCGGCACGATCCGCGTCCACGAACAGGAAACAGGGAAACCCGCGCAGGATGATCGCATGCACGTCCGCCGGATCCGGCAGCACGAGCAGGGGAAAATCACGACTCTCCGCCCAGTGCCGAACCAGCTCGGGCACGGTGTCGGCCGCCGGTGCATGGTAGAGAACCGTCGGTCGGGTGCGCAGCCTTGGGCTCCGAAAAGAGACGTAAAGGTTGAATTCACCGGAACTTACGGGTGACGCAGGCGGGCGTCAACTGCCCCACCCGTCGCTCCGCACACTACGGCGATCCCAGGTGCCGGGCAAGTGCGCCCGTCACCCCCTGCCCTACAGGAAGAAGACCGCGATCGCCACCATGGCGTAGAGTGCCAGCAGCTGCACCCCCTCGAACCAGTGCGACTCGCCGTCCAGCGTCACGATCGCCGCCAGGAGGGTGGAGAGTCCCATGGCGACGACCTCCAGCGGGCTGAACACCAGGTTCATGTACGCGCCCGATGGCGTTGGGCCGAAGAACGCGCCCGCGAAGACCAGCACGGGGGCCACCAGCAGGGCCACCTGGGCGCTCGATCCCATCGCGATCTGGAGCGCGAGGTCGAGCTTGCCCTTCCGCGCCACGACGATGGCGGTCGCATGCTCCGCCGCGTTGCCGATGATCGGGATGATGATGAGGCCGAGGAACGTCTCGGAGAGCCAGCTGGTCCCGGCCGTCACGCCCTCGACCGCGTGGACCAGGATCTCGGACTCGATCGCCACGCCCACCGTGGCCAGCGCCAGGACGCCCACGGCCACCGGCACGCTCCACAGCGGCCCGGAGGTCGGGTGGGGGTCGCCGCTCAGGATGCGCTTGTGGGTCTTGAGGGAAAAGAGCAGCGAGAAGCCGTAGGTGACGGCCAGTACGACGGCGACGGCCTCGGACAGGTGCAGCTCGGTCAGCACGGCCGCGTCGCCCTGGTGGGTGCTGTGGAAGAGCGTCGGGAAGATCAGCCCGGTGACGGCCAGCGCCATCATCCCGGCACTCATGCCGGCGGTCGTGCGATTGAACCGGATGATCGACTTGCCCAGCCCGCCGGCGACAAGGCTGAGGCCCAGGATGAGCAGGAGGTTGCCGAGGATGCTGCCGGTGATCGATGCCTTGACCAGTTCCACCTTGCCGGCCTGCAGGGCCACGATCGCGATGATGAGCTCCGCCGCGTTGCCGAAGGTGGCATTGAGCAGCCCGCCGAGCGCCGGACCGGTCCGCGCCGCCAGGTGCTCGGTGGCTTCGCCCATGTAGCCGGCCAGCGGGAGCACCGCCACGCAGGCCATGACGAAGACCAGCAGCGGGGGAAAATCGCCGGCGAAGCCCAGGTAGAGGCTCGCCGGAATGGCGAGCAGCGGCAGCTTCCGCCAGGTCAGGAAGGGCTCATGGACCGGCGCGATCCGCGGCGGACCGTCATTGCGGCTGAGGCGTGGCTCCTCGCGCGCGGCGGCGGCGTCGGGCCGGCGCTCAGCCGCTTCCGCGCGGCGCGGCGCCTCCACGCGCTCTCCCCTGCCCTCGCCGCGCTCCGGGCGCGGGGGCCGTTCGGCCTTGGGCGGCTTTTCCGGCCGCGGCGGCCGTTCGGCCTTCTCCGCGCGGTCCGGCTTCTCCTGACGCCTGGGTGCCTTCTCCTGGCGTGGTGCCGGGGCCGCGGGCTCGGCGGCCGCCGGGGTGGCGGATGGCTCGAATCCCAGGGCCTCCCGCACCTTCGGCACTGGAATCGCGAGGTCACCGAGGCTGGAGGCGACGACCCCCCGGCCATCCCCCAGGAGCGCCCCGAGCAGCTGCTGGGCGGTCGGCTCCCCGCCGCCGGCCGCGCTCCGGGCCTGTTCGAGTGCGCGCCGTGCGCCGGAGCGAAGCGCGATCTCCTCAGGGTTTTCCGGTGTGCCCTTGCCCTGCGGGCAGCGCTTCTCGATCCGCTCGCGCAGTTGGGACGGCGTGGCGGAGAAGGTGCTCAGCACGGTGACGAGGGCCGGCTCCTCGGCCTGGACCAGGGCCAGCAGGAGGTGCTCGGTGCCGACATAGTCGTGCTGCAGCCGGGCGGCCTCGGACCGGGCCGCGGCAAGAAAGTCGCTCAAAGCGGCTTCGCCTCGTCGATCAGCATGATAGGGATGCCGTCCTCGACCGCGTAGACCAGCCGGCAGGCGTGGCAGATCAGCGCCTCGGGGTCCGTGGCGCGGTATGCTAGGTCGCCCTTGCACTTGGGGCAGACCAGGATCTCAAGCAACTCCGGCGCGAGCGTCATGGGGTCACCCTCGGGGCTCGGGGAAGCCGAGCTCGGTCAGGAGATGGGCCTTGCGGCGCCAGTCGCGGGCCAGCTTGACCCAGCAGTCGAGGTAGACCTGCTCGCCGAGCAGGTCCTCGAGGCGCGCGCGGGCATGCTGGCCGATCGCCTTGAGGGTCCGGCCGCCCGCCCCGATTACGATGCCTTTCTGGGATTCCCGCTCCACCAGGAGCGAGACACGAATGTACACTGGCTTCGTATGCTCGCGGAACTCCTCGACCTGGGCGGCAACGGCGTAGGGGACCTCGTCCTCCAGCAGCTGGAAGGCGGCCTCCCGGAGGAACTCGGTGGCGAAGAACCGGAGCGGCTGCGTGCCGAGGTCATCGGCCGGGTAGGCGAAGGGTCCCTCCGGCAGGTAGGGCGTGATGGCGGCGACCAGTTCGGCGATCCCCTCACCCGTCTCCGCCGAGACCACCATGGCTCCCTCCGGCGCGGCTCCGGGGGCGAGGTCGCCCTTGGTGTACACGGTCAGGACCGGGGTGGCGGCTGGGCTGGGAAGCCCCGTGAGGGGCCAGAAGGGCGGCGCGGGCCCGTCGGTGGCAGGGTGCAGGTGGAGGATGAGGTCCACCCGCCCGAGCTCCTCCTGGGCCAGCCAGCGCATGCGCTCGTGGAGGGCGTATTCGGGGTCGAGCAGGCCGGGCAGGTCGTGGAGGATCAACTGGCTGTCGGGCGTGCTGTGGAGGCCCACCACGGGGAGCCGGGTGGACTGGGCCTTGGGGCTGACGATGGCGAGGTGGGCACCCACCAGGCGGTTGAGGAGGGAGGACTTGCCGGCGTTGGGGCGTCCGGCGAGGGCGACGTGACCGGTTCTGGGCATGGGGAAACGTAACGGGAGGGGGTCGCAAAAAAGCGAGCCCGGATCCAGGAGGATCCGGGCTCACGGGGGTGGCTGGCGACGGCCTACTCTCCCACGCCCTCTCAGGCGTAGTACCATCGGCGCTACAGGGCTTAACTGCCGGGTTCGGAATGGGACCGGGTGTGGCCCCTGCGCGCTAGTCGTCAGCCATTCGGTTGGGCGCCGTGCAGGACGGTGCCCACTGAGTGGCAACTGGAGGCTGGATGACGCAAGGGAATTGGGAGAGATCAAACTTCACGGGCGATTAGTACGGCTCGGCTGAAGGGATCACTCCCCGTGCACCTGCCGCCTATGTACCTGGTAGTCTTCCAGGGCCCTTCAGGGAGCTTAAGCTCCAGGAGTGTTCATCTTGGGAAAAGTTTCCCACTTAGATGCATTCAGCGGTTATCTTCGCGCGACATCGCTACCGGGCGCTGCTCCTGGCGGAACAGCCCGTACACGAGCGGTCGCTTCGTCTCGGTCCTCTCGTACTAGAGACGAGGTCCCTCAACACTCCCACGCCCACGACGGATACAGACCGAACTGTCTCACGACGTTCTGAACCCAGCTCATGTGCCACTTTAACCGGCGAACAGCCGGACCCTTGGGACCTTCTCCAGCCCCAGGATGTGACAAGCCGACATCGAGGTGCCAAACCGCGCCGTCGATGTGAACTCTCGGGCGCGATAAGCCTGTTATCCCCAGCGTACCTTTTATCCGATGAGCGATGACCCGTCCACACGGGATCACCGGATCACTTAAGCCGACTTTCGTCCCTGCTTGCGCTGTCGCGCTCGCAGTCAGGCGCCCTTTTGCTTATACACTCAACGTGCGATTACCGACCGCACTGAGGGCACCATCGCGCGCCTCCGGTACATTTTGGGAGGCGACCGCCCCAGTCAAACTACCCACCAGTCACGGTCCTCGGCGGTGTTGCCGCCTGAGTGAGATCGTTAGTAAAAGAAGGGTGGTATTTCACTGATGCCTCCCTCCAGGCCGAAACCTGGAGATCAACGGCTCCCACCTATGCTACGCAGCTGATACCGACGATCAATGACAGGTTGTAGTAAAGGTGCATGGGGTCTTTTTGTCCTGTCGCGGGAAATCGGAATCCTCACCGATGCTGCTATTTCGCCGAGCTTACGGAGGAGACAGCTGTCAAGTCGTTACGCCATTCGTGCAGGTCGGAACTTACCCGACAA
The DNA here is from genome assembly GCA_046327715.1 of Gemmatimonadales bacterium. Classification (GTDB taxonomy): domain Bacteria; phylum Gemmatimonadota; class Gemmatimonadetes; order Gemmatimonadales; family GWC2-71-9; genus JADJOM01. The sequence continues at coordinate 131,611 of JAXLXY010000003.1, forward strand.
GGAATTTCGCTACCTTAGGACCGTTATAGTTACGGCCGCCGTTTACCGGGGCTTCGGTTCGTCGCTTCGCCTTGCGGCTGACGACTTGCCTTAACCTTCCGGCACCGGGCAGGCGTCAGTGTCTATACGTCGCCTTGGAAAATGGCTTAGCAGACACCTGTGTTTTTGTTAAACAGTCGCTTGACACGATTCTCTGCGGCCCACTTGCGTGGGCACCCCTTGTCCCGAAGTTACGGGGTCATTTTGCCGAGTTCCTTCTCCGTAAATCACTCGAGCACCTTAGGCTGCTCGCCTCGCCTACCTGTGTCGGATTACGGTACGGTCAACAATTGTCCTGGTTCGCGAAGCTTTTCTTGGCAGCGTGCGTCGATCGCCCTTTGCGGAACCTTGCGGTCCCTTCGGCATCGCCACTCGACTAACCCCGCGGATTTGCCTACGGGGCAACGTCTACCTGGCTTACAGCGGATAATCCACCCACCCGCCGGCGGTCTTGCTCCTGCGTCCCTCCTCGAACTCGTAACGGCCAACTGTTGGTACGGGAATGTTGACCCGTTTCCCATCGTCTACGCCTCTCGGCCTCGACTTAGGGTACCGACTGACCCTGAGCTGATTGCCATGGCTCAGGAACCCTTAGGCTTACGGTGACCATGGTTTTCACATGGTTTCTCGCGTACTTAATCCGGCATCCTCACTTCTGATCGCTCCACCGGAAGGCTTCCGCCCCGGCTTCATCGCTCTCAGAACGCTCCGCTACCCCTCTGCACTGAGTGCAGAAGACGAGGCTTCGGCGGGGGGCTTAAAGTCCCGACCATTATCGGCGCAACCTCGCTTGACTGGTGAGCTATTACGCACTCTTTAAAGGAATGGCTGCTTCTAAGCCAACCTCCCAG
>JAXLXY010000003.1:137500-367032 GCA_046327715.1 Gemmatimonadales bacterium
GCCGACTTCCCCGCCTCCAGCGTGCCGATCCGGTCTTCGAGTCCCACCGCCCGCGCCGCAACCGAGGTGGCGCCGTGCAACACCTCGGCCGGGGTCATCCGCTGGAGGGTGCAGGCCAGCGTCATCGCCACCGGGAGGTGGTACGAGGGGGCGGACCCGGGGTTGAAATCGGTGGCCACCGCCACCGGCACACCCGCCTCCAGGAGGCGCCGGGCCGGCAGGGGAGCCACGCCGAGGTAGAGCGAGGCGAACGGCAGGCTCACCGCCACCACCCCCGCCTCGCGCATCCGGCGGATGCCCGCATCGGAGATGCACTCGAGGTGATCGGCCGAACACGCGCCGACCTCGGCGGCGAGTTCGGCCCCGCCGCCCGCGGTCAGCTGGTCGGCGTGGAGCTTGGGCCGCAGGCCGGCCCGCCGGCCGGCCTCGAGGATCCGCCGCGCGTCGGCCACGCTGAAGGCCCGCTCCTCCACGAACACGTCGCAGAATTGCGCGAGCCTCCGGCGGGCCACCTCCGGAATGATCTGGTCAATGATCTGGCGCGTGTAGCCGGCAGGGTTCTCCCGGAACTCCGGGGGCACCAGATGCGCGGCCAGCAGGGTGGGCACGACGCGCTGGCGGGTGGCGGTCTGCAGCGACTGGTAGATCTCGAGGAGGCGGAGCTCGTGCTCGGGGGTGAGGCCGTAGCCGCTCTTGGCCTCGACCGTGGTGACCCCGAGGCGCGCCATCGCCGGCAGGTGCCCGCGGCACCGCTGCAGGAGGTCCGGTGTGCTGGCGGCGCGGGTCTTGGTCACGGTGGAGAGGATGCCGCCGCCGGCAGCCGCGATTTCCAGGTAGCTGCGACCGAGGATCCTGGCCTCGAATTCCTCGGCCCGCCACCCGCCGAAGGCCAGGTGCGTGTGACAGTCCACCAGTCCGGGAATGACGACGCCCCCACCGGCCGACCAGCGGGGGGCGTCGCGCCACCGGGCGGGGAGGTCCCGGGCCGGCCCGACCCACTCGAGGGTTTCGCCTTCCCAGGCGAGGGCGGCATCGGCCACGCGCTCGAGGGTGCCCGGTCCCGCGGGGTGGCGGCCCGTGACGAGGGTCCCGATGTCGTGGAGCACCGGCATCGTGGGGCTCAGCCCTCGAGCATCGGGAGGTCGACACCCCGGGCGCGCGCCACGTCGATCGCCTCGTCATACCCCGCGTCGGCGTGCCGCATGACCCCGGTGCCGGGATCCGCCGTGAGCACCCGCTGCAGCCGGCGGTCGCCCATGTCGGTCCCGTCCGCCACGGCCACCATGCCGCTGTGGATCGAGTAGCCGATGCCGACTCCCCCGCCATGATGGAGGGAGACCCAGCTGGCACCGCAGGCCGTGTTGAGCAGGGCGTTGAGGAGCGGCCAGTCGGCGATGGCGTCGGAGCCGTCCTTCATGGCCTCTGTCTCCCGGTTCGGGGAAGCCACCGATCCGGTGTCGAGGTGGTCGCGGCCGATCACGATCGGCGCCTGCACCTTTCCCTTCCGGACCAGCCAGTTGAAGCGCAGCCCCATCTCGGCGCGCTCGCCGTACTCGAGCCAGCAGATCCTGGCGGGCAGCCCCTGGAACTGGACCTTGTCCCGCGCGGTGCGGATCCAGCGCGCCAGCCCCTCCTTGCCGGGAAAGGTCTCGAGCACCGCGTCGTCGGTGACGGCAATATCACGGGGGTCACCCGAGAGGGCCGCCCACCGGAAGGGGCCGGCCCCGCGGCAGAAGAGCGGCCGGATGAACTCCGGCACGAAGCCAGGGATGCTGAAGGCGTCGGGCCGGCCGCGATGGTCGGCCACCTGGCCGCGGAGGTTGTTGCCGTAGTCGAAGGTGATCGCCCCACGGGCCTTGAGGGCCAGCATGGCGTCCACGTGGGTAACCATGGAATCGAGCACCCGGTCCTGGTAGGCGCGGGGATCACGCGCCCGCAGGTCGGCCGCCTGCGCAAGGGTGCACCCGGCGGGGATGTACCCGACCTGGAGGTCATGGGCGGAGGTCTGGTCGGTGAGCACGTCGGGGATGATCCCCCGGCGCACGAGCTCCGGCAGCACCTCGGCGATGTTCCCCACCAGCCCGACCGAGAGCGGCTGCTGCGCCGCGCGGGCGGCTTCGACGAGGCGGAGGGCCTCGTCGAGGCTGGTCGCGAGCCGGTCACAATACCCGGTCTCGACCCGGCGGCGGATGCGCTCGGCGTCGACATCCACGCCGAGAAACGCGGCGCCGTTCATGGTGGCGGCCAGGGGCTGGGCCCCCCCCATCCCGCCGAGGCCGCCGGTGACCACGAGGCGGCCCGTGAGCGTACCGCCGAAGTGCTGGCGGGCGCATTCGGCGAAGGTCTCGTAGGTGCCCTGCAGGATGCCCTGGGTGCCGATGTAGATCCAGGACCCCGCGGTCATCTGCCCGTACATGGTCAGGCCGAGGGCCTCCAGCCGACGGAACTCGTCCCAGGTGGCCCAGCGCGGCACGAGGTGGGCGTTGGCGATGAGGACCCGCGGGGCTTCCTCGTGGGTGCGGAAGACGCCGACGGGCTTGCCGCTCTGCACCAGGAGGGTCTCGTCGTTCTCCAGGCGCCGGAGGGTCGCGACGATGCGGTCGAAGCAGGCCCAGTTCCGGGCGGCCTTGCCGGTGCCCCCGTAGACCACGAGGTCCTCGGGGCGTTCGGCCACCGCGGGATCGAGGTTGTTGTGCAGCATCCGGAGGGCGGCTTCCTGGTGCCATCCCCTGCAGCTGAGCGTGGTGCCCGTGGGGGCATGGAGGACACGGCCGGGGGCAGTGGTGGTCATGGGCGCGGATCGTGGCACGGGATGGGCCGGCGCCGGTCAGTCGGCGCCGGCGAGCGGGGCGGTCAACGTGGCCTGAACGATGCCCCGGAGCTGGGCCGGTGTGAAGGGCTTGCGCAGGAACGGGCGGGCGCGCGCATCGCCCTCACCGAGGCGGTCGAGGTCGGCGGAATAGCCCGAGGTGAACACGATCGGCAGGCCGGGGCGGCTGGCGCTGAGCCGATCGGCGAGCTGGAGCCCGCCGAGCCGGGGCATGACCAGGTCCGTGACGACGAGCTGGACCTCGGGTTCGCCGCGGGTGAGGAGGGACCATGCCTCCTCACCGTCCGCAGCCTCGATCACATGATAGCCCGCGCTCCGCAGGATCCGCACGCCGATGGTCCGGACCGCGTCCTCGTCCTCGACCAGCAGGATGGTCTCGTGCCCGGCGGCGGCGCGGGTGGCCGGCTCGGGCAACGCCACCGGCACGGGCTCGCCCGAGGCGAGGGGCAGGCAGAACGTGAAGGCGGTGCCCTGCCCCGGCGTGCTGGCGCACCAGATGGCGCCGCGGTGCTGGTGGACGATGCCATGGCAGGTCGCCAGGCCGAGGCCCGTGCCGTGGCCGGGGGCCTTGGTGGTGAAGAAGGGCTCGAAGAGGTGCGGCCGGATGCTCTCCGGGACGCCGACGCCGGTATCGCGGACCGTGAGCGTCACGTACTCCCCAGGCGCCACCCGTTCCCCCTCGAACATCGTGGTGGCCCGCAGGCTGAGCCGGCCGGTCTCGACGACGACCCGGCCCCCCTCGGGCATGGCGTCGCGGGCATTGACGACCAGGTTCACCAGCACCTGTTCCAGCTGGCCCCGCTCGGCGAGAACCGGGGCCGGCTGGGCGCCCAGGACAGTGACGAACTCGAGGTTTTCGCCGATCAGGCGACGGAGCATCTGGGCGAGGCTGGCGGTGAGCTCGTTGAGGTCGAAGACCGTGGGTTGCACCACCTGCTGGCGCGCGAAGGCGAGGAGGCGATGGGTGAGTCCCGCCGCGCGGTCGGCCGCCGCCTGGATGTCATCCAGGTCCGCGCGCGCCGGGTGGGCGGGCGGGAGCGCGTCGCGCGCGGCCGCCACCCCGCCGAAGATGGCGGTGAGCAGGTTGTTGAAGTCATGCGCGACCCCGCCCGCCAGCCGTCCGATGCTCTCCACCCGCTGGCTCTGCGCCACGTGGCGCTCCAGCCGGCGCTGCTCGGTCATGTCCTGCACGAAGGCGGCGATGCCGACCACCTCCCCGGAGGCGTTGAGGAGGCTCGCGCTGAACCATTCACAGTCCAGTGGCTGGCCGTCACGCCGGAGGTTGATGGTGGAGGAGTGCCAGCCCTCCGGGCGCCGATTCGCCCGGACCTCCTGCCATTCGGACTCGAGGGCGGCCAGCCGCTCCGGCGGGACCAGGAAGGCCGCTTGCCGGCCGATGGCCTCTTCCCGGGTCCAGCCGAAGATCCGTTCGGCCGCGGGATTCCACTGCCGTACCCGGCCCTCGGCGTCGAACTCGATCACGCCCAGCGGGGTGCGCGTCACGTGAAGGGAGAGGAGCGCCTCGGAATGCCGCTTGGCCTCGTCGGCGCGCTGGGCGGCGGTGATGTCGCGGGAGACCACCACCACCTGGGTGGGGCGGCCGTCGGCATCCACCAGCACCCGCCCGCTGGCCTCGATCAGCAGCCAGTGGCCGGCCTTGTGGCGAAACCGCAGGGTGGCCTGTCGCGGCGTCGACGGATCGGACAGGCCGGCCGCGAACTCCTCCGCCACGCGGGGTGCATCATCGGGGTGGATGTAGTCGAAGGCGCTGCGCCCGAGGCACTCCTCGGGGGTGTAGCCGAAGGTGCGGAGGATGCTCGGGCTCTCGTACGCGATGGTGGCATCGAGCGCCAGGACGCTGATCACATCCGAGGTGTTCTCGATCAGGGCGCGGAAGTACCGCTCCTTGCGCGCGAGTTCCCCGGCAGCGGCCGCCGCCTCCTGGCCCGCCGCCACGACGCGGGCCCGCTCCTCCTCGAGCAGCCACCCCACCATGGCCAGGCCGATGACCACCAACACGACGAACTCCGCGACGCCGACGACTCCGATGGCCGGCACCCCCAGCCAGCCGACCATCCGGGCGAAGGCGTGATAGCCATACAGCACGTCGAACATCGCGCCCAGGGCGAGGGCGCCCGCGAGCAGGCGCCCCCCGAGGCCGGGACGCACGCGCAGGAGGCGAAAGAGATAGGCCGCCGCACCGAGGTGCACCCCGGTGGCGAGCAGCGCGTACAGGCCGTCGCGCAGGAACGCACGGGCCGCGAATCCCACGGGGGCCATCGCGAACGCCGCCGTGGTCACCAGGCCGATCCCGAGGGCACCCAGCAGCAGCCCGAGGTGCGCGCGGCGGGGGATCTGCCGTCGCTCGCCACATTCCCAGATGCCGAAGGCGAGGAGGCCAAGATGCAGGGCCCCGAGCGCCTGTGCTCCCCAGGTCAGCACCAGGCCGAGGATCGCTCCCGACGGCTGGGCGGCCGTCTGGGCCACGGCCAGGCTGCGCATGGTCAGGCAGCCCGCGAGGGCGAGCCAGCTCATTGCCCACCATCGCAGGTAGTGGCGCCGATAGCTGCGGTCGAAGGCGAGCAGGAGGAGGCCCAGGACCAGCGCGAGCACGGCCTGCGTGCCCACGGCCGCGACCAGGGTGAGGTGATCCGTGGGCACGACGACTATCCCCGGGACCCGCGGGTCATCTCTGCCACGCCGGCGACCAGGCGATCGACCTCCTCCGCCGTGGTGTAGCACGCGCAGCCCGCGCGCACCAGGCCGGAGTCCGAGAGTCCCAGCCGCTCCACGACCGTGGTGGCGTAGAAGTCGCCGTGGGAAACGAAGACCCCCCGGGACGCGAGGTGGCGCGCGACCGCCTCCGGCGCGGCATCGCGGACGGTGAAGGCGAGCGTGGAGGTGCGGGGGCGGTGAGGGGGCGGCCCATAGCAGCGTACCCCGGGGAGTTCCTGCAGGCCGTTCCACAGCTGTTCCAGCAGCGCATTCCCCGCCCCGTGGAGGCGGTGCCCCGCGTCGGTGAGGCGCGCTGGGCGGGTGGCGCCGACGCCCAGCGACGCGAGGAAGTCGACGGCGGCCATGGCGCCGACGATCCCCTCGTGGTTCTGGGTGCCGGTCTCGAGGCGCTCGGGCGGGGTCTCCGGCGCCGGGATGAGTTTCGGCACGTCCAGGCGGGCGACGATCCCGCTGCGGGCGGCCAGGATCCCCAGGTGCGGACCGTAGAACTTGTAGGCCGAGCAGGCCAGGAAGTCGCAGCCGATCGCGGCGACGTCGACGCGGCCGTGGGCGGCCAGGTGGACGGCGTCCACGAAGCACAGGGCCCCGACCCGATGGGCCACGCGGGATGCGGCGGCGACGTCCGTGATGGTGCCGAGCGCGTTGGACCCCGCGCCGATGGCCAGCAGGCGCACGGCGGGGGTCAGCAGCCGCTGCAGTGCGTCGAAGTCGAGTTCGCCGGTGGCTGGATCGAGGGGGACGACCTTCAGGGTGATGCCGCGCTCGCGAGCCACGGCCTGCCACGGCGCGACGTTGGCGTGGTGATCGAGTTCGGTGATGACGACCTCGTCACCGGGGCCCCAGCCGCGGCCCAGGGCGCGGGCCAGGTGAAAGGTCAGGGTGGTCATGTTGGCGCCGAAGGCGATCTCGTCGGCGGCGGCGCCGAGGTAGTCGGCCAGCGCGCGGCGGGCGGCCAGCAGGAGCGCGTCCGTCTCCTCGCTCGTCGGGTAGGCCCAGTGCGTGTTGGCGTTGTGGTGCAGGAGGTAGTCCTGCATGGCCGTCGCGACCTCGAGGGGCACCTGCGTGCCGCCGGGCCCGTCGAAGTATGCGACCGGCTGGCCCGCGTGGATCCGCCGGAGCGCGGGGAACCGGGCCCGAAGGGCATCGAGATCGAGGTGCGCAGGGGCGGTGGCGGTCATCGGGGCTGCCTCGCTGGAGGTGCATCAAGGTGGCGTGCCTGCGCGGCGCTGTCCACCAGGCCGAGGAGGCTACGGAATTCTTCATGACCGCCCGCCACCTGCCGCCGTGCAACGCCCCGGGCGCTGTCGAACGCGCCGAGCGTGACCAGGCAGCCGATCAGCCTGGCGGCCGTCTGCGGGCGCTCCGGATCGAGGTGGAGGGCCTGGTCCAGCAGGGGGAGCGATCGGTCACACCGCCCCTCCCGGCGCTCGAGGCCAGCGAAGTCGTCGTAGACGGTGGGGTCGCGGTCGAAGAGCGACAGGCTGCGGGCATACGCCGCCCTGGCGTCGTCCGGGCGGCCCTGGAGGACCAGGTCTCCGGCGTAGTTGCGCCAGGCCCAGTAGCTCTCCGGGGCGTCACGGATCGTGGCCGCGTACAACACCTGGTTGTTGCGCCACACCGGCAGGCGCAGCGCGCTGCGCGTGGCGCCCGCGAGCAGGAGCCCCCAGGCGCAGGCCCCGAGCAGCAGGGTCCCGGGCCGGCCGTGCGGCCAGCGCGCGACCAGGCTGCCGACCATCAACGCCAGCCCGACGCTCGGGAGGAACAGGGTTCGCTCGGCAAGGACAATTCCGGTGGGAAACAGCAGGTTGGACGCCGGCAGCAGGGTGACCACCAGCCAGACCCCCCCCAGCCAGAGGGCAGGCTGGCGCCGTCCGAGCCAGCAGCCCAGCGCCAGCGCGAGGATCAGCCCTGCCCCGAGGGCCACGGCGGGCGTGACCGCCGTGGCCAGGGGCAGTTCGCGCGGGGCGTAGTCGGCCTGCAGGTGGGCTGGCCAGACCAGCAACCGCGCCACGGTGGGGAGTCCCGAGAGCACGGTACGGACCCGATCGCCCGCACTTACGCCGCGCCAGAACGGATTGGGCAGGTCACCGGCCACCGAGCCGAGCAGGCCGGCCCGGAGGCTGAGGTAAAGCACCGCGACCCCGAGCAGCAGGACGATCAGCCGGCCGGTGGCTTCCTGGTGCAGCGCCCGCCGCCCTCCGGCCGCCAGGATCAGGGCGGGGATCAGCGCGAGCAGGATCAGCGCGTGCTCCTTGCTGAGGAGCGCCAGGCCCACGGCGCCGACCGCACCGGCCATGCGGCGGGCGCTCCAGCCCAGTCGCGCACCGTCGGCGACCAGGATTGTCGCCAGCAGTCCCCAGGCCGCCGCGAGCAGCTCCCCCTGCCCCACGATGTTCCCGGTGACCTCGGTGTGCACCGGGTGGACCGCGAAGGCTGCCCCGGCGAGCGTGGCGGGTCCGGCGGGGAGGAAGCGCCGGGCAAGTCCATAGACCAGGAGGGCCACGACCACGTACAAGATCAGGCTGACCAGGTGAAACAGCCCGGGTGCCCCGCCCCCCAGCGCCCACTGGAGCGTGAAGCCGGCGGTGGTCAGGGGCCGGTACAGGCGCCCATCAGGGCCCAGGGGGATACGGGGCCAGTAGGATTCGGCGAAGCGGTGGAGGATCCCGGCCAGGTCATGGACCCGGTCATTCCGCAGGACCAGCGGGACGTCGTCGTAGGCGAACCCATTGCCGAGCCCGGTTGCCCCGGCGGCGAGGGCCAGGCTCGCGACCACCGCCAGCGGGACCCACGGGGGCAGCCCGGGTGCCGACGGCCGGCGCGTGCCGGTCATGCAGGCTGGTGTCCGGCCCGCAGAATCCCGGCACGAGCTCCCGGCGCACCGGAAGGTGTTGCTCCGATCCGACGTTCGGTCACCTGTCTCATCTCATTGAATCCCATGATGTTGCACTACGTGAAGTCGGCGCCACGGCACCGGCACGCTTGCTGCTTGTCGGGAGGGTGTGATGGCGCGGGTTGGACCCCGCGTGGCGCGGCACGGAGGCCGCTATCCGTCAACCAGGAATCTCGCGACATGAAGCCCGCCGTTCCCAACGACCAGCAGCGGCACGAATACCTGCGGACCCTCTGGGGCCGCGAAGGCTCCCTCGGTCGGGCCTGCTGGCGCTACGCGACCATGACGGGGGACACGGTCTTCGCGGTCCAGGAGATGGTCCGGGGCCAGCTGAGCCGGCCGGTGCCAGGGCTGTGGCAACAGGTACCGGTGGAGGTGGCGGAATACCCGGGGCTCTCCGAGACCCTGCACGCCGCGCTCGCGGCGCAGCGGGACGAGGTGCGCCGCGCGGCCGGCCGGCGCTACACGATGATTGCGTTGTTGCAGCAGGCCGCGCTGCGCGACCTGACGGTGGCCCGCCAGGCCGGGGCGCCGCGGTACCGGGACGCCATCATCTCCGACGCGCGGTGCCGCGACCTCGTGCTGCTGGCGCGGGTCCTGATCGAGCAGGAGGCCATGCGGGAGGCCGCCCACGAACTGGGCGACGACCACCCCGCCGACCTCACCGCCTGCCGGATGCTCTACTGGGCCGCAGAGGAGGCACTCGAGGGTTTCGACCGCCGGCTGGAGGCAGGCATGCCCCTGGCGGAAGCACTGGCGGTCGAAGTCCTGGTCGAGTCGGTGCCCAGCTCGGTGGAGCGCTGACCTACGGCGTGAGGGGCGCCCGCCGCGGCTCCATGCGGATGATCCACAGGCCGTTGTTGTCGTCATTGACGTAGGCCAGCCCGTCGCGCACCACGACCCCCCAGGTCATGGCGCTGTTCTGTACCTTGCCGGTCATGTCCGCCGTGTTCACGTGGACAATCTCCCGCCCCTGGGCGCGGAGGTCCCCCCGCAGCTCCCCCGAGACATCGAAGGCCCGGAAGCCGGCGTTGTAGGCCCCCATGTAGAGCGTGTCGCCCGCCACCCAGACGTTGTGGACCCCGCCGTACTCCGGCTCGTACCAGGCCACCGACCGCGGGTGCTCGAGGTCGCTGACATCCACCACCTGCAGGCGTCCATACGCACGGAACGAGGCGGCATCCTTGGCCCCCTTCACCCCCGAGGCCGGGAACACCTCGTCGGCAATGAAGACGTACTTCCCGTGCCGCCAGGCGGTGTGGGTCCCGCGGATGAAGCCCGGGCCGCCGGAGGCCTCGACGTCACGGTAGAGCTCGTTCAAGTCGTACTTGAACTGGCTGACGAGCTGCGGGTTGGCCGGGCTGCCGCCCTTGATGCCGTTGCCGACGTCGAGGATGACGAGCCCCTCGTTCCAGTAGCTCAGGTATGCCAGCCCGTCCTGGACGTCGATATCGTGCAGGGCATTCCCGGTCTGGTCGGGCCGGGTGGACCAGCGCGACACCTCCTTCGGATGGTAGGGGTCGTTGATGTCGATGACGTGCATGTAGCCGGTGCCATCGTTGGTCAGGTAGATGTGCGTCCCGTACTTCGGCTGCTGGTAGATGAACGTGGAGTGCACGCCGCCGGTCACGCCGTCGGTGAACTCCGCGATCTTCTTCGGGTGGGCCGGGTCCTCGAGCGAGGCCAGGACGATGCCGTTCTTGCGGTCGGACGCGCCCTCGCGGGTGTGGACGAGGTACTTGCCGTCCGGCGTGGTCATGATGTCGTTGATGCGCCGGGTGTTGGCCACGAGCGAATCGGTGACCACCGGGTTGGACGGATCGCTGATGTCGATGGCGTACATCCGGTCGCCGCCGCCCCCGCTGCCCAGGTAGGCGATCCTGCCGTTGGGGTGCAGCCAGACTTCCTCAGTGGTGAAGAGCGAGCGCGGCAGGCGGCCCACGACCGTGGCCGGCCGGCGCACGTCGCGCCAGGCCACGGTCACGACCGCCTTGGCGGCGCGGCTGCCCAGCGAGGCGGTCACGATGTACTTGCCGGCCTCATACCCCACGAAGGCGCCGTCCTTGTCGATGGCGCCCTGCCCTGGCGTGAAGCTCCAGATCGGCGTCAACCCCTCGATGGGGCGGCCGGCGCGGTCACGGGCCACCAGGGAGAAGCGGATGACATCGCCCTGGCGGGCGCTGATGCTGGCGGGCGCGATCTCGACGGCCGCCACCGCGCTGGCCAGGACCTCCACCGGGACGGTCTGTTCGGCGCCCTCCACCCGAGCGGTGATCGTCGCCTTGCCGGGGGCCACCGCCGTGACCAGCCCATCGGCGCTGATCCCCACCACCCGGGGCGAGGAACTGCGCCAGCGGGGGGCATCGGGCCGCGGGTCGCCGGCGACGGACCAGGCGTGCCCTTCCAGCAGCACGCTCTGCCCGGGGACCAGGCGCAGGCGGGCGGGCGTCACGGTGAGCCGCGCGGCGGCGCCCGGGAGCATCTTGATGTCCAGGCGCTCGATGGTCGGGCGGCTCCCCGGCACGCTCGCGAGCACGGCGACCCCGAGCGTGCCGGTGGATCCGGCGTACACGAGGCCGGTGGAATCGACCCGTCCCTCGAAGCGGCCGCCGGCGCCCGTGAAGCGGATCACGGCATTGGGGACCGCGCGACCGGCGCTGTCGAGGGCCGACGCGGTGAGGCGCAGGGTGTCACCCGCGGTGAGGGTGCGCACCGCCGGGGTGACCACGACCCTGGCGATCGGCGAGGGAACGGCCGCCGGCGGCGCCGGCGTCTGGGGCTGCTGCACGAGGAGAAGCAGGCCGAGTGCGATCATGGGGAGTTGGCTTCCGAGGGGAATGGCGCGATGGGCAGGGAACGCCGGGAAAGGTCCGTCATGGAGCTGGGGATGTCAACCGAGCCGGCGGACGGGGGACGAGCGCTCAGTAGTCGTGCACGGGGAGACCGCTGGGCACCGTGGCCGGGATGTCACCGAGCAGGATACTCGAGCGTGGGTCGGTGAGCGCCACGAGGAACGCCACCAGGTCGTCGACTTCCGCATCAGAGAGCCTGAGTGGCGCCCCGACGCGCGGGTCCAGGGTGGCGGCGACCGCCGCCAGGCCGGCGGGGCTCAGGTCGACGCTGGCCTGCAGCCGGGGATCGAGCCCGCGCGGGTCGAACGCGAACAGCGCTCCCCGCGCGTCCCGGTAGTGGCGGACCACCTCGGCCAGCGAGCGATACGCCCCGTTGTGCATGTACGGGGGGGAGTGGACCACGTTGCGGAGCGAGGGGGTACGGAACGCGAAGCGGTCGGCCGGGGCACCCGTGACCCCGTAGCGGCCGGCATCGGGCCCTCCGCCCAGCCCGGGCCCGAGTGCCGGCACGCCGACGTTGTGGAACTCCTGGTCCGTGAGGAGCGGGCCGCGGTGGCAGGCGGCGCACCGGGCGCGGCCGAAGAACAGCAGCCCACCGCGGATGGCGGCGGGGCTCAGCGCCGCATCCTCCCCGGCGAGCAGGCGGTCGAACGGAGCGTCGGGGAAGCTCCAGGAGGTGCCGATGAAGGCGGCGAGCGCGTTGGCCAGGTCGGCGATGCTGAGGCTGCTGTCGGACCGGCCGGGGAATGCGGCGGCGGCCAGGGAATCATACCCCGGCAGCCCCGAGACCCGGGCGGCAATCCCGTCCCAGATCGCGGTGTAGGCGGTATCGGGCAGGTCCGCCAGGGTGTTCTCCCCCGGCCGGCCTCGCATCTCCGTCCGGGTGCTGAGCGGAAAGAGCACCTGCGCTGCCAGGAGGCCGGAGAGGCCGGGCGGGAGGTCCGGGCCGATCGGCGTCGAGAGCCCGGCCGGGGTGGCCTCGACGCGCCCGTCCCAGAAGAGTCGACGCCATTCGGGGTGGCCCCGGTTGAAGAGCTCCGGGGCGTTGCGGGCCGCGAAGGCACCGCCCGCCAGCTGGCGTCCGACGGCAAGCCCGGCCCCGCCGGTCCCGATGGAAAGCGGCAGGAGGTCGGTCGTGTGGTAGGCGAGGTTATGGCAGGTGCTGCAGGCGATGTCGCGATTGCCGCTCAGGACCTTGTCGTGGAACAGGGCGCGCCCGAGCGCCACCAGCCCGGGCGGATCGTCGGGGCGTGGGGCCAGCGGGGTGACCCCGGCGGCGGCCGCACGTTCCCGCAGGAGCGCGGCCGGCGGGGTCATCTCGCCCGGGGTGGCGTCCCGGCACCCGAGGAGGCAGCCGAGGACCGCCAGCCGGCCTGCCCACGCCCGGGTCAGGGGCAGTTGCCCCCGGTCATCGTGCCGTCGACTCCGGTGCCGGCCAGGTCGAAGTAGCCGCCGAAGCTGCCGGGGGACGGGATGATGACCACCAGGCCGGTCTGTCCTTCCATCCGGGCCAGGCTGTCGACGCCCCAGAACCCCGAGACCGCTCCCTGGAAGACCGACCCGACGCCGCCCGTGTAGGTGCCGTAGATGGCGCTGTCGGCGCGGACCACGAAGGCGAAGGCTCCGGCACCGGAGGTCCCGTAGGTGAGGGCGCCGCAGTACTTCTCCACGCCAAGCGTGTCGGTAAAGATGCCGCCGGCCCGTCCGGCGATCGACCCGCCCTTGCTGTACTTCCCGTTGATCGTCGTGGTGTCGATGTCGCCGACGAACCGCAGGGTGGAGTCGAAGGCCGCGACCTGCGAATTCACGCCGGAGATGACGGCCAGGAAGTTCCGGGCGACGCCTCCGATCTTGTAGCTGCCGCTGCTGCCCAGGCCGGTGGAGGAGAGGCTGAAGGAGAAGTCGCCGACCTCCGCCCCGTCGAAGCTGCCGAGGACACCCTCGATCACCGAGAGGACGGGCGAGCTCACGTTGCTCTTGCAGACGGCGCCCGCCGTCTGCCCGGTGTCGCCCGCCGCCATGGCGTAGCTGCCGGTGAAGCCGCCGGGGCCGGTGGTGGCCACCAGCGCGGTCCCGGCCAGCGTGTCGAGGGTGACCGCCGGAGTACCGACCGTGCCGCGCAGGTAGCCCCGGAACGGGTCGTCGAGCACCGAGGTGAAGACGCCGCGGCGGGAGCTGCCCCGCTCCGCGAACGCGAAGGCCCCCGCCATCGGGACCCCGTTGCGGGTGCCGATGTGGGTGCCACAATACGCGGTCACGGTGGTGCCGGGGAGCTTCCGGAGCCCGGTAAACAGCCCGCCGCCCGCCGGGCTGGCATAGGTCCCGGCCAGGGTGGTGTCGTCCACAGTGCCGGAGAAGGTGTAGCCGGCGCCGGTGGCGGTGAAGCTGGTGCCGCTCACGTCGAGCGAGCTGATGGTCTTGGGATCGCCGTTCACCACGAAGGTGCCGGAGCCGCTGCTGTCCTCCACCACGATGTTGATGGTGAAGTTGCCGCCCTCGGTGCCGTCCTCGCCGGCAAACACGCCGCCATAGGTCAGCGTGGTCTTTCCGGGGCCACCGGCGTCACTGCCGCCCCCACAGGCGGCGAGGAGGGCGGCGGTGAGCAGGACCAGTCGGGCACGCATGCAGGGGCTCCGGGGCGGGTGAACCTGAAAGTTACCCCGAGGCGCCCGCTCGGCAATCACCCCGCCTGGCCGAGCGCCACCTGTGCCACTTGAGCCACCTCGGGCAGCCGGCGGAGCTGCTCGAGCAGGGCGGCGGGCAGCGGCGCGTCGACGCTCACGACCGCCAGCGCCTCCCCGCCCGCGCTCAGCCGCGCCTGGTGGTACTCGGCGATGTTGATCCCGGCGTTGCCGAGGAGGGTACCTACCCGCCCAATGACCCCGGGGACATCCTGGTTCCGGAGCACCAGCAGCTGGCCGTACGGCAGGACGTTGAGCCGGAATTCGTCGAGCGCCACCAGGCGGGGGTGCCCTGCCCCGAGGAGCGCGCCGGAGACCCGGGTGGTCCCGGCGCCGTGCTGGATCCGGAGCTCGACCAGGTCGGCGTAGTCGAGCGGACCGTCCAGCCGGGTGCGGTCCACCTTGATCCCGCGCTGTCGTGCCAGGTGCAGGGCGTTCACCACGTTCACCGCCCCCTCCCCGACCGCCTCGCTCAGCAGCCCGATCAGGGCCCCGGCGGCCAGGGGGCGGAGCAGGTCCTCGCCTTCGCCACCAAACCGCAGCTCCACGGCCGTGATGGCGCCGCCGGCCACGGCCGCCCCCACCCGCCCCAGCCGTTCGGCCAGGTCGAGCAGCGGGCGCAGCCGCTGGAGTCGATCGCCACCCACCAGTGCGGCATTGACCGCGCGGGAGTAGTCGCCCTCCACCAGGGCCGAGCGCACCGCCTCGGCGATCTCGACCGCGACATTCAGCTGGGCTTCCTCGGTCGAGGCGCCGAGGTGCGGGGTGAGGACCACGTTCGGGAGGGCACGGAGCGGGTGATCCGCCGGGAGAGGCTCCTGGTCGAAGACGTCAAGCGCGGCGGCACCGATGGAGCCGTCGGCCAGGCGGCGGAGCAGCGCGCCTTCGTCGAGGACCCCGCCGCGGGCGGCGTTGATGACGATCACGCCGCGCTTGAGCAGGGCGAGCTTTTCGTCGCCCAGCATGCCGCGGGTCTTGTCGGTGAGCGGCACGTGCAGGGAGATGACGTCCGCCTGCCGGAGCACGGTGTCGAGGTCGGCGAGCTCCGCGCCGATCTCGCGGGCGGCCTCGGGGCTCAGGAACGGGTCGTAGGCGAGCACCCGCATGCCGAAGGCCCGGGCCCGACGGCCCACCTCGCCGCCCACCCGCCCCGCCCCGATGAGGCCCAGCGTCTTCCGGTAGAGTTCCATGCCCCCGAAGCTGGTGCGGTCCCAGGCGCCGGCCTTCATGGAGCGGTCGGCGGCCGGGACCTTCCGGATGACGGCCAGCAGCAACGCAAACGCCAGCTCCGCCGCAGAGATGGTGTTGCCCGCCGGCGCATTCATCACGGCCACGCCCTTCTCGGTGGCCGCCTCGACATCGATGGTATCCACGCCCACCCCGGCGCGGCCGATCACCCGCAGCCGGCTGGCCCGGGCGAGCGACTCGCGGGTGATCTTGGTGGCACTCCGCACCAGGACGGCGTCGGCGTCGGCGATGGCGGTGGCCAGTTCCTCCCCCTTGAGCCCGGGCCGCTCCACCAGCTCGAACCGCGGGTCATCGGCCAGGGGCGCCAGGCCCTCCCGGGCAATCTTGTCGGCGACCAGCACGCGATAGGTGCTCATGCGCTCACCACCTCGGCCAGCACCGCGAGCAGCGCATCGAGCTCGGCGACGGTGTGGTCGCCCATGTGCCCGATGCGGATCGTCTGGTCCTTGAGGGCGCCATACCCCGCCGAGATGGTGTAGCCGCGGGCCTTCATGGCCTCGTTGATCCCCGAGCCGGTCTTCCCGGCGGGGACGGTGAGACAGGTGACGGTGGGCGAGCGGTACCCCTCGGGGGCAAGCACCCGCATCTCGATGCCGCGCCCGCGCATCTCGGCCGCCCACGCCCAGGTGCGTTCCGCCATCGCGACATGCCGGGCCCAGCGCGTCTCGATGGTCTCCTGCTCGATGCGCGCCACCTGCGCGGCCAGCGCGTACATCAACGACAGCGCCGGGGTGTTCGGGGTCTGGTGCTTGAGGATGAAGCTCTCGAACTCCAGCAGGTCGAAATAGATCCCGCGATGGGCCGTCTTCCGGGCGCGCTCCAGGGCCCTCGGGTGGGCCACGCCCAGGGCCAGGCCGGGCGGCAGGGCCAGGGCCTTCTGGGAGCCGGTCAGCACGAAGTCGAGGTCCCAGGCGTCGGTCTCGACCCGGGCGCCGGCCACGCCGGTCACGCTGTCGACGAGCAGGAGCACGTCCCCGGCCTCGTGGGCCACCCGCGCCAGGTCCGCGATGGGGTTGAGGGCGCCGGTCGAGGTCTCGGAATGGACCACGGTGATGGCATCATACCGGGAGGCCGCGAGCGCGGTCCGGAGCTGCTCCGGGCGGTGCACTTCTCCGAGCGGGACCTCGAGCGCCGTGGCCTCCACTCCATTGGCGAGGGCGATCTTGTAGAACCGTTCGCTGAAGGCGCCATTCACCAGGGAGAGCACCCGGGTTCCACCGCAGTTGCGGATGGAGGCCTCCATCAGTCCCGTGGCCGAGGAACTCGAGATGTAGACCGGTCGCTGGGTGCGGAAGATGCGCTGCAGGCCGGGCATCATCTGGGCGATGAGCTGTTCCATCCCCTTGCCCCGGTGCCCGATCATGGGCCGGGTCTGGGCGGCGAGGATCTCGGGGCGCACTTCGGTGGGGCCCGGCAGGAAGAACCGGCCGAACGTCGCTGGGGCGGCTGGGGCTGCGGTCATGACGGGGCACTCCGTGGGGACTGCCGCGCGCCCTCGTGGCGCGCGTGGCGGATCGAATATAGCGGGGAGCGTGCGGCCGCCCGGTCAGGCACCGGGTGGGCGAATGCCGAGCACTCCCGTCAGCGATGGCCCCGGCAGGGTGACATCCGCGCCCCGGACCACGGGATCGCGATGCACCACGCCGGTGAAGGCCGCGAAGCAGTCCACGGCGGGCCGCGCCTCGAGGTCGGTGGCGCCATCACCGACCAGGAGGCTTGGCCGGGGCAGCGCGTGCCCCTGCTGCTCCACCCAGTGGCGCTTGCCCCCCGCGCGGGCGAGTGGGGAGGCCCGATCGAAGTCGCGGTAGGCGCCGGTGGCGTCGAAGTGCAGGTCGACCGCGGCCACCCGCGCGGCGGGAATGCCAAGGGCCGCCGCGACGACCCGCACCGCGGGCAGCACGCCGCCGCTCAGCACCTGCACCACGACGCCGCGGGCCTGCAGCTCGCGGACAGTCTCCCGGGCCCCGGGCACGAGATGCGTGACGTAGAGGGCGCCGATCCGCTCCACCTCGGCACGGGAGGGGCGGATCAGGTCGAGCCGGCGGCCATACACCTCCTCGAGGGGCACCGTGCCCTGCATGGCGAGGTCGGTGAGCCGGGCGATCTCCTCGCGGTGCGCCGCGGCCAGTTCCTCGATGCCCTCGATGGCGCTCAGGGTCGAGTCGCAGTCGAAGATGACCGTGCGAAAGCCGGCGACGGTGCTCATCCCTCCAGCGCCTCCTCGACGAGGTGCGGGTCGGCGTCGAGGTGCACGCGCACCAGCGGCTGGCCCAGCCGGTGGTGGAGGCGGAACACCAGGACGATGGCCACCGAGACCAGGCCGAGTACCAGGCCCCACCACAAGCCGACGGGCCCGTAGCCGCGCGAGAATCCCAGATACAGGCTCACGGGCAGGCCCAGCAGCCAGAAGCCGAGCAGGCCGGTGACCATGGGCGTCCGGGTGTCGCCGAGCCCGCGGAGGATGCCGATGGCCGTCACCTGGATGCCGTCGAAGACCTGGAAGACGCCGGCCAGCGGGATCAGCGCGGCCGCGATCGCCAGCACTTCCGGGGCGCCGGTATAGAGGCGCGCCAGCGGCAGCGGCAGCAGCAGGAAGGCGAGCGCGGTGGCGCCCATGAACCCGACGGCCACGGCGAGCGCCGCGCCCGCGCCGCGTGTCGCGGCGGGACGGTCGCCCCGCCCCACCGCGTGCCCGACGACCACCGCGGCGGCGGCCGACAGGCCGAGCGGCACCATGAAGGTCACGGACGCGAGATTGAGGGCGATCTGGTGCCCGCCGACCTGGGGGGTGCCCATGTTGCCCATCAGGAGGCCGACCACGCCGAAGACCCCGTACTCCAGCTGGTGCTGCGCCCCGATGGGCGCCCCGAGCCGGAGGAGGCGTCCGAGGGGGCGTCGTTCGAGCGCCTCGCGGTGGAAGGGCCGCACGTGGGGCCCGAGCAGCGGCCAGGCGAGGAGCAGGAGCAGGGCCGCCATCAGCAGCCGGCAGATGGTGGTGGCAAGCGCGGCGCCCGCCACGCCCATGGCGGGCGCGCCGAGCCGCCCGTAGATGAACACCCAGTTGAGCCCGGCATTGGCCAGGTTCGCCACCACGATGGTGATGACGATCGGACGGACGCGATGCAGGGCCTGGAGGCTCTGCCGGAACACGGTGAAGAGGAACAGGCCGAGCACGCCCGGAATGCACAGGCGGGCGTAGGCCCCCGCGGCGGGGGCCACCTCGGCGGGCTGCTTGAAGAACGCGAGGAGCGCCGGCGCCGGCCAGAGCAGCAGCGCGGTGGGCACGGTGAGCAGCGCGGCCAGGACCATGCCCCGCTGCACGCCGCGGCCGATGGCGGCGTGGTCGCCGGCACCGACGGCATGGGCGATCACCGGGTCGAGCGCCATCAGCGCGCCCAGCCCGAAGACGGCCGCGCCGAAGAAGTAGACGTTGCCGAGGGCCACGCCGGCGAGAGCTTCCGGCGAGAGGTGCCCGACCATGATGGTGTCGACCACGCCCATGGTCATGAGCCCGACCTGGACCACCACCACCGGGAGGGCGAGCGCCAGCAGGGCGCGGAAGTCAGGGCGCGTGGGCAGCTGCAACGGCATGGGACCTGGTCGGGACAAAGGCTGCGGAGCGCGCCCGGGTGGAATCGAACCACCGACCCACAGCTTAGAAGGCTGTTGCTCTATCCAACTGAGCTACGGGCGCCGGAGAAGCCCCGCCCCGAAGGCGGGTCCGTGAATTGTAGTGGTGGGCGAGCCGTGGGGGTACTGCGGCGGGGAGGGTCGCGCGGGGCGCGGCGTGCCGCTCAGGGCGCCGCAACCTGGGGGCGGGGGTCGCGCGCGGTGAAGTAGAGGGTCTGCTGGCGGTCCGCCGGCAGCCGGAGCATCTGGACGATGTTCTGCTGGTCGGGGAAGGACTCGAAGAGGAGGGCGTCGAGCAGGCTCACCTTCCCCGCCGGCGCGGCCAGCGCTCCTTCCATCACGTACCAGACGACCTGCTGGGCCGCCTCGTCGCGTTCGAGGCCCGCGGCGGTCACCCTGAGGGGCACGCGGCGACCATCGACCTCGAGCACGAAGGCCCGGGCGGCGTAGGCGGTGAACAGCGACTCCGCCGGGGCGGCGGCCGTCACGCGCAGCGTGCTGTCGCCAGCAAAGCGCTGCAGCCCGCGCTCGAGGTCGTCGTGAAAGAGCCGGACCCGGAGGGCCACGGTGCGCGCTTCGAGCACCATCCGGGTGTGGGAGACGTGGGTGTCGTGTCCTCGTGCCGGGACGCCGCCGGACGGCGGCGCCCCGGTGAGGAGCAGGAGGAGGAGGGCGGCCGGCCTCATGAGGCGGCGGCGGGGCCCCGGCTCCAGGTGTTGTTCTCGCGATTCACGTCGGCGAGCACCTCGTCCGGATCGACCACCACCCGGACGACGGTCTTGTCGGTGAAGAGCCCGTAGATGTACTGCAGCTCGTTGCGGCGCCAGATGTCGGCGTTGAGCTTCACCCGCTGCGTCGTCCCGTCGTCGAAGGTCAGGTCGAGCTGGAGCGGCATGACCAGGCCCCCCTTGTTCTCGACCGTGACGCGGACGTAGTTGCGACCGCGCGCCGTGGTGCCGATCAGGCTGTCGGCCGGCTGGCTTTCAACGGCGGTGACCGCCTGGTCGTTGGCATAGGTGGTGTAGAACCAGCCACGCCAGAACCAGTTGAGCAGCTCGCCGCCGCCGTCATCGAGCGAGCGGAAGAAGTCCGCCGGCTGCGGGTGCTTGAAGGCCCACCGGCGGGAGTACTCGCTGAAGGCCTGGTCGAACAGCTGGGGCCCCATGATCTGCTCCCGCAGCATCACCAGGCCCGCCGCCGGCTTGCCGTAGCCGTTGTTGCCGAACTGGCGGTGGATCATGTCGGACTCGGTCATGAGCGGCACTTGGTCCGCGTCCTTCATGTAGCCCACGATGTTCTTGGCGGGGCCGCGCTGGCTCGGGTACTGGGGATCCCACTCCTGCTCGGCGTAGTACTGCACGAAGCTGTTCAGCCCCTCGTCCATCCAGGTCCACTTCCGCTCGTCCGAGGCCACGATCATCGGGAACCAGTTGTGTCCCACCTCGTGGATGGTCACGCTGATCAGCGCCCGAGCCAGGCCGGCGGTGTAGCTGCCGTCGGGCGCGGGGCGTGCGCCACAGAAGGCCACCATCGGGTACTCCATCCCGAAAACGGGCCCGTGCACGTTGACGGCCTTGGGGTACGGGTACGGGAAGGCCATCCGTCCGTAGGTCTTCATGGTCTGCGCGATGGCGCGGGTCGAGACGCTGTCCCAGAGCGGCATCGCCTCACGGGGGTAGATCGAGTGCAGCTCGATCACCCGGCCGCCCGGCTGGTAGCGGTACCCCGCCGCGTCCCACACGTAGGCGCGTGAGGAGGCCCAGGCGAAGTCGCGCACGCTGTCCGCGTGGAACTTCCAGGTGATGGGCGCGGTCCCCGCCGGCCGGGTGGCGGGGGTGGCGGCTTCGTCCTTGGTG
Organism: Gemmatimonadales bacterium; assembly: GCA_046327715.1. Classification (GTDB taxonomy): domain Bacteria; phylum Gemmatimonadota; class Gemmatimonadetes; order Gemmatimonadales; family GWC2-71-9; genus JADJOM01. The sequence goes on from JAXLXY010000003.1 coordinate 158,227, forward strand.
ACGATGAACACCGGGGTCTCGGAGGCGAGGGCCCGGGTGAGGCGCTGCCGCTGGGTGGCGGTGAGCGTGGCCAGCGGGTTCTGCAGGACCCCCGTGGCCTGCACGATGTGATCGTGCGGCACCGTCAGCTCGACGTCATAGGTGCCGAAGTTGAGGTAGAACTCGCCCTGGCCGTAGAACTGGTCGGTCTGCCACCCGTTCTGGTCGTCGTAGACGCTGGCGCGGGGAAACCACTGCGCCACCTCGTACATCCAGCCATCCTTCACGAGCTCCCGGGCGCCGCGGCCATTCCGGCTGGTCTCGGGCATGATGAAGTGCCAGTCGATCTCGACCACGGCCCGCTGGCCCGGACCGAGCACCGCCGGCAGGACCACCTTCATCTCGGTGCCGTTGATCACGTAGGGGACGTCCACCCGGCTCACCACCCGGCCACGGGTGACGACGGCCTGGACCCGGGTGATCTTGTGCCCGCCGTCAAACGGTTCGGGCGCGAGGAACCGCCGGGCCTGGGCCGAGATCTGCCGGGGCAGCGCCGGGGCGCCCTGGATGGTGCGGCTGACCGCCGGGTCGTCGATGTTCTGGTCCAGCTGGAACCAGAGGTACTCGAGCTGGTCGGGCGAGTTGTTGTGGTAGGTGACCCGTTCCGACCCGGAGATGGTGTGGGTGGTGGTGTCGAGGGATGCCTTGATCGCGTAGTCGACCTGCTGCTGCCAGTACTTGGGCCCCGGCTTGCCGGCGGCGTTGCGGAACTCGTTCGGGGCAGCCCATTCCTCGAGGGCCCGGAAGTTCGACATGTTGGTCTTGGGGTTCGGCGGGGCGTTGAGCCACTGCTGCCCCGCCACCTCGTCGACGCCACCGGCCAGCACCGTCATTGCGATCGCCGCACCCGCGGCCCAACGCACGCCTGTCGCCATCAGCTGTCTCTCACGAAATAGAGTGGACCTGCCCGCCCGTCATCCGACCAATCGTTCCACCAGGATCTTCGCGCCGACTGCCGCGATGCCGCCCGAGGCCACCAGCACCCAGTCGCGCCGGGCCAGCCCCGCCAGCCGCTCCACGCCCACCCCCACCAGCAGCACCAGCAGCACGATGCCCAGCTGCCCCACCTCCAGCCCGACGTTGAACGACAGCAGCGGCAGGAAGAGCGAGGCCTCGTCGCCCAGCAGGCTGCGCAGGAAGGTCGAGAAGCCCAGCCCGTGGATCAGCCCGAATCCGAGCGCCAGGCCATACCGCAGCGCCTGTCCCCGCGCCGCGCCACCGGTCGAGGGCTCCGCGGGCGACCGCGCCGTACCCGCGATCGACAGCAGGCTGGTGCAGACGATCGTGGCCGCGATGGCGGCCTCGACCAGCCCGGCATCCACCCGCACGAGCTGCAGGGTGGCGAGGGCCAGGGTGACGGAATGCCCCACGGTGAACGCCGTCACCAGCACGAGCAGCCGGCGCCAGTCGGCGGGACGATACGCCACGGTCAGCGCGGCCACGAACAGGATGTGGTCGTAGCCGCGGAGATCCGCGATATGGTGCATCCCGAGACGTGCGTAGGTGAGGATCTCAGAGCCCATGCACGGTCATCGTACGGGAAGGTGGAAACGAGGTTTCGGGGGCCGCGACCGGGCCCGTCCCATGGCGCGAAGGTGCCAGGACCACGAATCGGGGCGGCGGGATTCGAACCCGCGACCTCCTGCTCCCAAAGCAGGCGCTCTACCGGGCTAAGCTACGCCCCGCGATTCACTCGGGTGGTGCCGCCCCAGGGGCCCCCGGAGCGCCGGGAAAAGTGGCACGGTCCACGGCCGAATGCGAGTCCTGACCGCGATCGCCCGGTCTGTGGAGATGGTCCTGCCAAGGAGCAGGGTTCGGGGACCAGCCGGGGGTCTGCGTCAACGCCGAACGGCGCAGCCACCGCGCGGCGGCCCGCCCCCGGGAACGCCGAACGGGAGCCGCGGGGCTCCCGTTCCTCGGGTGCGGCCGCCCCGGTGTGCGCTTCTAGCTGCCGGCGTCCAGGCGGGCCCGCGCCTCGCGGAATATGATGACCGACAGGACCAGAATCACCGTGATGCTCACCGCGGAGATGGCGCACCACGGGCAGAAGGTGCGCAGCACGATGAACTCGCCGTACTTGAGCCGGAGCGTGAAGGCGAACCCAAGGGACGCCAGGACCAGCAGGACCCGCGTCACGCCGAGCCCCCCCTGCCACCGGGGCTGCAGGCTGGCGAGCGCGGTCCCCAGCAGGAGCGCGTAGCCGATCATGCCGATCCGCGCGACATCCACGCCGAGGAACCAGCCCCAGGGACTGAACATGGCGCGGTCGCAGCCCCCGGTGGTGCACTGCAGCGAGCCGACCAGTCCGAGCTTGTAGAGGTGGAGGTAGGTCGCGGAACTCCCCGCGATCAGGCTGAGCATGGCCACCGCCATGCGCGCGCGGAGCGCGCCCTCGCTGGGTGTGCTCATGGCGCCCCCGTGGCGGCGCCGCTCCCGGCGCCGTGATAGGACTGCTGCAGCCACCGTACGTAGGCCACCACCTGCGGCATCTCGGCGGGGTCAACGCGGGTGGCGGGCGGCATCGCGCCGAAATGCCAGCGGCGCTGCGGCACGCCGGCCTGCATGGCCGCGGTCATGGCGGAATCCGAAACGAGGGCGGGGAGGAACAGCGTGTCGAGCAGCGGCGGGCCCAGCCCCTGGCCCTTGCCGAGAGCCCCGTGGCACGAGGCACAGTAGCTGGCGTACAGTACCGAGCCGCGGTCGAGCTGGGCCGGGGGCCGGCCGGGATTGAAGGCGGCCATGCGGGGATCGCCCCCGCCGGAACCGCCGCAGCCCGCGGCCGCGAGAGCCGCCGCCAGAAGGATCCACCGCGTGCTCGTGCGTCCCATGCGTCAACCCTCTCCCGTGGTGCCCAGTGCCGTCAGGAGCCGCTCCAGGGCCCGTCCCCGGTGGCTGACCCGGTCCTTCTCGGCCTCATCGGCCTCACCGAAGGTCTTCCCCAGCTCGTCGCTGAGGAAGAGCGGATCATACCCGAATCCAGCGGTGCCGCGCGGCTCCTCCAGGATGAGGCCGCCGCAGGTACCGTCGAAGACCTCGGGGAACGCCCCCGTCCGCCGGAGCAGCACCAGCACGCAGCGATAGCGGGCCCGTCGGCGGTTCTCCGGCGCCCCGCGCAGCCGGCGCAGGAGCTCCGCGTTGTTGGCTTCATCAACCTCGCGGGGAGAGCCGGTGGCCCCGGCCCAGCGCTTGGAGCGGACGCCCGGCTGGCCGCCGAGGGAGAAGACCTCGAGCCCCGAGTCATCGGCCACGGTGGGGAGCCCGGTCTGCTTGAGGAAGTACTCGGCCTTGTGGCGGGCGTTGGTCTCGAAGCTGTCGGCCACCTCGAGGGTATCCTCGATGGGGCGCTCCGGGACGCCGACGTCGTCGGGAAACACCACCTCATGACCCGCGGCCTCGAGGATGCGCCGGATCTCGCGCTGCTTGCCCGCGCTCCGGGTGGCGAACAGCAGCTTCACCCGGCGAGCGCCTGCGCCTGGGCGGCGAACAGCTGGGTGATCCCGCCCTGCGCCAGCTCCAGCAGGCGGTCGAGTTCCGCCCGGGCGAAGGTCCCGTGCTCGCCGGTGCCCTGCACCTCCACGAAGCGGTCGGGACGGACCATCACGATGTTGGCGTCGACCCCGGCGTCGCGGTCCTCGAGGTAGGCGAGGTCCAGCCGGGGCTCGCCGTCGACGATGCCCACCGAGACCGCCGCGACGAGGTCGCCGAAGGGGCTCGGGATACCGGCCCGCTGGGCGAGCCAGGTGCAGGCATCGGCGAGGGCCACGCACCCGCCGGTGATGCTCGCGGTGCGGGTGCCGCCATCGGCCTGCAGCACGTCACAGTCGACCTTGATGGTCCACTCGCCGAAGGCCATGGTCTTCATCGCGGCCCGGAGCGAGCGGCCGATCAGCCGCTGGATCTCCTGCGTCCGCCCGCCCGGCCCGCGCCGCTCGCGGTCGGTGCGCTCGGCGGTGGCGCGGGGCAGCATGGCGTACTCGGCGGTGACCCACCCTTCCCCGCTGCCCTTCTTCCAGCCCGGCGCGCCCTGCTCCACGGTGGCGGTGCAGTGCACCAGGGTCCCCCCCATGCGGATGAGGCAGGAGCCCTCCGCGTAGGGGTTCACCCGGCGCTCGAGCACCAGGGGGCGCAGCTGGTCGGACTGGCGGCCATCAGGTCGAGCCACGAAGACGCTCCACGATCGCGGTGGTGGAAAAGCCGTCCTGCAGGGTCACATGCCTGACGCGGCCACCGCGCGCCGTGACGATGTCGGCGCCGACGGTGTTCGCGAGGGTATAGTCGCTGCCCTTGACCAGGACGTCCGGTTCGAGCGCACGGATGAGTTCGAGCGGCGTGGCCTCGTCGAAGACCACGATGCAGTCCACGGCGGCCAGGGCGGCCAGCACCCGGGCCCGGGCCAGGGCCGGGACGATGGGGCGCCCGGGGCCCTTCCCCAGCAGGCGGACGGAATGGTCGCTGTTGAGGCCCACCACGAGCGCATCCCCCTCGCTGCGCGCGGCCTCGAGCAGCGCCACGTGCCCCGGGTGCAGCAGGTCGAACACGCCGTTGGTGAAGACCACGATGCCCGGCTGGCCCTCGCGCCAGGCGGCAGCGGCATGATGGTCGCGGATCTTGGCGCTGGTGTCCACGGTCAGCGCCGGACCCGCGCGAAGATCAGCTTGAGCGCCACCGGCGCGATGAACGTGGTGGCCATGACCATGAGCAGCACGATGCTGAAGGTGGTGTCGCTGAGCAGCCCGGCCTTCCGGCCGACGTCCGCGAAGATGAGCCCCACCTCCCCGCGGGGCACCATGCCGGTGCCCACCGTCAGGCGGTCGAACCGGGCCCACGGGGCGCCCCAGCCGGCCACCAGCTTGCCCCCGATGGCGATGAGCGTGAGCGCCCCGGCCACCAGCAGGATCCCGCCGGCGCCCGGCCGGGTGGGGTCGAGCAGCCGGAGGTCGGCGGCGGCCCCGACATTCACGAAGAAGATCGGGGCGAGCAGCGCGGCGACCGGCTGGACCTGGTGCTCCACGGTCTCGTGGTGGCGGGTGCCCCGGAGGATGAGGCCGGCCGCGAAGGCTCCGATGATCAGCGCCGACCCGACCTGCGCGGCGAGCGCGGCCAGCGCCAGCGCGAAGGCGATCGAGACCGCGACGACCATCCCGCGGACCCGCATGCGGAGGAGGCGGTCGGCCACCCGGGGAATCACCAGGTTGCCGAGCATCACGGCGGCCACCAGGAACCCGATGGCCACGGCGAAGGTGGTGCCGATCCCGGCGACCGAGACGGTCCCCCCGGCGGCGATCCCGGAAACCACGCTCAGGATCACCAGGCCGATGATGTCATCGATCACCGCCGCGCCCAGGATGATCCGCGCTTCCGGGGTGTCCATCCGGCCCAGGTCGCCCAGCACCCGTGCGGTGATCCCCACCGACGTGGCCGTGAGCGTGGCCCCAACGAAGATCGCGACGGTCTGCAGGTCACCGCCGTCACTGGTGACCGGGTGCGGGAGCCAGGCCCAGTAGGAGTATCCGAGCGCAAAGGGCACCACGACCCCGACGCAGGCCACGGCGAGCGCCGCGCCACCGACCTTGGACATCTCCCGGAGATCGGTCTCGAGGCCCACCTCGAACAGGAGCAGGATGACCCCCAGCTCGGCCAGGACCCGGAGCATCTCCGCGCTCGGCTCCCCCGCCGCCGGCACGACGCCCAGGACGCTGGCCCCCAGCAGCACGCCGGCCACCAGTTCGCCGAGGACCGATGGGAGGCCCAGCCGCTCGGCGCCCTCGCCGAGCAGCTTCCCGGCCACCAGCATCGCGGCCACGGTCAGGAGCAGATGGGGCAGTTGGCCTTCCGACCCCGCAGCCCAGAGGGGTGTCGGCAGCAGCAGCAGGAGGGCAAGCAACCAGAGCGGCCCGGGGTGGCCGGCCCGGCGCCACCGCATCAGAGCGGCTCCTCGGCGGTGGGCACGTACAGGAAGGTGTGCGTGAAGATCGGGACCACCACCGTCTCGCTGTACTGCGTGGAGATCGTGATCTTCCGCGGCTTGCCGCTGCGCGTGATGGTGAACTTCCGCGCGTCCGGCGGCAGGCCGAGCTCATCGACCTTGGCCTCGAGCCGGCGGCGGATCACCCCGTCGCTGAGCGTGGGGGCCAGCCGCGCTGACACCCGCATCTCGTCGAGCAGCTGGTAGTAGCGGATCCAGGGCTGCCCGAAGTGGATCCCGTAGTAGACCCCGGCGACCAGGATCACCAGGGACACCAGGCAGCCCGACGTGCTCGCGCCGCGGCGCGAGGAAGGCCTAGCGTTCACCATTGGGACTGGGCTCCGTCTACGATGTTGGTGACCAGCTTGCTCAGGGCACGCCCGCGAGCCCGGGCCTCGGTCTCGGCCCCCGGCTCGTACTCGCCGTCGATCGACATGCCGTTGCGCTGCCAGAGGATCTTCCCATCCTTGTCGACGATCTCCACCGAGACACTGAGCTGCACCAGCCGCTTGTTCACGTTCACGGTGCTGTTGCTGCCTCCCGTGAAGGCGACCGCCACGTCGGGCTCGTAGCGGGTGATGCTGCCGCGGACCACGGCGTCCGCGGAGGCCTCGCCGGCCTGCCGGAGGCCAAGCCGGCCCTGCACGGCGGCGCGGACCGAATCCACGACCTCCTGGGTCAGGGTCGGCTCCGCGGTCAGGTTGTCGAACGGGAGGATGGCGACGGTCTTGATCTCTGGCGGGAAGCCCCCGCCCTTGAAGCCGTAGAGGCAGCCCGTGAGCAACAGGCCGCTAAGGCTCGACAGGACGAGCCCAGATCTCAGGCGGGAACTGCGCTGTGGGAACCGTCGCGTAGAACGTGATCTCCAGTTTGGACGGTACGCTGGGCACCGTCAGCCTTGCCTTCACCGGGTGGCCGTCCGCCGTGAGCGTCACGGACGCCCGGCCGACCACCTTGCCGCCCTGCCGGACCTCGGCCACCAGCATGGAGCCGCCGGTGCCGCTCTGCACGTAGGTGGTGGTGTCCGGCCCCGCCACGTACTGCCAGGCGGTGGTGCCCCGCTCTTCGAGTCCGAGCAGCGTCACCCCATCGGCCGGCGGCTGCGCCACCCCGAGCACCGCCCACAAGAGCGAGATCCCGGGCACCAGTTCGTCCACGGAGCGGTCCGGCACCACCCAGATCGCGGAATCGCCGATCACCGCCGCCGATCCCTTGCCGATCCCCAGCGAACCGGCGAAATCGAACCGGAGGGAATCCGGCGGGACGATCCGCACGCTGCCGCGCCCACCCTTGCTCGCCTGCTCATCCTGGTAGAGCCAGGTGAAGCGGTGCATCACCGCCTGACGGGGGGTGGTCCGCGCTACCCAGCCATTCACTTGCGCTGACCCGACCGGCACAAGCCCCTTGGGTGCCACCGCAGCCGGCGCGCCTGTGCACGCGGCCGAGACGAGCGCAAGATAGACCCCCCATCCGGGGCGGTCAAGCCGAAACCATTGTGGCATCAGTAGTTATACCCAAAGAAGAACTGCACGAAGCTGCGCCGCTTCTGTTCCGGCCCCAGGCCGTAGCCCCGGAAACCCCGGTCGCTCCAGCGCCGGCCCCAGTCAAGCCGGAGCACCAGGCCGGGGATGATCGGCCACCGGAAGCTCACCCCGTAGCTGCCGAGCACCGCCCGGTGCTCCTCGCGGAAGAACCAGGTGCGCCCGACATCGCCGAAGAAGGCCCCCTGGATCTCGGGGAAGCGGGCCGGGCCGGCCGGCGTGCCAAGGGTGAAGAAGTCGAGGAGGGGGAAGCGGAGTTCGCTGTTCACCATCCATGCCTTGGCCCCGATAATGTAGCCGTAGTTCGGGTAGCCGCGCAGCCCGAGGGTGCCCCCGATGTTCACCCGCTCCGGCCGGTCACCCCCGCTATAGAACCCGAACCCGCGCAAGGCCACGGCGGATCGCCGACCGAGGCGCAGGTACTGCCGGGCGTCGAGGACGGTGGTGTACCCGTCGAAGCGGGCATTGCTGAAGTCGCTGGCCACGCCGCCGGTCAGGGCCAGGAGGTGCCCGTCGATCGGCCCGGAGGAGGTCCACAGGGCATTGCTGTGCACGAAGGTCACGTACTGCGAGGCGATCCACCCCTTGCGGCGCGGCTGGTCGACCGGGAGGGTGAAGTCGACGCGGTTGGAGTGCTGCAGGACCCCCTGCGCCTCGATCCGCGCGAAGCGGGAGAGCGGGTAGCGCAGCAGGCCGAAGGCCCCCACCGCGTTCTCGGTGTAGGCCGCGCTGAAGTCGCCGACGTACTGGCTGCCCTTGAAGCGGAAGGCGCCGATCCCCCAATTGAGGCGGCGGGTCTGGTTGAGGTAGAGGCCGAGGAGGCTGGTGTTGTCGAAGAGGTTGCGGAACTCGCGCCCCTGGTAGGTGCTGATGTTGACGAAGAAGAGATTGTCGCTCAGCAGGTCGCTGATCAGGAAGGTCGCACCCTGCCCCGTCCCGATCTTGGGGGCGTACACGAATTCACCGGCGGCGAAGTCGAGGGTGTATTTCCGGCGGTACGGCTGGCTGCTGGCCCGGGCGAGCCGCCCGTCGCTCCCCTCCGGCCAGGCCCAGGCCGAGTGGGGGGGCGGCGGCTCGAGGGCGAAGGCCTCGGTGCGCGCGGTGGAGTCTGCCGGGAGAAGGTAGACGCCCAGTCCCAGGTCGTTGAAGCCGGACACCAGGAAAGCGTCGCGCCCCCGGACCGGGGCGGCGTCGAAGGCCCCGGTCCACGCCGACGTCTCGCGCCGTCCCATGCCCGCGGTATCCACCGAGAAGACGTTCAGGACCCCATCGCGCCCGGAGCTGAACAGGACGCGCTCGTCGGACAGCCAGACCGGGGTCTCATCGACCCACGCGCCATAGGTCAGCTGGCGGATCGCGCGGGTGTCGAGGTCGAGGACGAAGAGGTTGACGGCATCCTCCAGGCCGAGCGCGGTCCGGTCGGAGGCAAACACCACCCGGCGGCCGTCGGGGCTCACGCTGGGGTCGATGTCCTGGTAGTGGTCATCGGTGAGCCGCTCCAGCGCTCCGTCGGGCAACGTGAGCCGGTACAGGTCGGACACCCCGGCGTTGGAGAGCCCGCTGAACACCACGCCGCGCCCGTCGGGAGTCCACACGGGCGAGAGAATCGACACCAGCTCCGGGAACTGGTAGCGCCCCACCAGCTTGCGCGCCGCCCGGTCGAAGATCATGAGCGCGTCCCGCTCCTGGAAGCGGGAGGAAAACAGCAGCAGCTCGGGGCGTGAGGCATCCACCCGCGAGTCGAAGGCGTGCAGGTTCTCGTACGCCGGGCTGCGCCCCGACGTGACCAGGGAGGTGGCCGAGCCGCCATCGACCGGCCGCTGCACCAGCGTCACGAACCCGTTCCCGGCCGAGGCATAGACCAGGTCGCCGCCGGTCGAGTCGTTGGGCGAGAACACCGGCTTGATGGCCGCCGACGCCAGCAGCTGGCCGGCCGCCGGGAGCGAGAGGCGGCCGCCCACCGCCGGGTAATAGGCGCGCCGCATCGCCACCTGCCATTCCTCGTTCAGCTGCGCCAGCGTGCGCCCGTAGGTGCCCGCCACGGCCTCCTCGAAGGTCTCGTAGTGCCACAGCTCCCGGTACAGCGAGGCGATGCGCCAGTCCCCGTAGGTGTCGGCCAGCCAGCGGTGGATCCGGCCGCCGAGGGGGTAGACGATGCCACCGGTGACGTAGCCCAGGTCCTGCAGTCGCGGCAGCCGGCCCCCGAGGGTGATGTCCCGCATGATCATCTCGTCCCTGGCATCCTCCCCGCCGCTCCACAGCTCCGCGAGTCCCTCGGTGAACCACAGCGGGATGGCCATCGTGGCGCTGCGTGGAGACCGGACGTACCGATCGTAGAGCAGGCTGATCTGGAAGACGTGCACCATCTCGTGGCGCAGCGTATGGCGGAACTCCGCCAGGTTGCCGCGGAACGGCAGGGTCACGCGCCGCTTGAGGAAGTCGGTGACGCCAAGGAGTCCCTCCGGCGGGGTGAAGGGGAGGATGTTGGTCTGCTCGAAGTCGGTGTGCGAGGCGTACACGATGAGCGGCACCCGGGCGGTGACCGTGTGCCCGAACTTCACGGCAAGCTCGTCGTAGTTCCGCTCGGCGTCGGCCAGCGCCACGCGCGCGAGCTGCGCTTCCTCCGGGTAGTAGTACACGTCGACCCGCGGGCCGGAGAGGACCTGCCAGTCGAGCCGGCGGTACTGGATCTTGTTCTCGCCCGCGAGGAAGAACTGCGCCGCCGCCGGCCGCGCGCCCAGGCCGAGCAGGCCGAGAACCAGCAGGCGGCGCCAGATCACCGGCGGATGCTCCGGATCTGGTCGCCCTCGGTGAGCCGCAGCAGCGCGGGAATGCCGTCCCGCACGCGGCCGAAGATCGTGTAGGTGCCGTCGAGGTGCGGCTGCGATCCCAGCGTGATGAACCACTGGCTACCGCCGGTGTCCGGTCCGGACAGGGCCATCCCCACCATGTACCCGATGTAACGCCGGCGGTTGATCTCGTCCCGGATGACCGTGCCGGGGCCACCCCACCCGTCCCCGCGCGGGTCACCGGCCTGCACCACGAAGCCGGGGACGACACGGTGAAAGCGCTGGCCGTCGAAGTAGCGCCGGTCGACCAGTCGCAGGAATTGCAGCACGGTGAGGGGGGCCTCGGGACCGAGCAGCTCGAGCTCGAGCACGCCCCCCTGCTCCAGCTCCACCCGGACCGTCGGGTACCGTTCCGGACCCTGTCCGACCAGGAACTGCCGGGCGGCCTCGCGGTAGTCCTGCAGCGTGCGGCCGGTCTCGAACGGAAAGGCCGGTCCCCAGGCATCCGCCGCGGCGGGCCACCGTTCCTCTGCCCAGCGCCGGACCTGGTAGTCCGGAGCGCTCCCGAGATCGGCGAGCACGGCGCGCTCCGCCGTTTCGGCCCCTTCCGGCGCCCGTTCCAGCCCCGCGCGGATTGCCGCGAGTGCGGAAAGGGCCGCATCCGGAAAGGAATCCCGGGCCGCGGCGCGATACGCCGCGACGAGCGCCGCCCGGTCAGCCGGGTCGGCGGCGCGGGCCAGGCCGTCGGCGGCCAGGCTGCGGAGGGCCGCGTCGCGGCTGCGGAGCATCTTCCGGCACGCCGCGAGCAGGGCGGCATCCGCCGTCTCGACCGTCTCGAGCCAGACCCCGAGGGCAGCGGCCGCCACCCGCGGATCCGGGTCGTCGAGGAAGTGAGGCAGGCGGCCCGGGCCGATCCGCGCGGCGCCGCGCGCCGCGGCGGCACGGTCGCGCCAGTCGCTGCTCCCCGCCCAGCGGGTGGCCAGCGAGTCGAAGCGGGTCGAGTCGAGGCGCGCCAGACTGAGCAGGCTCTCGCGGCGCAGCGCCCACGTGCCGCGGGTGGCGCCCGCGAACCGGGCCAGTTCCGCAACGCCCGCCGTGCCCCCGAGCAGGCCGACCGTCTCGGCGGCCTGGACCTGCACGTTGGCCACCGGATCGTTGAGGGCGGGCAGGACCTTGGCCGTGGCCTCCGCCGCGCGGAAGGTCCCGAGGGAACGCAGCGCCTGGATCCGGACGCCCGGATCCTCATCGCGCGTGGTGCGCACCAGCAGGTCGATCACAGGCTCACGCGCCATCCGGGCGGAGTCCACGTAGGCCCGCGTCAGGGTCCGGGCGGCCGCGGCGCGCACCTGGGCGGAGGCGCGGTCGCCGAGTCGTTCGATGAGGCGGGGCGCGGCGCTGGTCACCCGCAGGCGGCCGAGGGAGTACGCCGCGGCAAAGCGCGCATCCTCCTTCGGGTCCTGCAGCATCGGCAGGAGGGCATCGACCGCCGCGGCGCGGCCGAGGCGCCAGCTCTCCAGCGCGGCACGCCAGGCCAGCGGGTCGGCGTCGGGGCGGTCGGACCACAGGCTGCGCTCGAGCACGCCCCGGACCAGCCCGGCCCCGTCCCGTCCGCCGATCCTGGCCGCGGCCGTGATCATCTCGAGCGCCAGGGGGGTGGAGACATGGGTGCCGTCCTGCGCGCGCCGCACGAGGGCCGGCGCCGCAGTACTGTCACCGATCAGGCCGAGGGCGAAGGCGGCGGCCACCTGCACCAGGCTGTCGGGATCGGCGAGGGCGGGCACCAGCAGCGGCACGCCGCGGGCATCCCCGATGCGCCCGGCAGAGGTCGCCGCCAGGGCGCGCACCGAGCTGTCGGGGTCGGAGAGCGCCTGGAGCAGCAGGCGATCGTCGAACCGCCGGGCATCTTCGGCCTGCAGCACACGGGCGAGCGTCTCGATGGTGCCTGCATCCTGTGCGCGCACGGCGTGCGGTCCCAGGGCGAGGGCGGCCGTGGCCAGAGTCAGCCAGGGGCGGCGCATCAGGCAGGCTCCGGCGGGAGGGACCGACGCAGGGCAGCGAGCAGCGGGTCGGGCAGGCGGGCGGGGCGCCGCTGCGCGTCGAGGCAGATCAGGGTGGTCTCCGCCTCGACCAGCGGGGTCCCCGTCCCGGCGAGTTCCACCTGGTACCCGAAGATCACGCGCCGGGAGGCCACGTCGCGCAGGCGGCAGCGGACCCGGACCATGTCGTCGAACCGGGCCGCGTTGCGGTAGCGAACCTGCAGATCGGTGACGACCAGGCGGATCCCCTGTTCTTCGAGCTCGCGGTAACTGTAGCCGGCCTGCCGGAGGTGTTCGGTCCGGGCGATGTCGAGCCAGACCACGTACCTGGCGTGGTAGACGACGCCCATCTGGTCAGTTTCGGAGTAGTTGACCCGGACGGTGGTGACGGATTCGATGGGAGGCTGGTGCACAGGGGCGCGGGCCGGGGTGGAGGGTCCGAGGGGTGACCGGCCAAGGGTAAGCCGCCGACGGGGTGGCCGGAAGGGCGCCGCGCGCCCTTCCCCACCCCTCGGGGCGGCCCTACCTTTGCCGCGTGTTCTCCCAGCGCCTTGTGGTGGTCGGTGACGCGCACATCGGACGCGAATCCCCCGACACCACCGCCGCCTTCGTGGCCTTCCTCGACACCGTGCCGTCCCTGGGCGACGGCCTGCTCGTCACGGGCGACCTCTTCGAGTTCTGGTTTGCCTACGACCGCGTGGTGCCCCGCCACGGGATCACCGCGCTCGCCGCCCTGGCCCAGGTCGCCCGCCGCGTCCCGGTCCTGATGCTGGGCGGCAACCACGACCGGTACGCCGGCACCTTCTGGGAACGCGAGCTCGGCATCCGGTTCGCGCCGCACGAGGCCCGCTTCACGCTCGACGGCCGCCCCGCCCTGGCGCTTCATGGCGACGGCCTCACCGACACCCACTGGTCGGCCCGGGTGCTGCACCGCATCCTGCGCCACGACATGACCGTGGCCCTGTACCGGACGATGCACCCCGACTTGGGCATGTGGCTGGTTGACCGCCTCAGTGGCTATCTCGGCGACCGGGAGCGGACCGAGGCCGAGGTCCAGGGCGGGGTGGCGCGGCAGGCTGCGTGGGCCGAGCAGCGGCTCTCCGCGGAGCCGGGACTGCGCCTCGTCGTGATGGGGCATACCCATCGGGCGGCCACCCGCACTTCGGCGACGGGCGGCCTCTACCTCAATCCCGGCGCCTGGTTCGACGGCTATCGATACGCCGTCGTCGCGGACGGCGCCGCCACCCTGCACCAGTTCCGCCCTCAATGAGCGAGCCCACCGTCCTGACCGAGGCCACCCGGTTGATCCGCGAGGGCCGGCGCCGGGAGGCGGTGGACCGCCTGCTGGCCGCGCTCCCCGGGCTCGACGAGCCCTGGCAGCGCAAGGCCCGCAGCCTGGCGGGACTCGCGTGGTACTTCGAGGGACGGCATCCCGAGGCGCTCGGCCTGTTCCAGGCCGCCGCCCAGGGGAGCGCCGTCCCGGAAGACTGGTTCAACGTGGCCATGGCCCAGGTGCAGGTCGGCGACATCGAGGCGGCGCACGCCTCGTGGCAGCGCTGCTTCGACCTTTCCTACCAGCACCAGGACGCGCCGGAGAGTTCGACCTTCTTCCAGAAGAAGCTGATCTTCGCGGAGGCGCTGCTGGCGGCCGGGCACCCCGACCCACGGGGCCTGGACCTCGTGGAGCGGCAGCTCATGGGCTTCTTCACCCACTACCGGATCACCGATCCCAGCTACTGGGCCATGCGGGGGGTGCCGGCCTTCGACGATGTGCTGGGGCTGACCCGGCGATACTACGAGGCAATGGGACGGAGCCGGGCGGAGTGGGAGGCCTGTTGCGCCGCAATCGCGCCGACCGTGGACGAGGATGGCCAGGCCGTGCTCGAGGCGGCACGGGAGGCATTCACCGGTCCCGCGTGAGGGTCAGCCGAGGGGCACCACTTCCGCCGCGGCGAGCCGCTCCCCGATGAAGCGGCTCCCGACCTGCCGGAAGCGCGGCTCGTCGTCACTCACGGCAAAGCGGTGGTAGACGGGGGCGCCGGCCGGCGCCGCCAGCCCCTGGCCCGCGAGCGTCTCGGCCACCGAGCGCGCCGTCTCCTCGGCGCTGTCGATGAGCCGGACCTCCGGGCCCATCACCCGCCCCAGCAGCGGCTTGAGCAGCGGATAGTGGGTGCAGCCCAGCACCAGCACGTCCACCCGCGCGGCCGCCAGGGGTCGCAGGTACTCCCGCGCGATCAGCTCGGCCGCGGGGTGCTCGAACCAGCCCTCCTCCACCAGCGGCACGAAGAGCGGGCAGGCCGCCTGCTCCACCTGGAGCTCCGGCCGGAGCGCATGGATGGCGCGCGCATAGGCATTGCTGGCGATCGTGCCGGCGGTACCGATGACGCCGATCGGGCCGCCCTGGGTCGCACCGACCGCGGCGCGGGCCCCCGGCTCGATCACGCCGATGACCGGCACCGGCGAGGCCGCCCGGAGCGCCGCCAGCGCGTGCGCCGTGCTCGTGTTGCAGGCGATGACCACCAGCTTCACCCCCTGCCCCACCAGCCAGTGGAGGATCTCCAGGCTGTAGCGCCGCACGGTCTCGGGGCTCTTGGGCCCGTACGGCACCCGCGCGGTGTCGCCGAAGTAGATGGTGGATTCGCCGGGGAGCCGCTCGTAGATGGCGCGGGCGACGGTGAGGCCGCCGATGCCCGAGTCGAAGATCCCGATCGGGGCGCCGCGGCTCACGGCAACCGGATCGGGATGGACATCCCGATCCCCGTCCCGCCGGCCGGCAGCGGTGCGGCGCGGACGTCGAGGTCGGGCGGGAAGTCCCACAGGTGGGCCCCGACGTAGGCCTCGATGGCGGCAAAGAGGTGATTGAACGCGAGCAGCACCAGCCAGTCCTGCCGCTCCTTTTCCTTGGCCCGCACGCTCCCGGAATTGGTGCGCCGCAGGTACCCCAGCTCGTGGTTGCTCTTGATGGCCATCCCGAGGGTGACCCCTTCCCAGGCCACGAACAGGGCCCCGGTCAGCTTGCGGTTGAGCTTGGCCTGCCCCCAGCCCGGCAGCAGGATCGACCGCCAGAGCGCGCCCATCGGGGATACCGGCGCGCGGGCGTAGAGCGTGTCGCCCGAGGGCGTGACGGCCGCCACCAGCACACTCTCCGCGGCCGCGGGCGCGGGCGCCAGGGTGTCGGCCTGCGCCGCGAGGCCGCGGGCGCCCTGGGCCAGCACGGCCACGATCAGGATGGCCACCCCACGGATGGGCATCATCGCACGATCTCCCGCACCGCGGCGGCGAACCGCTCCACATCGGCCTCGGTGGTGTCCCAGGCGGTCATCCAGCGGACCTCGGCCTGCTCAGGGTTCCAGACGTAGAAGTACGCACGTTCCTGCAGGGCCGGAATATGAACCGGCGGCACCCGCGCGAACACCCCATTGGCCTGGACCGGCTGGGTGAGCGTGATGCCGGGCACGTCGCGCACCCGTTCCGCCAGGAGCCGCGCCATGGCGTTCGCGTGGGCGGCGTTGCGATGCCACAGGTCGCCCTCGAGGAGCGCCACGAACTGCGCCGCCAGGAACCGCATCTTGCTCGCCAGCTGCATGCCCTGCTTGCGCAGGTAGGCCATTGCGTCCCCACCGGTGCCCTGCAGGAACACCACGGCCTCGGCGCCGAGCAGGCCGTTCTTGGTTCCCCCGAAGGAGAGCAGGTCGACGCCAAGGTCGGTGGTGAAGGCCGCGAGCGGCAGGCCGAGGGACACCGCCGCGTTGGCCAGGCGGGCGCCATCCAGGTGCACCAGCAGCCCGTGGCCGTGGGCGGCGGCCACCAGCGCCCGAAGCTCCGCCACGGAGTAGACCGTGCCGAGCTCGGTCGACTGGGTCAGCGAGAGGACCCGCGGCTGCACCCGGTGCTCATCGCCGATGCCATGAAGGAGGGGCGGCAGGTCGGCCGGGCGGAGCTTGCCGTCGGGGCAGCGGACGGGGAGAAGCTTGCAGCCGGCGATGCGCTCGGGCGCGCCGCACTCATCCACGTGGATGTGGGCACCATCCGAGCAGATGACCGCCTGGTAGGGCCGGGTCACCGCCCCGAGACCGAGCACGTTGGCCGCAGTCCCGTTGAAGACGAACCAGGCATCCGCGCGCGGCCCGAAGTGGGTGCGGAACAGGCCTCGCGCCCGCTCGGTCAGCGCGTCGTGCCCGTAGCTCCGGACGTGGCCGGCGTTGGCGGACGCCAGGGCGGCCAGCACCTCCGGGTGCACCCCGGCGTTGTTGTCGCTGGCGAAGGCGCGCGGGTTCATGCCGCGATCAGCACCGGGAGGGCCCCGGCCTCCAGGCGGACATTCATGGAGCCGGCGACTTCGCGCAGCTCCCCGTCGAACTGCGCGTGGAGCGGGCCGGCATGGCCGGTCACGGAGACGTGGGTGGCGCGCAGCATCCGGACGTCCTTGAGCCCGGTGTGCTTGCCGAGCATCACGAGCGGGAGCCGGGCCAGGATGGCCCCCATCGACTTCTGCCGGATGGCGCAGATGTCGAGCCAGCCGTCGTCGGGCTGGGCATCGGGGGTCAGGCGGAAGCCCCCACCGACGCACGGACCGATTGCGATCTCCAGCAGCAGCAGGCGGTCCCGGAAGCTCCCGCCGTCCGTGTCCACGGTGAGGTCGAGGGTCTCGAACCGGGACAGCACCTGCAGGACCGCCGCCAGGTAGGCCGGGAGGCCGGTGAACCGCTTCCACCGGCTCACCACGCGGGCAACTTCCGCATCGAAGCCGATCCCCACGGAGTTGAGGAAATATTCCTCCCACGCCACCCCGACGTCGAAGCGACGGACCGCCCCGCGCCCCAGGCGCCGGACCGCCTCCCGGAGCGGCACGCCGAGGGTCCGCGCCATCTTGGCGTAGTCATTCCCGGTGCCGGCCGGGAGGATCGCGATGGGCGGGCGCTCGGCCACCGCGGCGCGGAGGAGGCCATTGGCGGCCTCGTGCAGGGTTCCGTCGCCGCCCAATACCACGACTCGCTCGGCGCCGGCCTCCACCGCCTCGCGAACCTGCTGCACGGCGGTGCCGGGGGCCGTCGTCTCGATCTGGAGCAGGCTGCCGAAGGTGCGTTCCAGGGCCTGCCGGGCTTCTGGCGCGCGCCGGCCTGCCCTGCCGCGGCCGGCGGCGGGATTCACCACGAGGATGGTCTTCACGATGCGGGGAATGTGGCCGCTTTCCGCGCCGTCCGCCATACGCGCCGCGGGGCACCCGCACTGGGTGCCCCGGGGCCGGGAGAGGTGGCGGGAGCGTGTGGGGATCGAACCCACCGGAGCCGCCAGAGGCACCTCCGTCGCGGTTTTGAAGACCGGCCAGGCCACCAGGCCCGATCCGCCCCCCCTGTCTGATGAAAGGTCACCCCCGGCACCAGATTGCGCGACCCCCGCCTCGGACGGGGTATTGCCCCCAGCCCCGGGGCGCTCGGAAGGCGCGAAGGCAACCCGGTCAATCGGATTTCAGGCAGGCGCCAGAAGTGCCGAGACTCGGCGACAGGGACCCTATCGACGCCGAGAGCGAACCGATGAGCAACACCACGATGACAGAATCCCTGCGGTCGGTCCGCGGGCGCATGGCCGGGCTGGTGGGCGTCGCCCTGCTGGCCCTGGGCGGACTCGCCCTCCTTTCCCGTGTCACGCTGGCGCACCTGGCCGTCGGTGGCCCGGTCTATGGCGAGATCGCGCAGAGCAAGGACGTGGTCGCGGACATCACGCCGCCGCCGCTCTACATCATCGAGAGCTACCTGGTGGCCCACGAGATGGTCCGGAAGGCCAGCCTGGTCGAGGTCAACGTGCTGGCAGACAAGGCGGCGGCCCTCCGCGCGGACTTCGACGCCCGGCACCAGTTCTGGGCTGCGGCCCTGCCGGAGGACAGCCTGAAGCGCGCGCTGATCGCCGATACGTACGATCCGGCGGTGCGGTTCTTCCAGGCATTCGACGAGGAGTTCCTTCCCGCGGTCCGCCGCGGGGACCGGACCCGGGCCGCCGCCGTCCTGGACCAGCAGCTCACCCCGATCTATGACTGGCACCGGGCCGTGGTGGACCAGGTGCTGGCCACCGCCCGGGCCCGGAGTGCCGAGCGGGAACTGGCCGCCGCCGCCGAGGTGCGCCACCACACAGCGATCGTCCTCGCGGGCGCAGCGCTGGCCGCGGTGCTCCTGCTCGGGGTGAGCCGGGCCCTGGTCCACGGTGTGCTCCGGCCGCTGACCGGCACGGTGGAGGTGCTGGAAGCTGTCGCGGCCGGCGACCTCAGTCGGCGCGCCGCCACCACGACGGTCACCGAGGCGCGCCGGATGGGCGAGGCCCTGGAGCGGGCGCTCGCGGGGATGCGCGAGGCCCTTGGAGCCGATCACGTGGACTGGGCCGCCGTCGGCGCCCAGCGCGCGGAGATCACCCGGATCCGGCAGCTGGTGGAGAACGCGCCGACCCCGATCATGTACGCCGATCGTGACCTGGTCCTCCAGTACCTCAATCCGGCTGCGCTGGCCACCTTCCGACGGATGGCCGGCCACCTGCCGGTGGCTCCGGACCAGCTGGTCGGCCGTTCCCTGGAGGACCTGCACCACGATCCCGCCCACCGGGCGCTGTTCGACGACCCGGCTGCCCCGCCGCATGCCACGCGATTCGCGCTGGGACCGGAGGTGATCGACTCGGTGGCGTGTGTGATCCGCGATGGCGCGGGGGCGGCCGTCGGGGCGATGGTCACCTGGGAAGTCGTCACCGAGCGGCTGGCCACGGAACGCCGGGCCCGGGAGGCCCAGGAGCAGGAACTGCGGAACGCCGAGCTCCGCCGGCAGGCCGAGGCCGAGGCCGGCGAGCGCCGGCAGCGGGAGGCCGCGGAGCGCGAGGCGGAACAGCGGGCCCGGGCGGAGGAGGAGCACACGCGGACGGCGGCGCTCCGGGCCAAGGTCGACGCCATCCTCGAGGTGGTGGACGCCGCCGGCGCCGGGGACCTCTCCCGCGAGATCGCGGTGCGTGGCGAGGATGCCGTGGGCCGGCTGGGCGAGGGACTGAGCCGGTTCTTCGAGAACCTGCGGGGCAGCGTCGCCAATATCGCGCGGACGGCCGCCTCCGTGGCGACGTCCTCCGAGCAGGTGAACGCGGTGGGCCGGCGGCTGGGGGCCACGGCCATGGAGACCGCGGCGCAGGCCACGGTCGTCTCCACGGCGGCGGAGGAGGTGTCCCGCAATGTGCAGACGGTGGCGGCCGGCACGGAGGAGATGTCGGCCTCGATCCGCGAGATCGCCAAGAGCGCCGCGGAGGCGGCGCAGGTGGCGAGCCAGGCCGTGCGCGTGGCCGAGCGCACCAACGGCACCGTCGGGAAGCTCGGGACCTCGAGCGCCGAGATCGGACAGGTGATCAAGGTCATCACCTCGATCGCGGAGCAGACCAACTTGCTGGCCCTCAACGCCACGATCGAGGCCGCTCGCGCCGGGGCCGCCGGCAAGGGGTTCGCCGTGGTGGCCAACGAGGTCAAGGACCTGGCCCGCGAGACGGCCCGGGCCACGGAGGAAATCGGGCTCAAGATCGACGCCATCCAGGCCGACACGGGCGAGGCGGTCCGCGCCATCCGGGAGATCGGCGAGGTGATCGGGAAGATCCACGGCATCCAGACCACCATCGCCGGCGCCGTGGAAGAGCAGACCGCGACGACCAACGAGATGAGCCGGAATGTCTCCGAGGCGGCGCGCGGGGCGCAGGAGATCGCCCACAACATCCAGGGGGTGGCCCAGGCGGCCCAGGACACCACCGAGGGCGCCGACCAGAGCCAGGGCGCCGGGCGCGACCTGGCGGCGGCCGCCGCCGAGCTGCAGGCGCTGGTGGCACAGTTCCGGATCGGGGACCGGGCCGCGCCCCCTCGACCGTCCCGGCAGCTGACCGTCGTGGCCTGAGGGTCCCGCACGTGCGGCGGGCCGGTCTTCCCGTGGGAAGGCCGGCCCGCCGTCGTGTCCGGGAGTGGCGCGCGCCGCGCGACCCTAGAACTTGGCCTTCTTGAGGTCGTCCATCGTGAAGGGCGTCTTCCGCGCCTTCACCAGCTGGCGGACCCGGGCGACATCGGCCACCGTGACCTTGGCCCCGGTGTTCCCCCAGTGGGTCCGCTCGTAGTTGATCGCCCCGGCAATCTGGGCGTCCGTCAGGCTCTCCCAGGGGGCCATGGCGCCGTTGAAGACCTGCCCCTTGACCGTGGTGGGGCCGACCAGGCCCTTGAGCACGATCGCGATGTGGGGCCCGCCGGGGCCGTTGACGATCGTCGAGCCCGCAAGTGGCGGGAAGGTCTTCGGGATGCCCTGTCCGTTCGGCTGGTGGCAGGCGCTGCAGATCTGGTAGTCGGCGGAGTCGCCCGCCACGGGCGTCCCCGCGGGGACCGGCCGGCCGGATGCCGGCCCGCCCGCCGCGCCGGCGGCGCCGAGCGCGGAGGCGAGGATCAGGGAGTGCAGACGGAGGCTGGGCACGGGTGAAGGCTCCTCGCAGAGGGTAGACCGGCATCGGGGGGCAGCCGCCAGCCGCGCACCCCGCTGCAATGGTAATCGGCAGGTGTGAGGCCAAGATGAAGCCAGCCCGAGGGTCGGTCCCCGGCTCCCGATGCACGACGGGCCACGCCATCCTGGCGTGGCCCGTCCCCGGCCGGCGTGGAGCCGCCGGCTACAGCGTCGCGACCACGTCGATCTCGACCCGCACCCCCCGCGGCAGCCCCGCCACCGCCACCGTGGAGCGGGCCGGCTTGTGCTCCCCGAAGGCCTGGGCATACACCTCGTTCATGGCCGGGAAGTCCTGCATGTCGACGAGGAACACGGTGGTCTTGACCACCTTCTGCAGGTCCGAGCCCGCCGCGGCCAGCACCGCCTGGAGATTGGCCAGCACCCGCTCGGTCTGCTCCTTGATCCCGCCGCCGACGATCTCCATGGTGGCGGGGTTGAAGGCGATCTGGCCGGCCGTGAAGACCAGGCCGTTGACGATCGTGGCCTGGCTGTAGGGCCCGATGGCCTTGGGAGCCTGCTCGGTGGAGATGAACTGGATCGGCATTAGAACAGCCCCTCGATGCGGCCGTCGGGGTGGACCCGGATGGCTTCCGCCGACGGCGTCTTGGAGAGCCCCGGCATGGTCATGATCTCGCCCGCGAGCGCCACCACGAAGCCGGCACCGGCGGAGGGATAGACGTCGCGGATGTTGATCTTGAAGCCCTTCGGCCGCCCCAGCTTGGTGGGGTCGTCGCTGAAGGAGTACTGGGTCTTGGCAATGCAGATCGGGGTGTTGCCCAGGCCCATGTCCTCGCACTGGGCGATGGACTTGTCGGCGGTCGGCGAGAAGGTCACGCCATCGGCGCCATAGATCTGCGTCGCGATGGTCTCGATCTTCTGCTTGATCGGCAGGGCGCTGTCGTAGATCGGCTTGAAGTCCGCCTTCCCTTCGGCCAGCGCGGCAAGCACCTCGTTCCCCACCGCCTCACCGCCCGCGCCCCCGCGGGCCCAGACATCGGAGAGCGCGGCCCGGGCGCCCCAGGTCCGCGCCGCCGCGATGACGGTGTCCTGCTCCTCGACCGAGTCGGACAGGAACCGGTTGAGCGCCACGATCACGGGCACCCCGAACTTCTGCACGTTCTTCACGTGCGCCTCGAGGTTGACCAGGCCGCGCTGCAGGGCGGCCACGTCGGGGGTGCCCAGGGCATCCTTCTTGACCCCGCCGTGCATCTTGAGGGCGCGCACCGTGGCCACCACCACCGCCGCCTCCGGCTTGAGCCCGCCGAAGCGGCACTTGATGTCGAAGAACTTCTCGGCCCCGAGGTCGGCGCCGAAGCCGGCCTCGGTCAGGACGATGTCGCCCAGCGACAGCCCGAGCTTCGTGGCCACGATCGAGTTGCAGCCGTGGGCGATGTTCCCGAACGGCCCGCCGTGCACCAGCGCGGGCCCGCCCTCCAGGGTCTGCACCAGGTTGGGCAGCATCGCGTCCTTGAGCAGCAGCGTCATGGCGCCGCTCGCCTTGAGGTCGCCGGCGCGGATCGGCTTCTTGTCGCGGGTGATGCCCACGATGATGCGCGCCAGCCGCTGCTCGAGGTCGGGGAGGTCGGTGGCCAGGCAGAGGATGGCCATGATCTCGCTGCCCGGGACGATCACGAACCGCTCCTCGCGGCTCGGGCCCCCGTTGAGCCCGCCCAGGCCGGTGATGATCGAGCGCAGGGCCCGGTCGTTCATGTCGATGGTGCGGGGCCAGCTGATCCGCCGGGTGTCGAAGCCCAGTGCGTTGCCGTGATGGATGTGGTTGTCCAGCATGGCCGACAGCAGGTTGTGCGCCGAGGTGATGGCGTGGAAATCCCCGGTGAAGTGCAGGTTGATCTCGTCCATCGGGACCACCTGCGCGTACCCGCCGCCCGCCGCCCCGCCCTTCACGCCGAATACCGGCCCGAGCGACGGCTCGCGGATCGCCACCACCACCTTCTTGCCCAGCTTCCGCAGCGCCTGGGCCAGGCCCACCGTCACGGTGGACTTGCCTTCGCCCGCCGGGGTGGGATTGATGCCCGAGACCAGGACCAGCCGCCCCTTGGGGGAGCGCCGGGCGATCGCCTCGGGGGTGATCTTGGCCTTGTAGCGGCCGTACGGGAGGATCTCGTCGGGGCCGAGGCCGATCTCGGCGGCAACCTCGGCGATGGGACGGAGCTTCGCGGCCTGCGCGATTTCGATGTCGGTCGGGACGGTGGACATGGCGGGCGGGCTTCCCCTGGGAGAAGTGTGGGAGTCGCGGTGCGCGGACGCCCCGGCTCTGGGCCAAGGGTCATCCGAAGGAACGTAGGCCTCGATCGATGAACGGGACGTGAACCCCGTCGCGGTCAGCCGCTCACGCGCGGCCCGAACACCCGCGCCGCGTTGGCGCCCGTCTCCGCGAAGCACTGCGCCAGCGGGATGCCGCGGACCGCCGCGATCCGCGCGGCCGTGTCCCGGACGAAGGCCGGCTCGTTGCGCCGGCCGCGGTGCGGCACCGGGGCCAGGTACGGCGCGTCGGTCTCGACCAGGAGCCGATCGGCCGGGACGGCGAGGACGAGGTCGTCCCGGCCCCAGTTCCTGAAGGTGACCATCCCGCTGAACGACACATAGTGCCCGCCCTCGAGGGCGGTCCGCAAGAGGCCGGGGCCGCTCGAGAACGAATGCAGGATCACGCGGGCCTGGGGATGGTTCCGGAGGATCGCGGCGATGTCCTCGTCCGCGTCACGGGCGTGGATCACCGCGGGCCGCCCGGCGGCCACGGCCAGCCCGAGTTGTGCCTCGAAGACCGCCTGCTGCACGGCCCGGGGGGCGTGGTCGTAGTGGTAGTCGAGTCCCATCTCCCCGGCGGCGACCACCCGCGGGTCGGCCAGGGCCCCCCGGAGCCACGCCTCGGTGTCCGCCGTCCAGGCGGCGGCCTCATGCGGATGGAGGCCCGCGGTGGCCGAGAGCCCCGGGTGGGCCTCGACCAGCGCCAGGGCACGCGCGGCAGCGGCCGGCGACTCGCCGATCACCACCACGTGGTGCACCCCCGCCTGCCGCGCCCGGTCCAGCACCCCCGCCACGTCGGCGGCGAACGGCTCCGCGCCGAGGTGGCAGTGGGTGTCGATCAGCATCTGGCCCTAGGCGCCGACCGGCTGCCGGGGCTCGCCGGCCGCGCGGGCCGCCTGCTTGACGCCGCGGGCGTCGGCGCCCGGCCACTTATGCTCGATGGCCATGAGGACCGGCGCCGCGATGTAGATCGACGAGAAGGTGCCGGTGAAGACGCCGAAGAACATCACCAGCGCGAAGGGCCGGATCACCTCGCCGCCGAAGACCGACAGCGCCGTCAGGGTCGCGAGCGTGGTGCCGTGGGTCAGAATGCTGCGCGGCAGGGTCTCGTTCACCGAGCGGTTGAGGATGTCGGCGAAGTGGTCCCGCTTGTACTTGTGCAGGTTCTCGCGGACCCGGTCGAAGATGATGATCGTGTCGTTGAGCGAGTAGCCCACCATCGAGAGCACCGCGCCGACCACCACCAGGCTCACCTCGAGCCGCATCAGGGAGATGAAGCCGAGGGTCAGGACGATGTCGTGCGCGGTGGCCACGATCGCGGCCAGCCCGAAGCGCCACTCGAAGCGGTAGGCCAGGTAGGCCAGCACCGCCAGGAAGCTGTACAGGATGGCCAGCAGCGCCTTGGTGCGCAGCTCGCCGCCGACCTTGGGGCCCACGGCGTAGGTCTTGGCCAGGGTGTACTGGCCACTGCCCAGCACCTGGTCGAGCGCGGCGCCCACGGCGTTGGCCGTGACCTGGGTGTTGTCGGCGTCGGTGCCGGCCTTGGCCGTGCGGGCCCGGATCAGGAACTCGCCCGGGGTGCCGGTGGTCTGGATCTCGGCGCCGCTGATGCCGCTGGCGTCGAGGGCCCCGCGGATGGCCCCGACGTTGGCCCCGGGCGCCGCCTGGACCTGCACCAGCGTGCCGCCGGTGAACTCGATGCTGTAGTTGAAGCCGAACCCGATCAGCGCCACGAGGGTGAGCGCGAACAGCGCACCGGTGACGCCGTAGGCGATCTTCCGGTAGCCGATGAAGTCGTAGTTGGCGTCGGCGAAGAAGCGGATCATCAGATGCTCAGGGTGGCCATGGCCGGCTTGCGATCGAGCCAGATCATGTAGAAGGTACGGGTCACGAACACCGCGGTGATCATCGAGCAGATGATGCCGATCGTCAGCGTCACCGCGAAGCCCTTCACCGGGCCGGTGCCGAACTGGAAGAGGAACAGCGCCGTCATCACCGTCGTCACGTTGGAGTCGACGATGGCGTTCATCGCATGCTTGAAGCCCTCGTCGATGGAGAGCCGGACCGTCTTCCCCAGCGCGAGCTCCTCGCGGATGCGCTCGAAGATCAGCACGTTGGCGTCCACCGCGATGCCGATCGACAGGATCAGGCCGGCGAGCCCCGGCAGGGTCAGGGTGGCGCCGATCATCGACAGCGCGCCCAGGGAGAACAGGATGTAGCAGGCCAGCCCGCCGACCGCGAGCGCCCCGCTCACCCGGTAGACCAGCAGCATGATCAGGATCACCAGTGCGGTGCCCACCAGCCCCGCCAGGATGCCGTGGTTGATCGAGTCCTCGCCCAGGCTGGCGCCCACCTGGAACTCCTCGACGATCTTGAGCGGCACCGGCAGCGCGCCGGCCCGGAGCGTGAGGGCCAGGTCGCGGGCGTCCTGGAAGGACTTCCCGGCCAGGGTGATCTGGCCCCGGCGCTCGATCCGCTCCTGGATGACCGGCGGCCGACCCTGCACCCGGTCGTCCAGGATGATGGCCATGTAGTTGCCGACGTTCTTCCCGGTGCCCTCGCCGAAGTCCCGGGCGCCCTTGCGGTCCAGCTCGAAGGTGACGATCGGCCCGCTGGTGAGCGGGTCGATGTCCTCCTTGGCATCCACCAGGTTGGTCCCGGTGACGATCGGCCGGTCCTCGAGGACGTACAGCGACCGGAAGCTCTTGGCCCCCACGCTCACCGGCTGCGCGGCCCAGCGGAACTCGTAGCGGCGCGGGAAGAGGGCCCGGACGTCGGGCAGGTTGAGCAGGCTGTCGGCCCGCGCCACCGCCCCTTCCTCGACCAGGAACTCGCCCGGGGTGAGCTCGTAGCCGGCGGCGCTGCCCGCCAGCACCAGCGTCGAGAGCGCGCCCCCCGTCACCGGGGTGCTGTCGGTGGCGGCCTCCGGCTTGGTGCTGTCGCCCTGGAGCAGCTGGGTGACGGCCGCGGCCGGCGCCGCCGCGGCGCCCGCCACCGCCTGGACCCCGAGCCGCTGCAGCGCCCGGTCCATGGCGGGGAGCGCCTTGTCGAGCGCCTGCGACCGGTCGGTGATCCGGAACTCGAGGAAGGCGCTCTTCTGGACGATCGCCTTGGCGCGGGCCGGCTCGCTGATGCCGGCCAGCTCCACCACGATCCGGTCATCGCCCTGCTTCTGGATCAGCGGCTCGGTCACGCCGAACTCGTCGATCCGCTTGCGCAGCACGGTGAGCGCGAGGTCGATGTCGCGGACCGGGTCGGCGGAGACCCGCTTGGACTGGTCGAGCTCGAGGCCCAGGTGCATGCCGCCCTGGAGGTCGAGGCCGCGCTTGAGCGGCACCCGCTTGACGACGGTGTCCCGGATGATGCCGTCGGTGCCGCGCTCGCGCTGGGTGACCTCGCGCGGGATCAGCGAGACGGCCGACGCGATGATCATGGCGGCGATGAGGCCGACCCGGGTCCTGAGATTGGTGACGATCATGCCTGTCTATGCGTGTGACGCGCGGCTCTTGTCCATCTGGGGGCCGTGCCGGGTGAGCGCGTCCAGTGCCCGATGCCGGTCCCGTTCGAGTTGGGTCCTGAGCTCCGCCACCGAGCCGAATCGCTCGACGTCGCGCAGCCGTTCCAGCCACTCCACCCGCACCCACTTTCCGTACAGGTCCGCATCCACCCCGAAGAGGTGCACCTCGACCGACCGGCGCAGCTCGCCGAAGGTGGGCTTCGGCCCCTGGTTGAGCATCCCGCCGGCCACCCCGCCGGCCCATTCCACCCGTGCGGCATAGACCCCGTCTGGGGGCAGCAGCTTCCGCTCCGGGTAGTCCCCGATGTTGATCGTGGGGATCCCGAGGGTCCGGCCGCGCCCCTCGCCGCGCACCACCCGCCCGCTCAGGGTGTAGGGGCGCCCCAGCAACCGCGCCGCGGTCGCCAGGTCGCCTCCCGCCACCGCCCGGCGGATCGCGGTGCTCGAGATGGCGTGGCCCCCCTGGGCCACCACCCCGACGACGTCCACCACGAACCCGTCGGAGGCGCCCAGCCGCCGGAGGGTCTCGACGTCACCGCTGCGCCCGCGCCCGAACGCGTGGTCATGCCCGATCACCAGCTCCCGCATCCCGCAGCGCGCGATCAGCACCTCGCGCACGAACCGCTCGGGCGTGAGGTTGGCCAGTGCCCGGTCGAACCGCAGGAACACCGCGTAGTCGAGGCCGGTCAGGGCCAGGGCCTCGCGCCGCTCCGGGCCCGTGGTCAGGAGGGCCGGGGCAGCCTGCGGGTTCACCACCTCGAGCGGGTGCGGGTCGAACGTCACCAGCACGCTCTTGCGGCCGGCCGCGCGGGCCCGCCCGGTGATCTCCTCGAGCACCGCCAGGTGCCCGCGGTGCACCCCGTCGAAGGTGCCGACGGTCACCACGGTGCCTTCCGGATGGGGCGGCAGCAGCGGCGCCATCAGCTGGCCGACTCCAGCACCACCTCGGGCTGGAACACCCCGCCCCGGACCCGGCCCACCGCCAGCAGCCGCTCGTCCGGCCCGATCGCCGCCACCGGGCGGTCAGTCGGCACGCCGGCCGGCAGTTCGCCCAGCGCCTGCCCGTACCCCAGGGCGCGGGCGCCCGCCTCGGAGACCGCGAGTCTGGGCAGGTGCCCCAGGACCGCGAGGGGGGGCTGCAGGGCCGCCGGGGTGAGCCGCTCCAGCGTCACCGCCTCCTGCACCGAGAGGCCCCCGATGGCCTCGCGCCGCAGCGCCGAGAGGTGCGCGCCGGCCCCGAGCTGCTCCCCGAGTTCCCGTGCCAGCACCCGCACGTACGTCCCCGCGCTGACCGTGGTGCGGAACTGGAGCTCCGGGTAGTCATACCGCACGAGTTCCAGCGTATGCACCTCGATCGGCACCTCGGCCAGTTCCACGGTCTCGCCCCGGCGGGCCCGGGTGTAGGCCCGTTCTCCGTCCACGTGCTTCGCGGAGTAGGCCGGTGGCCGTTGCCCCCGTGCCCCCGTGCCGGCGGCCAGCACCCGCTGGACGTCGCTGAGGGCGGGGATGGTCGTGGACGGCGCATCCAGGAGCTCGCCGGTGGCGTCGTCCGTGGTCGTCGCCCCCCCCAGCCGCGCCGTGGCCAGGTACGTCTTGGCCTGCTGCTCCACGAACCGCGCCAGCCGCGTCGCCCGGCCGACCAGGACCACCAGCAGCCCGGTGGCGAACGGATCGAGGGTCCCGGTGTGCCCCACGGCCCGGGTGTGGAGCACCCGCCGGACCCGCGCCACCACATCGTGGCTGGTCAGCCCCGCGGGCTTGTCGAGCAGCAGCGCCCCGGTCAGTCCCCGCGCTCCTCGCGCAGCTCGCTCAGGATCTGGTTGATCCGGGCGGAGTGCTCCTGCCCCCGGTCCAGCTCGAAGCGCAGCTCCGGGACGATCCGGACCGAGAGCGCCTGCCCGACCCGTTTGCGCAGGAAGCCCGCCGCACTGGTCAGCCCCTCCAGGGCGGCCTCGCGCTCGCCCTCCTCGCCCATGATGCTCACGCGGATGGTGGCGACCGCCAGGTCGTTGGTCACCCGGACCTCGGTGACGGTGACGAACCCGATCCGCGGATCGCGCAGCTCGGTCAGGAGGGCATCGGCCACGACCTGCCGGATGGTCTCGCCCACCTGGTCGGGTCGCCGCTTCTGGCCCCTCACGCCGTGCCCTGCTCGGTCATCATGATCCGCACCCCGTCCGCCGCCTCGATCAGCCGGTCGGCCTCGCGGAGGATCTCCTCCACGACCCGCCGGTCACTGCCCACCGCGGCACAGGCCAGGCCCGCCCGCTGCCACAGGTCCTGGTGCGCCACCTCCGCCACGCTCACGTTGAGCCGGCGCCGCAGCTCGGCCTTGAGCGACTGCAGGATCGAGCGCTTGTCCTTGAGGGAATGGCATCCCTCGAGGTGCAGCTCCCAGGTCCGTACCAGCGTGTGCATGGCGAACCTAACGGCCCGCGACCCGGTGGCGTCCCCGGACGGTCACGATGCCGTCTCAGGCCGCGCCCGAACTCGAGCCGCTCAGGGTCCGCTTGATCTCCTCGACCCGGTAGGCCTCGATCATGTCGCCCACCTTGAGGTCGTTGAAGTTCTCGACCCCGATACCGCACTCCAGGCCTTCCTTGACCTCGCGCACGTCGTCCTTGAACCGCTTGAGGCTCGACAGCGTGCCGTCGTAGATCGGCACCCCGTCGCGCAGCACGCGGACCTTCGCGGTGCGGATGATCGTGCCGTGCTTCACCTGGCAGCCCGCGATGGTGCCGACCTTGCTCACCTTGAAGAGCTGCAGCACCTGGGCGTCGCCCAGCACCGTCTCCTTGCTCTCCGGCTTGAGCAGCCCCTCGAGCGCGTTGCGGACGTCGTCGACCGCCTCGTAGATGATGCGGTAGGTGCGCACGTCCACCTGCTCGCGCTCGGCCGCGGCGCGCGCGCCGCCGTCGGGCCGGACGTGGAAGCCGATGATGATCGCCCCCGACGCCTTGGCCAGCAGCACGTCGCTCTCGCTGATGGAACCGACGCCCCGGTGCACGATGTCGACCCGGACCTCGCCGGTGCTCAGCTGGCCCAGCGCGTCGGCGAGCGCCTCGGCCGGACCGCCCTGGTCGGCCTTGATGATGAGCCGCAGGGCGCCCATCTGGCCCTGCGCCAGCGCGCGGGAGATGTCCTCCAGCGACCCGCCGCGGGCGGTGCGCCGGTTCTGCGCCTCGCGTTCCAGCCGCTGCCGCTTCTGGGCAATCTCGCGGGCCTCCACGGCGTCCGACGTCACCAGGAAGTTGTCGCCCGGCGAGGGCGTGCCCTCGAAGCCCAGGATCTGCACCGGGATCGAGGGGCCGGCCACCTTGGTGTTCTTGCCCCGCTCGTCGTACAGCGCGCGCACGCGGCCGGAGAACTTGCCGCAGATGAAGTTGTCGCCGACGTGCAGAGTGCCCTTCTGCACCAGGATGGTGGCCACCGGGCCCTTGCCCGGGTCGAGGGTGGCCTCGACCACCGTGCCGGTCGCGGACCGCTCCGGGTTGGCCTTGAGGTCCAGGATCTCGGCCTGCAGCAGGATCTGCTCCAGCAGCTTCTCGACGTTGGTGCCCTTCTTGGCGGAGATGGCCGTGGACAGCACCTGGCCGCCGAACTCCTCCAGCACCACGTTGTGCGAGAGCAGGTCCTGCTTGACCTTCTGCACGTTCGCCGCGGGCAGGTCGATCTTGTTGATCGCCACGATCATGGGGACGCCGGCGTTCTTGGCGTGGCTGATCGCCTCGACGGTCTGCGGCATCACCGCGTCCTCCGCCGAGACCACCAGCACCACGATGTCCGTCACCTGGGCGCCGCGGGCACGCATGGCGGTGAACGCCTGGTGCCCCGGGGTGTCGAGGAAGGTGATCTTGCGGCCGTCGGGCAGCGTGACGTGGTAGGCGCCGATGTGCTGGGTGATGCCCCCCGCCTCGCCGGCCACCACGTTGGCCTTCCGGATGTAGTCGAGCAGCGAGGTCTTGCCGTGGTCGACGTGACCCATGATGGTCACCACCGGGGGCCGCGGCACCTGCTGCGCATCATCCTCCTCCACCGTCTCGGCGGAGTCCTCCGGTGCCGCGTACTCCTCTTCCTTCACCGCCTCGAACCCGAACTCGGACGCGATCAGCTCGATCTGGTCGAAGTCCAGCCGCTGGTTGACGGTCACCATCAGGCCCAGGCCCTTGAAGGCGAGCTGGACGATCTGGGAAGCCGGCACCTTCATGAGGTCGGCGAGCTCGGAGACCGAGATGAACTCGTTGACCCGGATGCGCGTCTTCTCCCGCTCGCGCTCCTCCTTCTGCCGCAGCAGCTGCTCCCGGTAGCCCCCGTCGTCGCGGCGCCCGGTGCGCTTGGCCGTCCCACGGTGCATCCCGGCGAGGGTCTTCTCGATGTTGGCCAGCACCGCGTCCTGGTCGACCCCCGACTTCCGGCCCTTCTTCTTCTTGCGCGCCCCGCCCTTCTGGGCGTCGGGCCCGAAGTTGCGCGGCCGCTCTCCCGTGACGGCCCCACCCGAGGGGCCGGGTCCGGCCTGTCCGGGCCGGCCACCGGGGCCTCCCGGGCGCGGCCCGCCGGGTCCACCGGGGCGTGCGCCACCCGGCCGCGGCCCGCCGGGACGGGTACCG
The DNA here is from genome assembly GCA_046327715.1 of Gemmatimonadales bacterium. GTDB lineage: Bacteria > Gemmatimonadota > Gemmatimonadetes > Gemmatimonadales > GWC2-71-9 > JADJOM01. Next base: position 189,475 of record JAXLXY010000003.1, read on the forward strand.
GGGCCGCCGCCCGGCGTGCTGGAGCTGAAGACCGGCTTGGGCCGCTGGAATCGCGGCACCTCGCCGCCCGCAGGCGCCACGGGGCGCGGGATCCGCGTCGGAATCCGCGGCCCGGCCCCGGCGGCGCCGGGTCCCGGCGGCGGGAGCGGGGGACGGGTGGGGGCCACGGACGGCGTGGCCGACGCGACCTCGCCCACCGGCTCGGTCGCGGGCCGCTCGCGCGGCTCCTCCCGGAACGGCGAGGCGGGGGCCTCGGGGGTGGCCGGCTCCTCGACGGGGAGTGGCGGCAGGTCCTTGAACAGGGCGCGGGCCCGTTCCTCGATCGAGGCGGGGAGCATCGGCTCCTCGCGCTTCTCCACCGGTCGGGTCAGCTCGAGGGCCTCCTGCCGCAGCACCTCGGCGGCGCGTTCGGCCTCGGCCTTCTCCTCGGCCTGCTGCACCTCGGCGGCGGTCCGCCGGCGCTTGACCGGCTTTCCGGCCTCGGCCGGCGCCTCGGGTTCCGCGGCGGGCTTGGCCGCCTTCTTGGCCCGCTTCTTCGGGGCCGGCTCGTCGGTGGCCTGGGCCGCCTTCCGCTTCTCGCGCTCCCAGCGCACGCGGATGGCCGACACCTGCGCATCCTCGAGCGGCGACATGTGGCTCCGCACGAAGATGTGCATGTCCCGGAGCAGGCTCATGAGCTGCTCCGCGGGCACGCCGAACTCTGCTGCCAGATCATGGACTCGCGTCTTTACCACTCACGCCTCCCTGTGGGCCTCGCCATGACCCGCCTGTGCGAGTCCCTGGACGAGCGCCCGGTCCAACACGCCGGCGACCATGATGGCGGGCCGTCCCAGCCGCGCCCCGATCGCCTCCGCGGCGGGTCCGGTGAAGAGGGAGATCCCTTTCGCCCGGGCGAGCCGCACCACCTTGTCCAGCGCCCGCGGACTCGCGTCCGCGGCCACCACCACGCCATGCACCCGCCCCGCCTGCAGGGCGGTCCGCACCCCGTCCACCCCGAGCACCACCGTCCCGGCCCGGAGCCCCAGGCCGAGCAGCCGCAGCAGCGGCTCAGCGGGCGGCGTCGTCTCCACCGTCCTCGGTCAGCTCCGAGAGGAAGGCCACCAGCTGGTCGCTCCGCTCGGTGGTCATGCCGGGGATCTTCTCGATGTCCTCGCGCTCCAGGTCCAGCACGTCGTTCAGGGTCTGGTACCCGGCGCCGTTGAGGATCGCCACCAGTTCCGGCGAGAGCCCCTTGAGCTCGGTGAGCGGCAGCTGCATGACCGCCTCGTCCTCCGGCGGGAGCGGGGCGAACAGCGGGCCCTCGCCGCCACGCTCCAGCCACTCGCGGCTGGAGTAGAGGTCGATCTTCCACCCGGTAAGCTCGGAGGCGAGCCGCACGTTCTGCCCGTTGCGGCCGATCGCCAGCGAGAGCTGGTCCTCGTCGACCACCGCCTGGATGGTCTTGGAGGCGGGATCGGAGAAGACCTTGGCCACCCGTGCCGGCGCCAGCGCCAGCCGCGCGAACCGCTCCGGGTCGGGGGACCACGGCACGATGTCGATGCGCTCGCCGCCCAGCTCGTTCACCACCGCCTGCACCCGCGAGCCCTTGAGGCCCACGCAGGCCCCCACCGGGTCGATGGCGTCGTCGCGGGAAATGACGGCGATCTTGGTGCGGCTGCCGACCTCGCGCGCCCAGGCGCGGATCTCGACCACGGCCTGCTGGATCTCCGGCACCTCGAGCTTGAACAGCGCCTTCACGAACAGCGGGTCGGCCCGCGACAGGATCAGCCGGGGCCCCTTCGGGGTCTCCTCGAGGCGCTTGAGCACCGCGCGGATGGTATCCCCCTGGTGGAACTTCTCCCGGTGGTTCTGTTCCCGGTACGGGATGATGGCCTCGGCCTCGCGGAACTTGTTCAGCATGATCACCAGCTTGCCCCGCTCGATCTGCTGCACCTCGCCCGAGAGCAGTTCGCCGACCTTGCTCGCGAACTCGTCCCGGATGCGGGTCCGCTCGCCCTCGCGCACCCGCTGGATGATGCGCTGCTTGGCCGCCTGCACCGCCAGCCGCCCGAACTCGGCGAACGGCACTTCCTCCTCGAGCATGTCGCCGACGGCGAACTCGGGGTCTTCGTACTGGGCCTCTTCGAGCGAGATCTGCGCGCTCTCGTCCTCGACGGCCTCCACCACCTGGCGCAGCCGCACCACCTTGATGGCGCCCTTCAGCTCGTCGAACTCGAGCTCGAAGCGCACGTTGGGCCCGTAGCGGCGCGCGAGCGCGGCGTGGATGCCGTCACGCAGCAGATCGAGCAGTTCGGCCCGGTCGAGCTGCTTGCTGGTGGTGAGCTCCCGAATGGCGCTCAGGACTTCCGGTGATCCAGACATCGTCTCTCCTGCCCTTATGGCTCCCGGCGGCCATCCGCCGGCTCCTGCTCCATGAGCAACGCTTCCTTGACCTGTTCCAGCGCGACCACCACTTCCCGTCCATCGGGGAGCCGCACCCGCACCGAGCTGTCATCCGGCACCGCCAGGACCTGCACCTTCGGGTGCCCCGAGACGCCCCGCGCCGTCAGCTTGACCGTCCGGCCCACGTAGCGGCGCCAGTGCTCCGGAAACCGCACCGGCCGCTCGATGCCCGGCGAGGACACCTGAAGCTCGACGCGGTCCCCGAGCCCGGCCTCCGTGGCCAGATAGGCCAGGAGGGCGCGGCTGGCACGGGCGCAATCCTCTGCGGTCACCCCGTGGCCCGGCCGGCTGTCCGGCCGGTCCATCCTTACCTGGATCGAAGGATGCTGCGGCGGGCCGACCCGGCGGTATTCGACAAGCTCGAATCCCAGGTCGGTCACGAGGCGGCGTACAGCCGGGAGCAGCGGGTCAGCGACCATGAGTTGGGGCCAAAAAAAATGTGGGGGAACTCCCCCACACAGGTCAGCGTCGCGCGCTGGAGCTCCCCGTTACAGCGCGGGAAGTATAGGGATGGTGCGGGGATTCGTCAATCAGGACGGACCGGCGCCCTGCTCGGGGCGGCCGAGGTACGCCACCATGCGGCCGTCTGCCCCGCCGGAGGCCCGGTGACTGTAGAACGCCCCCCGGTCGTGACTCGAGCACCATTGTGATGTGGAAATGGCGCCGACTCCGAGACGCCGGCCTTGCTCCACCAGGATCCCACGGAGGTCCGCATGCCACGGTCCGGGCCCATCGTGTGCCAGGCCGCACCCCGCCATGACCTCAGAACCAACTTCATAACAAGGTCCGCAAATACCAACTCCACAATGCATTGCCATGTTTTCCACGGTGGCACCAAACTCCTGAACCAGCGCCGCAACTCCGGCGGTCAGGATGCCCCCAGCAGTCCCCCGCCACCCGCTGTGCAGCAGGCCGATCGCCCCGGCCACTGGGTCCACGAGATAGACCGGGATGCAGTCCGCCACCGTGACCGTAAGCAGCAGCCCGGCCCTGCCTGCCACGTGGCCATCCACGCCCTCAACCTGAACCCACCCGGAAGCGTCCGAGTGTGCCGCGACCCGGGTCTGGTGTACCTGGTGGCCCAGAATTACCCCCCTGAAGCCCTCCTCCGATCGCCGGAAAGCCCGCCAGCGGCTCATGACCTCCCCGACGGGGGCCTCGGTCCACAGCCCCAGGTCGAAACCACGCCCCTCCCCTTCCCCGCGACCGGTGATTCCGGCCGCCACGCCGAACCGCTCCCGCCACCCCGGGACCTCGTAGCGAGGAATCGGCCCCGGCAGGCGCACCTCACGGATGGACCTGGTGGTGGGCGCAACGTCTGGCATGGGGCGGTTCCTGGGATGAGGGAGAGCCGACCGGTCCGGATGGGGACGGACCGGCCGGTCCTACTCGTGGCGCTCGATCTGGGCGCCCAGGGCGCGCAGGCGGGTGTCGATCTGCTCGTAGCCCCGCTCGATCTGCCCCACGTTGTGGATGGTGCTCTGCCCCTCGGCGGCGAGGGCGGCCAGCAGCATGGCCATCCCGGCGCGGATGTCGGGCGACTCCACCGTACCGCCCCGGAGCTGGGCGGGGCCGGAGATGACGGCGCGATGGGGATCACACAGGACGATCCGGGCGCCCATGCCGATCAGCTTGTCCACGAAGAACAGGCGTGACTCGAACATCTTCTCGAAGATGAGGACCATGCCCTCGCACTGGGTGGCGGTGACCACGGCGATGGACATCGCGTCGGCCGGGAACGCTGGCCAGGGGCCGTCCTCGAGCTTGGGGACATGGCCCCCCAGGTCCGGCCGGACCCGGCGTTCCTGCCCGGCGTCACAGACCAGGCGGTCGCCGTCCACCCGGGGGCGAACGCCCAGGCGCTCGAAACCCAGGAGCGTGCTGCGCAGGTCGTCCGGCCGCACGCCCTCGATCGTCAGGCTGCCGTTGGTGACGGCGGCCAGGCCGATGAAGCTGGCAATCTCGATGTGGTCGGGTCCGATGGCGTAGCTGGCCGCGCCGAGGGGCCTGCCCCCCTGGATGGTGTAGACGTTGGTGCCGATGCCCTCGATCTGGGCTCCCATGGCCACCAGCAGGCGCGCCACGTCCTGCACGTGCGGCTCGGCGGCCGCGTTGCGGAGCACCGTCCGCCCCCGGGCCATGACGGCGGCCATCAGGGCGTTCTCGGTCCCGGTGACGCTCGGCTCGTCCAGGAAGATCTCGGCCCCGGTCAGGGTCCTGGCCTCGATCTCGTAGCTCTCCCCGAGGGAGAGGGACGCCCCGAGCTGCTCCAGCGCGAGGAAGTGGGTGTCCACCCGACGGCGCCCGATGACATCCCCCCCCGGAGGCGGGAGCGTCACCGTGCCGAACCGGGCGAGGAGCGGCCCCGCCAGGAGGATCGAGGCACGGATCCGCGAGCAGAGGGCGGGATCGAGCGGCTTGGGACGGGCGGGCCGGGCGTCCACCCGGACGGTGTTGGGACCGGTCCATTCGACGGTGGCCCCGAGGTCGGCGACCAGGGCCAGCATGGTCTCGACGTCCCGGATGCGCGGCATGTTGCCGAGCTCCACCGGGCCGTCCGCGAGGAGGGTCGCCGCGATGGCCGGGAGCGCGGCGTTCTTGTTGCCAGCGGGACGGACGCTGCCATTCAGGGCGCGCCCTCCCTGCACGACGAAGCGAGGAGGCATGGCGAAAGGTCTCGCGGCATGGTGCGACCGTCAAGCGGCGTTATCTTAGGAGCATGCTCCTTCTCCAGGCGGACGTGGCGGGCGGATGGGTCGGCCCCACGATGGCGATCTCCCTCGTCATCATTGCGGGCGCGTTCCTCGTGATCGCCGCCGCCTCGGCAATGGCAGCCCGTCAGGCCGCCAAGGAAATGCAGCAGCTCTCCCGGGTCATCGAGTCGCTCCGCACCGACCTCGCCCCGGCCCTCACCGCCGTCCAGGCCGTCTCGGGCGAGGGCCAGCGGCTGGCGGGGATGGTCGGCACGGAGGCCGAGGAACTGGTTCGAGCCAGTCGCCAGCTCCGGGAGGGGCTCAAGGACCGGCTGGCCAACCTCGAGGCGATCTACGAGGTCCTCGAGGAGGAGATCGAGGACACGGCGGTGGACGTGGCGGTCACCCTCCGCACCTTCCGCAGCGGCGCCGGCTGGTTCGGTCGCATCCGGCGGCTGCTGGGAGGCGGGCGGCGGCGTTGAGCCGGCAGTCGGTCGTCCTGGCCCTGGGGGTCGCGGCTCTCCTGGCGCTGTGCTTCCCTGCCCCGCTGCACGCCTGGACCCCCGGCACCCACATCTACCTGGGTGAGGCGGTCCTGGGAAACCTCGGACTGCTGCCGGGCGTGGTGGCCGACCTGCTGCGTGCCTTCCCCTTCGACTTCCTGTACGGCAACATCGCCGCCGACAGCTCCATCGCCAAGAAGTACGCCCCGGTGGGCCGCCACTGCCACGCCTGGCACGTCGGCCAGGAGATCTTCGACCTGGCACGGAGCGACGCGCTGCGGGCCTTCGGCCTGGGGTACCTCTCCCACCTGGCGGCCGACGTGGTGGCCCACAACTACTTCGTGCCGCGCCAGCTGGTCCTGACCAGCGCCACCACCGGGTTCGGGCATTCCTACTGGGAAAGCCGGTTCGAGACCCCGCTCGGCGACCGCTTCGCCCGGACGGCCAAGGAGGTCATCCTCCTCGACCACACCCCGGCCGACGCCCACCTCGACCAGATCATCTCCCCCACGATCTTCAGCGTCCGCACCAACCGCCGCCTGTTCCGGGGCATGGTCCACCTGACCGAGACCCAGGGCTGGCAGCGCGCCTTCCAGGTGGCCGACAAGCGCAGCCGCTGGGACCTGCCGGTGCCCGATGTGGAGCGGCACCTGGCGCTTTCGTTCGAATTCATCGTGGGGATGCTGGCCGAGCCGAACGCGGAGTCGCGGCGCTTCGACCCCAGCGGCGAGGAGCCGCTGCGGGTGGCCAAGCGGATGCGCCGGGAGGCGCTGATCGCGGGTGGCTGGAAGGACCGCGCCCGGGTGCAGGAGGTGGCGGAACACCACTTCGGCCTGCCCGAGCGGCCAATGTCGGTGTGGGGCGGCGCCGAGATCCAGCGGCCATGGCGGAGCTAGATCCCCTCTTCCTGGCCCTGCAGGAGGCCGTGGCGGGTCGCTACTCGCTGGAGCGCGAGCTGGGCCGTGGCGGGATGGGCGTGGTCTTCCTGGCCCGTGACGTCTCGCTCGACCGCCTGGTGGCCATCAAGCTGCTCCCGCCCGCACTCGCCGCGCGCCCCGACCTCCGCGAACGCTTCCTGCGCGAGGCGCGGCTCGCCGCCCGGCTGTCCCACCCCAACATCGTGCCAATCCACTCCGTGGAGGAGCATGGCGCGCTGGTCTGGTTCGCCATGGCCTTCGTCCCGGGCGAGAGCCTCGGGGCCCGGCTGCGGGCCCGCGGCAGCCTGCCGCCCGGCGAGACCGCGCGCCTGCTGCGCGACGTGGCCTGGGCCCTGGGCTACGCCCACGCCCAGGGGGTGGTCCACCGGGACGTGAAGCCCGACAACATCCTCCTCGAGGCGGGCGGCCGCCGGGCGCTGATCGCCGACTTCGGGATCGCCGCCCCGGCCGAGCAGGGTGGCGCGGTGGTGGGCACCGTGGCGTACCTGAGCCCGGAGCAGGCCACCGGCGAGCGGGTCGATGGCCGCAGCGACATCTACGCCCTGGGCGTGGTCGGGTACTACGCCCTGTCCGCCCGCCTGCCGTACCCCGTGACGACCCTCGGCGAGCTCATCGAGCGGCAGCTCGCGGGGACCGCGCCACCCCTGGCCGAGGCCGCGCCGCACGTGCCCCGCGCCCTGTGCCGCACCATCGATCGCTGCCTGGCGCCGCTGCCCACCGCCCGGTTCCAGACCGGCGAGGAGCTGGCGGGGGCGCTGGAGCAGCTCGGAACCGCGGGTACCGACCTCCCGGCCCCGTTCCGGGTCTGGATCCAGAAGGGGGAGCAACGGCGCAGCCCTGCCGTGGTCATCTCCGTCCTGTGGTCGATGCCGATGCTCATCGGGAGCCTGTTCGCGCTCGCCTCCGGTGGCGGCGGGAGCTGGCTCGGGTTCACGTCCTTCGTGGTGGTGCTGCTCAGCGTGCCATGGCTCTTCGTGCTGTCGTCACGGCTGCTGCACACCCGCAAGCTGCTGGCCGCGGGGTACTCGCACGCCGACCTGGTGCTCGCGCTGGAGCAGCATGCGGAGCGCCGGCGCGAGGAGCTCGCCTTCGAGCACGGCACGGTGCCGACCCGCGCGGGCCGGCTGGTGCGCCTCGGGATCGCCACGGGCATCGCCGTCGCGGGCGCGGGGCTCGTGCTCGCCTACGCCACCTCAGCACGCTACGAGGCGGTCACGATCGGCCTTGGCGCCGCCGGGGGCGGCCTTGCGCTGCTCCTGCTCTCGATCCGGAACCTCATACCCGGCGCGCGGTCGGGCGCGCGGGACCGGTGGTCCGAGTTCGCCGTGCGGTTCTGGAAGAGCGGGTTCGGCCAGCGCCTCACTCGCCTCGCCGGGTGGCGGCTCGGGGCCCGCTCCGCGCCGGAGCAGGTGCTGCATCGCCCCACCGAGGTGGCGCTGGGCGATGCAGCCGAGGCGCTCTACCGGGCCCTGCCCGCGGCGGAACGGCGGGAGCTGCGGCAGCTGCCGGAGCAGCTTCGCTACCTGGCGGCGCAGGCGCAGCACATGCGCGCCCGGATCGAGGAACTGGACGACCTCATCGCCCAGGCCGCGCCGACCACGCTCTTCGAGGGCGAGAAGGCGGCCGGGGACGGCGGCGCGGGCGCCCTGGGCGAGGCTCGTGCGCTGTGGGCGGCCCGGCTCAAGGAGACCGTGACGATGCTCGAGGCCCTGCGCCTCGGCCTGCTCAAGCTCCACGCGGGCAGCGCCACGCCGCAGACCCTGACCGAGGACCTCGTGGCGGCGCACGAGTTGCGCGAGCGGCTCGGGCTGCTGCTTGCCGGCCAGGCCGAGACGGACCAGCTCCTGCAGGCAGGCGACCGATGAGGGGGCTGCTCGTGCTCCTCGCGCTGCTCGCCGGCGTGGCCCCGGCGGTCCTCGCCGCCCAGGTGTCGCTGTCCACCACACCGGCGACGCCGGCCCGTGGCGCCCTCTTCCGGCTCCGGCTGGCCCCCACCGGGCCCACGCCCGTGGACCGGGTCGAGGGCACGGTGGCCGACGAGCCGCTGCACTTCGGCCGGGAGGACGGCGTCTTCTGGACCGCGCTCGCCCCGGTGCCGGTGGAGGGTGGGGACTCCCTCCCGCTCCTGCTGGTGCTGTGGGATGGCGAGCAACCGGACACCGTCCGCACCACCCTCGCGGTGGCGGCCGGGGACTACGCCCACGAGCGGCTGCGGGTAGCGCCCTCGATGGCGGAGCCGGACAGCGCGGCCCGGGTGCGCATCGCCCGGGAGATCGCCCGGGCCCGCGAGGTCAGCCGCGGCGCCCAGCAGACCGCCCGGCAATGGAGCGCGCCGTTCCTCCGGCCGCGACCCACCCGGATCACCAGCGGCTTCGGCACGGCGCGCGAATACAACGGCACGGTCACCAGCCGGCACCTCGGCACCGACTTCGCCGGCGCCGTGGGCACGCCGGTCCGGGCCACCAATCGCGGGCGGGTGGCCCTGGTGGCCGACTTCTATCTGGCGGGCAAGGTGGTGTATCTCGATCACGGCGAGGGCCTCATCTCCGCCTACTTCCACCTGAGCAAGGCCCTGGTCCGCACCGGGGACACCGTGGAGCGCGGCCAGGTGATCGGATCGGTGGGCCAGAGTGGCCGCGTCACCGGGCCGCACCTGCACTGGGTGATGCGCTACGGCGGGGTGACGATCGACCCGATGAGCGTCCTCGCCCTGCTCGGCGAGCCCGCCGGCCCCTGAACCGGCCGGAACGACGACGGGGGAACGGGCACTCCGCCCGTTCCCCCGTCCGCACCACCGTGAGCGCCCGGCGCTACCGGAGCTTCTCCTGCAGCACGGGCGCAACCTTTTTCGGGTCGGCCTTGCCCCCGCTCTTCTTCATGACCTGGCCGGTGAAGAAGCCCAGCAGCTTGGTGTCCCCGCCCCGATAGCGCTCCACCTCCTTCGGGTTGGCGGCCAGGACCTCGTCCACCCACTGCCCCAGCGCGTCGGCATCACCGACCTGGACCAGGCCGAGCCGCTCGGCGAGGGCACGGGCGGGCTCCGCGCTGCCACCCAGCTCGCCGAAGATCCGCTTGGCCGCCTGGTTGCTGACGGTACCATCCTTCACCAGCGCCACCAGCTCGGCCAGGCGCTCCGGGGTCACGGTGAACTTCCCGCCCTCGTTGTAGGCCCGGATCGCGTCGTTGATGACCCAGTTGGACGCGGTCTTCGGGTCCACCCCGCGCGCCACGACCGCCTCGAAATAGTCGGCGACCGGCCGCTCGGCGGCGAGCACCCCCGCATCGTAGGGCGGCAGGCCGTGAATCGTCATGAAGCGGTCGCGCTTGGCCTCCGGCAGCTCCGGCAGCGCGGCGTGCTGCCGCTCGATCCAGAGGTGGGTGAGCACGAGCGGCGGCAGGTCGGGGTCGGGGAAGTAGCGGTAGTCATGGCTCTCCTCCTTGGACCGCATGGGGCGGACCTCGCCCGTGCCGGCGTTGAAGAGCATGGTGACCTGCTCCACCCGCCCGCCCGACTCCACCAGGGCGATCTGGCGGTCCCGCTCCACCTGCAGCGCCCGCTCCACGTTCGCGAAGCTGTTCATGTTCTTGACCTCGGTCTTGGTGCCGAGGCGGGTGTCGCCAGGCTTCCGGATCGAGATGTTGGCGTCCACCCGGAGGGAGCCTTCCTCCATGTTGCAGTCGCTGATCTCGCAGTAGAGCAGGATCTGCTTGAGCGTGGTGAGGTAGGCCCGGGCCTCGGCGGGGCTCCGCATGTCCGGCTCGCTCACGATCTCAGCGAGCGGCGTGCCGGCGCGGTTGAGGTCCACGGCGGTGCGACCCGGCAACCGGTCGTGCAGCGACTTGCCGGCATCTTCCTCCACGTGCAGCCGGGTGATGCCCAGCTGCAGGCGGCCCCGTTCCGGCGACTCGATGACCAGCGCGCCACCGGTGGCCAGCGGCTGGTCGAACTGCGAGATCTGGTATCCCTTCGGGAGGTCGGGATAGAAGTAGTTCTTCCGGGCAAAGACGCTGGTCGGGTGCACCGTGCAGCCCAGGGCCAGGGCGGCGCGGGTGGCCAGGCGGATGGCGTGCTCGTTCGGCACGGGGAGCGCGCCCGGCAGGCCCAGGCAGACGGGGCAGACGAGCGTGTTCGGCTCGGCGCCGAAGCGGTTGATGCAGCCGCAGAACATCTTGGTCCGGGTGAGGAGCTGCACGTGCACCTCGAGCCCGATGACGGTCTCCCAGGTCATCAGCGCACCTCCCGCCGGGCATCGAGGTTGGCCTCGAGCGCCCCGGCCACGGCCAGCATCCGGCCTTCCGCGAACATCGGCGCCACCAGCTGGGCCCCGATGGGCAGCCCCTCGGCCCGCCCGATCGGGAGGCTCAGGGCCGGCAGCGCGGCCAGGTTGATCGAACAGGTGAAGATGTCGGCCAGGTACATCGCCACCGGGTCCTCGGTCTTGTCGCCCGCCTTGAAGGCGGGAGTCGGCGTCGTCGGCGTGAGCAGGAAGTCGACGCCACCGTCAAAGACCCGGCGGAAGTCGTCGGCCAGCAGGGCGCGGACCTGCTGGGCCTTCCGGTAGTAGGCGTCGTAGTAGCCGGAGGACAGCACGTAGGTCCCGATCAGGATGCGGCGCCGTACCTCGGCGCCGAAGCCCTTGCCACGCGTGGCGCGATAGAGAGCCCGCACGTCGCCCTCGGGCCCCACGTGACGCGGGCCGTAGCGCACCCCATCGAACCGGGCCAGGTTGGCCGCCGCCTCGGCGGGCGCCACGATGTAGTACGTGGGCACCGCGTACCTGGTGTGCGGCAGCGAGACCTCCTTGATGGTCCCGCCCAGCTGCTGGATCAGGTGGGCGGTGTGGTCGAGCCCCGCCCGCACCGCGCCGTCGAGGTCCGGCGGGAAGTACTCCCGCGGCATCCCGAAGGTGAGCCCGGTCAGGTCCCTTCGGGCGGCCTCGAGCACCGGCGCCGGTTCCGCGGCGGTGGTCGCGTCGAAGCGATCCTCCCCGCTGATCACCGCCAGCACCCGGGCCGCGTCGTCGACGGTCTGCCCGAACACGCTCACCTGGTCGAGGGACGACCCGAACGCGACCAGCCCGTACCGGCTCACCCGGCCGTAGGTCGGCTTGACCCCCACGACGCCGCAGAAGCTGGCCGGCTGGCGCACCGAGCCGCCCGTCTCGGAGCCCAGGGCCGCCGGGACCACCCCGGCGGCCACCAGCGCGGCCGAGCCGCCCGACGACCCGCCCGGGACGCGGCTCGGATCGAGCGGGTGCCGGACCCGTCCCCAGGCCGAGTGCTCGGTGGAGGAGCCCATCGCGAACTCGTCGAGGTTCGTCTTGGAGGCGATCAGCGCCCCCGCCTCGCGGAGTTTCCGCACCACGGTCGCGTCGAAGGGGGAGACATAGCCCTCCAGTATCCGCGACGCGCAGGTGGTGGGCTGGTCGGTGGTGACGATGTTGTCCTTGATGGCCACCGGGACGCCCGCCAGCGGAAGCGTGCGGCGCGCGGCCGCCGGGATCGCGTCGATCCGCGCGGCCTCGCGGTCGAGGAGCGTCTGGGACCAGTGCAGCGTCGCGTTGAGGGGGGCCGCGCGGGTGAGCCGCTTGCCCACTTCACGGGCCACCGAGGCGGCGCTGGTGCGGTCGGCACCGACCGAGCGCGCGATGAAGTCGACGCCGCTCATTCCGCGCCCTCCATGGCCCCGAGCCGGGGCACGGCGAAGAGGCCCTGCGGGAACTCCGGGGCGATGGCGGCCGGCGGGTGCACCAGGCGGTCGGAGGCCGGCTCGTCGGCCCGCAGCCGCACCGCGGCCGGCCCGGCCACGAACGGTGGCGCCTCCTCGCCCGCCGGCACTTCATTCAGCTGGGCCACGAAATCGACGATGCGGCTCATCTGCTCCACCAGCCGTGGCAGGTCGGCCTCGGCCACCTCGAGTTCCGACAGCCGGGCCACGTGCAGCACGTCCTCACGCCGAATGCTCATGCGCTCTCCCATTCCCGTTCGAGCCCGGCGTAGGCCACCAGCAGCTGCTTCACGCCGTGCTCCTCGTCATCGAACTTCACGGACACCTTGAGGTCCCGCCCCGCGCCGGTCAGCCCCTGGATCGTGCCGCTGCCGAACCGCCGGTGGCGGACGCGCTCCCCCTTCACGTACCGCGGCGCGTCCTGCGAGACCTCCGCCTCCCCCGCGGTGACATCGCGGGGGGCCGGCTCATCGTCGAAGAAGGACTCGCGCCGGCCCGCGCCGCCCGTCCCCGGCGCCGACGGCCGCCGGGGGGTGGCCGCGGCGCTCCAGCTCGGGGCCCACATGGAGCTGGTCCGCTTCTCCTCGACGACGCCCGGCGGCAGCGCCGTCAGGAACCGGGAGGGACGCCCGGGCATCAGCTGGCCGCCCCGCCGCCGGGCGCGGGCCCAGGTCACGTACAGCTTGTCCTTGGCGCGGGTGATACCAACGTAGCAGAGCCGGCGCTCTTCTTCGAGCCCGTTCTCCTGCTCCTCGGCCCGCGCCAGCGGAAAGAGGCCGTCCTCGAGCCCCGCCAGCACCACCACCGGCCACTCCAGACCCTTGGCGGTGTGCAGCGTCATGAGGGTGACGCCTTCGTTGGGCCCCTGGATGCTGTCATGCGAGGACAGGAGCGCAGCCTCCGACAGGAAGCGCTCCAGCGGGGTGGTGGGATCATCCGCCGCCGGCTCGACCACCTCGGACCACTCCGCGGCGCTGGCGACCAGCTCGCGGACGTTCTCCCAGCGATCCATGCCCTCGGGCCCCTCGGCCAGCAGCACCTGCTCGTAGTTGATGGCCTGGATGACCTGCTCGAGCACCTGGGCCGGCGACCAGGTGGCCGTGGTATCCCGGAGCCCGGTGATCAGCTCGGCGAACCCGCTCAGGGCCCCGCGGACGTTCGGGCGGAGGCCCTGGACCATCTCCGCGGCGCCCGCGGCGGCCAGCAACGGCTTTTCCCAGCGGACGGCGGCCTCCGCCAGCACCGCGAGGCTCGATTCACCGAGGCCCCGTCGCGGCACCGCGATGGCCCGCAGGAAGGCTTCGTCGTCCGCGGGGTTGGCAATCAGGCGGAGGTAGGCCAGCAGGTCCTTCACCTCGCGCCGATCGTAGAAGCTGATGGCGCCGATGATCCGGTACGGGATCCCGGCGCGCCGGAACGATTCCTCGAGCGCGCGCGACTGCGAGTTGGTGCGGTAGAGCACGGCCATCTCGGGATAGGCCCAGTCGCCCTTGCCGGCCCGGGTGCGCAGCTCGGAGACGATCCACTCCGCCTCGTCGCGCTCGTCGGCCGCCGCCACCACGGTGACCTTCTCCCCGCCCTTCCGCCGGGTCCGCAGGGTCTTGCCGATGCGCCCCTTGTTCTCCTCGATCACCGCGTTGGCCGCGTCGAGCACCACCTGGGTGGAGCGGTAGTTGTCCTCCAGCCGGACCACCCGGCTGCCGCTGAAGTCCGTGAGGAAGGACTGCATGTTCCGGACGTCGGCGCCGCGCCAGCCGTAGATGGACTGGTCATCGTCGCCGACCGCGCAGACGTTGCCATGCGCGCCGAGCATCCGCACCAGCTGGTACTGCGCGGTATTGGTGTCCTGGAACTCGTCCACCAGCAGGAAGGCGAAGCGCTCCTGGTAGTACCGCAGGCGGTCGGGCCGCTCGCGGAAGAGCGTGAGCGGATGCAGCATGAGGTCGTCGAAGTCCATCGCGTTCTGGGCCTTCAGGGCGGCCCCGAGGGCGCGGTACACGTCGGCGGCCACCTGCGCCGGCCGGTCGAAGGGCGAGGCGGCGAGGTCGTCCGGCGAGGTCATGCGGTTCTTGGCCGCCGAGATGAGGCCCTGGATGAGCTTCGGCGGGAAGAGCTTCGCGGAGTGCCCCCGCTGTTCCATCAGGCGCTTGACCAGCGAGAGGCGGTCGTCCTCGTCGTAGATCGTGAACTGGCGGGTGAAGCCGAGCGCCTCCGCCTCGCGGCGCAGCAGGCGCGCGGAGAGCGAGTGGAAGGTCCCGATCCACAGCCCTGAGGGATCCTGCCCCAGCTGGCGCCCCACCCGCTCCTTCATCTCGCCGGCGGCCTTGTTGGTGAAGGTCACCGCGAAGATCCGCGTGGGCGCCACGCCGGCGTGGTCGATCAGCCGCGCGATGCGCATGGTGAGCACCCGGGTCTTGCCCGAGCCGGCACCGGCGACCACCAGCAGCGGGCCGTGCACGTGCTCCACCGCCTCCCGCTGCGGCGGGTTCAGGCCCTCGAGGCCGATCAGGGGAGCGCGTTCAGGCGACATGCGTCGGGATCCGGATCAGGAAGGTGGCACCGGGTTCGCTCGACTCGAGGAGCAATTCGCCGCCGTGCGAGTCTTCCACGACGCGCCGCGCCAGGGCGAGCCCGATGCCCCACCCGCTCGACTTGGTGGTGATCCCGGGTTCGAAGATCCGGCGGCGCAGGTCGCCCGGGATGCCGGGCCCGTCGTCCATCACGCGGATGGCGGCGGCCTCGGCCTCCTGGTCCACCCGGAGGGTGATGGTGCCCTCCCGTCCGCTCAGGGCGTCGATCGCGTTCTTGACCAGCGATTCCAGCGCCCACTCGAGCAGGATCGGATCGCCGAGGACCACGGGGCCGGACTCCGGCGCGTCCACCTCCATCGCGATCCGATTGGCGCGGCTCGGCAGCCGGGGCCGGAAGTACTCGGCCACCTTGCGGGCCAGCTGCCCGGCGTCGATCGGGTCGCGCCGCGTCCGGTGCCCGATCCGCTCGAACCGCTGCGCCACCCGTTCCAGGCGCTCCGCATCGGCCTCCAGGTGCTCGGCCAGCCGCGGGGGCGGCGTGGCGCGCGAGCGCAGCTGCTCGATCCACCCCTGGAGGCTCATGAGCGGCGTGCCCATCTGGTGCGCGGCCTCGCGGGCCATCGCCACCCACAGGCGGTCGCGCTGTGCCGCCATCGCGTTGCGGTAGGCGGCAAGGCCGACCCCGACGATGGTCAGGAGGATCAGCGCCTGCAGGATGGAGAGGGCGGTGAGCTGGCGCTTCGTGGGCACCGGCCCGTAGTGCAGCGTGCCCAGGGAGGGTTCGGTGATCGGCGGGTTCTCGCGGTCGAGCTCCGCCGCAAAGAGCCGCACCCGCGGGTCATCGGGAGCGGCGTCGAACGGCAGGTTGGCGGCGGCAGTGACGCGTCCGGCCGTGTCGGTCACGACCAGCGGGATCCCCACCCGCCGGACCTGCTCTCCCAGGCGGAGCAAGGCGTCCACCGCCGCGCCGTCCCGCGGGTCATTCAGCCCGGCGAACACCCCCGCGTAGAGCCGGCTGATCGCCGTGGCATCGTTCTGGAAGTGTGCCACCACGATCCACCCCGAGGCGACCGAGAGCCCCAGCAGGAGCACCACGAGCAGGACCACCAGCACCGGCGCAAACCGGCGCAGGCCCCGCCTACGCACGCGGCACGAGCCGGTCGGTGCCGAGGTAGGGCACCAGGGCCGATGGGATCACCACCGAGCCATCCGCCTGCTGGTTGTTCTCCAGGAGGGCGATGATCGTCCGCGGGAACGCCACCCCCGAGGCGTTGAGGGTATGCACGAACTCCGGCTTGGCCCCGGGCTCCGGCCGGAAGCGGATCCCGGCCCGCCGCGCCTGGAAGTCGGTGAAGGTGCTGGCGCTGGAGGCCTCGAGCCATGTCCCCACCCCCGCGGCCCAGACCTCGAGGTCGAAGGTGCAGGCGCTCGCGAACCCGGTGTCGCCGGCGGCCAGGGCCAGCCGGCGGTACGGAATCCCCAGCCGCTCCAGCACGGTCTCGGCGTGGCGCGTCATCGTCTCGTGCTCTGCCGGGCTGTCCTCGGGCCGGCAGAACCGGACCAGCTCCACCTTGTCGAACTGGTGCACCCGGATCAGCCCGCGGGTATCCTTGCCCGCCGCCCCCGCCTCCCGGCGGAAGCACGGGGTGAAGGCGCAGTAGCCCCGAGGCAGGTCGGCGCCGTCGAGGATCTCGTCCCGGTGGATGTTGGTGACCGGGACCTCCGCCGTGGGGATGAGGAAGAGCTCATCGGCCGTGACGGTGTAGAGCTCCTCGGCGAACTTGGGGAGCTGGCCGGTCCCGGTCATCGAGGCCCGGTTCACCACGAAGGGCGGCGCGATCTCGGTGTAGCCGTGCTCGACGGTGTGCAGGTCGAGCATGAAGTTCTTGAGCGCGCGTACCAGGCGGGCGCCCGGCCCGGTGAAGAGCGGGAAGCCCGAGCCCGTGATCCGCGCGCCGCGCGGCAGGTCGAAGAGCCCGAGGGCCTGGCCGAGCTCCCAGTGCGGCTTCGGCGTGAACGCGAACTCCGGATGGGTCCCGACCTGCTTCACGACGCGGTTCGCGCTGGCGTCGCCCTCCGGGACGGTGGGGAGCGGCAGGTTCGGCACCTGCATGATCAGCAGGTCGATCTCCGCCTCGATCTCGCGCACCCCCAGGTCGAGCGCCTTCACCTCCTCGCCCGAGGCCTTGAGCTGTTCGAGCAGCGCGTCGGCCGGCTCCCGGGCCCGCTTGCGGCGCGCCACCTCCTCGGAGGCGGCGTTCCGCTCGGCCTTGAGCGCCTCGACCCGGGTCAGGGCGTCGCGGCGCTGGCGATCGAGGGTGGTGAGGCGGTCGAGCAGGGCGTCGAGGGCGGGGTCCAGCCGGCGGGCCACCTGGGCGCGGACCGCCGCGGCGTCCGCACGGAGCAGCTTGATGTCGATCACGGACGGTCAGTCCTTCGGGATGCCGAGGCCCAGGTCGCGGTAGGCGCAGTTCTGGTTGCCTAGCACGCGCAGCTGCAGCGTGCCGGCCAGCGTGTCGAGGTCCAGGATCTCCAGCTTGCCGTAGAGCGGGACGCCGTACGAGGAGCAGGTGTTGACGCCGGTCCGGAGGAAGTAGCGCTCTCCCTCGGCGATCACGATGGTGTCGGCGGTGATGTACCCGTTGCGGGCGCCACGCTTCATGCCGTCGAACGTGAGCGTCGTCGGCTTGAGGCCGGGCTTGAGCGAGCTGCTGCTCGCGAGCCCCAGCACGTCGAGCGGCAGCAGCACGGCCCGGCCGGCCGGATCGAACGTGAAGGCAAACTCGAAGTTGGTGCCGACGTCCCAGGTCCGGACCCCGCTGCGCGCGTTGAGCGAATACGCCGAGGGCTTGGTCAGCGGCCCGCCGTCGAGCGCCCACAGGGTGAGCGTGTCGACCTCGTTGGTGAGGCTGGCCTTGGGGATGGCGTTGGGATCGCTGCAGGCGGCGACGAGCGCGAAGCTCGCCGCGCCGAGCCAGAATCGGGCGCGTGTCATGGGGGGATTCTAGGGGGGCGGCAAAACGGGGTCAACCCGCAGTCATTCCTTGACTTCGCCCCACTCGCCCCCCTACAATCCCGAATCTCGTCTCCCCTCGATCCCGGAGAGCGCCTCATGTCCGGCCTGCGCGACGTCGTCCAGGGGCTTGCCGCCCGTTCCGACGTGGATGCCGTGGTGGTGCTGAGCAGCGATGGCCTGCCGATCGACTCGGCCGGCCGGGAGGCCGTCGACGTCGAGGCGGTCGCGGCCCTGGCGGCCACCTTCGCGAACGGCGCCCGTCGCCTGGGACAGGCCGCGGAGTGTGACGGCTTCACCAGCGGCGTCCTGGAGTTCGATGGCCGCCTCGCCATCCTGCGCCCGCTGGGCCAGGAAGGGCACCTCTTCCTCCTCGGCGCCCGCGGCACCAACATCGGGGCGCTCCTCTACGAGCTCCGGCAGCGGGCGCCGGACCTCGCCGTCATCCTCTGACCCCTCCCGACTGACATGCGTTGGGCCGTCATCCTGGCGGGAGGCTCCGGCAGCCGCTTCTGGCCGTTGAGCACCCCCACCACCCCGAAGCAGCTGTTGCCCCTGGCCGGCGAGCTCTCCACCGCCGAACAGGCGGTGCTGCGTCTCGAGGGCCTGATCCCCCGCGAGCGGATCCTGGTGGTGACCGGGCCCGCCCTGGCCCCCCGGATGGAGGCCGTGCTCCGGCTGCCGCACGAGAACATCCTCGTCGAGCCACGCGCCGCGTCCACCGGGCCCGCCCTGGTCTGGGCCAGCTTCGAGGCCCGCCGCCGCGACCCCGCCGCCGAGGTGCTCTCGCTGCACGCCGACTGGAGCATCCGCGAGGATGCGGCCTTCCGGCACACGGCCACCCAGGCCCTCGACACCGCGGTGCGTCACCGACGGCTGGTGACGGTCGGCATCCTGCCCTCGCGCCCGGACACGGGCTTCGGCTACATCGTCTCCGGCCCGCCGCTGGATGACGTCGCCCGCACCGTGTCGCGCTTCGCCGAAAAGCCGAGCGCCGCCACGGCGCTCGACCTCATGGCGTCGGGGGCCCTCTGGAACAGCGGGCTCTTCGCCTGGACCGCCGACGACCTGCTGGCCGAGGTGGCGAAGTCGACCCCCGAAATCGGCCCCCACCTGCCCCGCCTGACCGCCGGCGACGTGCCCGGGTTCTTCGCCGCCGTGACCGCGGTCTCGATCGACGTCGGGGTGCTGGAGCGCAGCGCCGCCGTGGCGGTCGTGCCCGGGCGCTTCACGTGGGACGACGTGGGCACCTGGGACGCGCTGGCCCGGGTCCGCCGGCGGGACGCGCGCGGCAATGTGACCCACGGACCGGTCCAGCTGCTCGACTGCGATGACTGCGTGGTCTGGGCCACCGGCGACCCCATCGTGCTGAGCGGGCTCAAGGACCTGGTCGTCGTGCACGCCAACGGACGCCTCCTCGTCATGCCACGCGACCAGGCGGCCGGCCTCAAGACCCTCCTGGACCAGCTGCCGCCCGAGGTCCGCGACCTCCCGTGAACCTCTTCCTCCTCGAACCGGCGCTGCCCGGCGCCGCCTGGGCCCCCTTCGGCGGCGTCCGGCCGTTGGCGGAACTTCGGGCCGGGGCCTGGAAGGTCAGGGAACGGTGGGAAGCCGCGCTCGACCTGGATACCCTCGCCATCCTCGGCGACCACGTGGCCGGGTTCCACGAACTCGACGAGCCCCCGGTGCGGGCCGCCGGCCCGGTCGACGGCCCTGCGATCGTGGCGAGCGCCTGCTTCGCGCCCACCGGGCAGCCGATCGTACTGGGGCCCGAGACCCGCAGGTTCACCCACGCCGGCCAGACCGTGGGCTGGGTGGTGCCGGCCGGTGCACGATGGACCGGACCCACCGACAGTGGGCCGGCCCTGCCGGTCGAGGGACTGCTGCTGCGGGGCAGCTGGGACCTGGTCACGGCCCTCGAACGATTCCTCCCCGCCGACTGCCTGGGTTTCGCGGCCGGGGAGTCCGACCCGGTACCCTCCGGCAGCATCATCCTGGGCGACGCCGCGCTCGTCTTCTGCCGGGGTGCCCAGGTCGAGCCGGGGGTGGTATTCGACACCCGCGGCGGCGCGATCGTGCTGGAAGAGGGCGTGGAGGTGCGCCACGGCACCCGGCTCGAGGGACCCTTGTATGCCGGGGAACGCTCCCGGCTGCTGGGCGGGCACCTGCGGGCGTCGGTGTTCGGCCCCCGCTCCAGCGTGAAGGGCGAAGTGAGCAACACGGTGTTCCTCGGCTACGCCAACAAGAGCCACGACGGGTTCGTGGGGCACAGCGTCCTGGGGCACTGGGTGAACCTGGGCGCCCTCACCACCACCTCGAACCTCAAGAACACCTACGGGACCGTGCAGCTCTCCTCCGGGGGCGCGCGGCTCGAGACCGGCCGCCAGTTCCTGGGCACCCTGTTCGGCGACCACGCCAAGACCGCGATCGGCACCATGCTCTCGACCGGAACCATCGTGGGCGCCGGCGCCAACGTCTTCGGCGACGCCCCGCCGCCCAAAGAGGTCCCCCCGATGGCCTGGGGGAGCACGGGCAGCGGACTGACGACCGAGGAGGGGTTCCTGAAGGTGGCGGAACGGGTCCTCCCGCGGCGCGAGGTACCGTGGACGGTGGAGCGGAAGGCGGCCCTGGAGCAGATGTACCGCCGCGTCACCGGTCGGTGACCACCCTCCACGTCCTCGGCTCCGGCTCCTCCGGGAACGCCCTGGCCATCGTGAGCCAGGACGAGGTCCTGCTGATCGACGCGGGATTCAGCGCCCGTGAAATGGAACGCCGGGCCGCGCTCGCTGGACTCGACCTCCGCCGCGCCCTCGGGCTGGTGCTCACCCACGAGCATGGCGATCACACCACCGGCGCCGCCCGCCTCTGCCAGAAGCTCCGCATCCCGATCCTGACCGCCCCGGGCACCTGGGACCGGCTCCGCCCGCGGATGCCCACGGTGCCGTTCATCCCCCTCGCGCTGCTGGGCGCCACCGAGCTCGGGGGCTTCACCATCACGGCCTGCGCCACGAGCCACGATGCGGCTGAGCCGGTCGCGGTGTCGGTGCGCACCGGGCTCGGCCATCGAGTGGCGGTGGCCTACGACCTGGGCCGCCCCACGACGGCGGTGCGTTACCTGCTGCGGGAGGCGCACGCCATCGTCCTCGAGGCCAACCACGACGAGGTCCTGCTGCGGACCAGCAGCTACCCGCCGGTGGTGCAGGAACGGATCGCGGGATCGGGGGGGCACCTGTCCAACCGCGCGGCGGCGGAACTCCTGGCCGACGTGGCACATGCGGGCCTCGAGACGGTGGTGCTGGCGCACCTGAGCGAGCGGTGCAACACCGCCGAGCATGCCCGGGCGGAGGTGCAGGCCGCCCTCGCGGGCCATGCCACCACGCTGCACGTGGCGCGGCAGGATGTCCCGCTCGAGGCCATCAGGATCAGCGCCCCGCCGCGCTTCCTCTAAGCAGCGCGGGGCGAGCCCTGGAAGGGCCCGCCCCGCACGCCAGCGCCGCGCCGTGGCGCCTATGGCGCCGTGTCGGGATCGGGGGGCACCGCGACCCCCTCCGGGCGCGCCGTCGGCGGGCCCACCCGCGTCAGGGTGACCGGCTTGGCCAGGTCCCCCCCCGAGAGGGTGAGACGGGTGCGGTCCACCTTGAGCTTGTAGGTGACCCACTCGCCGCCGAGCGCGATCATCACACTGTCGGCCTTGAGCCGCCAGCGCACCGTTTCCTTGCCCCAGCTGGCGCTCGAATCCGCCCGAACGATGACCTCGCGCGGGGCGTCCTGCCGGTTCTGGTCCTTGAGGTCGGCCTTCCAGGTGCCGACGATCGGGGCGTCTTTCTGCGCGGCCAGGGATGAGGTGCCCGCCAGGGCGAAGGCCAGCAGCAGGAACAGGTGTTTCCGCACGATGTCTCCTCCAGAGGACACTTCCGGGCCGATTGCCCGGCTCCGGACCCTGCAGGGCAGGAACCGCGCCAATCTAACCGGTGATCCCAGTCACCAAAAACCGGGCGCCCCGGACCGTGGGGTCCGGGGCGCCGGTGCCTGGGGGCGTGGGTGACGGCCGGGGCCGCCGCCCGGGACTGCCTAGTACATGCCACCCATGCCGCCGCCGCCGGGCGCGGCCGGGGCGGGCTTGTCTTCCTTCCGCTCGACCACGACGCACTCGGTGGTGAGCAGGAGGCCGGCGATCGAGGCCGCGTTCTGCAGCGCGGTCCGGGTCACCTTGGTCGGGTCGATCACGCCGGCCTTCACCAGGTCCTCGTAGGTGTCGGTGGCGGCGTTGTAGCCGAAGGTCTTGTCCTTGGACTCCCGGACCTTGGCGACGATGATCGAGCCCTCGGCGCCCGCGTTCTGGGCGATCATGCGGATCGGCTCCTCGAGGGAGCGGCGCACGATGTCGACGCCGATCTTCTCGTCCTCGGTGCCCTTGACCTTCTCCAGCACCGCCTGGGCGCGCAGCAGGGCCACGCCGCCGCCGGGGACGATGCCTTCCTCGACCGCGGCGCGGGTCGCGTGCAGCGCATCCTCGACCCGGGCCTTCTTCTCCTTCATCTCGGTCTCGGTCGCGGCGCCGACGTGGATCACCGCCACGCCGCCGGAGAGCTTGGCCAGCCGCTCCTGCAGCTTCTCGCGATCGTAGTCGCTGGTGCTCTTGTCGATGGCGACCTTGATCTCGGCGATGCGGCCCTGGATGTCGTCATCCTTGCCCTTGCCGTCGACCACGGTGGTGTTGTCCTTGTCGACCACGATCCGCTTGGCGCGGCCCAGGTCGGCGAGGACGGCGTTCTCGAGCTTGAAGCCGACTTCCTCGGAGATCACCTTGCCGCCGGTGAGCTTGGCGATGTCGACCAGCATCTCCTTGCGGCGGTCACCGAAGCCCGGCGCCTTGACGGCGCAGACCTTGAGGGTGCCACGCAGCTTGTTCACCACCAGGGTGGCGAGGGCCTCGCCCTCGACGTCCTCGGCGATGATCAGGAGGGGCTTGCCGGTCTGGGCGATCTTCTCCAGGACCGGGAGCAGCTCCTTCATGGCGCTGATCTTCTTGTCGTGGATCAGGATGTACCCGTCCTCGAGGACCGCTTCCATCTTCTCCGGATCGGTGACGAAGTACGGCGAGAGGTAGCCGCGGTCGAACTGCATGCCGTCCACGGTCTCCAGGGTGGTCTCGAGGCCCTTGGCCTCCTCGACCGTGATGACCCCGTCCTTGCCGACCTTCTCCATGGCGTCGGCGATCAGCTTGCCGATCTCATGGTCGTTGTTGGCGGAGATGGTGCCGACCTGGGCGATCTCCTTCTTGCCGGCCGACGGGGTGGAGATCCGCTTCAGCTCCTCGATGATCGCCTCGACGGCGCGGTCGATCCCGCGCTTGAGCTCCATCGGGTTGGCGCCGGCGGTGACGTTCTTGAGGCCCTCGCGGTAGATGGCCTGGGCCAGCACGGTCGCGGTGGTGGTGCCGTCGCCGGCGAGGTCGGAGGTCTTGGTGGCGACCTCCTTCACCATCTGCGCGCCCATGTTCTCGATCGGGTCGAGCAGCTCGATCTCCTTGGCCACCGTCACGCCGTCCTTGGTGACGGTCGGGGAGCCGAACTTCTTGTCGATGACCACGTTCCGGCCCTTGGGACCGAGGGTCACCTTCACCGCGTCGGCGAGGGCGTCCACGCCCTTCTTGAGGCGCGCGCGGGCATCACTATTGAACAGCAGTTCCTTCGCAGCCATTGCAGTGCTCTCCTGTCAGAAGCCCGACCGGCTCAGCCGATCTTGGCGAGGATGTCCGACGCCTTCACGATGACGACCTCTTCGCCGTCGACCGTGATGTTGGTGCCGCTGTACTTCCCGTAGAGGACCTTGTCCCCGACCTTCACGTCCATCGGGACCCGGTCACCCTTCTCGACCCGGCCCGGCCCGACCGCCACGACTTCCCCCTGGGTCGGCTTTTCCTTCGCGGTGTCGGGGATGTACAGCCCGCCCCGCATCGACTCGCCCTCGTCATCCGGCCAGATCACCACACGATCCTCAAGGGGCTGGATCTTGAGCTTCGGCTTGGCCTTCGTGGTTGCCATCGGTCCTCCCACGTCGGTATGTAAAATGTTGAACTGCAATGAATTAGCAGTTGGGCCGGCAGACTGCCAGCAAGTGGAAGCAAAGATAAACGCCGACTAGCACTTGTCAACTCTGACTGCCAGCCCGGCGCGGCCCCGGCGACCGGGAACCGAACCCCACCTGACACCGTTCTGGCTCCGTCCTAGATTGGCCCCAACCCGTGCCCGGACCCACAGGCCCCGAGGCCGTACCTCGACGAGACGGACCGCGATGCTCGCCTTCCTGCTGCTGGCCACCGCGGGGACCCCGCTCCCCACCCGCCCCACCGCCGACCCGGCGGTCACCATCACCGTCGACTCCGCCCGTCACGCGTTCACGGTCCGGGCGGGCCCCTTCAGCCTCCCGGACATGGGCGCGATGGATCACCACGCCATGGACCTGGGGGCCGCCCACAACACCCCCGTCCTCCACTTCGCCTGGCCGGTCGACGGCTGGTTCCGGGGCTTCCGGACCGCGGTCGCCGGCTCGGACGGGGCGGCCCTGCCCCGGCGGCTGATGCACCACATGATCGTGGTGAACTACGCCCGCCGGCAGCTGGTCTACCCGGCGGCCGAGCGGCTCTTCGGGGCGGGACAGGAAACGGCGGACGCGCGGCTCCCGGCCACGATCGGCGTCCCGATGGCGCAGGGGATGGACCTCGGCTTCTACATCGCCTGGCACAACGACACCGGGGCTGCCCTCGATGGGGTCTACCTCGTGCTGACGATCGAATACCTGCCGAAGAACCAGAACCCGCGCCCCGTGGACGTCTTCCCGCTCTACATGGACGTGGACCTCAGGGTCGGCGGCAGCAACACCTTCGACGTCCCCCCCGGGCGGTCGGAGCGGGCCTACGAATTCTCGCTCCCGGTCGGTGGACGGATCCTCGGCTACGGGGGGCACCTCCACGACTACGGGCGACAGGTGCGCCTGGAGGACGCCGCCTCCGGGAAGGTGCTCGCGCGAGTGACGGCGGAGGCCGACCGTGACGGGCGGGTGCGTGGGGTGAGCCGGAGCCTCCCCGGGGTGCGCGGGGCCGGCGTGCGCCTCGTCGAAGGCAGCCGGTATCGGGTGGTGAGCGTCTACGACAATCCCACCGGTGGGGTACTGCGGAATGGCGGGATGGCGCACATCGCCGCGCTGTTCGCCCCCGACAACGCCCGCCGCCTCCCGACGATCGATGAGCGGGATCCCGACTACCAGCGGGACCTGGCCTCGCTTGAGGTGATGGGAGTGGGGATGGGGACGGGCGCCGGGGAGGGACATGACCACGCGGGAATGGACCACCAGCACGCGCCGTAGCCGGCGGTGGCTCGATCGTGAGGCGGGGCAGCGGCCCCTCGCCTCCCGGTGCCCCGCGGGCTGTCCTGGCCTTCGGCGCGGCTCAGCCGACGATACGCCGTGCCCCGATCCAGCGCCGGAACCACCAGCGGCCCGAGACATCATCCGGGCTCAGGACGCTCAGCTGAACACCGCCGCGGGCACTGTGGATGAACCGCCCGCCGCCCACATACAGCCCCACGTGGGTGACGCGGGTGCCGCGATTGGCGAAGGTCAGCACGTCACCTGGGCGCAGTCCCTCGAGCGTACGCGGCACCTCCGTGCCCTGCCGCGCCTGCTCGACGCTGCGCCGCGGGAGCACGATGCCGTGACGGCCGAAGGCGTACTGGATCAGCCCTGAGCAGTCGAAGCCCTCCTCCCCCTCGTCGCCCCAGCGATACGGCATGCCCATCACGTCGAGCGCGTCCTGCACCACGAGGCCGATCAACCGACCGTGCTCCTCGGCCACGCCGGCGCGGGCCAGGTCGGCCCGGACTTCCTCGGGCGCGGGCCCGGCATCGGCGGCCGAGGTGGCCAGCGGGCTCGGGCCGCCGGCCGTGGAGGCCGCGGGCCGACCCGCGGCCCCGTTCCGGCTGCGCCGGTCGAGGCCGAGCCGCAGGCCCAGCTCCATTCCGTCGTAGCGCCCGTTGATCTCGCGATAGCGGCCCTCGGCCGCGAGGGAGAGCCCCCGCAGGGGAAAGACCTCGTAACCCAGGCCCGTGGACCAGCTGCCCCAGAGATCCTGGTCGCCCCGGGTGGCGAGGCCACCCTCGATCCCGCCGATCACGTACACTCCCCGGTTCCCGCTCCGGAACAGCGTGAAGTCGACGCCAAGGCCCCAGAGGTTCCCCACGGGGGCGCGGCCGTCGACGACCGCGGCGTGCAGCGCGGCGCCGAGGGGCCCCGTGAGCCGGCCCGAGGTCCCGAGCCGGTAACTGTTGGCCGCGGGGTCCGTGAAGAGGTGACCGATCTGGAAGCCCGGCCCCTGGGCGACGGCGGGGCCGGCGACCAGCAGCAGCAGCGCCAGCAGAGCCTTCACCGGACCCTCACCGGCTGGCCGGTCCGGAGGTTCACCTGATAGACGTTGCCCGGGCGGCAGTGCAGCCAGATGGCGGCCTCGAGGGTGGAGTCGTTCACCAGCCGGGGGGCGGTGCCGGTGTACAGCAGGGGAATGTTGAGCTTCCGGTCGCCCTCGCGGATCTGCATGGCGTGCTCGACGCAGACCGTGCCGGCGGAATCGGCCGCGGGGCGGCTGCCGACGAACCAGATCTCCTGTCCGCCGGGCGTGCGCAGCACCAGGGAATCGCTGCTGCCGGAGGAGATCATGCCTTCCTCCTCCGCCGGCTCGGCGTCGGCATGACGTTCGGATCCCCCGCAGGCAACCAGCCCGCCCAGCAGCAGCACCAGCAGGCGAGGACTCATGGGCCGGACTCCGTGGTCGAGGATGGAGGGGTGGTGGCGGGGTCGGCCGCGATCGCGTCATCGAGGTCCGGGAGGCCCTCGCGGGTCACGTGCAGCGAGTGCCGCAGGCGGGGCGAGCGGCGCAGCAGCTCGATCCAGCCGAGCAGCGACAGCACCGCGAGGACGAGCCCGGTGCCGAACGCGGTGTACAGGGCGCGGCGTGGATCAGCGAAGCCGGCCTCGCGGTTGAGGACGAGCCACGCCCCCCAAAGCGAAGCTGCCCACGCCACCAGGGGCGTGAGCAGCCAGCCGACGATCCGGGCCAGGAGGACGAGCCAACGCATCCACTCCTACTTCCGTCGCGCCCCGAGGACCGAGATGGCGGTGGCAAGGGCGAATCCCGGGATGAACGCCACCCCGTAGGTTCCGACGTTCCACCCCGCCCCGGGGACATGCAGCACCACGCCGGCCACCATGCAGACCACGGTCGCGACCAGCACCACCCCCAGCCCGCCGATCAGGCTCGGCTGCCCGCCCCTGGCCGCCTGGGTGGCGAGGATCCAGCCGCCCAGCCACGGGAGGTAGGTGCCGACCATCCACCAGATCGGGTGGTACCACCAGTTGCTGCCCCCGCCGATCTCGAGCCACCGATTGGTGTAGAGGCCAAAGGGCTGGAACAGCGCCACGTCGAACACCATGAAGACGACCGTCGCGGCGAGGCCGATCCCGGCCGCCGCGGCGATGCCTTCGATGGTGGTGGCGCGGGTCCAGAGGCCCGGCAGGAAGGCCACCGCCGCGATGGCCGCCGTCAGCAGGACCGCCAGGAGCGCGGTCTCGGCGACGCCATCGAGGTACTTGGAAACCGAGCCGATGACCAGGACGGCCACCGATTCCAGGATGCCGAGCTTGACCGCCGCGCGGAGCACGTAGGTCAGCTCGGTATGGTCGGCGCCTGCATGGGCGTGGACCGCGGCACTCATGATTGCTCCCGAAGGCTGGAAGTGGGACGCCGGAAGTATAAGGGCGCCCCGCGCGGTGCACCACCGCCCCCGCTCACCACTGGGCCCCGAGGTGGCCGGCGGCGATGCGGAGGCCGTGGAGGGTCAGGTCCGGGTCGACGAGTTCGATGCTGCGGGTGAGCGGCACGATGGTCGTGGCGAGCCCGCCGGTGGCCACGACCCTGGGCCGCGTGGGTGTGGGCCATTCGGCGATGATGCGGGCCACCAGCCCGTCCACCGCGTCGGCGGCCCCGAGGAGCACCCCGGCCCGGATGCATTCCTCGGTGCGTCGCCCGATCACCCGCTCCGGCGGCCGCAATTCGGTGGCCGGGAGCTTGGCCGCGCGCCGGGTGAGGTGATCGGCGGAGGTCCGCAATCCCGGCATGATGACCCCACCGATGAACCGGCCATCGGCGGTGATGCAGTCGAAGGTGGTGGCCGTGCCGAAATCGACCACGACGGTGTCACAGCGGTAGCGTTCCACCGCGGCGAGCGTGTTGATGATCCGGTCCGCGCCGACGCTCAGCGGCTCTTCCACGTCGAGGCGGATGGGCAGCGGCGAGGAGGCGTCCACCACCGTCACCCGGGCGCCGGTCAGGTTCCGGACCGCCTCGAGGAGGCTCTGGGTGACCCCCGGCGCCACCGAGGCGATGATCGCCGCCCGGACCTCGTTCGGGGAATGACCCGCATGCAGCAGGAAGGCGCCGAGCGACGTGCCCCATTCGTCGGGGGTCCGGTCGGGATTGGTGGTCAGCCGCCAGTGCCCGGCGAGCGCCTCGCCCTGGAACAGGCCGACCGTGATCTCGGTGTTGCCGACGTCCAGTGTGAGGAGCATGGTTGGACAAGGTAGCGAAAGGGTGGGCCGTCTCAAGTCGGTGGCTGGCAGGCACCTGCCCGGCGCCGCGGTGGTCGAGGCCTAGGGCCCGGCGACGTCAGGATGCGGCGGGCCATCGGGTGTCGTTGCCAGCTCCACGGTCCCGGCGCGTACCAGGGAGGTCTCCCCCGCGTCGGTGGTGACCCGGAGCGCGCCATCGGGCGCCAGCCCGGCGGCCACTCCCGCCACCGGGGCCGCCAGACGGCGCCCCAGGAGCCAGTCGCGAGCCGCCCACGCCCCGAGTTCCGCGGCGGTCAGTGCCCCGCCCTGCTGGCCGGCCGAGCATACCGCGCGGATGACGGGCTCCCGCAGGGCCTCCGGCCCTGCTCCCGGTACGACCGTGGCAAGCGCGATCGCCCGGGCCGCCAGGTCGTCGGGGATGGGATTGCACACGTTGAGCCCGAGCCCCACCGCCACCCACCCCACCGTCCCGCCCTGCCACCGGGCCTCGCACAGGATGCCGCCCAGCTTCCGGCCGACCAGCATGAGGTCGTTGGGCCACTTGAGCCCCAGCCGGAGGTCCGGGCACCAGGTCTCGAGAGCCCGGGCCACCGCCAGCCCCACGCGCAGGCTGAGCAGGTCGAGCGCGGCATCGGCGGGCGGCCGGCAGAGGACGCTGAGCCACAGTCCACCCGCCGGGGAGGCCCACGGGCGTCCCCGGCGACCCCGTCCCCCGCGCTGCACCCGGGCCACGACCGCGCTCCCCGTAGGCGCGCCCTCGGCGGCCATGGCGTGCAGGAGGTCCTGGGTCGAGGCCGTCTCGTCGAGCTCCTGCACCACCGGGTGCCCCATGGGTCAGGCGCCGATGGCGCGCTGGCCCGCGAGCCAGAGCAGGAAGGCCCCGAAGGCGATCCGGTACCAGGCGAAGGGCACGAAGCTGTGGTGCGCCACGTAGCGCAGCAGGGCCTTCACCACCACGAATGCCGACAGGAACGCCACCACGAAGCCCGCGGCAAAGACCGGCAGGTCGGCCGGGACCAGCTGGTCGAGGCTCTTGAGCAGGTCGTATCCCGCGGCGGCGGAGAGCACCGGCACCGCGAGGAAGAAGGAGAACTCGGTCGCGGCGGTGCGCGAGAGGCCGAGCAGGTAGCCGCCCATGATGGTGGCGCCGGAGCGCGAGACGCCGGGCACCAGGGCCAGCATCTGCGCCAGGCCGATGGCCAGGGCGGTCGCCGGCGGGATGGCGGCGGCATCGGTCACCGTCGGGACCGGTCGGCGGCGCTCGATGAGCAGCATCAGCACCCCGCCGGCGATGAATCCCCAGGCCACGACGGTCGGGGTGAACAGGTGCTCCTTGATCCAGCCGTGGATCAGGAAGCCGACCACGGCCGCCGGCAGGAACCCGAGCAGCAGGTTCGTGATGAACCGCCGGCTGTCCGGCTCGCGCAGGGCGCTGCGGGCCACGCCGACAAACCGCTGCCGGTAGATCCAGACGATGGCGAGGATGGCGCCCAGCTGGATGAAGATCTCGAAGGTCTTGGCACGGGGCCCGGTGAACCGGAGCCAGTCCGCGGCGACGATCAGGTGCCCGGTGCTCGAGATCGGCAGGAACTCGGTGATGCCCTCCACCAGCCCGAGGAGCGAGGCGTCGAGCAGCTCGCCCGGGGTCACGCCATGGCCCGGGCGTAGACGGCCTCGTACATCGGCACGATCCGCTCCGCGGAGAACCGGTTGGCCTGCGCGATCGCGGCTTCCCGCATCGCGGCGTACCGTCCCGGGTGCTGCAGCAGCTCGACGGCCCGGCGCCCCATCGCCTCCACGGAGCCGGGCAGTTCGAGCAGGCCCGAGACACCGTCCTCGATCACCTCCGGGAGGCCGCCGACGCGGCTGGCCACGGCCGGCGCGCCACAGGCCATGGCTTCGAGCGCCGCGAGCCCGAAGGACTCCGACTGGGAGGGCAGCAGGAACAGGTCGCTGGCCTGGAGGATGCTCGCCACCCGGTCGAGGCGGCCGAGGAACCGGACGCTCTCCGCCACGCCCAGCTGCTCCGCCTCCCGCTCGGCGTCGCCCCGCTCGGGTCCATCCCCGATCATGACCAGGGTGGCGGGCATGGCCTTCCGGATGCGGGCGAAGATCCGGACCACGTCCTTCACCCGCTTCACCTCGCGGAAGTTCGAGATGTGGGTGACCACCCGGTCACCGGCCGGCGCCAGGGCCTCCCGGCGCGCCGCGGGGTCGGGGCGATACTCGTCGAGGTTCACGAAGTTGGGGATCACCTCGACGTTGCAGCTCACGCAGCCGAAGGTGCGGTAGGTCTCGTCGCGCAGGAAGTTGGAGACCGCCGTGACCTCGTCGGACCGCTCGATGGAGAACTTGGTGATCTGGTAGAAGCTCGCCTCCTGCCCCACCAGGGTGATGTCGGTGCCGTGCAGGGTGGTGATCACCCGGACCGGCCGCTCGCCGGCGAGCATCTCGCGCGCCAGCCAGGCGGTGGTGGCGTGCGGGATGGCGTAGTGCACGTGCAGGATGTCGAGCTCCTCCCGCCGGGCCACCTCGTACTGCTTGGACGCGAGGGCCAGGGTGTACGGGAAGTGGTCGAACAGCGGATAGTGCGAGATGGCCGTGTCCACCTCGTGGAACACCACCCGCTCGGCGAAGCCGCGGAGGCGGAACGGCGAGGCGTACGAGATGAAATGCACCTCGTGGCCGCGGCGCGCGAGCGCCAGCCCCAGCTCGGTGGCGAGGGCCCCCGAGCCGCCGTACGTCGGATAGCAGGTGATGCCGATGCGCATGGCGGGTCCGGTTACGGGTGGCCGGGGGCGGCGTCGAGGAGGGCGGTGACCGCGGCGTGCCCCCTCGCACGCGCCAGCGACCGCGGCGTGGCGCCGGACACGCTGGCGCGGTCGGGCCGGGCGCCGGCGGCGAGCAGCGCGCGCACCACTTCCAGGTGACCCTGCTCCGCGGCGCCGTGCAGCGGGGTCCATTGGCCACTCTGCTCCGCACCGGGGTCCGCCCCGGCACCCAGCAGCAGCTGCACGATCGCGGCGTGCCCGCTGCCGGCGGCCGCGTGCAGCGGCTGGTTGCGCAGGGGATCCATGGAGCGCGCGGCGGGATCGGCGCCGATGGACAGCAGGTAGCGTGCGGCCTCCAGGTGGCCGAAGTACGCCGCATAGTGCAGCGGCGTGCAGCCGTCCTGGTCGGGCATGGTGGAGAAGTCGCGGTTGTGGTCGAGCAGCTCACGCAGGCGGGCGACGTCGCCGGTCTGGGCGGCGCTGGCGAGTTCGGCGCGAAGGTCCATGGCGGGAGAAGCTAATGCTGGCGGGCGCCCGCCGCACCGTGCCGCCTCACGGCCCCGCCGCGGCCCAGCGGGCCGCGATCTCGGCCGCGATCTCCTCGGGCGGCCGGGTGGCGTCGAGGGTGAGCACCGGGCCCTCGAGCTGGTGGCGGAACCAGGTCTCCTGCCGCTTGGCATACTGCCGGCTGGCGATTGCCACCGCCTCCGCCACGCTCTCCCGGGTGCGGAGGCCATGCAGGTACTCCACCGCCTCACGGGGGCCGATGGCGTCCAGGCCCGGCGCCCCGGGGCGGAGGCCCTCGGCCAGGACCGCGGCCACTTCCTCGATCATGCCGCGGCGGACCATCTCCTCGGCACGGACCAGGATGCGCTGGTGCAGCACCGCCCGCGGCGCGGTGAGCACCACATACCAGGGGCGGACCGATCCCTGCGCGCGGGCCGCGGCCTGCCAGTAGCTGAGCGGCCGGCCGGTGAGCAGCGCCACCTCCACGGCCCGCGCGGCACGCTGCCGCCCGCCCCCCTGGAACCCGGGGTCGAGCCGCCCGGCCCAGCGCACCAGGTCGATCGGTTCGAGCGTGCGGGTCCAGCGTTCCAGCTCGTGCCGGCGGGTCGGGTCGAGGGGCGGCTCGGCGAAGAGGCCATCCACGAGCGCCTTCACGTACAGCCCCGTCCCGCCGACCACCACCGGCAGCCTTCCCCGCAGCACGATGGACGCGATCCACACCGGCGCGTCGGCGGCGAAGCGGCCGGCGCTGTAGCGCTCCCCGGGCGCGACCAGGTCGAGCCCATGGTGCGGCAGGCGGGCCAGCCAGCGCGCCGGCGGCTTCGCCGTGCCGATGTCGAGCCCGCGATAGACCTGCCGGGAGTCGGCGGAAACGACTTCGAGCGGCCAGTGCTGCTGCAGGGCGAAGGCGACGGCGGTCTTGCCGATGCCCGTGGGGCCGAGGAGGACCGGGGTCCTAACGGCGGCCAAAGCGCCGCTCCAGCTCCTCCCGCGGGAGCTGCACGATCGTCGCCCGGCCATGCACGTCGTGCGGCGGGAGGGCGCAGCCGAAGAGGCGGGCGAGGAGCTCGCGCTGCTCCCGCTCGTCGAGCGGGTCGCCCCCCTTCACCGCCGCGCGGCAGGCGTAGGTTGCCGCGAACCGCTCCAGCCGGTTGGCCCAGCCGCCGAACCGGCCCCGGGCCAGGTCGGCCACCAGTTCCTGGAAGCAGCGCGTGGCGTCGAACCGCGGATGCGGGGTGGGCACCGCCTGCAGGGCCACGGTCCGCCCGCCGAACGGCTCCACCTCGTAGCCCACCCGGCGGAGCACCTCACCGTACTGCTCCACCACCTCGAGTTCCTCGTCGGTGAGATCGAGTGTCACCGGCAGCAGCAGCCGCTGCCCGGGCAGCCCGCCGCCGGTGAGCCGTTCCATCACCTGCTCGTACAGTACCCGTTCATGGGCCGAGTGCTGGTCCACGAAGACCAGCCCGTCGGCCGACTCATAGACCAGGTAGGTGTTGAAGAGCTGCGTGATCGGCCCGAGTTCCCACGCCGGGCGGTCGGCGGCGGGCGCTGCGTCGAAGCCGTCGTCGGTCGTGGCGGCCGCCGCCTCGAGGGGAGCGAACAGGCCGGGCGCCGCATCGTACGCCGCCGGCAGGCTGCCGGTGCCCACCGGCAGGAACTCCCGACGGCCGGATCCACCCACCAGCGCGGCCGCCTCCAGCTTGCCGAGGGCATCCCGCACGGCCTCCTCCACGGCGCGCTCGGCACCGATGCGGTCCCGGAACCGCACCTCGAGCTTGGCCGGGTGGACGTTGACGTCCACGTCGTCGTTGGCCGTCTCGAGCTCGAGAAAGAGCGAGGGACGGTCCCCGGGGTGGATCGCGGAGCGGTAGCCCGCCTCCGCGGCCCGGACCAGGAAGTTGTCGCGGAAGGGCCGGCCGTTGATGAAGAGCTGGGTGCGCCGTCCGGTGGGCTGGGCGTCGGCCGGACGCTGGATGAACCCGCGGACCTGGAAGCCGCCCACGGCGTACCGGACCGGCACCAGGGTGCGGGCCAGGTCGGGCCCCCACACCGCCTCCAGCCGCTCCACCGGCGTCTGGCCGGAGGGCACCTGGAGCCGGGTCCGGCCGTCGAACAGCAGTTCGAGCCCGACGCCGGGATGGGCCAGGGCGAGGGTGGCGACGGCCTCCCAGCAGGCGCGCGACTCGCTCGAGGCGGAGCGGAGGAACTTGCGGCGGGCCGGCGTGTTGAAGAACAGCCCCCGCACCGTGATGGTGGTGCCGCGCTGGCGCGCCGCGGGCCGGACCTGGTCGACCCGGCCGCCATTGACGTCGATCTCGGTGGCCTCGCCGTCGCCCTCGGACGTGCTCAGCCGGAAATGGGAGACGGAGGCGATGGCGGGGAGCGCCTCGCCGCGGAAGCCGAACGTGCGCACCCCGACGAGGTCGGCCGCGCTGCGGATCTTGCTGGTGGCGTGGCGATCCAGGGCGAGGACGGCGTCCTCGCGCCCCATGCCGTGGCCGTCGTCGCTCACCTCGATGAGGGTCTTGCCCCCCTGCTCGAGCTCGATGCGCACCCGGCTGGCGCCGGCATCGATGGCGTTCTCCACCAGTTCCTTGACCGCGGAGGCGGGGCGTTCGACGACCTCACCGGCCGCGATCTGGTCGGCGACGGTGTCGGGCAGGATGGCGATGCGGCGTGGCATGGGAAGAAGATAAGCGCGGACCGCGATCCGTCAGGGGATCCGTGGGGCGTCCAGCGGGACGAGGCCGGCGGCTTCGGCCCAGCCGCGCTGGCCGCCGGGCAGTTCCACCTGGACCCAGGCGCCGCGGGCCGGCCCGAGCCGCACCGTGCTGAGCACCGCGGCCTCCCCGACGCCGGGGGCCATCTCATGGGGCGAGAGCCGGAGTTGCAGGTTCTCCGCGACCACCGCGACGGGCCGCGCGTAGCGCCAGGCGAGCCCCTCCCCGGCCGCGACCAGGGCGGCGCCTCCGGCGAGCAGCACCACCCAGCGGCCGCGCCAGGACCGGGTCCACAGGATCCCGAGCCACCCGGCGATCCAGACCACGAGCCCCACGAGCCAGAGCTCCTCGGGCGTGACCGGCGCCACCCAGAGCGCGTCGGCGGCGCGGGCGTCGGCCGGGGGCAGGAGCACGAGGGCCCGCCGCACGCCACCATCGCGTGGGCTCAGGCGCGCGGCGCGGACGTACGCCACCAGGGCCAGCGCGTCGCTGCCGCCGCGGAAGGCGGCGTCCCCCAGGTTGAACCAGTGGGCCGTCACGTCGGGGCCGAGGGTGGCCCGACGGAGGAAGCCGACGGCCGCGGCACGATAGGCCCCCGCCTCGTACAGCTGTTCCGGGCCCGACTGCCCCCGAGCGGCCCCGGCACCCGCCAGGCCCAGGGCCACCACCAGCCCGGCCCGCTGACGCCACCGTCGGCCCGCCGCGCGGCCGGCCTCCGGTTGCACGGCCAGCACCTGGTCCACCTCGGCAAGGAGGGCATGCTCCCCCGCGACGGCGTCGCGGGAGAAGCGCGCGGCATCGAGCCGGGCCTTGAGCTCCGCCAACCGCGCGGCCTCCGATCCCTGCGCACCGACGGCGGCCAGCGCCCGGACCACGCGCTGGTGTGCCATGCCCAGGGTCTCGGCGCGGGGCGCCACGGCCGGCCGGCGTCGGCGCCGGATCCGGGGCAGGCGCGGCACCAGCCACACCAGCACCGGCGCCAGGGCCAGCAGCCACCACACCTGCGCAGGCAGCGCGCCGTGGAGCCGGCGGCCCAGGGGCACATGGAGGTCGAGCCGCATCGGCGGCGGCTCGGCGCGCGCCACCACCCGCTCGCCCCGGGGGGCGACGACCATCACCGCGGGCGGCACGGTCACCTGCTGGTAGGTGGAGGACTCGGGGTCGTAGTAGGGGTAGGCAATCGAGGGGACGCTCAGGCTGCCCGCGGAATCGGGGATGAGCAGGAAGTGGAAGGTCTTCCGCCCGCCGAACCGGCCCCCGTTCGACGCGGGCCGCTCCTCCGAGGCCTCCGGGTAGACGCGGACGCTGGACGGCCAGCGCACGGCGGGCTCCGGCCACAGCGCCACGTTGCCCTCGCCCCGGACCACGATCTCGGCCGTGAATGCCTCGCCCTGCCGTCCGCTGGTGGGGGTCAGGGTGCGGCTGACGGTGAGGCCATGGCCCACGGCCCCCGCGAAGCCGGGAGGCCGGCCGGCGTCCGGCAGGGGGAGCGCTGCGAAGCTGGAGGGCTCGCTGGCCAGTTCGTACCGCTCCTCCTGGCTGAAGAACTGGTACGCCAGCGGGAGATGGTACGTGAGCTTGGCCGGACTCACCGCGAAGCGGCCCGGCGTGAGCGGGAACGCCACCTGGTGCAGCACGAACAGGTCATACCACTTTCCGCCGACCTGGCGCGTGGCCGCGATGCCGCCGGGCACCGGCTGCGGGTAGCTCC
The DNA here is from genome assembly GCA_046327715.1 of Gemmatimonadales bacterium. Taxonomy (GTDB): domain Bacteria; phylum Gemmatimonadota; class Gemmatimonadetes; order Gemmatimonadales; family GWC2-71-9; genus JADJOM01. Next base: position 225,655 of record JAXLXY010000003.1, read on the forward strand.
AGACGCCTTCGATCTGCGGCGGCTCCACCGTCGGCGCGCGACGCAACCGCTGTCGCGTCTCCCGTTCGAACCACGCCAGCGTGACCACGTCGACCTGCTGCCCCACCACCACCCGGTCGTCGGAGAGGGCCACCGAGATGCCCGCCGCGCCGAGGGCGCTGGGGGGCGGCGCCCGCTGGATGATGCGGCTCAGCCGGTCCGAGAGGCTCGCCGTGACGGCGGCGGGCGTGCCGCCCTCGATGGTGATGGTGACGGGGTCCCCCTGCGCAAAGGCGATCCCCTGCCGCACGTTCACGGGCCCGAGGCGCCACTCCCCCGGCGTCACCGCCCGGAGCCGGAGCTCGATCCAGGTGTTGCGGCCCGCCTGGCTGCCCGTGGTGACATCGCTGCGCTCGCTCCGCGACTCCAGTTCCACCCCGCCCAGGGAGGGCAGCTCCACCCGGATCGGGTCGGGCAGGTCACTGGTGACCCGGATGGTGAGGGTGATCACGTCGCCCGGCGCCACGCGATCGCGGTCCACCGCGAGCATGACCTCCGGCCCCCGCGCCTGCGGCGCCAGCAGTGCCAGGCCCAGCGCGAGCGTGATCACCAGTCCTGCTCCGTCGGCGGCGTGGGGCGGGCCCGCCCGAGGCGCCGCGCCCGGGTGTCGCGCTCCTCGCGGGTCACCGAATTGAGGATCTGCTGCGCCTGCTCGGGGGAGAGCGTGGGCATCCCTTCCGGCGGGCGGCCGGGCCCCTGCTGCTGCGGCTGGGGCTGCTGGCCGCGCGGCGGGGGCGGTTTCGGCGCATTGCCGCCGCCGGAGGGGGGCGGCGTGCGCTGCCGCTGCGCCAGTTCGAGGTTCCACTTGGCGCGGCTGCTGCCCGGTTCCAGCGCCAGGGCCTGCCGCAGCCGGTCGGCCGCCTCGCCGAGCAGCGAGTCGCGCCGCGACGAATCGGCGCCCGCACGGCGGAGCAGCACGACCCCCTGGTTGTAGAGCGCGCGGTAGCGCAGCTCCGGATCGAGGGATCGGGCGGCCTGGGCGAGGGCCTGCTCGGCGGCCGGGAGGTCGCCGGCCCCCAGCAGCGCGGTGCCCGCGTTGTAGTACGCGGTGTCCGAGGCGGTGGGCGAGAGCCGGGCCTGCAGCTGGCGGGCGGCGGCGGCGGCCCGCCCGGCTTCGTAGTCCCGCACCCCGGGCGCCGGCCGCTGGGCGGCCGCCCGGCCCGCGCCCAGCAGCGCGGCCAGTCCCACCAGCGCCGCCGTCCGGCGCGATACCGTCTGGACCGCGAGGAAGGCCGCCGCGAGCAGGGCCGGGATCCAGACCAGCGGCAGCAGGTCCTGGGTGCTGCTGCTCGTGGTGGGGGCCCGCTGGAAGGCGTACAGCAGCTCGCGCACCGCCCCGGCCTGGTCCGGCAGTTCCGCCGGCACGAGCGCGCCCTCGGCGGCATCCGCCACCTGCTGCAGCACCGGATCGCGGCGGAACGTCTCCACCGGCGCGCCCTGCGCGTCCGTCTTGTACTCGATCAGGGTGCCCGCGCTGTCGCGCACCGGAATCGACACCGGCCTGGTCCCGCCCTCCGCCACCAGCACCAGCCGGATCTGCTGTTCCCGGAGGGCCCGCGCCGCGGCGAGGATGTCGGGCAGCGAGTCATGAGCCTCGCCGTCGGTGAAGACCACGAGCACCCGGTCGCCCGCTTCACGCGAGGCGTTGAGCAGGTCTGCGCCCTGCCGGAGGGCGCGCCCCATCGCGGTGCCGCCCTGGCTCACCAGGTCGGGCGAGAGGGCGTCGAGGAACAGCGTGATGGCGCCGCCATCGAGCGTGAGCGGGCTCAGGATGTAGCTCTGCCCGGCAAACGCCACCAGGCCGACCCGGTCCTCGTCGAGGTCCTGCACCAGCCGACGGGCCTCGCGGGCCGCGCGCGCCAGCCGGCTCGGCGCCTGGTCCTCGGCCAGCATGGAGCGGCTGATGTCCATCACGAAGACCACCGAGAGCGCCTGGGTCTCCGCCTTCACGGTGGCGTGACCACCGCGGGGACCGGCAATTCCCACCCCCGCCGCCAGGCCGGCCAGCGCCAGCAGCAGCGGCGCCATCGCCCCGGTGGCGCGGGACTGGCGCGCCAGCTCTTCGGACCAGGCCGCGGACCGGGCGATCCGCCGGCGCCGCGCCAGCAGCGCCACCAGGCCGAGGGCGGCGGCGATGATGGGAGCGAGGAGCAGCAGCAGCGGGCTGTCGAAGCTCATGGCGTCCGCACCACCAGGGTGGCGCTGAGCAGCAGCTCCAGCGCGAGCGCCACCAGGCCGGCGAGGACCAGCGGCTTGGCGATCTCGTCGTAGCGCACGTAGCGGGTCACGCGGATGGGTGTCTTCTCCAGCCCGTCGATCTGCTGCAGGACCCGGCTCAGGGCCTCGCTGTCCTTGGCGCGGAAGTACCGTCCGCCGGTGCTCGCCGCGATGTCGCGCATGAGCGGTTCGTCGATCTGCACCGGCAGCATCTCGTACCGGAAGCCCGACAGGCCCCGCCCCGTCGGGATCGGCGCCTCCCCCTCGGTGCCGACCCCGATGGTATAGACCCGGATGCCGAGGGCGGCCGCGGCCGCCGCGGCGGTCCGGGGATCGACGGTGCCCCGGTTGTTGACCCCGTCGGTGAGCAGCAGCACCACCTTCGACTTGCCGGGCGCCTCCCGCAGCCGGTTGACCGCGGTCGCCAGCCCGGTGCCGATCGCCGTGCCGTCCTCGAGCATCCCGATGCGGAGCTTCCCCACCGCCTCGATCAGCACCGGGTAGTCCACGGTGATCGGCACCTGGGTCAGCGCCTCGCCGGCGAACGCCACCACCCCGATGCGGTCCGCGCTGCGGCCCTTGATGAAGGCGATCGCCTGCTGCTTAGCCACCTCCATCCGGTTGCTCGGGGCGAAGTCCTCCGCGAGCATGCTGCTCGAGATGTCCACCGCGATCACGATCGCGATGCCTTCCTTCTTCCGCTCCACCTGGGCCCCGCCCACCCGCGGCCCGGCCGACGCCACGACCCAGGCCACGAAGGCGAGGGCGCGGAGCGCCACCGGCAGGCGGGCGAGCCAGCGTCGCTCCCGCACCAGCTGCACCAGGCCGAGGTCGCTGAACCGGGTGGCGGCGCTGCCCTTCCCGCGGCGCCACCACCACCAGGCCACCGGCAGCAGGAGCAGGAGCAGCAGCCAGGGGCGGGCGAACGTCACGCCGCCCCCTCGAGCCCGCGGGCGAGCTCGGCGGCCCGCGTGGCCAGGGCGGCCACATCGGCGCCGGGGCGCTCGGCGAACTCCGCCGCCTCGAGCGCGCGCAGCACCGTGCCGATCTCCTCGGCCGGCCACCTGGGGCGCTGCTCGCTCACCACCCGGAGGAGGCGGGAAGTCACGAGGCCGGGCACGCTCCCCGGGAGGTGACTGGTCAGCGCGCGCCGCAGCTCGCGCGCGGCCACCGCCGCCACCGCACGGTGCTCACCTGCGGCATGCCACTCATCCACCGGGGGCCGTGCCGGGGCATTCGGCGGGGCCCCGGCGGGCATGGCCGGTCCGCGGCGCAGCCAGCCCCAGGCCAGCGGCAGGAAGAGGATCGTCGCCGCCAGCAGGCAGGCCATGAGCGGCAACGGTGACGTGATCTGCTCATCGACGATGCCGGCCTCGGGCTGGGGCGGCGTCCGCTCGGGCACCGCTCCCGGCGGCAGCACGCTCGCCACCTCGAGGGTGCGCGGCTCGTCCGGAAGCGTGTCGGACGCGCCATCGGCGCGGACCAGGATGGGGCCGGGAATCACCACCTGATGGGTGCCGGCGGCCCAGGCCACCACCGGGTAGGCAATGATGAGTTCCCCGCCCTCGCGCCGGGTCCGGGGCCGCCCGAGCAGGCCGAGGGCCCCGTCGAGCTCCCAGGACGCGGGGCGCACCTCCGCGCCACCCGGCACCGTCACCCGCCGCTCCAGCCAGATGGTGTCGCCCACGGTGGGAAGCGGGGCCTGCAGGGCCAGCAGGAGCAGGATCACCGCTGCAGCCGCCGGGCACGCATGGCAAAGGCGCGCCGCAGCACCGGCGCGTAGTCCTGGTCGGTCCGGATCAGCACCTGGTCCACGCCGGCGGCGGTGAGCCCGCGGCCCCGCTCCTCGCGCCGCTTCTCGGCGAGGGCCCGGAACCGTCCCCGCACCTGTCGTTCCCCGGTGTCGACCACCTGACGCGTCCCGGTCTCGGCGTCTTCGAGTTCGATCCAGCCGGCGTCGGGCAGGTTGGTCTCGCGCGGGTCTTCCACCGCCACGGCCACGACATCGTGCCGCACCGCCAGCTGGCGGAGCGGCTGTTCCCACCCCCGCGCCAGGAAATCCGAGAGGACGACGACGATGCTCCGGTGCCGCAGCAGGCCGGTGGCGTAGCGTAGCGCGCTGGCCAGGTCGGTCCGTTGCCCGGTGGGCCGGAAGGCCACGAGGTCGCGGATGACCCGCAGGGCGTGGCGCCGGCCCTTGCCCGGCGGGATCACCCGTTCCACCCGCTCGGCGAAGAGCAGCGCGCCGACCCGATCATTGGTGCTCGCGGCCGCGAGCGCCAGGATGGACGCCACCTCCACCGCCACCGCGGACTTGGAGCGGGGCGTGCCGAAGTGGGTGGAACCGGACTGGTCCACCACCAGGAGGAGCGTGACCTCCCGCTCCTCGATGAACGTCTTGATGTAGGGATGGCCCAGGCGGGCGGAGACGTTCCAGTCGATGGCGCGGAAGTCGTCGCCGTGCTCGTACCCCCGCACCTCGGCGAACTCCATGCCCTGCCCCCGGAACACCGAGCGGTACTCGCCGGCGAACAGGGACGAGACGATACCCCGGGAACGGAGCTCGATCGCCTTGACCTGCTTCAGGATTTCGGGAGAGATCGGCGGCATGGGAGGTCAGGACCGGGGACCGGGGCCCACGCGCCGTGTCACGGCACCGGCACCGCGTCGAGGATGCGGGTGACGACCTGGTCCGCGTCGATCTCCTCCGCCTCGGCCTCGAAGGTGAGCAGCACCCGGTGCCGCAGCACGTCGAGGGCCAGCGCCCGGACGTCCTCGGGGATCACGTAGCCACGGCCGCGCAGGAAGGCGTGGGCCTTGGCGGCCTGCACCAGCGCGATGGAGGCCCGCGGCGAGGCCCCGAACGCCACCAGGGGGCGCAGGTTGGCGAGCCCGACCACCGAGGGGTCGCGGGTGGCGCGCACCAGGTCCACGATGTAGTCCACCACCTTCTGGTCCACGAACGTGGCGGCGATGGTCTCTCGCAGCGCCAGGATGGTCGCGGGGTCGAGCATCTGGCGCACCGGCGCCTCCTCCGTGCCGCTGCGGCGCAGCAGAACTTCCTTCTCCTGGTCGCGCGTGGGATAGCCCACCCGCACCTTGAGCATGAAGCGGTCGAGCTGTGCCTCGGGGAGGGGATAGGTGCCCTCGTTCTCGATCGGGTTCTGCGTGGCCAGCACCAGGAACGGCTCCTCCAGCCGGAAGCTGGTGCCGCCGATGGTCACCTGGTGCTCCTGCATGGCCTCCAGGAGCGCCGCCTGCACCTTGGCGGGGGCGCGGTTGATCTCGTCGGCCAGGATGATCTGCGCGAAGATCGGCCCGTGCTTGACCCGGAACTCCTGGCTCTTGGGGTCGAACACCATGGTGCCGATGACGTCGGCGGGGAGCAGGTCGGGGGTGAACTGGATGCGGGAGAAGCTCGCCTCGACGACCTCGGCGAGCGTCTTGACGGCCAGCGTCTTGGCGAGGCCCGGGACGCCTTCGAGGAGGATGTGGCCGCCGGTCAGCAGGCCGACCAGGAGGCGCTCGACCATCATCTCCTGCCCCACGATCCGGCGGCCGACCTCGGTCACCACCTGCTGGACGGGTCCGGCGTCGACCGTGCGGGAGGCAACGGAGGGTCGTGCAGTCATGGCGGGGCGCGGGGGTTGAGGGATGTGGGAGGATAGTCGCGCCCCGGCGCGTTGTCAGCCCCGGCGTCGCGGCGTGTGACGCGCCTCACCGGGTGCCCGCGGCGCCGGCCGGGCCCGTGGCGTGGCGGCCTTGGTGGTCCTGGCGCGCGCCTCGGCCGCCCGGCCGAGGACCGCGTAGATCTTGTCCTCCTCCGCCGGGGTGAGGGGGCGGGTCTGGCCCACCGGGAGCTCGCCCAGCCGGATCGGGCCGTACGCCAGACGGGCCAGGCGTTCCACCTTGAGCCCCATCTCCTCGCACCAGCGCCGCACGATCCGGTTCCGGCCCTCGGTGAGGGTCACGTCAAGGATGGCCCGCCCGTCCCGCCCGGGGCGCACCCGCACGGCGGTCGGCACCACGGGCTTGCCGTCGACCGTCACCCGCCGCTTGATCGCCGCCTCGATGGCGGGGAGGTCCAGGCCATGCACCAGCGCGGTATAGCTGCGCGGGATCCGGGAGCTCGGGTGCGTCAGGCGGTGCACCGCCTCGCCGTCGGTGGTGAGCAGCAGGAGGCCGGTGGTGTTGACGTCCAGCCGGCCCACGTAGGTGAGCCCGCGCGGGTCCTTCACGAAGTCGAACACCGTGCGGCGGCCTTCCTCGTCGCTCGCGGTGGTGACGACCCCCATCGGCTTGTGGAAGGCGAGCCAGCGCTGCTCCAGGCGCGGGATCGCCTTGCCGCCGACGGTGATCTTCTGCCGGTCGGGATCCACCTTCATCCCGAGCGTCGCCACCGCGCCATCGACCCGCACCTTGCCCGACTCGATCAGCTCCTCGGCGGCCCGCCGGCTCGCGATCCCCGCGCGCGCCAGCGCCCGCTGCAACCGCATCTCGCTCATGATTCCGCCGGGACCGACGCGGCCGCTTCGGCCGAATCCGCCTGTTCGGGTTTGTGCGGCTGCAGCGCCACCGTGAACTCATCGGTGCGTGGCAGCTCGCCCAGGTCGCGGAGCCCGAGGAGCTCGAGCAGCAGCGGCGTGGTGCCGTACAGCAGCGGGCGGCCCATCGCCTCGCTGCGCCCCACCACCTCGATCAGCCCCCGTTCCTGCAGGCTGCGCAGCACGCCCCCCGCCGACACCCCGCGGATCTCCTCGATCTCCGCCCGCCCCACCGGCTGCCGGTAGGCGATCACGGCGAGCGTCTCCATGGCCGCGGCGGTGAGCCGCGGGGTGCGCACCGCGATCTGCGCCCGCTCGATGGCTTCGGCGAAGGCGCGGCGGGTGAGGACCTGGTAGCCGCCGGCCAGCTCCACCACCTCCACGGCGTGGCCGTCGAAGTCGTAGTGCTCCCGCAGCTCGTCCAGGGCCGTGCGCACGTCGGCCAGCGACGCCTCGGGCTCGAGCGTCTGCAGCTCCTCGATGGTGATCGGGCGGTTGGCGGCGAAGAGCGCGGCCTCCACCAGCTGGGTCAGCGGCATCATGGGGCAGGTTCCTCTGCGGCGGAGACCAGGGGCGGCTCCGCCACGGGCTGGCCGGCGGCCGCGTCCACGGGGGCGGCCCCGGCGCGCGGCGCGATCTCCGGCTCGGGCTCGGGCGCGCGGCGCCGGATCAGGAACGAGGTGAAGGCCTCGGCCTGGGTGATCAGGATGCGGCCCCGCTTGGCGAGCTCGAGCAGCGCCAGCAGGGTGGACAGCAGGTCCACGATGGTGGGCCGGGGCCCCAGCGCCTCGAGCCAGGAGAACTCCTCCCGCTCCTCGAGCAGCGCCTCCAGCCGGCGGGTAGCCCCCTCGGTATCCAGCGGGCGCGGCACCACGCGGTGCAGCACCGGCGACGGGATCTCGCTGACCACCTTCTCGACCGCCCGCAGCAGCTCCACCAGGTCCAGGGTGAGCGGTGGCGGCGGCAGGTCCGGCGGGGCCGGCAGGTAGCCGCGGGCGTGGTGGTCCGCACGCCGGTCGGCGGCGCGCTCCAGCCAGCCGGCCACTTCCTTGATGAGCTGGTACTCCAGCAGCCGCCGCACCAGTTCGTGCCGCGGGTCCTCCCACCCCTCTTCGCCATCGCGGCGGGGCAGCAGCATCTGCGCCTTGAGCCGCAGCAGGCGCCCCGCCATCTCGAGGTAGTCGGCCGCCTGGTTGAGCCCGAGGTGCTGGATCGCCTGCAGGAACTGGTCGGCGATGCGCGCGATCGGGATGTCGGCGATGTCGATCTGCTCTTCCCGCAGCAGGTGCAGGAGCAGGTCGAGCGGCCCGTTGAAGGCGTCCAGCTGGACGACGAACGCCGGCTCGGCGCCCAGCGCGGCGGTGGGGGCGTCGGGGTGGGTCATGCGCCGAAGGGCTTCCAGGTGGAACCGATGCCATACGCCGCGACCAGCCCGTACAGCTGGCTGAAGCCCCAGTAGGCCGGCGCCAGGAACAGGTTGGTCAGCGGGCGCAGGAACAGCAGCACCGCCATCAGCGGCAGGTACCCGAACTGGCCCAGGGCGCGGTACCGGGCACCCCACGCCGGCGGCAGCGCGTGGTACAGCAGGTGCGAGCCGTCGAGCGGCGGGATCGGCATCAGGTTGAAGAAGCAGAGCACCAGGTTGAGCCAGATGCCCCACATCATCATCCGCTGCAGCAGCGCGAGCCCCGTGGCCATGCCCGGGAGCAGGCCGGCCAGCGGCGCCAGCGCCACGAAGAGCATGGCACAGAGCAGCGCGAGCGCGAAGTTGGTGGCGACCCCGGCGGAAGAGACGATGAGGTCGCCCCGGACGTACTTGCGGTACTTGCGCGGGACGACCGGCACCGGCTTGGCGCCGCCGAACGTGAACGGCATCCCCGCGGCGCTCGAGACCACCCACAGCAGCGCCGGGAGGAGGATGGTCATCCAGGGATCGATGTGCGGCAGCGGATTCAGGGTCACCCGGCCAAGCTGGTAGGCGGTATCGTCCCCCTGCCACAGCGCGGTGCGCGCGTGGGCGTATTCGTGCGCCACGAACGAGAAGAGCAGGATGGGCGCGATGAGGACGAATTCACGGAGGTCTGGCATCGGGAGGCCCAATCTAACCCGCCCTCCCAGCCCGGAAAACCCGCCCCCCGCTTGACCTTGCGCCTCCGCCTGCCTAGGTTGTCGGCTTCCCGCCGGCCCATCCGGGCCGGCCGTCAGGAACCGAACGAGAGGTTGTCCGTGCCCCGTATCAAGTCCGCCAAGAAGGCGCTGCGGAAGTCGATCGCTGCGAACGAGCGCAACCGCACCCGTCGCAGCCAGCTGCGCACCGCCATCAAGAAGGTCCGGACCGCCGCCAACGGGGCCGAGGCCAAGAATGCGTTCGTCGAGGCTGCGAAGCTGCTCGACCGCGCCGGCCGCAAGAACCTGGTCCACAAGAACGCCGCCAACCGGACCAAGAGCCGCCTGGCCAGGCTCGTCGCCGGCAAGAAGTAACCCGGCCCCTGAAGCACTGCGGGCGGGGATCCCCTGAGGGATCCCCGCCCGTTTGCATGTCCCCCTGCCCCCCCGTCGCGTCCGTTACAGCGCCGCCAGCTCCGCCCCGCACCGTTCGCAATACCACTCCGTCGGGCGGTTGAGCGTACCGCACTCACCGCACTTGAGGGTCTTCTGGCCGCTGCCGCTCGAGCGGTCCCTGGCGGTGTCGGCTGCCGGGGCCTTGGGCTCCGGCGGCGCCTCAGGGATCGCCGGTTCCGGTGCCCGGGTGAACCCGCCGCTGGCCCGGCTCCGGGCCGGGGCCGCGGGGGGAGGCGGCGGGGCTGCCGGCGCCTCGTTACCCGTCACCGACTTGAGGAACGCCAACTCGTCGAGCTTTGCCCCACCCCCGCCCGCCTCCGCCGGCTTGCCGCTCGGGAACCAGAGCGTCCGGCTCGGCTGCTCCTCCTTCTTGGGTGCGGGCGGCGGCGCGGGGGCCTTGGGCTGCGGGCGCGGCGGCGCCGGGCGGAAGGGGATCTCGGTAGCGGCCGGCGCACTGGCCGCGGGCCGGGGCGGCTCCATCACCGGCGGCGCGGGCGCCGGCACCGGCGGGGGGGCCATCGGCTCCGGCGGCAGGGCCGCCCGCGAACCGGACGTGGTGACCGCCGGCCGGGGCCCGGACGCGATGGTCGGCGGCGCCGGAGAAGGCGGGGGTTCCGGGATCGGGGCCGGCTCGGGATCGGGAACCACCGGGGCGACCGGGCTCCGGATGGTGCCCAGCACCTCGTTCAGCCGGTCAATTTCCGCGTGGGTCTGCGACAGCTCGTCGTGCACATGGGCCAGCACCTTGAGCAGCTCGGTCCGGATCCCCTCCCACTTGGAGTCGTCGTATTCGCCGACCATGTGGCGGATCTCGGCCTCGGAGAGGTGCTCCTTGTGCTCGCTCTCGCGGGCGGCGAGCTCGCCGGCGCGGGCCTGCAGCCCGGCCACCTGGTCCTCGAGCGCGCTGGTGTGGCTGCGGAGCTCCTCGAGGACCGCCTCCAGGCGCCGCTCGTAGTCGGCGCGCACCCGGCCGCGGACGGCCTCGGGCACCGGCGAGGGCGCACCCGCGGTGGAGTTGAGCCGGGTCAGCCAGCTGACGAACTGGGCCCGGTCCTCCAGCAGCTTCTCGATCGAGGTCCCGCCCTCAGGGCTCGGCTTGGTCATGTCCGGACTTCCCTCGTGGCCGTGCCAACTCGTGGACTTGCTCAGGGGTCAGGTGCACTACCCGTCCGATGGTGCGCGCGGCGAGGAGGATGCGCGCCGCGTGCTCCAGGCTTTCCATGCGAATCTGGGCCGACATCAGGTCGGCGCCCCAGGTGACGGCGCCGTGGTTGGCCAGCAGCACCCCGTCGTGCCGCCCGAGGAACGGGGCCATCGCGTCGCCCACGGCTGGGGTGCCCGGCGTGGCGTAGGGCACCAGCGGCACCTCGCCGAAGAGCACCGTGAGCTCCGGCAGCACGGTGGCCGGCAGGCCCTCGCCCGCCACGGCGAACCCGGTGGCGGTGGGAGGGTGGGCGTGCACCACCGCCCCCACATCCGGCCTCGCCTGGTAGATGCGCAGGTGCAAATGTAATTCGCTCGTGGCCTTACGAAAGCCGCCCAGGGGGGTCCCGGTCAGGGAAACCCGGACCAGATCCTGGGCCGTGAGCTCCCCCTTGAGGAGGCCGCGCGGGGTGACCAGGAGGGTGTCGGGCCCCACCCGGACCGAGACGTTGCCATCGGCCCCGGCGATCAGGCGCGCCTCCCACAGCCGCCGGCACACCCGGATGATCGCGTCCCCGGCCTCGGCGAGGCTCGGGAGCCGCGGGCTACTCGGCGGAGCGGTCGTAGACCACCCTCCCCCGGACGATCGTGAGGTCACACCGCCCCTGGAGCTGCCGGCCCCCGAACGGCGTGTTCCGGCTCTTGGAGTAGAACCGCGACGGGTCGACGGTCCAGGTGGCGTCGGGGTCGAGGATGGCGATGTCGGCCGGGGCGCCGATCGCCAACGTGCCCCCGGGGAGGTTGTAGATCTGGGCCGCCCGGGTGCTCATCCGGAACAGGAGGTCGGGGAGCGGGATCAGGCCGGGCTTCACCAGCTCCGTGACCGCGAGGCCGAAGGCGGTTTCCAGCCCGAGGATGCCGTTGGGCGCGTCGTCGAACTCCCGTTCCTTGGCATCGTAGTGGTGCGGCGCGTGGTCGGTGGCGATCACGTCCACGGTGCCATCCCGCAGGGCCTCGCGGAGCGCCTCCACGTCCTCCGGCTCGCGGAGGGGCGGGTTCATCTTGGCGTTGGTGTTGTACCCCTCGCACGCCTCGTGGGTCAGCGTGAAGTGATGCGGGGTCACCTCGGCCGTGACCTTGAGCCCCTTGGCCTTGGCCCGGCGGATGAGCTCCACCGATCCGCGGGTGCTCATGTGGCAGAGGTGGATGTGGCCGCCGGTGAGCTCGCTCAGGATGCAGTCGCGGGCGACGTGGATCTCCTCGGCCGCGGCGGGAATCCCCTTGAGGCCCAGCCGGGTGGCGACGATGCCCTCGTGCATCGCGCCGCCGTGGGCGAGCGTGATCTCCTCGCAGTGATCGGCCACCGGGATCCCGAACGTCTTCGCGTATTCGAGCGCGGTGCGCATCAGGTGGCTCGACATGATCGGCTTCCCGTCATCGCTCACCGCCACCGCGCCGGCCGAGAGCAGCTCGCCGAACTCGGAGAGCGTCTCGCCCTTCTGGCCGAGCGAGATGGTCCCGACCGGGTACACCCGGGCCTTCCCCGCCTTCTGCGCCTGGCTGATCACGAAGCCCACCGCACCCTGGTTGTCGAGCGGCGGGTCGGTGTTGGGCATGGCGCAGACGGCGGTGAAGCCGCCCGCGGCCGCGGCCATGGCGCCGGTGGCAACGGTCTCGACATGCTCGAATCCGGGCTCCCGGAGGTGCACGTGCAGGTCGATGAGGCCGGGGGTGACCACCCGGCCCTTCGCCTCGATCACCTGGCAGCCGTCCTCGCCGGTGATGTTGCGCCCGACCGCCGCGACCTTGCCCTCGACGAGGTAGACGTCGGCCACGCCGTCGGTCCGGCGCGAGGGATCGATGACCCGGCCGCCGCGGATGAGAATCGGACGCATCACTCACTGCCTCCCTGGCCCTGCCAGTCGGGCGAGCCGCCGGCGAGCAGATAGAGCGCCGCCATGCGGACGGCAACGCCGTTGGTCACCTGGGGGAGGATGACGCTGTGCGGCCCGTCGGCCACGTCGCTGTCGATCTCGACCCCGCGGTTCATCGGGCCGGGGTGCATGATCACCAGCTCCCGGGGCGCCCGGGCCAGCCGCTCGGAGGTGATCCCGAAGACCCGGTTGTACTCGCGCAGCGAGGGGATGAAGCCGCTCGTCATCCGCTCCAGCTGGAGCCGCAGCACGTTCAGCGCGTCGGCCCACGCGATGGCGTCCTCGATCCGGGTGATCACCTCCACCCCGAGCGCGGCGATGTCGCGCGGCACCAGGCTGGCGGGCCCGCAGACGGCCACCTCCGCGCCCAGCTTCTTGAGCCCCCAGATGTTGCTCCGCGCCACCCGGCTGTGGGTCACGTCGCCGCAGATGGCCACCTTGAGGCCCTCGATGCGGCCGAACCTGTCGCGCAGGGTGAGCAGGTCGAGCAGCCCCTGGGTGGGGTGTTCATGCTTGCCGTCACCGGCGTTGATCACGTTGGAGCGGATGCGGTTGCCGAGGAACTCGGCGGAGCCCGAGGCCGGGTGCCGGATCACCACCATGTCGATCCGCATGGCCTCGAGGTTGCGCGCCGTGTCCACCAGGGTCTCGCCCTTGCTCACGGAGCTGCCGCTCGAGGCGACGTTCACCGTGTCGGCCGAGAGGCGCTTCTCGGCGAACTCGAACGAGATCCGGGTGCGGGTGGAGGCCTCGAAGAAGAGGTTGACGATCGTCTTGCCGCGGAGGGCCGGCACCTTCTTGATGGGCCGCTCGCTCACTTCCTTGAATCGTTCCGCGGTGTCGAGCAGCAGGCGGATCTGCGCCGCGCTCAGCGTCTCCAGCCCGATCAGGTCCTTGCCCAGCGCGGGCGCGCTCATCGGTCGGCCCTCACCAGTTCGACGGCGTCGCGGCCGTCCAGCTCCTGCACCAGCACGTCCACCCGGTCGGCCGGCCCCACCTCCTGCCGCACCCCGACCACGTCGGGCTGGATCGGGAGCTCCCGCCCGCCCCGGTCGAGGAGCACGCACAGCAGGATCCGGCGGGGGCGCCCGAAGTCGGCCAGCTCGTCCATCGCGGCGCGGATCGTCCGGCCGGTGTAGAGCACGTCATCGACGATGACCACCGAGCGACCGTCGAGGTCGAACGGCAGGTCGGTCTCGCCGATGACCGGTCGCGGCCCGATGGCCTGCAGGTCGTCGCGGTAGAGGGTGATGTCGAGCTTGCCGCAGGGCAGCGGACGGCCTTCCTGGCCCTCGACCAGACGGGACAGCCGCTGCGCGAGCTCGACGCCACGGCGCTGGATCCCGACCAGCACCACGTCGGCGGTGCCGTGGCAGCGTTCCACGATTTCGGAGGCCATGCGGGTGAGCGCCCGGGCGATTGCCCGGTCGTCGAGAAGGATCGAGCGGGAGGGCATGGTGGCGGGAAGGTAGCCACTCCTGCCAGTGGAGGGAACTGGGGTCGGCGCCTCAGCCCGCCGCGGCGGGTCGGCCGGGCGCGGACCGCCGGACCAGGCGCAGGAGCATGAGGATCGTGAAGACCGCGACGTACCACGTCCCGACCCGCCAATCGAGCTTCTGGACCATCAGGTAGTGGAGCAGCGCCAGGCCGGTCGCCGGGTAGACCAGGCGGTGCAGCACCCCCCAGCGGCGGCCCAGCCGCCGGATCATCGCGGTGGTGGAGGTGAGGGCGAGGGGGATGAGCAGCAGGAAGGCGGCGAAGCCCACCGCAATGCGGGGGTGCTCCACCGTGTCGCTCCAGATCAGGGACGGGTCGAGCGACTGGTCGAAGACGAAGTAGATGACCGCGTGCAGCAGGACGTAGGCAAAGCTCCAGAGGCCGAGCATCCGGCGCAGGCGGATCAGCTCGGCCCAGCCGGTCAGCCGCCGCAGCGGCGAAATCCCGAGCGTGGCAAGCAGCAGGACAATCGCCGCGAGCCCGGTCGTGGTCTGGAGGGTCTTGACCGGGTCGGCACCGAGGCTGCCGCCGCCGAAGGCCGCCCAGCCCAGCCAGCAGGCCGGTCCGAGGGCGGCCGCGAAGCACGCGGGCCACAGGAAGCGGCCCACGATGGCGCCGCGCGTCATGCCGCCGGGCCTCCCGGTGGGAGCCCGGCGCTCAGAACTCCCTCGCGAGGTCCATCCCGGCGTAGAGCCCGGCCACCTGGTCGGCGTACCCGTTGAAGGGGAGCGTCTTCCGCTTGAAGAACTCGCCCAGGCGCCGTTCCCGGGCCTGGCTCCAGCGCGGGTGGTCCACGGCGGGATTCACGTTGGCGTAGAACCCGTATTCATCCGGGGCGATGACCGCCCAGGTGTTGGCCGGCTGGGACGTGGTGAACCGGATCTTCACGATCGACTTCCCGCCCTTGAACCCGTACTTCCACGGCACCACCAGCCGGATGGGCGCCCCGTTCTGGCCCAGGAGCGACTTGCCGTAGAGGCCGGTGGCCAGCAGGGTGAGCGGGTGGCGCGCCTCGTCGAGCCGCAGGCCCTCGACGTAGGGCCAGGGAAAGGCGTGGCTCTTCTGGCCCGGCAGCTGCACCGGGTCGAGCAGCGTGGTGAACTCCACGAAACGGGCGCGACCCGTGGGCTCCAGCCGGTCGATGACCTCCTTGAGCGGCACCCCCTGCCAGGGGATCACCATGCTCCAGGCCTCGACGCAGCGATGGCGGTAGACCCGCTCCACCACCCGGTGGGGCCGGAGCAGGTCCTCGAGGTGGTAGTCGCCCGGCTTCCCCACCTCGCCCTCCACCCGCACCGTCCAGGGCGCCGGCTTGAGGGTTCCGGCGTTGCGCGCCGGATCGTCCTTTCCGGTGCCCAACTCGTAGAAGTTGTTGTAGGTGGTGACGGTCTCGAACGGCGTCAGCGGATCGTCATCGCCGCGCATCGCCGCCCCGCCCTCCCGGGCCAGGCCCTGGGCCAGCGCCCGCCGTTCCCCGAGGCTCAATGCCACGCCCGCCGCGGCGAGCCCGGCGAGGAAGCCGCGGCGGTTCTGGTAGAGGGAGGGATCCGTGACCTCGGATTCCCGGAGGTCGGGGGCGCGGCGGATGAGCATCGAGGGGAGCTCCAGGCCAGAGGGTTCCTGAAGATACGCCGCCGGGGGCCGGCTGGTTCCTTCGGGGGGGGAAGGCCACGGGGCCGACAGGTGGATACCGGGACACCGGCACCGCCGTCGGCCCCAGGGGGGACGGACAGAGAGGGATTCGAACCCTCGATACCCTTTTGAGGTATACACGCTCTCCAGGCGTGCGCCTTAAACCACTCGGCCATCTGTCCCGAGGGTGTGCCCGGGGGGCTTCCCTCCGGGCGCGGGCGGGAGTCTTACCCGCGCCGCGCGTGAAGTCAAGCGCCGGGGCGGCGCCCCCACCCCCTCGCTGCGCCCGGCGGCGCCATGTAGTTTCTACCCGCTTCCCTCCCCCACTCCGGAGATCGCATGGGCAAGCTCGTCTTTGGCGGTGTGCTGATGCTGGTGTCGTTCTTCCTGATGATCGCGCGGTCGAGCGCGGCGGGCGGCAAGAGCTCGGGGCTGCTGCGGGTGTTCGCCGTGGTGTTCAGCACGGTGGGCCTGCTGTTCATCGTCGGCGCGCTCGTGGTGGTGGTGGATCCGGGCCAGGTCGGGGTCAAGCACGCCTTCGGCACGGTGGACATGCAGCCGCTCCTGCCCGGGATCCACTTCGTGGCCCCCTGGTCATCCGTGGAGCGCTACTCCACGCGCGAGGAGCAGTTCCCCCAGGCCGGTGACGAGGCCGAGACCATCGCCGCGCTCTCCAGCGAGCAGATGGGGATGACCGTGGACGCCGGTCTCCGCTGGCAGATCAATCCGCAGGACGCGCCCCGCATCTTCACCGAGATCGGCACCGAGGAACAGATCCACAGCATCGTGCTCAACGCCATCCGCAAGGGCGCGCGCGACGGCATGGTGCGCTTCTCGATCAACGACATCGCCAAGCGCACCGAGATCGCGTCGGCGATGCAGGCCCTGGTCGACAGCGCCCTGATCACCCAGCCCCGCGCCGGCGGGGAGCCGTTCCGCATCGCCGAGGTCACCGCGTTCTTCCTGCGCGACCTGCAGCCGCCCGAGCAGGTGATCCAGGCGATCAACGGCAAGATCGCCCAGGAGCAGCAGATCCAGACCGAGCGGCACCGGGTGGAGGTGGCGCGGCTGCAGAGCGAGCAGCAGAAGCTGCTCAACCAGACCCTCACCGCCGAGGCGCTGACCAAGCAGTACCTCGAGGTGCTGCACGACATGAAGGGCTCGAACAACCTGGTGATCCTGGTGCCCACCGAGGGCGGGATCCCGATGCTCGACATCGCCAAGCTGCGCACCAACCTGCAGTAGCGGGCCGCGGGCGCCCGGGACGCACGGAGGCCGCCGGTCGGTGACCGGCGGCCTCCGTCACTTCGGCCCCGCCCGCGGGCTCAGGCCGCGCCGCCCACCAGTTCCACCGCCTCCAGCAGTTCCTTCACCGCGAACGGCTTCTCGAGCGTCTGCGCGGCGCCCAGCAGCCGGGCGGCCCGGAGGTAGTCGCCGGGGCGGCCCCGTCCGCCGCCCGAGATGGCGATCACCCGGAGGTCGGGCCGCTGGCGGCGGATGGCCATGATGGTCTCCAGGCCTTCCTTGCCCGGCATGATGAGGTCCAGCACGACCAGTTGCAGCCCGGGGGCGTCGATCCCGGCCAGGACGGCCAGCCCGTCGGCGACCGCGACGACCTCGTGCCCCGCCCGTTCCAGCGTCCGCCGGATCAGCGCGCGATACTGCTCGTCGTCATCCGCCACCAGAATCCGCACCACCCCTCCCCGTCCCCGGCCCGCTCCCGGCGCACCGCGACCGCCACCCCGGAGGCCGCGCCACGCTCTCCCTCTGGCTATCGTCACCGGGCGGCGGAACCTGAGATCCTGAAGCGGGTGGGTGACCGGGAACGCGGCGAGGCCGCCACACGGGCCGCGGCCATGCTCAGGGCGCACGGCGCATGACATACCCGGCCACCCGGTCGGCGAGCGCCGCAAGTTCGCCCGGCCCCCAGGCGCCATGATCGGTGAGCCGTTCCCGGTACCGGGCCGGGATCGCGCCGGTTCCGAGCCGGCCGCCCGCGATCGCGCCGGTCATCGCCCCGAGCGTGTCGGTGTCTCCCCCCACCTGGATCGCGATGCAGACCGCCTCCCAGTAGTCGTCCGGGGCCTGCAGGAAGGCGTAGAGGCTCCAGCAGACGCTGCTGGTCACGAACGACGAGATCCCATGCCACCCGCCGCGGGCCTCGGGCTCGTGTTCCTGCAGCATCCCGGCCGCCTGGTCCGGGGGCAGGTGGGCCCAGGTCCCCATGTCCCAGACCACGGTCGCGGTCCCGGGATCGATCGGTTCAACGGCGCGACTGACCTCCACCAGGAATTCCACCGGCCGGACCGGCTCCCGACGCGCGGCGAGCCAGGCTGCCGTGGCCACGCCCAGGGCCCCGGCAGCGGCCCGCGGGTCCTGATGGGTCACCCGCGCCTGGTCGGCCACGACCCGGGCCAGCAGCCGGGGATCATGGCCGTAGAGCAACCCGAGCGGTGCCGCACGCATGGCGGCCCCGTTCCCGGCGTAAGGGGCCGGCAGGCCGGCGTCATGCCAGGGGACCCCCAGCGCGAGCTGCCTGGCGGCGGCGTGCGCCGCGGGACCACCCCCCACGAACCGTCCCGAGGCGACCAGGTTGAGGAGGCGGGTGGCAAACCGGCCCGGATCGAAGGCACCATCCGCGCCCACGCTCAGCAGGAGTTCCCGGGCCAGCTGGGTGTCATCCGTGACCTGGCCGAAGGGAAAGGCCTCCCGCCCGCGCTCCGGCAGGCGGCCGGTCCGGAGGATGGTCTCGGCATAGCGGCGAGCATCCTCCGGGGGATGGGCCTCGACCACGGCCCCCACGGCGTCGCCGACGGCGAGCCCGAGGAGGGAGCCGGTCACCTGGTCGAGGGAAGGCTGGGTCATGGTGAGTGCCGGGGCCATGCCCGACTATCGGCAGGCGGGTCCGGAAACCGATGGGGGGGCGGGCCGGAGCCCGCCCCCCACAGGGGCGCAATGCAGGATGGGAACGGACAGGGAGGGATTCGAACCCTCGAAACCCTTGCGGGTTTACCGGTTTTCGAGACCGGCTCCTTCAGCCACTCGGACACCTGTCCAGGCCGCTGCACCGGGAGGACCATCTCCGCCCCGGGACGGCGGGCGGGAAAAGTAACCAGCCCGGGGGGACCGGCAAAGCGCCCGGTCACGCCCTCGCCCTAGCCCGGGGTCCAGGTGGGATGGCTGGTGAACAACCCGTCGACGAATCCGATCTTCCAGGCCAGGTACAGGCCGAACGCGAGGCTCACCGCCCCGGAAACGGCCCGCACGCCGCGCTGGAGCGAGCCGAGGCGCTCGGCGGCATACACGGATGGGGCCGCGATCGCGAACGTCACGAGGGTCATGCCGACGACCGTCCCGACCCCGAAGACGAGGAGATAGGCGACGGCCCACCGGGCCTCCCGGATCAGCGGCAGGATGAGCAGCGTGGCGGCGGCCGAGCCGGCCAGTCCGTGCACCACCCCCACGATGAAGGGGGGCAGGCTGGGGATGGGCCGGGTGGCCGGTCCCACGCGCCAGAGGTTGAGCGCCCCCAGCACCACGAGCATCATCGCGACCGTGAACTCCATCGAGAGCCCGAGCCGGGGCGTGAAGGCCAGCTGGAAGAGGATGATGGCCCCGCCCACGAGGAAGATCGTGAGGGTGTGCCCGAGGCCCCAGACCGCGCCGATGCCGGCCGCCTTGCCGACGGAGCGTTCGCGGCTGACGATGGTCGAGACGGCGATGATGTGATCGGGATCGGTCGCGTGCCGCATGCCAAGCAGCAGGCTGGTCAGGAACGTCAGGAGGAGGTTGAGCATGGCCCGCCGCCAGGGGTCGTCATGAACGGAGATGCCGTACGCCACGCAATGTAGGGGGCGGACCCGCCCGGGGATAGAGCGCCGGCGTCGGGGCCTAGGCCGGCCCCCGCCGTGCCCGGAAGAACTCCCGCAGCAGTTCACCGCAGGCCTCGCCGTGGATCCCGCCGACGACCTCCACCCGGTGATTGAGCCGGGGGTGGCGCAGGAGGTCGCCCAGCGACCCGGCCATCCCGGCCTTGTCATCCCACGCCCCGAAGACCACCCGCCCCACCTTCGCCAGCACGATGGCCCCCGCGCACATGGCGCACGGTTCGAGGGTCACGTACAGGGTGGCGTCAGGCAGTCGGTCGGTCTCGAGCCGGTCCAGCGCTTCGAGAATGGCGAGGTATTCGGCGTGGGCCAGGGGCGCCCCGGTGGCGAACGTCCGGTTGTGCGCCCGGGCGACGATCGTACCGTGCTGCAAGATGGCCGCCCCGACCGGCACCTCGTGCTCCGCCTGGGCCAGCCGGGCCTCGGCAAGCGCGGCCTGCATCCCGGCGTCGTCCTCGGGGCTCGGAAGGGGGGGCATGCCCAAGAGTAGCATGCCCCGGCCGTCCTCAGGAGCCCCGGGTGAACCGGAGCCCGTCGCCCTCGCGGGTGACCGCGATGGTGTCGCCCTCGGCGTACCGCCCCTCCAGGAGCTCGAGGGCGATGGCGTTCTGCAGCCGCCGCTGGATCACCCGCTTGAGCGGCCGGGCGCCGAAGGCGGGGTCATAGCCCTCCGCCGCCAGCAGCGCGAGCGCCTCCGGCGCCACGGTGAGGGTCAGCCGCTTCTCCGCCAGCTGCCGGCGCAGCCGCTCGAGCTGCAGCTCGATGATGGCCCCGATGTCCTCCCGGCTCAGCTGTCGGAAGACGATGATGTCGTCCACCCGATTGAGGAACTCGGGCCGGAAGTGGAGCCGGAGCTGGTCGCGCACCTGCGCCTCGACCGCGGCCCAGCCGGCCGGGTCCTGCTCGCCGGCCTCGAGGATGAGCGGGCTGCCGATGTTGGACGTCATGATGATGACCGTGTTCCGGAAGTCCACCACCCGGCCCTGGCTGTCGGTCAGGCGCCCGTCGTCGAGGATCTGCAGCAGCACGTTGAACACGTCGGGGTGCGCCTTCTCGATCTCGTCGAACAGCACCACGCTGTACGGCCGGCGGCGCACCGCCTCGGTGAGCTGACCTCCCTCGTCGTAGCCGATGTAGCCCGGGGGGGCGCCGATCATCCGGGCCACCGAGTGCTTCTCCATGTACTCCGACATGTCGAGCCGCACCATGGCGCGCTCGTCGTCAAACAGGAACTCGGCCAGCGCGCGCGCCGTCTCCGTCTTGCCGACGCCGGTCGGCCCCAGGAAGATGAACGACCCGGTGGGCCGGTTGGGGTCGGAGAGCCCGGCCCGGCTGCGGCGCACCGCATCGGCGACCGCCTGCACCGCCGGCCGCTGGCCGATCACCCGCCGGCCCAGCTCCGCCTCGAGCCGGGTGAGCCGTTCGCGGTCGGACTCGAGCATCTTCGTCACCGGGATCCCGGTCCACTTGGCCACGACCTCGGCAATGTCCTCGGCCCCGACCTCCTCCTTGAGGTACTTGGCCGTGGCCTGGATCTGGCCCAGGCGCTGCTCGTGGGCGGCCAGCTGCTGCTCCAGCTGGGGGATCCGGCCGTACTGCAGCTCCGCGGCCTTCTGGAGGTCGCCCCGCCGGGTCGCCTGGTCCATCTCGCCGCGGAGCGCCTCCACCTCCTGGCGGCGGTTCTGGATCTCGGTGATGGCGAGCTTTTCGGCCTGCCACTGTGCCTTCATCGAGTTGGACTTCTCCCGCAGCTGGGAGATCTCCTGCTCCACGGCGGTCCGGCGCTCCACGCCGGCCCGGTCCTTTTCCTTGAGCAGCGCCTGCCGCTCGATCTCGAGCTGCAGGATGCGCCGTTCCACCTCGTCGATCTCCTGCGGAAGGCTGTCGATCTCCATGCGCAGCCGGCTGGCCGCCTCGTCCACCAGGTCGATGGCCTTGTCCGGCAGGAACCGGTCGCCGATGTAGCGGTCCGACAGGGTGGCCGCCGCCACCAGCGCGTTGTCGGTGATGCGCACCCCATGGTGCACCTCGTACTTCTCCTTCAGGCCGCGCAGGATGGCGATGGTGTCGCTCACGCTCGGCTCGCCCACCAGCACCGGCTGGAAGCGGCGCTCGAGGGCGGCGTCCTTTTCCACGTGCTTCCGGTATTCGTCGAGGGTAGTGGCGCCCACCACGTGCAGCTCGCCCCGCGCGAGCGCGGGCTTGAGCAGGTTGCTGGCATCCACGGCGCCTTCGGCGGCGCCGGCCCCGACCAGGGTGTGGAGCTCGTCGATGAAGACGATGTAGCGCCCCTCGGCCTGGGTCAGTTCCTTGACCACCGCCTTGAGCCGTTCCTCGAACTCCCCCCGGTACTTGGCGCCGGCCAGCAGCAGGCCGATGTCGAGCGCCACGATCTGCTTGTCCCGCAGCGACTCGGGGACGTCGCCATGCACGATCCGCTGCGCCAGCCCCTCGACGATCGCGGTCTTGCCCACCCCCGGCTCGCCGATCAGCACCGGGTTGTTCTTGGTCCGGCGGGACAGCACCTGCATGACCCGCCGTACCTCCTCGTCGCGGCCGATGACGGGATCCAGCTTCCCGTTGCGGGCCTGGTCGGTGAGGTTGCGGGTGAACCGCTCCAGCGCCTGGTACTGGCTTTCCGGCGAGACGTCCGTGACCCGGTGAGCGCCCCGCACGTCCTTGAGCGCGGCCCGCAGCTCGTCGGCCCCCACCTCGTGCACGCCAAGCAGCTGGCGGGCGGTGGTGCCCTTCTCTTCCACGAGGCCCACCAGCAGGTGTTCGGTGCTGACGTAGGCATCGCCCAGCGCCTTGGCCTCCGCCTCGGCGCGATCGAAGATCTTGTGAAGCTCGCGGGCCAGCGTCGGCTCCCCGCCTCCCTCCTGCCGGGGCAGGCGGGCCAGCTCGCGCTCGGTCTCCTGCTGGAGGGTGGTGACGTTGATGCCCGCCTTCTGCAGCAGCGGCCGGACCACACTCTCCTCCTGCGCCAGCAACGCGTGGAAGAGGTGCGTGTCATTGGCCACCGGGTTCCCGCGCCGCGCCGCTTCGGCGGTCGCATCGCGGTAGGCCTCCTGGGCCTTCAGGGTCAGGCGCTCTGGGCGGATCATGGAATCAGCACTCCTCGCATCGGCAATGCCCTGCCCGCCGGGCACGGACCACGCGCCCGGTCGGGACCAGTGACGTTGGCACTCGGTGGGGAGGAAAGCAAACGGCAGGCCCGGGAAAGCTGCCGGGTTGGCAGGGTCACCCCCCGGAATCGCCACGGGACCTGCCAGCGGGAACGGACATGGGACCTGTCCCGCCAACCGGCGGAACAGGTCCCACGGGTGCCGTCAGGCCGGTACGCCTTACCGGCGAGCGATCATCTTCAGGGTGTAGCGCTCGCCATCCACCACGAGGTGGGCGTAGTAGAGGCCCGGTGTGAGTTCCTGGCGGCGGTCGAGGAACTTGCCATCCCAGTATCCCTCATGGTCACCGCAGCGAAGGCGGAGCCCGTCGAGACGCTCCCCGTTGGAACTGAGCAGGATCGGGATGGCCACGACCTGCGCGAGCACATTGTAGATCTTCAGACTGACCAGGGGCTGATGGCCACGCTCACAGAGTTCGGGGTTCAGGGTGAACGGAATCGTGGTCGCCGGAAAGAACGGGTTGGGATAGTTCTCGCGGAGCTCCACCGGCGGCGGGGCACGTTCCTGCGCAGTGGCGGGAGCGGCCAGGCCGGCGAGGAGCGCCAACGCCCAACCCGGCCTGCACTGCCAGGCCATGGGCGCCTCCTCCATCGTGAAACAGCTCTGCCGGTCGCACCTCCACGGATCGTGCCGCAAGATCGTCAGCGCCCGGGAGCGGCGCAATCCCGCGGGGCCGCCCCACCGGACTGCTCAGCGCGCGGGCAGCAACCGCCGGGCCTCGCCATCCCGGCGGGTGATCCCCTGCTGGTCGGCCCACTCGAGCAGCGGGATCAGGAACTTCCGGGAGAGGCCCGTCGCCTCCCGCACCAGGGACGGGGTGATGGCTCCGGCGGCCCCGATGGTGCGCAGGATCGAGGCGAACCCGGCCAGGGCCGCCGGGTCGAAATACCGGTCCCGCTCGACCGCGACCACCCGTCCCTGGCGCGCAGCCAGCCGGAGGGCGTCGGCCACCCCACGGAGCCCCAGGGTGGCCTCCAGCTCCGGGACGGTCGGCGGCATGAGGCCTCCCGCCGCCACCGCAGCCACCAGCCGCTCCAACACCTCAGCACCGCCGGTGGGCCGGGGCTGGAAACGAGGCTCGCGAACGACGCCCCCTTCGGAGCGCAGCCGGCCGCCCGATACCAGTCGCTCCACCGCGACCTCACCCGCCGCACCGAAGGTGACGAGTGCCTGCCGCAGCGTCTCGAGCGGGAGCCCGGGTTCGCTCGGGTGGGCCCGGTGGAATGCCGCCACGCGAGCGCACGCGTCGGCCACGGCCAGCTCCACCTGTGCGCCGGAGACCAGTGCGTCCGCACCGCGCTGCAGGCCCAGGGCACGGACCAGCGGCTCGACGTCCTGCGGCGCAACGCCGAGCCGGACCGGCAAGGCCGCGCACGGAAGGCCGCGCGGTTCCCGCGCCACCAGGGCGCGCAGGCGATCCCGCGGCGTTTCTGCGGGGGTGTCCCGGGGCCACGCAGACCGCCCACGGGGCGGCAACGGGTCTGCGATCATGCCGCCCCCGATCACGGCCACCGGGCTGAAGCTCCGGAGCAGGAAGCGGTCGCCGCCGCGGGCAACCACCGGCGCCTCCAGTGCCAGGCGCAGCACCCCGGTAGCGCCCGCCGCCAGCGGGACGCGGGTGTGGACCCGGGCCATGACCTCGGCGGTGCCGATGTGGACGCGCACCCGCGCCTGGTGACCCAGCGCGCGGGGTGCGCCAGCGAGCAGGCTGACCGCCGCGTCCACCGCCATCGTGGATCGCCAGCCGGCGTCCTGGTGGAGCAGTACCTCGCCACGCCTGACCCCACTCCGTTCGAGGCCCGCCAGGCCCACGGCCAGCCGCTCCCCCGGCCGGCTGGCGAGGACGGCCGACCCGTGGGCCTCGAGACTCCGGATCCTCGCATCGAGGCCCGACGGCAGGAGGCGCACGGTGTCGCCTACCCGAAAAACCCCGGACCACGTCGTCCCCGTGACCACCGTGCCCGTCCCCGCCAGGGACAGGACGCGGTCGACGGGGAGCCGGGCCAGGTCGTCGGTAGCGCGGGTGGTGACGCCTTCCCGCGCGACGGCTTCGATCTCCGCGCGCAGCGCGGCCATGCCGGCCCCCGTGCGCGCGGAGACCGCGACGGGCGGGGTGAACCGGACCGGACTCGCCGCCAGCCAGCGGCTGACCTCGTCCCGGACCAGCTCGAGCCACTCCGGCTCAGCGAGGTCGGCCTTGGTGAGAACGGGGATGCCGCGGGGAATGGCGAGCTGCTCCAGGACGGCGAGGTGTTCGCGCGTCTGCGGCATGATGCCCTCATCGGCCGCGATGACGAGCAGCGCAAGGTCCATCCCCGCGGCTCCCGCGGCCATCGTGCGGATCAGGTCCTCGTGGCCCGGCACGTCCACCACGCCGACCTGCGCACCGTCGGCGAGGGTAAGGGGCGCGAAGTGCAGGTCCAGGGTGATCCCGCGCCGCCGCTCCTCGGCGAAGGGGTCCATGTGCCGGCCGGTGAGCGCCCCGACCAAGGCCGATTTCCCGTGGTCGATATGTCCGGCCGTGCCGAGGATCACCGCCCGCCCCAGGCCTGCCCGAGCCAGAACTCGAGCGCCGGCAACGGGGCGCCTTCCGCCAGGTGATAGCGGATATAGCGCGACACCAGGCGACGATGGGCCGCCGCGTGGCGGGGTTCGAGCGCGGGGACCGGGGCGGTGGGGTCGAGCAGCGCCGCGAGGGCCCGGCGTGCGTCCTCCGGCAGCTCCGTGACCTCACCGGTCCGGGCACAGATCCGACACAGCGCCCCGCCCTCGCCCGCGCTGAAGGCCACGGCGCCCTCCGCCTCGACGGGCCGGCCATCGCGGACGCACGCGGCGAGAGACGGCGCGAACCCCAGCGCCGCCACCTGCGTCCACAGGGCGCGCACCGCCACGCCGGGGAATCCGTCGGCGGCCGCCTCCTCCAGCCGGACCAGCGCGTCGGCGAGCGCATCGAAGGCCTCCGGGTGCGGCTCGGGTGGGGCCACCCTGAGCATCAGCTCGGCCAGGGCCGCCGCGGTGGCATAGCGGGGCACCTCCCGGGCGAGTCGGACCGGCAGGGTGGCCACGTCGAAGGCGGTGAGCGTGTGCAGGTCGCGGCGTTCGGAGAGGATGATCTGGGCCAGCCCCCCGCTCAACGCCTGGAGCGCCGCGCCGAAGCGGCTGCGCGGGCGCATCGCCCCCTTGGCGATGGCGCTCTGCACCCCGTGCTCGCGCGTGGCGAGGCGCACGATCTTCGAGGTCTCCCCGTACCGCAGGGTGGAGAGCACGATCGCCGGGGTGGAGATGAGGGGCATCGGGAGCGGCGCAGGGCCGCCGGCCTACTGGGGCGGGATTTCCGTGATCAGCGCCGCCACGGCGCAGGAGCCGGCCGGCACCTCGCGGATCTCGGTCAGGTTGCGGCGCAGGATGTGGACGCTCCCCTCGGTGCTGCCGTCGCAGGGCCCCTGCTCGACGGCGTACACGCGGTCGTCGCTGTCCACCGCCACGGCGCTGTTCCCCGGGATGACGACGCCGTTGCCCGCCCCGCGCACCACCTGGCGCGCCACGAGGTCGAACACCATGACGCCTTCATCCGGGGAGCTGACATACAGGCGGTCCGCGCCGTCGGTGGCCACGCCGCCCGGGCCGGCCCCGAAGCCGCCGAAGCTGCCCAGCTCGGTCCGCCCCACGGGGTCGATGAGGCTGAGCCGGCCGGCGGTGATGCCATCGTCGGGACCGGTGTTCATCACGTACAGCACGCCATCCTGGGCCACCGCGGAGGCGCGGGCATTCCCGGGGCCGGGCATGAGGATCGAGTCCACGCCGGTGGCGAGGTGGTTGGTCACCGGATCGACCACCGAGACCCAGCTGGGTCCGGCCGGGACCCCGCCCACCAGGTTGCCGTTGAGGACGAACAGCTTGCCGCGGGTGAAGACCAGCCCCTGCGGGGCCACCCCCACGGCCACACTCGCGGTGTCACCGGTGAGGTAGTTGACCCGCGTAACGCTCTGCAGGCCGGGGTTGCCCACGTAGGCGATCGAATCATCCACGATGGCGCTGCCGGTGGCGCCGCTGCCGGGCGCCAGCGGCACGGTCCGCACCACGGAGCGGCCGACCAGGTCGACCACCGCGACGGCGTCCCCGGCGCCGGTCGGGACGATCGCCCACCCGTTGCGGGCACTCACCCCCGTGGGGGCCGCCCCGCCGCCGATCGTGATGGTCACGCCTGCGGTGGGCGCCACGGTGGGGACCAGGGTCAGGGCGGCCGGCGCCTGGTTGACCACCAGCAGGACTTCCTCCGGCGGCGGCAGCGGCGCGGAGGCCTCGGCGCAGGCCAATCCGGCCACCACGAGGAGCAGGGTGAGGCGAGGGCTCATGCCGGGAAAGATGCCACCCTCGGACCCCGAGTGCGACCCGCCCATCCCCCACCCCGGCCCGCCCGGTCTCACATGCCCAAGCGGAGGCCGGCGAAGAGTGCCCGCCCGCGCGCCCGGAAGCCGACCACGGTGGAGTAGCGGGCGCCGGTGAGGTTTTCCCCCCGGAACGTGGCGGCCAGGGAGGGCTGGCCCGCAGCCTCGCGCAGAAGATCGAGCGTGGCATCGGCGTCGAGGGTCACCACGCCGCGGAGCCGGGTCCGCACCGACGGGAACGGGCGGAAGTCCACGTCGGCGCGCTCGCCCAGGTAGGTGACCCCAAGCCCGAGGCCGAGGCGATCGGCCAGCCGGGCCCGGCCGTCCAGGCGGGCGCTGTGGCGGGGCCGCCGGATGAGTTCCGCGCCGTCCACGAAGACGTCGCCGGCGCCGGCGCTGAACCCGGGGTCATCCACCCGGGTGGTGAGCCGGGTGTAGGAGGCGCTGAGCGCGAGGGTGGGTGCCGGGCGGAACTCCCCGGTGAATTCCAGCCCGCGCGCCGTGGCGCGGGCCACGTTGGCGTAGTTGGGCGCGCCGGGCGCGGCCGCGCCGTCGTACTGGATCAGGTTGCGGAACCGCTGGTCGAAGTAGGTCACCGCCAGCGTGACCGCGCCACCGGCGAGACCCTGCTCCACGCCCAGTTCCCAGCTCCGGCTCTGCTCGGGCTCGAGGTCGGGATTCCCCACCTCGAAGGGGCTCTGCGCGAAGTTCTCGCGAAGCGACGGCTCCTTGAAGGCGCTGCCGACCGCCCCCCGCAGCCGGAGCCGCCCGGTCAC
The DNA here is from genome assembly GCA_046327715.1 of Gemmatimonadales bacterium. Lineage (GTDB taxonomy): Bacteria > Gemmatimonadota > Gemmatimonadetes > Gemmatimonadales > GWC2-71-9 > JADJOM01. The sequence continues at coordinate 253,459 of JAXLXY010000003.1, forward strand.
GGCGTAGATCGCGCCAAGGCGGTAGGTGGCGTGGGTACCGAACTTCTGGTTGTCGTCCAACCGCAGTCCCGCGTTGAGCAGGACCCGGGTGCCCAGGTCCACGACGGCCTGCGCGTAGGTACCGACATTGCGCCGTGAGGCGTCGAAGGGTGCGCCACTGGTCGAGAACTCCTCGAGCTGCTCGAACTCGGCCTGGGCACCGGCGGTCAGCTGCCCGAGCCGGCCCAGCCGGACGATGCCGCGCGCATCCGCCGAGCGGCGCAGCGACCGACCCTGGCTCTGGTAGTAGAAGCCGAGGGAATCCCCGGGGCTGTCGGGGAGGTCCTGCGCCCGGTCGGTCTGGCCGTGGGAGGCGAGCAGCACGCGCACCTCGACCGCGTCGGTGAAGCGCCGACCGAGCTCGAGCCCGAGGGTGGTGGCATCCTGCCGATTGGACTGGTTGCTGTCGGTGACCGCGCCGGTCCAGTCGGTGGCGTACTCCAGCCGGTTGTCGCCGGTGCGGGCGGTGAGGGTGAGCTCGGTGCGCGCGTCGGGCCGGACGCTGAGCGCAGCGGAGGCGACGGTGCTGGTGAAGCCGCTGTTGAACCGGTAGATGCCATCGGTGCGGTAGCGGCCAAGGCTCGCCGAGTACGACACCTCCGGGGTGGCGCCGCTCGCGCTCAGGTCCCCGCGCCAGGTACCGTGGCTGCCGGCCTGCGAGGAAGCCTCGGCCCGGAGGCCGCCGCGCCCGCGCCGGGTGATGACGTTGATCACGCCGGTGACCGCATCGGAGCCGTACAGCACCGAGGCGGGCCCGCGCACCACCTCGATGCGCTCCACGTTGTCGGTGCTCAGGGTCCCGAAGTTGAAGCCGCCACCGCCCTGGTTCACCGGCACCCCGTCGATCAGGACCTTGGTGAAGTCGCTCTCCCCCCCGCGCAGGAACACCGACGAGACCCCACCGTAGGACCCGGTGGGCACCACGGCTGCCCCGGGGACCCGCGCCAGCGCCTGGTCCACGAAGTAGATCCCGGCCTCCCGGAGCTGCTCGCCGGTGATGACGGTCGTCGCGGCCACGACGCGAGAGGCGGGCGTCGGGGCGCGGTCGGCCGTGACGACCAGGTCCTCGAGGCGCACGGTGTCGCGGGCATCCTGGCCCATGAGCGGGGACACGAGGGCCCCGAGGGCCAGGGACGCCACCTGGAATGCACGGATGCGGCGAGGCATGACGAGCCTTTCGGTCCCGGCTATTCGCCGGGCTTGAGTGGAACGACCTGCGGGGCACCGTCGCACCAGGAGGTGATGGCGACGGGCCAGTCGAAGACATGGGCCACGGTCTCACGGGTGAGGACCGTGGCTGGCGGGCCATCCGCCACCACCCGGCCCTCATGGAGCAGGAGCAGGCGATCGGCGTACCGGGCCGCCAGGTTCAGCTGGTGACTCACGACGAGCGAGGCGATGCCCTGCCCCGCCAGCCGGCGGACCAGCTCGAAGACTTCCATCTCGTGCCGGATGTCGAGTGAGGCAGTGGGTTCATCGAGCACCAGCAGGCGCGGCTGCTGCGCGAGGGCCCGCGCAATCCGCACCCGCTGCCACTCCCCGCCCGAGAGCTGGTCGGTCGGCCGCGCGGCGAGCTGCGCCACGTCGGCGGTGGCCATGGCCTCGGCCACGATCCGCCGGTCGGTCTCGGCCAGCGGCGCCAGCGGACCCAGGAAGGCATACCGCCCCAGGCTCACCGTCTCCTCCACCGTGAGCGGAAAGAGCGATTCCTCCCGCTGGGTCACGACCCCCACGACCCGGGCCAGCGCCGCGCTGGTCCACTCACCCAGCGGGCGGTCGAGGAGTGCCACGCTGCCGGCGGCCAGCGGGAGCGTGCCCAGCAGGGCGCGGAGCAGCGTGGTCTTGCCGCTTCCATTCGGGCCGACGACGGCCACCAGCTCGCCGGCGTCGAGGTCGAGCGCGGCCCCGGTGACGGCGGGGCCGGCGGCGCGGGGATAGCGGACGGCGAGGTCGCGGGCGCGGAGGATCATCGCAGGGTCCGCCGCAGCAGCATCGCGAACAGCGGCACGCCCACGAGCGACGTCACCACCCCGACGGGCAGCTCGATCGGCGGCGCGATGGACCGGGCCACGGTGTCGGCGAGCACGAGGAAGCTGCCGCCGAGGAGGAACGCGGCCGGAAGGAGGGCGGCGTGCAGCGGACCCCACAGCCGCCGGATGGCGTGGGGCACCACGAGGCCCACGAACCCGATCATGCCGCAGGTGGCCACCGCGGCCGCGGTGAGGCAGCCGGTGGCCAGGTATGCGGTGCGGCGCAGCGCCGCCGGCTCCACGCCCAGGTGCCGCGCCGTGTCGTCGCCCAGGGCCAGCAGGTCGAAGGCGCGGGCCCGCAGGGCGAGGACCACGAGGGGGATCACGGCGTAGGCCGCGAAGATGCCGAGCGCCTGCCAGGAGGCCCCCCCGAGCCCCCCGAGCATCCAGAGGAAGGCGTTGCGGAGCTGGGCCGCGGGCGAGAGGGTGAGGACCGCACTGACCAGCGCGCCCGTGAACGCGCTCACCACCACGCCGGCGAGCAGCAGGACGTGCGGGTCGATCCGGCGCCCCTGCACCAGGCTGAGCCGGTAGACCAGGAGCAGTGCGGCCATGGCGCCGGCAAAGGCCGCGAGCGGCAGCACCCACGCGGCGCCGGCGCCGGCGGCGATGACCAGCACGGCGGCGATCGCCGCGCCTCCGGAGATTCCGAGGAGGTACGGATCGGCAAGCGGATTCCGGATCAGCGCCTGCAGCACCGCGCCCGACACCGCGAGGCTCCCTCCGACGAGGAAGCCGAGCAGGACCCGGGGCAGCCGCAGCCCGCGCACGATCGGTGCGCCCGCCGACCCCGCGTCGGTGATGCCCGCCCAGGCCGCCGCGGGCGCCATCCGCACGGCACCGAAGACCAGCCCGGTCACGATCGCCAGCCCGGCCACCGTGCCGAGCAGCGGCCAGCGGGAGGCCCGGGTCATCGCGGTGCCCCGAGCGCCGCGCGGAGCTCCGCCACCGCCTCCATGGCGCGCGGGCTGGGACGGCTGAACACCGGCGTCACCAGGTGCACGAAGCGCCCCTCACGCACGGCGGGCACGGCGGCCCACTCGGGCCGCCGGGCGATGGCCGGAGGCCCGGACTCGGTCACCAGCACCAGGTCCGGATTGCGCGAGGCGATCACCTCGATGCTCACGGTGGCGGACGGCGCGGTGAGGTCCGCGAAGAGGTTGCGGCCCCCGGCGAGGGCCACGATCTCGCTCTGGAAGCTCCCGGCCCCGATGGCGATCGGCGGCTGGTCCCACGCGAGCAGCAGGACGGTCGGGCGGCTGCTGTCGGGGGTCTCGCCGGCACGACTCGCCGCCGCGGCGACCCCCGCCTCGAAGGCCGCAGCCAGCGAATCTCCGGCCGCCGCCCGGCCCACCGCGGGCCCCAGGAGGCGGGCGAGCCGCGGCACGTCGGCCAGGTGGTCGATGCCAAACTGGACTGCGGCGATGCCGGCGGCGCGGAAGCGCGCCAGCGCGGCGGCGTTCTGGGGGGAGCGATAGAGGAGCACCAGGTCGGGGGCCTGGGCGAGGACACTCTCGATATTGGGGGGCAGGCCGTCGCCCACGCTGGGCACGGCGAGGGCGGCGGCCGGGTAGTCGCACCAGCGGGTGCGCCCCACCAGCCGGTCGCCCGCGCCCAGGGCAAAGACCAGCTCGGTGGTAGCGGGACTCAGCGAGACGATCCGCCGCGCCGGCTGGGCCAGGCGGACCGAGTCGCCCGCGTCATCGACGATGACGAGGCCCGCGTCCGGCCGCTGGGCCGGCGCGCTGCAGGCGCCGAGGAGGACGGGGAGAAGCGCGAGGATCCGCTTCAACAGGACCGCCCATCCCCGGGGCACTGGAGATGGGCGGACAGGAGCCGGCGTAATGCGGCTGAAGTCGCCACCGATCCCTCCCCCGAGGGTGTTCGTGGTGGCGCGAGACGAGAGGTCTCCTGGCTCCGGGCGCCTCGCTCGCCTTCCCGGTTTCCCAGTGGCGAATGAGCGAGAATCCTGCCTGCCCGTTACAGTGGCGGGGCCGCGCCGGCTTTGCACCGGCTTCCGAGCATCCCGACTCGCGTACAGCGTTGTAAGTGCGGGTCCAACCTAAGTGCGGGCCCGCCTTCCGGCAAGCTCGGCCTCGAGCGCGGCCTTGAGGGCGGCGCGGTCCGCCTGATATCGCTCCCATTCCTCCGCGGGCACCTCGGCCTGGCGCCCGGCATAGCGGGCGTCGAGGCGCGCCAGCTGATCGAGCAGCGGGCTCGTGCCGGCGGTGCTGGGGGGCACCGGCCGCCGCAACACCCGGGCAAGCACCACGAGCAGCGCCAGGGCCACCGACCCGACCAGCAGCGGGAGCAGCCAGCGGGTGCCGCCGCCCGGGAAGTCGATCACGATGCGGCTGTCGGGCGCCGGCTCACCGGTCCAGCGCTGGAAGGTGCGGCCCTCGATGGCCTGGCTGTCGACCGCGGCAAGCCCGCCGCCGGTGACGGTCCGTCCCCGCTCCTCCAGCAGCAGCGTGAAGCTGCCGGCGCCCTCCGGCAGCGCGTAGGTCACCGGCCCCGGGGCAGCGGGCAGGCTGTAGCCGAAGACCACTTCCTTTCGTCCGGGGGCGACCGGCGCATAGAGCAGCAGGCTGTCACCGCGGAAGACCACGCTCTCGGGTGAGACGTCGCCCTGCCCCATCGCCGCGCCGAGGGCGCCGCGCGGCAGGGCGGCGCTCCAGCTGGGGTGGGCGCTGTCACCCGCCACGCGGGTCACGCTGCCCGGGTTCCCGAGGACCACGATCTCGAGCGCGGGTCGGGTGCCGTCCGCGGTGGGCAGGCTGATGACCACGTGATGGGAGATGACCTCCAGCGGGGTGACGCTCGAGGTGTCGGACACGAACAGCTGGATCCCGGTGTCGGGCGCGCTGGGATCGAGGTGCAGCGGCGTGGAGAAGTACTCGATGCCGGCGTAGCCGCTCGAGAGCAGGAACACGGCCGCGGTGTCGGCGGCGTAGCGGAAGCGGAAGCGGCCGTCGGAACCGGTGGTGAGCGAATCGACCGGCCCCTGCCGGTCGCGACCCACCCGGTGCAGCACCACGCGGGCCGCAGGTACCGGGACGGTGTCGGTGCCCTGCTCGCGGACCACCCGGCCGGCAGCCGTGGCGGTGCCCTGGCCGGCCAGGAGGGTCGGGACGAGCAGCAGGGCCCCGGCGAGGGCCGGGGCGCGGTGGGGCCGGCAGCGATGGGTCACGGCTGGAATTTCCCGAGGTCCTCGGGGTTCATCTTCTCCAGCCAGGCCCGGAGCTTCTCGGCCTCATCGGCGGGATCGGGGGTCATCGGCGCGGGCGCATCGGCACCGGTGAACTCCTCGAGCAGCTCCGGCTCGGTGAAGATCGGGGCCTGGGTGCGCAGGGCCAGCGCGATGCTGTCGGAGGGGCGCGCGTCGACCTGGAAGACGTGGTCGCCGCGCGCCAGCCAGAGCTCGGCCAGGTAGGTCTTGTCCTTCACGGCGCTGATGCGGATCCGCTGCACCGCGGCCCCGAGTCCAAGGATGACCGTCTTGAGGAGGTCATGGGTCATGGGGCGCGGGGGCTTCATCCCCTGCAGTTCCATCGCGATGGCGCTCGCCTCGGCCGGCCCGATCCAGATCGGCAGCACCCGCTGCCCGTCCTTCTCCCGGAGGATGACCACGGGGGAGTTGGTCGTCCGGTCGAGCCCGAGCTGGGCGACGGTGACTTCGATCATCCCACCGCGCGCTGCAGCTGCGCCACCTTGCTGGTCTCCTCCCACGGGAAGAAGCGCAGCTTGCCCTGGGTATAGGGCCGGCGGCCGAAGTGCCCGTAGGCCGCGGTGGGCGAGTAGATCGGCTTGCGCAGGTCGAGGGCCTTGATGATGCCGGCGGGCGTCAGGTCGAAGACCTCGCGCACCGCCCGCTCGATCACCATGTCGGGCGCGACGCCGGTGCCGAAGGTGTCCACCATGACCGAGACCGGGTCGCGGACGCCGATGGCGTAGGCCACCTGGACCTCGCAGCGCCTGGCCAGCCTGGCGGCGACGATGTTCTTGGCCACCCAGCGCATGGCGTAGGCCGCCGAGCGGTCGACCTTCGAGGGATCCTTGCCGCTGAAGGCGCCGCCCCCGTGACGGGCCATCCCGCCGTAGGTGTCGACGATGATCTTCCGGCCGGTGAGGCCGGCGTCGCCGTGCGGGCCACCGATGACGAAGCGCCCGGTCGGGTTGATGTGGAAGGTGGTGCGGCGGGTGTCGAGACCGGTCTTGGCGAGCACCGGGCGGATCACCTGCTCGATCACGCCCTCGCGGATGGTGCGCTGCGACAGCTCCCGGCCCCGCCAGCTGGCCGCGTGCTGGGTGGAAACCACCACCGTCCGCACCGCCACCGGGCGGTCGCCCTCGTACTCCACCGAGACCTGGCTCTTGCCGTCGGGCCGCAGCCACTCGAGCGTCTCCAGCCCCTTCTCGCCCTTGCGGACCGCAGCCAGCCGCTCCGCGAGCCGGTGTGCCAGCTGGATCGGGACCGGCATCAGCTCGCGGGTCTCGTCGGAGGCGTAGCCGAACATCATGCCCTGGTCGCCGGCGCCGCCCGTGTCCACGCCCTGGGCGATGTCGGGCGACTGCCGGTCGATCGAGCTGAGCACCGCGCAGGTGTTCCCGTCGATGCCGTAGTTCGCGTCGGTGTAGCCGATCCGCTTGATGGTGGCACGGACCACGTCCGGGATGTGCACGTACGTGGTGGTCGTGATCTCGCCGGCGACCACCGCCATCCCCGTGGTGACGAGGGTCTCGCAGGCCACCCGCCCCGCCCGGTCGTCGCGCAGGATCGCATCGAGCACCGCGTCGGAGATCTGGTCGGCGACCTTGTCGGGGTGCCCTTCGGTGACGGACTCGGACGTGAAGACGTGGCGGTGAGCCTTGGCCATGGCAGTGTGGGCGTTGTGGGAGGAAGGACGCGGCGGCGCCGCGGGGATCACGAGCGCAAAGTAGCGGGGCCCGACGGGCGCGGCAACGCCGCGAGCGACTCGAACACGCGGGGGTCGAAGCGATCCTTCACCGCCTCCTGCAGGGCGCGGGTGACCTCGGCGGGCCGGTCCGCGGCGAGCGCGGCGGCCGCGGCGGCCTCCGCGACCGCGACCGGCACCATGCGGACCACCCACTTGACCAGCGGGATCGCCGGCGGCCCGACGCTGAGGCAGCGGTAGCCCAGCCCCATGAGGAGCACCACCGAGAGCGGATCGGAGGCCATCTCGCCGCAGACGCTGACGCCGATGCCGGCCCGCTGGCCGGCCTCGACGATACCCTTGAGCTGGCGGACCACGGCGGGGTGATGCGGGGTGAACCGGTCGGCGAGCCGTGCGTTGCCCCGGTCGACCGCCAGGGTGTACTGCACCAGGTCGTTGGTCCCCACGCTGAAGAACGCGCTGTGCTGGGCCAGCTGGTCGGCGAGGATCGCGGCCGCGGGGGTTTCGATCATGACGCCCACCGGCACCGAGGCGGCGGCCCGCACCCCCTCGCGGGCCAGCTTGAGGGCCTCCTCGAGCAGCATCTCCCGCGCCTGGGTGACTTCCTCGACCTGGGTCACCAGCGGGAGCATGAGCTGGATCTTCCGGTCGGCCGCCGCCCGCAGGACCGCGCGCAGCTGCGGGCGGAAGATCTCCGGGTGGTCCAGGCAGACGCGGATCGAGCGCCAGCCGAGGAACGGATTCGCCTCGGGTGGCGCGCGGAAGGCCGCGGGGAACTTGTCGCCACCCAGGTCGAACGACCGGATGACGACCGGGTGCCCGGGGAACGCCTCGCAGACCCGCCGGAAGTACTCGGCCTGCTCGTCCTCGGTGGGCAGGTGGGCCCGCCCGGTCACCAGGAACTCGGTGCGCAGCAGGCCGACGCCCTGGGCATCGAGCCGGACCGCGGCGGCGATCTCGTCAGGCAGGTCCACGTTCCCCATGACGGTGAGCTGCACCCCGTCCGGGGTGATCGCCGCCTGGGTGACGGCGGCCTCGAGCTCGAACTCGAGCTTCTGCCGCCGGGAGAGCTGGGCGCGGGCGCGCTCGATCTCGGCCCGGTTGGGATCGAGCAGGATGGTGCCGGTCTGGCCGTCGAGCAGGAGCACGGTGCCCTGGCGGATCCGGTCGAGCGCCCCCACGGCACCCATCACCGCCGGGATGCCAAGCGAGTGGGCCAGGATGGCGGCGTGCGAGGTGCGGGTGCCCTCCTCGCTCACCAGGCCGACGACCCGGTCGCGATCGAGCTGGACGGTGAGCCCGGGCGACAGCTCCCGCGCCACGATCACGACCTCGGCGCCGTCGGGGAGTGACCAGAGTTCCTCCTCCGTGCGGCCCAGGAGGCGGTGCAGCATCCGGTTGTGGATGGCGGAGAGGTCGGCCAGGCGGTCGCGCAGCAGCGCGTTGCCGGAGGCGCTCCAGGTATTGCGCAGCTCCAGGGCCTTGAACTCGTACGCGGTCTCGGCGCTCATCCCGTCGCGGACGCACTGTTCCACCTGGCGCAGGAAGTCGGGGTCCTCCGCCATCATGATCTGGGCGTCGAAGATGTGTGATTCCTCGCGCCCGGCCCGTTCGCGGACCCGGTCGCGCAGGGCCGCCAGCAGCTCCGCCACCCCGGCCACCGCCAGCTTGAGCCGGGTGAGCTCCGATTCCACCTCGTCGTCACCGATGAACCGGTTGGGGACGTCGGGCACATCCAGGCGCACGATCACCGCGGGCCCGAAGGCGACCCCCGGCGACACCCCGATGCCCTGCAGGACCCGATCGGTCATCAGCTCTCCCCGAAGCCCGAGGCCACCAGCGCCAGCAGGGCGTCCACGGCGGCCGCCTCGTCCGCGCCGGTGGCCCGGACGGTGATGGCGCTGCCGCACTCGGCGGCGAGCATCATCACGCCCATGATGCTCTTCCCGTTCACCGCCATCCCGTCCTTCACGATCTCGATGTCGGCCGTGAAGCCGCTGGCCAGCTTGACGATCTTGGCGGCCGGCCGGGCGTGGAGCCCGAGCTGGTTCACGATGGTCGCGTCCCGCTCGATCATGGCCAGCTCCAGGCGAGGGCGAGGGCCGCGCCGATGGCGGCGAGGCCGAAGCGCACCGAGGTGACGTGCGGGCCGGCGCGCCAGCCCGCGAGGAGCGCCACCAGCATGGTGCCGGTGGCGACGAGGATCGCGCGCGGCGGCTGCCCGTCGAGCAGGACGCCCAGCGCCAGCGGGAGCGCCATGCCCACCAGCAGCCCCGCGGCGAGCCCCACCCGGGGCAGCGCGTGGGGCAGCCAGGACCCGCCCAGCGCCGCGCCGACCTTCATGCCGTGCTCGAGGCCGGTCCGCAGTGCCCAGATCCCCGTGGCCACGCGGACGGCGTTGTAGAGCAGCACGGCACCGGCCAGCGCCCACCACCCATAGCCCGCCGCGACCCCCACGATGGCGCCGCCGATCACCGCCGGGACCAGCCCCGCCCAGAAGAACTGGTCGCCCAGCGACCCGAGCGGCCCGGTGAGGGCCGTGCGCAGCCGGTCAACCTGCGGGCCCGGCACCTGGTCGTACTCGGCCCGCACCAGCGCACCGAGGGCGAGCCCGGCCAGGTACGGGTGCGAGTTGAAGTATTCCGCCGAGCGGACCGAGGCCTCCGCATGCCGTGCCGGGTCGGCGGCCTTCAGGTCGTCCAGCAGCGGTTCGGCCGCGTACCCCATGCCGATCCCGGTCATGCGCTCGAAGTTCCAGGCGCCCTGCACCGACAGCAGCCGGAGGAAGGCACGGGTGAAGCCGCTGGTCATCGCAGCGCCGCCATCACGAGGCCGAGGCCGGCGCCGACCGCGAGCCACCGGAGCCGCGCGTCCCGGCCGGCGCTGCGGATGGCCCCGCCGGCGGCCGCCGCCAGCGCGGTCCCGACGGCCACCGCGGTGACCATCGCCAGCCGGTCGGTGGCGGGAAGGTGCTCCCGCAGCGCGAGCGCGCCACCGATCGACACCAGCGACAGGAGGAGGCTCCGGCCGACATCCGCCGCGAGGCCCAGGTGCTGCACCGCATGGATGGCCGCCGCGTCGCCGGCGGCCAGGCCGGCGGCGTACCGCTGCAGCACGCGCCCGTTGATGCGCCGCAGGGCCTGCAGGCTCCAGCCCCCGAGCACGGCGACCAGGAGGGCATAGCCGCCGGCCACGCCGAGGGTCAGGTCCAGGGCGCCACCGGTGGCGACCAGCACGCCACCCACCACGCCGGGCCCGTAGTCGGGATAGCGCGCGGCGCCGACCGGGAGCACGTCCAGCGCGAACAGCTCGAGCAGCAGCCCCACCTGGAGCCCGGCTTCCGGCGCCCCCACCAGCAGGCCCGTCACGGCGCCGGTGATCAGCGGACGGGACAGCAGCGCCTGGGGAAAGCTGACGAGGTCGACCCCCGCCACCGTGCCCCATCCGGCCAGCCCCGCCAGGACCGCCGGACCGAGCGGACTCACCGCAGCGCCCCGAGCGCCACCGGGGCGCTGGTGGGAAGGTCCTGCGCCGTCACGCTGGTCCCGGTCCCCGCCAGCGCCTCCAGCACATGGAAATCGTCCTCCGAGAGGAAGATGTACGGCAACCGCTCGGTGCGGCCGGGCTTGTGATGCAGGCCGCCGAGGTTTACCTGGGCCACCGGCGGGGAGTCCCGGCAGACGGCCGCCATCGTGGCCACGTCACCCGTCAGGAGAATGGTGGGACGCGGGTCCGCTGCCCAGCCGGGCGCATTCCCGGCCACCGCCGACAGCGGCACGAATTCGAGCTCGAGCTCGGGCGGGACGCCCATGCGATAGAGTTCCTGCTCCCAGTCGCTGGCGGCCACCTGGTCGTCGACCAGGATGATCCGGGTGGCCCCGAGCGGGCGGCCCCAGCCGATGACGACCTGACCGTGCACCAGGCGGTCGTCCACGCGGTGCAGCACGATCGCCATCAGCCCTGCCGGATCGCGTCGGCGCCCTTGCCCGCGGCGCGGCCGGCGCTCTCCGCCGGCGGGAGGGCCTGCTGGTTCACGAAGTCGAGCAGCATCGGGAGGTTCACCCCGGTGACCACCTTCACGTCCGGGCGCAGCCGGCCGAGGCGCATGGCGGCGAAGAAGCAGGAGCCGCAGGGCATGTCCACGAAGATCACGGCGGGCCCGGGGCCCACGGCCTCGGCCACCCGCTGCTCGATCTCTTCCCGGCCGCAGTCGGAGTTCGACACGGCCTGCAGCACGCCAAGGCGGCCGCTGATCCGCTCCGTTTCCCCGACGAGGGCCGGCGCGAGCGCCCCGTGCGCCACGACCACCCCACGCAGCGCGTCACTCATAGTCTTCCACCAGGTATTCCCGCAGCCCGCGCTTTTCCTTCATCTTCCGGATCAGGCGCTCGTTGAACGCGGTGGCCACATCCACCCCGGAATAGCGCAGCAGGTGCATCATGGCCACCACCTCCGAGATGACGGTGATGTTCTTGCCCGGGTTGAGCGGCACGATCACGCGGGGGAGGTTGACGTCGAGGATGGTCGTCTCGAGGGTCTGCAGGCCGGTCCGGTCGGCGTCCTTGGCGGTCTCCCACGCCTCCAGCTGGACCACCACCTCGATCCGCTTCTGCTGGCGCACCGACCGCACCCCGAACAGGGCCGGGATGTCGATCAGCCCCACCCCGCGGATCTCCATGTGGTGGGCCGCCAGCTCGTGTCCGGTCCCGATGAGGATGTCGCTGCCGCGCCGGCTCACCTGCACGATGTCGTCGGCCACCAGGCGGTGCCCGCGCTCCACGAGGTCGAGCACGCACTCGCTCTTGCCGATGCCCGACTGGCCGATGAACAGCAGCCCGACGCCGTACACGTCGGCCAGTGACCCGTGCAGCGTGGTGCGCGGGGCGAAGGCTTCCTCCACGATCGGCTTGATGCGCTTGTAGAACTCCGCCGTCTTGAGGCGGCTGCGGATGAGCGGGGTTCCGCGCACCCGGGCCAGGTCCAGCAGCTCGGTCGGGACCTCGAGGCCCTTGGTGACGAAGACGCAGGGGAGGTCGAAGGCGAAGAACTTCTCCAGCCGCGACTGCCGCTCGCCCGCCTCCAGCTCCCGCAGGTAGCTGATCTCGGTCTCGCCGAGCACGTGCAGCCGGCGGGGCATGAAACGGCTGGTGTAGCCGGCCAGGGCCAGCCCCGGGCTCGCCACCTCGGGATCGGGCAGCGGCCGGTCCAGCCCGAGCTCGCCGGTGAGCGGCTCGAGCTGGAGCGGGTCGCCCCGGCGCGAGAGGAGATCCCGGACCGTGATGGTCACACGGCGTCCCGGGCGCCGCGGCCCCGGCGGCTGGCGGTGTCCTTCTCCAGCTGGCGGCGGATCTTCTCCTCGGCCCGGTCGAGGGCGGAGCGATGGTCCTTCGCCTCGCCGGTGGCCACCAGGGGTTCGCCCTTGCCACCCTTGAGCCGGAGCTCCGCGGTGGCCGAGGTGGGCGCCACGTCGAACACGAGGGTGCCGTCGAACGGGCGGCTGGCCAGGGCCTCGAGCCGGTCCACGACCGACTGGGCGCGCTGCTTCAGCTCCTCGGAGATCTCACAGTGACGGGCAGTGATGGTGATCGGCATGCGATCCTCCTCCACGGGTGTGCGGTTAACGGGCGGGCCCGCCGGCGGCGAGCAGCCCGGTCATCCAGCGTTCGGTCGCGTCCGCGGCGCTTTCCCAGCTCAGCCCCTCGGCAAAGGCGCGCGCCTGTCGCCCCAGCCGTTCGACCAGCCCCGGGTCGGCGGCGAACTCGAGCATCCTCGCCGCCAGCGCCGCCACGTCGCCGTGCGGCACCAGGTACCCGGTCTCCCCGTGCCGCACGGAATCGCGCAGGCCGGGGCTGTCGGAGGCGAGCGACGGGGTCCCGCAGGCCGCCGCCTCGACGTTGGTGATTCCCCACCCTTCCTTGGGTGAAGGGAAGATATTCGCCCAGCTCCGGCGCAGCAGGTCGAGCTTGGCCGCCTCCGGCACGAACCCGAGGAAGCGCACCGCCTCGCCCTGCCCCAGCTCGGCGGCCAGCGCCTCGAGCCGCGCCCGGTCCACCCCGCTGCCCGCGATCTCCAGCCGCAGCTCCGGCCGCGTGGCCCGAGCCTGGGCCAGGGCACGGATCGCCACCTCTACTCCCTTGTATCGGCGCAGCCGGCCGATGTACAGGAAGGTCGGCGCCGCCGTCCGCGCGCCGCCCGGCGTGAAGTGCCGCGCGTCCACCCCGGGATGAATCACGGTGATCCGCTCCCGGGCCACCCCCCGCGCCACCAGGTCGTCCCGGGTACTCTCGCTGATCGCGTGGAAGCCGGCCCGCCGATACGCCCCCGGGATGGGCCGCTCCAGGAGCCAGACCATCGCCGCCATGGGCCAGGACGCCTCCTGGAAGGCCGTCGTCCCGAACAGGTGGGGGATGATCACCCCGACCGGGCCCGTCGTGAGCCCCGCGAGGAACAGCGGGATCTTGTTGATGTCCTCCACCAGGATGTCCGGGCGCTCGGCCGCCAGCGCGGCACGTACCGCGCCCCGGCCCCGGAGAGCGAAGCCGTGCCGGTCGCCGGTGCGCTCCACCGCGATCCCGTCGACCACGGCACGGGGCGGCGCCCCGGCCCAGCCCGAACAGACCAGCCGAACCCGGTGCCCCCGGCCGGCGAGCCGGCCGTAGATCTCATGCAGGTGGATCTCCGCCCCGCCCGCCTGGGGATTCTCCCGGTCCTGCCAGTTCACCAGCAGGATGTTCACAACCGGCCCAGGCTCCGCGCCACCCGGTCGAGGACGCCGTTAATGAACGCCGGCGCCTTGGCGCCCCCGAACCAGTGTGCCAGCTGCACCGCCTCGTCGATCACCACCTTGGGCGGGACCTCGCCCTTGAGCAGCTCGTGGATGCCGATGCGCAGGATGTTCCGCTCCACGGCGGCGATCCGCTCCAGACGCCAGTTGTCGGCGGCGTCCACGGCGTAGCGGTCGAGTTCCGCCTGCTCCCGGACGACGGCCTCGGCCAGCGCCTCGGCCTGGTCGTAGACGGTGGGGTCGGGGCCGGTGAGCTGCGCCAGCCGGGTCACCGCGTCGACCAGCGGCAACCCGGTGGCGACGTCCACCGAGTAGAGGATCTGCAGCGCGCGGGCCCGGGCCTTCGTCTCCGGACGGAGCATCAGCTTCCCTTCAGTTGGTGGAGCGCGTCCGCGGTGCGCAGGGCCGCCTCGGTGGCCTCGTAGCCCTTGTTGCCGGCCGCGCCGCCCGCCCGGGCCAGCGCCTGTTCCATGGTCTCGGTAGTGAGGACTCCAAACGCGACCGGCAGGCCGTGGCGGACCGCCACCGCGCTGAGCCCGCGGGCGGCCTCGCCGGCCACGAACTCGAAATGGGCCGTCTCGCCACGGACCACGGCGCCGAGCGCGACGATCGCCGCATACCGCCCGGTTCCCGCCGCCGCCGCCGCCGCCGCCCCCAGCTCGAACGCCCCCGGGAGCCACACGATGTCCACCGCGTCGGGCGACAGGCCCGCGGCGCGGCAGCATTCCAGGGCGCCCTCCAGCAGCCGGCCGGTCACGCGCTCGTTGTACTGACTGACAAGGATGGCCAGCCGGCCATGGGCCCGGAGCTGGCCGCGGATCTCGGGCATGGAATCAGTGGGCGAGGAGATGACCGAGCTTGTCGCGCTTGGTGTCCAGATAGGCGCGGTTCTCGGCGTGGGGGGCGGTCACCAGGGGCACCCGCTCGGTGATCTCGAGGCCGTACCCTTCGAGACCCACCAGCTTGCGGGGGTTGTTGGTCATGATCCGGATCGAGGAAAGCCCCAGGTCCCGGAGGATCTGGGCACCGATGCCGTAGTTGCGCAGGTCGGGCGCAAAGCCCAGCCGCTGGTTGGCCTCCACGGTGTCGTCGCCCTCGTCCTGCAGGGCGTAGGCGCGGATCTTGTTGACCAGGCCGATCCCGCGGCCCTCCTGGTCGAGGTAGACGATCACCCCGCGCCCGGCCTCCGCGATCTGGCGCATCGCGGCCTCGAGCTGCGGGCCGCAATCGCAGCGCTGCGAGCCGAAGACGTCGCCGGTGAGGCACTTCGAATGCATGCGCACGAGGATGTCGCGCTGGCCCTCGACCTCGCCCATCACCAGGGCCACGTGCTGCGCCCCGTCCACGTCGTTGGCGTAGGCGACGATCCGGAACTCGCCCAGCTCGGTGGGCAGCCGGGCCACGCCCGCGCGGTGCACCAGCTGCTCGGTGCGCAGGCGGTACGCCACGAGCTGTGCGATGGTCACGAAGGTGAGCCCATGCTGGGCCGCGAAGGCCTCGAGCTCCGGCCGCCGCGCGGCCGAGCCGTCGGCCTGCAGGATCTCGCAGATGACCCCGGCCGGGTAGAGCCCCGCCAGCCGGGCCAGGTCGACCGCGGCCTCGGTGTGGCCCACCCGCTGCAGCACCCCGCCGGGGCGGGACCGCACCGGCTGGATGTGTCCCGGACGCCGCAGGTCGGTGTCGACGGTCTTGGGATGGATGGCCACGTGGATGGTCTTGGCCCGGTCCGAGGCCGAGATGCCGGTGGTCACGCCGAAGCGGGGATCGGCATCGATGGTCACCGTGAAGGCCGTCCGCTGCGACTCGGTGTTCTGCGCCTGCATCTGGGGCAGGCCCAGCTCCTCGCAGCGGTCCGGGGTGAGTGCCAGGCAGACCCAGCCGCGGGCGTGCGTGATCATGAAGTTGACCAGCTCCGGCGTCACCAGTTCGGCGGCGCAGATGAGGTCGCCCTCGTTCTCCCGGTCCTCGTCATCGGCCACGATGATCGGCTTGCCGTTGCGGAGATCGTCGATGGCCTGCTCAATGGTCCCGAAGGTCATGCGCGCCCATTCTGCAACAGGGAGGCCACGTACTTCCCGATCGTGTCTCCCTCGAGGTGAACTCCCGCGCCGGGCGTCTTGTCGCCCAGCGTCGTGTGCCCAAAGGTAAACGGGATCAGCGAGAGCTGGACGAGACCCGGTCCCGGCATGGCGTTGACGGTGAGGCTCACCCCGTCCACCGTGATCGAACCGAGCGGCATCGAGACCCGCGCCACCTCCGCTGGCACCTGCACATCGACCAGCCAGGCGTCGCCATGGGGCCGCACCGAGACCACCCGACCGACCCCGTCGACGTGGCCCTGCACCAGGTGGCCGCCGAGCCGGTCGCCCACCTTGAGCGCCCGCTCGAGGTTCACCCGCCGCCCCTGCGCGTACTCGCCGAAGAGCGTCCGCTCCAGCGACGTGGCCACCACGTGGACCGAGAACCAGCCCTTGCCCGCCCGCTCCACGGTCAGGCACGCCCCATCCACGGCGATGCTCTCCCCCTTCCGCACCGCGCGGTACGGCGCGCCGATGCGGAGGGTGAGGCCGTCCGGGCCGCGCGTGGCAGCCCGCACCGTGCCGACCGCCGTCACGATCCCAGTGAACATGGCTCCCGATCCACCACCAGGAGGGTGTCCTGGCCCAGCGCCCGCCGCTCCACCACCGACCACCGTTCTGCCTCCACCAGCGTGGTGCCGGCGTACCCGGTGATGGCCGGGATCCCTTCGTCCCCGAGCCAGACCGGCGCCTGGATCCAGTAGTAGCGATCGACGGCACCCGCCTCGAGCAGCGCCCCGGCCAGCCGGCCGCCACCCTCGACCAGCAGGGACGAGATGCCCAGCTGGTGCAGCGTGGACAGGCCCTCGGCCAGGCTGCCCACCCGGGACACCGTCACGCCGGCCTCCTCCAGCCGCGCCAGGTGCACGGAGGGGCCCACCAGCTCCGTGACCAGGACCGTCGGCAGGTCGGCGGCGGTCTGCACCAGCCCCAGGGCGTCGGGCAGCTCCCCGCGGCGGTCGAAGACCACGCGCGTCGGTGGACGCCGCGGCTCGATGTCCCCCCGCACGGTGAGGGAGGCATTGTCGACGCGCGCGGTATGCCCGCCCACCGCGATCGCGTCGAACCCTGCCCGCAGCCAGTGCACGTAGTCCCGCGCCTCCTCGCCCGAGATCCACCGGGAGCGTCCGGTCTGGTCGGCGATCCGGCCGTCGAGCGTCGTGGCCAGCTTGAGCGCGACGAACGGCCGGCCCAGGCCCGCGTAGCGGTGGAAGAAGATCCCGTTGAGTGCCCGGGCTTCATCCTCCCGGACCCCGAACTCGACCTCGATCCCCGCCTCCCGCAACCGCTCCGCCCCGCCGCCGGCCTCCGGATTCGGGTCGGGAACGGCGGCGACCACCCGGGCCACGCCCGCGGCGATCAGCGCCTCCGTGCAGGGGGGCTGCTTTCCCTGATGATTACAGGGCTCGAGGGTCACGACCACCGTGGCCCCGCGGGCATCCGGCCCCGCCTTGGCCAGGGCCACCGCCTCGGCGTGGGGACCACCGAACTCGGCGTGCCACCCCTCCGCCACGACCCGATCACCCTGCAGGACCAGTGCCCCGACCATCGGATTGGGGGACACCCGGCCCCACCCCTTCCGGGCCAGCTCGATAGCCCTGCCCATGGCGTCGAAGTGGTTCACGGATGGGAATTTACGGCGGAATGGCGGTATGGCGGTAGGGCGGCGTCCGGGCCGCCGCGGGAGGTCAGAACTGGATCGCGGCGCCCAGCCCGGCGAAGAAGTGACCGGAACTCGGATCATTCCGTTCGAAGGTGGTGGCGAGCTCGGTCTTCTTCCCGACCTGGAAACCTCCCTCGGCCCAGAGCTTGACCGGTCCGACGTCCAGCCCGGCGTTCAGTGCGGTCATGATCCGCGAGGTGCTCAGGTCCACCGCCACCGTGGTGTCGGCCCCGGCGCTGTCCGCGAACGTCACGGCCCCGGTGCCCTTGTACAGGTCGATGCCGCCCCCGGCCGCCAGGGTGAGCAGCTTGAAGCGCCCCCCCACCATGAGGCGGACGTTGATGGCCGACAGCGTGGTCGAGGCCGAGAGCTGGTCGCCGGCCGACCGGTCGCCGAAACGGATGCCGGGCATGTCCCGCTTCATCACGCTCAGGGAGACCGAGGGCTTGGGGGCCGGCATGGCGAGGCCGAGCCGTATCCCGAACCCGAGTCCCAGCGCCATGCCCGCGAGGGTGCGGGCGTTGTCATCGATGCGGATGCGGGTCGTGGCGCCGGCCGGGATCACGACGGCGGAGGCGAGGAAGTCGGCCGTGACCGTGCCGAGCTTGAGCTTCTTGCTGAGCAGGCCCAGCTGCAGGTCGAGCCGCGGGACCGGGACGTACAGCTGCTTGTCGGCCGCGACCGTGTCGCTGGTGCCGTCGTACGTGGCGCTCGGCAGCGTCACCCGGGCGATCCCCACCCGGCCGGCGAGGCGCGCGTGGCCGAACTTCCCGATGCCGGCCGCAGTCCCGGGCACCGGGTTCCCGCCGCTCACCAGCAGCCCCTCGATGGGGAGGAAGGCCGTGAGGGCATCGACGCCCGCCTGGCAGATGCGGCTGGAGCGGGTGGTGTCGGCCACACAGGGCCCGGCGGCGGTGCTGTCCTGCGCCGAGAGCGGAACCGGCGCGAGGGCGAGCAGCACGATGAGGAGGGCACGGCGGCGCGGCCGCAGGGCGGGACGGTTCATGGTGCCAGTATCGGCAGACGGCGCCCCGGCCCTGAGGACCGGAGCGCCGTCTGGGGTGTGGCGGGGAACCGGTGGCTAGAAGCTGAACCGGATGCCCGCGCTCCCGAAGAGGCGGTTGGCGGTCGGGTCGATCCCCTGGAAGTCGGTCTTGTAGGTCTCGTCCTTGCCGAGCTGGTAGCCGAGCTCGGCGCCGATCTTGACCACCGGCATGTCGAGCGAGGCCGTCAGGAAGGCCAGGTTGCGGCTGTTCTCGAGGTCGTGGCGCACCGTGATGGGGCCGGCGAGCAGCTGGTCCTCGAAGGTGATCCGGGCCTCGCTGGTGTACTTGTCGTAGCCCACGCCGACCCCGACGTTGAGCAGCGCCAGGTGGTACCCGGCGACGGCGCGGAGGTTGGTCGCGTCGAGGTCCACGCTGTAGGCGTACTGGTCGCCGCCGGCCACGTCACCGTAGGTGATGCGCGGGATGCTCCGCTTCATGGCCGAGACGGTGACCGATGGGATGAACCCGCGGCCGCGGATCACGCCCACCCGGGCCCCGTAGCCCAGGCCCAGCGCGACCTCGCCGATCTTGGTGGCGTCCTTGTCCACGGAGAGCCCGTCGATCTGGCTGGTGGGGAGCAGCGACGCCGAGCCGAGCAGGTCGATCGAGAGGAACCCGCTCGGGCCAAGCCCGCGGATAACGCCGACCGCCGCCTCGACCACCGGCGCCGGGGCAAAGAGCTTGTCGCTGCGGGGCACCGTGGTGCCGGTGCCATCGTAGTTGAGGTCGGGAGTCACGAGCTGGGTGGCGTTGCCGCGGGCGGTGATGGCGAAGTGCGGGAACCCGCCGAGGGTGCCCACGCTGCCGAGGACCGGATTGCCACCGCTCACCAGGATGCCCGCCACCGGGTGGAAGATCTCGGCGCCGTCGATGGCCGCGTTGCAGATGTTGATGTTCTGCTGCGAGGCCGTGATGAGCGGCTGGTTGCACGCGGAGTACGGCGTCTGCGCCGTGAGGGACAGGGGCGCCGCGAGCGCGGCGGCGAGGAACATCACGGAACGACGCATCGGCTACTCCGGAGAAAGGTGTGCTAGTCGCGGAATCGCACCCCCGTGGCGCCGCGGCGGATCTCGCCGAGCACCCAGGTGGGAACGCCCTGCGCCCGGGCGGCGGCCTGGGCGCCATCGACCCGGTCCTTCGGCAGGACGGCGATCAGGCCCACGCCGAGGTTGAAGACGTCGCGCATCTCCTCGGTGCCGACCTTCCCCGCGTCCTGCAGCAGCCGGAACAACGGAGGCCAGGTCCAGCTCTTCGCCTCCACGACCGCCTCGCAGCCTTCAGGCAAGACACGGACCAGATTCCCCGGGATGCCGCCCCCCGTGATATGTGCGATGCCATGCACCCCGGAAATGACCGGCATCACGGCCGGGGCATAGCTCTGGTGCACGGCCAGCAGCGCGTCGGCCACGGACTGGCCCGTATCTCCAAGCCGGTCGGCGAGTTGCAGCTTCAGGACGTCGAAGACCACCCGGCGTGCCAGGGTATACCCGTTGGTGTGCAGGCCGGTCGACTGGTAGGCAAGAAGCACGTCGCCGGGCTGGATGCGATCACCGTGCAGCGCCTCGTCCTCCTCGACCACCCCGATGATCGTGCCGGCCAGGTCAAAGTTGCCGGGCTGGTAGAGTCCCGGCATGCTCGCGGTCTCCCCGCCGGCGAGGGCCATCTGGTGGGCACGGCAGCCCCGGGCCACCCCCTCCACGATCCCGGCGATCTGCTGCACCGTGAGCGCCGCCCCGGCCACGTAATCCATGAAGGCCAGGGGCCGGGCGCCGTGCACCAGGATGTCGTTGACGGAGTGGTTGACCAGGTCCTCGCCCACCGTATCGAAACGGCCCGCCTGCAGCGCCACGAGCACCTTGGTGCCGACCCCGTCGGTGCTCATGACGAGGACCGGCGTCCGCATGCCGCCCGGCACCCGCACCATCCCGCCGAAGGCCCCGACGTGGCCCACCGAGTGCACGGTGCGGGTCCCGGCTACCAGCTGCCCGATCCGTTCCTTGGCCGCCTCCGCGCTCTGCAGGTCGACCCCGGCCTGCGCATACTGCCGCTCCGTCATGCCACCGCCTCCGCGATCTCGAAATGCGTCAGGTCCTTGAAGCTGCTCACCCGCTGGTGCAGGCTGGCGGGGGTCACCCCGTCGAACCCGCCGATCCCGAAGCTTGCGACGGCGAACGACCCCATCGCGGCGCCGAACACCATGGCCCGGCGGAGTCCCTCACTCGAGGTGTCGCCGGTGCGGGCGATGTATCCGAGAAAGCCGCCCGCGAACGAATCCCCCGCCCCGGTCGGGTCGAACA
This sequence comes from Gemmatimonadales bacterium, assembly GCA_046327715.1. Lineage (GTDB taxonomy): Bacteria > Gemmatimonadota > Gemmatimonadetes > Gemmatimonadales > GWC2-71-9 > JADJOM01. The sequence continues at coordinate 274,312 of JAXLXY010000003.1, forward strand.
CCTCCTCGAGGGGATACGCCGGGCAGAAGAAGCTGCGCCCGGTCTCCACCAGCAGGGCCCCGTGCTCGCCCCGCTTCACCACCACCCGGCGCGGGCCCTGCCCCAGCACCCAGCGGGCGGCGCGATGGACGTTCCAGTCGCCCGAGAGCTGGCGGATCTCCTCGTCGTTGATGATCAGGAGGTCCACCCGCTTGAGCACCTCCATCAGGCGGTCCCGGGCGCTGTCGATCCAGAAGTTCATGGTGTCGCAGGCGACCAGGCGGGGCTCCTGCATCTGGTCCAGGACGGCCAGCTGCAACTCGGGGTGAATGTTGCCCAGGAACACGTAGGGCGTGTCGCGGAACCCCGCGGGGATCCGGGGCCGGAAATCGGCAAAGACGCCGAGCCGGGTCTCCAGGGTCTCGCGGCTGGCGAGGTCGAAGCTGTACTTGCCCTTCCACCGGAAGCTCTCGCCCCGGGCCTGCTCCACACCCGAGATGTCGACGCCCCGCGCGCCGACGGCCTTGAGGTCGGCCATGGGATAGTCATCCCCGACCACGCCGACCATGCGCACCCCGGTGAGCACCGAGGCCGCGACGCTGAAGTACACGGCGCTGCCCCCGAGGGCATCGTGCACCTCGCCGAAGGGCGTGATGATGGAGTCGAGGGCGACGCTGCCCACCACGAGGAGTTTCATCGGGTCACATCCGGTCAGGGGCGGAAAGGCCGAGCAGCGCGAGGCCGTTGGCCAGGACGATCCGGGCGGCCCGCGCCAGCGCGAGGCGGGCGGCCTCGGTGGCGGGCGGCTCGCCCAGCACGCGGCACTTGTGGTACCAGCCGTGGGCCAGCCGGGCCAGGTCCTCGAGGTAGTCGGTGACCCGGTGCGGCTCGCGCGCGCGCGCCGCCCGCGCCACCACCTCGGGAAACACCGCGAGCTTCTTGAGCAGCTCCAGGTCCTCGGCCGCGGGCAGCGCGTCGAAGGCCACCTCGCCGCTGGCCGATTCCGGCGCCCGCCCGGCCACGCGGAAGATGCCGCTCATCCGCGCGTGGGCCATCTGCACGTAGAAGATCGGGTTCTCGTCGGTCTGCTTGCGGGCCAGGTCCACGTCGAAGGTGAACGGCGACTGGCCCGGCCGCATCAGGAAGAAGTAGCGGGTGGCATCCACGCCGACCCAGTCCATGAGGTCGCGCAGGGTCACGAACTCCCCCGAGCGCTTGGACATCCGCACCTCTTCCCCGGCCTTCATGACCTTCACCAGCTGCACCAGGGCCACCTCGAAGAAGTCCTCGCCGTAGCCCAGCGCGCGCAGCACCGCCCGCATCCGCGGGATGTACCCGTGGTGGTCGGCGCCCCAGACATCGATGACCCGCTCGAAGCCCCGGTCGTGCTTGTCGATGTGGTAGGCGATGTCGGGCACGAAGTAGGTGAGGCTGCCGTCGCTCTTGCGGAGCACCCGGTCCTTGTCGTCCCCGAAGCTGCTGGTGCGCAGGAACAGCGCCCCGTCCTCCTCGAAGGTCAGCCCCCGGTCGGCCAGCAGGCGCAGCGCGGACTCGACCCGCCCCTGGTCCCGTACCGCCTGCTCGCTGCTCCAAACATCGAAGACCACGTGCAGGTCGCGCAGCAGGTCTTCCTGCTCCTGGCGGATCCGGAGCGGCGCCACCCGGCAGGCCGCGACCCCCTCGTGCGGGGTGGCCCGGGCCAGGTCCGGCTGCTCGCGGAGCAGCTGCGCCGCCAGCTCCACCAGGTAGGCGCCGTGATAGCCCCCCTCGGGGATCTCCGCCGGCCGCCCGAGCTGCTGCTCCACCCGGGCCCACAGGCTCTGCACCACGCGCTCGATCTGGACCCCGGCGTCGTTGATGTAGAATTCGCGGGTGACATCGTGCCCGGTCCACTCGAGCAGCGCCGCGATCGCGTCGCCCAGGGCGGCGCCGCGACCGTGCCCCACGTGCAGCGGCCCGGTCGGGTTGGCCGACACGAACTCGACGTTGACCCGCTGCCCCGCCCCGAAGTCCTGCCGGCCGTAGCTCGCGCCCGCGCCGATGATGGCCTGAAGCAGGGTGGCGAGCGCATCCTGGGCCAGCCAGAAGTTGATGAAGCCGGGACCGGCGATCTCGGTCCGGGCCACCACCGAGGCGGGAATGCGCAGTTCGCTGATCACCCGCTCCGCCAGCGCACGCGGGTTGGCCTTGAGGGACTTGGCGAGCAGCATGGCGAGGTTGGTGCTGAGGTCGCCATGCCCGGTGTCCCGGGGGCGTTCCAGCACGAAGGCCGCCTCGGGTGCGCCCAGGGCGGCCGCCACGCGCGCCAGCTCGGCGCGGATCTGCGATTCACTCACTCGGACGCCTTCTTGCCGGCCGCCGGCTTGGGGGGCGCCGGCTTGTCCACCTTGGGAGAGGCACTCTCGGACTTCGGGGCGCTGCTCGCACTGCCTTCCGGCTTGGCCGCCGGCTTGTCCGCGTCCTTCCGCGGACCCTTGCCGTCCTTGCCGTAGTCGGTGATGTAAAAACCGGAGCCCTTGAAGACGAGGCCTGCGCCGCCGGAGATCTTCCGGGTTGCGGCCTTGCCGCACGCCGGGCACTTGGCGCGCGGCTTGTCGGACATCTTCTGGAACAGTTCGAAGTCGTGCCCCTCGGGGCACTGGTATTCGTAGGTCGGCATCGGCGACTGCGTCCTAAGAGAAACGGGCGCAATATTTTAGCCGCTCCGACCCGGCGATTCAAGCGCCGTCGTCCATCTCGAGACCTGCTACCCCCCGAGCCGGGCCTTCCGGAGCGCCCGGTCGAGCGCCGCCACGACGTCCGGGGTCACGCTCCGGCGACGCTGGCGCTCCAGCACGCCGAGGGCCGGCCGGGCCGACTTGCCCATGGCGCCGAGGGCGTCTGCCACCGCGATGACCAGGTCGTGCCCGCCCTCGAGTTCATCGGTGCCCTCGAGCACCTTGACCAGGTCGGGCACCGCCTTCCGGCCGTCCGGCCCCATCAAGCGGAGCGCCACGGCGGCATCCAGCCGGACCGCCATCGGCCCACTCCGCGCCGCCTTGCCCAGCGGCTCGGCGGCACGGCTGCCCACGGCCGCGAGCGCCGCCAGCGCCACCGTGCGAAGGGAATCGCCGCCGTCGAAGAACACGGACAGCAGCGCCGGCACCGCGTCGCCGGCGTCCTTCCCGATGCGGCCGAGGGCGTAACAGAGGTTCTCCACCCGGACGCGCTGCCCCGCCCCCGCCAGCGTGGGATCCTGCCGGAGTTCCTCCTGCAACAGGGTGAGCAGTGGGCGGGTGGCCGGCTTCGCGGCCCGACCGAGATGCCCGAGCGCCCAGGCCGCCGAGGCGCGCACCCAGAGCGAATCGTCGGCCAGGAGGAGGGACAGCTGGCGCACCGTCTTCCCGGGGGCCGCTCCGATCACGCCGATCGCCTCGGCGGCGTTGGCCCGCACCCAGGCATCGCGAGAGGCGAGCGAGGGAAGGAGCAAGGGAGTGGCGGGAGGGCCGAGCGCCTCGAGCGCCCGTCGGGCCACCTGCTGCACCGGCCGCACGTCGTCGGAGAGGACCGAGAGGAGCACCGGCGCGGCCTCGCGCGCATCTGGGCCGACGCGACGGATGGCCTCGACGGCCCAGAACCGTACCTCCTGGTTCTCGTCGCGCGCCGCGCGCAGCAGCGTGGGAAGGGCGGTCCGGGCCCCGGGGCCAAGGGTGGCGATGGCCTTGACTGCCTCGCGGCGGAGCTCGGGGATGTAGTGGTCGGCCTGGGCCACCCACTCGCCGAGCGGCTTGCCGCGCGCAAAGGCGGCCTCGGAGGCACGGGCCCCCTGGGCGGCAACTGGCCCAACCAGGGCCAGGCAGAGGATCACGGTGACACCGGCGGCGCGAACGGCCGCGGTGTGGATGGGATCGCCATCGGCCCGCATGGCGAGGTTCTCCGGCTGGGGTCCCGTCCCATCCATGGGGCGAGTGGCACTGACCGGAGCCAATGTACCCCGGCCTCCCGGGCGGGACCAGAGGCGCTTGACCGGACCCTGCGGGGCTGGCTTACCTTCCGCCATTCCCCACCACCCGGAGCGTTACGTGTACCCCTCGGCTCGCTTCGTCGCCGTGGCGCTGGCCCTGATCGCCGCACCGGCCGCGGCTCAGAACTACCGTGAGGTCCCGGCCCAGGGCTCCCCGCGGAGCTACTTCGGCATCAACCTCCAGCTCGGCTTTCCGCAGGGCGAGTTCAAGGAGTTCGTCGGCACCGGCTACGGGGTCGGGGGCAACTTCACCTTCTTCCTCGACCAGAAGAACGTGGCGGGCCTGCGGCTGTTCGGCTCCTGGATCCAGTACGGCCGCACCACCGAGCGGCTGCCGCTGAGCCCCACCCTGCCCGGCCTGTATGTGGACCTCACGACGGCCAACGACATCTACACCTTCGGGATCGGGCCCGAGTTCCGGCTGGGCAGCGGGCAGGTCCGCGGCGTGCTGCACGGCGGCATCGGCGCCTCCAACTTCGCCACCTCCACCAGCGCGGAAGGCACGGACAACGTCACGCCCTTTGCCACCAGCACCAACTTCAACGACTGGACCTTTGCCTGGTATGGTGGGGCCAGTGCGCTGATCCAGGTCTCCGGCGGGCGCAAGCCGGTGTTCATCGACGGCGGGCTGCGGTACCAGAGCCACGGCAAGACCCGCTACCTCCGGGAGGGGAGCATCGAGCCCCAGCCCGGCGGCGGGGTGTCCTTCACCCCCATCGAGAGCAAGACGGACCTGATGCTGGTGCACCTGGGGGTGCAGATCGGGTTCTAGCCTCGCACCTCCCGATCGACACGACGGCCCCCGGGGGCAGTGCCCCGGGGGCCGTGGCGTTCCGGCGGGCTGGCCCTACAGGAACTTCTTGAGCATCCCCATGGCGTCGCCGAGGAGATCGCCGGTGGGCAGCTTGCCCTCCGGGGTCAGCTTGTCCACGACCTGTGGCAGCAGCTGGGACAGCTGCTGGGTCAGGGCGTCGGGTGCCATGCCGGTCTTGGCGGCGAGGCCCTGCAGCGGCCCCTGACCGAGCACCTGCTGCAGCTGTGCCGGGGAGATCGGGAGGTTCTGGCCGGTGCTGATCCAGGACTGGATGATGTGTCCGAGCCCCGCCTGGTTGAACAGCTGCATCAGGCCGGCCAGGCCCCCGACGCCACCCTGGCCGCCGAGCAGGTGTGTCAGGCCCGCGAGGAGATCCGCGGGGTTGCCCCCGGCCGCCTGCTTGCCGAGGTGCTGCTGCGCCTGTCCCATCACATCATCAAGAAGGCCCACATACGCTCCAGGTCGGGGGGAACCGGCAAGATAACCGGACGGTCCGTCAGGCGGGACGGTACGTTCCCCAGACCCGACGCAAGCAGTCGCTGATCTCGCCGAGGGTGGCGCGGGCGCGCACGGCCTCGATGATCGGCGGCATCAGCGGCGCCGCGCCGGCGGCCGCCGCCGCCAGGTCATCGAGGCGCGCCGCGACGGCGGTGGCGTCCCGGCGGGCCCGCACCTCCGCGAGGCGCTGCTGTTGGCGTTCCTGCAGCGCCGAGTAATCGGGACGCGCGATCGCGGGCGGGGCCGACCCGTCGGTGAACCGGTTCACCCCGACCACCACCTGGCGCCCCGCCTCCTGCGCCTGCTGCAGCTCCCAGGCGCTCCGGGCGATCGCCTCCTGGAACCAGCCCCGGTTGATCGCCGCCACCGCCCCGCCCATCCGGTCGACTTCACTGATGATGGCGCGGGCCTCCGCCTCGATCCGGTCGGTCAGGCTCTCGACATACCAGCTGCCCGCCAGCGGGTCCACGGTGCGGTCGAGTCCGCTCTCGTACCCGAGGATCTGCTGCGTCCGGAGCGCCAGCGTGGCCGACTCGGCCGTGGGCAGGGCGAGCGCCTCGTCGTACCCGTTGGTATGCAGCGACTGGGTGCCGCCGAGGGCGGCGGCGAGCGCCTGCACCGTGACCCGGACCACGTTGTTGAGCGGCTGCTGGGCCTGCAGGGTGACCCCGCCGGTCTGGGTGTGGAAGCGCAGGCGGCAGGTCTGGTCGTCGGCCTGGAAGCGCTCCCGTGCCAGGCGCGCCCACAGCCGCCGGGCGGCGCGGAACTTGGCGACCTCCTCGAAGAGGTCGTTGTGCGCGGCAAAGAAGAACGAGAGGCGGGGCCCGAAGCGGTTCACCTCGAGGCCCGCGGCCACCGCGCGGCCCACATACTCGAGCGCGTTGGCCAGGGTGAACCCGACCTCCTGCGCGGCGGTGGCCCCCGCCTCGCGCATGTGATAGCCGCTGATGGAGATGGGGTTGAAGTTCATCCGCTCCTCGGCCACGAAGCGGAACAGGTCCACCGTGAGCCGGAGCGAGGGCTCCGCGGGAAAGATGTAGGTGCCCCGGGCGACGTACTCCTTGAGCACGTCGTTCTGCACCGTGCCCTGGAGCTTCGGGCGAGGGACGCCCTGCTCCTCGCCCACGACCACGTACATCGCGAGCAGGATGCCGGCGGTGGCGTTGATCGTCATCGAGGTGGAGACCCGGTCGAGCGGGATGCCCCGGAAGAGGTCGTGCAGGTCCTCGACCGTGTCGATCGCCACGCCCACCCGCCCCACCTCGCCGGCGGCCATCGGGTGGTCGGAGTCGTACCCCATCTGGGTGGGCAGGTCGAACGCGGTGGAGAGGCCGCTCTGGCCGGCATCGAGCAGCAGGCGGAAGCGGGCGTTGGTCTCCGCGGCGGTGCCGAACCCGGCGTACTGGCGCATGGTCCAGAGCCGCTCGGTGTACATCGCCGGATAGACGCCACGGGTGAACGGAAAGCTGCCCGGTGCCCCGAGGTCGCCGGCCGGGTCCCCGGACCAGTCGGCCGGGCTGCTGGCCCGCCCGGTCATCCCTCCCCCATCCGCCGCAGCGTATCGGCCACGTAGCCCACGTCCTCCCGGGAGCCGATCACCAGCGGGGTGCGCTGGTGCAGGTCCTGGGGCACGATGTCGAGGATCCGGTTCACGCCGTCGGTGGCCGAGCCACCGGCCTGCTCGGCGATGAACGCCATCGGCGCTGCCTCATAGAGCAGGCGGAGCTTGCCCCGCGGGTTCTTGGTGTCGGCCGGGTACATGAAGATGCCGCCCGCGAGCAGGTTGCGATGGAAGTCGGCGACCAGCGACCCGATGTAGCGACTGTTCTTGCCCGTGATCTCGTCGGGCCGGTCGCCGTGGAAGCCCCGCACCGCCCACTGGGTGGCCTTGCTCCAGCGGGCGAAGTTCGACTCGTTCACGCTGTAGTACTTGCCCACCCGCGGGGTCACCATCTTCGGGTGGGAGAGCAGGAACTCGCCGATGGAGGGATCGAGGGTGAAGCCGGCCACTCCCTGGCCCGTGGAGTAGATCAGCATGGTGCTCGAGCCGTAGATGACGTAGCCGGCCGCCACCTGCTTGCACCCGGCCTGGAGCACGTCGGCCATGCTGCCGCGGCCCTCCATGCTGACCCGGCGGTAGATGCTGAAGATCGTCCCGACCGCCCCGTTCACGTCGATGTTGGACGAGCCGTCGAGCGGGTCGTAGAGCACGGAGTACTTCCCGGCGGGGTACTGGTCCGGCACGGGGATGATCTGCTCGTCCTCCTCGGACGCCATGACGCAGACCCGCCCGGTGTGGTTCAGCGCGTTGGTCATCGTCTCGTTGGCGAAGACGTCGAGCTTCTGCTGCTCCTCGCCCTGGACGTTGGTGTTGCCGGCGCTGCCCAGGATGTTGACCAGGCCGGCGCGCCGGATACTGGCGGCGATGATCTTCGCGGCCAGGGCGATGTCGTAGAGGAGATTCGAGAGCTCACCGGTCGCCTCTGGGTACTTCTCCTCCTGGTCGAGGATGAAGCGCTCGATGGTGATGACGCGCGAATTGGGCAGCACGGAATGTCCTCGGGAAGCTCCCGGGGAGGGGCCCGCGGCGCGCCACGCGCGCTCACGGAGCCCCGCCCACCGGGAAGGTGACCTGCGTTGTGCCCGCGACGACGGTCAGGGCGCGACCGTCGGTGGTGACCCGGATGGTGCCGGCCTGGTCGGTCCGCCACGTGCCGATCCCGTGCCGGGCCAGCCGTGCGAGGGTCTCGGGATGCGGGTGCCCGTAGCGATTGCCGGCACCGGCGCTGATGACCGCCACCGTCGGCGCCAATTCCGACACCCAGGCCTCACCGGTGGCGGAGCGGGAGCCGTGATGCCCCACCTTCAGCACATCCACCCGCCCGACCCGCCCCCGGAGCCGCTCCTCCGCCACCAGGCCGGCATCCCCCGGAAAGAGGGCGCGGAACCCGCCGTACTCCACCAGCAGGATCGCCGAATCCTCGTTGAGGTCGGCCTGCCACTCCTGCCAGGCCGGGTCGGGATGGAGCAGCGAGAAGCGCACGCTGTCGATCTCGAACCGCATGCCATCCCGCGCCGCCTGCCACGGTACCCCGGCCGCCGCGAGCTGGTCCAGCACGCCCAGGTAGAGTGAGTCGGCCACCAGCTCCGCCGGCTCGAGCACCTGCCGGACGCTGAAGCGGTCGAGCACTGCGGGCAGGCCGCCCAGGTGATCGGCGTGCGCGTGCGAGATGATCGCGACCGCCAGCCCACCGGCCCGGTGCCGCGCCAGGAATGGCGCCACCACCCGGCGGCCGGCATCGCTGCGGTCGGTCCGGGGTCCGGCGTCGATCAGGATCCACTGGCCATGGGGCGTGCGGAGCACGGCCGCGTCTCCCTGCCCCACGTCGAGAAAATGTAACGCCAGCCCGCCGCCGGCGGCACGGAGGACCCCAGCCTGCTCCACCCCGGCGAGGACCCAGACCGACACGGCGGCCGCCAGCAGGGCACGGCGCAGGGCCACCCCGCCCCGGGCGCCATCCCCGGTGCACCACCACGCGACCGCCACGAGCCCGAGCCACGGCAGCGCGGAGGCGGCGCCCGTCGGCTGGACCACCACCAGCGCCTCGCCGGCGCCTCCCCACCACGCCAGGGCATCCAGGCCCGCGAGCAGCAGCCCGGCCCCGGCCGCGAGCGCCGGGGCGATGGCCGGCACAACCGTGGACGCCGCCAGGCTGAGCAGCAGTCCGGGCACCACGACCGCCGCGAGCGGCACCGCGACAAAGTTGAGCGCGATCCCCGCGAGGGACACCGTGCCGAAGAGTGCCGCCGTGATCGGGGCCGTGGCGATCGTGGCCCCGGCAGACCCCGCCAGGAGCCGCCAGCCCCACCGACGACCCAACCGCCGGTCGCTCCACCGGGTCGCGAGCAGGGCGCCCCCCAGCGCGGCCACCGAGAGCCAGGCGCCGGCATCGAGCGCGGCCCATGGGTCCAGCAGGAGGACCACGGCTCCCGTCACGGCCAGCAGCGGGAGGGGCGCCGGGGCGCGTTGCCGCCAGCGGGCCTGGGCCACGATCGCGGCGAGGAGGACCGCCCGGGCCGCGGGCGCCGGCCAGCCGATGAAGGCCACGTACGCCGTGGCCACTGCCACGCCGATGGCCGCGGCCAGGTGGCGCCGCGGGGTGAGCTGGCGCACCCCGAGGAGTACCCACGCCAGGATCACCCCGACATGGAATCCGGAAATCGAGAGGATGTGCACCAGGCCCGCGCGGGCGTAGCGGTCCTTGAGTTCCGGCGCCATCCCGCCGCGCCGATTGATCAGGAGCGCTTCGACCGTCCCGGCCCGGCCACCGAACAGCGCCCGGACCCTCCCGCCCAGCCCGGTCCGAAACCGCTCGGTCAGGCTCGGCTCGAGGGCCTCGATGCTGAAGTCGCGGACCAGGAGGAGGCCGCTGGCGCGGCCGCCGCGGTCCGGCCGGGAGAGCCACCGACCCGAGACGTGCGCTATCGTGCCGGCAGGCACGAGGGCTGAGGGCCAGCGCGCGTCCACCAGCCCCGTGCACCCGCCCCCGGGGAGTTCCACCGCGCCAAGCGGCTGGTCCTCGAACACCGGCTCCACGAGCCGGACCCGCAGGTCGATGGCGCCGGGCGGCAGCCATCGGGCACAGGAGGAAGCGTCGGCCCGCAGTGCCAGCTGGGCGCTGAGGGCGCCGGCGAGCGCCACGAGGGGCCACACCGCCCACGCCGCCCGGCGCCAGAGACACCAGGCCGCCGCCCCGACCAGGGCCCCGGCGACGCCGACCGGAGCCCCGAAATGCAGGAGGCCGGTCGCAAGACCGGCCCCGTAGCACGCCAGCAGAAGGTACGCGGGCCTCACGCGGCCCCGCGGGGGAACGGGCGGGCTACGTCCGGCTGCCCCGGCGCTGGCAGCGCGGGGCCAGGTTCACCTTGCGGATCCCCTCCATGACGGCGACCTCGATGGACGCCCGGTTCTGGTCCTTGTCCAGGTTGACGTCGGTCACCACCGTCCCCTCGAGTCCCACGACGTAGCGGGGCGGCAGCCGGTTGAGGGCGTAGACCAGCACATCGAGCCGGCAGGTCTCGCAGCCACAGAAGTCCGGGAAGTGGGCCGAGAGCTGGGCGTAGGCGTCGATGACATGTTCCTCGACGGCGTTGCGGATGGTGGGTCGGGTCATGCGAGCACCGCGAGCTGGGGACGGACCAGTTGACTGGTGAACGTGGAACCGGTGGTGCCGGTGAGCTGCACCGTGTGGTATTCGCCGATGGCGCTGGCCGGGAGGTCCACCAGGGCGAGCAGGTTGGTCCGGGAGCGGCCCAGCAGCAGGTCGCCCCGACGCGCGGGCCGCTCCACCAGCAGCTCGACCGTCTGGCCCACACGGCCGACGTGCCGGGCCCGGGCCTGGGCCCGCACCGCCGCGATGAGGCGCTCCAGGCGCTCGGCGCCGACCTCGTCGGGCACCTGGTCGGTGAGGCGCACGGCGGGCGTGCCCTCCCGGACCGAATAGCGGAAGGTGTAGGCGTCGTCGAAGCCGGCCTCCGCCACCAGGGTGAGCGTCTCCTGGAACTGGGCCTCGGTCTCGCCCGGGAAGCCGACGATGAGGTCGGTGCTGAACGTGATCCCCGGCAGTGCGGCCCGCAGCCGGCCCACCACCTCGAGATACTGCTCCCGGGAGTACCGCCGCAGCATCCGGCGCAGGACCGCGTTGGAGCCGCTCTGCGCCGGCAGGTGCACGTGCTCGCACACCGCCGGCACCGAGGCCATGGCCTCGATGACGCGATCGGTGAAGTCGGTGGGATAGGGACTGGTGAACCGGACCCGCCGGATGCCATCCACCGCGCCGACGGCCCGGAGCAGGTCGGCGAAGTCGGCGGTGCCATCGTGGTAGCTGTTGACCGTCTGCCCAAGGAGCGTCACCTCGGAAGTGCCCTGGTCGGCGAGCGCGCGGACCTCGCGCACCACGTCCTCCAGCTTACGGCTCCGCTCGGGGCCCCGGGTATACGGAACAATGCAGAACGTGCACTTGTAATCGCAGCCGCGCTGGACCGTCACGAAGGCGGTGGCGCCGGGCTCGCGCACCGGCGGGACGTCCTCGTAATGCTCCCAGGACCGGAAGGCGGTGTCGGCGCCGCGATCGCCGGCCGCCGCCTGGGCCACCAGGGTCGCGAGGTTCCGGTAGGCGTCGGGGCCGGCCACGATGTCCACCCGCGGCACCTGCTCCAGCAGCCGCGGCCCCAGGCGCTGGGCCATGCATCCCACGACCCCGAGCACCCCGCCCCGGCGGGTATGCTGCTGCAGCTCGCCCAGGCGGCCGATCACCCGCTGCTCGGCGTTGTCGCGTACCGCGCAGGTGTTCACCAGGAGCACGTCGGCCCCCTCGGGGGTGTCCGTCTGGACGTACCCCTCCCGGGCGAGGACCCCGAGCATGAGCTCGGTGTCCGCGACGTTCATCTGGCAGCCGTAGGTCTCGATGTAGAGGCGCTTCATCACGCTGGAATAATAGGGCGCCAACCCGAACCGGCGATAGGCGGGCCCGTCTTCCCCGGGCGCCCGGCGGGTCAGCGCCCGCCGCCCCCGTAGGGCCGGATGGAGAGCCCGAGGATGATGCTGAAGGCCCGCTCCCGGTACGCCCCGCCCTCGCTGCGCCAGGCGTGCTCGAGGGCCAGGTCCACCCCGGCCCGGTCCTGGGCGAACCGGGTCCCGGTGCCGGCCGAGAGGCTCCACTCGCGCGGGCGCTTGCCGGCCTGGATGGGGAACGGCAGCTGGGCGAAGCGCAGCCCCGCCCGCAGCGGGAGCGTGGAGGGGCGGCGGGTGTTGCGGATGTACTCGCCGCCCAGGTTGACCTCGAGCGTGTTCTCCGCGCCCACCCCGCCCCGGGCCTGCAGGTCGCTGTTGGCGGCCGACCAGGTGCGATACTGGCCGCTGGTAGCCAGGGTCAGGCGCGGGGTGGCACGGATGAGGGCACCCGCCCCGACGGACACCGGGAGGTCGATCGAATACGCGTGCGCGCTGTCCAGGTCGACCGAGGCCTTGCCGTCGCTGCGCAGGGTGAGTGCCAGCTGGACCTTGGGCGAAAGCTGGTGGGTGAGGCCGGCCGAGAACCCGACGCCCTGGTAGGAGAGCTCCGCCGTCTGCCGGAACGAGATGAACGTCGTATCCTCGAACGCCCGGCGCGACTCCAGCCGGTTGGAGCCGGTGATCCAGTGGACCCCCACCCCGACCGAGGTCTTGCCGCCCAGCTGCAGCCCCGCGGCGAAGCGGACCTCGTTGAGGCCACCGAGGGACTTGAGCGTGTCGAAGACCGCGACCGGGGCGCCGCGGAGGTTCACCGTGTCGGTGGTGGCCAGGCGGAAGTCCCGGTCGGCGTAGCTGCCGATGGCGATCCCGAGCCCGAGCCGGGTGTGGGGCACCGGCCCGCCCACGTAGACCAGCGGAAACCGGGTCTCCCGCAGCGAGGCGTCCCCGGCCGGCGACTGCCAGCTGCGCCAGTTGGGCGCCATGACGAAGCCGGCTGCCACCGAGCGGAGGTTGGGGAGCGTCGCGGGGTTGAGGTCGCTCTCTCCGTCGAAGAGGCCGAAGCTGCCGGCGGTGGCGCGGCTCCGTGGGGTCAGGGGCCGGCCGGGCAGGCCCAGGCCACGGACGCCGAACATCGAGGACTGCCCGGCGGCGGGCAGCAGGTCGCCGGCGAGCAGCGCGGCAAGGGTGGCCGCCAGGGCCACCGGACGCAGGAGTCGCGGCATCAGGGGGCCTCGAACGGGAACTTGCGGGCGTAGGTGACGCGGAGCCGCGGGACCAGCCCCGGCGTCCGGCTCGAGCCGAAGGTGACGCGGGTGAAGCTGGAGGCCTCGGGAATCAGCTGCAGCACGAAGCCCGGCGGCAGCGGCTGGGTCCCCTGCCACAGCGTGGCGGCCCGCCGGACCTCCACCCGGACCGTGTCCGACGACCCGGCGACCAGCGGGGCGGAGGTGATGAACAGCCCGTCGGTGCTGGCGGGACTCTTGTTGCCGAGGTCCGCCAGGATCGGCCGCACCTGCAGGAAGGCGGTGTCCCGGGCGAGCCCGGTGATCGCCGCCGTCGGCAGCAGTTCGAGGCTCACCCGGATCAGCTGGGCCGAATCGCGCAGGAACTCCGGCCACGGGAAGCGCAGCAGCGACCGGGCACTGGGGCCCCCGCCGGCGGTGAGCAGGTCGGGATCCAGCACCGGCGCCACCTGGGGCACCCAGCGGGAGAACTGCACGCCACGGGTGAGGGTGCGGGCGAAGGTGGTGTCCGGCGTGGTCACCTGAACGAAGGTCACGAAACTCGGCGCGGAACTGCCCGCCGCCCCGCTGCCCAGGCGGACTCCGGTGCCGCTGGCCGCGCGGATCTGCAGCCCGAGCGCCAGGACACCGCTGTCGGCCGGCGCCATCGTGACCCGCGCGAGGTTGGCGCCCGTGAGGAACCGCGTGAACCGGCCGGTCACGACCGAGTCGGGGACCTCGACGCTGTCGACCAGGTTGGCCGGGGTGAAGGCGGTGTCGATGTCGGTGAAGCTCACGGTGGAGTCGACCGTGGCGGGCATCCGGTACAGGTAGATGGTCAGGCCCTTCACCGCGCTGTCCCGGGCCAGCACCGAGAGCGCCAGCGACACCGAGTCGATGGTGTAGGGATAGAGCGAGTCGCCGATGGTGAAGGAGTCGGGCCGCTGGACGAACCGCACCACCGCGCGGTCCTCGCTCAGCGGATACTGCCATGACACGCGGAGCGAGCCCCCGAGCCCCGGCTGGACGTACCCTTCGAAGGCGCTGTCGCTGCCGAGCACCGGGGTGATCACGGTGTCGCGCACGTCGAAATTGCCCGGGCAGAGGTCGGGGCACTCGGCCGGCGCCGCGAGCTTCTCCTGGCAGGCCGTCAGGCCCGCCAGCGCCAGCAGCGCCAGGGACAAGGGACGGAGAATCGATTCGGGTCGTCGCATGCGTTCCTGTCAGGCCCCGCGGTTGAGATCAAAGGCGTCCGGCAACAGCTCCCGGAGCGTCCACTGCCGGCTCCCGCCGGGCCCTACCCCCACGACCTCGAGCGTCGGGCCGAACTCGGCCAGCACCTGCCGGCACGCCCCGCACGGGCTGATCGGCGGATGGCGATCGGCCACCACGACCACCCGCCGGAACTCCCGCGCCCCCGCGGCGACGGCCGCGAACACCGCGGCGCGCTCGGCGCAGACCGTCAGGCCGTAGGACGCGTTCTCCACGTTGCACCCCGTGAAGATACGCCCGTCGGCCGTTTCGAGCGCCGCCCCCACCGCGAAGCCCGAATAGGGACAGTAGGCCCGCTCCCGGGCGGCCGTGGCGGCCCTGACCAGGGCGTCAGCCATCCCAGATCTCCCGGAGGAAGGACTGCCCGGTCGCGAGCGGGGGAACGCCGAAGAACTCCGCGAGCGTCTGGCCGACGTCCGCGTACGTGTCCCGGATGCCCAGGGGACGCGGATGGACGCGGGGCCCGACGGCCAGCACCGGCACCACTTCCCGGGAGTGATCCGTGGAGGCGGTGGTCGGGTCGTTGCCGTGGTCGGCGGTAATAATAACCAGGTCTTCCTCCCGCATCGGGGCCAGCATCGCCGGGAGGGCGCGGTCCAGGGCGAGCAGCCCGGCGTGGAACCCGGGCACGTCATTGCGGTGCCCCCAGCTCTGGTCGAACTCGATCACGTTGGCGAACAGGAAACCCCGCGGCATGGTGCGCAGTGCGCTCGCGATGGCGTGGTAGCTGGCCGGGTTCCCCGTCGGATGCAGGCTGGTGATCCCGCGCCCGGCGAAGAGGTCGTCCACCTTCCCCACCCCGACCCGCGGGATGTGCGCCGCCGCCAGCCGATCGAGCAGCGTCTCGCCCGGCGGCGCGACGCTGAAGTCCTTCCGCCGGTCGGTGCGCCGCCACTGCCCGGGCCCGCCGGCAAACGGGCGCGCGATCACCCGCGACACGCGGTCCGGGCCCTCGAGCAGCCGCTGCGCGGTCTCGCAGGCCCGGTACAGCTCCGCCAGGGGCACGACGTCCTCGTGGGCCGCGAGCTGGCAGACGCTGTCGGCGGAGGTGTACAGGATCCACGCCCCGGTGCGGCAGTGCTCCTCGCCCAGCTCCTCGAGGATCGCGGTGCCCGAGGCCGCCCGGTTGCCGAGCACCCCGCGCCCGGTCTCCCGGATCAGTGCCTCGACGAAGGCGGGCGGAAAGCCCCGTGGATAGGTTCGGAAGGGTTCCGCCAGGCAGAGCCCGAGCAGTTCCCAGTGACCGGTGGTGCTGTCCTTCCCCGCGCCGGCGGGACGGGCCACCCCGTGCGCCGCCGCCGGCGCGGTCACCGCCGTCACGCCCTGGAGCGGCGCGCAGCAGCCCAGCCCCAGCCGCTCGAGGTTGGGCACCCGGAGCCCACCCACGGCCCGTGCCACATTGCCCAGCGTGTCACTGCCGGCATCGCCATACTGGTCGGTGTCCGGGGCGGGGCCGATCCCCACCCCGTCGAGCACGATCAGGGCGGCCCGGCGCCGGTTCACGGGCGCGGCTCGGTGGTGGCAAACCGGAACCGCACCGCGGTGAGCGCCTCGGTGAGCAGCCGGGACTCGTCAGGGTCGAGCCGCCCGCGGGTCTTCTCCTCGAGCATCCCGAGCGTATCGATCAGCGTCCGGGCCACCTGCCGGGCATCCGGCGCCCCCGGTGTGCCCTCGGGCAGCCGGCCGTGGATGGCCTGTTCCGCCTGGTGCGCCAGTCCCACGACCAGCGAGGCAAAGTGCTCGTTCATGCCGTGCCCTCGTAGCGCCGGGGGATCCGCGGCCCCAGCGCGGTCAGGAGTTCATAGGAAATGGTACCCGCCAGCGCCGCCTGTTCGTCGAGGGAGACGAGGCCACCGAAAACGGTCGCCACATCGCCCCGGGCCACCGGGCCTTCCACCGCCACCATGGTGCAGTCCATCGTCACCCGGCCCACGATCCGCACCCGGCGGCCGCCCAGCTCCACCACCCCGGTCCCGCTCAGGCTGCGGTGCACCCCGTCGGCGTAACCGATGCCGAGCGTGGCAACCTCAGTCTCGACCGGCGCGACCCAGGTGCCGCCGTAGCTCACGCTGTCGCCCGCGGCCACGCGGCGGAGCGCCACGACGCGTGCCTCCAGGCGCACGGCCGTGGCCGGGGTGTGCCCGCCCGCGGCACCGCCGTACAGGAAGATGCCGGGCCGGACCAGATCGGCGGCGAAGTCGGGCCCGCGGAGGGCCGCGGCGCTGTTGGCGGCGTGGATCAGGTCGGGCCGGGCGGGCAGCAGCGCCAGGACCTCGCGAAAGCGTTCCCACTGCCGGACCACGCTCGCCGGGGCCTCGTCGGCGGAGTGAAAATGGGTGAAGACGCCTTCGCAGGCCGCGCCCGCGTCGGCCACCGCGGTGCGCCAGGCCGGCGCCTCGTCCCAGCGGAAGCCCGCGCGCCCCATCCCGGTGTCCACCTCCACGTGGAACGGACGGTCACCCGCTGCCCGCCACGCGGCGAGCCCCTCGAGGTCACCGATCACCGGGCGGAGGTCGTCCCGGAGGCACGCGTCCACCGCCGCGGGGGCCAGCGGCGTGAACACCACGATCGGGCGAACGATGCCCGCGCGGCGCAGCTCGACCCCCTCCTCGGGCGTGGCCACGCCGAACCCCCAGGGGGCGACGCGTTCGAGGGCGCGCGCGACCGGCACGGCGCCAAGGCCGTACGCGTTCGCCTTGACCATGGGAAGGAGGCGTGCCCCGGCGATGCGGGACACGGTGCGCGCGTTGGATACCACGGCAGCGAGGTCGACCTCGGCCCACGCGCGGGGGGGATGATCCGCGATTGACGGCATGCGCAAGCGGCGCGTATGATACCGGCCACGGAGGATAAATGCAAGACAGATCAGCGCTTGGACGCGCTCTGCACATGGTGCGCGACCTGCGCCGCCGCTGCCCCTGGGACCGGGTCCAGACCCGGGAGACCATCCGCCCCTACCTGGTCGAGGAGGTCTTCGAGCTCGATCACGCCATCGCCGCAGGGGAGCCGGCCGCGATCCGCGAGGAGGTGGCCGACCTGCTCCTGCACCTGGCCTGGCAGCTGGTGCTGGGCGAGGAGCGCGGCGAGTTCACCGCCGACGAGGTCGCGGAAGACCTCGAGCGGAAGATGCGCCGACGCCACCCGCACCTGTTCGACCTCGGTCCGCGGGAACGCTGGGAATCCCTCAAGCGGCGCGAAGGCAAGGACCGGGGCGTGCTCGAGGGGCTGCCTCCCGCCCTCCCCAGCCTCCACCTCGCCTACCGGCTGCAGGAGCGCGCGGCCAGCGTCGGCTTCGACTGGCCCGACCTCGAGGGGCCGGCCGCCAAGGTGCGCGAGGAACTGGCCGAGACCCTGGAGGCGATCCACGAGGCGTCCGAGGCGGCACCCGCTCCCCGGCCCGCCGAGAGCGGCGAGCCCGTGTTCCCGCCCGCCACCGCCGCCGTCACCGAGGAGATCGGCGACCTGCTCTTCGCGGTGGTGAACCTGGCGCGCAAGGCGCGGGTGCAGCCGGCCACGGCGCTCGACGCCGCCAACCGGAAGTTCCGGGAGCGCTTTGAGGGGGTGGAACGGCTGGCCCAGGCCCGGGGCATCGACGTGACGACCGCCGGGCTGGAGGTACTGGATGGTCTCTGGGACGAAGTGAAGGCGGGGCGCTGAGGCGTTGGCGGCGAGGCGATCCTACCCCGGACCCGCCGGGCTGGCTACGGATACAATCGGTGTATCTGCCGCGGGAAGGCGATCGTCTCCCTGATGTGCGGGAGCCCGCAGATCCAGGCCACCGTACGTTCCACCCCGAGACCGAACCCGGAGTGCACGAAGGTCCCGTACTTCCGCAGGTCCAGGTACCAGCGGTAGGCCTCGGGGTCGAGGCCCTGCTCCAGGATCCGGGCCAGCAGGCGATCGTAGCTGTCCTCCCGCTGCGACCCGCCGATGATCTCGCCGTAGCCCTCGGGGGCCAGGCAGTCGTTGTTGAGCACGGTGCGCGGGTCGTCCGGATTTTCCTTCATGTAGAACGCCTTGACGCCCTTCGGGTAGTTGAAGACGAAGACCGGCCGGTCGTATTGCTGGGCCAGCAGGGTCTCGTCGTCGCCGCCGAGGTCGCGCCCCCACTCCATGTCGGAGCCCAGGGCGTTCAGCTTCACCACCGCGTCGCTGTAGGAGATCCGCGCGAACGGCGCCTGCACCCGCTCGAGGGGCGCCGTGTCCCGCTCCAGTTCCTTGAGCTCCTCCTGGCGGCGCTCGAGGGTGCGGCCCACGACATAGCTCACGAAGGCTTCCTGGAGCCGCATGTTGTCGTTCGAGTCGTGGAAGGCGACCTCGGGCTCCACCATCCAGAACTCGGTGAGGTGCCGGCGGGTCTTGGACTTCTCGGCCCGGAAGGTGGGCCCGAAACAGTAGACCTTGCCGAGGGCAGCGGCGGCGGCCTCGACGTAGAGCTGGCCAGTCTGGGCCAGGTACGCCTTGCCGAGGTCGAAGTAGTCGGTGCTGAAGAGCTCACCGGCCTGCTCGCCGATCGAGCCGGTCAGGATGGGGGTATCGACCAGCACGAAGTCGCGTTCGTAGAAGAAGTCGCGGATGGCCTGCACCACCTCATTGCGCACCCGTGCGATCGCCACCTGGCGCCGGCTCCGAAGCCAGAGATGCCGGTGCTCGAACAGGAACTGGGTACTGTGCTCCTTCGGCTGGATCGGAAAATCCTCGCTGGCCCCGATCAGGACCAGGTCGCTGCCATGCATCTCGTACCCGCCCGGGGCCCGGGCCTCCGCGCGGACCGTGCCGGTGACGGCGACGGAGGCCTCCTGCGTGAGGCCGCCGAGGCGCTCCCAGGTGGCCGCGGCCACGTCCTTCCTGGAGAAGACGGCCTGCAGGGTGCCGGTGCCGTCGCGCAGCACCACGAAGGCGATCTTGCCGCTGGAGCGGGTGGTGCTCACCCAGCCCTGCACGGTGACAGAGGCGCCGTCGTGGCGCGCGAGTTCGTTGATGCGGACGCTGGTCATGGGCAATCGGGGCGAAGGCCTTTGCGCCGGTGGCGCGGGGCGTGGAGTCTAGCCGCCGGCCTCCTCATGGTCAACGCGGGCTGCACCGGCTACCGCCCGGTGCCCGAGTTCGACCCCGGGGATCTGCCCCGCCCCGCGGCACTGGCCGGGACCCCGCTCACCCGGCTCTGGCGCGTCCGCCCGTTGCGTGGCCCCACCGCCCCGGTGGCCCGGGACAGCCAGAACCTCTACCTCGGTGGCGCCGACCGCCGGGTGATCGCGGTGGACCTCGAATCCGGGAAGACCCGCTGGGCCCACCGGGTGTCGGGCCCGCTCCTCGGCGGTGTGCAGGTGTCTGACGGCGTGGTGTACGCCGCGACCAGCCGCCCCGAGGGCAAGGTGCACGCCTTCCAGGCCGTGAGCGGGAGCGAGCTCTGGTCCACCGGGACCGGCTACGTCGAGGCGCCGCTCGCGGTACTGCCCGACCGCATCATCGTGCTCACCCGCCGGATGCAGGTGCTCGCCCTGAACCGGGCCACCGGCAAGGTGCTGTGGCGACGCCGGCTCCCGGCGCAGCGGATCGGCCCGCAACACCTGGCCAATGGGCTGCTCCTGGTGACGAGCTACGACAGCCTCTACCTGGTGCGACCGACGGACGGCACCATCCAGCGGCGGCGCCGGGCCCCCGGAGCGCTCACCGCCCCGTGGGTGCCGCTCGGTACCCGCCTGGTCGGGGCAACCGGCGACTCCCTCCTGGTGGCGCTCGACCCCGACTCCCTGACCGTCGACTGGAGCGTCCGTCTCGACGCGCCGGCGCTGGCGAGCCCCGTGGTGCGTCAGGACACCGTCTACGCCGTGACCCGCACCGGCTCCATCTACCGCGTGCCTCCCGGCGGGGGTCCCGCGGCCGAGCGGTTGCGTGAGGAACCCTGGGCGGTGACGGGCGCGCCACTCCTCTTCGGAGACTGGCTCCTGGTGGGTGGCTCGGAGGGATCGCTGCGGGCCTTTGCCCTTGGTGACGGCGCGACCGCCTGGAGCACCCCGCTCGGCCGGCCCCTCGAGCTCGCGCCGCTGCTGCTCGGCGCGGACGAGATTCTGGCGGTCGGTGGCCAGGGCGACCTGCATCGCATTCGCCGGGAGGCCCCATGATCCGCCGCGGCCTCGTCCTCCTGATGCTGGCCACCGGGCCCCTGCGCCCCCTCAGCGCCCAGCAACCGGCCGACAGCCTCTTCCAGCCGCATTCCTCCCCGGTGCTCGTGAAGTACGGCAAGTGGGCCGTGCTGGCCGCGGCCGTCGGGATGGGGCTCAAGGCGGCGAGCGCCCACGACGACGCCGACCGCGCCTTCGCGCGGCTGGACGACTACTGCGCCGGCGACCGGACGCGGTGCGACCAGGGGCCCGGCGGTCGCTACCTCGATCCGGTCTCGGAGGGGTACTACCAGGCGGCGCTGAGCGGGGACCGCCGGGCGCGGGGGTGGCTGCTGGGAGGCGAGGTCTCGCTGCTCGGTGCGGCGGGGCTCTTCGTCTGGGAGCTCACGCGGCCCAAGACCCCGCCGCGGAACATCCCGTTCGAGCCCAGCTTCCGGGTGATCGGCCCCCGGACGGAGATGGGGCTGACCCTGCACTTCTAGGTCACCCGGTGCGGAACAGCTCCACCGCGCGCGGGTAGCGCTGCAGCGCTCGCTCCCGGAGCCCCTGGTGCCGGGGCTGGGCCAGCATCGGGTCGGCGGCGAGCACCGCACGCGCGGCGTCGCGCGCCGCCTGCAGCAGGTCGCCATCGTCGGGGAGCCGGGCCAGGCGCAGCTCGAACTCGCCCGCCTGCCGCTCCCCGATGAGGTCGCCCATCTTCCGCTCCTCGAGGTCCAGCTCGGCGATCTTGAACCCGTCGGTGGTCCGCGCGAACGCCTCGAGCCGCGGTGGCACCGACTCCCCGGCCATCAGGATGCAGTAGCTCACCGCGCTGCCCCGTCCGATGCGCCCGCGCAGCTGGTGCAGCTGGGCCAGGCCGAAGCGTTCGGGATGCTCGATCAGCATCACCGTGGCATTGGGCACGTCGATCCCCACCTCGATGACCGTGGTGGCCACCAGCACGTCGATCCGGCCGGCCCGGAACTCCCGCATCCGCTCGTCGCGTTCAGGCGCCTTGAGCCGGCCATGCACCAGCCCCACGGTGAGGTCGGGCCACGTGGCCTGCAGTCGCTCGGCCATGGTCGTGGCGGCCCGTAGGTCCACTTTCTCCGACTCCTCGATCACCGGGAGCACCACGTAGGCCTGCCGGCCCGCGGCGCACTCCGCATGGACAAAGGCGAGGGCCTTCTCCCGCTGCTCGCCGGTACGCACTCCCGTGCGGATCGCCCCGCGCCCCGGGGGCCGAGCTCGCAGGGTGGAGACGTCGAGGTCGCCGAAGCGGGTGAGCGCCAGGGAGCGCGGAATCGGCGTGGCGGTGAGCAGCAGGACGTCGGGCGCGTCGCCCTTGCCGATGAGGGTGGCGCGCTGCTCCACCCCGAAGCGGTGCTGCTCGTCGATCACCACCAGGCCGAGGCGCCGGAAGGCCACCTGGTCCTCGATGAGGGCGTGGGTACCGACGACCAGCCGCACCTCCCCGCTGGCGAGCTTCTTCCGGCGGGCGGCCTTCTCGGCCGCGGTGAACCGGCCCACCAGCAGCTCCGGGCGGAGGTCGATCGGCGCGAGCAGCGCCGTGAGGGTGGCGAAGTGCTGCTCCGCCAGCAGCTCGGTGGGCGCCATGAGCGCCGCCTGATGGTCGTTTTCCAGCGCGAGCAGCATCGCGAACAGCGCCACCACCGTCTTGCCGGTGCCCACGTCCCCCATCAGGAGCCGGTGCATCCGCTCCGGCGCCGTCATGTCGGCGGTGATTTCCCGCAGGGCGCGCTTCTGGTCGGCCGTGAGCGCCCAGGGCAGCGCCGCCGCGAGCGCGCGGGTGTAGGTGTGGTGCAGCGTGAAGGGCACCCCGCGGCGGCCACGCTTGGCGAGGAGCCGGGCCCGTGCCAGCATCAGCTGGAGGTCCAGCAGCTCGTCGAAGGCGAGCCGTCGCCGGCCCGCCTCGGCCTCCTCGACCGTGGCCGGCCGGTGCACCGCGCGCAGCGCCTCGGGCAGCGGCGGGAGGCCCGCGTCGGCCGGCACCGACTCCGGCAGCGGGTCGCGGGAGAAGGCCACCATCCCCTCGAGGTGCCGGTCGACGAGTCCCCGAATCACCTTGTGGCTCAGGCCCTCCGTGGCGCGGTAGACGGGCAGCACCCGGCCCGCGGGCGGGGCATCATCGTCACCCTCCGGTTCCGCCAGGATGACGTACTCACGCGGGTTGAGCTGGCGCCCGTGATAGAAGCGTACCGGGCCCGCCACCAGCAGCGTCTGTCCCACCTGGATGGTGCGGTCCAGGAAGCCCTGGCCCGGCCAGGCGCATTCCAGCATCCCGCTCTCATCGCGCAGCACAGCCGTGAAGACCCGGAGCCCGCTCCGGGTGGGCATCAGCCGCTTGGCGATCACGGTCCCCACGCAGGCCACGTCGTCGCCCACCCGCGCCCGGGCGAGCGGGGTGACGCTCGAGGCATCGAGGTAGCGGAACGGGATGTGCCACAGGAGGTCCTGCGCGGTGCGTACGCCAAGCCGGGCAAACGCCTCGGCCCGGCGCTCGCCGATCCCCTTGAGGAACTTGACCGGCGTATCGGGGCGCAGGATGGGCATGGGAGAGGTACCGAAGGCCGAGAACTGACGACGGAGTCTGCTGAGCCAGGCGCGGTACTTCGTACTCGGTACTCGGTACTTTCGTACTCCGTACCCGCCACCCCGCCCTTCCCACTTGCCCCTACGCCGCCGGCCCGTCCTCCAGCAGCCGGGCGGCATACGCTTCCGCATCGAACGGCCGCAGGTCATCCACCGTCTCGCCGAGCCCGAGGAACCGGATGGGCATGCCGAGCTCCTTGCGCAGCGCCACGATGGCACCCCCGCGGGCGCTGCCGTCGAGCTTGGTCACGATGATCCCGGTGGGCTGCACCGCCTGCGCGAAGAGCTTGCCCTGCTGGATGGCGTTCTGCCCCACGGTGCCGTCGAGCACCAGCAGCGTCTCGTGCGGCGCGCCGGGCCGTTTCCGCGCGATGACCCGGGTGACCTTCCGCAGCTCCTCCATCAGCCCGTCCTGGGTGTGGAGCCGGCCCGCGGTGTCCACCAGTACCGTGTCGGCGCCCCGCTTCTCCGCGGCCTCGATCGCGTCGAACGCCACCGCGGCGGGATCGCCGCCGGGCGCGCCGGCCACGCAGGGGAGCCTCAGCCGCTCCGCCCAGGTCTGCAGCTGCTGGATGGCCCCCGCGCGGTAGGTGTCGGCCGCGGCCAGGAGCACCGTGCGGCCCTGGCCCGCAAGCCGGTGCGCCACCTTGGCCACGCTGGTGGTCTTCCCGACCCCGTTCACCCCCACGAACACCAGCACCGTCACGCCGTCGGTGGCGCGGGCCACCACCCCTGGATCGCTGCCGGGCACCAGCAGGATCTCGGTCAGGCGCCGCGTCACGGCCTGCTTGAGGTCCTGCTCGGTCTTCAGGCGACCCCGGCGTACCTCGTCCTCGACCGTCTGCACCAGGTCGACGGTGGCCTGCACCCCGAAGTCGGCCTCGATGAGCGTCCGTTCGAGCGCCTCGAGGTCGGCGGCGTTCATGCCGCGCACCAGCGCCCCGACGTCCGTCAGGGCGATGCGCTTGACGCGCTGCCACAGCGAGAGCCGCTGGCCCTCTCCGATGCGTCCGCTGGTCATGGGCGGGGAATCTACATGAATAGGGCGCGCGGGCCGAGGCAGCTCAGCGCAGGCCGAGGCGCCGGCGGGCCAGCCACTCGACGCTGAGCCCGGCGAGCACCAGCCCGAAGAGCCAGACGAACCGCCGCGCGCTGGTCTCGGTGTCGAGCGCGAGCGGGGGCACCGGCCGGTCCGGCAGGCGTGGAGCCGCCGGAAACCACTCTTCCGACCAGGTGTCGACCACCAGCGTGCCGCGACCCCCTCCGTCGAGCTCGTACGCGTAGGTACCCGGTGGCAGCCGCAGTTCGCCGCGGCCCGCGCCATCGAAGGCGAGGGTGTCGCGGCGGGTCGCGGCCTCCGACACCAGCGTGATCCCGGTCGGGACCGGGGTCCCGGTCCCGGCCCATTCGAAGACCACCGGTCGCCCGTTGCTGACCACGGGCCGCATCAGGCGGGCGCGGCCGCCGGCGCTGTCGGCCGCCCCGAGCAGCCAGGAGAGGGTCCCGGCCACCAGGCCACGGTAGGCCTGCTCACCCGAGCCGCCGCGGAAGGCCCACCGCCAGAAACCGTCGGCCGCCGTGAGGACCTCGCGCCGGGTGCCACGGACCTGTCCGGTGAACACCGGCCGGTCGGCGCCGCGACGGGCCAGTTGGGCCGTGAGGCCCACCCAGTCCTCGGGGGCCGGCTCGATCGGCGTGACGCTCACCAGCGGCGGGAAGGAGTCCACCGGCAGCCCCACGAACGCCGGCGCGACGGGGCTGGCGGGCGCGGCCATGGCGTACCATTCCCCGGGCACCACCGTCTCCCCACCCTCGCCGCTCGGCCACAGCCACCGGCCGCGGGGCGTGGCCCCCCGGGCCAGGTCGGGCACTCGCCCCTTCACCACCAGCACATCCGCGTGCCGGGCCGCCTGCTGGACTTCCTCCGGCGACACCGGCTGCAGCGTGGCCATCGCGCGCCAGGGGCCGTTGTCGAGCCGGGCGTACCCCCGGATGGGGAGCTCCGCCACGTCGCGCAGTGCCTGGAAGAGGAAACGGCTGTCCCAGTCAGGCGGGCTGGCCAGCAGCACCACGCCGGGGGTCGGGCTCACCCGGAGCACGTAGCGTCGGGCGTCGTCGCGGGGCTCCGCGTCGCCCGCCCCGGCGAGGGCGATGTCGAGCACGGCATCCCCGGAGAGTCCCGGGGTCGGCACCGGCAAGGTCACGGTGGTGGCCGCATCGGCCCCCGGGCGCAGGCCGCGGCGGGCCAGCACGCGACCGCCGAGGCGCACCTCGACCCGGACCGAATCCGACGCCCGGCCCGTGGTGCGGACCTCGACGTCAAGGCGCACGGTGTCCCCCGCGGTGGCACGCAGGGGCCCGGCGACCCGACCGATGGCCACGTCGGGGCTCGGCCGGCGCGGGAAAGTCCGGACCCCGGCCCGAGCCACCAGCTCCGGGGGCAGGTCCCCGGCGTCTGTGATCTCGCCATCCGTCACCACCAGCACGGGGCGGTCGGAGGCCGCGGCGGCCCGGAGGGCAGGTTCGAGGTCGGAGCGGCCGAAGGCGGGAAGTGACTCGGCGCCGGCGACGGCATCGCCGAAGCGCCGGACCTCACCCCAGGCGCGCGCGCTGTCGCGCGCCTCGGCCCAGCGACCGCCGGCGGCCGTCATGCTCAGGCTGCCATCGAGGAGGACCAGCGGCGTGCGGGCGGCGGGAGGCGCGGCGCAGGTGAGGTCGAGCAGCAGGATGCCGAGGGCGGCCCACGCCACGGACCGGCCCAGCACGGCCGGCCAGGCGCGCCGCCCGAGGCGCTCCAGCCGCGCGTAGGTGAACCAGGCGAGCGCGGCCCCCAGCAGGACCACGAGGGTCAGGCGCATGCGGTCAGGCCAGCGCGGCCAGCGCCGCGGCCACCGTGAACCGGCCCTCGTAGATGGCGCGACCGGCGATGGCGCCCGCGAGGCCGGCGTCGCGCGCGGCGCGGAGGTCGGCCACGGAGGCCACCCCGCCGCTGGCGATCACGCCGGCGCCCAGGGCGCGGAGCGCCCCCGCGCCCTCGAGATCGGGGCCGCTCAGCATCCCGTCGCGGCTCACGTCGGTGTAGATGATGGTGTGGATCCCTTCGGCCACCACGCGGCGGCAGACCTCGGTGGCCAGGAGCGGCGTGGTCTCGACCCAGCCCCGGATCGCCACGCGCCCGTCCTTCGTATCGAGCCCGACCGCCACCCGTTCCCTACCGACCGCGGCCACGGCTCGGGGCACCAGGGCCGGGTCGGTCACAGCGGCCGTGCCCAGCACGCCGCGGGCCACGCCCAGGTCGAGCACGGCCTGCAGCGCCTCGAGGGAGCGCAGGCCGCCGCCGACCTGGATGCGCACCCGGGAACCGAGCGCGGTGGCGAGCCGGGCGAGCACGGGCAGGTTGTCCCCGGTGCCGAAGGCGCGGTCGAGGTCCACCACGTGGAGCCACCGTGCCCCTTCGGCGACGAACTGTTCGGCTTGTGCTACGGGATCAGTGCCGTAGGAAGTTTCGCGGGTCGCCTCGCCCTGGCTCAGGCGGACGACCCGGCCCCCTCGGACATCGATGGCGGGATACAGTTCCACGTCGCACCGCGCCCGGGCGGGCGCTCAGAAGTCGGCGCCGGCCGACGGGAGCGTGGCACCCCAGTCGGGCAGGCGCCCGGCGTAGACCGGCGCACCGCCGTCGAGGATCCGGGCCAGACGGTCCCGCTCGGCGTCGAAGCGGCCCCGCTCCGCCACCGGCACCGGATCGCCGTTGCCGAGATCGGCGCCGGCCGGCGAACGCGAGACCCCGTTCACCCGGAACTCGTAGTGCAGGTGCGGGCCGGTGGCGAGGCCGGTCGACCCCACGTAGCCGATGACCTCGCCCTGGCTCACCCGCTGGCCCGCCGCGAGACCCTTGGCGAAGCCCTGCAGGTGGCCGTACCGCGTGGTGATGCCGTTGGCGTGCCGCAGTTCCACCAGGTTGCCGTAGCCCCCCGACCACTCCCGGCGGATCACCACGCCTTCGCCCGCGGCCATGACCGGGGTGCCGGGATCGGCGGCGTAGTCGATGCCCTCGTGCCGCCGCACCACGCCCAGGATGGGGTGGCGACGGGCCCGGTTGAGGGAGGAGGAGATCCGCCGGAACTGCACCGGGGCGAGCAGGAAGGCCCGGCGGAGCGAGCGACCGTCGGCGTCGAAGAAGCCGGAGGTGCCGTCGCTCGCGGTCCAGCGGAAGGCGCTGAAGGCGGTCCCGCCCACGACCACCTCGCCGGCCAGCACCCGGCCGAAGCGGGTCTCGCCGTCCTCCGCGATGAGCCGCTCGGCGACCACGCGGAAGGCGTCCCCGGGCTGGATGTCCCGGCTGAAGTCCACCTGCCAGGCGAAGACGTCGGCCAGGTCCCACGCGAGCCGGATCCGGTCCTCGGGCGCGAGCAGCGCGTCGAAGGCCGGGGCGCTCAGCGCGTCGTAGAGCGAGGTGGTGATCGCCCCCTCGAGCACGACGGGCTCGCTGGTCCAGCGGATCGGCTCGGCGATCGGGGTCCAGCCGTCGTCGGTGCGGACCAGCGCCACCCGCTGCTCCGGCCCGCTGCGGAAGATCACCCGCGAGGGAAGCGAATCGCTGCCGCGGCGCTGGAAGCTGAAGACCAGCCCGGCCCGGAGGCGGCGCGGGTCGAACAGCCCGCCCGCGGCCGACGGCGCCAGCTGGAAGTCGTCGAGTCCCTGCCGGGAGAACAGCTGCCCCACCGACTCGCCGCGACGCAGCGTGTCCACCTGCTCGGTGAACAGCTCGGTCACGCGAGGCAGGGGCGCGTCCACCGGCTTCCGCCACGGCCAGCTGTCGCCGGCGGCATACACGCCCGCCGCCACGAGGATGCTCGTGGCGGCGGCGAAGCCGGCGAAGGTCTGGAGGGCGTCGGCCCAGGTGGAGCGCTTCATCGGCCCGTCAGTCCATCTGGCGCCGGATGAAGGTCGGGATCTCCATCTCGGGCACGTCGCTGGCCCCGGAGGGACGGCGCGGCTCGGGGCGCGCGGGCGCCGCGACCGGCGGCGGGGTCACCTGCACCGGGGGCGGCGCCGGGGTGCGCTTGCCGGTGGGGAAGTTGATCACGCCCGGGGCCGGCTTGGCGAGCGGCTGGGGCACCGGGGTCATCTCGACCCGGTCGAAGCCGGTGGCGATGACGGTCACGCGGACCTCCCCCTGCATGGAGGGGTCGGTGGCGGCGCCGAAGATGATCTCCGCCTCGTCGCCGACGGCGTCGTGGATGATGTCGTTGATGGTGGTCGCCTCACCGAGGGTGAGGTCGTTCCCGCCGGTGATGTTGATCAGGACGCCGCTGGCCCCCGCGATGGAGACGTTGTCGAGCAGCGGGCTCGAGATGGCCTGCTGCGCGGCCTCCATGGCCCGGTTCTCGCCCCGGCCGATGCCGGTGCCCATCAGCGCCGCGCCGCCATTCTGCATGATGGTG
Source organism: Gemmatimonadales bacterium (assembly GCA_046327715.1). Taxonomy (GTDB): domain Bacteria; phylum Gemmatimonadota; class Gemmatimonadetes; order Gemmatimonadales; family GWC2-71-9; genus JADJOM01. Next base: position 302,779 of record JAXLXY010000003.1, read on the forward strand.
CGCACGTCGGCGAAGTCGACGTTGATGATGCCGGTCTTGGTGATGAGGTCGGCGATGCCCTGCGTGGCCTGGAGCAGCACCTCGTCGGCCTTCTTGAGGGAGTCCTGGAAGGGAATCCCCTTGCCCACCACCGCCAGCAGCCGCTCGTTCGGCACCACGATCATGGTGTCGACCGAGTTGCGCATCTCCGCGATGCCCATCTCCGCCTGCCGCATCCGCTTCTTGCCCTCGAAGAGGAACGGCTTGGTGACGATGCCCACGGTCAGGGCGCCCATGTCCCGGGCCATCTGCGCGATGATCGGCGCCGCGCCGGTGCCGGTGCCGCCGCCCATGCCGCAGGTGACGAAGACCATGTCGGCCCCCTGCATCACGGCGACCACGTCCTCGCGGTTCTCCTCGATGGCCTGCCGCCCGATCTCGGGCCGGGCGCCGGCGCCGAGGCCGCGGGTGAGCTTCCGCCCGATCTGGAGCTTCACGTCCGCCCGGGAGGAGGTCAGCGCCTGGGAGTCGGTGTTCACCGAGATGAACTCCACCCCCCGCAGCTGTTCCTCGATCATGCGGTTGACGGCGTTGCCGCCGCCCCCGCCGACACCGAGGACCTTCATCCGCGCGTTCTGTGCCCCGGTCTCTTCCAGCTCGAAGATCATGGGATGTTCTCTCAGAAAATGTCCTGGAGCCACTTGCGCACCGGTCCGACCCACTTTTCCACCGCCTGGCTGCCCCGCTTGCCCGCGCCGAACCCGGCGCCCTGCACCAGCTGCTTCGTGCCGTAGATGCCGAGGCCGGCCAGCACCGTGAACCGCGGCGCCTCGACGCTGTCCGTGAGCCCCGCCAGCCCCTGCCCCGGCTTGCCCACCCGGACCGGCATCGCGAACACCTCGCGGGCCAGCTCGGTGATCCCCGGCGTCTGGGCCCCGCCGCCGGTGAGGACGACCCCCGCCGGGAGCCGCTGGTGATAGCCGGCCCGGGTGATCTCGTCCATGGCGAACTCGAGGGTCTCCTGCAGCCGCATCCGCATGATGTGCGCGAGCACCTGGCGATGCGCGTTCCGCGCGCCCTGACCCGGTGTCCCGGGCAGCTCGACCACGTCGGACTCGGGCACCAGCGGCTCCCACGCCGCCCCGGCCCGCTCCTTCAGCCGTTCCGCATCCTGCTGGGTGACCTGCAGCCCATGGACGATGTCGTTGGTGACGTGGCCGCCCGAGATCAGCAGGGAGGCCGTGTGCCGGATCTTGCCCGACTGGAAGATAGCGACATTGGTGCTCCCGCCGCCCAGTTCCACCAGGGCGCAGCCCAGGTCGCGCTCATCCGGGGTCAATACCGCCAGGGAGGCCGCCAGCGGCTCCAGCACGAACTCCGCCACGTGGTACCCTGCCCCCTCGACGCACTTGCGCAGGTTCTGCGGCACGCTGGTGAGGACCGTGACGAGGTAGACCTGCGCATCGAGCCGGGAGCCGGTCATCCCGATCGGCTCGCTGATGCCGGGCTGCATGTCCACCAGGTAGTCCTGCGGGATGGCGTGCAGCAGCTCGTGGTCCTTGCCGAGCGGCACGCTCGAGGCCACGTCATTCACCCGGGCCACGTCCCCGGTGCGGATCTCGCCGCCGGTCACCGAGACCACGCCGGTGGAGGTCTGCCCGGCCACGTGCTCCCCGGCGATCCCGACGTACACCGAGCCCACCTCGACCCCGGCCATCCGTTCGGCGTCCTTCATGGCCTTCTGGATGGCCCGGGTGGTCTCCTCGATGCCGCGGACCACGCCCCTCCGCACCCCCGCGCAGCGCTCCACGCCCACGCCGAGGATCCGGGTGGTGGCGCTGCGGGCCTCGCCCTGGACCTCCGCGATGACGGCCGCGACCTTGGTGCTTCCCAGGTCGAGTGCCGCAACCAGGCGCGTCGGCGCCACACTCATGCCGCCTCCCAGCGGATGATCACCTGCCCGGCGAAGCGCGCATCGAGCTCCGCCCAGCGGCGTCCCTGCTTCTCGAGATCCTGCACGACCGCGGCCACCGCCCGCATGACCTCGGCCCCGGCGTCGGGCCGGAACCAGTAGCGCTGCCCATCCACCGTCACCACCACGTCGGCGCCCTGCCGCCGCCCGGTCACGATCCGGGAGAAGAACGTCGGGTCGGTCACCCGCATCCTCGCCAGGAAACCGGTCACCACCGAGTCGGCCGCCTCCACGATGGGCAGGTCCGGCGCTGCCACCGTCGGGTCGAAGTCGAGCGGCTGCCCCCGTTCGCTCAGCAGCTGCAGCCGTCCGCGCCGCATGACCAGCGCCACCGGCCGCGCCTCACGCACCGTCACCACGATCGTGCCCGGCAGCCGACGGCTCACGCCCGCCCACTCGACGCCCGGCAGCGACTCCGCCGCGGCCCGGACCGGAGCCAAGTCACCGAAGATGCTCGTGCCCGCCTGCACCGGCAGCTTCGGCACCACCTGGTCGGCTCGCAGGTTGACCAGGCCCCGGACCTCGACCCGCCGCAGCCGGAAGAACTCGAGTCCGCCGACCAGTCGCGGGACGCCCCACCAGAGGAGCCCCACCACGGCCGCCGCGCCGAGGACCTTGTACCCCGGCTTGCTCAGGCGGCTTGCAGCCACGCGAGCAGCTCCCGCCCGACCCTGGTCACGTCGCCGGCGCCGAGGGTGATGACGACGTCCCCGGCGCGGGTGAGCTCGAGCAGCCGCTCCCGCAGCCGCGCCTGGTCCGGCTCATGCAGCACACTCGCGCCCGCCGCCACCGCCGCGTCGACCACCAGCTGGCTCGTGATCCCCGGCATCGGCTGTTCCCGCGCCGGGTAGATCGCCGTCACCAAGGCGAGGTCGGCCCCCGTGAGCGCGGCGCCCATGGCGCCGTGATGCTCCGCGGTGCGCGAGAACAGGTGCGGCTGGAACACCGCCACGATCCGCCGCCCGGGAAAGGCCTGCCGCGCCGCGGCCAGCGTGGCCACCAGTTCGGTCGGATGATGCGCGTAGTCGTCCACGAAGCCGATCCCGCGCGCCTCGCCCAGCCGTTCGAACCGCCGGCCCAGCCCGCGGTACTGGGCCAGGGCCTCGAGCACCGGCGCAAGGGGCGCGTCGAGCGCCAGGGCCGCCCCGAGGACCCCGGTGGCGTTCCGGAGGTTGTGCAGCCCCGGCACGCCGAGCCGAAGGGTAATCGGCTCGCGCCCCGGAAGCGCCACCCGCGCCTGGCTGCCCGCCTCACCCTGCGATACCTCGGTGATGCGGAGGTCGGCCGCGCCACCCAGGCCAAAGGTCCAGACGGCCGCCCCGGCCTCCCGGAGCCGCGCCGCCACCCGCTGGGCACCCGGGTCGTCCGCCCCGATCACCACCCGCCGGGCCCGGCCGCCGAAGGTCGCAAAGGCCGCCTCCAGGGCCGCCACGCTGCCGTAGCACTCCAGGTGGTCGGCCTCGACGTTGTTGATCACCGCCACCGTGGGCTGGAGCGTCAGGAAGGCCTGATCGTATTCGTCCGCCTCGACCACGAACAGCCGGTCGCCACCCAGCCGCGCATTGCCGCCCCAGTCGTTCACCCGGCCGCCCGCCAGCCCGGTCGGGTCGAGGCCGGCGGCTGCCAGCGCCTCAGTGGTCATCACCGTGGTGGTGGACTTGCCGTGGGTCCCCGCCAGCGCGACGACGGTCCCCCCATTCACCAGTGCGGCGAGCGCCACCTTGCGTGGCACCACCGGCACCCCGAGCGCCCGGGCCTGCTCCAGTTCGGGATGGGAAGGAGGCACCGCCGCCGTCACGACCACCGCGCGCGCGCCCCGCACATGGGAGGGGTCGTGTCCCCGGACCACCTCGGCACCGAGCGCCGCGACATCCTGGGCACCGGAGGGATCGGGGTCGCAGCCGCTGACTGCGACGCCGCGCCGACGGGCCACGAGCGCCAAGGCGCTCATGCCGGCACCACCAATGCCCATGAAGTGGACAGGTCGGGAATCGGCGGGGTCGAACAGATCCATGGTTGGTGAGCTAATCTAAAACCCCGCCTAGGGTTGGGAAACCCTGACGGGGCGCTAGATCAGTGACACCAGGTGATCCACGATGGCTGCCGCCGCGTGAGGGTGGCCCCGACTCCGGGCCGCCGCGGCCATCGCCATCCGGCGCGGGGCATCGTCCCGCAGGCCGGCGAGCGTGCTGGCCAGCGTTGCGGGGGTCAGGTCCCGCTGCAGGATCATGGCCGCCGCCCCCGCCCCAGCCAGGGCCTCGGCGTTGTGGCGCTGGTGGTCTTCCGCGGCGGTGGGGAGCGGCACCAGCACCGAGGGGAGCCCCCAGGCGCAGAGTTCCGCGCCGGTCATCATCCCGGCCCGGCTCACGATCAGGTCGGCGACGGCATAGCCATCCGCCATCGGGTCGAGGAAGCCGATGACCTGCACCTCCGGCGGCCGGTGGTACCGGGCGAAGCGCTCGTAGCTCCCCCGGCCCGTGGCCCAGAGCACCTGCCATCCCTCCCCGCCGCCCTGATCCAGCCACCCCGCCACCGCCTCGTTGATCGCGAGCGCCCCCTGGCTGCCGCCCGTCACGAGGAGGACGGGGCGATCTCCCCGGATCCCGAACCGTCCCTGGGCCGCGGACCGGCGGCCCGGGTCCGGCACCACGATCGGGTTGCCCGTGTCGAAGACGGTGGTGGCCGCGCCGAAGCGAAGCCGGCCGCGCGCCTCCGGCAGCCCCAGGTACACGTGCCGCACCCGGCGCGAGAGCAGCCGGGTGACCACCCCGGGAAAGGCATTCTGCTCCTGCAGCGCGGTGGGGATGCCCTGGCGCGTGGCCCACCAGACGGCGGGCCCAGAGGCATAGCCTCCCGTGCCGACCACCGCCACCGGCCGTTCCTCGGCGAAGAGGCGCGAGAGCCGGCGCAGCAGTCGCGTGGCGACGAAGGGCCAGCGCAGGTTCTTCCACCACTGGCGCCGATACAGCGGCTCGACGGGCAGCAGGTGGTAGCGGAAGTCGCGGGTGGGCAGCAGCGTGGCCTCGATGCCGCGCTCCGCGCCCACCAGCACGGGCTCGAGGTCGGGCCGCCGCTCGCGCAGCCGGGCGGCGATGGCCAGGGCGGGCATGAGGTGGCCGCCAGTGCCGCCCCCGGCGATCAGGACCGTGCGGCGGGGCGGCGGGCCGCTCACGCGGCCATGCTGCCGGCGCGGCGCGGCGTGGCCGCGGGCCGGCCGCGCATCCGGCCGATGCTGAGCAGCAGCCCCACCCCCACCAGCGACACCACCAGGCTGGTGCGGCCATAGCTCACGAACGGCAGGGTGAGCCCGGTGGTGGGCATCAGGCTCAGGTTCACCGCCATGTGCATCAGCGCGGTCACGCCCACCATGGCGGTGAGCCCCACGGCCAGGTACTGGCCGAACGGATCCTCGGCGGTCCGGGCGATCCGGAACCCCAGCCAGACGAAGATCCCGAACAGCAGCACCAGGAGGCAGACGCCCACGAAGCCCCACTCCTCGGCGATGGCGGAGAAGATGAAATCGGAGTAGGCGTACGGGACGTATCCCATCTTCTGCTGTCCCATCCCGAACCCCACCCCGAACAGCTGCCCCGAGCCGATGCCCACCAGCGACTGGTAGATCTGGCTGGTGCCCTCGGCGCCGTTGATGAACTTGTCCCAGCGTTCGGCGCGGTACCCCGCCCGCTGGATCAGCTGCAGCCCGCCGATCACCGCCGCGAGCCCGAGGAGCAGGAAGTGCCCGATCTTGGCCCCGGCCGAGAAGAGGACGATCCCGCCCAGGAGGGAGATCAGGACCGCCATGGACATGTTCGGCTGCCGCATGATGAGCGCGGAGGCCAGGACCAGGATGACCAGGAATGGCAGGACGCCCTTCTTGAACTCGCGCACCTGGTCACCCTTCTTGGTGGCCAGCATGGCGCACCAGATGATGACGACGATCCGCACCAGTTCCGAGACCTGGAACTGGATCGGGCCGACCCGGAGCCAGCGCCGCGCTCCATTGAGCCGCGGGGCGATGAACGACGGGGTGAAGGGGAGGATGACGATCACCAGCGCGAGCAGCGAGCCCAGGAGCAGCGGCCAGGCCAGCGGGCGGAGCAGCCGGTAGTCCATCCGCCCGACGATCAGCATCAGGACGCCGCCCACCAGCGCGCCGGTGAACTGGGTGAGCGCGTAGCTGCCACCGGCGATGCCGTTGGCGGAGCGCACCAGGCTGGAGGCGCCGTACACCGTGGCGATGCCCAGCGCCACCAGGGTGGCGGTCACCACGGCCAGCAGCCGGGTCTCCCAGCGCAGCTCACCCGGATGGCGGACCACCGGACTGCTCATGGCTCCCTCCCTTCCCCGTGGCGCGTCACATCGCCGCCACGGCCGCGCGGAACTGTGCCCCGCGGTCCTCGTAGTTGCGGAACATGTCGTAGCTCGAGCAGGCGGGCGAGAGCAGCACGGCGTCGCCCGGCTGCGCCAGGCGGCGCGCCTCGGCCAGCACCGCGCCGAAGTCGGTCCCGCCGTCCACGACGGGCAGCAGCGCGCCGAGGTCCTGCCGGATGAGCGCCCGCGACTCACCGTAGGCCACGACGCCCCGGCAGCGGCCCCCGGCGGCCCCGGCCAGTGCCGTATACGGCTCGCCCTTGTGGCGGCCGCCCAGCAGCAGCACGAACGGGCGCTCCAGCGCCTCCACCGCCACCAGCGTGGACGAGACGTTCGTGGCCTTGGAGTCGTTGATCCACAGGACGCCGCCCGCGTTCCCCACCGGCTCCATCCGGTGCGGCAGCGCCCGGAAGCTCTGCAGCCCGGCCGCAATCCCCTCGGGCGACGCACCCGCCCGCGCCGCGATCAGTGCCGCGCAGAGCGCGTTGGCCACGTTGTGGTCCCCGAAGAGGGCCAGCGCGTCGCGCCCCAGGAGCGGGGCCCGGCCCAGCCGGAGCTGCCGCGCGGGCCGGTCATACCAGCCGTCGGCTTCATGCCGGACGCTGAAGCGAAGCCGCGCCCCGGGGTGCGGCGCCGCGCGGCGCTCCACCTCCGCGTCGTCACCGTTCAGCACCCAGCACGAGTCCGGGCCGGCGTTGTGGTACAGCCGGTCCTTGTCGGCGTAGTACGCCTCGAGCGCCGGGTACCGGTCGAGGTGGTCCGGCGCGAGGTTGGTGGTCGCCCCGATCGACGGCACGAGGTCGTAGGTATCGTGCAGCTGGAACGAGGACATCTCGAGGGCCACCCACGCCGGCCGCTCGCCCGCCAGCGCCACCTCGGACAGCGCCCGCCCGATGTTGCCCGCCGCGAGGGCGGCGATGCCGCCGGCCTGGAGCAGGTGCGCGGTCAGCGCGGTCGTGGTGGTCTTGCCGTTGGTCCCCGTGATCACCGCGTACCGGGCGCCGGGGAGCGCGGCGTAGCCGACGTCGATCTCCGAGATCACCGGCACGCCCGCCGCGCGCGCCGCGGCCACCGGGGGCGCCTCCGGGGGGACCCCGGGCGAGACCACGCACAGTCCCGCGCGCCCGATCCGGGCCAGGTCGTGCCCCGCCAGCTGCACCTCCACCCCTCCATCGGCCAGCCGGCGCGCGGCGGCCTCCGCGTCCACCCCGAGGACCTTCGCGAGGTCCCGGGCCGCGTCCGACGCGTAGACCGGAATGCCCTCGCGCCGCAGCAGCAGGGCGGCGGCCATCCCGCTCTTTCCGAGGCCGATGACCGCGGCCTCCCGGCCGGTGGACCGCCAGCGCGCGAAGCTCATCGCAGCTTCAGGGTGGCGAGGGCGACCATCGCGCAGAAGATGCCGAGGATGTAGAACCGCGTGACCACCGTGCTCTCATGCCAGCCGAGCTTCTCGAAGTGGTGGTGCAGCGGCGCCATCCGGAACACCCGGTGCTGGTCGGCGTACTCCTTCCCCCGGGAGCGCTTGTACCACTTGTACACCCCCGTCTGAAGCATCACCGAGACCGCCTCGGCCACGAAGACGCCGCCGATCACCAGCAGCAGGAACTCCGACTTGAGCAGGATCGACACCGTGCCGAAGGCCCCGCCGAGGGCCAGGCTGCCGGTGTCCCCCATGAACACCTGGGCCGGGTGCGCGTTGAACCAGAGGAAGCCAAGGCAGCCGCCCAGCAGTGCCGCGCAGAAGATCGTGAGCTCCCCGGCGCCCGGCAGGTAGAAGAGGTTGAGGTAGCCGGTGGCGTCCACCCGGCCCAGCAGGTAGGCGAAGAGCGCGAAGGCGCCGGCCGCGATCGCCGACAGCCCGGTGGCCAGGCCGTCCAGGCCGTCGGTGAGGTTCACGGCATTGCTGCTGCCGGTGATCACGGTGGTCACGAAGGTCACGTACACCCAGGGCGCGAAGACCACGATCACGAACTTGAAAAACGGCAGCGTCGTCGCCGACGCCGGGATGGTGTCAGGCGGGATCACCGGGAAGAACAGCAGCAGCGTCCCGAGGACCAGCCCGAAGCTCACCTGCCCCACCAGCTTCCACTTGGCCACCAGCCCGCGCGACTTCCCCTCCACGATCTTCAGGTAGTCGTCCAGGAAGCCGATGCCGCCCATCCAGAGGGTGGCGAGCAGGGCGAACAGCACGAAGCGATTGGTGAGCGGGGCCCAGAGCAGGGTCGGGACCACGGTCGCGAGCAGGATGATCACCCCACCCATGGTCGGCGTGCCGCGCTTGCCCTGGTGGCTCGCCGGCCCCTCGGCACGGATCACCTGCCCGATCTTGCGGGCGCGCAGCCGCGCGATGATCGCCGGCCCCACGAGGAACGCGAGCAGGATGGCGGTGACCGTCGCCCCGGCCGCGCGGAAGCTGATGTAGTTGAAGAGGTTGAAGAAGATATGGTGCTTGCCCAGCGGGGCGAGCAGGTGGTAGAACACGGCGCCTCAGTGTGTCGGGTGGTGCTGACCGGTGAGGAACGGAAGTATACGTTCGAGCGCGGCGCCACGGGATGCCTTGAGCACCACCAGCTCGTCGCCATGCAGGCGGGCCTTGAGGAGTGGCCCCAGCGTCGGCGCGTCCGGCGCGACCAGCAGCCGGTCGCCGAGCTTCGCCGCGTAGGGCGTGATGGCCGGCACGAAGTCGCCCACGGCGGCAAGCAGGTCCGGCTCCAGGCCCACCAGCGCCGCCGCCACCCCGGCGTGGTGCCGGGGACTCTCCGGCCCCAGTTCCCGCATGCTGCCGGCTACGAACACGAGGCGGCGGCTCCCCCGCATGGCCCGGGCCGTGGCGATCGCGGCCAGGAAGCTCGCCGGATTCGCGTTGTAGGCGTCGTTGATGATGGTCAGGCCGCCGGCCTCGATCACCTCGCCGCGCCCGCCGGGGATCCGGAGGTTCCGGAGGCGATCAGCGGCCGCCGCCCGGTCGAGCCCGAGTTCCTGCACCAGGGTCCAGGCCAGCATCGCATTGGTGGCCTGGTGCTGCCCGAGGAGCGGCAGCGTGATCCGCTGCTCGTCGACCGTCAGCGTGGCCCGGCCGGTGGAATCCACCGAGACCGACTGGGGCACCCGGTCGGCCCGCGCCAGCCCGGCGGTGACCACCCGGACCGCGCGTCCCCGCGCCCGCTCGGCCAGCGCCGCCGGCTCGAGCCCGACGATGGCCAGCGGGGAGCCCTCCAGCAGGTCGAGTTCCTCCTCGAGCACCCCGTCGAGCGAGCCGAAGCCGTCGAGGTGCGAGATGGCCACGTTCGTCGTGACCGTGGCCGTGGGTTCGATCACCGGCCGGGCCCGGCGCAGTTCGCCCCGCACGCTGGCCCCCGCCTCGATCACCAGCGCCTCGGTGTCGTCCGGCGCGGCCAGGATGGTCTTGGGGATGCCCACCAGGTTGTTGTCGTTGGCCGGCGTGGAATGCACCCGGTACTTCACCCCGAGCACCGCCGCCACCATCTCCTTGGTGCTGGTCTTCCCGTTGGCGCCGCCGATGGCGATGACCGGGCCGCGGATCTCTCGCCGCCGCGCCCGGGCCAGCCAGCCGTAGGCCTCGAGGGTGTCGGTCACGAAGTACAGGATGAGGCCGGGCACCGCGGCGGTGCCGGACATGACCACTGCGCCGGTGGCCCCGGCGTCCCGGGCCGCGGCCAGGTGGTCGTGCCCGTCGAAGCGCTCGCCCTTGAGCGCCACGAAGAGCGCCCCGGCGCCCAGGGTGCGGGTGTCGGTCGACACGGAGCTGTACGCCGGGGGCGCCCCCGGCACCGGGTCGGCGCCCGTCAGGCATCCCCCCAGCGCGTCGCGGACGGCGTCGTGCGTCCAGGGCATCAGCTGGCCCCCAGGCCGAGGACGATGGCCCGCTCGTCGAAGGGCACCTTCTCGGTGCCGATCACCTGGTAGGTCTCGTGCCCCTTGCCCGCCAGGAGGATGGTGTCGCCGGTCGCGGCGGCCTCGAGCGCCGCGGCGATGGCCTGCCGGCGATCGGCGACCCGCTGGTGCGGCGCGGATCCCATCCCCTGCTCCACGTCGTCGATGATCCGCTCCGGGTCCTCGGTCCGCGGGTTATCCGACGTGACGATGGCCAGGTCGGCGAGGGTGGCGGCGATCCGGCCCATCACGGGCCGCTTGCCGCGGTCCCGGTCGCCCCCGCACCCGAAGACGACGATGAGGCGACCGCCGGTGAGCGGCCGCAGCGCGGCAAGGGCCCGTTCCAGGGCATCGGGGGTGTGGGCGTAGTCCCGCAACACCACCGCAGGCCGCTCGGCCAGCCGCTCCATCCGCCCAGGCACCTGGGGGGCGAGCGTGAGCCGCTCGGCCACCGCGTGCGGATCGAGCCCCAGGGCGATCCCCACGCCGGCCGCGGCGAGGGCGTTCGCCACGTTGAATTCCCCGAGGAGGGGCAGCGCCACCTCGGCCGCGCCGCCGGGCGTCACCAGGCGGAACCGGCTGCCGGCGTTGCCAAGCACCAGCCCGTCCGGATGGACCATGGCCCGCAGGTCGAGCCCGAAGGTCACCCGTCGCCGGCCGCCGGGCAGCGCCGCCCAGGCCGGATCGTCCGCGTTCACCACCTGCACGCCGTCCGGCGCGAGCAGGCCATCGAGCCGCAGCTTGGCCGCGAGGTAGGCCTCCATCGTCCCGTGGTAGTCGAGGTGATCGCGGGTCAGGTTGGTGAAGACACCGGCGGCGAAGCGGAGTCCGTCGAGGCGGCCCTGGTCGAGGCTGTGCGAGCTGGTCTCCATGACCACGCGGGTGACCCCGCGCCGCAGCATCGCGGCCAGGGTGGCCTGGAGGTCGATCGGGCCGGGGGTGGTCAGCGAACCGGCGGTGGATGCGACCGCGCGGCCCGCCCCGTCGAACGCGCCAAGGGTCCCGATGCTGCCGGCGTGCCCCTCGTCGTTGAGCAGGTGCCGCACCAGGGCCGTGGTGGTGGTCTTGCCGTTGGTCCCGGTGATCCCGACGAGGGTCAGCCGCGCCCCCGGGTCCCCGTGCCAGGCGCGGCCCAGCACGATGGCGGCCCGGCGGCCATCCTCCACGACCACGCAGGGCACCGTCACGCCCTCGGGCCGCTCCACCACCACCGCCGCGGCCCCGCGCGCCACTGCGTCGGCGAGAAAGCGGTGCCCGTCGGCCTGCGAGCCGCGCACCGCGACGTACACCATCCCGGGCGTCACGGCGCGACTGTCGGCGGTGACGCCGGTCAGGGCCGGGGCGGCGCCGGCGCTGGCCTGCAGCAGGCCGGCCCGCTGCAGCGCCGTCTCGAGGGCCGCGAGGGTCTGACTCATCTCACTCCGCCCACAGGGTGACGGTCTTGCCGAAGCCCAGCGAGTCGCCGGCGGCCGGCGTGGTCCGGCGCACCTGCCCGGACCCATGCACCGCCACCTGGAACCCGCGCCGGAGCATGGTACTGGCGGCCTTCCGCAGGGACTGGCCCGTGACGTTCGGCACGGGCCGCCGCCCGGGACGGTCCGCGGTATCCGGCACGAAGGGCAGCGTGTAGGCCACCCGGCGCTCCTCGGGCGACGCGGCCGTGTCGGCCGGGGCGTCGGGCGCCGTCTCGGCCGGCGTCGCGGGCCCGGCCAGGCGGCGCCGGTCGATGGCACTCCGTCGCGAGGCCAGCGCCTCCTCCAGGATGGCGCGCGTGGTGGGCGCCGCGGTCGTGCCCCCGTAATACCGGGCGCCCCGGGGGTCGTCGAGCTTCACCACCATCGCGAGCTGGGGGTCGGCGGCCGGCCAGATGGCCGCGAAGGAGGCGGTGTAGTGCCCGTCCTGGTACTTGCCGCCGTCAAAGCGGATGGCCGTGCCCGTCTTCCCGGCGATCGGATAGTTGGCCAGCTGGGCCGACTCCGCGCTGCCGCCATCCCCCACCACCAGCTGCAGGTACCGTCGCAGGGTGGCCGCCACCCCGGGCGGGATGGCCCGGCGCACCGGTTCCGCCCGGTGCCGGTACAGCACCGTCCCGTCCGGGGCGCGGACCTCGCGCACCAGCGTCGGGGTGAGGAGGATGCCGTCGTTGGCGATCGCTCCGTAGGCGGCGGCCAGCTGCACCGAGGTCACGTTGAAGGCGTAGCCCATCGCCACGCTGGCCTTGCCGTAGGCGTCCCACTGGTGCGGCATGCGCAGGAAGCCCCGGGCCTCCGAGGGGAACTCGACCCCGCTCAGGCTGCCGAAGCCGAAGGCCCGGAGGGCGTCGAACTGCTGGGCCGGCGTGAGCCGCTCGGCGAACTTGCCCATGCCGATGTTGCTGGAGTACTTGATCGCCTCGGCGAGCGTCACGCTGCCGGTGATCTTGTGCGCGTCGTGGATCTGCCGGGTGTCCCCGCGGGAATTGACCGGGAAGGTCCAGACGCCGTTCTCCGCGAAGACCGCGTCGGTGGAGTCCACCTTGCCCAGCGCGAGCAGTGCGCCGGCGGTGAACAGCTTGGCGGTGGACCCAGGCTCGAACGGGTCGGTGAAGAAGGAGGGACGATTCACCACCGTGCGATCGCCGCCCCGCCAGCGCGAGGCCAGCGCCAGCAGCTCCCCGGTGCGCGGGTCGAGGATCACCACGTCGCCCCCGCGCGCCTCGTACTCCGCGACCGCCTCCTCCAGCGCCCGCTCGGCGATCTCCTGCAGCTCGGCGTCGAGGGTCAGGTACACGTCCCGCCCGGGGACGGGGTCCCGCTCCAGCCGTGAGGGCGAGACATAGCGCCGCCCCCGGGTGTCCTTGAGCACCACGGCCTCGCCGGGCGTACCGGTGAGCGTGGCGTCGAGCGCCAGCTCCAGCCCGCTCGCGCCCCTCCCGCTGTCCGGCGTGAGCGCCCCGATGACGGCGCGGGCCAGCGGGCCGGCGGGGTAGTGCCGCTGGCGCTCAGCGTACAGGTACACCCCGCGAAGGGCCCGGAGGTCCTGCACCTCGAGGCCGTTGTAGGGGCCCGGATACGCCACCCACTTCTCCCTGGCGAGGTCGCGCTGCACCCGCGCCAGAGGCAGGTCCAGGGCCTTGGCGATGGTGCGGGCGTCGCGGGCCGCGCCCCGCAGCTCGTTCGGCGCGATGCCCACCTCGAAGTACTCCTGGGTGACCGCCAGCGCCTCGCCGTTGCGGTCGTAGATGCCGCCCCGGCTCGCGGACAGGACCACGCGCTCCTTGCGGGTGAGGTCCGCCTTGGCCCGCCAGTCCGCGCCTTCCACCAGTTGCAGCTGGCCGGCGCGCAGCAGGATGCCCAGAGCCCCGAGCAGGAGCCCGGCCTGGAGCAGCCCGATCCGTGCGGTGGGTTTGGCCATCGCTCAGCGGGTGGGAGCGCCGAGCCGCAGCACCGTGAACTCGCCGTTCTGCGGCTGGTGCAGGCCGAGTTCCGCGGCGGCCCGGTCGCCAAGCACCCGCCGGCTGGTGGCCTGGCGGATCTCCCGCTGCAGGGCGGCGCGCTCGGCCTCGAGCGCCGTCCGCTGCTCCCGCAGCCGGCCGTACTCCCCGGCGAGTTCCACGCCGGCGGCCTGGCGTGCGTTGACGGCCACGGCGACGCCGAGGAACACGAGCAGCCACAGCATGATCCAGTGGCGGCCCCTAAGCCTCGATTGTCCTGAAGATGCGGAGGGTGGCACTTCGGGCCCTCGGGTTGTGTTCCGCTTCGGCGTCGGAGGGGTACACGGGCTTCCGCGGCTCGAGCCGGCCGAGCGGCCGCCCGCGGCAGGTGCACAGGGGCTGTTCCGCCGGGCAGACGCACGCGCGCGCCCACTCCTGGAAGCAGTGCTTCACGATCCGGTCCTCGCCCGAATGATAACTGATCACGGCGATTCGCCCACCCGGGACCAGGGCGTCACGCATCGCGGGGAGGGCGCGGGCGAGGCCCTCGAGCTCGTCGTTGACCGCAATGCGGACGGCCTGGAACAGCCGGGCAAAGTCCGGGGGCCCGCTCCGCGGGCCGAGGACGGACCGGATGGCGTTCACGAGGTGATCACTGGTGGCGAACGGCGCGGTGGCCCGCCGCCGCGCAACCTCCCGGGCCAGCCGCCCGGCCTGCCGCTCGTCGCCGTACTCGCGGAAGATCCGCCGGAGTTCGTCCGGGGGGGCGTGGTTGAGCAGGTCGGCCGCCGTGTCCCCGCCCTGCCCCATGCGCATGTCGAGCGGCGCGCCGGGCCGGAAGGTGAAGCCTCGCGCCTCGTCATCGAGCTGGGGGGAGGAGACGCCGAGGTCGAGGAGCACCAGGTCCGGGGCGTAACGGTGGATGGCCGCCAGCGCGGCGTCCGAGGCGTAGGGCGCCTCGAGGTAGGTCATCCCCTCCTCGCCGAGGCGGGCGCGGGCCGCGGCGATGGCGCGAGGGTCGCGGTCGATGCCGAGCACCTCCGCCCCGGCGTGCCGGAAACTCTCGGCATGACCGCCACCGCCGAGGGTGGCATCCACCACACGGCGGGCGCCCCGGGCCAGCGCAGCGATCTCGGCGGCGAGCACCGGCTGGTGGGCGAACGGCATGGCCGGTGGCGTCACGGCGTGAACCTCGGGCGGCGGGAAACGAACACACCCCGTTCGGCGGACCGGACGGGGTGCGTGGCCAACATGGGACGGGGCTGACGGGGCTCGAACCCGCGACCTCCGCAGTGACAGTGCGGCACTCTAACCAAGCTGAGCTACAGCCCCATGTTGCAGCGGCGCGAGAATATAGGCAGGGGGTGCCCCCGATGGTAGGGGGCACCCTCTGCCGCCGCGACTACTTGCAGTAGACCCGGACCATGGAGGCGGTCCGCGGCTTGAGCGTGGGCAGGTAGCCCTTGAGCTGCTCGTAGGTGCCCTTCTGGCTGGCCCCGGCACCCTCGATATAGGGGGCGCCCAGCGCGAGCGCCTGCTCGCCCTCGGCCGTCATCGCCTCGACCTGGCGGGCGAGATCACACGACTTCTGGGTCTCCGCCTCCTTGTCGGTGGCGATGATCCGGTTGACCAGGGAGAGGCCCAGGAAGTAGTTGGCGATCGGCGCATAGCGCCCCTGGGGGTTGGCCAGGGCGATGACCTTCCGGAAGCCGTCCGAGGCCGCCACCCAGTCGGGCGGGGTCTGCTGGATCAGCGGCAGCGTCCCGTTGAGGAGGAGCCCGCTGGCCCCTTCCTTGGACGCGGCATCACCGTGCGCCGCGGCGAACTCGATGAACGGCATCGCCTGCGGGAACTGCTTCAGGTCCTGCCGGGCCTTGGCCTCCTGCAGGGCGGCGCCCACCGCCGATGCGCTGTCGAGCTTGACCAGGATGTTGAGGGTACCGAGCAGGCTGTCCGGCAGCCCGACCTGCGAATACGCCCCGGCAACCTGCTGCAGCAGCTTGACGTTGTCCGGGTAGCGCCGGACCGCCGCGGACGACCACCGCACCAGGCGGGCGGTATCGGGCCGGACGCTCGCCGTGGCGAGGTACTTGGCGTAGAACGTGGTGTCGGCCCGGGTGGAGTCGAGCGCCAGGATCTGCTCCAGGTCGTCGAGCGCCCCGCTGTAGTTCTCGCGGAAGATGCGGGCGTTGGCGCGCAGGTCGAACATGTCGACGTTGCTCGGGTCGAGCTTGAGGCCCTCATCGGCCACCTGCTCCGCCTCCTCGACCCGGCCATACGACAGCAGCTTCTTGAACACCAGGTCGCGCAGCGGCTGGTTGGTCGGCGCGATCGCCAGCATCTGCTTCAGCGCCGACACGGTGTTGCCGGTGTCGGCCGCAGCCTCGTAGCCCGCGGCCAGGAAGGTCCAGGCGTTGAGGCTGAGCGGATCACCCTTGACCGCGGTGCCGAAGAACCCCATCGCCTCGGCGCTGTCGGCCTTCCTGCCGCGGGCCAGGGCGAGCTGCCCCAGGCAGAGATTGGCGAGGCCGTGGTTGGGCAGGACGGCGATCGCCTTCCGGGCCGCCTGCGCCGCCTTCTCGGGCGCGGACTTGGCCTGGTCCACGCACGCCTTCGCGTCGGCCCACGACTTGATCGCGGGCTGGAACCCCTCCGCGGCCTTGGACCCCAGCTCCGGCAGCGCCTGCCCGGCCCCCTGGGTGAGCACCACGACGTTCCCCGCCTCATCGTTGAGGCCCGCGAGCCGCGCCGTCACGGTGAACTTGCCACCGGCATCGCGGGTCAACGTGGAGACGATCATCGCGCGCGCGGTCAGCGACTGCGCCAGGCTCCGCAGCGGGAGCGCCGACAGGATCGCGTCCTTGGGGTAGCCATACTGGAGCAGCGCGTCATTCATTTCGGCGCGGGTGAGCACCCGGAACTGGGTGCCGACCAGCTTTTCCACCCGGGTCCGCATCCCCTCGCCGACCGTCACGGACGGGACGGAGTCCTGGGAGCTGAAGGAGTGGGGGTTCCCGACGAGCATGCGCGTCGCCGCCGGACCGGCGGGGGCGTTGCGGGGCCGCGTGGGGATCTGGGCCGACAGGGCCGTGGCGCCGGACAGCAGGACACTCAAGGTGAACAGACGGACCAGGCGCATCGGAACGCTCTCCACGGAAGAGGGACTCCGGCATGCAATGCAACCGGCGTACCGGACGGCAATTCGAGACCAGCGGCATGGGCGAAGAGGGATTCGAACCCCCGACATCCTGCGTGTAAGGCAGGCGCTCTGGACCAGCTGAGCTATTCGCCCGGGATACACATGCACACGGACCGCACTGGCGGTCCGTGGCTCCTGCCGCCCGGCGGCGGGGCGCCGGCTACAGCGCGATGCCGAGCGGGAACAGCACGCAGTACCCCAGCACCAGCAGCGCCGCCGCGCCCGTCGTGCCGCCGGCGTCGAGCCAGGCGTACCCGGCAATGAGGGAGACGACGGCCGCCGCGATCAGCACCACGTTGCGACGGCCGAAACGCAGCTGGTGCCCGGGGGCGGCAGACTCGGAACTTGGCATGGGGGTTGAGCTTACTCCCTCGGAGGCCGTTGGTCAACCGGGACCGGGGGAGTCCCCGTGCCATCCCCGTCGGCCGCCGGAGGCTCCGGGGGCAGCTCCCAGCCCACATTCAGCGCCTCCCGGCGCGGCCGGTCCCGGCGCCGTCGTTCCCAGGCGAGGAGCCCGAGGCTCAGGGCCAGGATGGCCCACATCCCGCCCGTCACCACCCAGGTAATGAGGTTGTACCGCCGCCGCAGCCCCAGCCGCCACGCCTCCTCGAACCGGTCCTCGGTGAGCCCTGTGGCACCCAGCAGCGCCGCATCGAAGTCCTCCCCGGCACCCAGCCGCTCCAGCAGGGGCCCGAGCCCGCCGGGGGCGGGCCGCCGGGCAATCTCCTCGAGCGCCGAGGCCGCGAGCGCGTAGGCCAGGTCGGCGCTGGTGGCCGAACCCCGGAGCATCGCGTCCAGTTCCTGGAGCGACGGCACCCGGCCCGCGGCCACGGCCAGGTTGAGCGCCAGGGCATCAGACCGCCCGAACTCCCCGGCCCCGTACACGGCGTAGCCCTCCTCGAACCAGAGGGGGAGGCGCCCCCGGACCACGTCGCGCAGGACCAGGTGACCCAGCTCGTGCCGCAGCGTCTGTTCGAGATCCGGGAGGTCCGCGCGCAGGATGACCGCGCGGGCGCCGGGAAACGCCACGCCGGCGCCCCAGCCTGGCGCCCGGCCCCGGGTGAGCCGGGCCATCGCCAGGGAATCGTCCGCGAGCACGAGCGTGAAGGGTGGGGGCCGGCGCCGGCCGAGCCCGGGCCAGGTCAGGGGAGCCTCGGCCCGCTCGGCCAGTGCCACGGCCAGCCCCCGCCGGGCCGGCGGCGCGATCACGGTGACGGAGCCGACCTGCACCGCGGGCTCCGGGCCCTGCGCGAGCAGCCAGAGGACGCCTAGGAGGCCGTGCGAGGGGGCTCTCCTCCACCCGCCGTGAGGTCCAGCATTTCCTTGCAGCGCTTGCCCCACGGATTGAACTTGTTGGCCTTGAAGCCGTCGGTCCACGACACCTTGGCCGCGTCGCGGTCGCCCATGAACCAGCTGGCCCGGCCCAGCTCGTAATAGGCCTCGATGAGATTGGGCCCAAGCTGGAGCGTCTTCTGGAAGAACGTGACCGCGTCCTCGAACATCTCGCGCTCGAGGTAGACCAGCCCCAGGTAATAGTGGGCGTAGAGGGTGGCCTTGCGGTCGTTGTCGAGGCGGATGGCCTTGGAGAGGTGCTCGATGGCCTCGCCGAAGATCCGCTTCTTGAGGCAGATATAGCCCACGTTGATCCGCGCCAGCGAGTTGGCCGGCTCCTTCATCAGGACCCGGGAGAACGTGGTGAGCGCCTCGTCGTAGTCCTCGTGCAGCATCTGCGCCCAGCCGAGCAGCGACTGCGCCTGCACCTCGGACGGCGCGAGCGAGAGCGCCTTCGTGAGTGCCTGGATGGCGCCGGCGTAGTCGCCGAGGGAGATGAGGCTCCAGCCCTTCTCGATGAAGGTCGAGGCGCCCAGGTGATCCTGCTGCACCACGGGGCGGGCCCCGGTGAACTGCGGCGCCTGGGCGGTGTCGGTGGCGGCGGCCACCTGCTTGTAGCGCTCGACCAGGGCGCGGATCTCCTCCTTCACCTGCCCCAGCTCCGCCAGGGCCACGTCCACGCGCTTGAAGTAGGCGATGATCTCGCGCTTGACCGCCTCCCGTTCGGCATAGCCGGTGGCTTTCTCGAGCCGCTCGGCGATCTCGCGGTATTGCTGCCGGAAGCCGGCCACCAGCGGGTCGATCAGGGGACCGTCGCTCACACGCCTGCCTCCTTCCGCGTCGGATGGCCGGTGGCCTCCCGCAGCCGCGCGCCGTGCAGCACCAGGACCTGGCGGCCGGGCCGGGCGATGGCGCCCGCGATCCATTCCGCGGGGATTGCCGGGTCGGCGCCCTCCGCCCGCGCGATGGTCCGGGTGTCGACCCGCATGGCCTCGTGCACCTGGTCCACGACGACACCCAGCCGCTCGGCCTCGAACTCCAGTACCATGATCCTCGTCTCCTCTCGCCGCTCGACGGGCAGGCCCAGCCGGGCCCGCAGGTCCACGACGGGGACCCTCGCCCCGCCGTAGACCAGGCCACCCAGGGTGCCCGGCGGCGCCTCCGGCCACGCCTCGGGCTCGGTGTAGCGGAGAATCCGCGCCACCTGAAAGATGTTGATTGCCAGCTGGATCGAGGCGAGCCGGAAGACGATGAACTGCAGCTCGTCTCCAGCCACCACGTCACGGTATCGGCTCCCCGCCACGGAATCCCGAGTCCTTCCTTGCTGGGGCGGGCCACCGGGCCCGCCAACCGTCAGCGCCGGGGCAGCTCCCGGAGCAGCGCGCCGATCCGTTCCGCCATCGCGCCCAGGGGCAGCACCAGGTCGGCGCCGCCACCCTCGAGCGCCGCGCCCGGCATGCCGTAGATCGTGGCGGTGCCGCGGTCCTGCGCCACGCCCACGCCGCCGGCGTCGTGGATCGCCCGCAGCCCGGTGGCCCCGTCCCGGCCGAGCCCCGTGAGGACGACCCCGACCGCCGCGGCCCCGAAGGTGGCGGCCACCGAGTGGAAGGCCGGGTCGGCGGCGGGCCGCACCCCCCAGACCGGTGGCCCCTGGTCGAGGACCAGCCGCAGCGCACCCTCGCGCGAGCGCACCTGCAAATGATAATCCCCGGGGGCCACGTACGCGGTGTCGGCCCGCAGCTCCATCCCGTCGGCGGCTTCCACCACCGTGAACGCGCTGAGCCCATTGAGGCGCTCGGCAAAGCTCCGCGTGAAGCCGGCGGGCATGTGCTGCACGATCAGCAGGGCCGCCTCCAGCCCCACCGGGAGCTGCGGCACGAGCTCCGCCAGCGCCCGAGGCCCCCCGGTGGAGGCCGCGATCGCCACCAGCCGGCGGGCATCGCCGGGCCGGGCGGGCAGCGCCTGCGCGCCGCTGGGGCGGGGGCGGGCCAGCACCGGGACCCGCCGCACGTCGGCGGCCACCGCGGCCCGCAGGGCGCCGAGCAGCCGCGGCGCCATGCGGATGGCGGAGAGACGGCCCTGGCCGTCGTCCTTGGGCACGAGCTCGACCGCGCCAAGCTCCAGCGCCCGGATCGCGGCGGGCGTGCCCTGCCCCGCATGGGCGCTCACCACCACGATCGGCCGGGGCGCCTCCGACATGATGTACCCGATCGCGTCGAGCCCGCCGAGTTCGGGCATCTGCAGGTCCATCGTGACCAGGTCGGGCGTGAGGGAGTGGACCAGCGCCAGCGCCTCGAGCCCGTTCGCCGCCGTGCCCACCACCCGGAACTCCCCGGAACTCGCCACCAGCTCGCTGACCAGCCGGCGGAAGAAGGGACTGTCGTCGACGACCAGCACGCCGGGCAGCTCAGCGGGCCGATGCACGCTGCCCCGCCGAGCGGACCTCGACCTGGCCGTCCGCCACCGTGAACCACACCGAGCGCCCGCTGTTGCCGCCGACGGACTCCCCCACGATCGGGATCGCGAGGTGATTCAGCACCTCGCGCACCGCGATCACGTTGCGGTCGCCCATCTGCATGGAGCCGGCGGGGACAAGGTTGGCGAACATGCTCGCGCCGCCCGCCAGCCGGGCGGTGAGCCGCCGCCGGTCGGCGCCGAGGGCCGTCATCTCCTCCACCAGGGCCGGGAGCGCGGTCTGCGGGAACCGGCCGGGGTTCTCCGCCGAGCGGCTCAGCGAGCGGGAGGGCAGCAGGATGTGGGCGAGCCCCCCCACCTGCCGCTCGGCGTCGTGCAGGGTGATGGCGACACAACTGCCCAGCCCGAGGGTCACCAGCACCGCGTCCGCGCCCCCCGCGGCGTACTCGGCCACCCGCACCATGATCTCGCGCGTCATCCGCCGGTCCGGCGGTAGATCCGCTCGCGCGGCTCGATGAGCTGGAAGCCGAGGCGGGCCGGGCCGAGGATCGTCTCGACCTTGCCCAGCACGAGCAGCCCCCCCGGGGCGAGCCGCGCCGCGAAGCGCTCCATCAGGCGGTCCTGGGTGGGGCGGTCGAAGTAGATGATCACGTTGCGGCAGAGGATCAGGTCGTAGCCGGCGGCGGGAGGATCCTCCCGCAGGAGATCGAGCCGGGCGAGGTGCACCGCGGCCCGGATGGGCCCGCGCACCCGGCGCCGGCCCTCCCCCGCCGGTTCGGTCCACCGGCCCACGCACGCGGGCTCGGCCTCGCTGAAGGCGGCGGCGGGATAGCTGCCCTCCGCCGCGAGCGCGAGCGAGGCGCGGTCGAGGTCGGTGGCGTCAACATGCAGCCGCGCCAGGCGCTCGGCCGGGTCCCCGGGCGCCGGCAGGTCGGCCACCAGCATGGCCAGGGTGTACGGCTCCTCGCCCGAGGCGCACCCGGCGCTCCACGCCCGGAGCCGCCCGTCCCGGGCCGCCAGCAGGGCCGGCAGGGGGGCGGCGGCGAGGGCCGCCCAGGTCTCGGGATTCCGGAAGAAGCGGGTGACGTTGATCGTGAGGGCGTCGAGCAGCGCCTCGAACTCGCCGGGCCGCTGGTCGAGCATGCCCACGTAGTCCAGGTAGCTGCTCACGCCGCAGGCCCGCATGCGCACCGCGATGCGCCGCCGCAGACACCGTTCCTTGTATGCCCCGACGTCGAGCCCGGTCTGGCCGGCGATGCGCTCGGCGAGGAGCGAGAACCCGGGGTCGTCCACGGGCATCACGCGGTGGCGTCCAGGGTGTCGAGGTTGGCGCGGGCCAGCTGGTGGCCCGGATTGAGCTCGGTGACCCGCCGCCAGCAGGCGCGCGCGCGGTCCCGGTCCCGCCGCTTGAAGGCGATGTTGCCCAGCTTGAAGAAGAGGTCATCGCCGAGGGCGGGCGCCAGCTTGGCCGCCCGCTCGTAGGCCTCGAAGGCGTCGTCGTAGCGCCCCGCCCGGTACAGCAGGTCGCCCAGGTTCTTGGAGACCTGCGCCAGGGTTGGGCTCTCGCTCAGCGCCGCGCGGAGCGTGGTTTCCGCCACGGGCAGGTCCCCGGCGAGCTCCTGCAGCACCGCGAGGTTGTTGCGGAGGGCCGCGATGCCGGGATGCCGCGCCACGCCCTCCTCCGCCTGCGCCAGGGCAGCGACCAGGTCGCCCTGGCAGCCGACCGCGAGTGCCATCGCCCAGTACCAGGTGGCCGGCTTCTCGCGCTCGCCCCACAGCTCCCCGGCCCGCTGCAGCCGGCCCAGGGCCACCTCGGCGTCGTTGCGCTTGAGCGCGGCCACCCCCCATCCCAGCATGATCCGGGCGTCCTCGCGGGCCTTCGACGCCGCCTCGGCGTAGGCCGCCTCGGCCTCGGCGAGCCGGCCCAGCTGCTCGTAGGCGAAGGCGAGGTTGTGGAGCGCCGGGGCGCGGCGGCCGCCCCGCTCCACCGCCTGGGTGAGCACGTCCACGGCCTCGAGCCAGCGCGCCTGCTTCAGGGCGATGAGCCCGAGGTAGTAGTGGGCCGAGGCCTCCTCGGGGCGCAGGTCGGCCACCCGGCGGAACTCCCGCTGGGCCTCGTCGAGCATGCCGGTCTTGTAGAACGCGATGCCGAGGTTCTGGTGCTCCTGCACCCGGGAATCGTTGGCCTTGGGGGCCTGCGCCTTGCTCGAGGTGCCCACCCGCCGGACGTACCCCGCGGTGATCAGGCCGAACAGCGCCGTGGCGGCCTCGAATTCGATGAGCGAGCACTCGTCCATCACCTGGCGCACGTCCCGGGTGCCGTCGAGCAGCGGCAGGATGCGCGCCTGGGCCGGGCTCAGCTCCACCTCGGCCCCGGGCGCGTGGGCCGCGTCGACCGCGAAGATCAGGTCGAAGCTCGGGATCTTCTTCTCGATCTGGCTCCACTCGTCGACCCGCCGCGCCCCCTCGAGCAGCAGCGACTCGGGGTTGATGGAGACGGTGAAGACCTGCTGTTCCGGCCGGACCCCGGCCTCGAAGTTGAACGTCCCCTGGGTCCAGGTGAAGAGGTGGTAGACCGCTTCCTCGATCTGCAGGAAGAGCAGCCGCTCCAGCTGCTCGCGGGTGACGATCTCCAGCTCGATCAGGATGTCGCCCAGGCGCCGGTCGCGATGCACCTCCTGCACCCGGATGGCCTGGTCGAGCTGGTCACTGGTGACCAGCTGGTTCTTGCGCAAGAGGTCGCCGATCCGGTCGCGGCGGTTGACGATGGACGCGTAGCTGATCCGGCCATCCTCGAAGTAGATGTAGCCGAAGTTCTGGCGGTCCGCGATCGCCAGGCAGCCGGTCTTCTTCCCCAGCGCCAGCAGCTGCAGCACGTCCGGGAGGCTGGCCTCCTTGAGTGAGCCCTTGATCGCCATCAGCGCTGGTCCTCGATGAGGCGGTCGGCGATGTCGGGCCAGTCCCAGACCATCTTCTCCCGGCTGCGGAGGCTGCCCGTGGGCGAGAGCAGCCCGCTGGTGCGGTTGCCGGTGGTGCGCCGCGCCGGCGCCGCGGGGCTTCCCTCGAGCACCTGGCGCGCCAGCCCGGCGGACGGGCGGGCCCGCTCCGCCTCCGCGGCCTCGAGCACCCGCTGCACCAGTTCCTGCAGCCCGCGCACGGTGTCGACGGGCCGGTCGGCGAGGTAGGCCGACAGCTCCGGCTCGGCCTCGCCCAGCCGCTCGCGGAGCAGCCGGGTGATGATGGCCTCACGCACCTCCCGGTCGGGGGCAGGCAGCGCCACCACCAGGCCCGCCTCGAGCCGGGTGCGGAGCCGGCTCTCCAGCCCCTCCAGCTCCTGCGGCGGCACCTGCGAGGTGAAGACCATCTGGCGGCCCTGGTCGGCCAGCTGGTTGTACAGCCAGAACAGCTCTTCCTGGGTCCGGTCCTTTCCCTCGAGGAGGTGGACGTCATCGAGCAGGAAGGCGGTGACGCGCCGGTAGCGGGCGCGCCACCAGGCCACCCGGTCGCGGTCGATGGCCTTGATCAGCTCGTCCACGAAGTCCTCGGCCCGCTGGCAGGCCACCACCATGCCCGGCATCGCCGCCAGCACGTTGCCGATGCCATGCAGCAGGTGGGTCTTGCCCACGCCCACGGGGCCGAAGACCACCAGCGGGTTCCACGCCTCGCCGGGCGCCTCCAGCACCGCGCGCGCCGCCTGGGTCACCTCGCGGTTGCTGCCGGACTCGACGAACTCCTCGACCCGCCAGATGGGTGACGGACCCGGCGGCGGGCTCAGCCCCTCCCGGGCCCGCGCCACCTCCTCGCGGGCGTCCTCCATCCGGTCCGGGTCGTGGAACACCGGCAGGTTGGCCACCTGCGCGTCCAGCTCGCGGGCTTCGAGTTCGAGGCCCTTGAGCCGCTCGATGTCGTCCTCGTAGTCGCGCAGGGCGGCGTCGGGATCGACCGGCGCCTCGCCCTCGAGCAGCCGCTCCAGGCGCTCGGTGCGGTAGCCCTCGCCCTGCCAGCGCAGGATCGCCTCCGCCACGCGGCCGCGCCACGCCTCGACCTGCCGGGCCACCGCGGAGGAGATCTCGGAGAGGAACGCGCCGAACTCATCCCCGGTGAGCCCGGTCGACGGGGCCTCGGCCTCGGCGTCGGTGGCGGTGAGGTCGCCGCTGCCCACCACCGTGGCCGATTCGGCCGCGGGCGCGGCGGCCCGGACGGTCAGGGGCATGGACCGCGCCAGGACCTCGCGCGCCTCGACGGAGGAGATCGGGCCGGGCTGCACCGCCTGGTAGGCGATGAGCCGGTTGAAGGCGCCGATGAGCTCGCGGATGGAGCCGATGGGGAGCGTTGCCACGGCCTCGAGCACGCTCGAGTCGAAGGTGGCCTTCCGTTCCTCGGCCTGGCGCCGCAGGATCGCCACCCGGGTCTCGTAGTCCGGGGCGGAGATGTCGATCACCAGCCCGCCGGCGAAGCGCTGGATCAGCCGCTCGTCGAGCGCCGCGATCTCGTTGGGCGGCCGGTCGCTGGACAGCACGATCTGGCGCCCGGAGGTGAGCATGGTGTTGGTCAGCCGCAGCAGCTCGGCCTGCATCTCGCGCCGGTGCGTGAGGAACTGGACGTCATCCACCAGCAGCACGCCGACGTCGGCGTAGCGCCGCCGGTAGGCCTCGCCCTGACCCTGCGCGATGGCGGCGTTGAACGACTCGATGAACTCGTCGAGGGTCAGGTACTCGACGGTGATCGAGGGGTTGACCTCCAGCGCGCTGTGGCCGAGGGCCATCAGCAGGTGGGTCTTGCCGAGCCCCGAGCCCGCGTAGATGAAGAGCGGGTTGTAGACCGCGCCCGGCGACTCCGCCACCGCGCGCGCGGCGGTGACCGCCAGGCGGTTGGCGGAGCCGACGACGTAGCTGTCGAACCGGTTGCGCGGGTTCAGCCGGGGCATCAGGCCGCTCCGGTCCCCGTCTGGGCCAGGCGCTTGAGCACCAGCTCGCTGATCCCCTTGAGGGTCTCGAACACCCCGGCGCCCCGCAGCGCGTCGCCGGGGAAGCTGCGCAGGCCGCGGAAGTTGAGCGCGTCGTCCAGGTCGGCGGCGGTGAGAATCAGGTCGGCGGGGAGGTCCTGCTTGTTGTACTGCATGACCATCGGGAAGGTCCGGACGTCCACTCCCTGCCCCAGCAGGT
Source organism: Gemmatimonadales bacterium (assembly GCA_046327715.1). Classification (GTDB taxonomy): domain Bacteria; phylum Gemmatimonadota; class Gemmatimonadetes; order Gemmatimonadales; family GWC2-71-9; genus JADJOM01. The sequence continues at coordinate 328,518 of JAXLXY010000003.1, forward strand.
TGGCCTGCAGGTTCTGCAGGCTCTCGATGTTGTCGTCCAGGCGGCGCGCCTGGCTGTCGGCCACGAACACCACGCCGTCGGCGCCCTGCAGCACCAGCTTCCGGGTGGCGTTGTAGTACACCTGGCCCGGCACCGTGTAGAGCTGGAACCGGGTGGTGAAGCCGCTGATGACCCCGAGGTCGAGCGGCAGGAAGTCGAAGAACAGGGTCCGGTCGGTCTGGGTGGCCAGCGAGACCATGCGGCCGCGCCGCGCTTCCGGCACCCGCCCGTAGATGTACTGCAGGTTCGACGTCTTCCCCGAGCGCCCGGGCCCGTAGTAGACGATCTTGCAGGTGATCTCGCGGGTGGTGAAGTTGACGAGCGACATGGCTAGCGTCCGAAGAGAGCGCGAAGGCTCGCGTTGAGTTCCCGTTCGAAGTCCGCCGCAAGGACTTCCTTCCGCTGCACCGGCTCGGGCGGCGCGGCCGCCACCAGCTCCTCGACCAGCTGGTCGAAGTACACCTGCACCAGCCCCAGCTTGGTCTCGCTGCCGAAGACCACCAGGGCCACCCAGCGGCCCCGCGGCGTGTCGAACCACGCCAGGAAGTGGCTCTGTCGCTGCCCCTGGTGCGCCACCACCCGGAAGGGCGGCCACTCCATCTGCAGCGCCAGCTCCCCGCTCGAGGCGATGATCCCCGTCCCCAGCGCCGCGCAGGCCATGAGGTCGAGCGCGCCGGTGAAGCCGTGCTGCGCCACCACCTGCCCCGAGGTGGTCATGAGGAGCGCCAGGCGCGCGGAGGATTCCCCCACGAACGCGCGCAGCGGTCCCAGCACCCAGGGCTCGATCGCCCGCATCAGGCCAGGCGCTCCGCCAGCCGGAGCATCTCCAGGCGGATGAGCCCGAGCGGCACGTCGCGCGCCGCCACCGCGACCAGCAGCAGCTCCGCCGGGGCCGGCGCCACCAGGAGGGCGCCCTCCTGCCCCTGCAGGTGAAGGAAACGGGGCCCGCCGATCCGGCCCCGGCCGGCCAGCTCATCCACCCGGGCGGCCAGGTTCGCGGCCATGGCCGCGAGCGCCGTCCCCTTCACCCCGCCCATGAGCGACTCGGCCACCACGAGCCCGTCCTCCGCCGCCACGACCATCGCGCCCCGGATCCCGCGCAGCCGCGTCAGGCTGTCGAGCAGCGCCGCATAGGTGGCCGTCATCGCACCCGCTCCAGCCAGGCCCGCGCCGACTTGGCGCCGCGCTCCGCGTAGAAGATGAGCTGGCCCGCCGGGAGCCCGGCGTCCATGGTGGCGAGGAGCACCGCGTCGGCCGTCGGGCAGAGCACGCAGGTGGACCGCTCCGCCCCCTCGACGGTGAGGTAACTCCACTCGCCCAGCTCGAGCAGGCGCGCCGCCCGCTCGGCCTCCGCGGCGACGGCCGCGAGCGTCGCGGCGGTCTCCTCGCTCACGTCGCCGCGCCCGGGCGCCTCGAGCGCCCCGCCGAGCCGCAGGCCGTCCCGGTCCACCAGCAGCAGGCGCTGGCCCGCCCCCTCCATGCCGGCGAACGGATCGGTGACCGGGCTGGCGGGCCGCGGCTCCGGGTCGGCGGGCACGGGCACCGGGCCGCCCGGCATCGGGGTCTCCCAGATCTCCCGGCCGCCGGCCACGCGCTCCACCGCGCTGCGCAGGCCGGCGTCGCCCGGGTCGAGCTCCGCCGCGGTCCGCAGGTGGAACAGGGCGTGTTCCGGCTCCCCGGCCCGGTAGTACAGGTACCCGATGCCCTTGTGCGCCCCCACGTGATGGGGCGCCAGGCGGAGCACCGTGTCCCATTCGTCGAACGCGCTGGCGTAGTCGCGCCGGTCGGCGAGGATCCGGGCGTAGAGGTCGTGCGCGTCGGGGAGGTGCGGGTACCGGTTGAGCCCGGCGAGCGCCACCTTGAGCGCGGCGTCGAGCTGGCCGCGGTGGCGCAGCCCCTCACCCAGTCGCAGGAAGACGAGGCTCGAGGGATCGGCGGCGTACTGCGCGGAGAGTGCCCGGATATCCTCAGTCACGTGACCCCCTGAGGGCGAGATCGAGCGCCAGGGCCGCCTGGCGGACCCGTTCGACCACCGGGCCCTGGGCCTCTTCCTCCGGCGGCTTGTCGGCCAGCCGCTTCCATTGCTCCCAGACCTGCGCCGCCTCCCGGAAGCGCCCCACCGCCGCGAGCGCGAGCCCGAAGCAGCGGAAGCCGGGCGCCGAGCCGGGGTCCAGCTGGACCGTCTGCCACAGCGACTCGGCCGCGTCGGCCGGATGGCCCGCCGCCAGCAGCGCGCGGCCGTACGCGAGGTGCGCCAGGGACTGCTGCGGGTGGCTGGCCACCGCCTGCTCTGCCACCTGCCGGGCCGCCTCGGGATCGCCGGCGCCAAGCAGCTGGTCCACCTCGCCGAGCAGGATCGGCAGCTCGGCCCCGCCGACGGCCTCCATGGCCCGGCGCGCGGGATCATCGAGCTGGACGATGCCCGCGGTGGTCAGTCCGAACAGGGTGCGCGCCACCTCGAATTCCGGCCGGCCGAGCAGCGTGGCCAGTTCGCGCACGGTGCGCTCGCCGTCGACGACCGCGAGGACCTCCCACTCGGCGGGCAGCAGGTCGAGCGGCACCGAGGTATCCACGATCGGCGCCAGCCGCGGGACCAGGCCGAGGTGGGTGATCTGCTTCTCGATCCGGGACCACTCGTCGGTGCGGCGCGCCGCCTCCATCAGCAGCAGCCCCGTGGCGATCCGGCTCTCCGCCTCGGTGGGCCAGTCGCCCTGCTTCCCCTCCTCGAAGGCGAAGTAGCCCTCGGACCACCCGACCAGCTCGAAGACGACCTCCTCGACCTGCTGCCGGACGTAGCGCACCAGGTCGCGCGGGGTGACGAGGCCCTGTGCCACCAGGATCTCGCCCAGGCGGCGACGGTCGCCGGCGGCCTGCAGCGCCCGGGCACGCATGAGGTCCTGCTCGCTCACCCGGCCGGCCCGCACCAGGAGGCGGCCCAGCGGGTGCGGGTTGCTGCGGATCTCGGCGCCGACGACCACCCCATCCTCGAAGAACACGGTGCCGGCGTTCTGGCGCAGGTCGGAAACGACCCGCAGGGTCCCCGTCTTCCGGCTCAAGTCGAGCAGCTGGAACACATCGTGGATGCTCAGCTCCTTGAGCGGCCCCTCGATGGCCATGGCTCAGGCCGCCCCGGCGAAGATGTGGGCGAGGTCGCGCGCCGAGCGGGCGTGGACCCGCGCCGCCTGCGCGAAGGTGCCCGCGGGGTTCACCTGGACCACCCGCTCCCACGCGCGCACCGCGTCGCCGTAGCGGCGGATCCGGGCCAGCGCCACGCCGGTGTGGAACAGGGCCCCGTCGTGGTCCGGGTCGAACTTGAGCACCCGGTCGAGCGCCTCCAGGGCCCGCTCCGCCCTCCCGTCATCGAGCAGCGCCCGCGCCAGCAGCTGCAGCGCGTCGAGGTCCCACGGCTCGAGCATCAGGATGTCGACCAGGAGCTCGACCGCCGCGCCCGGGGACTCCACCCGCCGCAGCAGGTCGCCCAGGGCCAGCGCGGCTTCCATGTAGGTGGGCAGCAGGTCGAGGGCGTGCTGGTAGGCCACCCGCGCGCCCACCCAGTTCTCCCGGCGCTCCTCGAGCCGGCCAAGGTCGCGCCAGACCTGGGGCACCATCGGGTCGAGCTGCAGGGCCGCGTGCAGCGCCTCCACCGCCGCGTCCGGGTCGCCAAGCTGTTCGGCCACCGCGGCCTCGAGCTGGAGCAGGTCGGGCCGCCCGGGTTCCAGCTCCCGCGCTTCGCGGAGGGCGTCGCGGGCTCCCGAGGCAAGCCCGCACACCAGCCGGACCCGGGCCACCGCCACCAGGGCCTCGACATCATCGGCGGCGGCCTGGGCGAGTGTCTCGGCCTGCTCCAGGGCCGCCTCGCCGCGACCGAGCGCCAGCAGCGCGCGCACCTCACCGAGCAGGGCCCGCGGCTGGCCCGGCTCGAGCTCGAGCGCGGCCCGGAACCGTTCCAGCGCCTCGCCGTGGAGCCCGCGGCGGGCGAACACCTCGCCCAGGAGTGCGGTGGCCCGCCCCGCCTCGGTGCCGCGGGCCAGCGCGCGCTCCACCTGGACGGTGGCGTGCTCGAGGAAGCCCTTCGCGATGTAGTCCGAGGCCAGCGCGAGGGGATCCTCCGCCGTGGCGATGGGCGTCCGGTCCTGCGGCTGCAGCTCGTCGAAGATGCGGTCGAGCAGCCGTTCGTCGAAGTGGAACTCCTCGCCCACCTGGTCGGCGGTGACATCCGCCGAGATCGCCGGCACCACCGCGATCTCGGGGTGCTCATACTGCAGGTCGATGGTGAGCGCGTACTTCTGGGCCACGTAGAACGGCTCGAGCTCGAGCGCGCGCTTGGTGGCCCGGAGCGCCCCGTCGTAGTCGCCCAGGTGGCTGAGGGTGAAGCTCAGGTTGTAGTGGGCGGAGGCGTTGGCCGGGTCGGCCTCCACGGAGCGGGAGAAGGCGTGCCTGGCATCCTCGAACCGCTTGAGTTCCACCAGCACCAGGCCCACCCCGTTCCACGCCACGCTGTGGTGCGGCAGGTCGGCCAGCACCTGCCGGTACGCCTCCAGGGCCAGCTGCAGCCGTCGCCGGTGGAACAGCGCCAGCGCCAGGTTGAGCCGCGCCGCCACGAGGTCCGGCCGGAGCCGCAGCGCCGCCTGGAACGCGGCCAGGGCCTCCTCGGCGTCGGGGAGCTGGGTCCGCAGGACGCCGAGGTTGTTCCACGCGAGGGCGTAGCCGGCGTCGGTGGCCACCGCCTGTTCGTAGGCCGCCAGCGCCTCGTCACGCCGGCCCGACTGCTGCAGGCAGACGCCGCGCTCGTTCCAGAGCTTCGGGGAGTCGGGGTCGTCGGCGAGCAGGGCGTCGTAGAGTTCGAGCGCCGCCGCCAGGTCGCGGCGCAGCAGGTGCACCTCGGCCATCGCCTGCCGCACCAGCCGCATGTCCTCGCCGGCGTCGAGCGCCAGCCGGTACTCCCGCAGTGCCTCGACGTAATACCCCTTCTGTCGGAAGGCGAGCCCGAGATTGTAGTGTGCCAGGGCGGCGCCCTCGGCCACCATCGGCCGCGGCGAGGAGACGGCGGCCGCGCCGGCGGGCGCGGCGAAGGCACCGGAGCTCCGGGCCAGCGAGAGGTTGCTCTGTGCCCGCGCCAGGGTGGGATTGAGGGCGGTGGCGCGGGTGGTCGCGGCGCGGGCCTTCTCGTGCTCGCCCAGGTCGCCGTATACGAAGGCCAGGAGGTAGTACGCGTCGGCATTGTCGGGGTTGCGGAGCACCGCGGCCTCGAGCGCCTGCCGGGCCTGCTCCGAGAGGCCGCGGTTGTACAGCGCCTCCCCGAAGTAGAACAGCGTCACCGAGCTGTGGGGATCGAGGGCGCGGGCCCGCTCGAACGCCTGGGTCGCGGCCTCGAGGTTGCCCCGGCCCCGCTCCGCGAGCCCGAGCTGCAGGAGCGCGGGGACGTCGTCAGGGCGGCGGGCGAGGATCAGCTGGAACTCGCGGACCGCGTCCTCCCAGTGGCCCAGCGCGGCGCAGGTCCGGCCCAGTTCCCACCGGGCGTCGGCGTCGTAGGGCTCGCGCCGCAGCCGCTCCCGCAGCTCGGCCACGCGCCGGTCGTAGTAGCCGGTGGCGTGGTAGGCGATCTCGAGGTTCTCCGTGGCCACCTGCATGCGCGGGTCGAGCTCGAGGGCCCGCAGGAACTCCTCGATGGCCTCGGGGACCAGCCCCTTCTGGTAGTAGAAGACGCCCAGGTTGTTGTGCGCGCCCGCGTCCGCCGGGTCGATCCGGCGGGCGAACGACCGCAGGACGGCGAGATCACGCTCGGACAGGGCGGGTCCGGGCACGGGGCGCTCAGGGCAGCCGGATGGCGTCGAAGATGGCCCGGAGGCTGGCCAGGTCGGGGAGCAGGAGGAAGTGCCCCCGCAGGTGCAGCCCCGGGTCCTCGAAGAGGAACTGCGTCTCGACGCAGAAGACGTAGTCGCGGTCGTACCCGAAGTTCATGTAGATCGAGGTGAGCACGGCGCCCGAGAGGTCGATGGCGAGGCTCGGGACCGAGGGCACGAGCATCATGCCCATGAAGTCCGACAGCGCGTTCATGTAGGCGCTGGAGAGGATATTGCCCACTTCCTTGAGGCCCGACTGCTCCATCTCGGCAAAGGCGGTGGTGGTGCCGAGCGGTCGCCGCAGCAGGATGTCGCAGAGCTGCCGGGCGGAGGATTCCGGGAACAAGACCAGGGTCCGGCCGGTGAGGTCGCCCATCATGTGCATGAGGACGGCCGCGACCACGTCGTCGGCCTTGCCGAGAATCTCGGGAACTTCCTCCAGCCGGGTGATGTTGACCTCGGGCACCGAGATCATGATCCGCCGGTTGGTCAGCTGGGACAGCGCGGTCGCCGCGTGCCCCGCCCCGATGTTGGCCACCTCGCGGAGGGCATCGCGCTGCAGCGCGTGGAGTTCCCTCACGTCATCCATGACGGCCTCCTCAGACCAGGGCAGCGGGGTCCACGATCAACGCGGGCACACCGTCACCGAGGATGGTCGCCCCGCTGAACACGGGGAGCATGCCCTTGGGAGCATCGAACGGCTCCACCACGATCTCCTGCTGACCCACCAGCGCCTCGACCACCAGCGCCGCGCGCCGCTCCCCCACCTCGAGGATGACCACCGGCTGCCGGCCCGGCAGCCGCGGCCCCGGCACACCCAGCCGGTCCCGGAGCTGCACCAGCGGGAGGATCTCGTCGCGCAGCACGAAGCCCTCCCCACCCCCGAGCGCAGCGGCGCGTTCGGGGCGGTACTCGACCGTTTCGGCCACCCCCGCGATCGGGATGGCGTACCGCTCCGCGCCGACCTGCGCCAGCAGCGCCCGCACGATGGCCAGCGTGGTGGGCAGCCGCAGCGTGAAGGTGCTTCCCTCCCCCGGCGCCGTGCCCAGTTCCACCGAGCCGCCCAGCGTCCGCACCCGGCTGAGCGCCGCGTCCATCCCCATCCCGCGACCCGAGACATCGGTCACCGCGGACGCGGTGGAGAACCCCGGCTGCGCCAGGACCCGCAGCAGGTCGTCATCGGTGAGCGCCGTGGTGCCCGCCGGGACGTGCCCCGCCCCCCGCGCCGCCTCGAGGACCCGCCGGCGGTCGATCCCCCGCCCGTCGTCCACCACCCGCAGGACCACGGTGTTCCGCTGGCTGGCCGCGACGAGGCGGATCAGCCCCTCCTCCGGCTTGCCCAGCCGGGCCCGCTCGGCCGGCGGCTCAATCCCGTGGTCCACCGCGTTGCGCAGCAGGTGCAGCAGCGGCTCCCCGATCTCGTCGAGGATGCTCCGGTCGAGCTGGGTGTCCTCGCCCTCGACCTCGAACCGCACCCGTCGCCCGAGCTGCCGGGCGAGGTCGCGGACCACGCGGGGAAACCGGTCGAACACCTGCCAGACCGGGGTGAGCCGGGCCTGGGTCACCTCGCCGTACAGGTCGCTGGTGACCCGGCCGATCCGCGCCGTCACCGCCCGCAGCTCGGGGTCCGTGCCGGCGTCGGCCAGCTCCCCGAGGCGCCCCTTGGCCACCACCAGCTCGCCGACCAGGTTCATGATCGCGTCGAGCCGGCGGGCGTCGATCCGGATCTGCCGCCCCCGGGCCGCCGGGTCGTCGCCCGGGACCGCGGCCTGCCCGACCACCACCCCGGCCACGTCGCCCACCGCGCTCAGGGCCGCGATGATCGCGGCATCGCTCGCGTCGCTCTGGAGCTGGAAGCCGCAGCGACCGTCGAAATCGTCCGCCTCGAACGCCCCGACTGCCGGGCGGATGGCGCTCACCGTGCCGAGGGCCGCCGCCTTCCGCAGCACCAGCAGGGCCCGCGCCCCTCGGAGCGGCGTGTCGGGCCGGATCGTCACGTCGACCGTGCGGCCGCCGGGTCCGGTCGGGACCACCGGCACCGGCGCGGGGACGGGGATCGCCCAGCTGCCGGTGGTGCTGGTCGTGGCCGCCGCCTGGTCCAGCTCCGCCAGCAGGGCACCGTAGGCGAGGTCGGCGTCGCCGCCGTCGACCGCCCGCTCCACCCCCTGTTCGAGGGCGTCAACCACCCGGAAGAACAGGTCGACCCGCTCCCGTCCGGCGGCCGGGTCGCTGCGCAGGAGGTCAAGCACGGACTCCGTGCGGTGCGCAAGCTCCGCGAGATTCCCGTACCCCATCGCGCCGGCCATGCCCTTGAAGGTGTGCATGGCGCGGAACAGGCTCACCACCGGCTCGGCCGCCCCCGGCGTCCGTTCCCACTCCAGCAGCGCCTGTCCGCAGAGGCCGAGCTGCTCGTGGCTCTCCGTCAGGAACAGCGCCGCATAGCGGGAGAGGTCCATGCGGGCCTCAGCCCAGCACGCGCTGGACCGCCTCGAGGACGCGGGAGGGCTGGAAGGGCTTGACCACGAAGTCCTTGGCGCCGGCCTGGATGGCCTCGACCACGAGGGCCTGCTGCCCCATGGCGCTGCACATCAGGATCCGCGCCTCCGGGTGCTCCTTGCAGATCTCGCGCACGGCCTCGATGCCACCCATGTCCGGCATCACGATGTCCATCGTGACCAGTTCGGGCTTGAGCTGGCGGTACTTCTCCACCGCCTCGCGGCCCGTCTCGGCCTCGCCGACCACCTCGAACCCGGCCTGGGTGAGGATGTCGGAGATCATCGTCCGCATGAAGATGGCATCGTCGCAGACCAGCACGCTGTGGCTCACCCGAACCTCCGTTTTGAGTCGCCTCGCCCGGACCGCTCAGCCGACCGCCGGCGCCAGCAGCCGGTCGGTATCGAGCAGGGTGAAGGCCTGCCCCTCGTGCCGCCCCACGGCACGCACCAGCCCCGGGTCGATCCCCGGCAGCTGTTGGCCAGCCTCCAGTTCGCTGGTCACGACGTCGACCAGGTCCAGCACTTCGTCGACCACCAGGCCGAGGGTCCGATCGCCCCGGTCCACGACCAGAACCGAATCGCCCGCATCTCCAGTATCGGCAAGTCCCACCGCCCGCCGGCCGTCGACCACGGTGAGCAGGGTGCCGCGCAGATTCAACAGTCCGGCCACGGTGCGGTCCGCCCCGGGTACCCGGGTGGCCGGGAGTGCGGGGATCACTTCCCGGACCGCCGTGGCTGGAGCCGCCGCCAGGTGGGGGCCCAGCCGGAAGAGCACCACCCGGAGTCGCTCGGAATCACCCATGTGCTTCAAAGAAATGAAGATACCGAAGGGCCTCGAGGGGAGCAACGGCGTGCTCGGGGCCTACGGCACGGGTCAGAAGAGGCGCCAGATCGGCCGGCCATTCCGCCCGGAACTCCAGTGGTTCACCGCTGATCGGGTGGCTGAATTCCAGCCAGGCCGCGTGCAGCGCCTGCCGCGGCGCCAGGCGCTCCAGCGCCTCCGCTGCCGTCCGCTGGCCATCGGACATCCGCCGGCTGCCCCCGGCGCCGTACACCGGGTCCCCGACCACCGGATGTCCCACGTGGGCCAGGTGCACCCGGATCTGGTGGGTCCGGCCGGTATGGAGTTCCAGCCGCAGCAGGTCGACCAGGGGCAGGCGGGCCACGACGTAGGCATCGGTCCTGGCCTCCCGGCCCGCCGGGTCCACCACGATCCGCTTGCGGTCGCGCGCGTGCCGGGCGAGCGGCGCGCTGATCACCAGCGGGCTGTCGTCCAGGTGGCCCCAGACCAGGGCGGCGTAGCGCCGCCGGATCCGGCGGGCCGCCAGCATGGCCCCGAGCCGGCGGTGGGCCAGGTCGGTCTTGGCGACCACCATCAGGCCACTGGTGTCGCGGTCGAGCCGGTGGACGATGCCGGGACGGCCCTCCGCCCCACCGGAGAGGGTCGTGCCCCGGGCCACCAGCGCGTTGACCAGCGTGTCGTCCCAGTGGCCGGGCGCCGGGTGCACCACGAGGCCGGCCGGCTTGTTGATGATGGCGAGGTGCTCGTCCTCGAAGAGGATCTCGAGGGGGATGGCGGTCGGGGTGAGGGTCCGGGGGGCCTCGTCGTCCGGAAAGGCCACCCGGACCGTCTCCCCGCGGGCGAGGGTCCGGGAGGCGCGCGCCACGTCGGCATTGACCTGCACCCGTGCATCGGCCACCAGGCGAGCGGCCTGGGTGCGCGAGAGCTGCAGCTGGTCGGCGAGGAAGCGGTCGAGGCGTTCGGTCGCGGGCGGGAGGACCGTGAAGGTCAGCGCGGTGTAGCCGGCGAGGAGGTCTGACGCGTCGTCTCCCCTTCCGGCACCGCTCACTCGTCGCCCCGGGCGGCGGAGATCGGCTCGGGTGGGGTGGTCTCGGGCGGCAGGGGCCGGCCCGGCGGCTCGGCCGCGGCGTCGCGGCGGGCGTCCTCCTGCCAGAGCGAGATGGCCAGCAGCACGGCGCCGCAGCTCACCGCCATGTCGGCCACGTTGAACGTGGGCCAGCGGTACCCGCCGACGCCGAGGTCGAGGAAGTCCACCACGCCCCGCGGGGAGCGGATGCGGTCGACCAGGTTGCCGATGGCCCCGCCGCTCACCAGGCCAAGGGAGAGCTGGCGGAACCAGTCGCCCGGGGCGGCGGCGCGGTGGTACCGGTACAGCAGCACCACCGCCCCGATCGCGATCCCCATGAAGATCCAGCGCGAGAAGGGCCCGAGGTGCAGGCCGAAGGCGGCGCCCGGATTGTAGACCAGCCGCAGCTGGAACAGCTCACCGATGACGGAGTGCCCCGCCGAGCGGAAGAGGTATCGCTCGGCAAGGGCCTTGGTGATCAGGTCGAGCACCAGGGCGACCGTGGCGGCCCCCCAGTAGAGCCGGCGCTCAGCGCCGCTTGCCATTCTCTTCTTTTTCCTTGCATTCGATGCAGAGCCGCGCGTGCGGGAGCGCATCGAGCCGCTCGAAGTTGATCTCCTTGCCGCAGGTGTGGCAGATCCCGAAGCGGTCCGGCGTCTTGTACAGGCGCCGGAGGGCCTCGTTGACGTGCCACAGGTACCGGCCCTCCTGCGAGGCGAAGAGGAACTGCTTCTCGCGCTCCATCGCGTCGGTGCCCTGGTCGGCCATGTGGAACGAGTAGGACGACAGGTCGCCGGACTCGTTCTGGAGCGTGGCGTTGAAGGACTCGTCGTAGTACCCGATCTCCTTCATGACCCGGGTGCGCTCCTCAATGAGCCGCTTCTCGAAGTGCGCCAGCTGCTTCTTGTTCATACCGCGTATGCCTTCCCGTCCGCTGGGGGTACGCTCACGCGCCGAGTCGGCGCATGCTGAAGGTCACCTCTTGTCCGTCGACATCCACTGCCTGCCGGTATTCGGCGCCGGCCGCCGCGCCACCCAGCTCGATGCTCCGGGCCAGCGTCTCGCCCGCGATGAACTCCCGGTGCGCCGCCGCGGCCGCGAGGACCGCCGCCGCCCCTTCCAGCCCGAGGGCGATCCGGTCGCTCACCGAAAAACCGGCGTCCCGCCGGAGCCGCTGGACATGGTGCACCAGCTCCCGCGCGAGTCCTTCCTGGGCCAGATCGGCATCGAGCTGGGGATCCAGCGCTGCCACGAACGGGCCGTCGCTTTCGACCAGCCATCCGGTCGCGACGACCTCCCGCTCAACGACCACATCCTCGGAAAGGTAAACGAGTTCCATCCCGTTTTCATGTCTCCGGACCGATTCCCCGGCCTCCAGGGCCCGGAGCTGGTCCGCCGTCAGGCGCTCCACCGCCTTGGCCACCGCCGGGGTCTCTTTCCCATACCGCTTGCCGAGCGAGCGGAAGTTGGCCTTGCCCCGCAGCCGTACCAGCTCGGTGTCGGACTCCGCGACCTCGATCCGCCGGACGTTCACCTCCGCCATCAGGATCGGGAGCAGCCGCTCGAACACCGGGCCGCGCACCGCCACGGGGACCGCCACCTGCATCCGGCCCAGCGGTTGCCGCACCCGCAGCTTGCCCGCCTCACGGGCAGCCCGGGCCAGGGACGCGAGCCGCCGGATGGCATCCATCGCGGCGTCGAGCGCCGCCTCGTCGGCGCCCGCTGCCCCGGGAGCGCCGGGCCACCCCGCGAGGTGCACCGGTCGCCCGGCCAGGGACCGGTGCAGCCAGTCGGCGGCGAAGGGCGCCGCCGGCGCCATGAGCCGGCTCACGGTCTCGAGGCACTCCCGCAGCGTGGCCACCGCGGCGCGGTCCGCCTCGCCGTCCGGGGCCCAGAATCGGTCCCGGTTGATCCGGACATACCAGTTCGAGACGTCGTCCACCACGAAGTCCATGAGCGCCCGCACGCCCGCGGTCGGCTCGTACCCTTCCCAGGCCGCCGTCACCGCGCGCACGGTCGCGTCGAGCCGGGCCAGGATCCAGCGGTCGCTGTCGGGGCGCCCGGCGACGGGTGGTGCCCCCTCGAGGCGGCCGGCGTACAGCCGGAAGAACTCGTAGGTGTTGCGGAGCGCGCGGAAGAAGTCGCCAGTGACCTGGGGCACCTGGCGGCGGTCGAAGCGCTTGGGCAGCCAGACCTGGCTCGACACCAGCAGGTAGAGCCGGACGGTGTCCGCGCCGAACTCCCGGATCATGTCCCAGGGGTTCACCACGTTGCCCTTGCTCTTGGACATCTTCTGGCCCTCGGGGTCGAGGACCAGCTCGTTGACGATCACGTTGCGGTAGGCCGGGCTGTCGAAGGCCGTGGTGGCGATGGCCAGCAGCGAGTAGAACCAGCCCCGGGTCTGGTCCACCCCCTCGCAGATGTAGTCGGCCGGGAAGTGGGCCTGGAACTCCGCGACGTGCTCGAAGGGGTAGTGCCACTGGGCATAGGGCATGGCACCCGAGTCGAACCAGGTGTCGATCACCTCGGGCGCGCGCCGCATGGTGCCGCCGCAGGCGCAGTCCCAGTGGTAGGCGTCGATGTAGGGCTTGTGCGGATCGAAGTCCGACGGCAGCGGCCGGCCCCAGCGCTCCGCCAGACGGGCGTAACTTCCCACCACCTCGACGTGGGCCGGGTCCCGGTCGCAGACCCACACCGGGAGCGGGGTGCCCCAGTAGCGGTCGCGGGACAGGGCCCAGTCCACGTTGTTCTCGAGCCACGACCCGAACCGCCCCTCCCCGACTTCCGGGGGCTGCCAGTTGACGGTGCGGTTGATCTCCAGCATCCGCTCCTTGACCTTCGAGGTGCGGACGAACCAGCTGTCGCGGGCGTAGTAGATGAGCTTGCTGGAGCAGCGCCAGCAGTGCGGATAGCTGTGGGCGTACTGGTCGGTCCGCAGCCAGCGGCCGTCGGCCTTGAGCCGGCGGATGATCCGCTCGTTGGTCTCGTCCGCGGTGACCAGCTGCCCCTCGATCTCGGGCCAGCTGGTGCCGCTGAACAGCCCGTCCGGCCCCACCGGCCGCAGCATCGCCAGGCCGTGCTGCTGGCCGGCGGCGTAGTCATCCGCGCCGAAGGCAGGGGCCATGTGCACGATGCCGGAACCGTCTTCGGCCGTGACGAACGCGCCCGGGATGACCACCGAGTGGGCCCGGTCGTCGGGGAGCGGGACCACGTCGAGGGGCCGGCGGTACCGCAGCCCCGCGAGGGACCGTCCCGACACCACCTCGACCCGCGTGAGCTCCTCGCCCAGGATCTCGCGGAGCTTGTCCTCGCGGGTGGTGGCCATGATGAAGCCGCGCCCGGGATGCTTCGGGTGCCGGTAGACGCCGTACTCGAGGTCGGGGTGGACCGCTGCCGCGACGTTCGAGGGCAGCGTCCAGGGCGTGGTGGTCCAGACCACCAGCTCGCGCCCGCTGCCGTCCTCGAGCGGGAAGGTGACGTAGATGGACTTGTCCTTCACCTCGGCGTAGCCGAGGGCCAGCTCATGGCTGGAGAGGACCGTGCCGCAGCGGGGGCAGTACGGCAGCACCCGGTGCCCCCGGTAGAGCATGTCCCGCTCGAACAGTCGGCCCAGCAGCCACCAGACCGTCTCGACGTACGCGTTGCTGTACGTGATGTAGGCGTGCTCATAGTCCAGCCAGTAGCCGATCCGGTTGGAGAGCTCTTCCCACTCCGTCTTGTAGGTGAAGACGCTCTGCCGGCAGAGGCGGTTGAAGGCCTCCACGCCGTAGGCCTCGATGGCCTTCTTGCCGTTGAGGTTGAGCTGCTTCTCGACCTCGATCTCCACCGGCAGCCCGTGGGTGTCCCACCCCGCGATGCGGGTGACGGAGCGCCCCCGCTGGGCCTGGAAGCGGCAGATCAGGTCCTTGATGGTCCGGGCGAAGACGTGGTGGATGCCCGGCTTGCCGTTGGCCGTCGGGGGACCCTCGAAGAACACGAACGGCGGCCCGTCCCGGGTGGCCGCGAGGGTCTGCTCGAAGAGCCGCTCCTCCTTCCACCGGGCAAGCAGCTCCTGTTCCATCCGGTCGGCACCGCCGTCCGGCCAGGGCTGGTAGGTCATGCGGGGATCTGCTGCACCAGTTCCGCGACCAGCCGGGTGAGCCTGGGTTCGGCCCCGTTGGCGATCGCGATGATGTGCTCGATGTCCGCCGGCACCAAGGCGTCGGGGAGGCACTGGTCGGTGACGATCGAGAGCCCGGCCACCTTCATCCCCTGGTGCACGGCCACGATCACCTCGGGCACGGTGGACATGCCGACGATGTCGGCGCCCATGGCGCGGAGCATCCGGTACTCGGCACGGGTCTCGAGGTTGGGGCCGGGGACCGAGACGTAGACGCCCTCGCGCAGGGTGACGCCCTGCGCCAGCGCCAGCTGGCGCACGAGGGCCCGCAGCCCGCTGTCGTAGGGATCGGACATGTCGGGGAAGCGGGGGCCGAGGCGGTCGTCGTTCCGCCCGATGAGCGGGTTGTCGCCCAGCAGGTTGATGTGGTCGGCGATGAGCACCAGGTCGCCCGGGGCCCACAGCGGATGCATGCCCCCGCTCACGTTGGTGACCACCAGGGCCTTCGCGCCGAGCGCCTTCATGACCCGCACCGGGAAGGTGACCTCCTGCAGCGAATACCCCTCGTAGCGGTGGAAGCGCCCCTGCATCGCCACCACCCGGCGTCCGCGCAGGGTGCCGAGGATGAGCCGGCCGGCGTGGCTCTCGACCGTGGAGAGCGGGAACCCGGGGATCTCCTCGTAGGGGATGATCGCCTCGGCAGCGATCTCCTTGACCAGGCCACCCAGCCCGGTGCCCAGGATGATGCCGACGTCGGGGGCGAACGAGCAGCGGCCGCGCACCACGGCGGCCGCCTGCTGGATGCGATCGTACAGGTCGGTGGCTGTCATGCGTGTCGCTTGAGCAGGAGCTCCGTCTGGACCTGGTGGGTGAGCTGCGCGTGGGTCTGCAGCCCTTCGATCTCGCCCAGCTGCCGCTCGAGCAGGGCGCGGAAATTGGCGAGGTAGGCGGCGAACTGGCGCTGCAGCATCTCGTGCCGCTCGCGCACCTGCCGCTCCTCCTCCTGCGCGGTGCCGACGAGGCGCAGCGCGTCGGCCCGGGCCTCGCGGATGATGCTCTCCGATTCCTTCTCCGCCTGCTCCTGGGCGGCCACCCGCAGCTGCTGCGCCGAGAGCAGCGCCTCGTTCATGGCCCGCTCCCGCTCGCGGAAGGCGCGGAGCTGCTCCTGGAAGCCGGTCAGCCGCTCGTCGAGCTTGGCGCGCTCGCGCACCAGGCGCTCGAGCTCCTCCGCCACCCGGTTCCGGAACTCGTCCACCTGCGCCGGGTCATACCCGCGGAAGGTCCGCTGGAATTCCTGTGCCCGGACGTCGCTGGGCGTCAGGTGGAACGCATCGTCGCTCATGTGCCGCGCTCTCCGAAGAGGAGGGTCCCCAGCCGAACCATCGTGGCTCCCTCTTCCACCGCCACGAGGTAGTCTCCAGACATGCCCATCGACAGCTCCGGCAGCTTGTGCCCCCGCCGCTCGCCCGCCTCACGCAGCTCGCGCAGGCGCCGGAACGCCGCCCGCTGGCGCGCGGCATCGTCGGTGAGCTCCGCCATGGTCATCAGGCCCGCCAGGCGGAGCCGCGGCAGCGCCGCGACCGCATCGAGGAGCGCCGGCAGGCCCTCGGGCTCCACCCCGCCCTTCTGCGGTTCCGCGGAGCAGTTGACCTGCAGCAGCACCGGCTGCACCGAGGCCGGCCCGGCCCGGCGGTCGAGTTCCCGGGCCAGCTCCAGGCTGTCGACCGAGTGGATCAGGGCGAAGCGGTTGACCGCGTGACGCGCCTTGTTCCGCTGCAGCGAGCCGATGAGGTGCCACTCCACCCCGATCCCCGGCAGCTCCTCCTGCTTGGCGAGCGCTTCCTGCACCCGGTTCTCGCCCACGGCGGTGAGTCCGGCCGCGACCGCGGCCCGGACCGCCTCCGCGGGGTGGGTCTTGGTGACCGCCACGATCAGCACCGGGTGGCTCAGACCGGCCCGCGCCTGGTGCTCCGCGATCCGGGCCCGCACCTCGGTTACCCGCGCCCCGATTCCGGGATACGACATGGCTGGTAAAGGTAGGCGGGCGTTAGGGTTGGCAACAGGGGCCGAACCCTATGGCGCGCTGTCCCCCGGGGTCGGCAGCAGCAGGGCCTGGAGTGCCCGCTGCAGGTTGGGATTGGAGGAGAGCTTCCCGGCCCGGGTCAGGTTCTCCAGGGCCTTGCTACCATCCCCACGGCTCTCGTAGGCGTACGCCAGCTGCGCGAACGGCAGCGAGAGGTTGTTGGCCACCCCGGCCGCCGTCGGCTCCAGGCGCCCGTGCGGCCCGTCGAGCAGCCGGGCGTAGCGGTAGGTCTCCCAGGCCAGGCGCTCCGTGGTGGCCATATCGAGCGGGAGCCCGAGGATCCGGTGGTTGTCGATGCCCGGCTGGGCGGTGTCCGGCGGGGTCGATTGCAGCTGCATCACCAGCCCCTGCTGCAGCAGGTACTGATCCAGACCGAGATACTCGGCCCCGGTGGTCATCGACCAGGCGATCGGACGCTTCCCGGCGTTCTCCTGCAGGATGCGCAGCACCACGAAGTCCCGGCTGTAGACCGGCGTGCCCTTCGGCAGCACGTGGCGGATGGGCCCGATGTTCACCGGCACGTCCTGCGAGAGCATCACGCCCTGCGCCTGCGCAACCTGGGCGTCGGTCATCGAGTGCGCCCGCCCCGTGGGAGCGACGGGGTTGCGCCCCTGCCACAGCCTGGGCGCGGCGGCCTCGTCGAAGGGGCGGACCGGGAACTCCCGCAGTTGCCGCTTGTACCAGTCGGTCTCCGAGAGGGCCAGGCAGACCACCAGGACGTCACGCCGGATCCCCTTCACCTCCTGCGCCCACCAGAGGGGAAAGGTGTCGTTGTCCCCATAGGTGAACAGGATCCCGTAGGGCGGCACCGAGTTGAGGAGGTTGTAGGCGAAGTCCGCCGCCAGGGTGGCGTCCGGGCCATGGCGACGGCTGGCGGCGCTGAAGTTCCCCGCGAAGGGGATCAGCGCGCCCAGGGCGAGCGGCACCGCCGCCACCGCCACCCCGAGTCGCCAGCGGGTCATGGCACGCCGCACCAGCTGCACCAGCCCCATGCCGGCCCACACGCCCCAGACCGCAAAGCTGACGACGAAGAAGTAGTCCCGGTCGCGGACCTCGTGGTCGCTCGCCTCGGGGTACAGGTTGTACCCGATGCTGAAGCCGGGCTTGAAGTTCATGTACGCGACCAGCCCGAGGCCGGTGATCAGCCACAGCCCGAAGAGCAGCCACCAGCTGCCCCGGTCGGCCCGGCGGTGGGTGATCAGGCCGTGCATCCCGAGCGCGGCAAAGAGCAGGGTGACGAGCGAGCGGAGCGGCAGCTGCCCGCCCCCGAGTCCGATGGCCTTGGTGATGCCGTTGGCCCACTGCCAGTCGAAGTACTGGAAGTAGTTGAGCAGCTGCAGCATGATGATCTGGCCGCTGCGCCCGGGGTTGCCCGGGCCGTGCGGCACCGTGGGATCATCCAAGGGCGTGCGGACGGGATACTGTTCCCGCCGGATCACGGCCAGCAGCGCGTCCCAGTTGTCGGGCTGGGCCTCGTTGATGACCGGGTGCTGTCCCGCGCGGATGTAGAGGAAGAGGTAGCTGGTCACGCCGATCATGGCGATCAGCACCGCCACGACGGCGAAGGTCGTGTGCCGCGCCCGGAGGGCCAGCCCGAAGGCGGCCAGGTAGCAGAGGCCGCCCAGGGCCGTCAGGGTCCCGCTGCCCAGGCCGCTCCCGATCAGCAAGGCCCAGGTCCCGGCGACGACGGCCGCCTCCGCCCATTCCGCGGCGCGCCGCGCCGGGTCGGCGGCCGGCTCGGCACTCAGGGTGGCGGCGAGGAACGCCACGACCGCGGGCCCGACCAGCAGGGCCAGCAGGTGGTTGCCGATCGAGAGCCCCGCGAGGTACAGGATGAGCAGGAGCAGGTGGGAGGCCCGCGGCGTCCCCCGTACCGCCCGCCAGGTGAGGCACAGCCAGGTGATGGCCGCGATGGTGAAGGTGGCCGCGGCGTACACCTCGGTCTCGTTCGAGTTCTGCCAGGTGGTGAAACTGAACGCCGCCATGAGCGCAGCGGCGAGCCCCCCACCCACCCGCACCAGGGCGGCCGGTCCGGCCTCGAGGTCGGCGGTGGCGCGGGTGAGCACCTCGTGGGCCACCAGGAAGAAGAACCCGGCCCCCATCGCGCTCAGCGTCGCCGAGAGCAGGTTGAGCCGCTGGGCGTAGTCGGCCAGGGGCACCAGGGCCCCCCAGACGTGGCCGATCATCACGAAGAGCGGCGTGCCCGGCGGGTGCGGGATCCCGAGGTTCCTGGCGGCGGCGATGAACTCGCCGGCGTCCCAGAAGGTGACCGTCGGCGCCAGCGTGATGATGTACCCGGTCAGCACCAGGAGGGTGGCCAGCAGGGCGAGATGGTACGGTGGGCGACGGGTCATCGAGTCCGGTCGGGAATGAATGGTGAAGTGAAGCGGGCGGGTTGGCGGGGGCTGCCCCTACCACGCCCCGCGCACGGCCTGCGCGACGGCCAGCGCGTCCCGCGCGGCGGCCACATTGTGCACCCGGAACAGCCGGGCCCCCCGCTCCCAGGCCAGCACGCACGCGGCCGCGGTGGCGACATCCCGGTCGGCGACCTCCCGGCCGGTGACGCTTCCGAGGAAGCGTTTGCGGGACGGACCCACCAGCAGCGCCCGCCCGAGACTGCGCAGGGTCTCGAGCCCGTCGAGCAGGGCGAGGTTCTGTTCCGCCGTCTTGGCAAAGCCGAACCCGGGATCGAGCACCATCCGGTCCGGCGCGATGCCCGCGGTCACGGCCAGCTCCAGGGCGGCGCCGAGCTCCTGGCGGACCCCGGTGACGACGTCCGGTGCGTACTCCGCGTGGTCGAGCCGGGCCATGGTGCTGACCGTGCCGCGGCTGTGCATGAGGATGGCCCCCGCCCCGGTGGCGGCGACCGTCGCGGCCATCGCGGGGTCGAGCCGGAAGGCGGATACGTCGTTCACGATCGCCGCGCCCGCCTCGATCGCCGCGCGGGCCACCGCGGCCTTCACCGTGTCCACCGAGAGCGGCACCGTCGGGTGGCGGCGGGAGAGGGCCTCGAGCACCGGGAGCACCCGTCCGAGTTCCTCCGACTCCGGCACCGGCTCGCTCCCCGGGCGGGTCGACTCGCCCCCGAGATCGAGAATCCCGGCCCCGTCGGCGAGCAGCTGGTCGGCCTGGGAGAGCGCCGCGGCGGGGTCGAGGAACCGGCCGCCATCGCTGAAGGAATCGGGCGTGAGGTTGAGGATTCCGACGATGACCGGCCGGTCGAGGGCCACTGGGCCCCGCGCGGTGAGCCAGGCGGTCGGGGCCTCGGGCCGCAGGCGCAGGCCCACGGCGGCGGCCACTTCGGCGAGGGGCGGCGGCACCACCCAGGGGCGCGCCAGCGCGCCGAGCCGGGACTCGCTGCCGGCGACGACGGCCCAATCCGCGCCGGTCAGCACCTCGAGCCCGAGGGCCGCGGCGTGCTGCACGAGGGCGAGGAGGGTCGGGTCGTCGAGGCCGGAAAGCTCGATCGCCGCGGCGGGCATTCCGCCCGCCGCGGCGGCGGCTCGACCCGGGTCCCAGCCCCGCGCCACCAGGGTGTCCAGCACGGCGCGCGGGGAGTGCAGCGGGAGCCGACGGGCGATCACGCGCCCATCGGTTCGGCGGGCGGCACCCCGAGGATCGGGGTCCGCTGCGCCTCACGCTCCGGTCGTGGCGCGGTGGCCACGGCGGTGGGCGGCGAGGGCGGCGGGCTCGACACCGGGGGCAGCTCCTTCCCCTCCGCGAGGAGGTCGATGTCCTCGCGGTCGATGGTCTCGCGCTCCAGGAGCGCGGCGGCGATGCGGTCGAGCAGCACCCGGTGCTCCAGCAGGATGCGGCGCGAGCTCTCGTGCGCCTCGTCGAGGAAGTGCTTCACCTCGTCGTCGACCACCTGGGCGGTCCGCTCCGAGACCTCGCGGCGCTGCCCGAACTCGCGGCCCAGGAAGATCTCCTGCTCGCGGTCGCCGATGGCCATCATCCCGATCTTCTCGGACATCCCGAACTGGGTCACCATCCGCCGTGCGATGGCGGTGGCCTGCTCGATGTCGCTCCCGGCCCCGGTGGTCACCTTGTTGGGGCCGAAGATGAGTTCCTCCGCGACCCGGCCGCCGAAGGCGATCGCCAGGCGGCCGATCAGCCACTCCTTGGTCTGGCCGTACCGGTCCTTGTCGGGCAGCGACATCATGAGCCCGAGCGCCCGGCCCCGCGGGACGATCGTGACCTTGTGGATCGGGTCCGACCCCGGGGTCTTGAGCGACACGACGGTGTGCCCCGCCTCGTGGTAGGCGGTCAGCCGGCGCTCGTCCTCGGAGAGCACCAGGCTCTTCCGCTCGACGCCGAGCATGACCTTGTCCTTGGCATCCTCGAAGTCCTGCATGTCCACGAGGGCCTTGTTGCGCCGGGCCGCCAGCAGCGCGGCCTCGTTCACCAGGTTGGCGAGGTCGGCCCCGGCCATGCCCGGGGTGCCCTTGGCGATGGTCTCCAGGGTCACGTCGGCGGCCAGCGGGATCTTGCGGGTGTGCACCCGCAGGATCCCCTCGCGGCCGCGCACATCGGGCGCGTCCACCACGATCTGGCGGTCGAACCGGCCCGGACGCAGCAGCGCCGGGTCGAGGACATCGGGCCGGTTGGTGGCGGCGATGAGGATCACGCCGTCATTCGACTCGAAGCCGTCCATCTCGACCAGCAGCTGGTTGAGGGTCTGCTCCCGTTCATCATGGCCGCCACCCAGCCCCGCCCCGCGGTGCCGGCCCACGGCGTCGATCTCGTCGATGAAGATGATGCAGGGCGCGTGCGCCTTCCCCTGCTCGAAGAGGTCGCGGACCCGGCTGGCGCCCACGCCCACGAACATCTCGACGAAGTCGGAGCCCGACATCGAGAAGAAGGGGCGCCCGGCCTCGCCGGCCACCGCCTTGGCCAGCAGGGTCTTCCCCGTGCCCGGCGGGCCGACCAGGAGCGCACCCTTCGGGAGCCGGCCGCCCAGGCGGGTGAACTTGCCCGGGTCCTTGAGGAACTCGATGATCTCCTGCAGCTCGACCTTGGCCTCGTCCGCGCCGGCCACGTCGGCGAACGTCAGCTTGGGCGTGTCGCCGGCCAGCAGCTTGGCCTTGCTCTTCCCGAAGCTGAACGCCCGGCTGCCGCCCGCCTGCAGCTGGCGCAGCAGGAAGACCCACAGGCCGATGATCACGATCCACGGCAACGCAGCGAGCAGGAAGTTGGCCACGCCGATCTTCGGCTCCTTGGCCGAGACCTGCACGTTGGCCCGCTCCAGCTCGCCCAGGATCTGTTCGCTGTCCTTGATGGGCAGCAGGACCACGAAGGACTTGGCCGGCCGCCCGTCCTGCGGCACCGGATTGACGAAGTCACCTTCCAGCTGCTTGCCGTCGTAGACCGTGACGTTCTTCACGTTCCCCGCGGCGAGCTGCTGCTTGAAGTTCGTATAGGTGAACTCCTGCATCGACGTCTTCTGGCTGTTCATCAGCTGGAAGAGCGCCATCGCGACGAGCGCGACCAGGAGCCACAGCGCCAGGTTCTTGCTCAGGCTCCGCCAATCAGCTCGGGGCGGGCCCGGCGGCATGCGTTCAGCCATTCAACCCATTTCCGCGATGTACGGGAGGTGCCGGAAATCCTCCGCGTGATCCAGGCCGTAACCCACCAGGAAAGCTGGCGGGGCCGTGAACCCCACGAACCGAAGTTCCGGCAGGGGGGGGGCGATGCGCTTGTCCAGCAACGCGCAGACCGCGAGGCTCCGAGGTCCCCGGGACCGCAACCGGTCCATCAGGGAGGCCAGGGTTCGACCGCTATCAATAATATCCTCGACCAGCAGGATATGCCTGTCCGCCAGCCGGGAGGCGGGCTCGTAGAGCAGCCGGACTTCCCCGCTCGAGACCGTCCCGCTCCCGTACGAGCTGGCCACCAGGAAGTCCACCTCCAGCGGCCGTTCAATGTTCCGGGCCAGGTCGGCCAGGAACACGAAGCTCCCCTTGAGCAGTCCCACCAGCAGGAGGTCGCCCTCCGGATAGGCCTGGGTGATCTCCCGGCCGAGCGCCCGGACCCGCTCGGCGATCGTGGCCTCGTCGAAGACCACGCGCCGGATCGGGCGGTTTCCGGCCCGGGGGTCAGCGGCCGGGCTGGACATCGATCCTCAGCGCAGGAGCGCCGGGTTCGGGAACCAGATCACGGGAGCGGCATACCCCCGGGATCCAGGCCAGCCGGCCCTGCCCCTCGATCAGGGGCCACTGCCCTCGTTCCCCGCGGGGGACGCGCGCGTCCTGGAAGCACCGCACCGCCAGCCGGTGCCCGGTGCCGCCGAGCGGGGCGAGCCGGTCCCCGGCCCGCCAGCCCCGGATGACGAACCCTCCGGGGATGAACCAGGCGGTCGCGCCGTCGCGGGGTTGCCGGGCCGGGGCGACGTCCAGGGACCACTGCAGGTGCCAGGGCCCCCAGTCGGCCCGCCCCTCGGGCGGGGTCAGCTGGAGTCCGGCCGGTTCCGCCAGCACGGGGGGGACGACCACCAGCCGCTCGAACGCCCGCTCGAGGTTCCAGCCCTGGCCCAGCGGCGCCCGGGCCCCGCTCTCCCCCGCCAGCACCACCGGCAGGGCTCGCTGCAGCCTGCCGGGCGAGACGGGCGCCCCGACTCGGCGCAGCAGCCCCTCCACCAGCGTGAGCCCGAGCGCGGGGGGAAGCCCGGCCACCACGTCGAGGGCGAGGGAACCGCCGCCCCGCTCCCGTCGGACTGCGAGGCCTGGCCAGTGCCGGAGGGCCGCCTGCCACGCCTCGCGGTGCCGGGCGGCGTGCCGACGGGTCTGCCCCAGCCGGCGACCGAGGTCGGGCAGCCGCGTCTGGAGGAGCGGCACGACCTGCGCGCGCAGCCAGGATCTCAGGTGAGCGACGTCGGCGTTGGCCGGATCCTCCCACCACTCGAGCCCCCGGGCCCCCGCGTACCCCAGGAGGCTGCGCCGCGAGACGCCGAGGAGCGGCCTGAGGAGTGCACCCTGCCGGGGGGCCATGCCGGCGAGCCCCGCCGGTCCGCTGCCCCGGAGGGCCCGCATCAGGACCGTCTCGCGCTGGTCATCGGCGTGATGCGCCGTCACGATCCAGCGGGCACCGAGCCGGGCCCGCTCGGCCCGGAGCCACGCGTACCGGGCCCGACGGGCGGTCGTTTCGCTGCAGCCCCCGCCGAGGCCCAGCTGCCCCTGCACGAGCGGCAGGCCGAGGGCCTGCGCCCGCGCGGCGACCAGCGCCGCGGGGACGGCACTCGCCGGGTGGATGCCGTGATCCACGTGGGCGACGATCAGCGGCAGGCGGTGTGCGTCCCGGGTGCGGGCCAGGAGGTCGAGGAGCACCATCGAGTCGACCCCGCCGGAGACGGCCAGCAGGGCCGGGCCCGGGGCCGGTCGGAGGCGCTCCAGCGTCGCGAGGAGGCGGGTGTCGAGCGACATGTCAGGGCAAGGGCTCCGCCGACTCCCGGGCCTCGAGGAGAAAGCGGGGGATGGCTGCCTCGAAGGTGCTGCCATCCTCGCGGACGAAGATGTACTCCCCTTCCATGTAGCCGCTGTCGGACTTGAGCACGCAGAAGCTCTGGTACTCGTGCACCTGGCCATGCCCGAGCACCGGCTGCTCGCCCACCACGCCCTCGCCCTCGACCACGGTCTCCTCCCCGATGGAGTCGTGGATCCGCCAGCGCCGGGAGCGGAGCTGGGCGGTGGCGCCGGCCAGGTTCTCGATGCGGACGAAGTAGGCGAAGACGTACTGCTGCTTGAGCGGGTTGGACCGCTCCGGCAGGTACACCGGCCGGACCGTGATGCGCAGGCCGTCCGTAACGCGGTAATAGAAGGGCCGCGAGGGCATGGGGGAAAGCTAGGAGGAAACCCGGGGGAGGAAAGGGGAACGGGGCCGGGAGGACGGTCGCCCGCCTCCCGGCCCCGCGCGTGGAACCCCCGGCCGCTCAGGGACTTGCCGGTTGCCGTCCCTTGGCGAAGTCCCCCGCCTTGACCACCGTGAGCTTGGCGGGATCGAGGTACCGCTGCAGCGCGCCGTTCACCTGCTGCAGGGTCAGCGCGGCCACCCGGCGCTCGAGCTCGGCGTCGAATGCCATGGTCCGCCCCAGGTAGACCTTGCCCTGCAGGTCGCCGGCGAGCTGACCATCGTTGGCGCGGCCCACCTGCTGGTTCTGCAGCCACCCCTGCCGGGCCTTGTCGAGCTCCTCCTGGGTGATTCCCTCCGTCGCCACGCGCGCGAGCTCCTCACGGAATGCCGCCTCGACCCTGGCCGCATTCTCCGGGGCGTAGATGGCGTAGCCCATGAACCGGCTGGCCCGGTCTTCCGAGGAGACGCTCAGGAACGACCCGACCCCGTAGCTGATGCCGTCCTTCTGGCGGATCCGGGTGGCCAGCCGGGAGTTGAGGAAACCACCCCCCAGCACCTCGTTGCCCAGCAGCAGCGCGGCGTAGTCGGGATCGTCGTCGCGCAGGCTGAGGTTGATGCCGCCGAGGAACATCGCGTTGGCCTTGTCCGGCGTCTCGATGGCGATGCTCGTGGCCGGCTGGTCGTGGAACTCGCTCTTGATCCGGGCCCAGGGCCGCGGGCTCTTCCACTCGCCGAAGATCGCGGTGAGCAACGGGGTGATCTCGGCCGGATCGAAGTCACCCACCAGGGCGAGGGTGGCATGTCCCGCGCCGTAGGTCTCGGCGTAGAACCGGCGGACGTCCTCGATGGTCACCGCGGTGAGCTCGGCCACCTGCTCGTCGATGGTCGGCCGGTAGCGCGGGTCGTCCTTGGGGTACGGGCTCAGGTAGCGCTCGAAGGCCGTGAAGGCGAGCGCCTGCGGGTCCGACCGGCTCTCCTCGAGCTGGGCCAGCGACTGCTGCTTGAGCTCGCCGAATTCCTTCTCATCGAAGGCCGGCTCGCGCAGCACCTCGCCCAGGAGCCGCAGCACCGCCGGCAGGTTGCCGCGGACCGTCTCGACCCGGGCGTTGGCGGCGTCGTAGCCGCCGAAGACGGCGACGCGGGCCTTGAGCCGGTCGAACTCATCCTTGATCTGCTGTCGGCTCTTCGACCGGGTGCCGCGCAGCAGCATCTGCGAGGTCAGCGAGCCGATCGCCCGCTTGCCCCTGGCCCCGTCGAAGTCGTTGAAGTCGAGTGACAGGCTCGCATTCACCGACCCGCCGCGGGTCCGCTTGGGCAGGTAGGCCACGTCGAGCCCGCCGAACCGCTGGCGTGCCGTACGCTGGTCGATGGTCGCCGGGGAGGGGTCGAACGCCTCGCCCTGGGCCACGGCGGTGTCGCCGCGGTAGGCCGTGACCACCGGGGTCCAGTCGGGGGTGGCGGGGATCTCCGCGCGGTCCGGCTTCTCGGTGGGCACGAAGGTACCGAGGGTCCGGTTGCTGGCCTTGAGGTAGGCGGCCGCCACCCGCTGCACGTCGGCCGGGGTCACCTGCTTGACCCGGTCGCGGTGGATGAACAGCATGCGCCAGTCGGCCATGGAGGCCCACTCGGAGAGCGTCAGGGCCACCCGCTCGGAGTTGTTGATGAGGAGTTCGGTGTTCTTGGTGATCTCCACCTTGGCCCGCTCCACCTCCTCGGCCGTGGCCGGGGTGGTCACCGCCGCGTCGAGCGCGCCCAGCAGGGCCTCGCGCGCCGGCGCCAGCGGGTCCTCCTTGCGTACCTGCACCGTGGCGAGCAGCGCCCCCGGCTCACGCAGCCGGTAGGCGAAGGCGAAGGCATTCGCCGCCTTCTTGGGCACCACCAGCGCCTGGTAGAGTCGGCCGGAGGGCTGGCTGCCGAGGACGCGGGCGAGGACGTCCACGGCGGCGAAGTCGGGGTGCGACCCGGCCGGGACGTGGTACACGGCCGTCAGCACCTGCACGTCGCCGACCCGGCGCAGGGTCACCTCGCGCTCACCGTCCTGGGTGGGATCCAGGGTGTAGGTCGGCCAGAGCTTCATGTCGCCGGTGCGGGCCGGCCGCGGAATGCGGCCGAACTTGTCCTCGATCATCCGCAGCGTCTTCGCCTCGTCGAACTTGCCGGCCACGACCAGGATGGCGTTGTCGGGCTGGTAGTACTTGCGATAGAAGCCCTGCAGCCGCTCGATCGGCACGTTCTCGAGGTCGGCACGAGCCCCGATGGTGGAATTGCCGTAGTTGTGCCACAGGAACGCGGTCGACATCGCGCGCTCCTCGAGGATCGAGCCCGGGTCGTTCTCGCCCATCTCGAACTCGTTCCGCACCACGGTGAATTCGGACTGGAGGTCCTCCCGGGCGATGTAGCTGTTCACCATCCGGTCGGCCTCGAGGTCGAGCGCCCAGGCGAGGTTCTCGTCCGTGGCGGCGAAGGTCTCGAAGTAGTTGGTGCGGTCGAACCAGGTGCTCCCGTTGGGATTCGCGCCGTGCTCCGACAGCTCCTGCGGGATGTTGCGATGGCAGGGCGTGCCCTTGAAGACCAGGTGCTCCAGCAGGTGGGCCATGCCGGTCTCGCCGTAGGCCTCGTGCCGGGAGCCCACCAGGTAGGTGGCGTTCACGGTGACGGTCGGCTTGGACGGGTCGGGGAACAGCAGTACCCGGAGCCCGTTCGGCAGGGTGTACTCGGTGATCCCCTCGACGGTGGGGCCACGGGTGGCGCGCGGGCGGGCCCGGGCGGCCGTGGCGGCGCGGATCACCGGGCAGCTCTTGGTGATCGCCGCGCCTGCCGGCGGCGGAGCAGCGGCGGGGCGGGCACCCGCCTGGGCCAGGAGAGCCGGCGCGAACGCCGCCGGCAGGAGGAGTCCAGCCAGGATCGACCGTGGCAGTTTCATCGTGCACCTCGAAGGTGAAGGTGCCCGTGCCACCCCATCCCGTCCTGGCTCAGGGGCAGGTGGCGCCGCTGATGAACCAGCAGCGCGCCACGGGCGACGTGGTGAAGAAATCGAGCAGCAGGCCGGCCACCTTGGCTTCGCCCTGGTCCGAAGGGTGGGTCCCGTCCGCCTCGAGGTCGGCCAGGAACCACTGCAGGCCATCGGAGCGGGCCGAGGTCCCGTTGGCCCAAAGATACGGTCCCCAGCCCACCCAGGGGGCGGCGCCGGTGCTGTAGTTGAGGTTGCCGGCGACCGGGTTCACGATGCTGCCGCCGGCCGCCATCTGCTGGATCTGGGCGTCCACGAGCCACTTCACCGCGAACCCGCCCTCGTAGGCGTACGGCTCGGGGTTGAGCGTGACGGTCGCGTACCCGGCGTAGATCCGACTCGCCACGAAGACCAGCTTGAGGTTCGGGTAGCGGGTGCGCAGCGCTCGCAGGATCTGCCCGCCGTCGGCGAGCACCTGGAACGCGTCCGCATCGGCCCGGGGGAGCGCGGACGTGGGGTGCATCAGGGCGAGCTTGAGCCACACCACCTGCACCTGCTTCTCCGTCACCCCCGCAGGCGTGAGCGCCGAGTCGCGGACCCGCTGGTACTCCGAGCCGGCGGCGGAGACCCAGACCTCGGCGGTCGAGCTCGAGTGTGCCCCATTCACGACTTTCACCGTGCCCCGGCGCACCCCCTGGCTCTGGCCGGTGAAGCTCCAGGAGTTGCAGGGGTCGCCGGCGATCTTGGTGCACCACTCCTGCGTGGCGTTGGACATGCCGATGGAAAGCAGGACCACCTTGCCGCTGGCCGAGGGTGCGCCGGAGCCATCGAGCGGCACCACCTGGTTGGCCAGCGCAATCCCGGCGGCCAGGTGTGCGGCGGGGAGGGCGTTGGCGCCCGGGTAGAGGAGCCCGTTGAATCCCTGGTACGTGGCCGCCCCCAGGTCGGTGAGGGGGACCCGCGTGCCATCGGCGCGGGTGAAGGCGCCCCGGACCTTCACGGTCGCCGTGTCGGCGATGCCGTTGTAGCTCGCGATGATGCCGGTCGTCCCGTTGCCGACACCCGTGACGAAGCCCGCCTGCGTCACCGTGGCGACCGCGGTGTTCGCGCTGGTCCAGGTCACGGTCAGCCCGGGGATCGCCTGCGCCCCGGCATCCCGGACCTGCGCCCCGAGTTGCAGTACGCTGCCGCCGGCCACCGAGTCCGCCGCGGGGGTGATCACCACGCTACCGGCCGGCGCCGCCTGCACCAGCACGGCCGCGCCGCCGCTGACGCCGCCGGTCGAGGCGGAGATGGTGACCTGTCCCGCCACGAGTCCGACCACCTGCCCGCTGGTGGAGACCGACGCCACGCTGCCGTTGCTGCTCTGCCAGGTGAAGGTCCGGCCCGTCAGGACGGTGCCGTCGGAGTCCTTGGCCACGGCGACCAGCTGCGCGTGGCCCGCCAGGAAGACCGTGTCGGTTGCGGGGGAGACCTCGACCACCGCCACCGGACCCGGCACCACCGGGTCCTGGCGCGTGCTGGAGGCGCATGCCCCGAGGAGCACGGCGCCCAGCAGGGTGGGTCGGCGAAGCAGGTGAAGGAGCGGACGGTGGGTCGCGTTCATGACATTCCCGGGGCCGGAGGCGGGGACAAGCTAGTCCGACACGGCCAGATTCGGCGGTGACCGGCGGCACCCCCACGACAGCCTGCATTCTATAACACCCCGGCCCCAGCAAGCTACTTGTCACGCAGCCAGGCCCCGGCCCGCGGGTCGGGCCGCGGGAGGATCCCGGCCTGTCCCCGGGCGGGCCGGGCGAGGCCGGGCTCGAACCTGCGGGATCGGGGGCCGGCGTGGCGCCGAGACGGCCACGCCCCCGTCGACCTATGCCGGCCCACCTCCCCCGCCCTGCTTCACTGCGCGGCGCGCTCCCGCGGCCGGCTCAGGAACGCCACCAGCGCGTCCACATCCGCGGCCGCCAGGTCCTGCGGCGGCATCCGGAGGGTGCCGGACCCGATGGGAGGCAGGCTCGCCGGATCGGTGACCCGGCGCCGCACGTAGGCGGCCTCGAGCGTCCGGCCGGTCAGCTCCGGGCCGAACCCATAGCTCTCGTTGGTGCGCCCGAACTCCTCGATGTCGCCGTTGAGGTGGCAGCTCGCGCATCCCTTGGCCACGAAGAGGTGCCGCCCGCGCTCGGCCGGGGCGACGGCGGCCGCCGCCTCGCGAGCGCCGGCGACGCGGATCGGCAGGAGGGTGAGCTCGGTCTGGCGCCCACGCCCGAACCCCGAGGCGACCGTGAGCACCACGCGCGCCACCGAGGGCACCGTGAAGCTGGCGACGTACCGGCCCTTCGCGCCGGCGGGATGCGCCGCGACCCTCGTGCCGCCGCCCGACGCGTCGGCGACCACGACGTGCGGGTTCAGGCCGTCGAGCAGCGTCACGCCATGCTGCCGCACCGTGAACTCGAGGCGGTACGTGGCCCCCGCTCGAAGCACCTCCGGGGGATTCTCCACCGACACCACGGCCCAGCCGCCCACTACCCGCGCCGCGCCGTACCCGAGGGCCGCCAGCGCGGCCCACTTCCCGATCACCAGCATGCCGACCTCCCTGAGTGGTCCCGCGTGACGCCCCGCCCCGAGCCGCCCGGCGAGGACATCCATGGGATGCCACCCCGCCCCGATTGGTTTGGGCGCGAGGGATCCGGACCTCAGGGCGGAAGGTGGGACGGCAGGCCGGGGCCGGCCGGCGGCACGGGCGGTCGGGACGGCACGGGACAGCCCGGCGTGTTCGGGTAGATGCAGCGCAGGCTTGCGGCGAACTGCAGCGGCTGCCCCGCGCGCCACCGGGCGTAGGGCCCGTACTTGGGCTCGGCCCGGGCACGCAGCGTATCGGGCAGGCTGAGGAAGTAGTCCAGCGCGGTATTCCACGCGAGGAGTTCCTCCTCCCCGAGCCGGCGGGTCCCGGCCGCGGCGGCTCCGGCGACGTGCACGATCTCGTGGGTCAGGCCCACCGCCAGGAGCACCGGCGAGAGCGTGTCGTTGTAGAGGATGACCTGCTGCCCCCGATGGTCGGTCAGGAAGTCGGGGGCGCGACCCGCGGCGCGGGCCAGGTCACTCACGGCGTTCGCGTCGCGCCCCGAGGCGTCCGCGAAGACGATCGCGTAGCCCGACGCCGCATAGCGGGCCAGCACCGCGCGCCCCGCCGGCGACTGCAGCAGCACCCGGGCCGCGGCGACCAGACGCGCGTCCCGGGCGAACGTCGCCGGGATCCGCGGCGTGGTATCCTGCCCGGCCAGCAGGCCGGGGAGGAGCAGGAGGCCCAGCACGCCTGCGGACATCGCCGCCTCGGGAGCTGACACGGGGGAACGCGAAGGGCCCGGACGGACGTCCGGGCCCTGCGGATAGCTGGGGGCGGATTCGAACCGCCGACCCCGGCATTATGAGGGGGCCCGCCCCCCTCGAAGATGCGCCCCCTCAGAGGGACGCTCCGCCACCATAGCACACGAAACGCCACCCGACTCAAGATAGTTGGGTGCCATTTTGGGTGCCATGGAAACCCCATGTCGCGGCCGATCGCCGCAGGAGAGCACCATGCGCGCAAGCCAGTCACCCAAGCCACGTCGGACCGCCAGGCCCCTCGCCCCGGCCCTCGATCCCCGCGGAAGTCGGCCGATGCCAGACCTGATGACCCGCGCCACCAGGGCGCATGCGGTGGCTATGCTGCTCGCCGAGTTTACCAAGAAGCGACTGGACGCGGCAATCTCTCCTGCCGACGGTGAGACCATCGCTGCGGCGGCCGCCCTCCTGGCGGAGCTGGCTGGGAGCACGGTCGAGCAGGTGCTCGAACAGGCGGAGCGCGGTCACGGGGGCCACTGAGCGGTGGCGGAGCCTCGTTGCCTCAGAGATCCGTTTCCGGCAGAAGGAACCCCCTGAACCGCGGCCATGGCCGCAGGAGTCGCTCTCATGAAGCCGAAGAACACGCGCCCCCGAACCGGTCCGGCCCTGCTCCCCGCCCAGCCCGACTGGAAGCGGTTTGCCGAAGACTGTTTCGACACAAGTACGATCCGCGAGAGCGCGCTGATCGAGGCGCAAGGACTCGCGGGGGCGCTTCGGCAGGCCCTGCACTCTGATGCCCCCGAAGCGGAAAGCGCCGCGATCGTGCTGGTGGATGCGCTCGCGGGCCGCATCGCCGAAGGTCTCCGGGGGCATAGGCCGGTGAGGCACGCCGAGGCTTCGGCATGAGAGGCTCACAGGTTTTCGCCCTGGTGGCCCGGGAAGCCCTCTTCGAGGTTGGGGCGCGGCCGGACGATACCAGCCTGATCCGACCCGGCTAGGATGATCCCGTATTTGTCATCCGCCGCCTGGGCGGCGCGCCGTGGGCCGTGCTCGCGGATTCTATTGGGACCGGGCGGGCGGAGGTGCGGGGCCTGTCGGTGGCGGAAGCCATCAAGACGCTCGACGGACTGCGGGTTGCGGCGCAGGCCGAGACAGTGGAAGGGGCGGGCGGATGAACCGCGCGGCCTACGGACAGGGCGCGAGCTCTCACCGCGGGGGTACGAGGAGAACAGCGAAGTCCCGGCCAGTGATGGCCGGGGCTTTTCGCTGTGGCTGGCGATGGGATGGGCACAAGACAGACACAGTTCCGTCTGGCCGGGGCCGAGCCGCCAGAGCCCTCTTGCCTCAGTGGGCTGCCCGCCCGCGGGCTTTCGCGTAAATGGATGCGACGTCAGCCGCCCGGCTAAAGCGGCCGTCGGCCTTCAGCCTCTCGTTGCACCAGGCCATGACCCGGACCCAGTAGGGGGCGGGCCCACCGCGGGCCGGCCGCCCACGTTTGCCGGGAGGCGGGCCCACCGCTGCCACCGCCTCGAGGACCAGGGCTCGCTTGGCTCCGATCCCCGACCGCGGGCCTTGGCTGATCGTGCGTGCTACGCTCCGCCAGATGCCTTTCCATTCCCGGTTACTGGGAACGGTGTTGCTCGGGAGATAGAGCGCCGTCGCCGCCTCACGCCGTCCGCCGCCCCATGGGTCGCTCCCCGCCGGATGCAGGTAGGTGGTCTCGAGGAGAATTGTCGTCAGCAGCTCTTTACCCAGGAGCACGTGTGCCACGGCCGCCCGGTTCGCCAATCGCTCGGAGTGCGTCCCACTGCCCGCCAGGCCGGGGTAGGTCCGCCGCACGATCGCGCCCGCCGCCTGCGTCAGGAGCGCTAGGGGTGAGCTGGTATGAAATGGGATGGGGTGAGGGAGAAGCTCCAGCACTGGAACGGAGAAATCCACAGACACGCGCGCACCACCTTTTCTAACCATCGCTTCCAACTTGCGCGCTATGCCCGCGGTGCCGGCCGGGATCGTTGGCGCCCGGCCGGCGGAGGCCTCGGCCCATTTCCTGGCAGAGGGCCACGCCCGGAAGGGCACGCCCTTCGACTTGAAGAGCTGTAGGCGCGTCTCGAGTACCAGGGAGGCAAGCTCCCGCTGCATCGCCGCTTGAAGGGTCCGCTCCCTTCGCCGTTCCAGGTGAAACACCTCGACACTGGAAGGTTCCACTGGCACCGGAGGCGCGCGATCGGCAATCCCCTGGATCTCGCGCGCTGGCAAGCCGCGATCAGTAAGCTCTCGGGTCCAGTGCCGCCGCACCGCCTCGCGATAGCTCCCCGCAGCTGCAAGCCCGTCCCGCGCCCGTTCGCCGCTCTCCGCCATGTCCCCTCCCAGCTTTGTTAAATATGCCGCGTGGCTCCGCGAGTGGCCGTAATATACAATGGGGGTGACACCAGGAGGACATGAATGGACGTGACACCGCCGGAAGTCTTTGCCCGCCATATCGACGGCGCCTACTCCGCCATGGCCGCGGCGCTCAAGGCGGCGCAGCACGTGCGATCGCTGCGGGAGCAGGGCGCAGATCCCTTCGAGGTCGAGCGGGCCGAAGACGAGGGTTTCGCCACCTTGGAGCGCACGCGCGCGATCTTCGACCGAATCACCCACTTGCTGAGGCTCAAGCCCGAAGTGCCGGCGGACGGCCCGGGGCTCGCGCGGAACTGAGCAGGACCCCCGCCGGCGCGATGCCGGCGGGGGCAAGCTGGAGGAGGGGGGTTGGACGGCTCGACTGAGGGGCGCATTTCGTGAGAGTCGTGCGCTCGGCTGCTGCATCCCGCAGCAGCCCCGTTCTCTCCCTCTGGATTGGCAGGACCCGCCCCCGTGCGCGACGCCTGGCGGCACCTCTTCGCCTCTGCGGGATGTAGACGCGGAAGAGTCTCGCGAAGTGAGTGCAACCTGACCATAGGAGCTGGCACCATGACGGAAGTGGAGCGAGAAGCGCTCGAGGAAGTCCGCCAGGAGATTGCGAAGGCGGGGAGGGTGGTGGACCAGATCAAGGCCGGCCGGGACGCCCAGGGCGTGGAGATCAGCGCCCTCAGGGCGCGGGTGCGGGACCTGGAGACCCAGGCCGCGCGGCTCGAGTTGTACCCGGGGCAGGCGCGGGGGGGCTCCGCCAACCCGGAGATCCTGGCTGCCTGGGGGAAGTGGGCCCGGACCGGCTCGAAGGAGATCCAGGCGAGCCTGAGCGTCGGCAGTGACCCGGACGGCGGGGTGTTCGTGGTCCCGGAGATCCGCCAGGAGATCGAGCGGCACGAGCTGGACATGTCGCCGATCGAGCAGCTGGCTACCGTGGTCTCCCCGCCCATCGGCAGCGAGTTCGGGACGATCATCGACCGGCGCGGCATCGAGTCGGGATGGGTCGGCGAGGCCACCTCGCGGGACGAGACAGACGCTCCGGACCTCGGGAAGGTCACCATCCCGATCGGGGAGATCTATGCCAATCCCCGGGCCACCCAGAGCCTCCTGGATGATGCCGGGGTGGACGTCGGCAGCTGGCTCACCCAGTCGATCGCGGACGAGTTCTCGCTCCAGGTCGGCGCGGCCAGCGTCTCCGGGAACGGGATCAACAAGCCGCGCGGGTTCCTGACGTACACCAACGTCGCCACCAGCGATGCCACCCGGGCCTGGGATCAGATCCAGTACATCCCGACGGGGCACGCCACTGCCTTCCTCGCCCCCACCACCAGCGTCAGCCCGGCGGATCATCTCTTCGACGTCGTGGCCGCGCTGAAGGCCGCCTATCGGCGGAACGCCTCGTGGGTCATGAACAGCATCACCCTCGCCACGGTCCGCAAGTGGAAGGACGCCGATGGCAAGTTCGTGGTGGCGCCGGGCCTCGAGCAGGGCGCGCCGGAGCGCCTGATGGGCTACCCGATCGTGACCTTCGAGGACATGCCCGCCGTGGGCGCGAACGCCTTCCCGATCGCCTTCGGTGACTGGCGGCGCGCCTACACCCTGGTGCTCCGCAACATCCGGATCCTCCGGGACCCGTTCACCGCCAAGCCGTTCGTGCAGTTCTACACCACCCGGCGGGTGGGCGGCGGGGTCACCAACTGCCAGGCCCTGAAGCTGGTGAAGGTCGCCACGTCCTGACCATGAGGGCCTCCCGCTCCGCTCCGGCGGGGCGGGGGGCTACCCCTCACGAGCGGAGTTGATCGTCCCATGTCACACCGCGCTCCCTGCTCCCTCCCCCTGCCCCGAGCCTGGCTGCCCAGTGCTGACGCTCGGCGGCCGGTGCCCCGCCCATCGGCGGGATGAGTATCGGCGGAAGGATGACCAACGAGAGAGCGCAGCCCAGCGTGGCTAGGGGGCACGCTGGCAGTGGGAGAGCAAGCGGTACCTGCGTCTCCATCCGCTCTGCGTCCAGTGCCTGGCCCATGGCAGGACTGAGCCCTCGACGGTGGTAGACCACATCACCCCGCACCGAGGGGATCAACACCGATTCTGGGACGAGGGGAACTGGCAGGCGCTGTGCGCCACCTGCCACAACCGGAAGACGGCGGGTGAAGTGAACCGGAGGAAGGCCGATGGCCGCGCGGCCATCGGTTGGTAACGGTAGCCCGAAACGCTGGGCCTGCAGCCGCGCGCGCTCCAGCGCCAAAACCGCTCCCGACGTTCCTAAATATGCCGCTTAGCTCCCGCGACGGCAGCATTATAGGATAGAAGCACCGCTTGGAAGTGCTCAATGCCTGAAACGCCGAACGGCCGCCCCCTGCCCAGGGACGGCCGCCGGTGAGATGAACCACCCTCAACCCTGATGGAGGCAGGGCTCTATGAATCTAACCGCCCCGCACGAGCTCGGCCCTGGCGTGATTGAACTCACCTCAGAGCTGCAGGTCCGCATCGTTCCCATCTGCACTCGGCGCAACGCGCGCTGGCAGCTGGATATCCGGCTCTATCGTCGCCAGACGGCCGCCGGGGAGGGCATCTACCTCCCCACCCTCGCCGGGTTTCGCATGGCCACTGGCCTCGCGGCACAGTTCGCCGGCAAGGTGCTCGCCGTCGCCAAGGCCTGCGAGTCATGACCGAAGCCGGACGCTATCCCCAGGCGGGTGACGTGGTGCGGTGGGGTACCCACAACTGGCGAATTAGGGCTCTGGTGGTGGCGCCTAAGCCCACCGTCGTCCTGGACATCCTGGGGCGCCGAGACTCCCTCCGAGTCGATCTGGAGCTGTGGGCCCTCGCCAGCTGGCAGGAACCGCCCGGGCGGTGGTGGTTGCCGGAGCATCACCGGCCGGGGGCGGCTTGAGACCGGCGCTCGAGGCTTGGCGCCGCCGGGGGGACCCGAGACGCCGGGATGCGCTCTGGATTGCCGCGGCGTGGGAGGCGCGCGGAGATCCGGCCGCCCTCGAGCGCGCCCAGGAGATCGCGGCCGCGGCCGCGGCGTGTCGGGATCCGCGCTGCGACCATGCGGGCGCTGCTTGCCTTCGGTGGGCGATGGCCTCCCCGTACGCCAAGCAGGGCGCAGCATGAGCCCCATGGCCTTGGAGCAGCACGAAGCAAACGTCCGCCAGCTTGCGGGCGAGCGGCCTCCGCCCCCACCTGATCCCTGGCCAACCCTGGACGGGCTCGCTCGCCACGGCCTCGCCGGGGATGTGGTGGACGCGGTGGAGCCCGTCAGTGAAGCCGACCCCGTGGCGGTCCTGGTGCAGTTCCTCGCCGCCTTCGGGAACGCCTGCAACCGCGGGGCCTACTTCACGGTGGAATCCGCGACCCACCACCAAAACCTCAACGTGCTCCTAGTGGGGCAGTCGTCGCGCGGCCGGAAGGGCACAAGCTGGAAACAGGTGCTCCGGCTTTTCCAGGAGGCGGACGCGGATTGGGCGCGCACCCGGGTCCTGAGCGGACTCTCTTCCGGGGAGGGGCTGATTTGGTCGGTGCGGGATCCGATCTACCGCCAGGCGGCGGTGCGGGAGGGAAAGCAGGTC
Source organism: Gemmatimonadales bacterium (assembly GCA_046327715.1). GTDB lineage: Bacteria > Gemmatimonadota > Gemmatimonadetes > Gemmatimonadales > GWC2-71-9 > JADJOM01. The sequence continues at coordinate 365,015 of JAXLXY010000003.1, forward strand.
GTGCGGTACGAGCAGCAGCTCGAGGATGCTGGGGTGGAGGACAAGCGATTGTGTGCTCTGGCAGAGGAGTTCGGGAGCCTGCTCCGGGTCATGAAGCGAGAGAGCAACACGCTCTCGGCGGTGCTCCGGCAGGCCTGGGATGGAGTGGATCTCCGGGTCCTGACCAAGGTGACGCCGGCCGTGGCCACCAACCCCCACGTTTCGGTCATCGGGCACGTCACCCAGGACGAGCTGAAGCGGGAGCTGGATCGGGTCGAGCTCATGAATGGATTCCTCAACCGCTTCCTGATTGTCTGCGCCAGGCGGAGCAAGGAACTGCCGGAGGGGGGCCAGGTGAACGGGACCGCGTTCCGGCGCCTGGCCGGCGACCTCCGCCTGGCGCTCGATCATGGGCGGACGGTTGGAGAGCTGCGGCGGGATGAGGCGGCGCGGGCCTACTGGCCGACCATGTACTCCCAGCTCACGGCGGACCGGCCGGGGATGCTCGGCGCTGCAACGGCCAGGGCGGAAGCCCAGGTGGCCCGACTGGCGATGATCTACGCGGTGCTGGACCTCGCCTCCGAGATCCGCGTGAGCCACCTGGACGCGGCCTTTGCGCTGTGGAAGTACTGCGAGGGCTCCGCCCTGTATCTGTTCGGCCAGAGCACCGGAGACCCCTTGGCCGACGAGATGCTGCGGGCGCTCACCGACGCTGGCGCCGCGGGGCTCACCCGCACCCAGATCACCGGTGACGTCTTTCGTGGGAATCGGTCCAAGGTGGAGCTTGACCGGGCGCTCACCACCCTCGAGCGGGCGGGACTGGCGCGCGCCGAGCGTGTTGCCCATGGACGGGGGCGCCCGGCGGAGCGCTGGATTAGTTCGTCACGTTCGTTTCTTTCGTCCCCCCAAGTGGACAGCGAAGAGGAGGGAGATACACCCGACAGTGCCATACAGACATACGAAATAAACGAAGTAAGAGACTCGGTAAGAACTCTCGGATCTGTGTTGGCTGACGAAGAACGAAGTATCTCCGAGGCCGGCCCCGGGCTCGAGGACATCCCCCCTGACTGGCTACCGCCCGGTGGCGAGGGCGAGTGACCGACCGGGTTGACGGCTCACCGGAATGTCCTGGCTGGCCCCGACTCCGGGCCCCGCCAGGTCTCGACTCTGCCACAACGGCGGGTGGGGTTATGGGGGGGGTAGTGTTTCTGGGCATGACCGAAAATGAGACCGCGGCCCCCAACACACACACATGGTCGGGAATTGAAGAGGGGGTGCATGTGGAGGATGACCGAGATGAAGCCAGGTAGGAAACCCGTACCAGCCAGAATGGCGGCGGTGATGGGAAACCCGAGTCGCCGTCCAAAGAGCGGCGGGGTAGTGTGGCCAGCCGATACCGGGCGCTTCCTCGCGCCTGCCTGGCTCGATCCGTTCGCACGGGAGGAGTGGTATCGGCTCGAGCCCGTACTCCGGGAGCTGGGGCTCCTGACAGCGCCGTACCTGTTCGCCTTCGCTAGCTATTGCACCGAGGCGGGGCTCTTCCGGGAGGCTCAGGCGGAGCTCGCCCGCCGGCCGCGGGCGAGCCTGAAGGCAAAGGCCCAGCTGATTGGGGCGCGCCGGAAGGCGGCGGGGGAGCTGCGGAAGTGGGCGGCGGAGTTCGGCCTGACTCCCGCGGCCAGCGAGCGCCTGACCGGTGTTCCCCTCGAGCCGGTGGGCCCGCTCTCGAAGTATCTCCCGAGTTTCCCCCAGCGCGTGGAGTGAGCCACGGGTGACGGTGGAGCAGCGCTGCCAGCAACGCGCCGGGATTGTGGCCGGCACCGGGCCCCTGCCTTGACCGGGGACGGACTAACCGATATGGTGAAGCATGACCTTGAACCGAGCGGTGCGCGCCGTCCTGGCGGACCCCCCGTTGACGTTCCGGAAGCTGGCGGCGCGGGCGGGAGTGACCCACGGCCTGCTCTCCCAGATCCTGTCGGGGAGGCAGAATGCCACGCCGGCGGTGGCCCTGGCCCTCGCGGAGGCCCTCGAGGGGCACAGCC
>JAXLXY010000004.1:0-292499 GCA_046327715.1 Gemmatimonadales bacterium
CCCCGTACTGCAACACCTCCCGCGCCAGCCACCGCGGGTCGGCCACCCGGAACCGCACCTGGTACCGGCCATCCGGCCCCTCCGTCCCCTCCGGGTACCGCTCCCGGATCCACCGCGCGATCCGCGGGCTGAACGCCACCACCCCCTCCACCGCCCGGTCGCTCGTGAACAGCTCCGCGGCCGCCGCCACCGGCCCCGACCCCGGCGCCGCCGCGAACCCCTCTTCCAGCAGCCGCGCCGACAGCACCCGCTCCGCCCGGAAGTGCCGCCGCGCCGCGGCCCGCTCGCACCACGCGATCAGGTACCACTGCCCCCCGCTCCGGATCACCTGCGCCACCTGCACCACCCGCGCTGACGGCTCCCCCGAGCTGCCGCAGTAGGTGAGCTCGAGCCGGCGCCCCTCGTCGCGGGCGCGGCGCGCCACCGCCAGCACCCCCGCCAGCGCCTCGCCCGGCGTGGGCCCGATGGCCCAGACCCGGGCCACCGCCTCGCCGTCGGGCGCCTCCCGCGTCACCGCCGCCAGCCGCCGCGCCAGCGCGCGCCCCCCGCGCGTGGCCGCGAGCCCGAGCACCAGCGCCAGCACCTCGTCGCCGGTGAGCCGGAGCGGCCGCCGGAACGCGCCCAGGCTGCCGAGCATGAAGCCGTCGGCCGTCTCGACGTACTGCAGGCTCAGCAGCCACGGCTTCTGGCCGTCGGTCAGGGTGAGCAGCGCCTGCAGGTCGCGTCGCAGCGTGGCCACCGACACGCCGAGCCGCCGCGCCGCGCGCGCCCAGGTCACCGGCGCGTCCCTGTCACCCTGTGACATCCACGCCACCAGGGTCACCAGCCGCTGCACCTGACGCTGCGCGAGGTCGGCCATGGTCAGCGGTACAGGGCGCGTACCCGCGCCGTCTCGGCCGAGACTCGCTCGCGCAGCTCCTCGGGCCCGAGCACCGTGGCCTGGGTCCCGAACGGCAGCAGCCAGCGCACGAACGCCTCCGGCTGCCGCACCTGATAGGAAAACACCGCGCCCCCCGACTCGTCCGCCGGCTCCACCACCTCGCCCAGCCCCTCCGCCATCACCCAGCGGGAGTGGGGGAAGGCGATCCGTACCCGTGCCTCCACCGCCGGCGCCTCCGACAGCTCCCACGGCGCCCGGTCCAGGTAGTCGCGCACCGAGAAGTCGTCCGGCACCTCGAAACGGGGCGCGCCGGCCTCGAGCACCGCGTCGCGCATCCGGCTCACCCGGAATACCCGCATCGCCTCCCGGTCGCGGGCCCACGCCACGCAGTACCAGACCCCCCAGCTGAGCATCAGTCCGTACGGCTCGATCACTCGGCACGCCTCGCTGTCGCGGCCGATCGCGTAGTAGCGGCAGGTCACCGGCCGCCGCTGCTCCACCGCCGCGCGCAGCACCTCGAACACCTGGGCGAACGCGGCATCGGTCGGCGCGGTGAAGGCCAGCTCCCCCTCGCCGCCGTCGAGCCCCGGCAGGTCAAAGGAGAGCTTTCGCACCGCCGACGCCGCCGAGGCGCCGAGGGGCGAGTCGCCCAGCAGCCGCACATGCTCTGCGGCCCGGCGCAGCACCTGGAACTCCTCGGCGCGGACCGTGACCGTGGGGAGGGCGCCATAGGGGCGGTCGCCGGCGGGGCGCCGGCCGGTCAGCTCCAGGTACGGCAGGTAGAGGTCGGCGGGGCGGAGCGTGTACGCCTCGACCTCCTGGTCGGCATGGGGCGAGTAGATCTTGCGTGGGCCGGGCTGGATCACGATCCCCACCTGCCGGAGCTCCGCCTTGTCGCGCTCGAACTTGCGGCGCACCGCCTCGCGGGTCCGGTCGGTGCCGCCGGTCCAGTCGGCGCGGTAGTCGTCCACCGTGCTGAGGATCTCCTCGCGCGGCACCGGGAAGCGCCGGTCCACCAGGAAGGCGAGCAGGTTGAGCCAGCGCTCCGTCTTGGAGAGCCGGGCGGCTGCCCTGGGCTTCCGGGCCCCGGCGCCGGGGCGCTTACCCATCACGGTGCCTCATGCCGGTGCGCCATTCCCCCCCTCGTATCCCACGCCGCGCAGCCACGCGAGCAGCGCCTCCGCGCTCCCCAGGATCTCCGGCCGCTCCTCCAGGGCCGGATGGATCATCCCGGCCGGGTACGCCGTGGGCTGCCCGGTGTCCTGGTTCACCACCCAGCAGTGCAGGTAGTCGCGGGGGCAGCCGGCCAGCAGGCTGCGGGGCGTCTTGCCCAGCAGCGCCGCCAGCGCCCCGTAGGTCGCCCGCTGGTGATGCCGGGCGAGCAGCGTCAGGATCGCCTTCTGTGAATGCATGTCGAATCGAGCCGATCGGTTGTGCCGCGGCGACACCGCGCCGGCAGAATGGAAGAAAATCCGGCACCTCGGCCCCCAACCCATGCGGGCGCCACCCCACACTACCCCGGCGCCGTCATTCCGGCGTCACATCCCGCCGGACGGTGCCCCTTCCCCGACGGCACCGGCCGGAATTCACGCCACCGCGGCACCCTCTTCTATAAGGAAGCAGTGACGCGCCCCCGCGCGATCCATTCTCACACCGCCCTGTGACATCGTCGCGGGGCGGCAGAAGGTGCCGGGGGGTGGTAGGCGATTGGGGGATTAGGCGGTTGGACGGTTGGGCGGTTGGGCGGTTCGACTATTGGGCGAGCAGGCCGCGAGGGGCGATGCGCCGGAAGGGCGGTTTGGCGGTTTGGCGGTTCGGCGGTTGGACCGTTCGGCCGCGAGGGGCGATGCGCCGGAAGGGCGGTTTGGCGGTTTGGCGGTTCGGCGGTTGGACCGTTCGGCCGCGAGGGGCGATGCGCCGGAAGGACGGTTTGGCGGTTTGGCGGTTCGGCGGTTGGACCGTTCGGCCGCGAGGGGCGATGCGCCACGACGGCGACTCGGAGGGGGCAGCCCTAGGACGGGACGACGCATGCGGGAGTCGAGCCGGAGGGGCGCATCGCCGCGAGCGGGCCGGGCAGGAAGGCCGGTTCGGCGGTTCGGCGGTTCGACGGTTGGGCGGTTCGACTATTGGGCGAGCAGGCCGCGAGGGGCGATGCGCCGGAAGGGCGGTTTGGCGGCTTGGCGGTTCGGCGGTTGGACCGTTCGGCCGCGAGGGGCGATGCGCCACGACGGCGACTCGGAGGGGGCAGCCCTGGGACGGGACGACGCATGCGGGAGTCGAGCCGGAGGGGCGCATCGCCCTGAGCGGGCCGGGTGCCAGTGCAAGGGATTCCTCGCCCCTGCGGGGCTCGGAATGACAGGGGGGGGCGCCACCTCAAGGGATTCCTCGGTCGCTGCGCTCCCTCGGGCGCGCCGCGCTCTCGAAATGACTGGCCCTGACCCATCCACAGGCGCACCGCGTTTTCCGGCTCTTGCTGCCACAGGAACCGGGCGTGAAATTGAGGGCATGTCACGGCCACGCATCGACTTCAGCCAGCTCACCCCCGAACAACGCCTCGACCTCATCGGGCAGCTCTGGGACAGCCTCGACCCGGCACCGGAGCCTGGCGCGGAGCAACGCGCCGAACTCGAGCGCCGCAGTCATGACCTCGACGCGAATCCCGACACCGGTATCCCCGCCGCCGACGCCATCGCCCACCTGCGAGCGCGATTGACGTGACCTACCGCGTCCGGGTCCGGTCCGTCGCCCTCCTCGAGCTCACGGAGGCCACGGACTGGTACTCGGCGCGTTCTCCGCGAGCTGCGCTGCGTTTCCTCGCCTCCCTCGAAGCGACCCTCGACCGCCTGGCACGGGATGCTGGACGGTTACCCGCCATCCACCTGGATATCCGAAGGATCGCCGTGCCGGGCTTTCCCTACAGCATGTACTACAGGATCCTCGGTACCGAATGCCACGTCATTGCCGTCCTGCATGCCCGCCGGCACCCGCGCCGGTGGCAGCGGAGATAGGCGGTAGGGCGGTTCGACGGTTCGACCAATGGGCGAGCAGGCCGCGAGGGGCGGGGCGCCGGAAGTGCGGCTTGGCGGCTAGGCGGTTGGACGGTTCGGCCGCGAGGGGTGATGCGCCACGACGGCGAGTCGGAGGGGGCAGCCCTGGGACGGAGCCATCCCTGCGGGAGTCCAGCCGGAGTGGCGCATCGCCCTGAGCGGGCCGGGCAGGAAGGCCGGTTCGGCGGTTGGACGATTCGGCCGCGAGGGGAGGTGCGGCGCGTCGGACTCCCCTCGCCTTCCCTCTTCCCTCTTCCCTCTTCCCTCTTCCCTCTTCCCTCTTCCCTCTTCCCGTTTCCCGTTTCCCGCTTCCCGCTTCCCGCTTCCCGTCCCCCCGTCCTCCCCACCGGACACTCCCCCCTCCAACCGTCCGGAGTTCCGGACACTCCTCCCCATCGCCCGTCGGCGCCACGTGGCGCAGCGCGCGCATCCGGTGCGTGGCTGCGCGCAAATCGTGAAAATCCGCGCCACCCGTGCGGCGCGCGGCGCGAGCCTGGTGCGTGCGCCGGTCCGGGCACCGCGTGAGCCCGCGCAGCCCGTGCGTGGGGCTGCACGCGGCGCGGCAACTCGTTCGCGGGCCTCGGCTTGGCGCGCGCGCGCGGGGCGTGGGCATGCCGGGGACGTGGCGGGTCATCGGCATGGAATGCGTGCGCGCGCGCAGGCAGTGCGTGCGCATTCGCGTGCCATACGTGGCCATTCGTGCGCGGGGTGCGGACCTGCGCGGGCGCGCGTCGCACGCCGCGCGCTGCCTGACACAGCTGTCCGCGGCGCTGGCCCGGGTCCTGCATCTCCGGGTCCCCGCGATCGCACGCAGCAGGTCGGACCGTTCACTGGAGGAGGCACCACACACCGTCGCCCGCGCGCCGCGCGGCGACCCAACGCCGGAGAGAGTGTATGACCCGCGAATTTCGGAAGAAACACGACATGGGGAGCAGCGCCCTGGCCTTCTGCGAGGCGCACCCCGCCAGCATCCCCCGCTTCACCGAGTTCGTGGCCACCCTGGCCACCGCGGTGGCGGAAGGGCGCAAGTACCTGCAGCAGTTCGGGGAGGGGCGTGCCGCCGCGCGCGCCACGGTCGGGCATCGCCAGGTCACGCGGGCGCAGATGCACGTCACCATGCGCGAAATCACCGCGATCGGTCAGGCCCTGGCGAGCACCCGCCCGGAGCTGCGCCGCTACTTCCTGCTGCAGCAGAGCGGGGGCAGCCACGCCAGCCGCCTGAGCCGGGGCCGCCAGTTCGCCGCCAAGGTGGCCGAGCTGCAGGACGAGTTCACCGGCTTCGGCTTCGGCCCCGAGCGCCTGGCCGCGTTCAACGGGCTGCTCGACGGCTACGAGGCCACCCTCACCCGCTCCACCGCTGCCCGCGGCGCGCACGTCGGCGCCTCGGCCGAGATGGACGCCATCGGCACCACCATCCTGGCCACCGTCGCGGCGCTCGATGCCATCAACATCGTCCGCTTCCGTGACGACCCGGAGAACCTCGCCGCCTGGAAGAGCGCCAGCACCGTCTCCTGGCCCGAGAGCAAGGCCGGCAAGCCCAAGCCGCTGGGAGGCGCCGGGGCCGCGGCGTGAAGCCCACGGTGGTCGATGAAGGGAAGGAGATGAAGGGAAGCGGGAAGGCGGGGCCGGGACGGCGCGCCTTCCCGCTTCTCGTTTCCCGCTTCCCGTCAGTCCGCCCGCCCTCGCGCCGACGGAGCCCCGGCGCGGACGGGGTGCCATTTCTTGGCCCCGCTGCGCGTTGCGTCGGTCCACCGGCCGGCGCCGCGGGCGTTAGATTCAGAGGGTCTCCGAGCGGAGCCCCCGATGACCAAGCTGCTGGAAGAGGCCTTTGCCGCCGCGGCGCGCCTGGCCCCCGCCGAACAGGACGCCCTGGCGGCGACCATCCTCGCCGAGCTTCAGGCCGAGCCGCGCTGGCGCGAGGCGCTGGGCCGCTCCGCGGACACCCTCCGCACCCTCGCCCGCGAGGCCGTGGAAGAGTACCGCGCCGGCCGGACGGAACCGCTCGATCCGAATGCCCCGTGAATTCCCGTACCACCCAGCGCTTTCGCAAGGCGCTGGCGGTCCTGCCTGAGGACGTCCGGACGCGCGCCCGTCTCGCCTACCGCCTCTTCGCCTCGGATCCCTGGCACGCTGCCCTCCAGTTCAAGCAGGTCCACCCCTCCGAACCCATCTACTCCGTGCGCGTCGGCCTGGGCTACCGCGCCCTCGGCATCCGCCAGGACGAGACCGTCATCTGGTTCTGGATCGGCTCCCACGCCGAGTACGATCGCCTGGTGACCCAGCGCTGAAAATGACGAGGTGGGTGGGTGCCACTTCAAGGGATTCCTCGCCCCTGCGGGGCTCGGAATGACAGGGGGAAGGCGATTAGGCGATTAGGCGATTGGGCGATTGGGCGATTAGGCGATTGGGCGATTGGGCGATTGGGCGAGCAGGCCGCGAGGGGCGTTGCGCCACGACGGCGAGTCGGAGGGGGTAGCCCTGGGACGGGACCATCCCTGCGGGAGTCCAGCCGGAGTGGCGCATCGCCGTGAGCGCGCCGGGCTGGGCGCCACCTCAAGGGATTCCTCGGTCGCTCCGCTCCCTCGGAATGACAGAGGGAAGGCGATTAGGCGATTGGGCGATTGGGCGAGCAGGCCGCGAGGAGAGGTGCGGCGCGTCGGACTCCCCTCGCCTTCCCTCTTCCCTCTTCCCTCTTCCCGCGTCCCGTTTCCCTCTTCCCGCGTCCCGTTTCCCTCTTCCCGCGTCCCGTTTCCCGCTTCCCGCGTCCCGTTTCCCGCTTCCCGCGTCCCGCTTCCCTCTTCCCGCTTCCCGCTTCCCGCTTCCCGTTTCCCGTTTCCCGCGTTGAAACAATAGACAGCCCCCGCACCACCCTGTTGCCAACCACCCCGCCCCGGTGGCATTGTATTCTCCGATGCTGCGCTCCCGCTTTCGACTGCTCTGGCTGGTAATCGCCACCCCCCTGGTGGCCGCCCTCGCCCTCCCCGGCCTTCCGCATGGCTGCGAGGGGGAGATTGGTGCCGTCGCGTTCGCCGACGCGCCGCACGTCGGCCCGGGCCAGCACCATGGCGCGGATCATCCGGCGCCGAAGGGGGACCACCCCTGCAGGTGCCTCGGGCACGCCTGCTGTGCCGGCCGGCTCTTCCTCGCTTCACGGGCGGAGGTCGGTGTCCGTTCCGCCACGCCGGTCCCGGTCACCTACCAGGCCCGGCACGTCCCCACCCGCCCCACCCCTCGACGCTACCTCCTTCCCGTCGCACTGGCACCTCCCGGGCTCGCCTGATCCTACCGGCCGTACCCTGACCGGCGTGTCCAACCCTCCCGGCGCATCGCGTGCGCCCGGAGCGACGCCGGCCCTTTCCCGAGCCCATGACTGGAAGGTTGTGCCCCATGTCCAAGTTGCCCCTCCGCCTCCTCACCCTGGCGGCCTTCGGCCTGGCCGCCGGCTGCAGTGATTCCAGCGGCCCCGCCGACCAGGATCCGTTCACCCTCAACTTCGCCGCGGTGTACAACGGCCAGGTGGTCGGCTGCGGCGACGTGCTCACCGGGTTCGGCCCGGGCGGCACCGCGTCGGTCGAGGTGAGCGACCTCCGCTTCTACGTCAGCAACCTCAAGTTCTACGACGACCAGGGCCAGGAGCTGCCGCTCGAGCTGGACGAGAACGCGTTCCAGTACAGCGATGCCTCCGGCACCGTGGCCCTGATCGACCTCACCTCCACCACCGGCGGCGCCTGCGGTGGCACCGGGCTGTCGTTCCCCGAGGGGACCGCCCGGACCAACACCGTCATCACCGGCACCAGCCGGCCCGATGCCGTGCACAGCATCAGCTTCGACGTGGGCATTCCCCAGCCGGTCATGAAGGCGGTGCTCGCCAACCATACCGATGCGGATGCTCCCTCGCCGCTGGCGGAGATGCACTGGTCCTGGGCCTACGCCTATCGCCACTTCGTCATGAACTTCACGCTGGCCGACAGCGGCGTGGCGGGGGAAGGGTACCTGCACATGGGGAGCACCGACTGCGGCGGCGACGGCACCCGGGCCATGACCGACCGGACCACCTGCGGCTTCATCAATACGCCGACGGTCCACTTCGATCACTTCCACCTGACGTCCACCGTCGGCGTGGACCTCGAGACCCTGCTGGCGAACCTCGACTTCCGGGTGGAGCAGTCGCCCGGGGGCCCGATGATCCCCGGCATCGCCTCGCACTCGAGCCCGGACCAGCCCCACACCGCGCCGTTCTTCGCCAACCTCGGCGTCGACGTGAACACCGGCGCCTCCACCACCGCGGGGAACTCCGTCTTCGTGGTGCAGTAAGTCGGCATGCCGCGCTGCCTGCCACTCCTCCGTCGTCTCGCCGGCGCCGCCACCCTCGTGGTGGCGGCGCTCGGCTGCGGGGACGGCACCGCCGCACCGGGATCCGGGGCGGACGTTCGCGCCCTCCTCGCCCTCCCGCCCCACTTCAGCGTGCCGGCGGTGCCGGACTACAACCCGGTGTCCACGGCCAAGATCGCGCTGGGACGCCGGCTCTTCTACGACACCCGGCTCTCCGCCAACCAGACCCAGTCGTGCGCCTCCTGCCACCACCAGGCGCTGGGCTTCAGCGACGGGGTCGGGGTGCCGCACGGGTCCACGGGCCAGGCGCTGCTCCGCAACAGCCAGGGCCTCGCCAACGTGGCCTACTTCAGCACCCTCACCTGGGGCAACAACGTCCTGCTGGAGCTGGAGGACCAGATCCGGGTGCCGCTGCTCTCGGACAACCCCATCGAGCTCGGCGTCGTGGATGGCGTCCGGACCGAGGTGCTGCAGCGCTTCGACCAGGACAGCACCTACCAGGACCTCTTCGCGGCGGCCTTTCCCGACGGGCCGCCGGGCGCCACCATCAACCGGATCGTCTTTGCCCTGGCCAGCTTCTGCCGCACCCTCGTCTCCGGCGACAGCCCCTACGATCGTTACTACCGGGGCGACGCCAGCGCCCTCACCGCCCAGCAGGTCCGCGGGCTCCGCCTGTTCAACTCCGAGCGGCTGGAGTGCTTCCATTGCCACAGCGGGGTCAACTTCTCCACCTCCTACCACGATGCGCGGACCACGCCGGGCACCATCACCTACCCGTTCTTCAACAACGGCCTCTACAACGTGGGGGGGGACGGCAGCTATCCCACCGGCAACCAGGGCGTGTACGAGCTCACCCGGAATCCCGCGGACCGGGGCAAGTTCCGCCCGGCGGGCCTCCGCAACGTGGCCCTCACCGCGCCGTACATGCATGACGGCAGCATCGCCACCCTGCGCGAGGTCGTCGAGCACTACGCGCGGGGCGGCCGGGTGATCGACTCGGGGCCGTTCGCCGGCGACGGCCGGCTGAGCCCCCTCAAGTCGGGGCTGGTGCGGGGCTTCTCCATCTCCGACAGCGAGATCGATGACGTGGTCGCGTTCCTCCAGTCGCTGACCGACCAGACCTTCATCAGCGACCCGCGCTTCGCCGATCCCTTCGCCGGCAACCCGGCCCCCGGTCCCGCGGAATGAGGGCCGGGGGGTTGGGGGGCCAGGCGGTTGGGCGGTTGGGCGGTTCGGCGGTTGGGCGGTTCGGCGGTTGGGCGGTTCGGCGGTTTGACGGTTGGGCGGTTCGACTATTGGGCGAGTAGGCCGCGAGGGGCGATGCGCCACGACGGCGAGTCGGAGGGGGTAGCCCTGGGACGGGACCACCCCTGCGGGAGTCCAGCCGGAGTGGCGCATCGCCCCGAGCCGGCTCTCCTCTTTCCCGCTTCCCGCTTCCCGCTTCCCGCTTCCCGCTTCCCGCTTCCCGCTTCCCCGCAGTAAAAAAAGTTCAGAGGTATCGCGCCACCCCCATCGCCGCCGCCGCGACCACCAGGCATCCCGTGCTCGCCGCGCTCCACCGGCCCATCTCCGCCCCGTAGCGCGCCAGCGTCCCCTGCTCCTCCGCCGTGGGTGGACGCTTCGCGAGCCCGATCAGCTCGATCAGCGCCGCCATCCGGTCGCCCGCGGGCCAGATGCGGGACAGCGCGATCGCCACCGCCGCCACGCTCGCGACCGCGCCGGTGAGCAGCGCCACCCCGGGCGCGCTCGCGAGCCACGACACCCGCATCCCGCCCGACACGATCCACAGCAGCCCGAGCCCGCTCGCCATCACCACCAGCGCCGCGTACAGCAGCCCGTGGTGATACCGCCGCCGCCGCATCTCGAGCAGCACCGTGCCCCCCGCCGCTCCCGTCGCCGCCAGGCTCGGCCCCAGCTCCAGCGCCAGGAACAACGCACTCCCCACCCAGTACACCCCGGCCAGCACGTGCAGCAGGCGGAGCGAGATGATCACGACGTCCATGGTGCCCTCGTTGGAATGACATGAAGCTAGCGGTCAGGCGACTCGGCGGCTCGGCGGCTCGATCATCACGCCACCAACCGCCTAACCGCCCAACCGCCCAACCGCCTAATCCACCCCTTCCGCAATATCCGAAAAGTCCCACTCCCACGTCAGCGCCCCGGCGAACATCGGCAGCTCGCGCACCGCCGGTTCCGCGGTGAAGTCGCCGGCCACGCTGATCCAGTGCTCCGTGGGCCCGCCGGCGGGGCTGCCGCTCCGCGCCTCGAGCGCAAATGTGCCGCTGATCCGCTCCTCCGCCCGCCGCGACACCCGCACCTGCCCCACCAGGCTGAAGAACGGCTCCGGCATCCGGGCGTCGCCGCGGCGGCTGATGATCGCCACCCACTCGCCGGCCGCGGGGTTGCCGCGGAACAGGTCGCCCACCGGCCGGATCCCGTCGGGCAGGTCCTCCCCCAGGTACAGCAGGTCGATCGCCGCCTCGGCCGTCTCGCCGTGCAGGTGCAGCGCCACCTGGGGCAGCGCCGGCGTCGGCTGCGGCGCGAAACTCGCCGGACCATCCACCAGCGCGATGAAGGCGCCGCCGATCGCGGCGCGGAAGGAGCCGATGTGCATGGCGGACCTCGTTTCCATGAAGAGTGGATGTCAGAGGCGGTTCGGCGGTTCGACGGTTTGTCACTCCACCCAATCGCCCATTCCCTCGCGCCCGAGTCGCCGTTCCGCGGCTCCTGAAGGGCGCTCGGTCACGCCTAACCGCCCAACCGCCTAACCGCCTAACCGCCTAACCGCCTAACCGCCCAACCGTCTAACCCCCTACCTCCACCCCACCACCCCCACCGGCTGCCCCGTGTTGCACACCACCCGCAGCAGCTCGCCGGGGCGCACGCCGTAGCGGCCGTCCTGGATGCGGAAGTCGGCCAGGCCGCCGCCGGCGCGGGCGGCGTGGATCTCGGAGTCGTCGCGCGGGTCCTTGAGCGTTGTCAGGCAGCCCGACCCGATCAGCGTGTCCGACGGCCAGGTCCGCGCCGTCGGGTCCATCGGCTCGAACCGGCTCGGCAGATCCAGCGCGGCCCGGGGGGTCACCACCGCCGCGTGATTCACCGCGCAGCCGCTCGCCAGCATCGCCACCGCGGCCGTCGTCGCCATCCATGAAGTGCGTCGCATGGTCGGATCTCCTCTACTTGGTTGAGTGCCTGCCAGGGCGGTTGGGCGGTTCGTCCCTCCAGCCAACCGCCCAACCGTCCAACCGCCTTACCGCCCCACCGTCATCGCCATCGTCATCCCATGCATGAAGTGCGGCTTCCCGTCCTTCGCGTCGGGGATGAAGCAGGTGAACACGTAGTTCCCCTCCTCGAGCGTCAGGTCCATCAGCGCCTCGGTGCCGCGGGCCAGGCCCACGGTGCCGCCCACCAGGCGGGCCGGCGGCGGGCCATCGAGCGCCATCTGCCACGCCTGCAGGTCGGCCACCGTCTTGCCCGGCAGCAGCTGGAACACCACGATCTCGTGCGGCTGGGCGCCGTCGTTCACCACCCGGATCACCTGGCGCCCCGGCTTGAGCCGCTGCGAAGGGGCGAAGCCGAAGTCCACCAGCCGCACCGTGGACGAGGGCAGCGGCGCGCGGGCGCCGTTGCCGGCGGTGGTCACCGTGAACCCGGCGGCCATCCCCTTGGCCACGTGCGGCACCTGGTCGGGCCCGGGGATGAAGCACAGCACCGCGTAGGTGCCGGGGGTGAGCGTCTGGATCACCGCGCTCGAGTCGCCGGGGCCCACGGCACCGGGGCCGCCCACCATCACCACCCACGCCGGCGGCGGGGCGTCGTGCGGGAAGGCGGCCAGGTCGGCCAGCGTCTTCCCCTGCTCCAGCCGCACCAGCTGCGCGTGGTGCAGGTCGTGCCCCTGGTTCACCAGCTCGATCCGCGTGGGGCCGGAGGGGACGCTGGCCGGGACGTCGAAGCCGAAGTCGCGGGCCACGATCCGGAGCGCGGTCGGCGCCTTGGGCGCGGGCTTGGGGCCGCTCATGCCCATGAGGGCCACGGCGGCGCCGGCGGTGAGGACCACGGAGGCCACGTACCGCGTCGGGGAGAGGGGAGTCGGCATCATGAGTCGGTTCCTTCCGTTCCATTCAGGGTGAGACAGGTGATGGTCGCCGTGAAGGGCACGGCGCTGTCGGTTTCTCCGGTGACGGTCACGGTGGTCATGCGGCTGCCCTGCTGCACCGCGACCTGGCCATGCCCGCGCGGGACCGGAGTGGTCGCGCGGGTGTCGATCTCGAGCACCTGCCCGGCGAAGAAGTCGCCGAACACCATGCCGAGGTAGAAGTCGGTGGGCCGCGCCGGCGACGGCACCACCAGGGACAGACTGCGCAGCCCGTGCTTGGGGCCGGTCCAGTCGGTGTACTGCACCGTCACGCTGCCGGGAGCGGCCGGCGTCAGCACGCACGCCGGCCGGCTGGCGCTGCTCTCGTAACTCCCGGCCGCCGGGCCGCCGTCCAGCCGGACCGCCACCCGGGTGGCCGGCGCCGCCGCCTCGCGGCAGCCGCCGAGCACCAGGCAGAGTCCGAGCAGGGTGCGGCCCGCGCGCATTACCGGCTCCGCACCCGCGGCAGCGACCGCACCGCCGAGCCGGGCGACTGCGTGGCCTTGAACGTGCCGTTCACCGCGATGGTCATCTCGGTCGTCGGGTCGGACAGCGCGCCGCCGATGGCGATGAAGTCGAACGTCCCTTCGTAGCGGCCGTTGCTGTTCCGGGTCACCTTCACCGAGCCGCTGGTGGCCGCGAAGATCGCCGTCAGCTGCCCGTGGTCGCTGTCGTACGCCGCCGCGATCCAGTCGCCTTCCTGTGGCGTGCCGTTCACCGCGTCGGTCAGCTGGTAGTTCCCCACCGCCGGCATGCCGGCGCCGATGCGGATCAGCTGGATCAGGCCGCCGCCGGTCGAGTCATCCTCCGCCATCTCGATCGCGAAGATCGTCCCCGCCTCCGGGTCGGTGGCGGTGCCGTACAGCGCGTCGCCCTTGATGGAGGTCTCGATATCGCCCTGCACGTCGGCCGAGAACCCCGCCCCGCCGTTCCCCGGGCCCACGCCGCCGTTGCCATCCCCGCCGCAGGCGGTCAGCATCGCCACCGCCGCCATCGTCGCCATCCACTGGGTGCCCCGCATTGCCTGGTCTCCTTTACATGGTTGAGTGTTCCTGGGCGGTTGGGCGGTTAGGCGGTTCGTTCCGCTGTTCCCCCGTTCCGCCGTACCGCCGTACCGCCGCCTTGCTCGCATCTGCTACGCGGGCTACAATAGGCCCGGCGGTCACCTGCCCATGAATTCGGCTCCACCCCTCGATCACCTGCCGATCACCTGACGCAACGTGTTGCCCGGCAACCCTTTCGACGCGTCGTCCCGATGGGACCGGAGCTGGGCCGCACTCGGCCTCGCGGCCCCCGCGCCCGCCGTCCGCGACCAGGTGATCGCGGCGTACCGCGCCGCCGACCGCGCCTATCACTCCCTCCAGCACCTGGAGGAGTGTTTCGAGCGGCTCGATGAGGCGGGGGAGCTGCCGGCGGCGGGCGGGACGTCAGGCGGGGAGGTGGCGGTGGCGCTCTGGTTCCACGACGCGGTGTACGACACCCGTCGTTCCGACAACGAGCAGGCAAGCGCGGCGTGGGCCTCTCAGGTACTGCGCGGGGCCGGCGCGGCACCCGACACCGCGCGGCGGATCGAGCACCTCATTCTCGCCACCCGCCACGACCTGCCCCCCGAGACGCCAGCCGCGGCGCTGCTGGTGGACATCGACCTGGCCATCCTCGGCGCCGACCCGGCGCGCTACGACGAGTACGAGCGGCAGATCCGCGAGGAGTACGCCTGGGTGCCGGCGCCGGATTTCCGGTCTGGACGCGAGGCGGTGCTGACCCGGTTCCTCTCCCGCCCTTTCATCTATACCACGGCACCGTTCCGGGCCCGCTTCGAGGCCCCCGCCCGCCGGAACCTCGAGCGCGCCCTCGCGGCGCTGGCCGGCGCCGCGTGAGCCCCCCGCTCCTCCTCGTCACCTTCGGTGGCCTGGGCATCCAGCGGAGCGGCGGCCCGGCCGAGGGCGCCGGCGCCCAGCGCCGCCGGCTGGCGCTCCTCGCCCTCCTCGCCGCGGCCGGCGAGCGCGGCCTCTCGCGCGAGAAGCTGCTCGGCCTGCTGTGGCCCGAGTCCGATCTCGAGCGGGCGCGGAAGAACCTCGCCCAGGCGGTCTACGCCCTGCGCCGCGACCTGGGGGCCGAGGACCTGGTGCTCGGCACCACCGACCTCCGGCTCAACCCCGACCTCTGCGACAGCGACCTCGCCCGCTTCCGCCAGGCGCTCAAGGAGCAGCGCCTCGCCGACGCGGTGGCGCTCTACCAGGGCCCCTTCCTCGACGGCATCTACCTCGACGAGGCGCCCGAGTTCGAGCGCTGGGCCGAGACCGAGCGCAATGCGCTCGCGCACGACTACATCGCCGCGCTGGAGCGGCTGGCCCGCGACACCTCCGCCGCCGGCGATCCCCGCGCCGCCCTCGGCTACTGGCGCCTCCTCGCCAACGCCGACCCGCTCAACGCCCGCAGCGCCCTCGGCCTCATGCGGGCCCAGGACGCCGTCGGCGACCGCGCCGCCGCCCTGCAGCACTACCGGGTGTACGAGATGCTGCTGCGGCAGGAACTGGAGCTGGAACCGGATCCCGAGGTGAAGCGGCTGGCGGATCAACTGCGGGAAACGGGAAGCGGGAAGCGGGAAGCGGCCCAGCCGCCCATCGCCGAACCGCCCAACCGCCCAACCGCCGAACCGCGAAGCCGCCGAGCCGCCGAGCCGCTCGCCGCCGTCCCCATCTCCACCATCCCCGGCACCCCCGCCGTCAGCCGGCCGGCGCCGGTGCCGGAGCCATCGGGCCGCAAGCTCATCTCCGGCTACACCGACGAGTACGCCCGGCCCCGGCCTGTCCCCGAATCGTCCAATCGCCCAATCGCCCAATCGCCCGGGTCCGAACTCCCCCGCAAGCCATTCCTCAAGCGCACCTCCACCCGCCTGGGCATCGCCATCGGCGTGGTCCTCGGCCTGGTGCTCGCGGGGGTGCTGCGGGTGCGGGTGTGGAACGACCGGATGGGCGCGGGGGTCGCGGCGCCGGTGGTGGCGGTGGGGATGATCAAGGACTACACCCGGAGCGGCGAGGGCCTGGCGCGCCCGCTCGGCGACATGCTCGCCACCGACCTGGCCCGCAGCCGCTCCCTGCAGGTGATCAGCACCGCGCGGATGTACGAGCTCATGGCGCAGGCGGCGGGGGGCAGCGGCGACTCGGCGGCGAGCGCGGTGCGCGCGGCGCGGGCCGCCGGCGCCAGCGAGCTGCTCGACGGCGCGCTCTATCGCCGGCCCGACGGCCGGCTGCGGCTCGACCTCACCCGCACCAGCCTCGCCACCGGCAGCGTCATCGAGAGCTACTCGGCCGAGGCGGGCGACCTCTTCGGGCTGGTGGAGGAGGCGCGGCGCAGCATCACCGCCGGGCTCGACAGCACCGCCGGCGGCAGCATCGCCGACGTCACCACCCGGTCGCTGGTGGCGTACCGGTTCTATGAGGAGGGGCTGCGCGCCCTCTTCCGCGGCGACGGCGAGGCGGGGGCGCGGCTGATGGAGCAGGCGCTGCAGGAGGACTCCACCTTCGCGATGGCCGCCTACTGGCTGGCCACCACCCAGGGCAGCTTCAACGACGTGAGCCTCATCCGCGGGCTGGAGCGGGCGGTGCGGCTCTCGGCCCGGGCCTCGGAACGGGAGCGGCTGACGATCCTGGCGGGGTGGAGCGCGGCGGTGGATGCGCCCAGCCGCATCGCCATCGCGGAGAGCCTCACCGTGCGGTATCCCAACGAGCCGGAGGGGTACACCTGGCTCGCGGGGGCCCGGAACTCGAGCGGCGACTTCCTCGGTGCGGTCGCGCCGCTGCGGAAGGTCATCCGGATGGACTCCCTCTCGCTCCGGGCCAGCGAGCGGAAGGACGGCCCGCCGGTGCGCTGCCACGCCTGCATCGCCTACCTGATGCTCGTCGGCACCTATGCGTACATGGACTCGCTGCCGGCGGCGCTCCGCACCGCGGAGGAGTGGCAGCGGGCCCAGCCGCAGGCGCCGGAGCCGGCGGGGCAGGTCAGCTGGGTCCTCATGCTCGCCGGGCGCTATCGCGAGGCGCTCATCGCCGACCAGGCCGTGATTTCCCGCGACCCCGGCCTGGTGCGCGACGGCTTCCGGGTGCAGGTCTGGCTCCGCGCGGGCGACTTCGCCGCGGCCGACAGCTATTACACCCAGCTGGCGCGCGGCAAGCTGCCCGGTGAGGGCTACAAGTGGCTCAGCATCAGCCACCGGATGCAGGGCAAGCCACGCGAGGGGCTCGAGTGGGCCCACCGGCTCCGCGGCCTCGAGCCCCCCGTGCCGAAGGGCGCGGCGCCGTACAGCGCCCTCTTCGAGGCCCAGGCCTGGTACGAGCTGGGCGACTTCCGCCGCGCCGCGGCGACGTTCGATTCGGTCTCCCGGAGCCCCCGGGACACCACCCGTTCGCAGGTGGCCCGCAACCTGGTGTGGACCCAGCTGCTGCGGAGCACCGCCCTCGCCGCCGCCGGCGACACCGCGCCGCTCGCGCGCATCGCCGACAGCCTCGAGGTGTGGGGCCAGCGGAACAGCTACGGACGCGACGGCCGCGCCCATCATCACGTGCGCGGCCTGCTGTACGCCGCGCGGGGCCAGCTGGAGCAGGCGGCGGCGGAGTTCCGGCAGGCCATCTGGAGCCCGACCACCGGCTATACCCGCACCAACATCGAGCTGGCCAAGGTCCTGCTGCGCCTCAATCGGCCCCGCGAGGCCGCCTACTGGGCCGACGCCGCCCGGCGCGGAGGCCTCGACGCCTCCCAGACCTACACCACCACCACCGAGCTCCTCGAACTCGGCGCCCTGGCCTGGGACGCCGCCGGCGAGCGCGACAGCGCCCTCACCCGCTACCGCCAGGTGCTCAAGAACTGGAGCGCCGCGGAACCGACCTACCGGGCACGGGTGGAGCGGGCGCGGATCCGGGTGGCGCAGCTCGGGGGGAACTGAGGGGAAGGGTGAACCGCGGGGAAGCGGCGACCGTGTCCCCCCGCCGTCATTCCGAGGGTGCGCAGCGACCAGGAATGACAGCGGCGCCGCGCACGCGCGGTCGGTCTGTGCGCTGTCTCACACCCGGACCGCCACTGTCAAGACGCCCGGAGAATTCCGGCGGGGAGAACAGACCTTGCGCCTCCACGTGAACCGCCGATATTTGCGTCCGTGCTGATCAATCTCGTCCCCGAATTCCTCTCCGTCCTGAAAGCCACAGACCGCGAAGCCGCGTTCGAGCAGTACCTGAACGCGCATCGCGCCGTGCTCTCCGCGTACTGGCACAACTATGTGCTGGACCTTGAGAGCCAGCAGGCGCGGGCGGTCATGACCCACGCCCTCAACGCCGACCGGTCCGACCTCTACGAGCTGCTCGAGACCTCCGACGTCGCGGGCATCGTCGAGGACGCCATCGCGCAGTCCGAGGACCTGCTGGGCGTGGACCGGCCGACGGACGTCTACCTGATGGTCGGGATGGGCGCGGCGAACGCGGGCGAGCTGGTGGTGGGCGGGCGGGGCGTGGCGTTCATCTGCCTGGAGCACTTCACCGGGCGCGCCAACCCCGAGACCTACGGCATGGGCCTGCCGCCGGAGCTCATCCCGCTGTGGGTGGCGCACGAGCTGGCGCACTGCGTCCGCTACACCTCGCCCACCAGCCAGAGCGAGCTCAAGCGCATCGTGGCCGACCAGGGCGGCTACTACGACTACTGGGTCACCGGCAGCCGCGCCACCCTGCGCGAGCTGCTGCTCAACGAGGGCCTGGCCGTCCACGCCGCCCAGGCGGTGGCGCCCGGCCTCGACCCGGCCAACTACTTCGGCTATCCCCGCCGCCAGTACCGCCGGCTGCGCGAGCTCGAGTCGCTGCTGCGCCGCGTGGTCGAGCCCGAGCTCGAGGGGCGCGGCATCGGGCTCCGGCTCCGCTACCTGAGCGGCGGCATGAGCCCCTCCGCCCGCCTGGTCGCCGGCCGCGTCCTCCCGGAGCGCTCCGGCTACTACCTGGGGCACCGGATGTCCGAGGCGCTGGTGCAGGAGCGGGGCATCTCCCAGGCGCTGCGCGCCAGCGCCCAGGAGTTCCAGGCCGCCGAAGACCAGGCCCGGGGCGTCCAGACGGCATGACCGAGCCGGTCCGCATCACCATCAAGCCCTCCGGCAGCATCCTCATCGAAACGCCGGTCGTCCTCGTCGATGGCGAGGGCCGCGAGATCCCCCAGCCCACCCCCAAGAAGCCCGGCACCGTCAAGCTCTGCGGCTGCGGCCGCTCCAGGGCCAAGCCGTTCTGCGATGGGTCGCATAACGACGGGCGGTTAGGCGGTTAGGCGGTTAGCCGGTTGGGCGATTGGGCGATTAGGCGATTAGGCGATTAGGCGATTAGGCGTACTTCCCCGGGCAACCGAAGGTTCCCTTCCCCCGTTTCCCGTTTCCCGTTTCCCGCTTCCCGTTTCCCGTTTCCCGCTTCCCGCTTCCCGCTTCCCGCTTCCCGCTTCCCGCTTCCCGCTTCCCGCTTCCCGCCGTTCCTACCCCATCCTCCCGACAACCTCCCCGATCGCCTTCGCCGCGACCCTGGCCGTGAGGTCGCGCAGGTCATTGGCGGGATTGAGCTCCACCACGTCGGCGGCGACGATCCGTCCCTTGGGGATCGCCTGCAGGATGGTGAGCAGCTCGCGGGTGCTGAGCCCGCCCGGTTCGGGGTGGCTGAGCCCCGGGGCGAAGGCCGGGTCGAGGGCGTCGAGGTCCACCGACAGGTACACCGGGCCGGCCAGGCGGCGGGCGGCGGTGACCATCGCCTCGAGCCCCTGCCGCATCGTCACCACCTCCACCCCGAAGCGCCGGGCCTGGTCGCGCTGGTGCGCGTTGAGCGTGCGGATCCCCGCCTGCACCAGGTAGCTGGCACTGCCCTCCTCGAGGATCCGCGCGAAGGGGCAGGCGTGGCTGTCGCGCCGGCCGTCGAGTTCGTCGTAGAGGTCGGGGTGGGCGTCGAGGTGGAAGATCGTGAGCCGCTCGTGGCGGGGGCGCACCGCGCGCACCAGCGGCCAGGTCACCGCGTGGTCGCCGCCCAGGAAGATCGGGGTGGCGCCGGTCTCGAGCAGCGCGCGGGCGCCGGCGGTGATCGCCTCGAGCGGCAGCGGACCGTCGGCGGGGAGGGCCAGGTCGCCGGCGTCCTGGAGCAGGGCGCGGGCGTCCACCAGCTCCTCGTTCCAGCCGTTGGTCGAATCGGAGCGGAGCGCGGCGCGGATCGCCGCCGGCGCCAGCGCCGGCCCGCGCTGGAACGACGACGTGGCGTCCCACGGGATGCCGAGGAGGGTGGGGGTCATGGATGTCGCTGGGGTGAGATTGGGTGAAGACTAGACGGGAACAGGGAAACGGGAAGCGGAGTCCTCCGCCTCCCGCTTCCCGCGAAGCTACCCCACCCTCACCTCATCGCCCACCTGGAGCGTGCCCGTCCCGTAGTGCACCACATTCTGCCCGAACATCACCTTCTGGTCCTGGCGCCGGAACGTGGCGAGGGTGCGCAGCGGCTCGTCGCCCATGCGCCGGCCGGTGGCCTGGTCGGTGGTGGTGATCACGCAGCGGGCGCAGGGCTTCACCACCTCCATCGAGATACCGCCGATCGCGATCTCGCGCCAGCCATCCTCCGCGAAGGGCGCGCTGCCGGACACCACCAGGTTGGGCCGGAAGCGGTTCATGGGGACGGGCGTGGCCAGGCGGGCGTTGAGGTCGGCCAGCGAGGCCTCGCCCGCGAGCAGGAAGGGGAACCCGTCGGCAAAGCCGGTGCGGCCGCCGCGCGGGGCCCAGTAGGTGTTCACCGGGCGGACCACCGTCTCGGGGAACCAGGCCAGCACCGCCTCCTGCTCCACCACGTGGGAGAACCAGGCGTCGGCCTTGTGGTCGGGCGCCACCACCCGGAGCGGGTCGTCCCACACCTGCGTGGCCACCGGCCGGCCGCCCATCGGGGCCAGCGCCGTCACCAGCTCCGGCTGCCCCGGAAAGTGGAGCACCAGGTGCGGCGGGCGGATCTCCGGTGTCACCCGCGCCAGCGCCGGCACCTCGCGCTGGGTCAGGAACTCGCCGCGCGGCGTGATCACCATCCAGCGCCGGTCGTACTGGAAGCCGAGTGCGTCCACCGGCCAGGCGGTGGGGCTCAGGCCGGCGCAGGACTTCACGGGATAGAGATGCAGGGCGGAGATCTTCATGGGGTCAGCATAAGGGGAAAAGGGAAATGGGAAAAGGGAAGGCGAGGGGAGCTCTCGTTCACTTCCCCTTTCCCTCTTCCCGCTTCCCTCTTCCCGCTTCCCGTTTCCCTCTTCCCGCTTCCCGTTTCCCTCTTCCCGCTTCCCGTCAGTTGTCCTCACTTCCCCACACAGAACGTCTCAAACACCCGGTCCAGCACCTCCTCCACATCCACCACCCCCACCAGCGCGTCGAGGGCGCGCACCGCCTCCTGCACGTGGTGCGCGGCGAGCACCGCCTCGCCGCCGGGTGCGAGCTGCGTGGCGGCGGCCGCGAGCGCGTCGCGCGCGGTGGTGAGGGCCACGCGGTGGCGCTCCCGGGTGAGCGCGGGCTCGAGGTCGGCGAAGCCGGCACCCGACTGGAACAGCCGCTCGACGATCGCCCGCTTGAGCTCGGCCACCCCCTCGCCCGTCAGCGCAGACACCGGCAGCCCTTCGCCGCCGCCACCGAGATCGGCCTTTGTCCGGACCACCAATCGCCCGATCGCCCGCTCACCAATCCCCTGCTCCCCCAATCGCCCGATCCCCCAACCGCCCAACCGCCCAACCGCCGAACCGCCGAGCTCCACCACCAGATCCGCCCCCTCCACGTACCGCCGGCCCATCGCCTGGCCCAAGGCGTCGAGCCGGTCGGTGGCCTCGCCGAGGCCGGCGGTGTCCACGAGGCGGATGGGCCAGCCGTGGAACTCCACGTGGGCCTCGATGGCGTCGCGGGTGGTGCCGGGAATCTCGGTGACCAGGGCCCGTTCGCGGCCCAGCAGCGCGTTGAACAGCGACGACTTGCCGGCGTTGGGCGGGCCGGCCAGCACCACCAGCGCGCCGCGGCGCACCCGGTCGGCGAGCGGCGCGGTGCCGAGCAGCTGCTCCACCCCCGCGAGCACGGTGGCGCGCGCCGCCTCGAGCCGGTCGCGGGACACCGGGCCGTCGTCCTCCTCGGGGAAGTCCACCTCGTAGGCCAGCAGCGCCAGCAGCTCCACCAGGCCGGCGCGGAGCGCCGCGATCCGGCGGGTGAGGCCCCCTTCGAGCTGCACCAGCGCGGCGCGCGCCTGGGCCGGCGCCTCCGCGTCGATCAGGTCGCCCAGCGCCTCGGCCTGGAGCAGGTCGAGCTTGCCGTGCTGCACCGCGCGGCGGGTGAACTCGCCGGGATGCGCCGGGCGCGCGCCGGCGGCCTCGATCGCCGCCACCAGCCGCGCCGGCACCGCCAGCCCGCCGTGGCACTGGAACTCCACCACGTCCTCGCCGGTCTCGGAGCGGGGGCCGGGGAACACCAGGTAGATCCCGCGGTCGATCAGCTGGCCGGCGGCGTCGCGGAAGGCGGCGTAGTGCGCGGTGCGGGGCGGATCGGCGCGGAAGGAGGGGATGACCCGGGCCGCGATCCCGAACGCACCCGCGCCCGAGAGCCGGATCACCGCGAGCGCGGAGCGGCCGGGCGGGGTGGCGAGGGCGACGATGGGGTCGGTCAGCATGGTCGTAGGAGAAGGAAAAACAACCGGGAAACGGGAAAAGGGAAGCGGGAAGGCGAGGTGAGCTCCTCGTGCCTTCCCGCTTCCCGTTTCCCGCTTCCCGGAGGTGCCGCGGGCTACTTCTTCGTGCCGACTTCTGGCGGCCTCGCCTTGAGCCGCTCCTTGGCCAGGTACCACTGCTGCGGGATGCTGACGATGTTCTGCACCGCGTAGTAGAGGTTGAGCCCCGAGGCGAAGTTCAGGAACATCACCGTCATCATCACCGGCAGGAAGTAGAGCATCATCTTCGACTGCGGGTTGGGGGGCATGCCCATCATGCCCACCTTGTTCACCGCGAACATCGAGAGCCCCATGACCAGCGGGATGATGTGGAGCGGGTCCTTGAGCGCCAGGTCGGGGAGCCACAGGAACGCCTGCCCGCGCAGCTCGATCGAGTTCGACAGCACGAAGAAGAGCGCCAGCAGGATGGGCCACGGCAGCAGCAGCGGCCAGCAGCCGCTGAAGGGGTTCACCCCCTCGCGCTTGTACAGCTCCATCACTTCCTTCTGCATCCGCGCCGGGTCGTCCTTGAACTTGTCCTGGATCCGCTGCATCTCGGGCTGCAGCGCCTGCATCCGGATGCTGGCGCGCATGCCCTTCTGGTTGAGCGGCCACAGCACGATCCGGATCAGCACGCCGAAGAGCACCAGCACGATGCCGTAGGCCAGGCCCAGGTTCTCGTGCATGGACACCAGCAGCCACCGGGCGCCCACCGCGATGGGCCGGATCATGGTGCGGAAGCCGGGCCAGCCGTAGGGGTTGATGTCGTAGAACCCGTGGCCGATCGCCTTGAGCCGCGGGTACTCCATCGGGCCCAGGTACATGCGGTATTGGAAGTCGCCGGCGGCGGCGAGCGGCAGCCCGAAGGTCACGGTGGCGTGGGTCGGCTTCTTGGCGGCCGGCAGCGCCTGGGCCGTGGCGCCCGAGAGCTGCGCCGCGCCGGAGTCCACCACCAGCACCGCGGCCACGAAGTACTTGGCCTTGACCGCCGCCCACTCGAGCGGGCCCTCGAGGGTGCGGCGTTCCAGCGGCTTGAGCGAGGAGAACTTGGTGAGCTTCGACTCGTCGGTCTTGGTGACCAGGCCGAACTCGTAGAGGTTGGCCGCGCTGTCGGCCTCGGTCTGGCGGAAGCCGCTCCCCATGCCGATCAGCAGGTGCCCGCCCACCGGCCCGAGGCCGGCGATCCGGCCGCGCACGCCGATGAGGTAATCGTCGGGCGTGAACGTATAGGCCAGTTCCACCTGCACCCCGCCGCGGCTCCCCTGCAGCGTGAGCGTCTCGGGCTGCCCCTTGGCCGCGAGCTGCCGGGTGCCCGTGCCGCCGACCACCGTGAAGTCCCAGTCGGCGAGCGGCAGGGTGTCGTTGCCCACGTTGATCGCGAGCTGGTGCATCGGGGCGGGGAGCAGCTCGACCGGCTGGCCCTTGCCGATCGGGTCGAGGGCGTTGTAGCGGGCGAGCGTGGCCTGGACCAGCGCGCCGCCGCGGGTGCTGATCTCGTAGCGGTAGAGCGGGCTCGAGACCACCACGGTGTCGGCGGCGGGGCGGAGGCCGCCAGCGGCCTCGATGGTGCCGATGGGCCCGAAGGCGCTGTCGCGGCCGAGCACGGCGGTCGAATCGCCGAGCGGCCGACCCGCGGAGTCGCCGAGCTGGCGCGCCGCCGAATCAGCGGCCGTCACCACCGGCTTGGCCGGCGGCTTGAGGAAGAAGGTGGGGGCGATGGCGATCACCATCATCAGGCCGATCGCCCAGATCACACGGCGGTCCATGAGTGCCTATGCGTCGGGGTCAGGGAACCGGGTCGTAGCCGCCCGGATGCCACGGATGGCAGCGGACGAGCCGGCGGGCGCCGAGCCAGATGCCCCGCAGGGCACCGTGGCGCTGCACCGCCTCGAGGGTGTACGCCGAACAGCTGGGCGCGAACCGGCAGCTCGAGGGGAGGCCCGGGGAGATGACGAGTTGATACAGACGGATGAGGAGGATGCTGAGCCAGGTGAGCGGCGCCTGCAGCCAGCCGAGGAGGGTGGTGGGCCGCGGAAACAGCCGCGGGGCGGCCATGCCGCCGTCGAGCCGCCGAGCCGCCGAGCTGCCGGACCTCACAGCCCGCCCACCCATGTCAGCAACTCGGTCCTGAGCGTCTGGAACGGCACGCCGTACGCTTCCTTCCGGGCCCGGATCAGGAGGTCCCGCCCGCCCTGCCTGGGCTGGACCTCCCGGCGCCACAGCTCCTGCAGGCGCCGCCGCAAACGATTGCGGGCCACCGCCGTGGACTGGAACTTCGGAACGATCAGTCCCATCCGTGGGTGGCCCACCATGTTGTCCATCCAGATGAACTCCAGCAAGCGCTGCCGGCGCCGGCGACCCTGCTCGAGGCACCGGAGCCGTTCGGCCCGGCCCGCGAGGCGGCTCGACCGCGGCCGCCGTTCGCCTGGCGTCAGCGGCTCCCGTCTTTGGAGCCGATGCTCACCACGAGCTGCTTCCGCCCCTTCTTGCGGCGGCGGGACAGGGTCTCGCGGCCCCAGCGGGTGGACATGCGGGTGCGGAAGCCATGCTTCGCGACCCGGCGCTTGTTGCGCGGACGGTATGACGGATTCATTGAAAAATCCCCTCAAATGAGCCTGCAAACCTAGCCAGGACCCCCCTCTCGGGTCAAGGTTGACTTTTCCACATCCGGCCCGTACGTTCGGCCACCCTTGCTAACGCCTCATCTCTCCTGAGTGGCATGCAGCAGTCCGCCAAAGACATCTGGAAGCGCATCCTCGACGAAGCCGGGCAGAAGCTACCCGACAAGGTCGTGCGCGCCTGGCTCGAGCCCACCGAAGCCGTCGCCCTCGAGGACGACCGCCTCGTCATTGCCGTGCCCGACGAGTTCGCCGCCAAGTGGAACGAGACCAACCACGGCGCCCTCCTCTCCCGGCTGGCGGAGACCGTGGCCGGGAAGCCGGTGACCGTCACCTTCCGGGTCCAGGAGGACCGGCAGCGGCGGCCACAGATGGACTTTTTTGTCAGCCCGCCGGCCGGTGGCCATACCGCGATGGCCTCCAACCCGAGCAACCAGCCGCTCAACGACCGCTACAGCTTCGACTCCTTCGTCATCGGCAAGTCGAACCAGCTGGCCGCCGCCGCCGCCCACGCCGCGGTCGAGGCCCCGGGCAAGACCTACAACCCGCTCTTCATCTACGGCGCCACCGGGCTGGGCAAGACCCACCTGATGCAGGCCATCGCGCACGCCATGCTCCGCCGGAGCCCGGGCACCCGCGTGCTGTACGTGAGCGCCGAGCAGTTCATCAATGAAGTGATCGAGGGGATCTCCCGCCGGACCATGCCGGAGCTGCGCAAGCGCTACCGGCAGGACATCGACCTCTTCCTGGTGGACGACGTGCACTTCCTGGAGGGCAAGGAGGCCACCCAGGAGGAGTTCTTCCACACCTTCAACGCCCTCTACGAGGCCGGGAAGCAGATCGTCCTGACCTCCGACCGGCCCCCCAAGGAGATCCCGGGCCTCGAGGCCCGGCTGGTGAGCCGGTTCGAGTGGGGCATGGTGGCCGACATCGGCCAGCCCGACCTCGAGCACCGGATCGCCATCCTGCGCAAGAAGCAGGAGCAGGACCACCTCGAGATGACCATCCCGGACGACGTGCTCCGGTTCATCGCCGAGCACGTCCGCTCCAACGTCCGGGAGCTCGAGGGCTGCATCATCAAGCTGCTGCTCTTCGCCTCGCTCAAGCACCGCGAGGTGTCGATCGAGCTGGCCCGGGAGGCCCTGGCCGACAAGATCCGGCCCGGCGACGACCTCTCGGCCACGCCCAAGACCCTCCCCACCATCGACCGGATCCAGGACGTCGTGGCCCGGCGCTGGGGGGTGACCTCGGAGCAGCTCCGCTCCAAGGCCCGGATCAAGACCCTGGTGGTGCCGCGCCAGATCGCCATGTACCTGGCGCGCGACATTCTGCAGATGCAGCTGATCGAGATCGGGCAGGCCTTCGGCGGGCGCGACCACTCCACCGTGATCCACAGTGTGGACAAGGTCCAGCGCCAGATGGCCCGCGACCGCAGCTTCCGCGATCGCATCGAGAGCGCGCGCACGGAGCTGATTGCACAGTAGTTGTCCACGCGGGATGTGGGCGGTGTGGGCGGGCGGGACAACGGGGGGAGTTCTGCGGATTTCGTCCCCGCCCTCCACACCCCGTCCACAGGGCCGGAACGGGGCAACCGGTGACGCCGCGTGGAGTTGGGGCGGCTGTCGACATATCCCCAGAGCCTACTACTGCTACTAGTTTAAGTAAACAGAGAAACAGTAGTACTTCTTGCACGCCGAGGAACGGGATGAAGTTCACGATCACGCGGGAGCAGTTCCAGGAAGGACTGCAAGCCGTCACCGCCTCGATTCCCACGAAGACCACCCTGCCGGTGCTCTCGAACGTGCTGCTCGAGGCCACCGGCGACGGGCTCCGGCTCTCCGGGACCGACCTCGACATCGCGGTCAGCACCACGGTGCCGGCCAGCGTGGACCAGGAAGGCGCGATCACCCTGCCGGCCAAGAAGCTCTCGGACATCGTCCGGGAGCTGCCCAGCGCGGCCATCCGCCTCACCAGCTCCGGCGAGCAGCGGGCCAGCATCGAGTGCGGCCGCTCCAAGTTCCGGCTGCTGGGTCTCCCCCGCGAGGAGTTCCCGGCCTTCCCCGCCGTCAAGTTCGACGCCGCCTGGCGCTCCAAGGCCGGGGACGTCCAGAAGCTGGTCTCCCACGTGGCCTTCGCCGCGAGCACCGAGGAGAGCCGGCCGATCCTCAACGGCGTGCTGTGGGAGCTGCGGCCCGAGCGGATGCGCATGGTGGCCACCAACGGCCACCGGCTGGCCCGGATGGACGTGCCCGTCACCGCCGGCATCGGCAAGGGCCAGGCCGACCTCATCATCCCGCCCAAGGCGCTCGACCAGATCCGCCGCCTCTTCGGCGACCAGGACGAGCTCGAGATCGCCAAGAGCGAGAACCACCTCGGCTTCCGCTCCGCCACCACCCAGGTCTACACCCGGCTGATCGAGGGGCCGTACCCGAACTACGAGCAGGTCATCCCGCGCGAGAACGACAAGATGATGACCGCCGACAAGGCGGCCCTCGCCTCCGCGCTCAAGCGCATGAGCATCGTCGCCAGCGACCAGACCCACCGCATCCGCATGGGCCTGGCCAACGGCTCCTGCAAGCTCTCGGTGCAGACCCCCGACCTGGGCGAGGCCCAGGAAGAGCTCTCGGTGAGCTACGACGGCGAGACCATGGAGATCGGGTTCAACGCCGCCTACCTGCTCGAGATCATGAAGTACATGCCCACCGACGAGGTGCGCATGACCTTCAAGGGCCCCGAGCGCGCCGCCACCTGCGAGCCGGTGGGCTGGAACGACCCGGCGGCGTACCTCACCCTGGTCATGCCGCTCCGGCTGGTGGATTAGGGCGATTAGGCGATTGGGCGATTAGGCCTCCAATCGCCTAATCGCCCAATCGTCCAATCGCCTGACCCCCCCCATGTCCCGCCCCCGTCGCTCCCTCATCCACGTCATCGGCGTCCCCATGGACCTCGGGTCCGGGCGCCGCGGGGTGGACATGGGTCCCTCCGCCATCCGCATCGCCGGCCTCAACGACCGGCTCCGCGAGCAGGGCTACACCGTCATCGACGAGGGTGACCTCGAGATCCGGACCATGGAGGTCATGCGGGTCGGCGACCGCCGCGCCCGCTACCTCGCCGAGATCGTCCAGGTCAACAAGCTGCTGGCCGAGCGGGTGCGCGCCGTGCTGGCCCGGGGGCGCATCCCCCTGGTGCTCGGCGGCGACCACTCGATCGCGGCCGGCACCATCTCCGGCGTGGCCGCCCACGCCCGGAGCAAGGGCCGGAAGGTCGGCGTGCTCTGGGTCGACGCGCACAGCGACATCAACACCCCGCGGACCTCGCCCTCCGGCAACGTCCACGGCATGCCGCTCGCCGCGCTGCTCGGCCTGGGCCCCGCGGCGCTGGGGCAGATCGCCGGCCGCTTCCGCAAGGTGGAGCCGGGCCACGTGGCGCTGGTGGGGATCCGCAGCGTGGACGAGGGCGAACGCGAGCACCTGCGCCGCCTGGGCGTCCACGTCTACACCATCGCCGACATTGACCGCCACGGCATCCATATCGTCATGGAGAAGGCGCTCGCCCACGTCACCAAGGACACCGACTTCGTGCACGTGAGCTTCGACCTCGACGCCGTCGATCCGTCGCTCGCGCCCGGCGTCGGTACCCCGGTCAAGGGCGGGCTCGACTACCGCGAGGCCCAGCTGCTCATGGAATCCCTCGCCGCCGCCCGGGTCGTCACCTCGCTCGAGATGGTCGAGGTGAACCCCATCCTCGACGACCGCAACCGCTCGGCCGAGTTCGCCGTGGAGCTGGTCCAGTCCGCGTTCGGGAAGCAGATTCTGTAGGCGGTTGGGCGGTTGGGCGGTTGGGCGGTTAGGCGGTTAGGCGATTAGGCGATTGGTGCTCGAGCCCTTTCCCTCTTCCCTTTTCCCTTTTCCCTCTTCCCGTTTCCCGCTTCCCGCTTCCCGCTTCCCGTTTCCCGCTTCCCGCTTCCCGTTTCCCTCTTCCCTTTTCCCGTCGGTGCAATGACCCTCAAAGACGCCCCACCTCCCATGGCCCGCCGGGGCGTCGGCCTGGCCATGGCCGCCGCCAGCGGCTGGATGACCAACCTCGCCTGGGTGCAGGCCCGGCGCGACGGGGAGTTCTCGATGCTCGCCGGGCTCGCCGGCCCCGCGTTCGTGGTGATCGGCCTGGGGCTGGTGCTGTTCAAGGGCTACCGGCAGGAGCGGCTGGAGCGGGGGGAGGACATCTCGCAGCTGCAGGGGATGGACCTGCTGACGCCGCGGTGGAAGGGCGTGCTCGGCGTGGCGCTGGGGGCGGCGGCGCTCAACTACGCGCTGCTCACCGGCCTCATCTGACGTCGGTGATGAACGCCGCCACCTGGTCCATCACCCCCGCGTCCCGCATGATCGCGTGGTGCCCGAGCCCCTCGGTGCGCACGAAGGTGGCGCCGGGCCACGCCTCGGCGATCGCCTTGCCGTAGCGCAGCGGGATGTCCGCGTCGTCGCGGTCGTGGACCACCAGCGCGGGGATGGTGAATTCGCGGGCCAGGTGGGGCACGTAGAGGTCGCCGTACTTGAGCTTGTAGCGCCGCTCCAGGTTGGTGCGCAGCCGCTCCCGCGCCTTGGGCGGGAGCGCCACGTGGTCGGCGAACTGGTCGAAGAACTCCGGCGGCGCCGCGAACGGCGCGATCAGCGCGGCGCGCCGGAGCCCCAGCCCGCGCGCCAGCGCCACCGCGATGGCCCCGCCCCCCAGCGAATGCCCCACCGCCGCGTGCAGCGGCCCCAGCCGCTGCCCCACCTCGAGCAGCGCGGCCGCGTACTCCGGGAGGCTGGTGTACTGCCCCGGCGAGCGGCCGTGCGCCGGCCCGTCGTAGGCCACCGCGGAGAACCCCGCCGCCACCAGCCGCGGCACCAGCACCCGGAAGCGCGCCGCCCGGCTGGCCCACCCGTGCACCAGCAGCACCGTCGGCCCCTCGCCCCAGCGCCACGCCGCCAGGGTGCCCGCGCTCACCGGCAGCTCGAACGGGGTGCCGGTGGCCAGGAAGTCGTCCTCGTGCGGGCGTGCCGCGGCGCGCGGCGGCCGGGTGAAGAGCCGCTCGGCCAGCCGGGCGGCGCGCTCCGGGGCCATCCGGCCCAGGGTGCGCATCGCCGTCCGCACCGTGAAGAGCTGCAGCCGCTTCCGCATCAGGGGGCCGCCTCCGCCGTCGTGTCGGCCGGGGCGGGCAGGGTATCGGCCGGGGCCGGTTCGTCGGGTGGCGGGGCCTCCTCGCGCGCGGGCGCGGTATCGACGGGCGCCGCCGTCGAATCCACCGCGGGCGGCGGCGCCTCCGCCTCGGTCTCCACCTTCGGCACCTCCACCTGCTCCCCCCGCAGCCGGCGCAGGATCAGGTTCTGGCGCCAGCGCATCCGGCCCGGGCGATAGCCGGGGTTGGAGGAGAGCGGGAAGGGGAGCGTGCCGGCCAGCGCCGCCGCCTGCTCGGTGGTGAGCTGGCGCGCGCTGCGCTTGAAGTAGCGCTGGCTGGCCGCCTCCACGCCCCAGGTGCCCCGGCCGAGCTCCACGATGTTCAGGTAGAGCTCCATGATCCGGTCCTTCCCCAGCGCCGCCTCCAGCCGCCAGGTGATCACGGCCTCCTTCACCTTGCGGAGCGGGTTCCGCGACGCGCTGAGGTAGAGGTTCTTGGCCAGCTGCTGCGAGATCGTGCTGGCGCCGCGCAGCTTGTCGCGCCGGCTCCACGCGTGGGGCAGCAGGGCGTAGAGGTCGTGGCGGTCGCGCGGGTTGTCCCAGGCAAAGGTCATCCGCTGGTAGCCCAGCGCGTGGGCCAGCGCCAGGTAGTCGAGCCCGCCGTGGGTGCGGAAGTTGTTGTCCTCGCCGATGATCACGGCGTCCTGCAGCACCGGGGCGATGGAATCGAGCGGGACGGGGCGGTACTGCACCGGCACGGTGTCACCGGCGCGAATGGCCATGAACGCCGTCTGGCGGGGCCAGTGGGTGCGGTACCAGAGGGGGGGCGGCCAGGTGGCGAACAGCCAGGCCACGAAGAGCGCCGCCAGCGCGAGGCATACGGTGAGGGCGCGGCGCATGCCGGGCCTCAGCGCAGGAGCGTGAACAGGAGCGTGGAGGATTCCCGCGCCGGCACCGACTGCCCGATGGTCGGGAGGGTCACCACCAGGTCGGTCCAGCGGCGGCCCTCCACCTGCACCACGCGGCCGTCGGGCAGCAGCTGGTAGGCCAGGCTGTCGGCGCCGGTGCCCGTCACGCTGATGGGCTGGCCGAACTGGGTGCCTTCGCCGCTGGCGGCGCGGCTGCGCAGCACCTCCACCGGCACCGCGCCGGCGGCGGTGAGCAGGGTGCCGGCCGCGAGCTGGCTGTGCACCACCTCGGTGGCGGCGAAGGCGCTCACCCGGCCGTCCATGGTGGTGGAGTCGGTCCAGCGGGTGCCGGGAAGTGCCCCCTGCGGGGGGAGCGGGGGGAAGAGCAGCTGCAGCTCGTCGCGGATCTGGCTCGCCGCGAGCGACGGGGAGGTGCCGGCGTCCACCCGGGTGTGGCCCGCGGTGTCGCGCCAGGCGGTCCAGCGCGCGCTGCGGGCGCTGTCGAGCAGCAGCGCCGCGAACGCGAAGCCGCTGTCGGGGCGCACCGAGTCGACCACCGCGGTGATGCGGCTGCCGCTGTCGGCGTGCACCAGGGTGAGCGTGAGGTACGCGGTCCGTGCCAGCTGCTGCACCTGGGTCTCGCCGCTGGGCATCGTGGCGGCGAGCGAGTCGCGGCGGTGAAAGGCGTAGCGCACGATCCCGCCGCCGCTGCGCGGGTAGCGCAGCGCCACCGGGGGCGCCGGCGTGGTGCGGACGGGATCGATGCTGGGACGGGGCGTGGCGGGCGGGGCCGGGGACGGCCCCCCGGGACGGCTCGCGGGGCCCCCCGAGGCGCATGCCGCGCCCAGGAGCAGCCCCGCGATCCGCCAGCCGTGACGCATGGCTACTTGAGCAGCGCGGTGGAGCCCTCGAGCTTCACCGTCACCGGGATCGGCTCCGGGAGCTGGGCCACCGTGACCGCGATGTTCTGGGTGCCGGTGAACGTCGACGAGAGGCAGGTGCCGTCGGCGGCCACCACCCAGTTAGCGGTGCTGGTGCCGTTCCCCTCGAGGCTCATGCTCCCCTGCGGGCCGTTCTGCTGCCCCGACATCGCGGTGCTCGACGCCCCCGCCAGCATGACCACCTTGGCGCCGTCCATCATCCCGCCCGAGGTCTGGAAGTTGGTGACGGTGCGGACCGCCACGCCGTCGTTGTCCGACTCGGTGGTGTCGGTCCAGCTCTGGCCCTCGCGGGTGCCGGCCTTCATCGGCGGCAGCAGCTGCTGCAGCACGCCCTGCATGGTGTTGGCGGCGGGGTTCTCGGAGCCGCTCTTGAGGTCCTTCATCCGGCCGTTGGCCTGGCGGAAGCCCGTCCACGTGGTGCCCGCGGCGCCCTTGGCCATCTCGCCCACGAAGGGCGAGCCCTCGCCCGGCAGCAGGGAGTCGAGCACGATCGTCACCGCCTGCCCGCCGGCGCTGTCCTTCGTCGTGACGGTCACGAACCCGGTGTTGGTGAACTCCTGCTTCTGCTCACCCTGTCCCACCGCGGTGAGGTCCTGGGTGACTGCGGTCTTCACCTCGACCCGGTACCGCGCCGGCCCCGCGGGGGCCGCGTTGGTCCACGCCGCGAGGGCGCTCACGCTGACCAGGGCGACCAGCCAGGGACGAACCGTCATGACTTCCTCTGTGTGATGGGGAGATGGACTGCGACTAGAGAGAGGCCGGCGACTGCAGGTCGGCCTTGGTCTTGCCGAAGACGGCCACCAGCTCGACCTCGTCGCTGGTGACCTTGAGGAGGCGCCAGCCGCGCTTCCACATGTCCTGCCGCCACGTGGCCAGCCGGTCCCAGTCCGTGGCCGCAGTCCGGAACACCCGCAGTTCCGCCACCTGCTCCCACGAGTCCGGGTACGGCTTGTTGCGATCCGGCGACGACGGCGATCGACTCATGCGTAACACCCTGCTGGACAGCGACTAAGGAAGCTACCCCGGGCGCCCGGGGGACGGGAGGGCCGGGAATCCCGGGGGGCGCGCAGGAACGCACGGCCGTGCGCACCCACCCACCCCCGAGGGGGATCCCCGGCCCCAGGCCAGACCGTAAGCCGAGTTCTGTTTCCCTCGGGGTTGCCCCTCCGGGAGATGGTCATCTATCTGGGACGGTCGTCGCCGACCGCCTCGAGCAGCCTACCCGCGGCTTGGAATCCCGGGGCAAGCCCCGTCGTCCCATGGGCGGTGTGGGTCACACCTCGCCGCTTATTTGGCCTTGCACCGACTGGGGGTTGCCGTGCCCCCTTGCTTGCGCTCGGGGCGGTGGGCTCTTACCCCACCGTTTCACCCTTACCCCCGGCTCGCGCCGGAGGCGGTCTGTTTTCTGTGGCCCTGTCCGTCGCCTTGCGGCGCCCAGGCGTTACCTGGCAGTCTACCCGGTGGAGCTCGGACTTTCCTCGGGACCGGTTGCCCGGCCCGCGACCATCACGTCCAGCCTGTGTGGGAAAGATACGCGGACGGCCCGGGCGGGGTCAGGGGGGCGCCTAGCCGGGACCGCCCAGGCCGGCCAGCCGGCTGCGGACCCGCCCGATCAGTGGCCCCAGGGTACTGTCGGCCTCTTCCCACTGGGCCAGGGCCCCCTCGTACTCCTTCCGGGCCAGGTCGGGCTTGCCCTGGCCCTCGTAGATCTCCCCGCGCAGCACCCGCGCCTGCCCCAGCAGCAGCCAGCGCACGTCGAAGCCCTCGCGGGCCAGGTGCTCCGGCACGAATTCCTCGAGCGAGGCGAGGGCGCGGGCGTCCTCCCCCAGGGCGTGCCAGGCGTGGGCCGCGATCATCCGGCGGTAGCCCCACCACTGCGGCCGCTTGTGGTAGACGGGCGGGGTGGCGGAGTCGGGGAGCGCCAGCAGGGCGCGGGCCCGGGTCGAGTCGCCCCGGTCGAGGGCGGTGAGGGCCTGGAGCTCGGGTGGCGTCGGGTTGCCGTCGAGTGCCTGCAGCTCCTCGAGCGGCCGCGGGTTGGAGGGATCCTGCAGGAACAGCCCCATCGCCGCGGCCCAGCCGAAGTTGACGACCGCGGCGCGACTGGCGCGCGGCGCGCGGCGCGCGCTGTCGGCCACCTCGTCCCACAGCGGCTGCAGCCGGGCGGCAGGGGCGCCCAGCGCGGTGAAGAGGTGGCTCTGCAGCAGGTAGTCGTACAGCGTGCGGCCGCCGAGCCGCTGCGACTGCGGGGCGGAGGGCATGTAGCCCGCGCTCATCTCCGCCGCGAGCGAGAGGCTCCTGCCCGCCAGCTCCACCTTCCCGGCGTAGCCGAGCAGGTTGGCGCCACCGGCCACCTCGCCCACCGCGTCGATGGGCAGCCGGGTCACGTCGAAGTCGCCGGCGGTGAGGGTGTCGAGCGCGCCCACGACGCTCTTGAGCGCCTCGCGGGTGTCCCCGGTGGCGGCGAGCACCCGGCCCCGCAGGAAGGGCAGGTCGGCGCGGTCGCGCCCCTCGGGCGCCAGCCGGAGCCGGTCCATCTCGCGCAGCGCCTGGGCCCGGTCGTCGGCGGCCAGCAGGGCGTAGAGCAGTGCGTTCTGGGCGTGGTCGTTCTCCGGCTGGCGCGACAGCCAGTCGCGCGCGCTGGCGATGCCGTCGGTGCGGGCGCGGCGCACCGCCTGCGCCAGCGCGAAGGAGTCGAGCGCCGGCCGGCCGCCCTCGCGCAGCGCCGGCACCAGCGAGTCGCTGGGCAGCAGCGCCATGAACGGCTGGTCCTGCGCCGCCTGGCGGTAGATCCACGCCAGGTGCTCGAACGCGAGGAAGTACTCCGGGTCGAGTGCGAGGGTCCGCTTGAAGGCGCGCAGCGACCGGGTCATCCGCGCGGCCACGTTGGTCGAGGCGGTGTCGTGGAACCAGGCGTCGGCCAGCCCGTACCAGGCGTCGGCGTCGGTGGAGTCCTTGGCCAGCAGCGCCTCGTACGCCGCCTGGCCCCGGGCGTAATCCCCCTCGAGGAACAGCCGGTAGGCGCCGATCATCGCGCGGTCGTGCTCGGGCAGCCGCTCCGCGAACCGGGTGGCGCGCTGGATCGACACCAGCCCCAGCGAGTCGGCGGGGCCGGACAGCCAGCCGCGGGTGAGCGACAGCCGGTAATACGCCAGGCCGAAGGTGGTGTCGGTGTCCACCGCCCGGCGGAAGCTCTGCTCCGCCTGGCCGAGGTTCCAGCGGTTGAGGTGGTCCATGCCCGCGAGGTAGGCGCGGTACGCCTCGATCGAGGGCGTGGTCACCCGGGCCAGGTCGGCCGTCATCCCGGCCGGCGCGCCGGAGATGTTGAGCAGCCGCGCCGCCAGCTGGTCGAACAGCGGCCGCGCGTCGTCACCGGGGCGGCCGTGCACCTCGGCGGCGTCCACTCGCGCCCCGCTCGCCACGTCGAACACCCGCGCCAGCAGGTGCAGCGAGTCGCCCACCCGGGTGAACTCCCCGAGCACCACCGTCCAGGCGCCGGCGTCGCGGGCCAGCCGCCGCGCCATCTCGAGTCCGAGCGGCGCGCCCGGGTCGAGCTTGCGCCGTGCCAGCAGGTCGTGCAGGCGCTCGTGGTCGACCACGGCGAGGTCGGTCCACTGCGACAGGTTGAGCGCCAGCATGCTCACGCTGCCGTCGCGCAGCCACTCCACCGCCGGGTCCTGCCGCTGGTTGTCGAAGGGGAGCACCAGGATCGAGTGGCGCGGGTTGACCCCCTCCGGCGGCCCGCCGGGCCGCAGGGCCAGGAACCCGACCACCAGCAGCGCGAGGGCCATCGCCCCGGCCACCAGCCCGAGCCGGCGGCCGCGCCGCGGCAAGGCCGGCGGGGCGGTGATCCCCTGCACCGCGTGCCGCATCTCGGCGCCGGTCTGCCACCGCCGCGCCGGGTCCTTCTCGAGGGCGCGGGTCACCGCGTGGGCCAGCGCGGCCGGCGTCTCCGGGCGCTTGCCCGTCACCGGCGCCGCCACCTCGGCCAGGTGCTTGGAGGCCACCGCCGCCGCGTTCTCGGCGCGGAAGGGCGGCCGCCCGGTGAGCATCTCGTAGGCCACCACGCCCAGGGCGTAGAGGTCGCTGCGGGCGTCCACCTGCTCCCCCGCCGCCTGCTCGGGGCTCATGTAGGTCGGGGTGCCGACGGCCACGCCCTGCGCGGTGCGGGCGCCGTCCACCTCGCCCGCCATCACCCGCGCGATCCCGAAGTCCGCCAGCATGGCGCGGCCGGAGCCCTCGTCCAGCAGGATGTTCTCCGGCTTCACGTCGCGGTGCACCAGTCCCGCGCGGCCCGCGGCGTCGAGCGCGTCGGCCAGGTCGGCGACGATGCGCTGCACCTGGTCCACCGGCAGCGCCCCCTCCCGCTGCAGCCGCTGCCGCAGGCTCTCCCCGGGGACGTAGTCCATCACGTAGTAGAAGACCCCGGTCGCCTCGCCGGCGGTGTGCACCGCCACGATGCCGGGATGCCGCAGCCGCGCGATCATGCGCGCCTCGGCGAGGAACCGCTCGGTGATGGTGGTGTGGACCGCGAGTTCGGGATGGACCACCTTCACCGCCACCGGGCGGTCGAGGGTGGTGTCGCGTGCCAGGAAGACCACGCCCATGCCGCCGTGACCCAGCGCGCGCTCCAGGCGATACTGGGCGCCCAGCGCCGCCTGCAGGCGGGCCATCAGTTCCGGCGGCTCGGTCATGGTCCTGAACTTAGGTCGGGAGACTGGAGACGCCTACCCGGGGCCCCGAGTGGACGGGATCCCTCCCGGCCAGACGCGCCGGGCCCCGTGAAGGTTGCAGCCTGCGCCGCCCCGCGATTGAACGAAGGTTGAGCACCCCGGCCTATGCTGGCGGCCATCCTCCACCCGGATGCCGCCATGCCCCCGCGCCCCGCCGCACCGATCGTCGCCACCGTGCTCCGGCCCGAGGAGCGACCCCGGGTGGAGGCCGCGGGCACCGGCTGGTTCTCGCTGGTGCACCGCGAGTCCATTCCCGAGGCCATCCGCGCCGTCCGCGAACGCCCGGTGGACGCCGTGCTGCTCTCGGTGCACCAGTGCCCCGACCAGCAGTTCGACTCCCTGGGCCAGCTGGTGCGCGGCTTCCCCGGCATCCCCACCGTGGCCCTGGTCAGCAGCCACGATCCGCGCGGCTCGGAGGTGCTGCTCCAGCTCGGCGCAAGCGGGGTCCGCCAGGTCATCGACGTCACCGGCCCCGAGGGCTGGCACCGGCTGCGCAGCCTGCTCGGCCAGCCGGCCACCCGCGACGCCGCCCGCATCCAGGGCCCGGTCCTCGCCGCCCTGGGCGACGACATCCCCCCCGACACCCGGCTCTTCTTCGAGGCCCTCATCCGCCTTGCCCCCGAGGTACCCACCGCGCTCCAGTTCGCTTCCCAGCTCGGCATTCCGTCCACCACGCTGATGTCGCGGTTCGGCCGGGCCGGGCTTCCCAGCCCCAAGAGCTACCTCGCCGCCATGCGGCTGGTCCACGCCACGCTGCTCTTCGAGCGGCAGGGGTACACCGTCGCCGACGTGGCCTACCGGCTCGACTACTCGTCTCCCCAGAGTCTCGGCCGGCATGTGCGGGGCTTGATGGGGATCACCACGTCCGAGCTGCGCCGGCGTTTTCCCTTCGACGCGGCACTCGACCGGTTCCTGGTGCTGATGGTGGAGCCCTACCGGGAGGTGTGGGGGCGCTTCCGGCCCCTGGCCCGGGCGGGCAAGCGCTGAGGGTGGGAGCGGCGCCTACTTGAGGCCGAGTCTCGTGGAAGTGGTCAGCGCAACTACCTGGTAACCGGCCGCCTCCAGCGTCGCCCGGCCACCTTCCTCACGGTCGACCACGGCCAGGATGCCGAGGACCGTGCCGCCGGCGCTGCGGATGGCCTCGATGGCCTTGAGGGCCGAACCGCCGGTGGTGATGACGTCCTCGACCACCACCACGGGGTCGCTGGCGGTGAAGTTCCCCTCCACCTGGCGGCCGGTGCCGTGGGCCTTGGCTTCCTTGCGGACGCTGAAGGCATCGATGATCGGGGGGTGCCCCACGCTCGCGGCGGCGATGGCGTAGGCCACCGGGTCGGCGCCCATGGTGAGCCCGCCGATGCTGCGGGGGGCCCAGCCGGCCTGGCGCAGGGCGGTGAGCCCCAGCTGGCCGATGAGCACCAGCCCCTCGGCGGCCATGGTGGTGAGCCGGCAATCGATGTAGAACGTGGAGGTCCGGCCGGAGGCGAGCACGAAGTGGCCCCGCTTGACGGACCGCGCCAGCAGCAGTCGGTCGAGCGCGGCGGAATCCGCGGTGGTCATTTGCCGAAGAGGCTCTTGAGGAAGCTCTTGCGCTCGCCGCCCTGGCGCAGTGCGGTGCAAAGTCTGGCGGTGAACTCGTCAACCGTCTTGCTGCGCTTGCCCAGGTCCCGTTCCAGGCCGGCCATGATGGCCTCCTCTACGGCCACCGGGAACTTGAGCCCCTTCACCGCCTGGTTGAGCGGGGTGGGTGGCTGGGTGAGCAGCTGCTGGAACAGCTCCCGGGGGGAGCGGCCGTTGTAGGGCAGGGCGCTGGTGAGCAGGTAGTACGCGATCGTGGCCAGGCTGTAGACATCGGCCTGCTCGCTGACCAGCTCGCCGGAGAGCGCCTCGGGGGCCACGTACTGCAGGGTGCCGACGAAGAACCCGGTGCGGGTGAGCCGCTCCTCGGGCTTGAGGTCGGCGTCGCGGGCGATGCCGAAGTCCAGCAGGACCGCGCGTTGGGTTTCGGGGTTGTACTGGATGTTGGCGGGCTTGAGGTCCCGGTGGATGATCCCCTGGGTGTGCGCCGCGGTGAGCGCCCCGCCGATCTGCTCGATGATGTGGCTCACCAGGGCGGGGGCCAGCTGCCCGGAGCGGATCGCGAACTTCTCCAGCGCCTCGCCCTCGACCCACTCCATGGCGAGGTAGTACAGGTCCTCGGTCTGGCCGTAGGTGTACGTCTTGACGATGTTCGGGTGGTTGACGCGCGTCCCGAATTCCGCCTCCCGCAGGAAGCGCTTGATGGCCACCGGATCCTGCGCCAGGCGGGTGCGCAGGACCTTGACGGCGGCGATACCGGTCTCGGGGTGTTCGGCCTTGTAGACGGTGGCGGTGCCGCCCTCGCCGACGTGGGCGAGGAGGCGGTACCCGGCGATCGTCCGGCCGATGAGGCTGTCCTGACTCATGGGATGCTCCAAGCTAGTCCCGCTCCAATGGGGGAGCAAGCAGCCCTTGCTTGACGCTCTTCCACCACGATCACTAAGCTAGGTCATGATGCCCCGACCCACTGCCGCCGTCGCTGTCCTCGCCGCCCTCGCGCTCACCGGCTGTGGTTCGTGGGGCCGCGTGGGGAGCCAGCCGCAGCCCAATCAGGGTCAGACCCTGACCCAGATGCTGGACCTCACCTCGGTCTACCGGCGGCTCGGGCGGCTCACCGCCGGCCCGCCACTCCCCTTCGTGGCCGAAGTGGGCTTCTTCGGCGGCCCCGGGGATTCCACCGTGGCGCTGATGGGGCTCTCGCTCGAGAGCCGCAACCTGGCCTTCCAGAAGGACGGCGACGCCTTTGCCGCCCGCTACCGGGTGGAACTCTCCGCCACGCCCGTGGGCGGCGGGGCCACCATCGTCTCCGCCAAGGACCAGACGGTGCGGGTGGGGACGTTCGCCGAGACCCAGCGCAACGACGAGAGCGTCCTGTACCAGGATGGTCTCACCCTGCCCCCGGGCAACTACCGGGTGGTGCTGCAGGTGATCGACCAGCTCGGCGCCCGGGCCGGCCGGGCCGAGGGAGTGTACCAGGCGCCGGCCTTCGCGCCGGGCACCGTCTCGGCGCCGCGGCTGGTGTACCAGAGCACCGGCCGCAGCAGCCGCGCCGCGCCCCTCGGCGTCATCCTCAACCCCCGCGGCACCGTGGCCTACGGCGGCGACACCGCCGCGGCCTACGTCGAGGCCTACGGGCTCACCGGGCCCACCACCGTCCCGGTGGTGCTCCGCGACATGCGCGACAGCGTCATCCGCGCCGACTCGCTGCGCTTTGCCGGCGGCCAGGCGGTGGAGAGCGCCCTCATCCGCTTCACCCCCGACTCCGCCCCGCTCGGCGAGCTGCACATCGTGGTGGGGAGCGGCCCGGCCCAGGACAGCACCATCGCCGTGGTGTCGTTCTCCCAGGGTTGGGTGGTCACCAACTTCGAGGACCTGGTGGCGCTGCTGCGGTTCTTCCCGCCCTCGCCCGGGCTCGACTCGCTCCGCAAGGCGCCCGCCGCCGAGCGCGGCGAGGCCTGGAAGCGCTTCTACCGCGCCTCCGACCCCAACAGCGCCACCCCCGCCAACGAGGCGCTCGACCTCTACTTTGCCCGGCTGGCGCGCGCCAACCAGCGCTTCCGCGACGAGGGCGTGGCCGGCTGGCGCACCGACCGGGGCGAGGTCTACATCCGCCTCGGCGAGCCCGACGAGATCTTCGACGCCAGCCCCGCCAGCGAGGGGCGCCTCATCCGCTGGGGCTACACCGGCTACCAGCTGGTGCTCTACTTCGTGGACGAGACCGGCTTCAGCCGCTACCGGCTGACCCCCGGGTCGCGGGCGGAGCTGGAGCGGGTGGTGGCCCGGCTGTCGCGCCAGGCCGACTGACACTCGCGGCAGCACGCGGGAGGCGGACGGCGGGAGCCCCGGGGCGCAGGTCGCGCCGGCGCATCCGTTCCGCCTCCCGCTTCCCGTTTCCCGTCGTTTCCCCCCCGCCCTACCCCCCCCGGCGCGGGCGCGGCACATTCCCTCCATGCCGCATTCCCCCCCCCAGCTGTTCCTCATCGACGGTTATGCCCTGATCTACCGGGCCTTCTTTGCCCTCATCACCCGGCCGCTCCGCACCACGCGGGGGGAGAACACCTCCGCCGCGTGGGGGGTGGTGAACTTCCTGCTCCGGCTGCGGGAGAAGTACCGGCCGGAGTACCTGGCCTGGGTGCACGACGCCGGGGACTCCTTCCGCACCGCGCTCTATCCCGAGTACAAGTCGACCCGCGAGAAGCTGGACGACGAGCTGCAGGCCGAGTTCGACCGGTCGGTGGTGCGGATCGAGCAGCTGCTGCGCGCCTTCCGGGTGCCGGTGGTGGCGGTCCAGGGGTACGAGGCCGACGACGTCATCGGCACCATGGCGCGCCTGGGGGTGGAGCAGGGGTGGCAGGTGGTGGTGGTCTCGGGCGACAAGGATTTCTACCAGCTGATCGGCCCGCGGGTGGCGCTGCTCAACCCGGGCCGGGGCGGTCCCGGCGCGGTGGACGAGCTCTGGGTGGACGAATCCAACGCCGCCGAGCGCCTCGGCGTGCCGCCGGCGCAGGTGGTGGACTACCTGGCGCTGGTGGGTGACGCCTCCGACAACGTGCCCGGGGTGAAGGGCATCGGCAGCAAGGGCGCGGTGGAGCTGCTCACCCAGTTCGGCAGCCTGGAGGCGATGCTCGGCCGCACGGCCGAGGTGAAGGGGAAGCGGTCGCGCGAGGCGCTGGAGCAGTACGCCGCCGACGCGCGGCTGTCGCGGGAGCTGGTGACCATCAAGCGCGACGTGCCGGTGAGCCTCGACGCCGGGGCGCTGGCGGAGCAGGAGCCGGACCGGGCGGAGCTGCTGCGGGTGGTGAGCGAGCTCGAGTTCTACACCCTGGCCAAGCGGCTGGAGGGCGCGGCCGAGGGGGCTGCCGCGCCGGCGGCCGCGGCCCCCGCGGCGGGCCGGGACGACGCGGCCGGGCCGGCGGTGCCGGTGCTCGATGACCCGGCGGCGCTGCCGGCGCTGCTGGAGCGGCTGCGGCGGGCACCGCTGGTGGCGCTCGACACCGAGACCAGCTCGCTCGAGCCGCACGACGCCGAGCTGATCGGGCTGTCGCTCGCGGCGGCGCCGGACGAGGTCTGGTACCTGCCGTTCGGCCACCGGCCGCCGGCGGGGGAGCTCGCCGCGCCCGACCCGGTGCGCAACCTGCCGCCGATCACCGATCCCGCCTGCGCCGGGCTGGTGGCGCTGCTGCGGGACCCGGCGGTGCCCAAGGCGGGGCACAACCTCAAGTACGACTGGCAGGTGCTGCGCCGGGCGGGGGTGGAGCTGGCGGGCGCGGCGTACGACTCCATGCTGGCGAGCTTCGTGCTGGACCCGGGGCGCCGCTCCCACGCCATCGACACCCTGAGCCTGGAGCACCTGGGCCGCGGGATGCGGAGCTACACCGACCTCACCGGCAAGGGCAAGGCGCAGATCCCCTTCGCCGAGGTGCCGGTGGCCGAGGCCGCGGCGTACTGCGGCGCCGACAGCGCCACCGTGCTGGCGCTGCACCAGTTCTTCGCGCCGTCGCTCCGCGAGATGGGCCTCGAGCCGCTGCTGCGCGACCTCGAGATGCCGCTGGTGCCGGTGCTGGTGGACATGGAGTGGGACGGCATCGCCATCGACGCCGCGCTGTTCAGCCGGGTCTCGGTGGAGCTCACCACCGACCTGGTGGCGCTCGAGGCGAAGATCGCCCAGGCCGCCGGCGCCACGGTCAACCTCAACTCCCCGAAGCAGCTCGCCGCGCTGCTGTTCGAGAAGCTGCAGCTGCCGGTGCTCAAGAAGACCAAGACCGGCCCCTCCACCGACGCCGACGTGCTGGAGCAGCTCTCGGCCATGGGGCACGAGGTGCCGGGGCTGATCCTCGAGTATCGCGAGGTGCAGAAGCTCAAGAGCACCTACGTGGACGTGCTCCCCACCCGGGTCAACCGGTCCACCGGGCGGATCCACACCAGCTTCAACCAGACCGGCGCCGCCACCGGCCGGCTCTCGTCGTCCGAGCCCAACCTGCAGAACATCCCGGTGCGCTCCCCCCGGGGCGAGGAGATCCGCAAGGGCTTCGTGCCCAAGGCGGGGTGCCGCTTCGTGGTGGCCGACTACTCGCAGATCGAGCTGCGCCTGATGGCGCACCTCTCCGAGGACCCGGCCTTCATCGAGGCCTTCCGCTCCGGCGGTGACATCCACCGGCAGACCGCGGCGGTGA
Organism: Gemmatimonadales bacterium; assembly: GCA_046327715.1. GTDB lineage: Bacteria > Gemmatimonadota > Gemmatimonadetes > Gemmatimonadales > GWC2-71-9 > JADJOM01. The sequence continues at coordinate 42,707 of JAXLXY010000004.1, forward strand.
TCTTCGGGGTGCCGCTGCCGGACGTCACCAGCGAGATGCGGGCCCGGGCCAAGACCATCAACTTCGGCACCATCTACGGCCAGGGGCCGTTCGCCCTCTCCCGGCAGCTCGGCATCACCCAGGAGGAGGCCCGGACCTTCATCCAGCAGTACTTCGAGCGCTTCGCGGGGGTCCGGGCCTACCTCGACCTGCAGGTCCGGCTGGCCCGGGAGCACGGCTACGTGGAGACCCTGTTCGGCCGGCGGCGCTACATCCCGGAGATCAACGAGAAGAACTTCAACCTGCGCGCCTTCGCCGAGCGCACGGCCCAGAACACCCCGCTGCAGGGGTCGGCGGCCGACCTGATCAAGGTCGCCATGGTCCGGATCCACGCCGCCCTGGCCGAATCCCGGCTCCCGGCCCGGTTGTTGCTACAGGTCCACGACGAACTGGTCCTCGAAGCCGAAACCGCCGCGGTCGAGCAGGCGGTGGCGCTGGTGCGCCGGCACATGGAGGGGGCGGCGGAGCTCAAGGTCCCGCTGGTGGTGGAGGTGGGGGTAGGGGACAACTGGCTCGAGGCCAAACACTGAGGAGTGCCCGCATGCGACACCACCCCGACCGGCGCGGCTTCACCATCATCGAGATCCTCACCGTGATGGTGGTGCTCGGGATCCTGGCTGCGCTGGGCTTCGCGCGGCTGCAGAGCACCAAGGACAAGGCCACCGTCGCCAGCATGACCTCCGACCTGCGGGCCGTGACCGAGGAGCAGGAGGCGTTCTACTTCGACCACCGCTTCTACAGCGCCACCACCGACTCGCTCAACCCCAACTACACCGCGGGCAACACCATCACCATCCACGAGGCCACCGCCTCCGGCTGGTCCGGCAGCGTGGCCAACCCGAAGGTCACCAAGCAGTGCTACGTGGTGGTGGGGAACGCCGCGCCGGTGGGCACGGCCACGAACGACGGGGCGATCAGCTGCTCCTAGGGCGGTGAACCGCCGGGAAGCGGGAAACGGGAAGCGGGAAGCGGGAAACGGGAAACGGGAAGGACGTGGTAGCCCGCGACAGGCCCCCACGTCCTTCGCTTTTCCCTCTTCCCTCTTCCCGCTTCCCGCTTCCCGTTTCCCGCTTCCCGCCTCCGCCCGGCCTACCCCGGGGATTTCGGCTTGCGCCGGTAGCCCGGCCACCAGTTCCACTCCCCCGCCAGGTGCATGATCGCCGGCACCAGCACCATCCGGATGATCGTGGCGTCGAGCAGCACCGCCACCGCCAGCCCGAAGCCCAGGAACTGCATCGCCAGCACCCGGGCAAAGGCGAACACCCCGAAGACCAGGATCATGATCAGCGCGGCGCTGGTGATCACCGAGGCGGTGGCGGAGAGCCCCTCCTCGGTGGCCTTCTCGTTGTTGCCGGTCTTGTCGAACGCCTCCTTGACCCGGGCCAGCAGGAACACCTCGTAGTCCATGCTGAGCCCGAACACCACGGCGAAGACCAGCACCGGCACCACCACGAAGATCGCCGAGGTGGGGCCGTCGAGCCCGAAGAGGCCGGCGCCGATGCCGTGCTGGAACACCAGCACGATCAGGCCGAAGGTGGCGCTCACCGAGAGGGTGTTCATGATGACTGCCTTGATCGGCACCAGCACCGAGCGGAACACGATGGCGAGCATGAGCCCGGTGCAGCCCAGGATGAGCACCACCAGCATCGGGAAGCGGCGCAGCAGGACGTCCTGCAGGTCGAGGCTGGCGGCGGTGTAGCCCCCCACCACGATCGTGGCGCCGCGCAGCTGCTTGGGCGGGACCTTGGCGAGGGTCCGCGCGTGGCGCGAGAGGTCCATCCCCGAGGTGAGGCTGGTGGTGTCCTTGAGCACCACGTCGATCAGGGTCACCCGCTGGTCGGTGGACAGGTAGGCGTCGAGGAAGCCGCCGTAGCGGGCCCGGGCGTCCTCGAGGTTGCCGTAGAGGATCGAGTACTCGAGGATGCCCATCCCCGGCTCGAGGTCCACCAGGCTGCGCACCTGCGCCACCCGGCCGTCGGCCTTCAGAGAATCGGAGAGGGCCCGCAGCCCGCGCAGGCTGGCGGCCGAGACCGCGCTCTGCCCCTCGGGCAGCTCGATCACCATCCGCACCGGCAGGATGATGTTGGCCACGCCCATGGCCTCGAGGGTCTGCACCCCCTGGCCGGCCTCGGTGGCGGTGGGCCACCAGTTGCGCGCCGGCAGCCCGATCCTGATCCAGAAGACCGGCGCGGTGAGCAGCGCGATCACCGCCCCGCCGATGGTGAGGGCGCGCACCGGGTTGCGGGAGAGGCTGCGGGCCCACTTCTCCCAGGCCCCGGGCGCGTGGTACCAGGTGAGCCGCCGCGCCAGCCAGCGGGGGCGGTCGATCTGGCGGCCCAGCACCGCCAGCAGCGCCGGCAGCAGCGTGGTCGAGAGCGCCACCGCCACCGCCACCACCACCAGCCCGCCGATCCCCACCGACTGCGTCTCCACCAGCGGCGTGAGCAGCAGCGCCGCGAAGCCCACCACCACCGTCATCCCGGAGGTGAGCACCGCGGCGCCGGCGGTGCTGAGCGCGCGGGCCGCCGCCTCCTGCCGCCGCAGCCCGCGGTTGAGCTCCTCGCGGAACCGGGTGACGATGAGCAGCGAATAGTCGATCCCCACGCCGAGGCCGAGCATGGTCGTCATGTTGAGCACGAAGACCGACATCGGCGTGTAGTCGGCCAGGATCACCACCACCGCGAGGGTCACCCATATCGCCAGGAACCCGATGATGAGCGGCAGCACCGCCGCCACCAGTGCCCCGAAGGCGAGCAGCAGGATCCCCGCCGTGAGCGGCAGCAGGCGAAGCTCCCCCCGCTTGCTGTCGGCGGCCACCACGGTGCGCACGTCGAGGTCGAGCGGGGAGCGGCCGGTGACCCGCACCTTGTGGCTGGCCGAGTCCACGCCGGTCTGGCGGAAGGACTCCTGCACCAGGGCGCGGACGGGCGCCACCAGCTTGGCCACGCTGTCGCCCTTGTCGGCGTTCACCGCGAGCACCACGAAGGTGCGGCGGCCGTCCGCGCTGATGAACGTGGAGTCGCCGGTGCTCCGGAACGAGGCCACGGTGCCGAGCCACGGCTGGCGCCCGAACTTGGCGAGCAGGCTGTCGAGCAGCAGTGCGCCGGGGCCGCTGTCCACCGGGGCGGGCGCCTCGAGGGTGACGGCGAAGAAGTCGTTGAGCGGCCGCGCGAACCGGGTGCGGAGCAGGATGTCGGCGGCCCCCGCCTCGGTGGGCTCCCGGGTGCCGCCGCGCACGTTGAGCACCTGCACGACCTGGGGGGATTTCTCCGCCGCCACGTAGCCGATCACCGCCCAGACCACGATGATGGCCCAGCGCCAGCGGATCAGGGCGCGCGACAGAGCGGAAGCCACGAGCGGGAGAACTCCCGGATGGGACGGGGGCGAACGGGGGCTGTGCGGTCGGCGAAATTCTAGGGGGACACACACTTGGGCGCCAGCGGTGGCGCCCGGATCGCCCGGGGGCCGATATTCCCGGTCCATGCTCCGGCGCCTGCTGCTGCTGCTCCTGGTCACCCTGGTGGGCCTCGCCGCCTGGGGGCGGCTGCGCGCCGCCGGCCGGGCGCGGAGCGCCGCGGCGGCCCAGGCCGCCCCGGCGCCCCGCCCCGACCTCACCCTCGACGCCGCCCGCGATCACCGCGCCGGGCCGCCGCTCGAGCTCCCCGGCATCGTCCCGCTCGACTCGCTCACCCGGCTCGGCGTCCGCACCCAGCTCACCGCCCAGGTGGATCGGCACTTCCTCGACTCGCTCTTCTCCGAGACCGACTCGATCGTGCGCCACTGGCCCGGCGGCATGCACGTGATCCGGGTGGCGATCGTGCCCGGCGGCGCCAGCGGCTTCCTGCCCGAGATGGTGAGCGACGTGCGCTGGGCCCTCGACGCCTGGAACCCCGCCGCGGTGGGGCTTCGCTGGCTCGCCGAAGACGACAGCAGCCAGGCCGACTTCCTCATCCAGTGGGCCGATACCCTCGAGGCCGACCGCGCCGGCGTCACCGACGTCACCTGGGACCGCGGCGGCCGGATCCGCCGCACGGTGCTCACCCTGGTGACCCGCTCCCCCTCGTCGGGCCGCCCGCTACCGCCGGAGAGCCGCCGCGCCGTGGCGCTGCACGAGATCGGGCACGCCCTCGGCCTGCCACACTCGAGTCATCCGGAAGACGTGATGTACCCCATCGCGACGGCGCTGGCGCTGAGTGACCGGGACCGGTTCTCGCTGCGGCTGCTGTACGAGCTGCCGACGGGGTTTATCGGGAGGTAAGGCGGCGACCCGGGTGCGAGGGAGTGGGCGGTTCGACGGTTCGGCGGTTGGGCCCGAGGGAGAGGGGGATTGGTGATCGAGCGGGTGGTGCTGGTGCTGGCGGCGCTCGGCCCCGCGATGCTGGGGGCCCAGACGTTCCGGGTGGCGGACTCGATCGTCGAGTCCGGCATCCGCCGCGGCATTTATCCCGGCGCCGTCCTCGTCGTGGGCGGCCGCGCGGGCATCCGCTACCAGAAGGGCTACGGCCACCTCACCTGGTCCGCGGCGTCGCCGGTGCCCGATCCCGACTCCACCCGCTATGACCTGGCCAGCCTCACCAAGGTGGTGGGGACGATGCCGGCGGTGGCGCGCCTGGTCGAGGAGGGGAAGGTGGCGCTCGACGCACCGGTCGAGCGCTACCTGCCGCGGTTTGCCGGCGGATCGAAGGGTCGCGTCACGGTCCGCATGCTGCTCGACCACTCCTCCGGCCTGCCCGCCTACGTGGAGTTCTTCCGCCTCACCCGGAGCCGCGACAGCGCCATCGCCCTGCTCTACCGCACCCCACCCCGCCGCGCGCCCGGCGCCGCGGTGGAGTACAGCGACCTCAACTTCCTGCTGCTCGGGCTGCTGGTGGAGGCGGTGAGCGGCGAGCCGCTGGAGCGCCTGGTGCCGCGCACGGTGCTGGCGCCGGCGGGCATGACGCACACCGGCTACGGGGTGCCGGCGGCAGCGCGCGAGCGCACCGCGCCCACGGGGCAGTATCGCGGCCGGCCGGTCTGCTGCACCGTCAACGACCAGAACGCCGCGCGTTTCGGCGGCGCGGCGGGCCACGCGGGGCTGTTCGGCACGGGGGCAGACCTGGCGCGCTACCTCCGGCTCTGGCTGGGTGAAGGAGAACTGGAGGGTGTGCGGATCCTCTCACCCGCCACCGTGCGGCTCTTCCTCTCCCCCGGCGATGCCGGCGCCACCCGCCTCCTCGGCTGGGAACGCCCCCCGCACCGCGCCAACGGCGCCGGCGAACCCTGCCCACGCCCCTGCGACTCCGCCTACGGCTCCGAACTCTCCGACGCAGCCTTCGGCCACACCGGCTGGACCGGCACCCTCCTCTGGGCCGATCCCACGCGCGACCTCTTCGTGGTGTTCCTGACCAACCGGAGCTACGCCCCGCGCCTCGGGAATTCCATCCGCGCCCTGCGCGGCGTTCGCGGGGCGCTCGCGGACGAACTCGCGCGCCCCGCGGCGCGGTAACGGTCCCGGGCTGGGGAGTCGGCAGGACGGCGTGACGATTCGGGGGATCGGGCGGTTCGATCGCGCCGCCGGTTGGGCGATTCGTCGATCGGGGAAATTTCCCGCGAGGCCCGCGGGGGGCGACGGGTCTTCGGTCGGGCGATACGGATGTCGGGGGAATCTTCCGCGCGCCCGGGACCGCCCCGAGGCGCGTGCGCGGGCCCACCGGGACCCGCGCGGAAGCCACCGGGCCCCGGGAACTCCGCCCCGGGACCCGCGCGGCCCCGCCCGGTGTTCGGAACCGCCCAACCGCCCTCTCCCTCGGGCCCGGGTCGCGACTGCGTCGCTCCCGAAGGGCCCTCGGTCGCGCCCAATCCCCCAATCGCCCAATCCCCTGCCCGCCCAATCCCCCAATCCCCCAATCCCCCAATCGCCCAATCGCCTAATCGCCCAATCCCCCACCAAGCCGTAGCCCCTTCCCGACCACGGCGCTAGGATTGACCTCGGGAGGCAGCATGCAGACACCAGAAACGGTCCGGAAGGCGCTCCGCGGGGTCAAGGATCCGGAGCTCAACCTCAACGTGGTCGACATCGGCCTGATCTACGACATCACGGTGAGCGAGGCCGGCGACGTGCACGTCAACATGACGCTCACCTCTCCCGGCTGTCCCTCCGGCCCCGAGATCGTGGGCGACGTCAAGCGCGCCATCGAGGACCTCGAGGGCGTGAACTCGGTCAGCGTCGAGATTGTGTGGGAACCGTACTGGACGCCCGAACGGATGGACCCGCGGATCCGGGCGTTCCTGGGGGGCTGAGCCGCCCCCCGCGCGCTACCCCTGCGACGCCTTGACCAGCGCCGCGCCCAGCACCTCCACCTGCCACCGCCGCATTCCCTCCACCTGCGCCAGGTCGGGCACGCCCTTCGGCTCCAGTCGTGCGATGGCCTCGAGGATCCCGTTGGCGCACAGCACCCCCGGCGCCAGCGGCAGCGCCTCCGCCGCCTGGTTGCGCGCCGCCTTGAGGCGCTCCAGGCGCGCCTCGTAGGCCAGGTCGGGCGCCATCCGCCGCCCCCGCTCGAACACCGGGATGCTGTCGGCCGGCGCCGCCACGCCCCGCGCCACCGCCGCCAGCAGGTCGGCGCCCCGCCGCCGGAGCTGGTCCGGTGAAAGGGCCTTGAGCTCCTTGAGCGCCGTCTCGTCGGCCGGCATCGCCTTGGCGATGGTGAGCATGGCGTCGTTCATCAGCACCCGGAACGGCGCCCGGTCGAGCTGGCTCGCCACGCCCTCGCGCCAGGCAAAGAGCTCGCGCAGCACCGCGAGCTGGTGGCCGCGCAGGGTCCGTGCACCCTTGAGCCGCAGGTAGGCCTCCTCCGGCGGGCCGTTCACGCTCCAGCGCACCTGCTCCAGCAGCTGGAACTCCTCCTCCGCCCAGTGCCACCGCCCCATCCCCACCAGCTGTTCCTTGAGGATGTCGCGCAGCTGCGCCAGGTAGCGGGTGTCGTCGGCGGCGTAGGCCAGCATCTCGGGGATGAGCGGCCGCACCGACCAGTCGGCGCGCTGGTACTTCTTGTCGAGCGTGACGCCGAGGTACTTCTCGAGCAGCGCGGCGAGCCCGATGCCGGGCTCGTTGAGCAGCTGGGCCGCGATGCGGGTGTCGAACAGGTTCCGCGCGGTGAAGCCGTAGTCGCGGTGCAGGATGCGGAGGTCGTAGTCGGCGTCGTGGAACAGGGTCTCGACGGCCGGGTCGGCCAGCAGGGCGCCGAGGGCCGCGAGGTCGGTCACCGCCACCGGGTCGATGACGGCGGTGCGGTCCCGGGTGGAGAGCTGGATCAGGTAGATGCGGTCGCGATAGCGGTGGAAGCTCGCCGCCTCGGTGTCCACCGCCAGGAGCGGGACGCCGCGCAGCCCGCCGAGGAAGGCGTCGACCGCCGGCTGGGAGTCGAGGTAGAGATCGCCCGCGGCGCCGGCGTCAGTCACGCGCGCGCGCCGGCATGGGCGTGAGGGATGGGCTCAGGGGCGGCTCTCATGGCAGCGCATCGCGTGGGAGTGGAGGTCACGGCAACGGTGCAATCTAGTCGCACACCCCGCTCCCCCGAATCCCGCGCCGCCACACTGGACCCCGCCCGCGGCCCGCGGTACCCTGCGGGGGTGACCCTCCCCCTCGAGGCCCACCTCCGCCGGCCGCTGCCGCGCCGCCCCCTCGCGCGGCTCCCCTCGCCGCTGGAATCGCACCCCGTGCTGGCGGCGGAGTGCGGCCTCGACGCCTTCCTGGTCAAACGCGACGACCTGGCCGGCGGCAACAAGCGGCGCGCCCTGGAGTGGCTGCTCCCGACGGCGGGCCCCATCCTGGTGACGATGGGCGCCTACGGCTCCACCTGGTGTGCCGCGCTCGCCGCCGCCACCGGCGGCACCGGGCAGCGGGCCGAGGTGGCGCTCTTTCCCCAGCCCTGGTCGGCCGCGGTGGCGGGGGCGCTCGGCACCACGGTGACCGGCGCGGGGGTGCACCTGGCCGCCCGCCGCTGGCAGCTGCCCCTGGCGGTGGCGCGCGCCTGGCGCGCCGCGCGGCGCCACGGTCCGGTCACCTGGCTGCCGGCCGGCGGGGCCACCCCCCTGGGGGTGCTCGGCGGCGCCAACGCGCTGCTCGAGTGCGCCGGCCAGCTCACCGCGCAGGGCCTCCCCCGCCCCGAGGCGATCGTGGTGCCCTACGGCTCCGGCGGCACCGCCGCCGGGCTGCTGGTGGGCGCGGACCTGCTGGGCTGGCCGGTGACGATCGTCGCGGTGCGGGTCACCGACCCCTGGTTCACCACCCGGCGCCGCATCCTCTCGCTGGCCGCGCGCACCCGCGCACTGCTCGGCGCGCCGGCCGGCGCCGCCACCCTGCGCCTCGATGGCGCCCAGCTCGGCCCCGGCTACGGCCACGACACCACCGCGGCGGCGATGGCCCGCGTCCGCCTGGCCGAACGGGGCATCCTGCTGGATGCCACCTACAGCGCCAAGGCCTGCGCCGCCGTGCGGAGCCTCGCCGGTTCCTTCCGGCATGTCTGCTTCTGGCATACCTTTGACCCGTCGCTCGTGGCGCCCCCGATGGACCACCCGGTGCTGCGGGACGCGCACCGCTACGCGGAGTCGCTTTGGCCTCCCCCGACATCGACCTGACGGTCTACCCCGACGAATGTGATGCATACGGGCACCTCAACCAGGCGTCGTTCATCGCCTTGTTCGAGCGCGCCCGGTGGGAGACCCTGGCCCGGGGCCCCGGCATGGACTTCTTCACCCGGCAGGGCGCCTGGCCCGCGGTGCGGAAGTCGGTGGTGGAGTACCACGCGCCCGCCTTCCCCGGCGACGTGATCCGCTTCTCGCAGGTGCTGGTGCACCTGGGCCGCACCAGCTTCACCCTGCGGCAGACCGCGCGGCGGCTGCGCGACGACGCGCTGATCGCCACGGCGGAGCTGGTGTTCGTCTGCGTGGACGCCCAGGGCCGGCCGGTGCCGGTGCCCGAGGCGCTGCCCCAGGTGATGGCCGACAAGCCGCTCGCCGGCAACCTGCGGCGGGTGGCGGTCAACGGCGTGAACCTGGCCGTGGACGTGCGGGGCCAGGGGCCCGCGGTGCTGTTCATCCACGGCTACCCGCTCGACCACTCGATCTGGGACTACCCGCTGGCGCACCTCGAGGGGTGGCTGCGGATCGCCCCCGACCTGCGGGGGATGGGGCAGTCGGACGCGCCCGACCTGGGCTACAGCATGGCCACCTACGCCGAGGACCTGCTGGCGCTGCTCGACACGCTGGGGGTGGAGCGGGTGGTGCTGTGCGGGCTCTCGATGGGCGGATACGTGGCGTTCGAGATGCTGCGGCGGGCGCATGAGCGGGTGCGCGGGATGGTGCTGATGGACACGCGGTCCGAGGCCGACACGCTCGAGGGCCGCAAGGCGCGCGATGCCGCCGCGGCCCTGGCCCGCGAGGGGGGTGCCAGCGCCATCGCCGACTCCATGCTGCCGAAGATGCTGGCGCCGGCCGCGGCCACCGAGAACCCGGCGCTGGCGGAGCGGGTGCGCAAGATGATGGAGGCCACCCCGGTGAGCGGCATCCTCGGGGCCCTCGGCGCGCTCCGCGACCGGCCCGACAGCACCCAGGATCTCCCCCTCCTGACCCGGACCCCCACGCTGGTGGTGGTGGGCGAACAGGACCAGATCACCCCCAAGGACCGGGCCCAGGCCATGGCCACCGCCATCCCGGGGGCGCGGCTGGCCGTGGTGCCGGGCGCCGGCCACCTCACTCCCATGGAGCGGCCCGAGGCGACCACCGCCCTGCTGGCCGACTTCCTGACCGGCCTGGGGCTCCACAGCTAGGGCTGCAACTTTTCCCGGGGTCGGTGCGTCTATATGCGTGGCGGGGTTACCCCCGGGTAGTTCCGCTGACTCCTTCCCTCCACGCCCCATTGCCGCGGCCAATGCAGTTCGGCAATGGGGCGTCTCTCCTTTCCGTCAGGCTGTCCCCGCCTCCCCCACGACAAACGACCCCCCGCCGGAGCGGGGGGTCGTGGCATGGTCGACGGCTTCGATCGGCCGATGGCCGGAGCCTATCGGCTACTTCTTGGGCTTGCCCGGCGGGGTGTCGCTGTTGAACGCGTCCTTGTTCTTGGCGATGAACGTCTGCTGGTTGGCCGGGACGTCCTCTTCGGGGAAGATGGCGTTGACCGGGCACTCCGGCTCGCAGGCGCCGCAGTCGATGCACTCGTCCGGGTGGATGTAGAGCTGGTCCTCGCCCTCGTAGATGCAATCCACGGGACAGACGTCCACGCAGGCGCGATCCTTGACGCCGATGCAGGCTTCAGTGATCACGTAGGCCATGCTGCTGCTCCTCGATCAGGGTGATGCCGGCAGCGGCCGCCGGAATCGGGTGGAATCACGCCGTTGAGCGCCAAGTATTATGACCCACCGATGCCCGGCGCAAGGGGGCGATTATGTTTGCCCCATGCGCGCTTGTCGAGCCTTGGTGTTCTTCATGATCGCCCTCCTGGCCGGGGGCGCGCCGGGCGCGCTCCACGCCCAGGCCTGCACCGACCGGGGGCCGCTCGGGCTGGTGCTCTCCGGGGGCGGTGCCAAGGGGCTGGCGCATATCGGGGTGCTGCGGGTGCTGGACAGCCTGGGGGTGCGGCCCGACTTCGTGGTGGGCACCAGCATGGGGTCCATCGTGGGGGCGATGTACGCCAGCGGCTACAGCGCCTCCCAGATCGCGTCGCTGGCCGACTCGCTGGGCCTGGCCGAGCTGTTCACCAACGCCGACCAGCGCACCCCGCGCGCCCTGGGCGACCGGCGCCCGCTGGTGGTGTGGGAGCAGGGCACCGGCGGCTTCCGGGTGGCGCAGTCGATCGCGCGGGAGGCCGGCGTGAACGCCGCCCTCAACCGGGCGCTGCTCCGCGGCAATCTCTTTGCCCGCGGCAGCTTCGATTCCCTGCCGATCCCCTTCCGCGCGGTGGCCACCGACCTGCGCACCCGCGCCGCGGTGGTGCTCGAGAGCGGCGACCTGGCCCGCGCGGTGCGGGCCAGCATGGCCATCCCGCTGGTGTTCGACCCGGTGCGCATCGAGGGGCGCCAGCTGGTGGACGGCGGCCTCGCCGCCAACGTGCCGATCGGCGTGGCGCGGGCCCAGGGCGCGGCGCGGCTCATCGTGTCGGACGTGAGCTGGCGGCCCCCCGACTCGGTGCAGGGCGAGAACCCGCTGGTCGTGGCCGACCTGCTGGTGTCCTACCTCTTTACCCAGCCGCTCGATTCCCTCGGCGCCGAGGACCTGCTCATCCGGCCGGCGGTGGATTCCTACCAGCCGCTCGACTTCGACGTGCTGCACCAGCGCGAGATCCGCCACGCCGGCTACGAGGCCGCGCGGGCCGCGCTCGAGGGACGCACGGTGTGCGGCGCCGCGCCCCTGGAGCCGCGCCAGAGCCCGCTGTACCACGTCACCGAGATCGGCCTCTCGGGGGGCCGGCCCGGCGACGAGACCCTGATCCGCCGGCAGCTGCGGCTGCGCGAGGGGAACGACCTCGAGGTCGGGGAGCTGCGCGACAACCTCACCCGGCTGGCGCAGCTGGATGAGTTCCGCGAGGTGTGGCTGCGTCCCACCGGCCCGGCCGACGCGCTGAGGCTCGACCTGCTGGTGCGCACCGCGGCGCCCCGGGTGGGCGTGGCGGGGGTGGCCTACGACAACGACCTCGGCGGCCAGATGTGGGTGGGTGGCGTGGACCGCGGCGCCACCATCCCGCGGGTCGAGACCTCCGGCACGCTGGTGCTGGGCGAGCTGCGCCAGGAGCTCGCGCTCAACTTCCGCACCGCGGGCGTCGGCCGGTTGCTGCAGCGGCCACTGCTGGGCGGGATGATCGCGCGCGAGGAGGTCCGCGCCTTCAACAAGAAGGGTGGCAGCCTCCCCTCCACCAAGGTGCGCGAGCTCAGCGCCATCGTCGGTGCCGAGCGGCGCTTCGGGCGGGAGTGGCTGGTGGAGCTCGGCGGCATGTTGCACACCTGGCATGCCGAGGGCGGCGCGCCTGAGGGCTCGGCGTGGGGCGGCGTGCTGCAGATCAGCAGCGGGCCGCGCTACCGCCCCAGCGGCATCTGGGCCCAGGGGATGCTGCTCGACCGCTATCGCCGCGTCGAGGTGGAAGCGCGGCGGGTCTTCCCGTTCGACGGGCTCCGGTTCACCCCTACGCTGCGCTATGGCTGGGGCCGCGACCTGCCGGTGCAGCGCACCTTCCCGCTGGGCGGCGTGGACGGCTTCCCGGGGCTCAACGTCGGGGAGCTGCGTGGGGATCGCGAGCTGTCGGTGGAGCTGCTGGTGGAGCGGCCGCTGTTCGGGCCGCTCTCGGCGCGGGTGACCGCGGTCTCGGGCCAGGTGGCCACGGGCGGGCCGGCGGTGCCGCGGGGCCGGTGGCAGACCGGCGGGCGGGTGGGGGTGGGCGCCGCGACGCCGATCGGCCAGATCCGGGTGGAGTACGGCATCACCCGCGACGGCCGCAACGGGATGTTCGTGCGGCTGGGGGAGTGGTTCTGAGGGTGGCTCCCCTGCCCTAGACGAGGCTCGCCCTCCGCTCCATCCCCTCGAACGCCGCCGCCGCCGCGCCCCGCGTGGTGGTGCCCCGCCAGAAGAGCGTGAGCATCAGCGCCGGGAAGTTGCCGCTGGCCGCGATGGCAAACGCCAGCCCCACCATGAACACCACGTTCTGGCCCTTGAACGTGATGCCGAGCGCCACCGCCAGCACCCCGAGGGCCAGGGTGGCCACCCGCGCCACGCGGAGCTCCTCCGCCGGATCGGCCACGCCGCGCCGCACCACGTGCACCCAGAGGTCCTGGGAGAGCGCCGCGGCGCCGGAGAGGGTGAGCCCCGCCACCACCGCAAGGATGGTGGCGAACGCCACCGCCCCCACGAACCCGAGCAGTCCGGTTCCACCGAGGCGCTCCGCGCCACGCCCACGATGCCCACCGCCGCCTCTCACGGCAGCCCGAACAGGAGCCGGATGAGCCCCCCCCGCCCCGACCATCTGCGCGATCAGGTAGAGGCTCACCGTCGCCAGGGTGCCGACCGCGGCCGCCAGCCGCACCGGCACCTGCCGGAGCCGCGCGGCGAGCACGTCGGCGAAGGTGTACTTGCCCAGGTTGCGCAGCGGCTCCGCGATCAGGAACGGCACGATGGGCCAGCCCACCAGCCCGCCCGCGGCGTAGATCAGGCCGTCGAAGCCGGAGAGCGCCACCAGTCCCGAGATGCCGAGGAACGAGGAGGCGCTCATGTAGTCGCCGGCGAGCGCGAAGCCGTTCTGCAGCGCGGTGATGCTGCGGCCGGCGGCGTAGAAGTGGTCGGCGGTGCGGGTCTTACGGGCGGCCCACCAGGTGATGCCGAGGGTGATGGCGAGGAACGCGAAGAAGAGGAGCTGCCCCGTCACGGCGCCGGCTCCTCCGCCTGACCCAGGGCGGCGCGGCGCTGAGCCCGGGCGTGCGCCTCCGCCGCGGCCGGTTCCGGGAAGAGCAGCGAGACCACGATCGCCGACAGGAAGCCGAGGGGCATGGTCACCAGCGCGGGGTTCTTGAGCGGGAACCAGGCCGCGTCGCGGTGCAGCAGGTCCACCTGCACCGTGGGCGAGAGCGCGATGAGCAGCAGCGTGGCGCCGGTGCCGGTGAGCATGCCGGTGACGATGCCCGCGGTGGTGGCGCCGCGCCAGAAGATGGAGAGGATGAGCGCCGGGAAGTTGCCGCTGGCCGCGATGGCGAAGGCCAGCCCCACCATGAACGCCACGTTCTGGCCCTTGAAGGTGATGCCGAGGGCCACGGCCACCAGCCCGAGCAGCAGCGTGGCGATCCGCGCCACCCGCAGCTGCTCGTGCGCGTCGGCCTGGCCGCCCTTCACCACGTTGACCCAGAGGTCGTGGGAGAGCGCGGCCGCGCCGGAGAGCGTGAGGCCGGCCACCACCGCCAGGATCGTGGCGAAGGCCACCGCGCCGATGAACCCGAGGAAGGCGGTGCCGCCCAGCAGCTCGGCCAGCAGCGGCGCGGCCATGTTCCCGCCGGCGTCCACCGCCTTGATGGCGTCGGGGCCCACCAGCACCATCGCGCCGAAGCCGAGCACGAAGGTGAGCAGGTAGAAGGTGCCGATGATCCCGGTGGCGTAGAACACCGAGGCGCGCGCGGCCCGGGCGTCGGGCACGGTGTAGAAGCGCATCAGGATGTGCGGCAGCCCCGCCGTGCCGAACATCAGCGCCAGCCCGAGCGAGATGGCGTCGAGCGGGTTGGCCACCAGTTTGCCCGGCGAGAGCACCGCGGCGCCGTAGCGACTGCTCGCCTCCGCGAAGAGCCGGGCGGGGTTGAAGTCGAACCGCGCCAGCACCAGCAGGGCCAGCAGCGCCGCCCCCGAGAGCAGCAGCCCCGCCTTGACGATCTGCACCCAGGTGGTGGCGAGCATCCCGCCGAAGAGCACGTAGGCGATCATCGCCGCGCCCACCACCACCACCGCCGTCTCGTACGACAGCCCGAAGAGGAGCCGGATCAGGCCGCCGGCGCCCACCATCTGGGCAATGAGGTAGAGCGTGACGGTGGCCAGCGTGCCCACCGCGGCGGCCAGCCGGACCGGCTTCTCGCGGAAGCGGACGGTCACGGCGTCGGCGAAGGTGTACTTGCCCAGGTTCCGCAGCGGCTCGGCGATGAGGAACAGCACCACCGGCCACCCCACCAGCCAGCCGGTGGAGTAGATGAGGCCGTCGAAGCCGGTGAGCGACACCAGCCCGGCGATGCCCAGGAAGGAGGCGGCGCTCATGTAGTCGCCGGCGAGCGCGACGCCGTTCTGGCGGGCGGTGATGCTGCGGCCGGCGGTGTAGAAGTGCTCGGTGGTGCGGGTGCGCCGCGCGGCCCACCAGGTGATGCCGAGGGTGGTGGCCAGGAAGAGGAAGAAGAACCCCTTGGCCACCAGGCTCGGGGCGCCCACCGTGGTCTGCGGGAGCTGGAGGAGGATCATGGCGCGGCCGGCGTCAGAGGAGGCGCCGGAGCCGGGCGATCTCGGGGTCGTAGCGGGTGTTGGTCCAGCGGACGTAGAGCCAGGTGAGCACCCAGCAGGAGACGATCACCAGGGCGCCGAGCAGGATGCCGAGCGAGAGGCCGGGGCGCACCAGGGTGCCGAGCAGCGGCTTCTGCCAGGCGATGAGGCCGAGGAAGCCGAAGTAGATCACGACCATGGTGGCCGTGAGCCACAGCGCCACCCGGCGCCGGGCCCCCGAGAGGGCCCGGAGCTCCGCTTCCGGGTCGGCCACGGCTCAGGACTGGCCGAGCAGGTTCTTCTTGAAGCCCTCGCCGGGGCCGGGCTTGGGGCCGATCCAGCAGCGCAGGATCGCGTCGGCGAAGTCCTTGCCGGCCACGGTGCCCTTGTCGGTGCCGGCGATGTTGATGGTGGTGCCGGTGCCGGGGACGTAGGTAATGATGAGGCTCTCGCCATTCTTGAGGTCCTGCATCATCCCGCACAGGTCCACGAACTGCTGCTTGAGCTCCGCGCTGGCGCCCGGGGTGTTGTCCTTGAGGCCGTCGTTCCAGGCCCCGCAGATCTTGTCCTTGGTGCCGTGCCCGGAGATGAAGTGCATGACCATCTGGCGCGGCGCGTCGGCGGCCAGGATCTCCTCGGCGCTGTGCGACGCGGTGGCGACGTAGAGCCCCGCCACGTACACCTTGATGATGAACTTCTTGCGCAGCGCCATCCCGTTGAGCGACAGGGTGTGCCCGCCGACGTCGATGGTCGAGGGCATGGTCACGCCGTTCATGGTCCGGCCGGTGTCGGCGATGGCGACGGCGGCGGTGGCGGGCAGGGCGGCGGGCTGAGCCGAGAGCAGCGTGGTGAGGAGGAGCAGCATGAATCGACCTCGAGCAGCGGGTGAATGACTGGCGGCATCCGGGGGCCAAGTTGCCGTACAAGGCGGGCATGCGCAACCCGTCAGGGGGGCGGGCCCCGCAGCGAGACGCCGCCGTCGACCAGCCGCATGCCGGCCCCCGGGGGGACCTGCACGAAGAGGTCGCGGCCGGTGTCGGTGAGCGCGGGGTACTTCCGGCCGATGTCGGCCATGAGCAGCGCCAGGAAGGTCTCCGGCACCGGGATGCCCCGCACCGACGCGCCCTGCAGGTGGAAGCGCACCGCCTCGCGGCCCGCGGGGAGGAGCACCACCTGTCCCTCGAGCCGGCTGTCGGGCGGGAGCAGGTACACCAGCTGGGCCAGCGCCTGGCGCGCCTCGGCCGGGAGGTCGGCGATGCGCCCCCCGATCCGGAGCTGCAGCGTGTCGGCGGTGACGGTGAAGCCGAAGTCGGGGGGGATGTACCGGAGCCCCAGCCGCGCCATGAGGTAGGCGGTGAAGTCGCCGGCGTCGATGGTGGCGCTGTCGCGCCGGCGGTCGAGGTAGACGGAATCCACCAGCGCCGCCGCGCGGAACACCCCCGCCGCCGCGATGGGCCGGGCGGCGGAGTCGGGCGCGGTCTGGGCCGCCAGCGGGGCGGCGGCCAGGGCCAGCAGGAGGCAGTGGGTCAGGCGCATGTCGCTCGGCCGGTTCCGTTGCCATATTGGACGCGTCCCGGCCCCCCGCCCTGCACCGCCCGCCCTGGAGGCACGATGGAATGGAGCATCATCGGACTGAACTTCCTCTACGCCGCGCTGGGCGTGGTGCTGATGTACTTCTCGTACCGGATCATCGACAAGCTCACTCCGGAGGTGAATTTCGCCGAGGAGCTGCGCAAGGGGAACGTGGCGGTGGCGATCTTCATCGCGGCGATCTTCGTGTCGATCGCGCTGATCATCGGCGGCGCGCTCAACTGATGTCCCGGCTCCGCGGCGCCCTCGGGCGGTGGCTCCTCCCCGCCCTGCTCCCGCTGCTGCTCGGGCTGCCGCTGTGCGCCCAGGCGGTGACCGACCGCTACGACCCCACCTTCCGGAAGTACAGCAAGCGGTTCTTCGGCGTGGGCTTCGACTGGCGCCTGTTCAAGGCCCAGGGGATGACCGAGAGCAACCTCAACCCCGCCGCCACCAGCTGGGTGGGGGCCCGCGGGGTGATGCAGCTCATGCCGAGCACCTTCACCGAGGTGCAGTCCCGCAACCCCGACTTCACCGCCATCGACGACGACGAGTGGAACATCGCCGCCGGCATCTACTATGATCGCCGGCTGTGGCGCATGTGGCTGGGCGATTCGGTGAGCGCCGACGACCATCGCCACTTCATGTTCGCCAGCTACAACGCCGGCCGGGTGCCCATCCTGCGGGCCCGCACGCTGGCGCGCTCCCGCGCCCTCGACCCGGCGCTGTGGACCAGCATCGCGCTGGTGGCGCCCGAAGTCCGTGGCTGGCGTCACCAGGAGACGCTCAACTACGTGCAGCGCATCCAGGCCAACCTCGACCGGATGGACACCCGGGGCCGCGTGGTGCGCCGCCCCGCCGTCCCATGAGCCGGGTCAGCCGTTGAGTGCGTAGGCTCGCCCGAGCCACGCCCGCAGCTCGTCATCCAGGTCGGCCAGCGAGCTCACCGCGATCCGATGGGTGATCCGGTCCTTCTTCGCGTACCCTCCCGTCTCCTGCAGCCGCCCCTTGCCCTTGAGCGCGCCCAGCGCGAGCCCGAAGTCGATCCGGGTCTTCGTGGCGGGCTTGATCTGGGCAATCACGTGCTTGCGGTAGATCGGCACGATGGTCTGGCCGGGGCAGAGCCGGATGTCCGGCCCGAGCGCCAGGGCCAGCTCCTCGAGCGCATCGTGCACCGGTCGCAGGGCGGGGCGGGCGGCGTACATGGCGTCGACCATGCCCGGCGCCGCGCGGAGGTAGGCGGCGGGATCGGCATCCGCGCCCCTCATGCGGGCGAGGCTCGGGTGCGGGGCGTAGCGGGGGCGGGAAGGCATGGGGAGGTGGGGAGGGGAAAAGGGAAACGGGAAGAGGGAAAAGGGAAACGGGAAAAGCGAAAAGAGAAAAGGGAAGGGGGAAGGGGGCCGTGGTGCGGCGCCCGTTCCCCCTCACGGCCGTGTGGTGGCGGCTAGAGCAGGCCGGTCAGCGGCGTGGCGTAGCTCTCGGAGCGTGGCTCGGGCTCGCCGTAGCGGCCCTCGTGGGCGTGCTGCCGGTTCCATTCCTCGCGCAGGCAGAAGGGATCCAGGCCGTGCGGACGGTCCACGGCGAGCACGCCGTCGAGGTGATCGATCTCGTGCTGCAGCAGCTCGGCGCGGTCGCCCTCGAGCTCGGCCAGGTGCCAGGCGCCCTTCTGGTCCTGGTAGCGCACCTTGATGTGGTGGGCCCGCGAGACCCGCACCAGGAGGTTGGGGAACGAGAAGCAGTCGTCCCAGACGGTGAAGTCCTCGTTGCCGACGTCCACGATCTCGGGATTGATGAGCGGCCAGGGCTGCTCCATCTCGATGTAGACGATCCGCACCGGGGCCCCGATCTGCGGCGCGGCGATGCCGCGCCCGTAGCCGAAGCGGGACTGGAAGTCGCGGAGGGTCTCGCGCAGGTCGTCGATGACCACGCGCACCGCCGCCGACTGCGGCTTGGCGATCGGCTCGCAGCGGGTCCGGAGGATCGGGTCGCCGAGCATGCGAATGCGGTGAATGGTCATCCGTGGTCCGGGAACGAGACGCCCCAATCTTGTGCCGAAGCCATTTGGCCACAATAGCGGCGGTCACGCCGGCGGAATGGGGCGCGGGATCGGGGCGGCTCCGCGCAAGCGCCTTCTCCAGTTACTGCGATGTAATGTGTTGTTTCACAATAACTTGAAAAGTAGTTGTGCGAAGGACTAACTCAGGCATCCTGGAGCCCGGCCAGCGCCACTCCTTGAGCCAGGAATGGCCACCGGCGCCCCGATTTCTCGGCCGGTGGATCCGCTCGATGGAATCGCGGAACCCCTTCATGAACAAGCGATTACGGATTTACCCCAATCCATTGGTAATTAGTTGACAAATCCCGAGCCTAGCCTTAGGGTTGCGGTCGCCATGGGAACCACGATCTCCGAACCGATCGCCGAGCAGACGCTCCCGCCCGCCTACAAGGGGCCGCGGGGCGCCATCCTGGTGGCGCTCAAGCGCGCCGGGGCGCTGACCGCGCGCGAGCTGTCGGAGCAGCTGGGACTCTCCTCCAACGCCATCCGCCATCACCTCCGCGAGCTCGAGACCGAGGCGGTCATCGGCTACCGGCGGGAGCAGCGGGGGGTCGGGGCGCCGACCTACGCCTGGCACCTGAGCGCGGCGGGGGAGTCGCTCTTTCCGCAGCGCTACAAGGAACTGCTCACCGAGGTGCTCGACCGGGTGGCGGAGCAGGCGGGCCGCCAGGCGGTGGTGAGCGCCTTCGAGACCCGGTTCAGCGACCTGGCCCGCAAGCTCCAGGTGGAGCTGACCGACGCCTCACCGGAGCGGCGGATGGACGTGGTGATGCGGGCGCTGGTGGAGGGTGGGTACATGGCGGAGTGGCGGGACGGCGAGGAGGGGCTCCGGCTGACGGAGCACAACTGCGCCATCCGCGCCCTGGCCGAACGCTACCCCGAGATCTGCGCGGCGGAGCGGCGGTTCCTGGAGGAGGTCCTGGCGGCCGCGGTGCACCGTGAGTCGCACATGCTGGAGGGGTGTCCCGCCTGCGAGTACCGGGTGCAGTTCCCGGGCGCGGCGCCCGCACTGACCGTCCTGGAGGGGCCGGCGCGTCCGGCCCGTGAGGAGCAGGCATGAGCACGTCGGAATCGTCGGTCGAGGCGCTGGTCAACCGCGAGTACCAGTACGGCTTCGTCACCGACATCGAGGCGGACACCATCCCGCGCGGGCTGAGCGAGGACGTGGTGCGGCTGATCTCCGCCAAGAAGCAGGAGCCGGCCTGGCTGCTGGAGTGGCGGCTCAAGGCGTACCGCCGCTGGCAGGAGATGTCGGAGCCGCACCACTGGGCCAACATCTCGTACCCGCCGATCGACTACCAGGACGTGATCTACTACTCGGCGCCCCGGACCCAGAAGCCGCTGGGGAGCCTCGACGAGGTCGACCCGACGCTGCTCAAGACCTACGAGAAGCTCGGCATCCCGCTCTCGGAGCAGAAGCTGCTGGCCGGCGTGGCGGTGGACGCCATCTTCGACAGCGTCTCGGTGGCCACCACCTTCAAGGAGACGCTGGCCAAGTCGGGGGTCATCTTCTGCTCCATGAGCGAGGCGGTGCGCGAGCACCCCGACCTGGTGCAGCGCTACCTCGGCTCGGTGGTGCCGGCCAACGACAACTTCTTCGCGGCGCTCAACTCGGCGGTCTTCAGCGACGGGTCGTTCGTGTACATCCCGAAGGGCGTGCGCTGCCCCATGGAGCTGTCCACCTACTTCCGGATCAACGCGGCCAACACCGGGCAGTTCGAGCGCACCCTGATCGTGGCCGACGAGGGCGCCACGGTGAGCTACCTCGAGGGCTGCACCGCGCCCAAGCGCGACACCAACCAGCTGCACGCGGCGGTGGTGGAACTGGTGGCGCTCACGGGCGCCAGCATCAAGTACTCCACGGTGCAGAACTGGTACGCCGGCGACAGCGAGGGGAAGGGCGGGATCTACAACTTCGTCACCAAGCGCGGCAAGTGCGCCGGCGACGACAGCAAGATCTCCTGGACCCAGGTCGAGACCGGCTCGGCGATCACCTGGAAGTACCCGAGCGTCATCCTGCAGGGCGACCGCTCGGTGGGTGAGTTCTACTCGGTGGCGGTGGTCAACGGGAAGCAGCAGGCCGACACCGGCACCAAGATGATCCACGTTGGCCGGGACACCCGCAGCACCATCGTGTCCAAGGGCATCTCGGCGGGGCAGGGGAACAACAGCTACCGCGGCCAGGTGAAGGTGCTGGGCAAGGCGAGCGGCGCCCGCAACTACACCCAGTGCGATTCCATGCTGATCGGGAACCGCTGCGGGGCGCACACCTTCCCCTACATCGACGTCCAGAACCCGACCGCGGCGGTGGAGCACGAGGCCTCGACCTCCAAGATCGGCGAGGACCAGATCTTCTACCTGAAGCAGCGCGGGCTCAACACCGAGAACGCGATCAGCATGATCGTCAACGGCTTCTGCAAGGAAGTCTTCAAGGAGCTCCCGATGGAATTCGCGGTCGAGGCGCAGAAGCTCCTCGGCGTGAGCCTCGAGGGCAGCGTCGGCTGACGGGCGGGCGCGCGACCGCGCGCCCCGCAGGCCACAGTGCATGGAGAACCGAGTGCTCGAGATCATCAACCTGCACGCCCGCGCGGGCGACAAGCAGATCCTGAACGGCATCACCCTCACCGTGCACGCCGGCGAGGTGCACGCCATCATGGGGCCCAACGGCTCGGGCAAGAGCACGCTGGCCCAGGTGCTGTCCGGCCACCCGGCCTACGAGGTCACCGACGGCCAGGTCCGCTACCAGGGCCAGGACCTGCTCGACATGGAGCCGGAGGCGCGCGCCCAGGCGGGCGTCTTCCTGGCGTTCCAGTATCCGGTCGAGATCCCCGGCGTGTCCAACGCCTACTTCCTGCGCGCGGCGCTCAACGAGATCCGCAAGGCGCGCGGCGAGGAGGAGATGGACCCGCTCGACTTCATGGACCTGGTCGAGGACAAGCTCCAGGTGGTGGAGTGGGGCCCGGAGGTCCTCTCGCGGGCCGTCAACCACGGCTTCTCCGGCGGCGAGAAGAAGCGCAACGAGATCCTGCAGATGGCGGTGCTGGAGCCGAAGCTGGCGATCCTCGACGAGACCGACTCGGGCCTCGACATCGACGCGCTCCGGATCGTGGCCAACGGAGTCAACAAGCTCCGCCGCCCCGACAACGCCACCATCCTGGTCACCCACTACCAGCGCCTGCTCAACTACATCGTGCCCGACTTCGTGCACGTGCTGGCGGGCGGGCGGATCGTCAAGTCGGGCGGCAAGGAGCTGGCGCTCGAGCTCGAGGCCAAGGGCTACGAGTGGCTCACCGAAGCGGTGGGGTCGGCGTGAGCGGCGTGATCCTCCAGGACTACGAGGCCGTGGCCCGGAACGGGGGCCCCGCCGGCGGCTGGCTGGCCGGCCTCCGGCAGGCGGGGCTCGACCGCTTCCAGGCGGCAGGGTTCCCGAGCAGCCGGGACGAGGACTGGCGCTTCGTGAACCTGGCGCCGCTGGTGGCCGCGCCGTTCCGCCTGGCCCAGCCCGCGGAGGGCGGGGTCACCCGCGAGGCGCTGGCGCCGTACCTCTACGCCATCCCCGGGGTCGTCACCCTGGTGTTCGTGAACGGGCGCTACGCGCCGGCGCTGTCGTCGCTGCCGGCGCTGCCGGCCGGCGTCACGGTGCAGCCGCTGGCCGCCGCCCTGGCCTCCGAGGCCGAGCTGCTGGGCCGGCACCTGGGCCGCTATGCCACGCCGGACGGCAACGGCTTCACCGCGCTCAACACGGCGTTCGTCAAGGACGGCCTCTTCGTGCGGGTGGCGGCCGGGGTGCAGGCCACCGCGCCGATCCACGCGGTGTTCGTCACCGCCGGCCAGGCGGCCGGGGCGGCCACGCACCCGCGCAGCTTCATCCTGGTGGAGCGCGGGGCGCGGGTGGCGGTGCTGGAGAGCTACGTGGGCCTCGACGACGCGGCCTACCTCACCAACGCCGTCACCGAGGCGATCGTCCAGGACGGCGCCACGCTGGAGCACACCAAGATCCAGCGCGAGAGCGAGCGCGCCTACCACGTGGGGACCACCCACATCCGCCACGGGCGGGACAGCCGCGGGCTCTCCTTCTCGGTGAGCTTCGGCGCCGCCCTGTGCCGCAACAACCTGGACGTGTTCCTCGACGGTCCCGGGGTGGACGCCCACATGCTCGGGCTCTACATGGGCCGGGACCGGCAGGAGGTGGACAACCACACCAGCCTGCTCCACGCCCACCCGAACTGCGGCACCCGCGAGATCTACAAGGGCATCCTCGACGGCCGCTCGCACGGGGTCTTCAACGGCAAGATCTACGTGACGCCGATCGCCCAGAAGACCGACGCCAAGCAGACCAACCGGGCCCTGCTGCTCTCCGACACCGCGCGGATCGACACCAAGCCGCAGCTCGAGATCTTCGCCGACGACGTGAAGTGCACCCACGGCGCGACGGTGGGCGCCCTGGACCAGCAGGCGGCCTTCTACCTGAAGAGCCGCGGCATCGGCGGCGCGCTGGCCCGGAAGATCCTGACCTACGCCTTCGCGGCGGAGGTGCTGGAGGAGATCCCGCACGAGGCGGTCCGGGCCGCGCTCGAGGCGGTGGTGATGCAGCGGCTCGAGGAGCGGGTGGAGGCCTAGGACGACGATGACCGGGGTGCGGAGCGAGGCGGTGACGGCACAGGCGGAGGCGGGCCAGCTCGACGTGGCCCGGCTCCGGCACGACTTCCCCGTGCTCCGCGCCCGCATCAACGGCCGGCCCCTGGCCTACCTCGACAACGGCGCCACCAGCCAGCGGCCCCGCCCGGTGGTCGAGGCCGAGGCCGACTTCGCGCTGCTGGAGAACGCCAACGTCCACCGCGGCGTCCACACCCTGAGCCAGCGCGCCACCCAGCGCTACGACGCGGTGCGGGAGCAGGTCCGCGGCTTCCTCAATGCCGCCGACGCCGCCGAGATCGTCTTCACCTCCGGGACGACGGCCGCGCTCAACCTCGTGGCCCAGAGCTACGGGCGATCGGTGCTCCGGGCGGGGGATGAGATCCTGCTGACGGCGATGGAGCACCACTCGAACATCGTGCCGTGGCAGCTCGTGGCCGAGGCCACCGGCGCCCGGATCCGGGTGCTGCCGGTGACCGACCGCGGCGAACTCGACCTGGCCCGCCTGCCGGACCTGCTGACCGCCCGCACCCGCCTCGTCGCCGTGGCCCACGTCTCCAATGTGCTCGGCACGGTGAATCCGGTCCGCGCCCTGGCCGACCAGGTGCATGCGGTGGGCGGCGTGCTGGTGGTCGATGGCGCCCAGGCCGTGCCGCACCTGCCGGTCGACGTGCAGGCGCTCGGGGCCGACTTCTACGTGGCGAGCGCCCACAAGATGTACGGGCCCACCGGGGTGGGATTCCTGTACGGCCGGCTGCCGCTGCTCGAGGCGATGCCGCCCTGGCAGGGCGGGGGCGGGATGATCCAGCGGGTGACCTTCGAGCGGACCACCTACGCCCCGGTGCCGGCGCGGTTCGAGGCGGGGACGCCCCCCATCAGCCAGGTGATCGGGCTGGGTGCGGCCATCAGCTGGCTCCAGGCGCTCGACTGGGCGGCCCTCGAGCGGCACGAGGCCGACCTCCTGGCCTGTGCCACCGAGCGGGTGGCCGCGCTGCCCGGCGCGCGGATCATCGGGACGGCGGCGGAGCGGGTGGGGGTGCTCTCCTTTGTGCTCGAGGGGATCCACCCGCACGACGTGGGCACCGTCCTCGACCTCCACGGCGTGGCGGTGCGCGCCAGCCACCACTGCGCCCAGCCCCTGATGGAGCGGTTCGGCGTGCCGGGCACGGTCCGGGCCTCGTTCGCGGTCTACAACACCCGCGGGGAGATCGACCAGCTGGTCGACGGCCTGCGCGAGGCCCGGAGGGTCTTCGGCGCATGACCGACGCGAGCGAGCTCTACCAGAGCATCATCCTCGACCACAACCGGGCGCCGCGGAACTACCGTGCGCTCGAGGCGCCGGATCGCGCCGCCGAGGGGTACAACCCGCTCTGCGGTGACCAGCTCAAGGTCTGGCTCAAGCTCGACGGCGACCGGATCGCCGACGTGAGCTTCCTCGGTTCCGGGTGCGCCATCTCCAAGGCCTCCGCCTCGCTGATGACCACCGTGGTCAAGGGCAAGACCCTGGCCGAGGCGGGCCGGATCTTCGAGAGCTTCCACCGGATGGTCACCGGCGCCGGTGGGCCGGCCGACGACCTGCCGGCCAAGCTGGCGGTGTTCGCCGGCGTCCGGGAGTTTCCCGCCCGGGTGAAGTGCGCCAGCCTCGCGTGGCATGCGCTGAGCAGCGCGCTGCGCACCCAGGCTGGGAGTGAGCCGGCCGGTTCCGATACCTAGCCCGGCGGGCGGGGGCCTCCCCCCCGGCCGGGACACACTCAAGGAGTGACGATCATGGCGTACGATCCGCGGATGGTGCAGCCGATGCGCGAGGAGATGGTCCGCATGGGCGCCCGCGAGCTTACCACGGTGGCCGAGGTCGATGCGACGCTGGGCGACCAGAAGGGCACCACCCTGGTGGTGGTCAACTCGGTCTGCGGCTGTGCGGCCGGCGGCGCCCGGCCGGCGCTGGCGCTGGCCCTCAAGCATGCGGTCCGTCCCCAGCAGGTGGTGACGGTCTTCGCCGGCCAGGACACGGAGGCAACTGCCCGGGCCCGGCAGTACTTCGCCGATTACGCGCCGAGCAGCCCGTCGATGGCGCTGTTCCGGGATGGCGAGGTCGTGCACTTCGTGCACCGCCACATGATCGAGGGCCACGCCCCGGCGGAGATCGCGCGGAGCCTCATGGCCGCCTTCGACAAGTACTGCGCCACCACCGCCGTCTGATGTCGGGGCACGTCTTCCACCCCGGCCACGCGGAGCTCCACGGCATCACCGTGGTGCTCGAGACGACCGGCAGCGCCCTCTACGTGGGGCGGTACCACGAGGAGACCCCGGCCGGCGTCCTGCTCCACGACGTGGCCGAGCACCAGGATGGCCCCGGCGCCGCCTCGCGGGAGGAGTTCCTGCGGAAGACCCTCAAGTTCGGGGTCCGGGCCGCCCACAAGCACCTGGTCGTGCCCAAGGACCAGGTGCAGCGGATCTCCCGTCTGGTGGAGTGGGAGCGCTAACCCCGCCTGCCTGCAACCGCAGATGCCACGAGGGCTGCCGTCCGCGATGGACGGCAGCCCTCGGCGCATCATGGAGCCCAGGGAGGGGCTAGGGCCAGACCTGCTCGCCCGCGTCGTCGATCAGCGTGATGGCATCCTCGGGACACGCCTTGGCGGCCAGCAGGATCCGCTTGTCCTTGGCGCCCTCCGGGTCGAGGATCACGCAGATGTCCTCGTCATCGAGCTCGAACACCTCCGGCGCGAGCGACACGCACTTGGCGTTGCTCGAGCACAGGTCGCGGTTGACGAGGATCTGGTAGGGCATCGGCGGTCGGGGTCGGGGGTCGCGGGTGCCACCATATTCAGCAAACACCCGCCGGGTCGCAAGACGGCACCCCGGCCGGGCACGGGAAGCCGCCAATCCCCGCCTCCCGTCTCCCGATCCCGCAGCTATTCTTTGCAGGCTGCCCGCCCCACCCCGAAACCCCCTGGTCGGGGGGGGCGTAGGAGGCGGGCCACTCCCCCGAACCCAGGACTGCCATGGCCGTCGCTGTCGTTTCCGTCCAGCGCGTGACCAAGCGGTACGCCGGACACACCGCGGTCCACGCCCTGTCGCTCGAGGTGCCCGCCGGGGGCATCTTCGGCCTGCTCGGCCCCAACGGTGCCGGCAAGACCACCACCATCCGGATGCTGCTCAGCATCATCACGCCCGACGAGGGGCAGGTGGTGCTCTTCGGCGGCGGCGGGTCGGGGCGCGAGCTGGCGCCCCGGATCGGCTACCTGCCCGAGGAGCGCGGACTCTACCCGAAGATGCGGGTGCTCGACCAGCTCGCCTTCCTTGGCGAGGCCAAGGGCCTCTCCCGGTGGGATGCGCGCAAGCGCGCCAAGGCGTGGCTGGAGCGGCTGGGCATCGACGAGTGGGGCCAGCGGAAGGTCTCCGACCTCTCCAAGGGCATGCAGCAGAAGGTCCAGTTCGCGGGCGCGCTGCAGCATGAGCCGGAGCTGGTGATCCTCGACGAGCCGTTCAGCGGCCTCGACCCGGTCAACAGCCAGGTCATGCGCGACGTGGTCGTGGAGGTGGCCCGGAGCGGCCGCAGCGTGCTCTTCTCCACCCACATCATGGAGCACGCCGAGAAGATGTGCGAGCGGGTGGCGATCATCGCCCGGGGCGAGAAGGTGGTCGACGGCACCCTGGCCGACATCAAGCGGGAGGCCGGGAAGAGCCACGTGGCCCTCAGCTTCACCCGCAACGCCCCGCTGGCCCAGCAGGTGCTGGGCGACCGGAGCCTGGTGGCCACCGTGGACGACGCCGGCGCCAGCGCGGAGGTGGGGCTGGTGCCGGGGGCCGATCCGGAGCGCCTGCTCAAGGCCCTGATCGCGGCCGACGTGGGCCTGTCACGCTTCGAGGTCGTGGAGCCGTCGCTGCAGTCCATCTTCATCGCCAAGGTCGGGCCCGAGGCGGCCCACCCCGTGGCAAGGCAGGGGGTCTGACCATGGACAAGATCTTCGCGGTGATGCGGCGGGAGTTCATCGAGCGGGTCCGGACCAAGGCCTTCATCATCGGCACCGTCATCGTGCCGCTCATGACCCTGGGCTTCGGGTATCTCCCCCAGCTCCTGATGCAGCGGGAGACCCGGCCCCGCAACCTGGTGCTGCTCGACGCCGTGGGCGGCGCCACCGGGGACAGCGTGGAGTCGGCGCTCCGGGCGGCGACGGTCGGCAAGGACTCGGTCCGGCGGGCCCGGTACGTGGTCACCCGCCTGGACGCGGCCGGGCGCATGGAGGCCCTGCGGGACTCGCTGGTGTCGCGGGTGGGGCTCGGCGACAGCGCCACCCCCGGCCCCGATGGCATCGTGGTGCTCACCGCCCAGGCCATCGACTCCGGCCGGATGGTCTACTACGGCAACAACGTCGCCAGCTTCAGCGACATGAACGCGCTGGAGCGGGCGCTCGAGCCCGCCCTCCGCTCCCAGCGGCTCCTGCTGCGGAGTGCCGATCCCGCCATCATCGCCGCCGCGGGGATCCGGCTCGACCTGGACACCCGGAAGGTGTCGGACGGCAAGGTGACCGGGGAGAGCGGCGAGAGCTCGTTCTGGCTGGCGTACATCACCTCGTTCGTGATGTACCTGTCGCTGGTGATGTACGGGGTGCAGGTCATGGGCGCCGTCCTGGAGGAGAAGTCCAACCGGATCGTCGAGGTCCTGATCTCCAGCATGACGCCATTCCAGCTGCTGCTCGGCAAGGTGATCGGCGTGGCCGGCGCGGGGCTGCTGCAGCTCGCCATCTGGGGCGGGGCGGGGTTCTACCTCACCAGCGTCGTGGCCGGGCGCTCCGCCACCGCCGGCATGGACCAGCTGGCCGCCGACGGCACGGCGCGCAGCTTCGACCTGCCCACCGTGTCGGTGGAGCTGGTGCTGGTGATCCTGGTGTTCTTCCTGCTCGGGTTCCTGCTCTACTCCGCCCTGTATGCCGCCGTCGGGTCCATGTGCACCACCCAGCAGGAAACCCAGCAGGCGGCGCAGCCCGTGACGATCCTCCTGGCGGTGGGCTTCATCTCGCTCTTTGCGCTCCTCAACGACTCCTCCAGCTCGCTGGCCCGGATCCTGAGCTTCATCCCGTTCTTCGCACCCATGGTCATGCCGGTGCGTTACGCGATTTCCCCGTTGCCGCTGAGTGAGGTGCTGATCGCGGTGGCGTCCACCCTGGTGGGCATGGTGGCCGTGGTCTGGCTGGCGGGGCGGATCTACCGGGTGGGCATCCTGTCCTACGGGAAGAAGCCGAGCTTCAAGGAGCTGTGGCGCTGGGTGCGGACGGCGTGAGGGGGCGGTTGGGCGATTGGGCGATTGGGCGGTTAGGCGGGTAGGCGGGTAGGCGGTTAGGCGTTTGGGTGATTGGGAAGGCGGGTGAAGGGGCCGGGCGCCGCCCCTCGCCTGGCTCCCCGAACCGCCCAACCGCCTAACCGCCTAACCGCCTAATTACCTCTCCCATCCTGCAGTACCCCGCGGTAGCTTCGCTGCACCATGCGATACGACGTGATCGTCATTGGCGGGGGCCACGCCGGGACGGAGGCCGCCGCGGCCTCGGCCCGCACCGGCGCCCGCACCCTCCTGCTCACGCAGAACCTCGAGACCATCGGGCAGATGTCGTGCAATCCCGCCATCGGGGGGATTGCCAAGGGCACGCTGGTCCGGGAGGTCGACGCCCTCGGCGGAATCATGGGGCGCGCCACCGATCGCGCGATGATCCAGTTCCGCATGCTCAATCGTTCCAAGGGCCCGGCCGTCTGGTCGCCCCGGGCGCAGTGCGATCGTGGCCTCTACCGCCGCGCGGTGCGAACGCTGCTCGAGGAGCAACCGTCACTCGAGTTCGCGCAGGGCACGGTGGTGGATGTGCTCGCCTCGAGCGGCGGCGTGCGAGGCGTGCGCACGCGTGAGGGACAGGAATTCGCATGTGCCGCCGTGGTGATCACTGCCGGTACCTTCCTTCGCGGCACGATCCACCTGGGGCGAGAGACCCGCATTCCCGCCGGGCGATCGGGTGATGCGCCATCAATTGAATTGTCGCAAGCCGTTGAACAATATGGGCTTAGCATCGAACGCTTCAAGACTGGCACCCCGCCGCGCATCGACGGGCGGAGCATCGACCTGACGGTCTTCGAGCGCCAGGATGGTGAGGTGGCGCCCTACTGGTTCTCGAACCTCGAGCGTCACCCTCGCCTGCCGCAGCTTCCCTGCTATCTCGCCTGGGCCGGCGCCGCGGTACGCAGTCTGATCGAGGCCCACCTCACGGATTCAGCGCTGTACGGCGGTGAGATCAGTGGTCGTGGTCCCCGCTACTGCCCATCCATCGAGGACAAGATCGTCAAGTTCCGCGATGCGGAGCGGCACCAGCTCTTCCTCGAGCCTGAGGGTCTCGATACCGCCGAGCTCTATGTGAACGGGCTTTCGACCTCGCTTCCATTTCCGGTGCAGGAGCGGATGGTGCACGCGGTCCCTGGGCTGGAAGGTGCCCGGATTACCCGGCCGGGCTACGCCATCGAGTACGACTACCTGCCGCCGACCCAGCTGCACCCGTCGCTCGAGTCTCGCGCGCTTCCCGGACTGTACTTCGCTGGGCAGGTGAACGGCACGACGGGGTACGAGGAGGCGGCGGGGCAGGGGGTGATGGCGGGCCTCAATGCTGCCCGCGCCACGCGCGGCGAGGCGCCGGTCGTGCTTCGGCGGGATCAGGCGATGATCGGCGTGCTGATCGACGACCTGGTGACCCGCGGCGTGGACGAACCGTACCGGCTCTTTACCTCCAGGGCAGAGTTTCGCCTGCTCCTGCGGCAGGACAATGCGCTCCGCCGGCTGGCCGAGGTCGGGGAGTCTACCGGATTGCTCCGGGCCGAGGTGCTCCGGGACATCAACCTGCGGCTTCGGGAGGAGGAGCGGGTGTACGGCCTGGCACGGGACACGGTCATCACGCCCGCCGTCGCCAACCACCTGGTGGCGCGCAGCGGGTCGGCGGCTCTGCTCGAACCGGCGCGCGTCCGCGAGGTGGCCCGTCGGCCGGGGGTGGGTCTCCACGAACTGCTGCAGCTTTGCGGTTGGACCGGCGATCCGGAGGTTGCCGAGTGGGCAGAGATCGAGATCAAGTACGAGGGATACCTGGAGCGCGAGCGGGAGGGTGCCGAGCGCCTGGCAGCCCTCGAGGAGTTCCTGCTCGACCCGGCGCTCGACTATCCGAGATTTCACTCGCTCTCCACGGAAGCTCGGCACAAGCTGGCGGCGACTCGACCTGGTACCTTGGGCGCCGCCGGGAGAATTCCTGGGATCTCGCCATCGGACCTGCAGAACCTCGTCATCGAGGTGCAGAAGTGGCGTCGGCATCGTGAGGTCTGTTCGCCGCCGGCCTAGGCCCCGCGTTTCACGTGCAACCGGCCCGACCCTGGCCCGCCCTCGCCGACGATCCCTCCCTGTTTCACGTGAAACATCTCCACAATTGCGCTCCAGCATTTCGCGCCGGAAGGCGATGCAGTATATTGGCTTTGCGTATCTGTCCTCGGGAAAACCTCGAGATACGCACTCTGTTGTTAGTTTGTAATCTCTTGCAAAATAACGAGTTATAATGGCACGAGTCATCGCCATTGCGAATCAGAAGGGCGGCGTCGGAAAGACCACGACCGCCGTCAACCTGGCCGCCTCCCTCGCCATCGCCGAACGAAAGACCCTGCTGGTCGATGCCGACCCGCAGGGCAACGCGACGAGCGGCGTGGGGGTGCGGCGCGATCAGCTGCGCTTTGCGCTCTACGACGTGCTGATCGAGGGGCGTCCGCTCTCGGATGTGGTGCTCAACGACAGCGCCCTGCCCTTCCTCGACATCCTCCCGGCGACGCAGGACCTGGTGGGCGCGGAGCTCGAGCTGGTGGAGCGCGCGGGGCGCGAGAGCGTGATGCGTCGCGCACTGGAGGCGGCGCGCGACTCCTACGAGTTCATCCTGATCGACTGTCCGCCCTCGCTCGGCCTCATCACGCTCAACGTCCTGGCCGCCGCGGATGGGGTGATCATCCCGATCCAGTGCGAGTACTACGCGCTCGAGGGGATTTCGCAGCTGCTCAACACCATCAAGCTGGTGCAGCAGAACTTCAACGCGACCCTCGCCATCGATGGCGTGCTGCTGACCATGTACGACAGCCGGGTCAACCTCTGCCGCCAGGTGGCCTCCGACGCGAAGGAGTACTTCGGCGCACGGATGTTTCCGACGGTCATCCCGCGCAACGTCCGCCTGGCCGAGGCGCCGAGCTTCGGCAAGCCGATCCTGCTCTATGACATCCAGTCCATCGGGGCCAAGAGCTATCTCGCCGTGGCGCAGGAGGTGATCCGCCGGGCCGAATCGGCCGCCAGCGGCGCCCCGACGCCGGTGCCGACGCTGCCGGCGTCCGGCGCGGCGGCCGCGATGGAGGAACCGGAGTCATGAGCGAGACCAAGCGACTGGGGCGCGGGCTGGAGGCGCTGCTCGGTCCGGTGTCACGGCAGGCGGCGGAGGCCAGCGGCTCGCTGCTCGAGCTCCCGGTCCAGGCCATCCGCCCCAACCCCTACCAGCCGCGGGCGCGGCTGGACGAGCCCCAGTTCTCCGAGCTGGTGGCCTCGCTCGAGACCGCGGGCCTGCTCCAGCCCATCGTGGTGCGGAAGCACCTCGACGGCTACCAGCTGATCGCGGGGGAGCGGCGCTGGCGCGCGGCCCAGAAGCTGGGCTGGCCGCGGATCCCGGCGGTCGTCAAGGAGGCCGACGATCGCACCCTGCTCACCCTCGCGCTGATCGAGAACCTGCAGCGGGACAATCTCTCGGCGATCGAGGAAGCGACCAGCTATCAGCGGCTGATCGACGAATTCCACCTCGGCCAGGCCGAGGTGGCGCGGCTGGTGGGACGTGATCGTTCCACCGTGGCCAACGCGCTCCGGCTGCTCAAGCTGCCGCCCGAGGTGGCGTCGATGGTCGATGACGGCCGGTTGAGCGAGGGTCATGCGCGGGCCCTGCTCGGGCTCACGGACCGGGCCCAGATCGCGAAGCTGGCGCAGACCGCGGTGGACCAGGGCTGGTCGGTGCGCGACCTCGAGGGCAAGGTGCGCGGCAACCGCCCCGCCTCCGCGCGCAAAGCGCCGGTGCGCGAGGTCGCCCCGGCGCATCGGCGGGTCGAGGATGCCCTGCGCGAGCGCCTCGGCACCGACGTGCGGGTCACCGCGCGGCGGCGCGGCCGCGGCATGATCACCGTGAGCTATTACTCCGAGGATGACCTCGCCCGGGTGCTCGAGCTCATCCTCGGCGAGCCCTACGGCGGATGACCCCGTCGCGCCGGAACGTCACGATCGTCATCCAGTCCGATGGCGAACTCGCGTCCCGGACCCTCCGCCTGCCCCGCTGGCTGGCGCGCGGCGCCCTCGCCGGCGCGGCCCTCCTGCTGCTGGTGCTCGCGCTGGCTCTCATCACCTACCTGCCGGTCCTGGCCGCGGCCGCCCGGGTGCCGGGGCTCGAGCGCGAAGTGGAACGGCTCGAAC
The DNA here is from genome assembly GCA_046327715.1 of Gemmatimonadales bacterium. Taxonomy (GTDB): domain Bacteria; phylum Gemmatimonadota; class Gemmatimonadetes; order Gemmatimonadales; family GWC2-71-9; genus JADJOM01. Next base: position 75,472 of record JAXLXY010000004.1, read on the forward strand.
GGGAGAACGCCAAGGTCGGTGACCTGGTCGCCGCGCTCGACAGCGCGGAGCGCCGCTACGACCGGATCCGCGAACTGCTCGGCGCCGACGTGGTTCCCGACCCCGTGCGATTTGCCAGCCAACTGCTGGTTGCACCCCCCGTCCGCGCCCGCGCCCCCGGGCTCCCGCCCCAGTACGAGGCCGGCGCGACCGCCCCGAGTCACTGGCCGCTGGAGGATGCCGGCTATGTGACGCGCGGCCAGGCGGGAACCGGCTCCGGCGGCGATACTCGGGTGGAGTCGCACCCCGGCCTGGACATTGCTGTTCCCATCGGCAGCCCGGTACGAGCTTCCGGCGGAGGGACGGTCCTGCAGGCCGGGGAGGACCCGGAATACGGGCGCTTCGTCCTGGTGGAACACCCCGCCGGTTACCAGACCCTGTACGGACACCTGAGCCGCATCACGGTCGCGGCACAGCAGGTGGTGCCGGCGGGGGAGGTCGTCGGGCTCACAGGCAACACGGGCCGCTCCAGCGGACCGCATCTCCACTTCGAGGTCCGGCTGGACGGCCAGCCGATCGACCCTCGAACGATCATCAAGGAGCCAAGCTGATGGCGATCTTCTCTGCTCGCGCCCCCGGATCGGGGCGCGCCGATGGCGCCGGGCGGCGGGAACCGGCGGGACTGACGATCATCGCCGTCGGGACGGCGGTGGCGGGGGACGTGTCGAGCGAAGGGGTCGTGAAGATCGAGGGTACCGTGGAGGGAACGGTCCGGGCCGGCGCCCAGCTCCTCATCGCGCCTGGAGCCATGATCCGTGGCGATGTCTTTGCCGCCGAGGTCGTGGCCGGGGGAGAGGTCCACGGGACCATCTATGGGGCGGAGCGGGTCGAGATCCAGGCCGGAGCCCTGATCGAGGGTGACATCCGGACCCAGCGGCTCCAGATTGCAGACGGCGGAAAGGTGAATGGCCAGATCACCATGGAACCTACCAGCGGCGATCGGGGTCATCACAGCGGGCAGGAGATGCGCGGCGAATTGTCCAAAGTTGAGTGAATCAACGACCTGCGGGTTCCCACAATCGTTGATAAGTAGCTGAAAGTTGTGGAAAGCGCCGCGTCATCGACCGTTACAGTCGGGTAGGTGACACCATTCTGTCACGAGAGTGACTTCATGATGCGCTTTCTGGCACGCGCGGCGGTGCTTTGCATCGCCATCAGTAGTTGCAGCAAAAACCCCCAATCAACAGAGTTCCGCGTCGGCCTGGTAACCCCGGGTTCCATCGCGGACGCAGCTTGGAACTCCGGTGCCTACACAGGCCTCCAGCAGATTCATGACTCATTGGCAGTGCCAGTGAGTCATGTCGAGGCCCGGACCCCCGCTGAACAGGAAGAAGCGCTTCGGAACTATGCCGCCCAGGGCTACACCCTGGTGTTCGGGCACGGCTTCGAATTCCAGGGCGCGGCGGAACGGGTGAGCGAGCAGTACCCACGGACGGTGTTCATCGTGACTTCCGGGGAGCGGGTGGCGGGCAACGTCTCCCCGTTGATCTTCCGGCTGTCGGAGGCGAGCTACCTCGCCGGGATGGTGGCGGGGGGGATGACCCGCAGCAACACCATCGGCTTCATCGGCGGGATCGAACTCCCGCCCATCAAGGACGCCGAAGCCGCATGGGTGGCAGGCGCCAGGCGGGTGAACCCGGCGATCGTGGCGCGCTCCACCTACCTCAACACGTTCGATGATGTGGCGGCCGGCCGGGAGGCCGCCCTCGCCTTGCTGCAGGCGGGAGCCGACATGTTCCACCACAACGCCGATCAGGCGGCGCTCGGGGCGTTCCAGGCGGTGAAGGAATCCAAGGGGGCGTTCATCTTCGGCGCCAACCTCGATCAGTCGGCCCTCGCGCCGGAGCGGGTCCTCGGCTCGGCCATCATCGACCTCCCCCGCGCCTTCCTGACCGTGGCCAGGGAGGTCCGCGCCGGGAGCTTCACGCCGCGGGTGGAGACGTTCGGGCTCAAGAGCGGCGTCATCCGGTACGAGGCGAACCCCGTGCTCGAGGCCTCCCTGCCCGAAGCCCTGCGCACGGCGGTGGCGGCCGCACGGGATTCCATCAGTGCCGTGGACGGGGCCACCGCCCCGTGACCGGCCCCGGGATCGCGCTGGCGGATCTCGTCACCTACCTCGACGGGTACCTCCGCATCCGCGAGGTCCCGGACGATGCCAACGCGCACAACGGCCTGCAGGTGGAGAACGACGGCCGGATCACGCGCATCATCGCCGCCGTGGACGCCTCCCTCGCCACGATCGAGGGGCTGGGACACGCCGACGGCGCAGCGCTGCTCCTGGTGCACCACGGACTCTTCTGGGATGGCGCGCAGCCGCTCACCGGGCGCCGGTACCGCCGGGTGCGTGCCCTGCTGCAGCGCAACGCCGCCCTCTACGCCGCACACATTCCCCTCGACCTGCATCCCGAGGTGGGCAACAACGCCGGCCTGGCGCGGATGCTCGGCCTGACGGAGACGCGACCCTTCGGCCAGTACAAGGGCACCCTCCTGGGCGTGGCGGGGAAGCCACCGGCCGGGCTGGCCCGGCGGGACGTACTGGCGCGCCGACTCGCCGACTATCTCGGGATTCCCGCGACCGCCGTCCGGGTGCTGCCCGGGGGGCCCGAGTCCATCGGGACCGTCGGCGTGATCACCGGCGGGGCGGGGAGCGCCATCGGGCAGGCCCGGGAGGCCGGATGCGACACCTATATCACCGGCGAGGGGGCAGCCCATACCTACTTCGACGCCATGGAGTACGGGGTGAACGTGATGTACGCCGGTCACTACGCCACCGAGACCATCGGCGTGCGACTGCTTGCGGAGCATCTGGCCCAACGGTTCGGCCTCCCGTGGGAATTCCACGACCACCCCACGGGGATGTGACGCCCCGATCCCGGGCATGACCCCGGAGCCCGCCCCCGGCCTTGCGGCATCGCCGGGGGCCGTCCCCCTCCTGCTGCTCGACGGCATCCACAAGCGATTCGGTTCCACCCAGGCGCTCGCGGGCGCAGCCCTCCAGGTGAACCGGGGGGAGATCCACGCCCTCCTCGGCGAGAACGGCGCGGGCAAGTCCACCCTCATGCGCATCGCCTTCGGGCTCGTCGCGCCGGACGCGGGGAGCGTGACGGTGGACGGGGTGATCCGTCGCCTCGCGTCACCCCTCGATGCCCGGCGCCTCGGCATCGGGATGGTCCACCAGCACTTCACCGCCATCCCCACGTTCACGGTGCTCGACAACGTGGCGCTCTCGGCCGGCTGGCCGATGCGACGCCGCGCGAACCGCGATCGGCTCGACCGGCTCATGCAGGACACGGGCATCCAGCTGCCGCCCGAAGTCGCCGCAGAGCATCTCTCCGCCGGGCTCAAGCAGCGGCTCGAAGTGCTCAAGGCGCTCGCGGCGGACGCGCGCCTCCTGCTGCTCGACGAGCCGACGTCGGTCCTGCCGCCCCCGGAGACGGCGAGCTTCCTCGCGCTGATCACCGGCCTGCGCGCGCGCGGGGTCTCCTCGGTACTCATCACCCACAAGATCGACGAGGCGCTGGGCACCGCCGACCGGGTGACGGTCCTGCGCCGGGGCAGCGTGGTGCACAGCGGCCCGGTGTCCGAAGCCTCCGCGGGCATGCTCGCCGCCGCGATGCTCGGCGCCGAGCTGGAGCCGCGGCCGCGGACCGACCCCGCTGCTCCGGGACCGGTGCTGGCACGCCTGCGTGGGGCATCCGCCCCGCGCCTGGGCGGCACGGGGAGCGGGCTCAGGGATGCCACGATCGAGGTGCGCGGCGGCGAAGTGCTCGGGGTGGCGGCGGTGGAAGGCAACGGTCAGCGGGAGCTGCTCCGGGTGCTCGCGGGGCTGGTGGAGCCCCGGGGCGGGTCGGCCGAGGTGAGCGGGCCGGTCGCGTTCATCCCGGAGGACCGCACGCGCGAGGGAGTGATCGGCGGATTCAGCCTGACCGAGAACCTGGTGCTGGGCATGGGGGCGGCCGCGCCCTGGGTGCGGCGGGGGTGGATCGACTGGCCCGCGGCAAGGGTGCGCACCGCCGCTCTCATCGCGGGCTACGGGGTCCGCGCCGAGGGACCCGACGCGCTGGCCGGGTCGCTCAGCGGGGGCAACCAGCAGCGCATGGTCATTGCGGCGGCGGCCGAACGTGCGCCACGGCTCCTGGTGGCGGAGAATCCGGCGCGCGGCCTCGACGTGCGCGCCACGGCGGAGGTCCACGCGCGGCTGCGGGAGGCCGCACGGAACGGCGCCGCCGTGGTGCTCCACATCCCTGACCTCGATGACCTCCTCGCGGTGGCCGACCGGCTGGTCGTTGTGGTCGATGGGGTCGTCCACGAAGTGCCACACGGGGTCACCCGGGAGGAGATCGGTGGCCTGATGCTCTCCCGGAACAGCGCACCCCCGGTGCCCGACACCGCATGACCACCATCCGACGGGTTGCCGTCGGGGCGCGCCGCGCCGCCGTGGCCCTCGCGCTCGGCCTCCTGGTGCTGGCTGCCGGGCTCGAGATCGCGGGCTATCCGGCCAGCACGGCGATCGCGGCGCTGTGGCGCGGGGCGTTCGGCTCGCCGGACGCCATCCTGTCCTCGCTGCTGCCGCGTGCCATCCCCCTCATCATCATCGGCCTCGGCATCGGCGTTGCCTTCCGTGCCGGCGCGTTCAATATCGGAGCCGAAGGGCAGTTCTACGCCGGCGCCATCGTCGCCACCTGGGTTGGTCTCGCGCTCGGGGCGTGGCCCCGCGTGGTGGCGGTCCCCACGGTGCTCGTGGCGGCGACCCTCGCCGGCATGGCCTGGGCCGCGGTGCCTGCGCTGCTCCGGGTCCGGTTCGGCGTGCTCGAGGTGATCAGCACGCTGCTGCTCAACTTCGTCGCCGAGGCGCTGGTGAGCTGGATGGTGGCCGGGCCGCTGCAGGAGGCACGGCACGTGTACCCCCAGAGCGACCCGCTGCCGCTCGCGGCCCGGCTGCCCCAGCTCCCCGGTACGAGGCTGCACCTGGGCCTGCTGCTCGCCCTGCTGCTCGCGATCGGCCTGTGGGTGCTGGGGCGCTGGACCCTGGCGGGCCTGCGGCTCCGCGCGGTCGGCCTCAACCCCGACGCAGCGGAAACCGTCGGTGGGGTCCGGCCCCTCAGGATGCTCGCCGCGGCGCTCGTGGCCTCGGGCGCGTGCGCCGGCCTCGCCGGCGGGAGCGAGGTGTCGGGGACAACCTTCGCGCTGTTCCAGAATCTCTCGCCCGGATACGGGTTCACCGGAATCGCGGTGGCCCTGCTCGCGCGGCTGCACCCGCTGGGCATCGTGCTGACAGGGCTCCTGTTCGCGGCGCTGGAGGCCGGCGCCGGAGCCATGCAGCGCGACGCGGGGGTACCCGCGGCGGCCGTGTACGTGGTCGAAGCCGCGGTGATCCTCACCGTGGTACTGAGCGACGCGGCCGCGCGCCGGGAGGGCGCCCGTGGAACTGTTTGAGTCGTTCCTGGCCGCGGCGGTGCGCGTGGCCACGCCCCTGCTGCTCGCGGCGCTCGGCGAAACCGTGGCCGAGCGGGCGGGGGTCATCAACCTGAGCATCGAGGGGGCCATGCTGGCCGGGGCGCTTGCGGCCACGCTCGGCGCCACCGCCGGAGGACCGTGGGCCGGCGTGGCCGCCGCGATGGCCGGCGGCCTGCTGGTGGCGGCCATCTTCGCGGCCGTCGCCGTCTGGCTGCGCGGCGACCAGATCATCACCGGCACCGCGGTGACGCTTGCCACCGTGGGGCTGACCGGCGCGATCTACCGTGGCGCGTACGGCCCCGGAGGCGTCGGGCTCTCACTCCCGACCCTTGCGCCCAGCGTGGTGCCGGTGCTGTCCGGGATTCCCGCCATGGGCGAGGCCTTCTTTGCGCAGAGCGTGCTGACCTATGCGGCCTACGCGCTCACCGCGCTGTGCGGCTGGTTGCTCTACCGTACGCGGTGGGGGCTCGAGCTGCGGGCCGCAGGGGAGGTGGCGGCGCATGCCCGCGCCGCGGGTGTTCGGGTGACCCGCATCCGGGTGCTCGCCGTCCTGTTCGGCGGGGCCACCGCCGGGCTGGCGGGGGCAAGCCTGGTGCTGGCGCAGGTGGGAACGTTCGCGGAGAAGATGACCGCGGGGCGCGGGTTCATCGCGATCGCGATCGTGGTACTCGGGGGATGGCACCCGGGCCGTGTGGCGGGGGCCGCGCTCTTCTTCGGCGCGGCGATGGCGCTGCAGTTCCTCTTCCAGACGTTCCTGCTCGGCGTACCCTATCAGCTCTTCCTGATGCTGCCCTACCTGCTCACGCTGCTCGTGCTGGCCGGCGCCTGGGGCAAGACCAAGGCGCCGGCCGACCTGGGTCGAGGCTAGAATTCGCGCCGCTTCATTTCCTTGAACAGGTCCTTCGTGGCCTCGTCCTGATCTTCCGGACGGATCCGGAGGGTGCTGTCATACTGGGTGGACAGGTTCTTCTTGGTCGGCTGGGGCTTTCCCGCGTGCTTCTTGAGCAGGGCCGCCAGCTTCTGCTCTTCCCGCTTCGACATCGTCCGCTCCTTCGTTCGACGCTCCTCGATATGCCGCCGCCCGCCGGCGACGCGTGCGGTCCACCTGGACCACCCCTTCCGACAATATAGGCGATCGTCCATCGGCTGGTGGCCCGGCCTCCGCTTTCGCTTCGAGCCCCAGCCGGCTGGTCATCCCGGAAGCCGTCCGCAAAACAATTGGTAGTAGTACTTACAACCTCATTGAGCTACTGCCCACCAGACGCGGGGCTGTCCGGCTTCTGGCCCGCGGCCAGGCGCATCTCATCACGAGTACGGATGATCAGGTCGCGGACCCGGTCGCGGAGCGCCGGGACCTCGGCCGTGGTCAGCCCGGTGGTCGGAATGGGCTCCAGCACCCGCACCTCTGCCTCGGACCGCCCGAAGCGCCAGCCATGCTTGGGGAGCGCGGTGCCGGTGCCGCGCACCACCAGGGGGAGGATGGGGACCTGGGCGTCGATCGCCAGCCGGAAGGCGCCGTCCTTGAAGGGCAGCAGCTCGGAGGTGGTGGATCGGGTACCCTCGGGAAAGATGATCACCGAGATGTGGTCCTGTTCCATGATCTCCCGGCAGCGGCGCATTGCCTTCACGGCGGATTTCGCCGTCCCGCGCTCCACCGGCACATCACCCGCCAGGCGCATGTTCCAGCCGAGGACCGGGATGCGGAGGATCTCCACCTTCGACAGCCACTTCATCTCCCAGGGGAGGTGGCTGATGAGGAGGATGTCGACGAAGGACTCGTGGTTGGACACGGCCACGAACGGCTGGCGGGGATTCGCCGGCATGGTGCCGGTGACCCGGAAGCGCCAGAGCGGGTTCAGCGTGGCGGTGACCGGCCCGATCTGGCGGAAGAGATATCCGGTCCAGTACCGGCCCTTGTCGAACGGGAGGGTGAAGAGGCGGACCAGGGCGAGGAGCGGCAGCCAGAGGAGCAGGCAGGCACCGAGGACGAACCAGACCCACACCGAGACGATGGTGATGTAGAGGCGCGCCATCAGTGGCTGTCGGGGAGCTGGTCGTCCCACAGGGCGAAGATGTTGCCGTCCGGGTCTGCGATCATGGCCATCACGCCGAAGGACTGCCGGGTTGGCTCGGTGATGAACCGGACCCCGCGCTCATGCAGCCGCTCGCAGTACGGGAGCAGCCCCGCCACATGGAGCGTGAGCCCGGTGTGACGGCCCACCAGCGCGCGCGCGTCGGGGTGCACCGCCGGATGGACGCCGAGGTGCGCCGGCCCCTCGAGGAACTCGGCCCCGAACGACCCCTCCCGCAGCATGGGCAGTTCGAGGTCGTCCCGGTAGAACCGCTTGGCGCGCTCGATGTCGGTGACGAAGATGGCGATCGAGTGAAGCGTCGGCATGGGCGGGAAAGTAATGCTGCGGCGCGGGGACGGGAGCGGGTGTCCGGTCAGTCCCGGGGCCCGGCCGGCCAGGCCGCGCGCCAGTTGCGGCGCATCCGCTCGAGGCCGGGGCGCGCCAGCGGCGTGTCCCCGAACCGGCGGTCGAACTCGGCCTGGTCCATGTCCTCGAAGAACCGCTCCCCCGCTCCGGCAATGTCAGGGCGTGGAGCGAACGCCTCGATCAGCGAGGGCGTCGCGAAGCGCTCATTCCAGGGGCACACCTCATTGCAGGCGTCGCAGCCGAAGGCCCAGCCCGAGAGCTGCCCGTCGAACGGTTCCGGGATCGGGCCCTTCTGTTCGATGGTCAGATAGGAGATGCAGCGGCGGGCGTCGAGCAGGCGCGGCTCGATGAATGCCGTGGTGGGGCAGGCGTCGAGGCAGCGGGTGCAGGAGCCACAATGATCCGTGGTGAAGGGGGGATCCGTGTCGAGCTCGATGTCGGTGAGCACGCACCCGATGAAGAACCACGACCCCACGCCGGGGCGCAGGAGCATGGTGTTCTTGCCGATCCAGCCCAGCCCGGCCCGCTGGGCCAGCTCCCGCTCGGCGATCGGACCGGTGTCGGTGTAGGGCCGGGCCGTGACCGCGCCATGGTCCCGCAGCCGGGCGGCGATTCGGTCCAGCCGGCTGAGCGTGGTCTGGTGGTAGTCGCGGCCGCGGGCATAGCGGGCCACTTTCGGGGCCAGTGCATCGGCCGGGGCCGCGGCCTGGGGCGGGTCCGCATAGTAGTAGTTATCAAGAACAACTACGGCCCGACGGGCTTCCAGGTCGGCCAGTTGGGGGTTCTTTCGCTTCCTGGCCTGTCGATTCAGGTAGCGCATGTTCCCGCCCCGCCCGTCCCGCAGCCAGCGGTCCAGGAACTCGGCGTGGGGCAGCGGATCGAGGGTGGTGATGCCGCAGGCGATGAACCCCAGCTCCGCCGCGAGGGCCTTGATGTCGGCGCTCAGCTGGGGGGCCGGGGTGGTCATGGGGATCGAGGCCAGCGGCGTGCCGGCGCCGGACGCTTCAGGCGACCGGGACGCGAGGCGTCTCGGGCACCCGATGCTCACCGGTTCGCCCGGTGATTCCGCCGAAGGGTCCCGAGCGGCGGCCGGCCGGCTCGCCCGGCCGCCCGCTCCAGGGCCAGGTGATGAGCCGCGCGCCACGCTCGTAGGTGAAATAGCTCCAGCCCCACTGCAGCATGACCAGCACGCGGTTGCGGAAGCCGATAAGGAAGAAGATGTGGACGAAGGCCCAGATCAGCCACGCGAGGAACCCGCCGAAATGGAGCTTCCAGATATCGGCGACGGCGTGGCCGCGGCCGATGACGGCCAGCTGTCCCTTGTCCCAGTAACTGAAGGGCCGACGGGGACGGCCGGCGAGGTCCCCGGCGATGGTGCGCGCCGTGTACTGGCCCATCTGGATGGCCACGGGGCAGATGCCCGGCAGGGTCCCGCCCTTGCCATCCGAGACGGCGGCGGCGTCTCCCAGCACGAAGAGCTCGGGGTGCCCGGGCACGCTGCAATCGGGCTCGACGATGGCGCGGCCGGCGCGGTCGAGCGGCGTACCGAGGGTCTGCATGATCGGGCTCGCGACGTTACCGGCTGCCCAGACCACGGTCTGCGTCGGGATGGTCCAGCCGCTGGCCTGGATGAGCCCGGGCCGGATCTCGGTGACCATGGTCTGCTCGCGCACCTCGACACCGAGCCGGCGCAGTTCATACTTGGCGCGCTCGGCGAGCTCGGCGGGATAGCTCGAGAGGATCCGGGGGCCACCCTCGATCAGCATGACCGTGGCCTCCCGCGGATCGATATGACGGAAGTCGCGCCGCAGGGCATGCCGGCGGATCTCGGCCAGGGCACCGGCCACCTCGACCCCGGTGGGACCGCCGCCGATCACCACGAAGGTGAGGTGAGCGTGGCGCTTGACCGGGTCGGACTCGCGCTCCGCGCGCTCGAACGAGAGCAGGATGCGGCGCCGGATCTCCTCGGCGTCCTCCAGGCTCTTGAGCCCGGGAGCCAGCATCTCCCAATCGTCTCGCCCGAAGTAGCTGTGGCGGGCGCCGGTCGCGAGAATCAGATAGTCGTAGTTTAGCGAACTACCATCGGCGAGGGCGATGGTTCTGGCCTCGGGCTGGACCGAGACGACCTCACCCATCAGCACTTCGGCGTTGGCCTGCCGGCTGAGGATGGACCGGATCGGGGAGGCAATGTTCGAGGATGCGAGGGCGGCGGTTGCCACCTGGTAGAGCATGGGCTGGAACAGGTGGTGATTCTCCCGGTCCACCACCGTGATCCGGACCGGCGCATCGGCCAGGCCGCGGGCCGTGTACAGTCCGGCGAAGCCGCCCCCGACGATCACGACATGCGGCTCAGGCACTCAGGATCCTCCGGCGCCACCGTGCGAAGCGCAGCACATCCTCCACCGGTGGGAGGGTGCGTTCCTCGCCGTAGGCGGTGTGCAGGCGCCACTCGAGGTAGTCGCGGTCGGGCAGGGGCAGGAACGGGGGGGTGCGCCACCAGTGGCGGCGGCGGAAGGCCCAGGCGAGGGTGAGGAGGTCGACAGCGACCCGAGGGTCGAGACAGGCGCGCGCAGCGAGCGTGAGGGTCAGCCCGGTCATCGTCGAGGGGTCCGCCATGCGAAGCAAGATAACCAGAGTATATTCTCCCCTCCATGACCGTCGCGCCCCCCGCCCCCGTCCTTGGGCGCTACCGGGACGAATTCCCCATCTTCCGGCACACCGTCTACCTGAACAGCTGTTCGCTGGGGGCGCTTTCGCGCCGCACCCGCGCGGCGCTTGCCGGGTACCTGGACGAGTGGGAGCGCCGGGGCGCCGCTGCATGGTATGACACCTGGCTGCCGGCCTGCGAGCGGCTGCGCGCGGCCTACGGCCGGGTGGTCGGGACGGCGGGGGAGAGTGTTTCGCTCCACCCCTCGATCTCCTCCGCCCTGTCGGTGGTGGCGGAGAGCCTGGACTACACCACCCGTCCCCGGGTCGTCACCACCAGCCTCGACTTTCCGACCGTGGCCTACCAGTGGCTGGCCAAGGCGCGGCGCGGGGTGGAGGTCGTGGTACTGGAAAGTCCGGACGGGATCAGCGTCCCGCTCGAGCTCTTTGCCGCGGCGATCGACCACCGCACGGCGCTGGTCGCCACGAGCCACGTGTACTTCACCAGCGGCGCCATCCAGGACCTCGCGGGCGTCAGTGCCCTGTGCCGGGCCAATGGGGCGCTGCTGCTGGTCGATGGCTATCAGGCGGCGGGGCAGCTGCCCGTGGCGCTGGAGGCCATCGGGGCGGACTTCTACTGCTCCGGGGGCCTCAAGTGGCTGCTCGGTGGATCGGGGATCGCCTTCCTCGCCGTCCGGCCGGGGCTGGCCGCGCAGCTGGAACCGGCCGTCACCGGCTGGTTCGCTCATGCCACCCCGTTCCGGTTCGACCCGCGGACGCTCACCCGCGCGGCAGACGCGCACCGGCTCGACATGGGGACGCCCTCGATGGCCAGCGTCTACGCCCAGCTCGAGGGGCTCGCGATCCTCGAGGAGCTGGGCCTCCCGTCGGTGCGCGCCGCCACGCAGGCGCTGACCGAGGACCTCATCGCCGCCGCGCAGGCGCACGGCCTGCGGCCGCGGGTGGCCGCCACGCCGGCGAGCCGCAGCGGCATCGTGATGCTGCCACGACAGGACCCGCAGGCCGACGTGCGCCGGCTGGCGGAGCGGGGTTTCATCGTCGACGCCCGCCCGGGGCATGTCCGGGTCTCGCCGTATTTCTACAACCTGCCCGAGGATCATCGGGCCTGCCTGGAGTCCTTGGCCCTTGGCTAACAACCGGGAACTGCGTCACAGCTCGCGCCAGAGCGGACCGACCGCCGACGAACAGCTCCTCGAGAGCGTTGCCCTTCCGGAGCGGCCCGACGCGCTCCGCAAGACCGACCCGTGGCGCGTGCTCCGCATCATGGGCGAGTTCGTCGAGGGCTTCGAGAAACTGGGCGACATCCAGGACGCGGTGGCCATCTTCGGGTCGGCCCGCACGGCGGCGGCGGATCCCCAGTACACGCTGGCCGTGGACACGGCCCGCCTGCTGGCCCGCGCCGGCTTCCCCATCATCACCGGGGGCGGGCCCGGCATCATGGAGGCGGCCAACAAGGGCGCGGTGGAGGGCGAGGGCCTCTCGATCGGCTGCAACATCGAGCTGCCCCACGAGCAGGGGACCAACCCGTTCGTGCGCCGCAGCATGTACTTCCGCTTCTTCTTCGTCCGCAAGACGATGTTCGCCAAGTACTCGATGGCGTTCGTGGTCTTCCCCGGCGGCTTCGGGACCCTGGACGAGCTGTTCGAGGCGCTGACCCTGATCCAGACGGGGAAGGTGAGCAGCTTCCCCGTGGTGCTGGTGGGGAAGGCCTACTGGCAGGGGCTGGTGGACTGGATCTCGAGCACGCTGGTGCAGGAGCGGAAGATCAACCCCGAGGACCTGAAGCTGTTCCACGTCACCGATGACCCGGCCGAGGTGCTCCGGATCATCCAGGACGCGCGCAACAACGGCACCAGCAACGACGGCGAGAGCTACGACCGATGACCCGACCGAGCGCGAACTACCTCCGCGGCAAGCGGATCGATCCGCAGGCGATCACGGGCCGGGAGAGCGTGGCCGACCTGCTCGACAACGCCTTCCTGGCCTACAACGCCGGGCGGCTGCGCGAGGGCTGCCGGTTGTTCACCGAGCGCATGCTGGCCCCGGAGAGCACGGTGGCCATGAGCCTGACGGGCGCCATGACGCCGGCCGGGCTGGGGATGAGCACGCTGATCCCCCTCATGGAAGCCGGCTTCGTGGACTGGATCATCTCCACCGGGGCCAACCTGTACCACGACGCGCACTTCGCGCTCGGCCTCTCGCTGCACCAGGGGAGCCACACGGCGAACGACGTGGAGCTGCGCGAGCAGGGCGTGGTCCGGATCTACGACATCTTCTTCGACTACACGGTGCTGCTGTCCACCGACGCGTTCGTGCGCGAGGTCTCGGCGCGGCCGGAGTTCCAGCGGTCGATGAGCACCGCGGAGTACCACTACCTGCTGGGCGGCTACCTGCGGGAGCGGGAAAAGGCGCTCGGGCTCACCAAGCGCTCCGTGCTCTCGATGGCGCACGAACTCGAGGTGCCGATCTATACCAGCTCGCCCGGGGACAGCTCGATCGGCATGAACGTGGCGGAACAGGCGCTGGCCGGGAGCCTGCTCCGGTTCGACGTGAGCGCCGACGTGAACGAGACCGCGGCGATCGTGCTCGAGGCGAAGCGGACGGGGGGCAAGAGCGCCGCGTTCATCGTGGGGGGCGGCAGTCCCAAGAACTTCCTGCTCCAGACCGAGCCCCAGATCCAGGAGGTGCTCGGGATCGACGAGCGGGGGCATGACTACTTCCTGCAGATGACCGATGCTCGCCCCGACACCGGCGGCCTCTCGGGCGCCACTCCCAACGAGGCGGTGAGCTGGGGCAAGATCGACCCGGACCAGCTGCCCGGCACGGTGGTGGTGTACCTCGACAACACCGTGGCGCTGCCGCTGCTCACGGCCTACGCGCTGGGGCGCCATGCCCCGCGGCCGCTCAAGCGGCTGTACGCCCGCCGCGCGGCGATGATGGACCGGCTGCTGACGGAGTACCGCGCGGCGCTGGCCTTCCGCGACCGCCGCGCGGAGGAGGCGCAGCGGTAGCGGAAGGCCGTCGGCTCATGGCGTGAGGCTGGTGAGGCGCACGACGTCGTCCACCACGGGCCCGATGCCGGAGACATACACCTTCTTCGAGACGGACCCCGGCTCCAGGGGTGTCGTTTCGTGGAACCGGACGGTGCTGCCATAGCGTCCCAGCGGGACGGTCACGGAATCGCCCACCGACGTGATCGTCACGCGATCCTCCGCGATGCCCGTGGCCACTTCCTGGCGGAAGCCCATCCCCGCCGCGGGCGCGGCCGGCATGAACAGCCCCGAGATCGCCCCCGCCACGCCCGCCCGCCACGCCCCGTCGTGGCTGGTGATCGTCCCGTTCTGGTAGATATCCACGTCTTCCCCGAAATAGCACACCGCCCCGCCCGCGGTCTGGACGAAGAAGTTCCGGGAAACCTCCAGCAGCGCCCCGTCCACGGTTTCGCGCTCCTCGATGACCCTGGTCCAGGCGCCACCCACGAGCTCGGTGTCGGGGAGGGCCGTGACCTGGAGCACCACCGCCTTGCCGCCCTCCGTGCCCTGCAGGATGAGCTGGCGGCCGACCGACATCGGAAAATACGGATTGGTCAGGGTGTGGCTGAAGGCGCCGGCCCCGGGGGCGCAGATCGAGATGTCCTCGGTTTCGACGAACGCCGGGGTATTGGGGCCGTTGTTGCCGCAGCCGCCGCAGGCGAGCGCGAGGGCGACAAGCCCGAGCGCGCCAATGCCGCAGAAGTTGGTCATGGTGCGGAACCTCCGTGGGAGTGAAGTGGGAGCACTCCCAAGGAACCCCTGAGTCATCGGCTTGTGACTCACGGGTCCCGTCCGGGCGCCAAGGGGATCTGGTAGCTCCCACCGGTGTCCGCCGGGGCGGGGAACTCGATTCCCGCGCCGCGCTTGAGGAACAACGTCCGGCCGGCCACGCGCAGCTCCACCGACGGGGCAGCCCGTGGCACGACGATCTCGTACCCGATGCGTGCGCCCTGGTTCTGGATGACCAGCCGGCCCGGGGCGGTCTCGAACGCCGCGCCGGGGCCCAGGGCGGTGGCCATCAGCGCCGGGCCGTCGCCCAGGCGGATCGTGACCTGTCCGGAGTCCTGCGCCGCCACGAAGTCGATCGTGATGAGGTCCCCCGGATCGACGACAATACCGCTTGATCCGGGAAACGGGAGCGGGGCGGGCTTCGGGGGCACGGGCGCGGGTGTGGCGATCCAGTGTCCGACCCGCGCCAGCCAGCGGGGCAGCGGCGAACCGGGCACGGCATAGGCGGCCGTGGCCAGGCCGGCCGAGAGTATCAGCGTGGCCGCCAGGCGCCGCAGCGGCCACGCGGGCCGCCGCGCGCGCCGCAGGACCGCGCCGAGGTTGGCCACGGGAGCTGCCTCGTCCAGGTGCTGGAGGAGGCCGAACACCTGCGCTTCCTCGCCCCGCGCCGCCTCCCACCGTTGGCTGCAGTCGGCGCAGCGGGCGAGATGGTCCCGCACGCTGGCGGCGTCTGCGGCCGCCAACTCGCCATGCAGCAACCGCTGGATCGCTTCGAGATCAGGGTGCATGCCGGTTCCCCTCCCATCGTTCACGGAACGCCGTCCGTGCCCGGGCCAGCAACGTCCCCACGCTGGCTTCATTCAGGCCGAGGATTCGGGCCAGGTCGTGGTAGCTGTACCCCTCGGCCCGCAGCAACAGCAGCTGCTGATCCCGTTCCGGCAGCAGATCGAGCGTGGCGCGGACCTGCTGCCGCTCCCCCGCGGCCTCGGTCGCCGCGGCGGGGGAGGGAGGCGGATCCGACTGGGCATCCGCCCCCCGGGCCGGCGTCAGCAGTCTGGCGCGGCGGGCGCGGGTCGTCCGGGCGTTGCGAAGCAGGTTCGTGGCGACCGTGACCAGCCATGCCCCGGGCGCATCGGGGGCCTGGCCCCGACGGTAGAGCCGGACGAAGGCCTCCTGCACCAGGTCGGCGGCGAGGTCGGCATCGCCCGAGAGGCGGCCCATGTACCGCGCCAGTCGCGGGAAGTGCTCGTCATACAGCACCGCGAACTCATCCTCGAAGCGCATCGGCATTGTCCAAGGAGCCGCCGAGCGGCGGTTTCGTGACAGCCGCCCTGTCGGATGCTAGTAGGCCCACTCCGCCCCCAGCACCAGCAGGGCCCGGGGCCGGGTGGTGACGGGGATCCGGCCGCCGGTGCCCGGGTTCCGGACGTAGGTCATCAGGTTGCGGCGGGAGAACAGGTTGGTGAGGGTGCCGTAGGCGGCGATGGTGTGCTGGCGTCCACCCAGCCGCAGGCCCACCGCCTGGCGCAGGCCGACGTCGGTCCGGATGTACGCCGGCAGGCGGGCCCCGCCGAGCGGCTCGCTCCGGTGGGCGGGCGTGCCGGCGAACTCGCAGCCGCGGTCGAGGAGGTTGCAGGCCTCCCACTCGAACGGGTCTTCGATCGTGGTCGTCCGTGCGCCGGCCTCGGCGCTGACCGCCACCCGCAGCGCAGTACCCCGCATCGGGCGGAGCACCAGGCCCGCGTCGAGCAGCTGGCGCCCGCCCCAGGAGGGGATGTAAGTCGTGTCGCCGTAGCTGACCCGGACCCGCTGCAGCGCGTAGCGGGCCACCAGTTCGTGGCGGCTTCCGCTCCAGCCGATGGCGAGCGAGGCACCGGCGGCGCGACTGGTTCCGGAAGCGAGGCCCACGGTCACGAACGGGTCGGCTTGGCGCGGCGCCACCAGCGCGAGCCCCTCCGCGTGCCGGACGAAGCCACGGAGCTCCAAACGAAGCGCCACGGCGGGCCGCAGCTCGAGCTCGACGCCGGCCTCGTCGCCGCGCCCGACCGCGACCCCCGAGTATCCCGCCAGCGCCGGCAGCTCCGCCGGGAAGATGTGCCCGACCACCGACTCCGGATTGCGAAGCGACTGCAGCAACTGGTGGCGACGGCTCAGGCTCAGGGTGACGCCTGCGGCCCGACCGAGATCCTGCCGGACGGCGAGTGCGGGACTCAACCGGCTGGCACGGGCCGTGAAGGAGCCGGTGGCCGTCAGCTCTGCCGAGAGGCCGGGGCCAAGCTGCCGCACGTGGCGCACGAATGGCTGCCAGAGGAGGTGATGCGCGCCGATGGAGGCGAGGCGCAGGGTGTCACCCCCCAGGGCCACACGATACGCGGCCGTGGTGCGCTCGACCCGGATCCCACCGGTGGTCCGCTGGCTGGCGCCAGCGTGATCGAGGGAGAGGCTGGCGCCGGTCTGGTGCAGGGAGGAGTGCATCTGCTCGGGAAGTGAGTCTGCGGCACGCCATTCCGCGAAGGCCGCGCCGGTCGCCCGCCAGGCCCGCAACTGCAGCTGCGTGCGACCGATCACCCCGTTCCACCCGACTCCGTAGGAGTGACTGCTCCAGTCGAACCTGTTGCGCGGGGGATCCGTTCCGGCCGTCAGTTGGGCCGAGGCCAGCGCGGAGGCATCCACATCGTTGGCCGCGCCGAAGCCGAGCAGCTGCACCGTACCTCCGAAGGCCGGCCCCCGGAGGCTGGCCAGCCAGTCGTGACTGTCTCCGCGCAGGTAGGTGGGATCCCGGGAATGGTTGAGGAGGCCAGGAAAAGCCGAACGGAGGCTGAGGAGGTAGCCGAGGCCTGCCGGTAGCGGGCCGGCCAGCGTGCCCCGGAGGTTCGAGGTGCTGAGTCCGGCCTGTACCTGGTGAGCGGTACCCGGCCGGCGGGTCGAGGCCAGCACCGCCCCAGAGAGGGCCTCGGCGCCCTCGGAGGGGAGCGCCACGCCGCGGAGTTCGAGCCGCTCGAGTGCGTCGGGGTTGAGGGCGCTGAAGACGCCGCCCTGATGAAATGGGTTGAGGATGGGAATGCCATCCACCGCGTGGGTCACCTGGTCCGAGGTGCCACCGCGGACATTGAGGCCGGTCGGGGACTCGGTCCGAAGTACCACCTCGCCGCCACCGAGCGCCATGAGGGCATCGGGTTCCGCCAGCAGCGGGTGCTCCCGGATCCCGGCACTGGACAACGCACGCCCGCCGGCGGCGGCCGAGTCGGCGGTGCGGGAGATCAGCCCGGGCAGTGCGGCATGGGTTTCGATGGGCGGCAGCAGGACCGGCTGCGCGGCGAGCTCGACCGAGATCTCGACCGTGTCGCCACTGGGCACGATGGCGGCAAAGTGCCCGGGGGCGTAGCCGATCCGGCGCACGATGACCTGGGCGGTGCCGGCGGGCACGGGGACCAGCAGGTAGCGGCCGGTCGCGTCGGTCCGGGCCACCAGCTGGGCGGCGGGCAGCGACACGACCGCATCGCTGAGCGGCGCGCGAGAGCCGGCCTCGCGCACGGTGCCGGTGATGGCACCGGCCGGGATCTGCAGCATGCCGAGGAGGGGGACGAGCGCAAACCCGGCGAGCGTCATCCGTCCCTCCCCACAGGTTGACCGAGGCCGGGACCGTGCGGCCGGCGCGCCATCGGCCCTGTCGGCAATGTTCCGGCTGAGGGGTCAGGAGCGCAAGGCGTCGGGGATCAGCGGGCGCCGCGGAAGATCAGGTCGGCGAGCTCGTCGTAGACCGCCTCCGCGGCGGCCGGGTCCTCCGCCCGGATGGCCGCGGAGGCGCAGTGCTTCAGGTGATTCCGCAGCAGCGAGCGGCTCACCCCCCGCAGCGCCTCCTGGACCGACGTCACCTGGGTGATGATATCGGTGCAGTAGCGTTCCTCCTCCACCATCTTCTGCAGCCCGCGCACCTGGCCCTCGATGCGGCGCAGCCGGGTGAGGACGGTGGCCTTGATCTCCGGGTCCACCGCCACGGCATGGCGTTCGTCACCGCCGGCGCAGGCGCAGGGCAGGGTCTCATCAGGCATCGGATGCTCCTCGCAGGAAGGCCGGATCAGTCGCGCGCCCGGCGCAACCGCAGGCTGTTGGTGACGACGCTGACGCTGCTCAGGGCCATGGCCCCGGCGGCGATCGCCGGGTTGAGCCGCCAGCCGAGCAGCGGATACAGGAGCCCGGCCGCGATGGGGATGCTCACCACGTTGTAGGCGAAGGCCCAGAACAGGTTCTGGCGGATGATGCGCAGGGTGGCGCGGCTGAGCGCGAAGGCGGTGGCCACGCCGCCCAGGTCGCCCTTCACCAGGGTGACCTGCCCCGCATCCATCGCGGTGTCGGTGCCGGTGCCCATCGCCACGCCGACATCGGCGGCGGCCAGGGCCGGGGCGTCATTGATGCCGTCGCCCACCATGGCCACCACATGGCCTTCGCCCTGCAGCCGGCGGATCTCGGCGAGCTTGCCGTCGGGGAGCACGCCGGCCACGACGCGGCTGATCCCCACCGTGGCCGCCACGTGCCTCGCGGCCGCGGGCTGGTCACCGGTGAGCATCACCACCTCGATGCCCCGCGACGCCAGCCGGGCGATCCCGGCGGCACTCGTGGGCCTTACCGGGTCGGTGATCTCGAGGGTGCCGCCCAGGACGCCATCCACCGCCACGTGGACCTCGGTGGCGCCGGTGGTACCGGCGGCCGGGACCACGAGGCCGAGTTCGGCGAGCATGCGCGCATTGCCGACCGCCACCTCACGCCCCTCCACCCGCCCCCGGACGCCGAGACCGGCGTCGCTGGAGAAGAACGATGGATCGGCGAGGGCCAGCCCTCGCTGCGCCGCCGCCCGGACGATGGCGCCGCCCAGGGGGTGCTCGCTCAGCCGCTCGAGCGACGCCGCGAAGCGCAGCACGTCGTCGGCCGTGGCGGGCGCCGCGGGCAGGACCCGGGTCACCGCGGGGCGACCCTCGGTGATGGTGCCGGTCTTGTCGAGCACCACGGTGTCGACCTGGGCCGTGCGCTCCAGGGCGTCACCGCCCTTGATCAGCACCCCGAGCTCGGCACCGCGGCCGGTGGCAACCATCACGGCCGTGGGGACCGCGAGCCCCATGGCGCAGGGGCAGGCGATGACCAGCACCGAGACCCCGGCCACCACGGCGTTGATGAGGCGCGGAGCCGGGCCGAACCAGAACCACCCGACCACGGTGAGAGCGGCAAGGCCGATCACCACCGGCACGAAGACGGCGGCGATGCGGTCGGCGAGCCGCTGGATCGGCGGCTTCTGTCCCTGGGCATCGCGGACCAGGCGGAGGATCCGCGAGAGGACCGTATCGCGGCCCACCCGGAGGGCGCGCATCCGCAGGGCACCCCCGCCGTTGAGCGTGCCACCGACGACGTCGCTTCCCGGGCCGCGGGGCACCGGGATGGGCTCGCCGGTCAGCATCGATTCGTCCACCGCGCTCTCTCCCTCGACCACGACGCCGTCGACCGGGATCCGCTGCCCGGGGCGCACCAGGAGCTGGTCGCCGGGAAGCACGGCGGCGATGGCCACCTCGGTTTCGGTCCCGTCCCGCAGCACGGTGGCGTGGTCGGGACGGAGGCCGGCCAGCCGCCGGATGGCGGCACCGGTGCGATGCCGGGCCCGGGCCTCGAAGTAGTTCCCGAGGAGCACGAAGCCGACGATCCAGAGGACGGCTTCGTAGTACACGTCGGGCGGGAGCCCACGCCGCTGCAGGGCCTGGGCGCCGAGGGTGTTCGCCGCGCTGAGCGCCAGTGCGGAGATGCTGCCGAGGGCGATCAGGGTGTTCATGTCGGCGGCCCGGTGCCGCAGGGCGGCCCAGGCGCCGGCGAAGAACCGCCAGCCGGTCCAGAGGACCAGTGGTGGCACCATGACCAGCATGCCGAAGCGCACCAGGTCGGCGTCGAGGCGACCGAGGGGAGGCGCCAGCCGGACCAGCAGCAGATTCAGCGCCATCATGGCGCGCGACAGCGGATCGGTCGCATGGGCGCCGGCGGCCTGCAGCATGAGGGGAACGCCGAGGAGCATGGCGAGCAGCGCCGCGCCGATCGTCAGGAGGACCTTGAGCAGCAGGCGGCGCAGTTCGACCTCGTACCGTTCTTCCTCGGCCGCCAGCTCCTCCTCGACGGTCTGGTCTGGCGGCGGCAGCTCGGCGCCGTAGCCGGTCTGGCGGATGACGGCGGCGAGATCGTGTGGGGAGGTGCGGGCCGGATCGTACGCGACGGTGGCGGCGTTGGTCATGAGATTCACGCTGGCCCGGGCCACCCCTGGCGTCTTCTCGAGCTGGCGCTGGACCCGCGCACTGCAGGCCGCGCAGGTCATCCCGGAGACCGCGAATTCCACGGTCGGTTCGGGGGCCGTGGGGGTGGCGGTGTCATGCATCAGGCCGTACCCTCGACCTTGTATCCCGCCTCTTCAATGGCGGCCTTCACCAGCGCGGCGGTGCCGTCGTCGGCCACGGTCAGGTCGGCGCGACCTATCGTCACCGAGCGAACGTCCACGCCGGGCACCCCGGTGACCGCTCGATTGACCGCGTTGAGGCAGTGTGAGCAGGACATGCCAGAGATGTGTAACGTGATATTTTGCATTGTTTTATGCCTCATTTTCCGGACCGGAAATCGGGTGAGCAGCGTGGCTAGTCTATCATAGGGGGCCAGGGTATGCAAGTAGGGGGGTGGGGTATAAAAGTGGATTCGGCTCCTGCGGGGGCATGGACCCTGCCATCTTCCAGCCCATGAGCATTGGCGAGGCGCACTTCCGGCAACGCATCCCGCTGCTGCACCCGCGGACGCGCATCCAGGACCTGGATGTGCTCAAGGCGTGGTACGAGGCGGTGGCCGACGCGATGCGCCCGGAGCTGCCCTCCGAGCTCTTCGGCCTGTGGATCTACGGCACGGATGGGCTGCCGATCCTCATCGAGCCCGAGGCGCTGAGTGCGGACGCCCTTGAGGTCCCGGCGGCGAACCCGATTGCCAACCAGCACCTGCTCGACGACGTCGAAGACCGGATCCGTCGCGCCGGGTACGGTTCGGTGCTGCTGCGGCCGGTGCGGTTCGGCGGTCAGGACGTGGCGCTCATCCTGCTGGCCTCGTTCACCCCGCACATCTACGGGCTCCGCGCGGGGGAGATGTTCGAGGCGGCGGCGGACGTGATGGCGCCCATGCTCGCGCGGGTGACCCGCGGCGGTTCGGCGGTGGACGAGCTGGCGCCGCCCATGGCCCCGCAACCCGCGCACGAGCATGTCCCGGCGGTGGAGGAGCGGGTCCGGGAGCAGGCGCGCGAGGGGGAGCTGTTCGAATCGCTGGCGGACGCGCTGGGCGGCGCGGGGACGCCGCGCGACCTGATGCTGGCGCTTTCGTTCGCGGTACAGTCGGCGCTGCCGCACGATGCCTACGAGCTGCTGATTCCGGACTCGGAGGGTGCCCACTACTACCGGCTGGCGCTGCACGGGCATGGCGTGCTGTGGGGGGATCCGGCGCTGGCGCGCCCGGCCGCCGAGCTCAACCCGACCCTGCTCTTCGGCGACCGCAACACCGTGGTGGTGGGCGACACGACGGCGGCCTACGTGCCGCGGGTACCGGAGCTGGTGACGGTCCGGGGTCCCGAGGCGCCGCCGCGCTCGCTGATCGGGGTGCGGCTGCGGGTCGTGGAACGGCCGGTGGGATACCTGCTGCTGGGGAGCGCGGGGCCCGAGTTCTACCAGGCCGCCGACCTGGCGATCCTCGACCGGGTGGGCGCCCTGCTCGCGCCGCGGGTGGATGCCCTGGTGCTGGGCTGGCAGTTCAGCGTGCTCAAGTCGCAGTTCGACCTGCTCCGGCACGTGCCGATGCACCTGGCACGGGTGGCGGAGCTGCTCGCGGCCACGCCGTTCCTGGGCGAGGGGAGCCGGCAGTTCGTGCAGCTGGCGGGCGCGCTGCTGCCGGTGACCGCGCTCGAGTTCGCGGTGCGCCTCACCGATGACCGCCGCGTGGCGGTGGTGCGGCCCGGGGCGGCGACGCCGCTGGCCGACCTGCCGCAGGAACCGATCGAGGGCACCGGCGTGGCGCAGGTGGTGCGCGGCGAGCTGCCCTACCTGCTGACCTCGCAGGACGAGGGCCAGGGCGCGGTGTCGGTGCTGGTGGTGCCGCTCCGCACGGGCGGCCGGGTGTTCGGGGCCATGGCCATGACGGCGCGCGGCAGCGAGTCGTTCTCGCGGACGGACATGGCGCTGGCCCAGCAGCTGGCGGACCTCGCGGCGCCCCACCTCGAGCTGGCGCGCCGCAGCGGCGGGCTGGGCGGCCCGATCATGCCGGGCTGGCGGCGGACCGAGGTCCGCGAGCAGGTCGAGGAGGAGTAGGCGAGCGGGTCAGCGCGCCACCGCGCTGGGATGCACGGGGGGTGGCGCCGCCGCCTCTGCCTCGCGGGACCACCGGAAGAAGATCACCCCGAACGCGAACCAGACCGGCAGGTCTCCCACGAGCTTCATGAGGAGGCCGGCGATCTTCTGGTCCTCCTGCGCGGTCAGCAGGCGGGCCACGCGGGGCGCGAGCTCATAGGTGGCGTAGAGCGGGTACTCCGCGAAGGTAAGGAACGCGGATGGGATGATCGCCGGCAGGGTGGCGGCAAAGAGGTAGGCCATCTTGAGCGGCCGCCGGAGCGAGGCGACGTCCGGGTCGGGCGCCATGACCGGCCACCAGAGCCACAGCCCGCCTCCGATCCAGGCGAGGTCCACGAGCAGCGCACCGAGCTGGCTGGCCATCAGCGCGTCCACCACCGAAGGGACGTGGGTGGCGAACAGGATCGTGCTGAACCCCGCCAGCGCCGGCCCCGGCCTGGCGGCGAAGCGGAGCAGGGCCGCCGCGCCGGGGCGCGCGAGGGCGCGCCGGATATCCGCCGTGTCGAAGCCCAGGATGAGGCATGGCGGGGCCACCAGCGACAGCAGGATGTAGCTGACGGTGTGCGCGCTGAGCAGGTAGCCGGCGCCGAGGGCGCCGAGGGGCCAGTCGAGCGCGGCCCACAGCAGCAGGAGGCCGGTGCCGAACCACGCGGTGCCGCGTCCGCCCGGCCGGGCGCCCTCCAGCCGGCGCAGGCGGTAATAGACGACGGCCAGGGCCAGCACGAACAACCAGACGCCGGGATACGCCCGCCACGCCCACGTCCAGCTCTGGCCGGTGGCCGCACACCACCAGCTCATTCGTCGCCGTACTTCCGCACCGGCAGCTGGAGCGTGACGCTGCCGGCGCGCGCGAAGGTCAGCGTGAGCGCCAGCGAATCGCCCGCCTGCGGCATGGCCGAGAAATCCGAGAGCATGATGTGGGTGCCCCCCGGCGCCAGCGACAGCGTGCCGCCGGCAGGGATGGGCAGGGTCATGACGTGCGCCATGCTGCCGCCGTGGAGCATGGCGCCGGCCGCCGCCGGGCTCGAGGCACCGAGGAGGGTGTCGGGGGCGGTGCCGCGATTGGTGATCTCGACATAGGCGGCGCCGCTCGCCTGGATGATGGGCTCGTAGGCGAATCCCCTGGTGAGCACCAGGTCGCCGACGGTGGCGGAGGCCGTCGGGGGACCGCCGGCACAGGCGGCGAGGAAGCAGAGCGCGCCGATGCTGGCACCATACCGGAGGGCCGGTCGCATCATTGCTCCGTGAGAAGGGGGAGGTCCCGGGCCCAGTCCTGCTGCCGGATCCCGAAGGGATATACCACGTGGGCCAGGTTGTCGCGGGTGAAGGCGATGACCGACGCCGGGTGGCCCACATAGTAGGCCGTGTCGCCCGGGAGGCGTTCGATGACCGGCTTGCCGAAGGGCAGCTGGCCGATGGCGTTCATCAGGGCGAGCGAATCCCCGGTGAGCCCGATGAAGCGGGGATCGAACTTGTCGAGCCAGGCGCGCATCGCCGCCGGGGTGTCGCGCACCGGGTCGGTGGTGACGAAGACCACCTGCACCGCGTTGTTGACCTCGGGCGAGAGCTTCCTGAGCACCGCGGCGATGTTGGCGAGGTGCACGGGACAGACGTCGGGGCAGTGGGTGTAGCCGAAGAAGAGCAGGGCGACCTTGCCCTCGGTTTCCTTGCGGAAGTCGTAGAGCCGGCCATCGGTGGTGGTCAGGACGAAATCCGGCTTGGCGATGGGGGGCTCGACCTTGGGCGCCGCGAGCCCGTCCGGATTGAACACCTTGGGGCCGGCGGGCTTGCAGCCAGCGCCGAGCGCGAGCAGCGCGACGAGGGCCAGGAGGCCGGAGCGGGCAGAGGCGGGGCGTCGGTGCACGGTCAGGTCCCGTCCGCGAGCAGGGTCAGGTCGTGGAGCCACTGGTCGGGGGTGAAGCCCGAGAGGTAGGCCACGTGGGCGAGGTTGTCGGGGGTGAAGGCGAAGACGGCCACGTTGTGGTTGATCGTGTACGTCCCGCTGTCCCCGGTTACGGGGTCCGGCGGCATCGGGTGGCCCAGGCGGAGCTGGGTGAACGCGTACGCGATCGACGCGCTGTCCCCGGTGAGCCCGACGAACCGCCGGTCGAAGTGATCAAGATAGGCGCGAATGCGCTCGGGTGTATCGCGGCGGGGGTCGACGGTCACGAAGACGGTCCGGATCCGCTCCGCCCGCGCCGGCTCCATCCGCTTGAGCGCCCCCGCGATGTTCGCGAGCTGGATGGGGCAGCGATCGGGGCAGGAGGTGTAGCCGAAGAAGAGCAGGGTGACCACACCCTGGGTTTCGCGCTGCAGGTCGTAGCGGCTGCCGTCGGTGGCGGTAAGCACCAGCTCCGGCTTGGGGAGTGGCGGCACCACGGCCGGGCCGGCGAGGCCTTCGCCGGAAAACGGTCGGGGGCCGCGGCCCTGGCAGGCGAGGATGGCCACGAGGCCGCACAGGACGATTGCGCGCATCGTCACAGTCCCGGCGCGGGCAGCGCCACCAGGACGGCCGTGGTGGCCACGAGCAGGAGGCCGATGGCCAGCTCGGCCGTGACCGAGCGCCGGAGCCGGGCGCTGCCTTCTGCGCGGCCGAGCGTGGGGGAGACGCGCCGCCAGTTCCAGGCGCCGAGGGCCAGCGTGAGCAGCAGCAGCGCCGACTTCACCAGCAGCGCGCGGCCGTACGCGGTGCTGGTGAGGGCGGAGAGGCTTCCCACGTAGGCATAACCCAGCACGAGGCCGGCGCCGACCGCGAGGCCGGCGCCGACCAGCGCCAGGGGTGAGAAGGCGCCGACCAGCCTGGCCAGCGCGCCGTGATCCCGCGGAGGCCCCCCGGCGGGCCCGCCCACCAGCGGCAGGGCCGCGACGGCGAGGGTGGCCAGGGTCCCGAGCCAGAGTCCACCGCCGAGGAGGTGCACGGCGTGGAGCCCGATGCCGAAGCTGGCGCCCCACGGGTGTTCGCCGGCGTGGCCGGTGAGGGGGGTGCTGCCCACCACGGCGAGGACCGCGGTGCCGACGAGCGCGAGCCGGACGGCGGGGCGGCGCGTGACCACCAGGATCAGCATGAGGGCGACCGTGGTGGTGGCCAGCTGGGCCAGCCAGCCGTGCCCCCAGGCGCTGTCGATCAGCATGAGGCGCGCGGCGGGCCAGGTCATCGGCTCCCCCGGGTCGAGGAAACTCCGGAGCTGCCCGAAGCCGCGGCCGAGGTTGGCGATGAGCAGCACCGCCGCGGCCGCCGCGGCCAGGCGCCAGGCCCGGGCCAGGGCGCGTGCAGCGAGGGACTGCTCGTCGTCGGCGGGGTCACGCCAGCGGGGAATGAGCGCCACGAATGCGCAGGCGCCGACCAGCGTCAGGGTCGCCAGGTAGGCGAGGGCCCGGCCGGCGGCGAAGAGATCGAGGGGGAGGGTGGCGGGTTCGTATTCCACGGCTGGCCGGACGACGAGGGTCGGAGGAAGGTACCCGGGGAGCGGGCGGGCTGTCAGTCCCGCGCGATGGGCACCACCGGCAGGAGCAGCCGGGAGGGAAAGGCGCGCGAGTGCTGGACCCGGAGCTCACCGGCCCGGACCTTGTCCGAGTCGAATTCCTGCAGCCCGGTCTGCGGGTTCACCGAGAAGAGCGGGAAGAACGCGGCGGAGAGCACGATGCGGAGCCGATGCCCGGCGAGGATCCGGTTGGCGGTGACGAGGCGGTCAAACCGGAGCCGGGTGATCTCGCCCTCGCGCAGGAGGGCCCGAGTTGGACCGCCCTGCCGATAGCTCGCCCGGAGCAGCGCAGTGCCCGGGGCCGAGAGATTCCAGGCGGTGCCGTCGGGCGCCACGTCGTACAGCTGCAGCCAGAGATCGTAGTCGGGCACGGAGGCGGCTACGGCGAACTCGCCCACCACGGCCCCGATGACGTCGCGCGGCTCCGCGAAGGGCGCCGTCTCGAACACCGCCACCTCGGGGCGCCCCACCAGCGCGCGATAGTCGTGGGCGCCGGCGCGGCCGTCGTAGGGGTCGGTGAGCGGCGCGGCGGGATCGGCGCGCAGGCTGGTCTCGGCGGCGGTGCCGGTCGGCACGGAGGTCCCGAGCCTTCCGGGCTGGCCCCCGCGCTCCGGGGCCTGCAGGTAGAGGGTGTCGGTGCGGGTCCCGGGGAGCGGCCACGCGGGGGCGCTGCGCCAGCGATTCTCGCCCATCACGAAGACCCGGACCGGCGGCTCGTCGTCGACGCCGTTCCGTTCGCCCTTCACGTACCGGTCCATCCAGCGCAGCACGAGGGTGGCGTAGGCCAGCGCCGCCTCGGGGCCGAAGTCGCGGTCACCGGCGGTGCTGCGCTGCACCGCGCCGACGCCGTGGGTCCACGGGCCGAGGACGAGTGCCGCGCGGGGCGCGGCGGGGCGGCGGGCCTGCACCAGGGCGGTGAAGTTGTCGGCGGCGCCGCGGGCGCCGTAGGGTTCGTCGAACCAGCCGCTCAGGTTGAGCACCGCGGCGCCGACCTGGCTGTAGCGCCCCTCGAGCGCGGCCCAGCTCCACCAGGGGTCGCCGGGGGGATGCCGCATCCACTCGTAATACCAGGGAGCGATGCCCTGGAAGTCGGGCAGGGTGGCGAGCGGGCGATGCCGCCGCGCGCGCTGGCCCTCGCGCGCCCAGGCCTCGGCGGCGTCGGCGTCGGTGCGCGGTCCGGGACGGCCCAGGCGGCGCCGCAGGTCGGGGGCGATGCTGAACCAGGTCCAGTCGAGCCAGGACCCGTCCCAGACGCCGCCGGAATACCAGAAGGACTCGGGGGCGGCGTATGTCATCGCGGGCGCCATCGCCTTGAGGGCGGGCGGGCGCTGGAGGGCGGCGAGCCACTGCACCGCGGCGGGGTAGGAGAGCCCGATGGTGCCGACCGCGCCGGTGGACCACGGCTGCCGCGCGGCCCACTCGATGGTGTCATACCCGTCCGCGCCCTCGTGCCGATAGGGCTCGAAGTCGCCTCCGGATCCGTAGCGGCCGCGGACGTCCTGGAGGAGCACGGCGTAGCCGCGGGCCACGGCGGCGCGGGTGAGACCCGAGGCGTCGGCGGCGTCGCCGCGATCATAGGGAGTGCGGTAGACGAGGACCGGGAACGGCCCATCGCCGGCGGGGCGCCAGACGTCGGCCATGAGCACCACGCCGTCGCGCATGGGGATGGCCACGGCGCTGTCGATGACGAGACTGTCCTGGCCGGAAAGCCGCTGGGCGCCGGCCATGAGGCCGGCGCCCAGCAGGAGCATCCGCCCGACCCCGCACCGCATGGTCAGGGCTTGGCCGCGGGGTCGAAGGTGAAGCCGTAGGTGCCGCGGACCACGTGGCCGTCGTGTGCGGCGGTCTTGTACATCACCAGGTACTTCCCGGGGGCGAGGTCGACGGGCACCGCGCCGGCGGAGGAGAGGCTGTCGTCGGTCTCGGCGAACTTGATCACGCCGACGGGCGAGCGGTCGGCCTTGAGCAGGGTGGCGCTGGTGAGCGCGGCGTCGGTCCGGTCGCTCCACCAGAGGCGGATCTGCTTCGGGGCGGTGGCGACGGTGGCGTCGATGCCCGGCTCGGCCTTGACCAGCCTGGTGTGCACCAGGGTGGCCGGCAGCGCGACCGCGAGGGCGGCGGCTGCGCCCAGGAACAGGGTGGGGAACCGCATTCGGGGACTCCTCCGCAACGGGTGAGGGGTGCCGTCGGTCGCGCATACCGGCGGGGAACAGGGGTGGAATTCTAATACCCCCGCCTGACGCCGGCGCGGGCCCCGGGGCGACGGGGGGTGACGGCGCCTCTTGCGCTCACCGGGGCTGGGCATGCATGATCCCCGCTTGATGCGACGCCTCCTGCGCCCGCTTCTGGGTCTCGTCCTCGCGGTGGTATGCACCGCCAACGCCCTCGCGCCCGGCCTGCACGGGTGCGAGCGGCGGGAGCCTGCGGCCGCGGGGATGGCGGGCCACCATGGGATGGCGGAGATGCCGGCCGGCCATCAGCATGGCGCCCCGGAACGTTCCGCGCCGCATCGCTGTGACTGCGTTGGCCATGCCTGCTGCTTCGCGCCCATGGCGCCCCCGGCGGTGGCGCGGCTCGCCCTCCCGCCCGTGGCGGTCGTGGCCGTGGCGGCACCGCAGGGCGCCCCCACGCTGGTGGTGGTCCGTCCCGACCGCCTGCTCCCGCTGGCCCAGGCTCCCCCCGCCCCACTCGCCTGACGATCCCGTTCCGGGTCGTCGGTCTCCCGTTCCAGCACAACTGAATCGCGCCTGACCGGTCCCCGATCCCCAGGGGATTCCTGTTCCGTTCACCGCCACCCGCGCGGTCGCGCGGGCCACGGTGGGCGTGGACCCATGCGTCGCCGTCGAGGCGGTCGCGTCACCACCGTTGAGGTACGTGTCATGAGGATGTCTTTCCGCCGGCTCCCCGCCGCCGTCGCCGCGGCCGTGGTCCTGCTCGCCGCGTGCGACAGCACCGAATCCAATGCCCCGCACGGCCACGATCCGGTGGCGGCGCGGCTGTTCGTGAACGGCACCGAGATCACCCCGACCGTCGCCCTGGCCGGCGGGTCCACCGTGCGGGTGGAAGTCCGGCTCTATGACGACGAGGACGCGGAGATCACCGGGCTGGCCACCGACCACTTCACGGCGCTCTCCTTCTCGCCGGGGGCCCTGGCCACGGTGCAGGCGGTGGCGGGCAACAGCTTCGCGTGGGACGTGACCGCTGATTCGGCCGGCGGGACCGGGACCCTGTCGGTGGGCTACGGGCATGATGCCGCGGCGGATGAGAAGGTGTTCGGCCCCTTCGCCGTCGATGCCGCAGCTGCGCAGGTGCCGGTGACCCTCACCTTCATGCCGGTGGTGGGCGCGCAGGACTTCGCGTGCGGCCAGAACTACACCCTGGGAACCCCCAGCGCCACGGTCACCCCCATCGATTTCCGGATGTACGTGCATGACATCCGGCTGGTGCGGGCGGACAGCAGCGAGGTGGCGCTGGCGCTCGACCAGGACAGCCTGTGGCAGTACCAGGACGTGGCGCTGGTGGATTTCGAGGACGGCACCGGGGGGTGCAGCAATGGCACGGCGGAAACCCACCCGGTGGTGACGGGGACCGCCCCGTACGGCAGCTACAGCGGGATCAAGTTCAAGCTGGGCCTGCCCTTCTCGCTCAACCACGGCGACCCCACGACCGCCCCGAGCCCGCTCAACCTCACGGCGCTCTTCTGGGCCTGGAACAGCGGCTACAAGTTCCTGCGCCTGGACTTCTCGGTGGACCCGTCCGGCACGCCCGTCATGCACAACCTCCACCTGGGCAGCACCGGCTGCAACGGCACGACCGCGACCACGCCGCCGACCTCCTGCAGCGAGGAGAATGTCGCCGAGGTGGTGCTGAGCGGCTTCGATCCGACCAGCGGCCATATCATCGCGGATGCCGGCGCACTGCTGGGGGCCAGCGACCTGGCGGTCGACGGTGGTGGCGCACCGGGCTGCATGTCCGGCACGACCGATCCGGATTGCACGCCGATCTTCCCGCTGCTGGGGCTGCCGTTCGGGGCCACCCCGGCCGCTCCGCAGGTGTTCTTCACCGGGCATCCGTGAGGGAATCCGTCCGGCGGGTGTCACGGGCCGCGCTTGCGGCCGTCCTCCTCGCGGCATGCGGGGGGGACGGCGCTGCCGCGCCCGGGGACGGCGCCTTCGCCTGGCACCTCCCGGCGAAGTTCCCGGAGCCCAAGGTCCCGGCCACGAATCCCATGACCGCGGAGGCGGTGCGGCTGGGGCGCCACCTGTTCTATGATGTCCGCCTGTCGGTGACCGGAGCGTTCAGCTGCGCCAGCTGCCACGACCAGTCGAAGGCCTTCGCGGACGGGCTCCCCGTGGGCGTCGGCGCCACCGGCGAGCTGCACCCGCGGAACAGCATGAGTCTCGCCAACGTGGGGTATGCCTCGGTGCTGACCTGGGGCAACCCGAACGAGCGCACCCTGGAGCACCAGGCGCTGACGCCGATGTTCGGCGAGAGTCCGGTGGAGCTGGGCCTCTCCGGTCGGGAGGACAGCCTGTTCGCCCTGCTGGCCGCCGACCCGACCTACCAGCGGCTGTTCGCCGAGGCGTATCCCGCAGACACGCCGCAGGTGAGCCTGGCGACCATCACCAAGGCGCTCGCGGCGTTCCAGCGGACGCTCATCTCGGGCAACTCCCCCTACGACCGCTACCGCTACCAGGGGCAGTCGGGCGCCATCAGCGCGAGCGCCAAGCGGGGCGAAGGGCTGTTCTTCAGCGAGACCCAGGAGTGCTTCCACTGCCACGGCGGGTTCAACTTCAGCGGCAGCACCGACTACGTGGGGAAGGGCTTTACCGAGATCGAGTTCTTCAACACCGGGCTCTACAACCTGAACGGCACGGGGGACTATCCCGTGCCGAACGTGGGGATCGTCCAGTTCACCGGCCTGCCGGCCGACATGGGCAAGTTCAAGGCGCCGACGCTGCGGAACATCGCGGTCACCGCGCCCTACTTCCATGACGGCAGCGCCGCCACCCTCGACGAGGTCCTGGACCACTACGCCGCGGGTGGCCGGACCATCCTGAGCGGCCCCAACGCCGGGATCGGCAGTGCCAATCCCCACAAGCACGGCTTCATCACGGGCTTCCCGCTGTCGGCGCAGGACCGGGCCGACCTGCTCGCGTTCCTGCACAGCCTGACCGACTCGACCTTCCTGACCGAGCCCCGCTTCCGGAATCCCTGGAAGCCGGGCAGCGCGGGGAACCCGTGAGGGCGCCCTTGCTGCTCTGCCTCATGGCGCTCGCGACAGTTGACCCGGGAGGCGCGGAGCCGCCCCCGGTCCGCGCAGCCGCCGATTCCCTCGCCACCCTCGCCCTGGAGCAGGCGTGGGTGGAGCCGGGGGAGGCGGGAACGGACACGCGGGCCTTCCTGACGATCACGAGCCAGACGGCGGTGCCGGTGGCGGTGGGCGCGGTGGCCACCCGCGCCGCGCGCCGCGTGCGGCTGACGGGTAACCACCAGGCCCCCCGGTTCCTGGCGGAGCGTGGCGGCTTCGTGATCCCCGCGCACGGCGCCATCCGCATGCAGCCGGGTGGTACCTGGCTCGCGCTGGAAGAACTCACGGTGGACCTCGTGCCCGGTGACAGCATCCGCCTGGCCCTCGCCATGCCCGGCGCGCTGACCCTGTGGGTGCAGGCCGAGGTCCGCACGCTCCGCCTGTCTGCTGGTTCCCGTTCCAACTCTCCATCGAGGTCCTGATCATGTTCGCCGTTCGCGTTGCGCCCCTCGCCCTCCTGTCCCTCCTTGCCATCGCCTGCGGCGGCGGCGAGAAGCCCGCCGACACCGCCGCGGCGGCGCCCGCGGCCGCCCCGGCCGCCGAGCCCGCTGCGGCCAAGCCGACCTACGTGCCCGAGGGGCAGTACGCGGTGTGCTCCACCTGCCACCAGCCCACCGGGCTCGGGCTCGACCCGGCGTTCCCGCCGCTGGCGGGTTCGGAGATCGTGACCGGACCGGCGGAGGTGCCGATCGCGATCGTGCTGCACGGCCTGCAGGGCCCGATGACGGTGAAGGGCAAGCAGTACAACGGGGCGATGGTGGCCTGGGGCCAGCTGTCGGACGAGGACATCGCCACCACGCTCACCTACGAGCGGTCGTCGTGGGGCAACAGCGCCCCGGCGGTGACGGCGGCGGAGGTGGCGGCGGTGCGCGCGGCCACCAAGAGCCGCACCACGCCGTGGACCTGGGACGAGCTGCAGAAGGCCAAGCTCAAGTAGCCGGATGGGAGGGGGCAAGGGCCGGACAATGGGGTCACGTGTGGCGCGCATCCACGCTGGCGTCGGCGGCCGGTACCTGCCCTCTCCTGTTCCGCTTCACGATCGGGGAGGACGCATGTCACGCATGGTCATGATGGGCCTGGTCCTCGCGCTGCCGGGGCTGCTGCACCTGGGGGCGCCGCCCCCGCCGGAGCGGGTCACGCTCCGGTTCGACGCGCGGGTGGGGGACCGGCGCCTGACGTGTGGGGAGAGCTATGAGGGGATCGGGGCGTCCCGCACCCGGATCACGCCGACCGACTTCCGCTTCTACGTGCACGACGTGCGGCTGGTCGCCGAGGACGGGCGCGAGGTGCCGCTGGCGCTGGACCGGGACAGCACCTGGCAGGACGGCCGGGTGGCGCTGCTCGACTTCGAGGACGGCACCGGGCCCTGTCGCAACGGGACCAAGGGGGTGCACCGCGAGGTCCGGGGCCGCGCCCCGGCCGGCCACTACACGGGGGTGCGGTTCCGGGTGGGGGTGCCGTTCGAGCAGAACCACGGCGACCTCACCCGGCAGCGGGCGCCGCTCGACCTCACCGCGCTGTTCTGGACCTGGCGCACGGGGTACACGTTCGTCCGGATGGACCTGCGGGTGGAGAGCCCGGTGGAGCGGCTGTTCTTCCACCTGGGCAGCACCCGGTGCGTGCGGGACGACAGCGCCGCCGACGCGACGCTGCCCCCGGACCGCTGCCTCGACGGCAACCGGCCGGCGATCGCGCTCCCGGACTTCAACCCGGCACGCGACACCATCGTGGCCGACCTGGCCGAACTGCTGGCCGAGTCGCGCCTGGACAGCAACCAGGCGAACACGGCCAAGGGGTGCATGTCGGGCGAGGAGGATCAGGACTGCGATCCGATGTTCGCCGCGCTGGGCCTGCCCTTCGGGGCCCGCGCCGCGGGCCCGCAGCGGGTGTTCCGGGTCAGCGGCCGGCGGGCGACGGTGGGCGCGTACCGCGTGCCGGGTGGCACGTTCCGCTGGGCGCTGCCGCCGGGCTTCCCGGAGCCGCGGGTGCCGGCCGACAACCCGATGACCGTGGCCAAGGTGGAGCTGGGCCGGCACCTGTTCCACGACCGGCGGCTGTCCCTTGGACAGCTCGATGAGCTGCAGCACCTGTCACCAGCAGGCCGTCGCCTTCAGCGACCCGCGGGTGCATCCCGTGGGCATCACGGGTCAGGCGCACCCGCGCACCAGCATGAGCCTGGCCAACGTGGCGTACAGCCCGTCGCTCACCTGGGCCAACCTGCGGATGCAGCACCTGGAGCAGCAGGCGCTGGTGCCGATGTTCGGCGAGGACCCGGTGGAGATGGGGATGAGCGGCGCGGAGGCCGAGCTGCTGCGCCGGCTCCGGGAGGAGCCGCGCTACCGCGCGCTCTTTCCCGCGGCGTTTCCCGGCGAGCGGACCCCTTCGTGCTGGCCAACGTCACGCGGGCGATCGCCGCGTTCGAGCGCACGCTGCTGTCGGGCGGGTCGGCCTACGACCGCCACCACGCCGGCGAGGCGGGCGCCATGAGCGACGCCGCGCGGCGGGGCGAGACGCTCTTCCTGAGCGAGCGCCTGGAGTGCTTCCATTGCCACGGCGGCTTCCTGTTCACCGGCACGGTGGACCACGTGGGGAAGGCCAATCCCGAGGTCGAGTTCCACAACACCGGCCTGTACAACATCGATGGCCGGGGCGCGTACCCGGCGCCGAACGTGGGGCTGATGGAATCGACCGGCGACCCGGCCGACATGGGCAGCTTCAAGGCGCCGAGCCTGCGGAACGTGGCGGTCACCGCGCCCTACATGCACGACGGCAGCATCGCCACGCTGGACGAGGTGGTGGCGCACTACATGGCGGGC
The DNA here is from genome assembly GCA_046327715.1 of Gemmatimonadales bacterium. Classification (GTDB taxonomy): domain Bacteria; phylum Gemmatimonadota; class Gemmatimonadetes; order Gemmatimonadales; family GWC2-71-9; genus JADJOM01. The sequence goes on from JAXLXY010000004.1 coordinate 109,842, forward strand.
GGGCGCACCATCGCCGGCGGGCCGAACGCCGGGGTGGGGAGCGCGAGCCCGCTCAAGAGCGCGTTCGTGCCCGGGTTCACGCTGACCGACGGCGAGCGCGCGGACCTGATCGCCTTCCTCGAGAGCCTGACCGACCCGGGGTTCCTGACCGACGCGCGCTTCGCCGACCCGTGGCCCTCCGTGCGGGCGGCGCGATGACGGCCGCCCTGCTGCTGGCCGCGCTGCTGGCGCAGGCGCCGGCCCCGGCGCCGGACGCGGCCGTGGTCGCCGCGCGGCAGCGCACCGCCACCGAGCTCATCGGCAGCCTGCAGAGTCCATTCTGTCCCGGGCTCACGCTGCCCGCGTGTCCCAGCTGGCACGCCGACACGCTGCGCCAGGCGCTCCGGCGCCGGATCCTCGGCGGCGAGGATGCCGGGGCGCTGCGGCGCGAGATGGCGGCGCGCTATGGGCAGTACGTGCTGGGCGAGCCCACCTGGCAGGGCTTCGACGTGTTCGGCTGGGTGGGTCCCGGGGCCCTGCTGCTGCTGGGCGGGGTGACGCTCGCGCTGGTGCTGCGGCGCCGGGCCGGCCAGCCGGTCTCGGCGCAGCAGCGGGGCCGCCCGGACTACGTGCCGCCGCTGGAGCCGCTGGCCGCCGAGGAGCGGGCCCGGCTGGAGCAGCGACTGCTGGCGGAGTTGCGCCAGGAGTAGCGCCACGGGGAGGGGTAAGGGCCGTCGCGGAGTGCCACGTGTGGCGCGCATCCATGCTGGTGCCACCGGGCGGTACCTGCCCCACTCCTTCACTTCTGCCGGACGACCATCGCGGTGCAGGGGAGGGGTAAGGGCCGTCGCGGAGTGCCACGTGTGGCGCGCATCCATGCTGGTGCCACCGGGCGGTACCTGCCCCACTCCTGCTGCTTCGCCTCCGGGCCATGGGTGGCCCCTCGCGCCGCGTCCCTTGGCGGACACGGCGCCGCCGCCCTCCCGGGGCGCCGTCTCATGAAGCTGACGGGATAGCTCCCGTCCCCATCACCCCTCGATCCAGGATCCGTCCATGCAGCGCCGTCGCTTCCTGCAATCCCTCGCGGCCGGGGCCGCGGCAGGCTCGGTGCTCCCGCTCGCGGGCTGCGCCCGGACAGCGGGTACCGGCAATGCGGCGGGCGCCGCCGATACCATGGCCGGGGCCGCAGCCCACGACGCGTCGATGGACGCGATGATGTCGGCCTTCGCGCCCGACTCCGCCACCGGCGCGATGGTCATGCCCGCCCAGCCGCGGCGCATCGCCATGGTGGCCTACCCGGGGATGTTCCCGCTCGACCTGGTGGGTCCGCATGCCGTGCTGAGCGGGCTGATGCAGACCACGGTCCACATCGTGGGCCGGCGGGCCGCGCCGCTCGAGGCCTCCGGGCTGTCGCTGGTGCCGGATACCACCCTCGAGGCATGCCCGGCCGACCTCGACGTGCTCTTCGTGCCGGGCGGCGGGGAGGGGACGGTGGCGGCGATGCAGGACGCGGGCCTGCTCCGCTTCCTGCAGGACCGCGCGGCGCGGGCACGCTACGTGACCAGCGTCTGCACCGGGTCGCTGGTGCTGGGGGCTGCCGGCCTGCTCCGCGGCTACCGGGCCACCACGCACTGGGTGGCGCACGAGGTGCTGGCGGACTTCGGGGCGATTCCCGTCGCCGCGCGGGTGGTCGAGGACCGCAACCGCATCACGGCGGCCGGCGTGTCGGCGGGGCTCGACTTCGCCCTGGCCCTGGCGGCACGCCTGTCGGGCGCCGCGTACGCGAAGGGGCTGCAGCTCAACGTGGAATACGACCCGGCACCACCCTTCGACGCCGGCAGCCCGGCCAAGGCCGGCCCGGAAATCACCGCGGCGCTGGCGGGCATGTACGCGCCGCTGGTGGAGGCGATGCGGGGCGTGGCGCGCGGATGAGGGCGCTCCTGGTGCTGGCGGTGCTGCTGTCGGCCTGCCGGCGGGAGGACCTGACACCGCCGGCCCTGGCGGTGGGCCGGCCGGCGCCGGCGTTCGCGGTGCGCACCCTCGCGGGCGACACCGTCCGCAGCGGCCCCGGGCAGCCGCTCACCCTGGTGAACCTCTGGGCCACGTGGTGCATCCCCTGCCGCCGCGAGTTCCCGACGCTGGAGCGGCTGCAGCGGGACTACGGCCCCCGGGGCCTGCGTGTGGTGGCGGTGAGCGTGGACCAGGGGCGCGGGGCGGCGGTGGCCGACTTCGCACGGGTGCGGCGCGTCACGTTCACCATCGGGCTGGACCCGTCCGGCCGGACCCAGCGCCTGTTCCAGGCGGTGGGCCTGCCCGAGTCGTACCTGATCGGTCCCGACGGCCGGCTGCTGTTCCGGAAGATCGGCGCGGTGCCGCCGGACGCGGCAGCGCTGCGCGCCCTGCTCGACTCGCTCCTGCCGGGCCCGGTCGCCGCCGCGACGAATTGAATGTCCGCTCCCGCGGCCGGGGTCCGGCCCGGGATTCCGTACGCCCCTTCGCTGGAGTGTCCGACATGCGCGCACCTGCCCGATGGACCCGCCGTGGCTGGATCCTGTGCCTCGCTGCCCTCAGCGCCGCGTGCACCCAGGGCGGGCTGCGCGTGGCCGAGCTCGACACCCCGGTGCCTGCGGGGGCCGCGAAACAGTTCCTGGCGACGGTCGACGGCCAGCTGGTGGTCGGGTGGGTCGAGCCCGTGGGCGGTGACTCGCAGGCGATCCGGCTCGCGACGCGCTCCGGGGCCGGCTGGTCGGCCCCGCGCACGGTGGTGCAGGTGCCCTTCCTGGTGGACGCGCAGATGGTCGCCCTGGGCGGGCACGGGCTGGGCCTGACCTGGATGGTCACCAGCAAGCACGGCACCGAGCAGGATCCGATCGAGGGCCACGACGTCTACCTGGCCCGGTCCGGCGACGGCGGCGCCACCTGGACCGCGCCGGTGCGCGCCAACCGCGAGGCCACGCCGTCGATGAAGGAGAGCCCGACGCTGGGCGCCTTCGCCGACGGCGGCATGGCGGTGGCCTGGTCCGACATGCGGACCATCCGGTTCACCCCGCCGGCCACGCCGGATGGCGACTGGGGCATGTCCGGCCTCACGTCGTTCGTCGGGACCACCCTCGACGCCGAGGGCCGCGTCGGCGCCGAGGTGGTGCTGGACGACGACTTCTGTGACTGCTGCGTGCCGGCCCTGGCCACGAGCGGGGCGGATGTCCTGCTGGCCTACCGCGAGCACCGGACCGGCAACGTGCGCGAGATCGCGGTGCTGCGCTGGTCGGCGGATGCGCACACCGCCTCGACTGAGGTCAGCCGGGACCACTGGGTGCTCGAGGGGTGCCCGGGCGTCGGGCCGGCGATCGGCCGGTCGGGGGACGGCATCGGGCTGCTCTGGTTCACGGCCGCGGACGAGCGGCCCCGGGTGCAGGTGGCCTTTTCCCACGATGAAGGCGGCAGCTTCAGCGCGCCGCTGGCGGTCGATACCGCCGCCCCGTTCATGGTGCTCGGAATGACCATGCTGGATCGTGAGTCCGGGGTGGCCAGCTGGCTCGCGGGCGGCGCCGACGGGCAGCAGCTCCGGCTGGCGCGGGTGGACCGGCAGGGCGGGGTTGGTGCGCCGCTGCTGCTCTCCGCGCCCGACAGCACCGGCTTCGCCGCGCTCGCCACGGCGGGACTTGGCGACTCGATCTTCGTGGCCTGGACCGAGGCGGGCGGCACCCGGTCCCGGCTGATGGTCGTCCGCGGCGGCTGACGCCGCGGGCCGGGGCTCCCCATGCGATGGGGACGGCCCAGGCCGTTCCTGTTCCGGCGTTCCGGGTCCATCGCCCGGCGCGCTGCCCGTCTTCCTCCATGCCCGAGTCACCCGATGCGACGTGCCTACCTCCTCCTCTTCCTGGCCCTCGGGGCAACCGCGCTTCCCGCCCAGGCGCCCTCCACTCCCGCACCTCCACCCGGCGAGGTCAGCGGGCTGGTGACCGATGCCCAGTACCGGGGCGGCCCTCAATGACGCCGTGGTGACCCTGCAGGGCACCCGCTTCGGGGCCACGACACGGGCGGATGGCGCCTACCGGCTCCGGGGCGTGCCGGCCGGCAGCTACACGCTGCGGGTCCGCCGGATCGGCTACTCCCCCGCCACCCGCGAGGTGGTCGTGCGCCCCGGCGCAACGGCGCCGGTGGACCTCGGGCTGGTGGAGCTTCCGGTGGCACTGGACGAGATCGTCACGACCGGGAGCGCCACCGGGATCGAGGCCCGCTCGCTGCCGGGGGCCGTGACGATCGTGGACGCCGGGGAAATCGAGACCCGCGGGATCGTGAACACGGAGGATGTGTTCAAGACGGTGCCGGGGGTGAGCCTGCTCAAGGACGGGCAGTTCAAGTTCCAGAGCACCGTGACCATCCGCGGGGGCAACAGCCTCTACGGCAACACCGCCAAGATCCTGGTGGACGGGGTGCCCGCCGCGTCGGACTACTCGCTCAACGACATCGATCCGGCGACGATCGAGCGGATCGAGGTCTTCCGCGGCCCCCAGGCCTCGACGATCTACGGCTCAGCCGCCTCGGGCGGGCTGATCGCGGTGACCACGAAGAAGGGCGAATTCACCAACAGCCTCCGGCCCGCCCTCGAGGCGACCGTGTCCACCGGCGTGATCGAGACGCCGATGCGCTTCGGCCGGTCGGTCCTCACCACCGACAACCTGCTGGCGGTGAACGGGGGCGGCACGGGCTTCTCCTACCGGGTGGGCGGGCGGTACACCACGCAGGGCAACTGGGTGCCGAACGGCTATGAGCGCTCCCCCAGCCTCTTCGGCGGGCTGCGGGTGACCCAGGGCACGCTGGTGGTCGAAGCCAATGCCCGCTACCTCACCCGCGACTTCGGCTGGCTCTACGATCCGCGGATCGACCAGATCGCGCCCTCGTTTGCCATCGGGGCCCTCAACCAGACCGACGAGCTCGACGTGGACCGGCAGCAGGCCTACAACCTCCACGCCATCTACCAGGCTACGCCCGACTGGACCCACGACGTCACCGCGGGGTTCGACCAGAACACCTTCGAGTGGTGGTCGCGCCGGCCCCTGGATTCGCTGGGGACGGGGTACTACGCCAACTACACCACCCAGACCCCGTCGCTGCGGTACCGGATGGGGCTCAACCAGCACCTGGGGGCGCGCCTGAGCTCGGCGCTCACCCTCGGCGCGGACTACAGCTCCAGCCGGTCGCCGGGCATCTACTGGCAGGGCGTGGGGAATCCTGAGTCCGGCTACATGCCGATTGACAGCACGACCCAGCAGTACAGCTCCATCAACTTTCTCTACAGCAAGTCTGCATACGCCCAGGAGATCCTCGGCGTGGGAGAGAATCTCTTCCTGACGCTCGGGCTGCGGGCCGACAACGAGCGCTCCACCTACAAGAGCGTGCCCTGGGCGTGGTCCCCCCGCGCCGGCATCGCGTATTCGCACGTCTTCGGCGGCCTCGAGGCCAAGCTGCGCACCTCCTACGGCACGGTGAGCTCGCCGATCCCGTACTACGCGCTGATCGAGCAGCCCAGCAGCGGCTTCGTCGTACATGCCAATCCGGGCATCCGGCCGCAGCGCCTGACCGGCGCCGATGTCGGGCTCGAGCTCTACTTCGGGCGTCGCGGCTCGCTCGTGGTGACCTACTACAACCAGAAGCCCAAAGACCAGATCGACTTCGTCACGCTCCAGCAGGACTCCATCTTCGCGACCCCCGCCGGGGACACGCTGCACTTCGTCGTGGGCCAGTACCAGAATGTGGGCACCATCCGGAACCGCGGCTTCGAGTTCGAGGGCACCCTCGCACTCGGCCGCCTGACACTGTCCGCCAACTATTCCCCCGTCAGCGGCAAGCTGGTGCAGCTGTCGCGCGGCTACGGCGGGACGCTGCAGGTCGGCGACCGGCTGTTCAATGTCCCCTCCTGGACCGCCTCGATCACGGCGAGTTACGCCCTGCCGCACGGCAGCATCACCCTCACCGCCACGCCCACCGGCTCCCACCGCAACTACTCGCTGCGCCGGTTGTACGCGGACTACGAGGCGGGCACCTACGACCCGGCCCTGGAGCGCTCCTACTACCAGGTGAACTACCCCGGTTTCACCAAGTTCAGCCTGAGCGCCTCCCATCAGGTGACCCACCGGGTGCAGGCCTTTCTCTCCGTGCAGGATCTCTTCAATGCCGGCAGCATCGAGACCTACGACCTGAGCATCACCAAGGGCCGGGTCTCGACGTTCGGCTTCAAGGTGAGGCCCCAATGACCCGCAGCCCCTTCCGGCCGCTCCCGCTCCTGCTGATTGCCCTGGCGGGCTGCCGGCCCACGCCGCCGCTCGCGCTCGCGGCGGCCGAGACCCTGGCGCCGGCGGACGCCTCCGACCCCACCGTGGCCATCGACCCGCGCGACGGCACCGTCTACGTGGCGTGGGCAGCCATGCAGCCCGACAGCGCCTGGAACGCGATGCTGGCGGTCCGCCACGGGACCGGCGCGTTCGGCGCCCCGGTCCGGGTCAATCGGGGTGCCGGCGAAGTGGTGGCCAGCGGCCAGTTCCCACCGCAGGTGCAGGTCGGCACGGACGGCGCCGTGCACGTGGCGTGGCTGGCCTCGGACTCGGCGGGGGTGCAGATCCGCGTGTCGCGCTCCGACGACGGCGGCGTGACCTTCCAGGCCCCGGTCACCGTCGGGGTCAGCCCCTCCCTCTACTTCGACATGGCCACCGGCCCCGCCCACGCGGTGTACATCGCGTGGCTCGACCTGGGCCGCTACGCGCGGGACGAGGAGCGCCGGGCCAGCGGCGCCGAGACCGGCCCGCCGATGCCCATCGACGCCGACCTGCGGCTGGCCCGCTCCACCGACGACGGACGGACCTTCACCACGCTCGACGTGCTCGACACCAACGCCTGCATCTGCTGCCGCACCGCGGTGGCCGGCGCCGCGGACGGGGAGGCGCTGCTCGGGTGGCGGCACGTCTTCCCGGTCAACGAGCGCGACATGGTCGTGGCGCGCATCGCCGCCACGGGACCGGTGCTGCCCCCGGTCCGGGTGCACGAGGACCGCTGGGTGCTCGATGGCTGCCCGGACATGGGGCCCGACCTCGGGCTGGGGAGTGACGGCAGCGTGCACGCGGCGTGGTACACCGCGGCCACCGGCCGTCAGGGACTCTACTACGCCCGCTCCACGGATCGCGGCCGCAGCTTCGGCGCCCCGATGGCGCTGCGCGCCGGGGAGCACGTCACGCCCTCTCAGGTGAAGGTGGCACTGGCGGGGGGCGTACCCTGGCTGGTGTGGGAGGAGGGCGACACGGTGGAGACCCGGCTGCGCCTGGCCCACGTGACCGGCGACACCACCCTTGCCCTCGAGACCGAGCCGGTGGGGCGGGGCACCAGCCCCGCCATCGCCGCGGGGCACGGGGTGCTCGGCCTGGCCTGGGCCGACCAGGGGGCGGTGCAGGTGCGGCTCGGCGCGGTGGCCACGCCATGAGCGGCGCCCGGAGCGGGTGGTGGCTGGCGCTGCTGATCGCGGGGGGCGCGGGCGCCCTGCCGGCGCAGGCCGTCGGCTTCACCCTGCCGGCCGGCCCGTACGCCGTGGGCTTCGAGGCCCGCGACCTCGTGGATCGTACCCGGACCTACCGGGCCACGGTCACGGTCAGCGGGGCGCCCGAGACCCGCGAGCGCGGGCGGCCGGTGCAGACGAGCATCTGGTACCCCGCGGCGCCGACGGGCCGGGCACCGATGCGCTACGCGGACTATTTCGCGCTTGCCGCCCGGCAGGAGGGTGCCCTGGACGGCGCGGCGCTGGCGCGGGCGATCGCCGCCTATCGCCGGCTGTGGCTGGCGGAGGGCATCACGCCCGGGCGGATGGACAGCGTGCTGCAGGCGCCAGTCGCGGCCCGGCGCAACGTGGCCCCGGCGCGGGGCCGGTTTCCGGTGGTGGTCTACAATGCCGGCGGCGGGCAGCCCTCCTGGGACAACTCGGTGCTGTGCGAGTTCCTGGCGAGCCACGGATACGTGGTGATCGCCAGCCCGAGCACCTGGAACTGGGAGCGCACCCGCGCGCTCGCGGATGACATCGCCAGCGCCGAGGCCGCTGCGCGCGACATGGAGTTCCAGCTCGGCGTGGCCCGGACGCTGCCCTACGCCGACCCGGGCCCGGTGGCCGTGATGGGGTACAGCTGGGGCGGGCTGGCCGGGCCGATGGTGGCGGAGCGCAACGGCGATGTCGCCGCGGTGGTCAACCTCGATGGCTCCATCCGCTACTACCCTGAGCTCTTCGCCACGGCATCGCATCATGACCCGGCGGCGATGCGGGCCGCCTTCCTGCAGCTGTCCCAGGGGCTCGAACGCATGGAGCTCGAGGCGAAGGCCGCCGGCCAGGAGCCCGACACGGCGATGGTCCGGCTGCTGACCCGCCCGTTCGCGTTCTTCGAGGGGATCCGCTATGCCGACGCCTGGCACGTGACGATGCGGCGGTTCGGGCACGGCAACTTCTCCTCGAACTTCGTGATGCTCTGGGGCGAGCGGCACCCCGGCGAGCCGACGGAGGCGGAGGACGTCGCGGGGTATGGCGTGCTGGGCCGGTACGTCCTCGCCTTCCTGGATGCCAACCTGCGCCACGATGCGGCGGCCCGCGCCTGGCTCGCCCGGTCCCCGGCGGACAACGGCGTGCCGCCGGGCGTCGTGGAGGTGGCGTTCCGCCCGGCGCGCGCCGAGCCCCCTCCGACCATCGACGGCTTTGCCCGCTACGCCGGGGCGCACGGCTTCGAGGCACTGCGATCGCTGGCCGATTCCATCCACCAGGCAGACTCGACCTACGGGCTCTCCGAGGACGATGCGGGGCTCTGGGCCCAGCTGCTCGGCGACGAGGGCCAGCAGGCGCGGGCGCTGTGGGTGCGCCGCTGGACCGTGGAGCGCTTCCCCGACTCCCGGGGGGCGCAGGGCTCCCTGTGCCAGGCGATCGACGGGCCGGCGGAGCGGCACGCCTGCTGGGCCGGGATGCTGGCCAGGTGGCCCGACAGCGACTGGGCCAAGCAGGAGCTGGCCAAGGAGACCGCGCCGTGAGCGGCACGCGACTCCCCTCGCCGGCGCCCGCACTCTTCACCGGGAGCCTCTCATGAAACGACGTACCCTCATCAAGCGGTCGGCGCTGGTCGGCCTCGCGGGCACCCTGCCCGCCCTGCTGGGGGAGGCGTGCGCTACCCCCGCGCCCCGGACCGACGCGCCCGGACGGGCGGCGGCAAGGCCGGCGCAGGCCCCCCCGTCCCCGCTCGGCCAGCGGGGCGCGAGCGCCCTGCCGGCCGCGTTCGTGGTCGCCCGGGACGCCGAGGTCCTCGACTTCACCGGGCCGCTGGAGGTGTTCGCGGGCGCGTACACCCCGGAGGGACAGCCGCTGTTCGCTCCGTACGTCGTGGCGGAGCGTGCCACGCCGGTCAGGGTCGGGGGCGCCATGCAGGTCCTGCCGGACTACACCTTCGGCACGGCCCCCCAGCCGAAGGTGATCGTCATCCCGGCGATGCGCCTCGAGGACATCACCCCCACCATGTGCGACTGGCTTCGCACCGCCTCGTCGGCCACGGAGCTGACGATGTCGGTCTGCAACGGGGCGTTTGCCCTGGCCAAGGCCGGCCTGCTCGACGGGCGGGCCGCCACGGCCCACCATGGCGCGTACTTCCGCTTTGCCGGGATGTTCCCGAAGGTCCGGCTCCAGCGCGGCGCCCGGTTCGTCGAGGATGGCGGGTTCGCCTCGTCCGGGGGCATCTCGTCCGGCATCGACCTCGCGCTCCGCGTGGTGGAGCGCTACCTCGGCACCGACGCGACGCTGGAGCTCGCGGACGGCATGGAGTACCAGGGCGATGGCTGGCGCGATGCCGGCTCCAACGACGCCTATGCCCGGCTGCCGCTCCTCACCGGCGACCCGCCGCGCTGCCCCGTCTGCCTTGCTCCGGTGGACCGGACGCTCGCCGCGACGCATCGCAATGCCACGTACTACTTCTGCTCCAGGGAAGACCGGGACTTCTTCGCGGAACACACCGCCACCTTCGACCAGTTCCTCGATGAAGACGCACGCCGCCCGGCCTAGGGGTTGGCGCACCGTCTGGCTGCTGCTTCACCGCTGGGCGGGGCTCACGCTCACGCTCTTCCTCGTGGTGGCGGGGCTGACCGGCAGCCTCCTGGCCTTCGCCCCGCAACTGGACGCGTGGCTGCAGCGGGATCTCTATGCGGTGCCGGTCACCGGGCCGCGCATGGATCCCTTCGAGCTGCACCGCCGGGCGGAGGCGCTCCTGGCGCCGGCCCACCTCGATTTCGTCACGCTGGATTCGGACCACCCCGGGGAAGCGGTGATGTTCTACGCCACCCCGGAGGAGGCCAGCCCCGTCCTCATGGCGCTGGCGCTCAATCCGTACACCGGCGAGGAGATCGCCCGCTTCGATGCCGGCGACGACGCCCCGCTGTCCCGTCGCTCGCTGCTGGGGTTCGTCTTCCGGCTGCATTTCCAGCTGCTCCTTGGCGAGCCCGGTCGCTGGGCCTTCGGCATCGCTGCCCTCATCTGGACCCTCGACTGCTTCGTCGGATTCTACCTCACGCTCCCCGTCCGGCGCCGGCGCGAGGGCCCGCGGACCGGCCGCTCCTTCTGGGCCCTGTGGAAACCGGCCTGGCTGATCCGCCGCGGTGGCTCCACCTGGCGGCTCAACTTCGACTTCCACCGCGCCGCCGGGTTGTGGACCTGGGCCCTGCTGTTCGTGTTCGCGGTTTCGGCCGTCTCCTTCAACCTGCCGGAGCTCTACAACCCGGCGCAGCACTGGCTCGGCGGGCGGTCCGACCCGTCGGAGCAGGTGCCGGCCCTGCCGGCCCCACTCGCGGCCCCGCGGACCGACTGGGCGCAGGCCGCGGAGACCGGGCGCCGCCTGCTGGCGGAGCGCGCCCGTGCCGAGGGGTTCACCACCGGGACCGGGCAAGGGCTCTACTTCGACCGGACGAAGGGGCTGTTCGGCTATTCGGCCCACACCAGCCGGGACGTGGGCGAGTCCGCGGCCTCGGTGCTGTGGTTCGACGACAGCACCGGGACCGACCGAGGCTTTGCCTCCCCCCTCGGCATGTCCGGGGTCAACGACTTCACCACCTGGGTGCAGTACCTCCACCTCGGGGCCATCGGCGGGCTCGCCGGGCGAGTGGCGGTGTCGCTCATGGGCCTCGTGATCACCGGGCTCTCGCTCACCGGCGCATACCTGTGGTGGGCGCGGCGCGGCGGGCGGGCGGTACGCGCGTGAGCGCCCGGGCTCCCGGGGCGCGGCATGGGGCCGGGCTCCTTCTCCTCTCCCTGGCCACGCTGCTGCTCGAGCTGGCGCTGACGCGCGTCCTGTCGGTGATGCTCTGGTATCACTTCGGGTTCCTCGTCGTGTCCACGGCGCTGCTCGGCTTCGGGGCCTCCGGGGTCGCCCTCGCCGTCTGGCGACGGCTCCGCGAGGAGGCCGACCTCGACACCGCACTGCTCAGCGCCAGCGGCCTGTTCGCCCTGCTGACGCTCGGCGGTTTCTGGCTGCTGCAGCGGCTGCCGGTGGACCCGCTGGCGGTGCTCGAGGACCGCCGGCAACTGCTGCTGGTGCCGCTCGCGTCCGTGCTGCTCGCCGCCCCCTTCGGCTGCTCGGGCCTCGCGCTGGCGCTGCTCTTTACCCGGGGGCGAGAGGCGATCCACCGGCTGTACGCGGCCGACCTCGCCGGGGCGGCCCTGGGCTGCGCGGCGCTTGCCCTGGTCATGCCGTGGGCCGGGGGCACCGGGACGATCGTCGTCGCGGCGTCGCTGGGCCTCCTCGCGGCCGCACTGTTCGGCCTGGGGGCGCGACGGCTCCTCCCCGCGGGGCTCGCGGCGCTCGGCGTGGCGCTCCTCGCCATGGCGCCGCAGGCCGACGGCTGGCTGCCGATCCGGGTCACGGCGGCCAAGGTGCCGTTGCCGTATCCCCCGATCCACACCGAGTGGAACACCTTCTCGCGCATCGACGTCATCGAGCGCCCGGCCCGCCCGGACCTGGGGCTCCCCGGCATGCGGCGGTTCATCTTCGACCTCGGTACCGCGGCGACGGGCTCGCCGGACCTGCGGCCCGGCGTGCGGACCTACCTGGCCGCGCATCCGGCGGACGCCGACTACCGCTCCGGGATCGCGTACGTCGGCAAGGCGCACCCGTCGGTGCTGGTCCTCGGCAGTGGCGGGGGGGCGGAGGTCGTGGACGCGCTGCACTTCGGGGCCCGCGCGGTGACGGCGGTGGAGATCAACCCGATCATCACCCGCCTGGTGCAGCGCGACATGCGGGACTTCTGGGGCGGCCTGTTCCAGCAGCCCGAGGTGCGGCTGGTCACTGAGGAGGGCCGGAGCTTCGTCCGGCGGTCACGCGAACGCTACGACGCGATCATCTCGGTCCACACCATCAGCAACGCGGCGGTGGCCTCCGGGGCGCTGGCGCTGGCCGAGGACCATGTCCTCACCCGGGAGGCGTTCGAGGATTACCTGGACCACCTGACGCCGGACGGGGTGATCTACTTCACCCGCCCGGAGCCCCAGCTGCCCCGGCTGGCGGCCACGGCCCGCGAGGCGCTCGCCTCGCGCGGCATCTCCGATGCGGCCAGCCGGGTGGTGACGTACCGGATCCTCCCGGATGACTGGGAACGGGAGCACTTCGGCCCGGCGCGCCTGGCGTTCGAGGCCGGCCTCCTGGTCAAGCGCTCCCCCTGGACGGCGGAAGAGCTCGCGGGGATCTCACGGCTGCTCGGCATCCCGCCGGACTCGGGCCCACCACCCGCGGAGCTGCTGTACGCGCCACTCGCGGGGGCCTCGGGCGCACCGTACGCCGAGATCCTTGCGACCCCGGACCTTCCCGCGTTCTATGCCCGGCAGGCCCGTCAGCTGCAGCCCGCCACCGACGACCGGCCGTTCTTTCATCATCATACCCGCTGGCGCAGCCTCGACGCCGCCACGATCGGTGACCTGTTCCGCCAGAAGGCCCTGGGCTCGATGCTCCTCGGCGATCGCCCCCTGGCCGAGGTCTCGCTGCTCCTCCTGCTGCTCCAGGCCACGGTGATCTCGGCGCTGCTGATCCTCCTCCCGCTCCGCCGCCTCCGTGGCCCTGGCCCGGGCGTCACCGGACAGTGGCGGTTCCTCGCCTATTTCGGCGGGCTGGGCTTCGGGTTCATCGCGGTGGAGCTGGCGCTGCTCAGCCAGTTCACGCTCTTCCTCGGGCGGCCGGTCTACACCTACGCGGTGGTGCTCGCGAGCTTGTTGCTGTTCACCGGGCTGGGGTCGTGGGGAAGTGGCCGCATCACGGCGCCTCCGCGGCAGGCGTTGCACCGGCTCCTGCCGCTGGCCATGGGACTGATCCTCGCGTCCGCCGTGGCGCGGGGGCCGCTCTTCCACGCCACCCTGGGCTGGCCGCTGCCGGCGCGCGTGGCGGTCGCGGTGGCGTTCGTCCTTCCGCTGGGCCTGGTCCTCGGGACCCTCTTTCCGCTCGGGCTCCGGATCGTGGCCGCGGAAGCTCCCGGTCTCATTCCCTGGGCCTGGGGTGTCAACGGCTTCCTGACCGTCCTAGGCACGGTGCTCGCCCAGCTCCTCGGCATGACCTTCGGGTTCACCGCGGTGCTCCTGCTCGGCGCCACCGCCTACGCCGCGGCCCTGGGGGCCGTCGCGCGGCGCCCCGCCGGGGATGCCCTCAATTCACCCCCCGCCATTCAACGGCCATGACGACGATCCCCCGCTGGCTGCCCTGGTGCACCCTGCTCCTGCTGACCCATGGCCTTCGCGGGCAGAACCTTCCCGACGCCGTGCCGCCGGTCGCACCCGCGCCGACGGTCCCGGGCGCCGTGCTCACGGGCCGGATCACCGACGCCGGGTCTGGCCAGGGAATTGGCGACGCGGTCGTCCTCCTCGAGGGCACGCGGCTGGGCACCCTGACCCGACAGGACGGCAGCTACCGGCTGGCGCGGGTCCCGGCCGGCAGCTACACGCTGCGGGCGCGGCGGATTGGCTACCAGCCGATGACCCGCCTGATCACCGTGGCCGCGGACACCAGCCTGACCGTGGACCTCGCCCTCGCGGCGGCCCCGACCAGGCTGCAGGAGATGGTGGTCACGGGCACCGTGAACGCCCAGGAGGTGCGCTCGACCCCGGTGGCTTCCACCATCGTGACCGCCGAGGAGATCGAGGCCCGCCATCCGCTGAGCCTCGATGAGGTCTTCCAGACCATCTCGGGGCTGTTCGTCAATGGCGGCGGGCAGACCTTCGGGGGTAACTCGCTCACCATCCGGGGGGCGAGCTACGGGAACGGCGGGCCCGGGGGAGCCGGCATCCTGGTGGATGGCACCTGGTGGAGCGCCGACATCAACGCCATCGACCCCTCGACCATCGAGCGGATCGAGGTGCTGCGCGGACCGCAGGCGTCGACGATCTACGGATTCACGCATACCGGCGGCATCGTCAACATCATCACCAAGAAGGGCGGCTTCGGCCTGGGCAAGCCGCGCCTCGACGCCCGGGTCGCGGTGGGCTTTCAGCAGGCCACGGGAGGCTGGGGCAATGGGGCGGCCACCACCGATCAGTCGCTGGCGGTGACGGGGGGCGGGACCGGATTCTCCTATCGGGTCGGCGGGAGCTACACCACCCAGGGCAACTGGATCCCCCAGGGCGACCAGCAGTCCCCCACCCTGTTCGGCAGCCTGCGGGTGAATCCCGGCAAGTTCCGGATCGAGGCCAGCGCCCGGATGTACTCGGCGTACTACAGCAGCTACCTGCGGCCCGACATTGCCCGGCGCACGAGCGACCAGAGCAATGCCCTGCGCTACCGGTACGACAACCGCACCCGCAACTACAACCTCCGCGTCGTCTACCAGGCCACGCCGCACTGGAGCCACGAGCTCCTGGTCGCCGCCGAGGACCTGACCGCCGCGACCTACACCCGGCGGCCCGACAGCGCGGGGATATCCTCCGTCAACCGCTTCACGATCCGGCAACCGTTCTACAAGTACCTCATGAGCTGGGATGCCCGGCCGAAGGGCTGGCTCTCCTCGGCGCTGCTGCTGGGTGGCGACCTCGATCCGGCGGATTTCGGCGGCGAGTCCTGGTCGGGCGTCGGGAAGGTGGACGACAAGGGCCGCTTCCCGCCGGGAAGTCAGGTCGACGTCTTCCTGCAGCCCACGATCAATCGCGCGTTCTACGGCCAGGAGGTGTTCGGGTTCCGGGACAAGGTCTTCCTGACCGCCGGCATCCGGTGCGATTACCTCAAGGGGCTCTGGGCCGATCCCGGCATCAACTGCACCGAGCGGGCCGGCCTGGCCTACACCACCGCGCTGCGCGGGGTGACCGCGAAATTCCGCGTCGCGACGGGCTCGGTCCCGCAGAGCGACGTGAACGCCCAGCGGCAGGGGGGCCGGGACCAGACGTCCATCACCCGCGCGAATCCCGGCCTGCGCCCACCGGTGCTCAGCGGCCAGGAGTTCGGCCTCGACCTCGACTTCGGGCGGCGCGCCTCGCTCTCGGCCACCTGGTTCTGGCAGCAGCCGAAGGAACAGGTGGAGTTCGTGACGCTCGACCCCGACTCCGCGGGGCTGCTCATCGGGCAGTACCAGAATGTCGGCGACGTCCGGAACCTCGGGCTCGAGCTGGAAGGCCAGCTGAACCTCGGCCGGGTATCGTTCCATGCCACGTACGCGCCCACCAGCTCGCGGATCGGGAGGGTCGGCCCCGACTACACCGGGACCCTGACGCGGGGCGACCGGGTGCAGGGTGTCCCGTCCTGGACCGGGTCGCTGACCGCGAGCGTGGCCATCGGACGAACGTCAGGGATGCTCTCGGGGTCGTGGCACGGCAACTTCGTGACCTATGACTATGTCCGGGCGTCGGAGGACCAGGCGGCCGGCACGTACGACCCGGCCCAGGATCGGAAGTACTACTTCGTGCACCGGGGAATCCCCCGGGTGACGGCAAACCTCAGCCGCGAGCTGAGCCGGGACGTGCTGATTTACCTGTCGATCCAGAACCTGCTCAACTCCGCCACCAGCGTCGCCGACCTCACGGAGGTCGTGCCCGGCCGGGTGACGACCCTGGCTGTGCGCCTCCGTCCGTGAGGCCGCGCCGGGGCCCCCAGCCCATCGCCACAAGGACCTGACCATGCGTCTCCGCATCCTGCCGCCGATCGTCGTCCTCCTGGCGGGGGCCATCGCCCCGCTGGGCGCCCAGGACGCCGCCGACTCGCTCGTCGAGGCGGCCCTGCGCCGCTACCGCACGCCAGGCATCAGCATTGCGGTGACCCGCGATGGCCGGGTGATCAAGTCGGCGGGCTACGGCTTCGCGAACCTGGAGCTGCGCGTGCCCGCCACCGACTCGACGGTCTACCAGACGGGATCGATCGGGAAGGCCTTCACCGCGGCGCTGGTCCTGAGCCTGGTACAGGATGGGAAGCTCGGCCTCGACGATCCGGTGGCGAAGTTCTTCCCCAATCCGCCGTCGGCTTGGCGCCGGGTCACGATCCGCCACCTGCTCACGCACACGTCGGGGATCGCCGACGGGATCTACGACCTCGTGGACCTGCGGCAGGACTACACCGACGACCAGATGGTGGCGAAGATCCGCACCGCGAAGGTCGAGGCGCCACCCGGCGCGCGCTGGAGCTACAGCAACCAGGGCTACCACCTGCTGGGCTACCTGATCAACCGCAGCCAGGGGCGCTTCTACGGCGACCTGCTGCAGGAGCGGATCTTCCGCCCCCTGGGCATGGCCAGTACCCGGATCATCGACGAGGCGGCCATCATCCCGCACCGCGCCGCCGGGTACCGCCTCCTGCGCGACATCGCGAGTCCCCTCGCCAACCAGGAGTACGCCTCGCCGTCGCTCAACCGCACCGCCGACGGGTCGATCTACACCACGGTCCTCGACATGGCCAGGTGGGACCTGGGCCTCTACGGCGATACCCCGCTCGACAGCGCCAGCCGGGCGGTGAGCTGGACGCCGGTGCGCCTGACCAGCGGCAAGACCTTCCCGTACGGGTTCGCCTGGCAGACGGACAGCGTGAACGGCCACTGGGTGGTCGAGCACAGCGGCGCCTGGCAGGGGTTCACGACGCACATCGCGCGGTACCCGAACGATCACCTCGGCGTGATCGTGCTGACCAATTGCGCCTGCGGTGACCCCACCCGCGTCGCCCACGACCTGGCCGCCCTCTACCTGCCCGCCCTGCGGCCGGCCGCGGAGCCGCCGCTGTCGGACCAGGATCCCGATGTGATGCGACGCCTGGGCCGGGCCCTGGAATCGCTGGCGGAGGGGACCGCAGATTCGACCGCATTCACTCCCGCCGCCCTGCGCCGATGGAACCCAGAGGCCCGCGCGGAATGGGCCACCTATTTCCGCGCCCTCGGCCCGGCGGGGACGCCGCAGCTGCAGTCGAGGCATGCGCAACGCCAGACCACGGGGTACCAGTTCCACGTCACGCTCGGCGACATCGTCCACGGCGGCTGGGTGACCTTCACCCGGGACGGCCGCATCGAGGAGCTGGAGCTCAACCCGGAATAGCCGGCCGGGCCGCTCCCGGCCGTGTCACTGCCTCCCCCGACCCGAAAGGCCGTTCCCCATGGCGCTGCGTTCCCGACGGCCGTGTCGGCCGGATCCCTCTCGCGCGGCGGGCTTCGCGTCGTTCGCGGTCCTCGCACTCCTCGGCGGGCCGGCGCCGATGCCGGCCCAGGCGGGGGCCGTCCCCGCCGATTCGGGCACCTTCGTGCTCTACAAGTGGCAGAACCCGGTGGGCCAGGAGACGTACCGGGCGGATGCCGGCGTCGCGGGGCGCAGCTACGTCGACAGCTTCGCGTTCGTGGACCGGGGGCAGGCGGTCCGGCTCCGGACCACGCTGGGGCTCGCGCCCGACGGCCGCCCCCTCCGCTTCACGATCCAGGGCCGGACGTCCCGCATCTCCCGGATCGACACCGACGTGGAGCTGACGGGCGATTCGGTGCGCGTCCGGGTGGACAGCCAGGCCCGGGTGGTCGCGGCGGTGCCGGACGGCTTTCCGATCGGCGGGTATGCTCCCCTGCTGCTGCAGCAGGAGCTGCTGCGCCACTGGGAGGCGCGTGGCCGCCCCGCGACGATCCCGACCCTGCCGTCGGGGGCGGCGCGTATCACGGCCCGCGGCATCGACACGGTTCCGGCGGCCCAGGGACCGGTGGCCCTGCGGCGGTACCGCGTGGCCGGGCTCAAGTGGGGATTCGAGACGGTCTGGTGCGACAGCGCCGGCCGGCTCATCGCCGCCAGCACCAACGACGCCGAGTTCAGCCGCTTCGAGGCCATCCGCAGCGGCTACGAGGCGGGGCTCGCCACGTTCGTGGCGCGTTCCGCCCGCGATGCCTCGGAGGCCCTGGCCGAGCTCGGGGCCGGCGCGGAGCCCGCGGGGGACTTCGCGCTCGTCGACGTGACCCTGGTCGACGGACTCGGCGGCCCGCCGGTGCCCCACGCCACGGTGGTGGTGCGTGGCGACCGGATCGTGGCGGCAGGGGCGCGGGTGGCGGTGCCACGGGGGATGACCCGCATCGACGGCCGCGGCAAGACCGTGCTGCCCGGGCTGTGGGACATGCACGCGCACTACGAGCAGGTGGAGTGGGGGCCGATCTACCTGGCCTCCGGCATCACCACGGTGCGGGACGTCGGCAACGAGTTCGACTTCATTCCCGGGGTCCGCGACGCGATCGCCGCGGGGCGGGGCGTGGGCCCGCGGCTGCTGCTGGCCGGCCTGGTGGATGGTCCCGAGGGCATCGGTGTCGACCGGGTGGCCGACAGCCTCGACGCCGCCCGGGTCGTGAGGCGGTTCCACGCCGCGGGCTTCCGGCAGATCAAGGTCTATTCGAGCCTCTCCCGGGACGCGCTGCGGCAGGTGGCGCAGGTGGCCCACGGCCTGGGGATGACGGTGACCGGCCACGTGCCGGAAGGCCTGACCGCGCTCGATGCCATCGCAGCCGGGATGGACCAGATCAACCACGTCGGCTACGTGGCCGACGTGATGCGATCCGCCGCGCCCGACGGCACGCCGGCTCCCTTCGACCCGGGCTCGGCCGAGTCCCGGCGCACCCTCGAGGTGCTCCGGGCGCACGGAACCGTGGTCGACCCGACGGTCGCGCTGTACGAACTCCTGCTGCACCCGCGGGCCCGGCCGGTCGCGGCATTCGAGCCGGGCAGCACGCGACTGCCTACGGAACTGCAGGGCCCCCTGGCCTTCCCCGGGGTCCCGCCGGAACAGGCGGCCGCGTCCGAGCGGGAACTGGCCGAGATGCTCCGGGTCATCCTGGCACTGCATGAGGCCGGCGTGCCGATCGTGGCGGGGTCGGACCAGGGGATCCCGGGGTACACCCTGCACCGGGAGGTCGAGCTGTACGTGGCCGCCGGGTTCACGCCCATGGCCGCGATCCAGGCCGCCACGCTGGTCCCCGCCCAGGTGATGGGACTCGATGCCGAGTCGGGCAGCATCACTCCTTGGAAGCGCGCGGACCTCCTGGTTGTCGAGGGGAATCCGCTGGAGGACATCCGCGCCCTTCGCCGGGTCTACCTGACCGTGGCCGCGGGGCGGCGCTTCCGCCCCGCCCCGCTGTGGGAGAGTGTCGGCTTTCGACCCTGAAGATCGCTTCCGGGCGCCCACGGCCCCGAGGCCGATCGTCCCGGCCGATCACTCGATTCCGTGGCCGGCCCGCCACACCCTGCGGGCCGGCGGCCACGTTTGCTGTATCGAGAATTGACGGAATGCCCCATTCCGGGCCCGGTTTCCGGTGGCCCGATCCCTGCCTTCCTTACTCCTTGCGACGCGGAGCCTTGAGCCTGATCCGCCGCCGGACGCGACGGACCGCGCCCGCACGCAGCCGCCAGGAACCGGACACCCGACACACCATGAAGCCTGCGCCCCGCGCCACCCTCGACGACCTCGAGGTCGTCGAGCGGCCGGAACCGGAATCGCTCTCCGTGCTGGGCGCCACGCTGCGCCGGCACCGGCGCACGCCCATCGAACAGCTGGGCCCGGAGGCGCTGCGCTTCCTGCTCGAGGAGGGCGAGGGGGTGTCCACCGTGCTCGGCGTGGCGCTCGACCGGCTGGAACAGGACCCCTTCGTGAGCGGCGACTTCCACCCCGGCGACCTGCTGGCGGCCGTGCTGCACCGCTCCTCCACTGTGTGGAACTCACTGCCGGAGCTGCGCGCCCGTGCCCACGCGCTGGTGGCCGATGCCGAACGGGAGCTGCACCGCCTGGAGCCGGCCGATCGCGCGGTGGTGGAACGCGCCATCCGCGGCTTCCGCAATCTCTGGCAGCGCTGGAGCTGACGCGGTGAGACGTTGCGAGGCCCCGGTGACCGCCGGGGCCTCGTGCATTCGGGTGGTTGGATGGGTTGCCGACAGTCCGCCTAACGGCCGCCGCGCACCCACTTCCAGAGCGCGGCGCCGGCCCGGGTGGCCGCGCTGACCGCGGCGCTCCACCACGGGGCGCGCGTCGGCGCTTCGGGTTCCGCGGTCACCGTGACCGCTTCGACCACCATCTCCACCACCGGCGCCTCGGGTACCGGGGCCGGCTCCACCGCTTCGACTGCCTCTTCGACCACCGGTGCCTCGGGCTGGGGGGCCGGCTCCACCGCTTCGACTGCCGCCTCGACCGCCGGCGCCTCGGGTTCGGGGGCCGGCTCCACCGCTTCGACTACCGCCTCGACCGCCGGCGCCTCAGGTTCGGGGGCCGGCTCCACCGCTTCGACCACCATCTCCACCACCGGCGCCTCGGGTTCGGGGGCCGGCTCCACCGCTTCGACGACCGCCTCCGCCACCTCCGCGTCGCGCATCCGATCGCGGACGCGGCGCCACGCGCCTTCCACATCCACCGGGGCCGTCGGCGGGGGCTCCAGGTGGGTCATCATGCCGGCCAGGGCCTTCATGGCCTTGGCCCGGTCGGGCTCCTCGGCCAGCAGGCGCTGGATGCGTGCGGATTCGCTGGGGGTGCATTCCCCCGCGAGGTATCGGGCCAGCGCCGCGTAGCGTTCGTCGTCGGGGGGGTAGCTCATGCGTTCAGGACACCCGAGTCCGCATGGACCCCTATCCGGGGCCGGCACCCGCCACCGCTGGACTCCGGTGGTACCTTTCAGCCCTCGCATCCCTCAACCGATCCCCGACTCCCCGTTCCGTGGCCGACCCGACCCCCGACTGCCCCCTGCTCGAGCGCCTACGTACCGGCGATGAGGCCGCCTTCGAGGAGCTCTTCCGTGCCAGGTACTCCCGCCTGGTCGCCGCGGCGGAACACGTCCTCGGCGCGCGGGGGGAGGCCGAGGATGTCGCCCAGGAGGTCCTGCTGGAGCTGTGGCGCGGCCGCGACCGGCTGGATCCCGGGATGAGCCTCGACGGGTACCTGCACCGCGCGGTCCGCAATCGGGCGCTCAACCGGGTGCGCCACGACCGCGTGGTCCGCGAGACGGAACCGCTTCTCGCTGCGCCCGCCACGGCCCCGTCCGCGGAGGGGGCCGTGCTCGCCCGCGAGCTCGAGGCCACCATTCGTGCCACGGTGGCGCGGCTGCCCGCCCGGTGCCGCGAGGTCTTCGAACTGAGCCGGGTGCACCAGCTGCGATACGCGGAGATCGCGTCGGCCATGGACATCTCGGTCAAGACCGTCGAGGCCCAGATGGGCAAGGCCATCCGGCTGCTGCGCGACGGCCTGGGCGGATGGCTGCCCGATGGCGATGACGACGAGTAGTCCCCGCCCCACCGGGCAGGCGAACGGGGGAGTCCGCGAGGACTCCCCCGTGGCGCGTCCGGAGCACGGCGCGGATCAGAATTCCGTGGTGAGTCGCAGCATGACGCTCCGCCCCATGCCGGGATTCTCCGCGTTGGTCTTGAGCCGGCTCAGGAAGTTGGCGTAGGCGGTGTCGAACAGGTTGCGGACCAGCAGGTCCACGTGCAGCTCGCCGCCTCCCATCCCGAGGCTGAAGCCGCCCCCGGCGTTGAGCAGGGTGTAGGCCTCCGACTGGTACCCCGCACCACCGAAGGCGTCGGCGAAGAACCCGGCCTCCGCCGGGTCGAGGCGGGTCTGCCGGCCGTTGTGCTCGCCGCCCAGCGCCAGGTAGGGCTCGCGGATCAGGCCGTCGTGGCGGAACTCGATGCGGGCGTTCCAGGTGGCGCGGAGCGGCGGGATGGCCGGGAGCGGGTTACCGGTGGAGGTGTTGGTGCCCCGCACGTAGTCCGCGGTGCCCTGCAGGTGGAGCCACCGGGTCGGGTGCACCTGCCCCGCGAACTCGAGGCCCGCCAGGCGAGCATTGCCCTGGGTCACGTCGTAGATCTGGAACCCCGAGCCCGGGTCGGTGGTACCGGTGGGCACGGTGTAGATGAAATCCTCGACCCAGTTGACGAACCCGCCGAGCTCCACCGCGGCGCTGGAGGTCTGCAGCCGAAGGGCCAGGTCGGTGTTGAGGGACTTCTCGGTGTTGAGGTCGGCGTTGCCGCGCTCGAAGGCCACCGTACCCTCGTGGACGCCGTTGGAGAAGAGGTCGAAGCTCGAGGGCGCGCGGAACCCGCGGCCCACATTGAGCACCACGGCCGCCGGCTCTGCCAGCTTGTACAGCAGGCCGAGGTTGCCGGTGAAGGAGTTCCAGCTGCGGTCGGTATCCACGCCCGCGATGGTGGTGTCACGGAGGGCGAGGGTGCGGTAGTCGTAGCGGGCGCCGAAGGAGATGTCCCACTGGCCGCCGTGTACCTGCTCGAAGCCGTAGAGGCCTACGGCGTTCACGGTGGTGTTGGGGATCAGCGTCTCCTCGCCGAACTTGTCGAAGGTGGTCCGCAGGCCGCTCACGCCGAGGGTGCCGCTCATCCGGCCTACCGGGGCGTGGAAGAGCCGGGCATCCAGGGTGTAGTTCTGGGACAGCAGGCCGAGGGCCACGTCGGTGGCGGTCCGGTCCTCGAACTCGCGGCGCCGGTTGCGCTCGTACCCGGCGGCGAGCTCCAGCCGCGAGGCGCCGAGCCCGAAGGTGCCGTCGAGGCGGGCCCGGTTCGTGGCGATGCGCTGGAGCGGGGTGGCGGCCGGGTCTTCGTCCGTCAGCTCGATCCGTTCCCACCGGCCGCTGTAGCTGCCGGACAGGCTCCCCCACCCGCCACGCGCGCCGAGCGCCAGGCTGCCGCCCCCGGCCCGGTTGCTGCTGTTCCACAGGCGATAGTCCGGGGTGCGCACGTCACCCGCGTTGCGCCCGCTCAGGGTGGCACGGTAGCCGATGGCGCCGGTGGCGCCCTCGAGCAGCAGCGCCCCGTCGGGGGAGCGGGTGTTGGTGGTGTAGGAGGCGCTGGCCTCGCCATGCAGGACGCTCCGGCCCGGTTCGGCGGTGAGCAGCGGGCGCGGGATCACGTTCACCACGCCGCCCAGTGCATCGGAGCCGTAGAGCACGCTGGCCGGGCCGCGGATCACCTCGATCCGGTCGGCGAGGGCGGTCTCGATGTTGGGGCCGTGCTCATCGCCCCACTGCTGGGTCTCGGTGCGCTGGCCGTCGTCGAGCACGAGGACGCGGTTGGAGGTGAGCCCGCGGATCACCGGCTTGCCGACACCCGCGCCGGTGCTCAGGCTGTGGACCCCCGCCACCTGGTTGAGGGTCTCGCCGAGGCTCGGCGCCTGCGCGGCGTGGAGGTTCTCGCCGTCGATCACCGCGGTGGGCTGGGGTGAGACCAGCGGATCGGTCGCGGTGGGCGTGCTGGTGACCTGCAGCGGCGGCAGCTCCACCAGCGATTCCTTGAGTGTGAAGTCGGCGGTGAGGGGGGCGTCGGCCACCTCGACCCGCCGGACCTGCGGCGCGAAGCCGATGGCGGAGACCGAAAGGGTATACCGGCCATTGGGCAGGTCAGGGACCTGGTACTGTCCGCGGGTGTCGGTGGTGACGGCACGACCAGCCTCCACGACGACCACGCGGGCCTCGGGGACCGGCTGTCCGGCGGCCGACACCACCCGGCCGGTCAGGGTGCCGACCGGCAGCGACAGGGCGGCGGCGAGCAGGGCAACAAGCATGACGGAAATCTCCTGTGCACAGAGCTGGGCGGGCGCGCCAGGGGCGGGCCAACCGGACACGACTCACGAATTGTCGGGGGAGCTCAGGCGACGGCGGGTGGGGCGCGGGAGAGGTCCGGGCGGAACGTCAGGGGGCGGGCGGTGAGCTGCGCGCGCGGGCACGGGCGCGAAACGTCAGGGGTGCCCTGGAGCCGGATCGGCTGGGCCGCCGCCAGTGAGGGGCTGAGCGTCGCAGCATGGTCCAGGATGCAGAGCTGCTGGTGTGTCGGGCGGCTGCCCGCCTCCGCCAGGGTCCGCTCGGCCGCCGCCGCGCCAGGGCGGCCGTGAAAAACCACTGCGTCGAACAGCGGCAGGCCCAGCCCTCCGCCCAGCAGGGCGAGGAGCAGGGCCAGCGAGCCGACGCGGCGGAGGCGGAGCATCATCTCGTCCAAGCTAACGCGCAGGGCAGGGGGTGGGAAGCAGCCAGGCGCCCGGGGGGCCACGAAACCCGGTCTGGCCGCTGCCCCGTAGGGCGCCCACCGCACTCTTTCCACCGTCGCCCTGGAGCCCACCCATGTTCTCCCGACTGCTGCTGGCCGGTGCCCTGCTGGCTTCCACCGCTCCCGTGCTGCATCGCACCTTCGGCCGTCCCGATCCCGAGGAGGCGGCCGTGCGCGCCGCCCTGGAGCACTACCTCCAGGGGCACGCCACCGGGCTCGGCGCCGAGTTCGCGCAGGGCATGCACCCCCAGGGTACGATGTACTTCGTGCGCGATGGTGCACTCGTCACCCGCAGCTTCCCGGACTACATCGCGGGCGCGCCCGGCAAGCCGGCGGAGGACGAGGCCAGGCGCCGGCGCCGGATCGCCATGGTGGACATCACCGGGACGGCGGCCGTGGCCAAGGTCGTGCTCGAGTATCCGGGGGTGACGCTGACCGACTACATGGAGCTGCTGAAGATCGACGGCCGGTGGCAGATCGTGGCCAAGAGCTTCCACGCGGAACGCTAGTGCGTGGCGCGGGTCAGGCGGGCCCCGATGGCCGGGTGCTGCTTGATCTGCTCGTACTCTTCCTCCGTGAGCTTGCCCGGCTTGTCGAGGATCCCCGCAGGGATGCCCACCTTGCCGATGTCGTGCCGCGGCCCGCCGCGCTTCCGCCTCGGGCCGGCCCTCCTGGTCCGGGCGGCAGGGCACCACCATCACGCCGTCGAGCGCGCCGGCGCGCAGCAACGGCAGCACCAGCGTCTCCACCAGCAGCACCTCGTGCGGTCGCCCGAAGTAGCTCCGGCCCCGCTCGCCCCGCCGGACCACGAACCCTTCCGGATGCCGACGCACCTCCTCCAGCTCCCCGGGCCCCGGCCGCGCATTGCCGGGCCGCGGAGTCATCGGCAACAATCGGAATTGTGCTGGGGAAGCTGAAGCGGGGGCGGGGGACGGGCCAAAGACCGTGCTAGAACGGCACCGACACGAAGAGGGTCAGGTTCCGGTTCTGGAAGTCGCCCTGGTCGGTGACGCGGCGGAGCCCCTGGCTCAGGCGCGCCTCCAGCGCCAGCTCGCTCCGCTCGATGGGGATCCCGAGGCCGGCCCCGGCCAGCCAGGCGATGTCCCAGTCCTCGAATTGCGCGGTGCTGATGTTGCCGCACGACTCGCGCAGGAACGAGACCCCGCCCTGGAAGAACTCCACGTTGCACCCGATCCGGACGCCGGGCACGGCGCCGCCGGTGAGGATCAGGCGCAGCCCGCCCGGCGTGGGGATCCGGGCGCGGAGCAGCACGGGCAGCTCCACGTAGGCCAGGTCGATCTCGAAGCGGACCGGTGCGCCGCCGCCGGTCGGCGTCACCAGGGTGGCGCCGCCCTTGCTCGCAAGGAAGAGCCCCGATTGGACCCCGATCCAGCGGGCCAGCGGGACCCGCAGGTATGCGCCCGCGGTGGCGCCGGTGCGCTGCCGCACGCCCGCGGCCCCCGCCCCGGAGAAGTCGGCGATGGTGTACCCGAGTTCCACGCCGAGGGAGAGCCGCGACTGGCCCGCGAGCGGGGCGGCGGCCAGGAGCACCGCGAGCAGGGCGATCCCGCCGCCCCGGCGCATCAGCGGCTGCCCTCCGGCGCCGTCGCGGGCCGCGCCAGCTCCACGCCCCCCGCGGGTTTCCGGAGCGGGCCCTCGGTGGGAAGGACGAACCAGAAGGTCGCGCCGGTGCCCGAGACGGATTCGCAGCCGATGGTGCCCCCGTGCATCTCGACGAACCGCTTGGAGAGCGCCAGGCCAAGACCGGTGCCCTGCTGCTGCCGGCTGGCGGAGCTGTCCACCTGGCTGAACTCGTGGAACAGCTTCGGCATGTCGTCCGGCTGGATGCCGATGCCGGTGTCACGCACCGACACCCAGACCGCCTCGCGGGCCGAGAAGCGCGCGGTGTCGGTGGCGCGCTCCGAGGGCGTGGGCAGCGGGGCGCGGGTCAGGATCGCCGAGACGGTCACGGTGCCGCCCGCCGGGGTGAACTTCGAGGCGTTGGACAGGAGGTTGTAGAGGATCTGGCGGATCCGGACGCCGTCGGCCAGCACCAGCAGCGGCACCTCGCCGATGGCGAGCTTCATCTCCTGCCGCTTGGCGGTGCGGAGCGAGGCGGTGTCGGTCACCGCGCCGAGGATCACCTCGCGCAGGTCGGTGGGGGCCAGGGAGAGGGTCATCCGGCCGGCCTCGATCTTGGAGAGGTCGAGCACCGAGTTGATGAGGCCGAGGAGGTGGTTGCCGTTCCGCAGGATGGAGTCGAGGAACTCGCGCTGTGCCTCGTTGACCGGGCCCAGCTCCTCGGTGAGGAGCAGGTCGGAGAAGCCGTTGATGGCGTTGAGCGGGGTGCGCAGCTCGTGCGACATGTTGGCCAGGAACTGGCTCTTGAGCTCGGTGGCGCGCTGCAGCTCCCGGTTCTTGGCGGCGAGCACCTCCTCCTTCCGCCGGCTCTCGGCCAGCACGTGGGCTCGGTCCACCCCCACCACGATCTGGTTGCCGAGGGTCTCGAGCAGGTGCAGGTCGGCCTCGGTGAAGGGGCGGCGGTCGCTGCGGTTGAAGGCGGCGAGCACCCCGATCACCAGCCCCGCGGAGCGGAGTGGCACGCAGGCGAGGGCCTGGAGCGGCAGGTCGGGGATGGGGAAGTTGCGGGGGTCGGTCGACATGTCGGGCACGGTGAGCGGGGTCTCTTCCGTCACCACCCAGCCCAGCAGGGAGTGATCCACCGGCAGCAGCCGGTCCCGGGTGGCCTGGATGGGTCCGCTCCCCGCCACCACCCGCACGAAGCGGCCCTCTTCCACCACGAACCCGATCGCGGCGCTCTCGCACGCCAGCAGGTCCGCGGTGGCGTCGGTGATCACCTGCAGGACGGCGTCCACCTCGTCGCCGGAGACCATGGCCTTGGCCACCTCCTGCAGCCGGGTGAGCTCCCGGTCGCGCAGGGCGGCCCGCGCCTCCGCCGCCGCGCGGGCGGCAGCCTCGTCCCGCAGCCGCGCCGCCAGCCGCCACGCCACCGCGCTCGCGCCCGCCACCCCGGCGGCGAGCACGGCCAGGGCGATCATGCCGGGGGTCAGGGCGAAGGCGGACGTGGTGGTCTCTCCTGCAGGTGATGACCGGGACCGGCTAGTCCGTGAGCAGCTCGGTGAACGTGGTCTGGCCGGTGGCCAGCATGTGGCGGAGGTAGGGCCGGCAGAGCCCGCACTGGTCGCCGCAGCCGGTTTCCCGCATGACGTCCTCCAGCGCCCAGCCCCGCTCGCGCGCCAGCGGCAGCAGCCGGGCAAAGGGCGTCCGGCGGCACACGCACCTGGTGACCGAGACTATCGGCACGGCGGGCGCCGGGGCCAAGGGGCGGGCCGCGCCGGCCGGGGTTGCCTCACGGATTGGTGGGGCGGAGGTCGAGCTCGCTCACCAGGGCGCGCGCCGGCAGCGCCAGCGCGGCGAGCACGGTGTCGGCCACATCCTCCGGCTGCAGGATCTTCTGCACGTCGGGGGTGAGCATCCCCTGGTTGCGGATGAGCGGGGTGTCCACCGACCCGGGGCAGATGGTGATCACCCGCACCTGGTCCTTGCGAACTTCCAGCATCAGCGAGCGCGCAAAGCCCAGCACCGCGTGCTTGCTGGCGGTGTACGCGGTCCCGCCCGCGAAGCCGTTGCGGCCGGCCAGGCTCGCGATGTTGACGATGGCGCCCTGCCGGCGGGCCCGCATGCCCGGCAGCACCGCGCGGGTCACCAGGAAGAGGCTCCGCAGGTTGGTGGCCATGGTGGTGTC
Source organism: Gemmatimonadales bacterium (assembly GCA_046327715.1). Classification (GTDB taxonomy): domain Bacteria; phylum Gemmatimonadota; class Gemmatimonadetes; order Gemmatimonadales; family GWC2-71-9; genus JADJOM01. Next base: position 138,077 of record JAXLXY010000004.1, read on the forward strand.
CCACTCGTCCAGCGTGAGCTGGTCGAACGGCTTGAGCACCGCCACCCCCGCGTTGTTCACCAGCACGTCCACCGGGCCGAGCGCCGCGGTCACTTCCCCCACCATGGTCAGGACGTCCGCCTCGACCCCGACGTCGGCGGGCACGCCGTGGGCGGTGATCCCGGCGGCGCGGAGTTCGTCGAGGAGGGCGCGGAGCCGCGAGGGCGTGCGGGCGCAGACCCCGACCTGGTACCCGGCGCGGCCAAGGCCAAAGGCGATGGCCCGCCCGATCCCCTCGGTGGCCCCGGTGATGAGTGCGGTTGGCATGGCGGGAAGATAGGGGAGGGCACAAACCGCCGGGAAGCGGGACGCGGGGTGGCACTCGTTCCCCCTTTCCCCGCAGCCCCCGCCCGCCCGATTAGGTTGCCCCCGTGACCCTCCCCCATCCCGCCCCGCGCCCCCCCCGCTCCGGCCGCAAGCCGATCGAGCCGCCGCCCTCCTGGCGGGAACGGCTGCGCGCCACCCGGCACCTGCCCCGCCTGCTGCGGCTGGTCTGGGACACCCACCGCGGCTACGCCGCGGCGATGGTGGCGCTGCGCGGCCTCCGGGCGCTGGTCCCGGTCGGGGTGCTGTGGGTCGGGAAGCTCATCATCGACGCCGTGGTGGGGCTGGCGGCGGGCGCCCCCGCGGGCGGCGGCGTGCTGGCCGAGCCGTACCGGCCGCTCGCCACGCTGCTCGCCATCGAGTTCGGCTTCGCGGTGGTGGGCGAGGTGCTCGCCCGGGCGTCGGCGCTGGTGGAATCGCTGCTGGGCGACCTGGTGGCCAACCGCACCAGCATCGAGCTGATGGAGCACGCGGCCAGCCTGGACCTGGAGCAACTCGAGAACAGCGAGATCTACGACAAGCTGGAGCGGGCCCGGCGCCAGACCGTGGGCCGCATCGGCCTGGTGACCGGCCTGCTGGCCACCGTCCAGGATGCGGTCACCCTGGCCACCCTGGCCGCGGTGATCACCGTGCACGTGCCGTGGCTGCTGCTCCTGCTCGTGCTCGCGGTGCTGCCGTCCTTCCTGGGCGAGAGCCGCTTCGCGGCGCTGTCCTACTCGCTGCTGTACTCGTGGACCGAGGAGCGCCGCCAGCTCGACTACCTCCGCTACGTCGGCGCCTCCGACGTCAGCGCCAAGGAGGTGAAGCTCTTCGGGCTGGCCCGCTTCCTGGTGGGCCGCTACGCCGAGCTCTCGGCCGCGTTCTTCGAGGCCAACCGCGCCCTGGCCGTCCGCCGCGCGGTGGTCTCGAGCGCCCTCGCGCTGCTCGGCACCCTGGGCTACTACGGCGCCTACGCCGCGATCATCTACCTGACCGTCACCGGCCACCAGTCGCCCGCGGGCCCGTTCACCATCGGCGTGCTCACCTTCCTGGCCGCGAGCTTCCGGCAGAGTCGCGACCTGATCCAGCGGACCCTGCTGTCCATCTCGCAGCTGGTGGAGCAGAGCCTCTACCTCGATGACCTGTTCACCTTCCTCGGCATCGAGCCGCGGATCCGCAGCCGGCCCGGCGCGCTGCCGGTGCCGGCGCCGTTCCGCGACGGGTTCGTCTTCGAGGACGTGGGGTTCCGCTATCCGGGCTCGGAACGGTGGGCGGTGCGGCACCTGACCTTCCGGGTGCGCCCGGGTGAGCGCCTCGCCCTGGTGGGCGAGAACGGGGCGGGGAAGACCACCCTCGCCAAGCTGCTGGCGCGCCTCTACGACCCGACCGAGGGCCGGATCCTGCTCGACGGCCGCGACCTGCGCGAGTACAGCGTGGAGAGCCTGCGCGCCAACGTCGGCGTCATCTTCCAGGACTTCTTCCGCTACGACTTTGCGCTGGGGGAGAACATCGCCGTCGGCGACGTGGCGCGGCTGGAGGACACCGGCGCCATCACCGCCGCCGCGGAGCGGAGCCTCGCCGACAGCGTGGCGGCCCGCTTCCCGGCCGGCTACGCGCAGCTGCTGGGGCGGCGCTTCGAGGGGGGCGTGGAGCTGTCGGGCGGCGAGTGGCAGAAGGTGGCGCTGGCCCGCGCCTACCTCCGGGCGGCGCAGCTGCTGATCCTCGACGAACCCACCGCCGCCCTCGACGCCCGCGCCGAGTACGAGGTGTTCCAGCGCTTCTCGGAGCTCACCGTGGGGCGCATGGCCGTGCTCATCAGCCATCGCTTCAGCACGGTGCGCATGGCCGACCGGATCCTGGTGCTGCGCCAGGGGGAGCTGCGCGAGGAGGGGAGCCACGAGCAGCTGCTGCAGCTCGGCGGGCTCTACGCCGAGCTCTTCCAGCTGCAGGCCGCCGGCTACCGCTAGCGCTCGGCCTCGGACCTGAGGTTGCCCAGGATCTCCCGCCAGCCGAAGGGGTAGTCGCCGATGTCCGCGGCCCGCCCGAATCCGCCGTGGATGAAGGTGAGCCGGGTGCCGGCGCCCGCCGGCTCGAGCAGGAAGGTGACCTGCTGCCCGGTGACCGTGGCATCCCCGCGCCAGTCGGGCCAGTCGAGGGTGAGCTTGCGGTCGGGAACGAGCTCGAGGATCCGGGTCGGGCCGCCCTCGACGTCGCGCCCCTCGACCTGGTACCGCCACCCCAGCCGGTACGCCCCGCCCACCCGCGGTTCCACCACCGCCGCCGTGCTCCCGAACCAGCGGTTGACCGCCTCCGGCTCGAGCAGCGCGCGGAACACCCGCGCCGGCGGCGCGGCGATGGTGATGGTGAGCCGCACCTCGGGCGCGGGATCGCGGTAGTCCGGCAGCAGGAGCCCGTCCCCGCCGGCCAGGTGGGCCTGGAGGTTCCCCAGGGCCAGCCGCCAGTGATCGTCGATGAGCTCCCGGGCCCGGCCGACGCCGAGGTCGCCGGCGACCCGGTGCGTGAGCGCGAGGGCGGTGCCGATACCGTCCTTTCCCGGCGCCAGCGCCATGTCCACCTCGGTGTCCACCCCCAACAGCCGCCAGGTGAATCCCAGCCCGGCGCCCGGCACGAACCGGGTGAGGACCTGGGTGGCCTCCCGCGCCGTGGGAGCGCCCAGCGTGTGCCGCCCCCAGAAGCGATAGGGCTCGCCCGCCACCCGCCCGGTCTCGACCGATTCCGCGAACCAGCGGGACAATTCGGACATGTCCGTCAGCGCCCGGAACACCTGCGCGGGCGGTGCCGGAAGGGAGAAGGTGTGTGCGTAGGTCCAGCTCATGGCTGCTCCGGGGCAGGGGAATCGGGGGCCTCGACGAGCTGCCGCAGCCCGTGCAGCCGGGCAGCCCAGAAGGTCCGGTAGTGCGCCATCCACCGCTCCACCTCGCGGAGCGGCGCCGGGTCGAGCCGGTACATCCGGGACCGGGCCATCCGCCGCTCGCGCACCAGTCCAGCACCCCGCAGCACCCGCAGGTGACGGGAGATGGCCGGGCGGCTCACCGGGAAGAGCGCCGCGATCTCTCCCGCGGACCGCTCCTGGCCCCGGAGGGCATCGAGGATGGCCCGGCGGGTGGGGTCGGCGATGGCGCTGAACACGGCGGGATGTCGCGTAACCATCATGTTACATAATTGCGCCGCCCGAACCCGCGCGCAAGGCCCGCGGCCGGAACTGCCCGAGCGAGCGATGCGTTTCCGGATCACGCCCGGATCACGCCCCCGGGTGATCATTCACCCAGCCTCAACCGGACCCGTCACGTGCCCTTCCGTCGCCTCAGCCGTACCCTCGCCGTCCTGGCCCTCGTGGCCCTGCCCCTCACCGCCCAGCGGCAGGCCGCCCCGCTGGCGCGCTATGGTGCCCCGCACCTCCCGGCGCCCGCCGGCCTGCCGTCCGCGCGCGCGCAGGCCAGCGTGCCCGGGATGGTCCTGGCGGGGGTCACGAGCGGAGCCATCGGAGTCTTCGGCGGGGGGCTCATCGGATCGGCGGTCGGAGGGGGCAACGCCATCTGTGGCGACGACGCCTGCGGTCTCGAGGAGGCGGTCTACGGCGCCATCCTCGGGGAATCGGTGACCCTGCCCCTGGGCGTGCACCTCGCCAATCGTGGTCGCGGGAACTACGGCCTCTCGCTGCTCGCCTCGGTGGGCATCGGCGCGCTGGGCATCCTGGCGGTGGACGCCACCAACGATGGGTGGCCGCTCCTCGCGGTGCCGGTGGGCCAGCTGGTCACTTCCATCCTGATCGAGCGCGCCACCAGCCGGTGAGCCGTCCGGGAGCGGGGTCTTGTGATCCAGCGCACGCTCCTAACATTTCGGGGTCCGCGGCGTCACCCGTGTGAACCTCCACCAAGGACCCCCGATGCTGGTGCTGCTCGCCGCCCTGCTGGTCGCTCCCGCCCACCCCGCCGCCGCGGCGGACGCCGCTCCCCGTGACGAGTGGGAGCTGCTGGGCACCCGCCAGGTGAACTTCCGCGCCGAGAAGGACGTCATCCCCGTCACCGGACGCGAGGGTGCCTTCCGCGCCATCAAGCTCGAGGTCGAGGGCGGCAACCTCGACATGTACGACATCCGCGTGATCTTCGGCGACGGCTCGGTCTTCTCCCCGGAGACCCGGATCAACTTCCGGGAGGGGAGCTGGAGCCGCACCATCGACCTCCCGGGCGCCGCGCGGGTGATCCGGCGCATCGAGTTCTACTACAAGAGCGAGGTACGCCGGGGCCGGGCCACCGTCCGGGTCTATGGCCGGGAGGCCGGCGGCGGCGAGGACCGCCCGGCGGATCGGCCGGCGGTGGCACCGCGGCGCTTCGAGGGCTGGGACCACCTGGGCAGCCGCAGCGTGAGCTTCCGTGCCGAGCGGGACGTCATCTCGGCGGCGGGCGAGGGGCGGTTCCGCAAGGTGATGCTGGTGGTGGACGATGCCGACCTGGAGCTGTTCAACGTGCGGATCGTCTTCGCCAACGGCGACGCCTACTCCCCGGAGACCCGGCTCTACTTCCGGGAAGAGAGCCGCACCCGGGAGATCGACCTCCCCGGGGAGGCGCGCGCCATCCGGCGGATCGAGTTCGCCTACAAGAGCGTGCGGGGCGGTGGCGACGGGCGGGCCGAGATCCACGTCTACGGCCGGTAGGGCCGGGCTGGTGGGGACGGCGGGGGCGCGGCGCGGGCCGCGTCCCCGCCGTCTCGCGTCGGCCGCCTGAAGCCGATTTCACACCACCCTCATCCGATTCGATTTGACACCCCGCGGGGGCGCCTGCATGATAGCCCAACCCCATCAAGGAGGTCGGCCCCATGCGGGTCTATGGCTCAAACGCCATTCGCAACGTGGCCTTCGTCGGTCACGGCGCGTCTGGTAAGACCACCCTCGTTGACGCTCTCGCCTTCGTTTCCGGCTCCAGCAAGCGACACGGCAGCATCCAGGACGGCACCACCCTCACCGATCATTCCGCCGACGAGATCGAACGGAAGCACTCCATCTCGCTCGGGGTGGGCATCGCGGAATGGCAGGACACCAAGATCAACCTGCTCGACGCGCCCGGCTTCCTCGACTTCCTCGGCGAGGCGACCGCCGCCATCTACGCCGCGGATGCGGCGGTGGTGGTGCTCAACGCCACCGGCGGGGTCGAGGTCGGCACCGAGAAGGTGTGGGAGATCTGCGACCAGCTGCACCTGCCCCGGCTCATCTTCGTGAGCCAGATGGACCGTGAGCGCGCCAACTTCGAGCGGGTCTTCGACGACGTGAAGGCGCACCTCTCGCCCAAGGTGGTGCCGGTCGAGATCCCGGTGGGGAATGGCGCCGACTTCCACGGCATCGTCAACCTGCTCACCGACGAGGCGCAGTTCTACAAGAAGGGGACCAAGAGCGGGGAGTTCGAGACCGGCCCGCTGCCCGAGGAGATCAAGGAGAGCTACCGGAAGTACCATGAGCAGCTGGTGGAGGCGATCGCCGCCACCGACGACGCGCTGCTCGAGAAGTACCTGGGGGGCGAGGAGCTCACCCGGTCCGAGATCGTGACCACGCTCAAGCGGGGCGTCCTGGCCGGCGAGATCGTGCCCATGCTGGTGGGCAGCTCGACGCTCACCTACGGCACCCGCGCGCTGCTCACCGAGATCGTGGACCTGCTGCCCTCCCCCCTCGAGGCCGCCATCCCCGACCGGGAGGGCGATCACGGCGGCTCCCCGCTGCTCGGGCACGTGTTCAAGACCGTCTCCGAGCCGCACGTCGGCGACGTGACCCTCTTCCGGCTCTATCGCGGCACGATCAGGAGCGGCGAGGAGGTGTGGAACCACGAGCACAACGTGGCGGAGAAGCTCAACCACCTGAGCGTGCAGCAGGGGAAGGACCGCATCGAGGTGCCGGAGCTGCACGCCGGCGACATCGGCTCGGTGGCCAAGCTCAAGGACACCCACACCAACGACACCTTCTGCCGCCGGGACCACCCGGTGCACATGGAGCCGATCCCGTATCCCGAGGCTGTCGCGACCTCCGGGGTGCTGGTGAAGAACCGCGGCGAGGAGGACAAGCTGGCCGCCGGGCTGCACAAGCTGCAGGAGGAGGATCCGACCTTCCACTTCGAGTACAGCTCCGAGCTGCACCAGACCCTGATCCACGGCATGGGCGAGCGGCACTTCGAGATCGTGCTCGACCGCCTGCTGCGCAAGTTCACGGTGCACGCCGAACTGGTGCGCCCGAAGGTGGCCTACCGCGAGACCCTCAAGGGGAAGGCCGAGGGCCAGGGCAAGCACAAGAAGCAGAGCGGCGGCCGGGGCCAGTACGGTGACTGCTGGGTGCGCCTGGCCCCGCGGCCCCGGGGCGCCGGCTACGAGTTCGTGGACAACATCGTGGGCGGGGTGATCCCCAACAAGTACATCCCGGCGGTGGACCGCGGGATCCAGGAGGCGGCGGCGCGCGGCGTCATCGCCGGCTTCCCCCTGGTGGACTTTTCCGCCGAGTGCTTCGACGGCAGCTATCACGACGTGGACAGCAACGAGATGTCGTTCAAGATGGCCGGCATCCTGGCCTTCCGGATGGTGGCCCCCAAGGCCCGCCCGGTGCTGCTCGAGCCGCTGCACGACGTGACGGTGCGGGTGCCCGGCGAGTACCTGGGCGACGTGATGGGCGACCTCTCCTCACGCCGCGGCCAGATCCTCGGCACCGAGGCCGACGGCCGCCTCACCGCCATCCGGGCCATCGTGCCCGAGGCGGAGATGTACAAGTACGCCACGACCCTGCACTCGATCACCCATGGTCGCGGCACCTTCCATGAGCAGTTCCACGGCTATGCCGAGGCGCCGCCGGAGGTGACGGCCAAGGTGGCGTCCGAGCACAAGAAGGACGACAAGGAAGAGGAGTAGGCGCCCCCCCTTCCGGACGGCCCCCGGGTCCGCGTTAGCTTGGATGCGGCCCGCCTGGGGGCCGTCGTCGTTCCACCTTCCTGCGCAGAGGCCGCATGCCCCGGACGACTCCACCCTTGATCGGAATCCTCGTGACGCTCGCGGCCGGTCCCGGGGTCGCGGCGCAGGCCCGCCCGCTGCCGGCGGGGGCGCTCCGGGTGCAGCCGGCGCAGATCCTCGACCGCCACGGCTTCGAGAAGCCGCTGGTGGCCGCCACGATGCTGGTCCCGGTGGGCTGGAAGGGGGAGGGCGGGGTGGAGTGGAACCCCATGGATCAGTGCGGCGGCGAGGGGTACCGCTTCAACTGGAAGGCCACGGCGCCGGACGGCGTCGGCGCCGTCGCCGTCCTCCCCGCCGAACGCTGGTCTTCCGGCAACTTCCCGATGCCGCAGAACAACTGCCTGACCGCCACGGCCTCCGGTGTGCGCGCCTACCTGGAGTGGTTCGTCCAGCGCAGCCGCCCGGGGGCCCGGGTCCTCGACTTCCGGCCGCGCCCCGACCTCGCGGCGCCCTACCAGCAGCTGGCCCAGCTGCCGGCCGCGCCCGGCATGCGCACCTGGGTCGAGGGGGGCGAGCTGCTCATCGGGTACCAGGTCGGGGGCCGCCCGGTGCGGGAGGCGATCGCCACGGTGACCGCCTTCATTCATACCCGCATGGAGGGACTCGGCGGAGGCCAGGCCATCGAGCTCCTGCAGGGGCAGGCGTTCACCGGCTTCGCGATGCGCGCCCCGGAGGGCCAGCTCGACTTCAAGATGGCGGACGCCATCCGGCAGTCGTTCCACGGCGCGCCGGAGTGGAACGCGCGCATCCGGCGCTCGGCGGAGGAGCGCAACCGGGTGGTGATGGAATCCAACCGCCGGATCGCGGAAGACAACCTGCGCGGGGCCCGGGAGCGCTCCGAGATCATCGCCCGCACCGGGCAGGAGATCAACGACATCCAGATGGGCACCTGGCGGTCGCAGAACGAGAGCAGCGACCGCACCCAGCGGGAGCGGGTGGAGGCCATCCGCGGGGTGGAGACCTACAACGACCCGCAGGGCGGAGGCACGGTGCAGCTCTCGAGCCTGTACCAGCACGCCTGGCGGCTCCGCGACGGCAGCTACCTGCTCACCAACGACGTCAACCTCGACCCGGGCCGGGATCTCGGCATCCAGGGTCAGCGGCTCCAGCGCACCCAGTGAGGCCCCACATGCTCCGCTTCCTTGCCCCCCACGCGGCGCTGCTGGCGCTCGCACTGCTCACGCCGCCCCTGGCGGCGCAGGACAGCTTCGGGGGCCAGCCCGCCCCGCCGGCGCCGACGCCTGCCCCGCCGACCGCGCCCCGCCCGGCCGCGCGCCCCGACCTCGACGCGCAGATGGCGGAGGAGCGGCAGGACTTCGGTGTGCCCGCCACGGCAGAACTGCGCACGGGGCCGATGCACGCCCCGACGCCGGCCACCATTCCCGGCGCGCAGGTCATCACCACCCGCGGGCTGGTGGAGCTGCTGGGCAGCACCGAGGTGCGGGCCCTGCTGTTCGATGTGCTGGGTGGCCAGGAGCGCATCCCCGGCGCGATCGGGGCCGTGCCCGCCGCCCAGGCGGGGAGCTTCCGGGACCAGACCCAGCAGGAGTTCGGCGGGTTCCTGCGCCAGGTGACCGAGGGGAACCCCGACACGCCGCTGGTGTTCTACTGTCTCTCGTCGCACTGCTGGATGTCGTACAACGCCGCGCTGCGCGCGGTCCACCTCGGGTACCGGAACGTGCTCTGGTATCGCGGCGGGATCGAGGCGTGGAAGAAGGCGGGCCAGCGGGTCGAGCCCAACGGCCCGCGCTGACCGGCGCCCGGCCCGGTTAGATTCGGGTCGCTGCCGCCGGTGCCGGTTGCCGGGCCGCCCTCCAGGCGCCGCCCGTACTTCGAGGAGGAACCGGGTGGTCTACGGCGTGCTGGCCGACCTGCTGCTGTTCATCCATGTCACGTTCCTCAAGTTCGTCGCGGTGGGCGGCTTCCTGGTGCTGCGCTGGCGCTGGGTCATGTGGGTGCACTTGCCGTCGGCCGTGCTGGGCGCGATCATGGCCTTCGCCGGGTGGCTGTGGCCCTTCGAGCGGGTAGAGACCTGGCTCCGGGCCCAGGCCCTCGACGCCGGCTATTCGCTGAACCTGGTGGATCGGTACCTCCCGAGCTGGCTGCACCCGGCTTCCCTGCCCCGGGCCGCCGAGGCCGTCATCGGCGTCGGCGTCCTGGCGCTCAACATCTACATCTACCGGCGCGTGTTCCGGCAGCGCGCGTCCGGGCAGCCTGCCTGAGGGCCTCATGGCCATTGACCCGCGCTACACCACCACCGCGTTCGGCATCGAGGGGTACCGGATCACCCAGACCCAGGGGGTGGTCCGGGGCATCACGGTGCGCTCCCGCTCCGTGTTCGGCACCGTCGGCGCCAAGATCCAGACGATCTTCGGCGGCAACATCACGATGCTCACCCGGCTGTGCGAGAACGCCCGCGAGGAGGCCTTCAACATCATGCTCGCCCACGCGGAGGATGTCGGGGCCAACGCCGTGGTCGGGGTGCGGTACGACGCCGGCGAGCTGATGCCGGGCGTCACCGAGGTCCTCTGCTACGGCACGGCGGTGGTGATCGACCTCGCCTGAGGGGTTCCCTGCTGAACGCCGGATGAACGCGCGTTGCCACGGCTGCAACGCGCCGTGCCACCCTGGCACGCATTGATGCAACCCCGCCCGACTCCCCACGCATCCTCCACTCCGGACATCATGCGTCCGTCGGCTGCATGCCGGCGGCGCGCGGCTTGCACCGGCCATCACGTGCCGCGTCCGTGGGCCCCCTCCAGCGTTCACCGGGGGTTCACGTTCGGCGGCTACCGTTCAGCCTCCCCTGTTCCGGAGCACGTCGCCCATGCACCTCCTCCTGCTCACGGCCGCCCTGCTGGTGAGTCCGCAGGACACCGCCGCCGCCGTGGCGCCCACCCTGGCTCCGGCGCCGGTCAGCTTCGCGCCGACCCTGGACAACCTCGCGCTGCTCCACCCCGCCGAGCTCGTGGTGATCCCGGTGACGGCCATCACCCCCGGCGAGGCGATGGACTCGGAAGCGGACACCACCGGCCGCCGCCGGGCCATCCGGTACAGTGACATGTATTACACCCGGCTCAAGATCCACCAGGTTGCGAGCTACCTCACAGTGCCCCTGTTCGTGGCCCAGTACCTTGCCGGACGGGAACTCTGGAACAAGGGGGACCACGCCGCCGGCTGGGCCCGGGACGCGCACGGCCCCCTGGCGGGGGCCATCGCCGGGCTGTTCGCCGTCAACACGGTGACCGGGGTGTGGAACCTGTGGGAGGGGCGGAAGGACCCGCACGGGCGCACCCGGCGCTGGGTCCACGGCCTCAGCATGATCGCCGCCGACGCGGGCTTCGTGGTGGTGGGTGCCACCGCCCCGGACGATGATGGTGGCGGGGGCTCGGGCGGGACGACGCACCGGAACGTGGCCATCGCCTCGATGGGCGTGGCGCTCGGCAGCTATGTCATGATGCTTCTCTGGAAGGACTGACGACCATGACCGTGATTCAGCAGATCGCCCAGCTGGTGGCGCCCTGGGCCGACTTCTACAACGGCAGCAGCGTGGCGCAGAGCGCCGTCAACTTCGGCCACTTCGGCGGGATGATGGCCGCCGGCGGGCTGGCGCTGGCCGCCGATCGTTCCACCCTGCGGGCCGCCGGCCCCGAGGGCGACAAGGCCGGCTACCTCCGCGAGCTGTCCGCGGTGCATCCGCTGGTGGTCGGGGCCCTGGCGGTCACGGCGCTGAGCGGCCTGCTCATGTTCGCGGCCGACCTCGAGTCGCTCGCCGTCATGCCGGTGTTCTGGCTCAAGATGGGGCTGGTCGGGGTGCTGCTGCTCAACGGCTACCAGATGCTGCGGACCGAGCGCGCCCTGGAACGCGGCGATGCCGCCGACCCGAAGGGCTGGCGGCGATTGCGGACCGCGTCGCTCGTGAGCCTGGTGCTGTGGTTCGCCGTGGTGCTCGTGGGTTCCATCCTCCCCAACGTGAGCTGAGGTGGCCCGCGTGTCCGATTGCACCGGAGGCTGCGGCGTGCCGGATCGTCGCGAGTTCCTGGTCCGCGTCACCACCGCGGTCGCGGCCATCATGGCCGGCCTGGCGGCCTCGCCCCGCGAGGCCGCCGCGCTGCCGCTCACCCTGGGCCGCGCGCTGCTGGTCCGGGGGGACGAGATCACCTACCCCCTGCCCGCCGCCGACGGCACCACCATCGACCAGGACAACGAGGTGATCCTGGTCCGGTGGAAGGGCACGGTGTACGCCTTCAACCTCTCCTGCCCGCACCAGAACACCGCGCTCAAGTGGCTGGCCTCCGACGGCCGGTTCCAGTGCCCCAAGCACAAGTCCAAGTACCAGCCGGACGGGACCTTCATGAGCGGCCGGGCCACCCGGAACATGGACCGGTTCGCGGTGCGCAAGGAGGCCGGCAAGCTGGTGGTCAACGTGGCCAGGCTCTACGAGAGCGACAAGCAGCGCGCCCTCTGGGATGAGGCGCAGGTCACCGTGTAGCGTCCATCCCACGCAGGGTGACGGCGGTCACCTGACAACGCGGCCCGTCCCGGCTACCATCGTTCAGTCCCCCTCTGACCGGAGCCGTGATGGGCCTCGCTGCTGTGGTGCTGGCGCAGGCGCTGGTGAGCCTCGCGCCGACGCTCGACAATGTCCGCCTGCTCTCTGCCGAGCGCGCCGGGTACCAGGCGCCGTCAGCGCCCGCCCTTGCCGCCGACCCGGGCCTGCTGCTGGCCGACGGGCCCCTGGCCCTTCCCGATACCGTCCGCCGTCGCCGCCGCGCGATCTCCCTCTCCTATGGCTACTACCGCCGCCTGGAGGTGCACCGGGTCGTGGGATATGGCGTGCCGCCGCTCTTCCTGCTCGAGTACCTGGCGGGCCAGAAGCTGCTGCAGGAGGGGAGTGCCGCCCCGCTGTGGGCCGAGAAGGTGCACAAGCCGGCTGCCTACGCGCTGGCCGGCCTGTTCACGGTGAACACCGTGACCGGCCTGATCAACCTGGCGGAGGCGCGGAAGGTGGAGCAGGGGAAGACCCGGCGGTGGGTCCACTCGCTGATGATGCTCGCGGCCGACGTCGGGTTCATCTACGGTGCGTCGGTGGCGCCCTCGACGGCCAAGATCGACGACCGGATCGCCGGTGGGCAGCGCGGCGGATGGACCCCGCACAAGATCACCACCGTCGCCTCCATGGGCGTGGCGACGGCGGCGCACGTGATGATGTACCTCTGGAAGGAGTAGGCGCGGCGCCCGGCACCTACTGACGGGAGCGCTCGAGCTCCTGCTGCAGGCGTTCCGCGCCCAGCCGCTCGAAGATCTCGCGGGCCTCGGCAACGTGGGCGTCGGCGTCGGTGGCGTGCCCCAGCTGGCGTGCCGCGGCGCCCGCCACGCCGGCGCACTCCCCCTGCAGCTGCAGGATCCCGAGGCGCACCGCCACCGCGCGGGCGGCGAGGGCAAGCTCCAGGGCCTCCGCGGGCCGGCCTTCCTTGAGGGTGAGCGCGGCGCGGAGCCGGCCCACCTCCGCGGCGCCCACGTCGTCGCCAGCCTCCTGGCAGAGCCGCTCCGCCCGGAGCAGCTCCTGCCGCGCCAGGCTCAGCTCACCGCGGTCGAGGTGGATCTCGGCCCGGCCCATCACCGCCAGCGCCATCAGGCTTCCCTCCCCGACCTCCTCGGCGTGCCGCACCGCCTGCAGCGCGGCGGCCTCGGCGTCGTCCCAGTCCCGCTGCTGCCGGAAGGTGAGCCCGAGGTTGTGGTAGGTCTGGGCGGTGCCACGGCGGTCGCCGATGCGCTGGTAGCCGAGCAGGGCGCTGCGGTAGAGGCTCAAGGCCAGGTCGGGGCGGTTCCGGAGGTGTGCCACCGACGCGAGGTTGTTGGACGCGTTGGCGGCCATGCGCCCGTCCTCCAGCACGCGCGCCAGGTCCAGCGCCTCGCCGAAGCAGCGCTCCGCCTCCTCCAGCCGGCCGTGGTCGAAGGCGATGGCGCCGAGGAGGTTCATGGCCCGCATCCGGCCGTCGGTGTCGGCCCGCAGGCGGAAGCGTTCCAGCGCGGCCTCCGCCAGGGTGACACCCCGGCCCAGCTCCCCGAGGCGGGTGGCCGCCGTGGCCGCCAGCAGGGCCACCTCGGGTACCCGCGCTCCACCGTCCCCGGCGCGCAGGTGCGCCTCCAGGGCCTCCCGGAAACGTCCCGCTTCCACGAGCTGGCGCAGCTCGCGGGCGGGATCGTCGGTGAAGAGCGGGTCGAGGGTCATGCGGTCGGGTGCCGTGCGGGCCGGGGTGCGGCCCGCCTCCTAGTAGGCGATGGCGTAGCGGCTGAAGCCGTTGAGCTTCGCCTCGATCTCGTTTTCGTCCTCGAGCTTGGCGGTGCCCACCCGGACGAAGTCGTCCCCGGGCTGTTCCTGGCGCCAGATGTCGAGCCGGGTCTCGATGTCGTCGTCTTCCCCGTCGGTGTTGCCATCGTCGTTCAGGTCGCTGCCCGCCTCGCCGTACTCGATCTTGAGCTCGGCCGGATTGGCGGGATCGAACACCAGCCCGGAGGGCTGCAGGTCGAAGAGCAGCGAGTCGTTCCCCACCCACTTCACCGAGATGAAGACCGAGTCGCCGTCGGCGATCAGGGAGCCGTCGGGGCGCCGCTGGATGGCGTCCTTCTCGATCTTGAGCCGCAGGAAGTCCTCGGTGGAGCCGCCGTTGCAGTCGGCCAGGTTGCCGCTCTCGGGGAACACCAGCGCGAACTCGAAATCCTGCCCGTTGGGGTCCCTTACCGCCCACCCACCGGTGCTGTCGGCGCACAGCGGGGGCGCGGTGTCGGCCAGCCGGATGACGTTGAGCGCGCTGGGCGGCTTGCCGCCCCCGCCGCCGCCGGTGGAATCGGCGCAGCCGCCGACGCCGGCGAGCAGCGCCGTGGCCAGGGTGAGGGAACGGAGGGGGAATCGCATGTGGTGCTCCTCTGCCGTGAGCCGGGGGCGTGCTGCCCGGCCCGCTAGGTGTCGTCGTCGCCCTGACCTTCGAGAATCCGCTGCAGCCGGGGCCGGGAGATGCCGAGCCGCCGTGCCGCCTCACTCTTGTTGCCACCCACCGCGTCGAGCATCGCCTGCACCGCCGCCTGCGTGATCTGCCGCAGCGTGGCGGGAAAGGGCAGCGGCCCCGTGGACGGAGCCGCGGCCCGCCGGGCCGAGAGCTCTCCCAGCTCCAGGGTGCCCGGTGGGGAGAGTACCAGCGCCCGTTCGATGGCGTTGCGCAGCTCGCGCACGTTGCCCGGCCAGGGATGGGCCCGGATCGCCTCGCGGGTCTCCGGGCCCAGGGCGGGCAGCGGCAGTCCGTACTGGGCGGCGAGCCGCGCCGCGAACGCCTCGGCCAGGACTTCCACGTCTTCGCCCCGGTCGCGCAGCGGCGGCAGCACCAGCGCCACCACGTTGAGCCGGTAGAACAGGTCCTCGCGGAACTCCCCGCGGGCCACCGCCGCGGCCAGGTCGATGTGGCTCGCGCCGATCACCCGCACATCCACCTTGCGGGTCTGCTGCCCGCCCACCCGCCGGATCTCCCGGCTCTCGAGCGCCCGGAGCAGCTTGGGCTGAAGGTCGAGCGGGAGGTTCCCGATCTCGTCCAGGAAGACCGTCCCGCCGTGCGCCTGCTCCATCAGCCCCGGCTTGGCGCCGACGGCGCCGGTGAAGGCGCCCTTCTCGTGCCCGAACAGCTCGCTCTCGAGCAGGTTCGCCGGGATCGCCGCGCAGTTGATCTCGACGAACGGCGCCTGCGCCCTCGGGCTGTCATAGTGCAGGGCGCGGGCCAGCAGCTCCTTGCCCGTGCCCGTCTCCCCGCCGATCAGCACCGTCACGTCGCGGTGCGCGGCCACCCGCCGGGCCTGGTCCAGCGTCCGCCGCAACGACGCGCTGCGGCCCACGATCGCGTCGAACCCCGAGAGCCGGCGTTCGCCCTCGGCGAACTGCGCCGCGTCGGTCCGGCCCGCGGCCGCTCCCCGTTCCCGCTCCAGCGTCCGGCGCAACAGCCCCAGGTCTTCCGGGAGCGCGAAGTAGTCGCGCGCCCCCCGCTGGAACATGGCCGCCGCCAGCCGATGGTCCGCCGCCGCCCCCACCACGTAGCGGGGCAGGGTGGCGGGGAGGCTCGGCAGCAGGTCGGCCGCCGCGCCCTCGGCCCCGCCCGCGAGCACCAGCAGGCAGGTACTCCCCGCCGCCAGCTGCTCGCCGCTGCCGGGGGACCACTCGGTCAGCGCCGCGCCCACACCGGCCGCGAGGTCGATGAGGGTGGTCCGAAAGCTGTCTGAGAGCCGCACCGCGGCGATGGTCCAGGTCGTTGTGGGCAGCGGCTCTCTCCTGCGGACCCCGGGACCGGGCGGCGCCCACGCCGCCCCGCCCCGGGGGACCGCTCAATCGTCGCCGGACTCGTCCTCGCCGTCGCGATCGTCATCGCGGAAGGCGCGGAAGGAGTCCTTGATGTTGTCACGGACGAGGTTGTCGTTCGCCCCGCCCTTGTTCGCGGTCGCCGGGTCCACCAGCGATCCGGCGCCGTCGCTGAACCAGCCCGCCAGGTCCACCTTGAGCGTCACGTTGATGTTCGTCGCCGAGTCGGCCACGACCAGCGCCGGCACGAAGTCCATCCGCTGCTCGGCCTCGAGGTCCTGCACGAAGACGAACGGGGTGCCGTTGAAGCTGCCCACCACCCGGACGCTCACGCCGTCGAACTCGGGGTGGCTGGCCAGGAACTGCGCGTCCTTCGGGTCGCCACCACTATGGGACGGCTTGTGGACCTTGATCCGCACCTGGTCGTAGGTGCCGGTGTCGACCGCCACGGCGAAGGCCTTGTCCACCGTCGAATCGAGCGGCAGGTCGAGCAGGTACGGCCCGGCGTTGAAGGCCTCGCAGCCGTCCGCGTGCCCGTCGTGGCCGTCGCCGTCGCCCGAGCTCATGCTGTCATCGTGCCGGCTCAGCGCGAAGAGCGAGCCCGATTCATCCTCGTCGCCGTCGCAGGAGGCGTCCTCGACCCGCTTGAACCGGATGTCGCGCAGCACCAGCTGCACGCTGTCGAGCACCAGGGTGTTGCTGGCGTCGGTCAGGGTGTCGCTCAGGAAGCCCCGCGCCGCCGCGCCCGTCGTGCCCACCGCAAGGTTGAACGTGACCTGGGCGCCCGTCGTCGGGCCGGCGCTGTCGCCGCTGCAGGCGGTCAGGACACCCAGGGTGCCAACGAGCGCCGCCAGGCGCGGAAGTGTCTTCAGCATGATTTCCATCTCCGGGCAGGGTGAGGGGGACTGCGTCTGCCGGAGGAGGGAGCAACTCAGGTGCCCTCGGTCATCATAGCCTAAAGCGTTACGATACAACTTCTTACCAGCCGTTGTGGTGCCCGGGCAACCGATCGAAATGATCGAGCTGGAACAGAATGTTACACCTCGTGGGGCTCCATGTGAATCAGGACCCCGGCCACCTCGGGGACGGCGGCCCGGATGGCGGTCTTCACCCGGCCGCTCAGGATGTGGGCATCGTGGAGGGAGAGGGCGGGATCGGCCTGGACGTGCAGGTCGACGAAGTACTGCAGGCCGGCCTTGCGGACCTTGAGCTTCTCGATGTGCCGCACGTCCGGGGTGCCCCGGGCGGCGGCGCCGATCCGCTCCAGCAGGTGCGCGCCCGGGCTCTTGTCCATGAGGTCGCCGATGGCGGGGCGCAGCAGCGTGACCGCGTTGATCACGATCACGCCCGCGGCGGCGAGGGCGGCCCAGTCGTCGGCGGACTCCCACCCCGGCCCGCCCAGGAGGGCGATGCTGATGCCGATGAAGGCCGCCGCCGAGGTGATCGCGTCGCTGCGGTGGTGCCAGGCGTCGGCCTTGACGGCGGTGCTGCTCACCTCGTCGCTCACCTTGAGCACCCGGCGGAAGAGCACCTCCTTCACCACGATCACGCCCACCAGCACGATGAGGGTGAACGGCGCCGGGGTGTGATGGGGGGTGCGGATCTCGCGGACCGCCTCGACGGTGATGCCCGCGGCCGCCCCGAGGAGCAGCAGCGATACCACGGTGGCCGCGAGCGGCTCGGCCTTGCCGTAGCCGAAGGGATAGTCGTCGTCCGCCTGCCGGGTGGCGATCTGCAGGCCGCCCCAGACGATCAGCGATGAGAAGATGTCGGCGGTGGATTCGACCGCGTCGGCCACCAGCGCGTACGCGTTGCCGAGGATGCCCGCGACCAGCTTGGTCACCGCGAGCAGGGTGTTCACCACGAGGCCGAGCTGGGCGCTCCGGATGCCGCGGGCGGCGCGGGTGGGCATGGCCGGAAGCTACCGGGAAACCGGAAAAGCGAAACGGGAAGCGGGAAACGGGGGGTGCAGTCCCGTTTCCCCGTTTCCCGGCAGGTGCCGACCCTGGGGAGGCCGCCCGACGATCGGTCCGCTTCCCCCGGTTCAGCGGCTGAGAGTTGCCATTTCAGTCCTGCGGGCTATCCTCTCTGGCGAAGCCACGGAACCGCCCGCTGACCCCCGCACGCGGATCGTCGCCATGACCATTGCCCGCCCGACCGCCGACGAGTTTGCGCCCTACTACGGCACCTACGTCGGCAGGGTCCCCGGCGAGGACGCGCTGCCGGTGCTGGTGGCGCAGCGCCAGAGTACGGCGGCCTTCCTCGCGGCGATCCCGGAGGCGAAGGCGGGCTTCCGGTACGCGCCGGGGAAGTGGAGCGTGCGCGAGGTGATCGGGCACGTGGCCGACGCCGAGCGGATCTTCGCCTACCGCCTGCTCCGGATCGCGCGGGGCGACGCGACGCCGCTGGCGAGCTTCGACGAGAACCTCTACGTGCCCAACGGCCAGTTCGAGCGCCGCAGCCTCGCCGATATCGCCGCGGAGTTCGCCACCGTGCGGGATGCCACGCTCTCGCTCGTCCAGAGCCTGGACGCCGGGGCGCTGGCGCGCGTGGGGACGGCCAGCCAGAAGTCGGTGAGCGCCCGGGCGCTGGCCTGGATCATCGCGGGGCATGAAATCCACCACCTTGGCGTGCTGCGGGAGCAGTACAGGGTGGGCTGAGGCGGGTCTGGCGGCGTCTCCATGCGGGACGCCCCCTCCCGTGACGAACCCCTCTCCCCTGGAGGTCCCATGCGCCTGACGCCCGCCATGCTCGCCGCGTGCCTGCTGCTGGCCGCCTGCGGCGGCAGCGACGCCTCCGGCGGTCCGGGACCCGCCCCGACCGCGGTGCTGAAGGTGGCCGCCACCGGGCTCCCCGCCGGCTACACCGCGCCCTACACGCTGCTGAAGGACGGGGCGCCCGTCGCCACCGACGCCCTGTCCGCCGGCGACAGCCTGCTCTACGCCGGGCTGGCGTACGGCACCTACATGGTGAAGTGGGGGAACCGGATCACCCGGACCGGCGGCGATACCTTCACCTGGGCCGCCACGGCCGACACCGTCATCCTGGCGGCAGCGGACGTGGTCTACCTCGCAACCGGCGAGTACGCCGCAATCACCGGCGGGCTGATCCTTGCACCCTCGGGGCCGCCGGGCACCGGTGTGTGGTATGCGCTGCAGCCGCAGGCGGGTGGTTTCCCGGTGAATGCGCTGGCCCAGGTGGACCTGCCGGCCCGGGTGAGCAACCTGGCACCCGGTGCCTACCTGCTGGTGCCCAGGGCGCAGACCAACGTCGTGAACGGACTCTCGCGCGAGGTCGGCGCCGACACGCTGCAGGTGCTCGTGACCGTCGGCCCGGCGCTGGACACGATCCGGCCCGTCTTCCGGCCGCTGGATGCGATGCTGGAGGCGGTGGTGCTGGGCCTCCCGACGGGGCTGCGGGCCGGCTGGGGTATCACCGACACCGGCGGCAGCTGGAGCGTGGGCGGCTCGGCCCCCACCGGGACCACCTTCCTGCGGGTGGTGTCCGAGGGCACGGCCACCGCGCTCTGGGGCGACGTGTTCGTCGGCGATACCACCTACATTCCGGCCTACGACTCCGGGCCCTTCCCGGTCGCCTTCGGCTTCCCCATCCTCCGGTCCGATACCATCCGCTACGCCCCGCACTGACCCTGCGGGCTCCACCCCTCGGAGTCGTCGTGCCCCACCGCCTGTCCCTCGCCCTCCTGGCCGTCACGCTGCTCGGTGGCTGCGGCCGCGGCGCCGAGCCCTGCCCCACCTGCGACCAGCTGGTGATCGCGGCCACGGGCGAACCCGAGGCGCTGCTGCCGCCGCTGGTCTACGAGACCGTGGGCCGGGACATCAGCGACCGGGTCTACGAACGGCTGGCCGACCTCGTGCCCGGGGGCGCCCCGATCGACACCGGCGCGTACCGGCCGGCGCTCGCCGCGCGCTGGGAGCGGGTGGACAGCCTGACCCTGCGGTTCCACCTGCGGCCGGGCGCCCGCTGGCACGACGGTGAGCCGGTCACCGCCGGCGACGTGGTGTTCTCCTTCGAGTCGTACGCCGACTCGGTGCTCGACACCCCGGCCCGCGGCTCCCTTGCCGGGCAGGTGAGCGCCAGCGCGGAAGACTCGAGCACGGTGCTGGTGCGCTTTGCCCGCGCGTACCCCGAGCAGCTGTACGACGCCACGTGGCACGTGCGGGTGATCCCGGCCCACATCTGGCGCTGGCAGGAGCGCAGCACCTGGGGCAGCGACACCGCCGTGGCGCACGTGATCGGCACCGGGCCGTGGCGCATGGGCGCCTGGCAGCGGGGGCAGTCGCTCACCCTCGTGGCCGACACCGCGGGCGGCCGGCGCACCGGCGTGGGGACGCTCACCTGGCGCTTCGCCGCCGACCCCGACGCCGCGCTCAACCTGGTGCTCTCCCACGAGGCCGACCTGATGGAAGCGGTGGGCGCGCCGGAGCGGGTGGCGCGCGTGGCCGCCGATTCCGCGCTCCGCACGATGCCCTATCCCGCCGCGGCGTACGGCTTCCTGGGCTACAACCTCCGTGGCGGCCCGCTGGCCGACCGCGCGGTACGCCGCGCGCTCAACATGGCGATCGACCGACAGGCGATCGCGCGCACGGTCTTCGGCGAGGGCGCCAAGGCCCCGCCCGGCCCGATGTCGCAGCTGCTCTGGGTATGGGACGACAGCGTGTCCACGCTCCCGGCCGACACCGCCGCCGCGGCGCGCGCGCTCGACGCGGCCGGCTGGCCCCGGGGCGCGGACGGCGTGCGGGCGCGCGGCGGCCAGCGGCTCGGCTTCGACATCCTGGTCCCCGCCACCAGCCTGGGCCGCCGCCGGCTGGCGGAGCTGCTGCAGGAGCGGTGGCGGCTCGCCGGCGCGGACGTGACCGTCACCGCGGTGGACTTCCCGGTGTTCCAGGAGCGGCTGGGGAAGGGCGCGTTCGACAGCTACATCGGCGCCTGGCTCGACGAGCCGAGCCCGCGCGGCCTCGCCGAGCAATGGACCGCGGCGGGGATCGGCATCCTCAACTATGGCCGCTACGCCAATCCCGCCTTCGACCGCCTCTTCCACGAGGCGCTCGGCGCCTCCGACGTCCTGACGGCGCGTCGCACCTGGCGTGCGGCGCTCGACACCCTCAACGCCGACGCACCGGCGCTCTTCCTGTACGCCCCGGTGAACGTGGCCGCGGTGTCGCGGCGGGTGCAGGGATTCACCATCGACCCCTACAGCTGGCTCAGCGGCATCGGCGCCGTGACGGCGGGGCCGCGTGAGTAGCGGCCTCAGTGGCATCCGCGGCCGCGCGCGTGTCGGCCTCAGTGGCTTCCGCGGCCGCCTGGGCGGCGTCGCGCAGGCACGACCGCAGGGGGGCTGGGAGGGGAGGCATCGGTCCTGCCGGAGCGACGCGGCCCGGCGGCCGGCGACCGCTATTGGGTCCCTGCTAGCCCTCACGCTGTTCACCGGTTGCCACCTCGAGCGCCGCCCGCCCGCCACGCCGGCCGACCTGGTGCTGCGCGACGGCGTGGTGTGGACCGC
This sequence comes from Gemmatimonadales bacterium, assembly GCA_046327715.1. Lineage (GTDB taxonomy): Bacteria > Gemmatimonadota > Gemmatimonadetes > Gemmatimonadales > GWC2-71-9 > JADJOM01. The sequence goes on from JAXLXY010000004.1 coordinate 159,283, forward strand.
CGAGCCGGAGCGCCCGTGGGCGCAGGCGGTCGCGATCCGCGAGGGGCGCCTGGTGTACGTGGGCGACGAGGCCGGGGTGGAGCGCTTCATCGGGGGCGGGACGCAGGTCGTGGAGCTGGCGGGCAAGATGGTGCTGCCCGGCTTCGGCGACACCCACGCGCACCCGCTCTCGGGCGGGCTCGAGCTCGGGGAGTGCAACCTCTACGAGGCGCGCACCCCCGCGGAGGTCGAGGGAGCGATCCACGCCTACGCCGATGCCCATCCCGAGCTGGCCTGGGTGCGCGGCAACGGCTGGCAGCTGCCGGTCTTCCCGGGCGCCAATCCCAGCCGTGCCATCCTCGACCGCATCATCCCCGACCGCCCGGCGTTCTTCTACGCCGCGGACGGGCACTCGGCGTGGGTGAACTCCCGGGCCCTGGCGCTCGCCGGCATCACCCGCGACACCCCGGACCCGGCCGGTGGGCGGATCGAGCGCGATCCGCGCACCGGCGAGCCGAGCGGCACGCTGCGCGAGGCGGCGATCGAGCTGGTGAGCCGGCTGCTGCCGCCCTACACCCGCGAGGCCCGCATCGGGGCGGTGCGGCGGGCGCTGGCGGAAGCCAACCGGCTCGGGATCACCAGCATCACCGATGCGGACGTGGGCGAGGAGTACCTCGACGCCTACCTGGCCGTGGACGAGCGCAACGAGCTCACGGCGCGGGTCACCGTGGCCCTCCGGGACCACGAGGACATCCCCCTCGACAGCATGGTGGCGGTGCTGCGCGACCTGCGCGCCCGGGCCCGCCTGGCCTCCCGGGTGCACGCGGGCACCGTGAAGCTCTACGCCGACGGCGTCCTCGAGGCCCGCACCGCGGCGCTGCTGGCCCCCTACCTGGACCGGCCCGGCGACACCGGCCCGCTGGTGTACCCGCCCGAGGTGCTGGCGGAGCGGATCCTGCGCTTCGATCGCGAGGGCTTCCAGGTGCACGTGCACACGATCGGCGACCGCGCCATCCGGGTGACGCTCGATGCCCTGGCGCGGGCCCGGGAGGCGAACCCCTCGCGCGACGCGCGGCCGGTGCTGGCCCACATCGAGCTGTTCGATCCCGCCGACCTGCCCCGGTTCCGCGCCCTCGGCGTGGTGGCCAGCTTCCAGCCCTACTGGGCGCAGCGCGACGAGTACATCAGCGACCTCACCGAGCCGGCGCTCGGGCCGGTGCGCTCGCGCTGGCTCTACCCCATCGGCAGCATGCTCGCCAGCGGGGCGGTGGTGGCGGGCGGGAGCGACTGGACCGTGTCCTCGCTCAACCCGCTCGACGCGATCGAGGTGGCCATCACCCGGCACGAGCTCAACCGGCCCGGCGCCGAGGCCTGGCTGCCCGAGGAGCGCGCCGACCTGCCACGGATGCTCGCGGCCTACACCATCAACGCGGCGTGGGCCCAGCACGCCGAGCGCGAGACCGGCAGCCTGGTGGCGGGGAAGCTGGCCGACCTCATCGTGCTCGACCGCGATCTCTTCACCCTGCCCGCCACCGAGCTGCACCAGGCCCGGGCGCTGCTCACGCTGCTCGAGGGGCGGCCGGTGTGGCGGGACTCGACCTTCGCCACGACGCTCCGGTGAGGCCGGTCCGATGATCCTGGCGCGCTGGATCCTCGGCGTCATCGGCGTGACCTTCGTGGCGATCGGGGCGGGATTCCTGCTCCGGCCGGTGAGCTGGGCCGCGTGGCTCGAGATCGCGCTGCCCACCGCGATGGCCCGGACCGACCTGCGCGCCACCTACGGCGGCTTCGACCTGGCCTTCGGGATCTTCCTCCTCGTGGCCGCGCGGCGCGCCGACTGGGTGGCGCCCGGCCTGGTGGCCAATGCGCTCGCCCTCGGCGGCTTCGCCCTGGGGCGCCTGCTCGGCTTCGTGGTGGAGCGGAGCGCGAGCCCGCGGCTGGTGCCGTTCCTGCTGATCGAACTGGCGGGGGTGGCGCTCTCCCTCGTGGCCCTGCGCAGGCTCCCATGACCGATCCCGGCGCCGCGGCGCTGACGGCCATCGGCCAGATCGCGGTGACGGTGCGCGACCTTCCCCGCGCCACCACCTTCTACCGCGACGTCCTCGGCCTGCCGCTGCTGTTCGAGGTGGCCGGCATGGCGTTCTTCGACGCCGGCGGGGTGCGGCTGATGCTCGCCGTCCCCACCGACCCCAGGTACGACCATCCCGCCTCCATCCTGTACTACCGGGTGGCCGACATCCACGCCGCCGCGGCGCGACTGGCCGCGGCGGGCGCCGCCTTCGCGGCCGAGCCACACCTGGTGGCGCGGATGCCGGACCACGACCTGTGGATGGCCTTCCTCGCCGACAGCGAGGGGAACACCCTCGCGCTGATGTGCGAGCGGCGGCCGTAGCGCGGGCGCATGCCGGTACCGTTCGGGCGCGCCCTCGGGTATCTCTGGGCCCTGCCGGTGACGCTGGTGGGCGCGGGCGCGGCGCTCGCGGCCCGCGCGGGCGGCGCCCGGCTGTCGTGGCGTGAGGGGGTGCTCGAGGCGGCCGGCGGCCCGCTGGGCCCGCTGCTCCGCCGCGGCTACCCCCCGATGGCCATCGCCGCGATCACGCTGGGGCACGTGGTGCTGGCGCAGGCCCAGGACGACCTCGACCGCACCCGCGTGCATGAACGCGTCCACGTGCGGCAGTTCGAGCGCTTCGGGCCGCTCTTTCCGCTGCTCTACCTGGGCGCCAGCGTGACCGCCCGGTGCCGGGGCGGCGACCTCTATCGCGACAACTGGTTTGAACGGGAGGCCCGCGCCGCGGAGGGCGCGGGCTGATCACCCCGCGCGGGCGGCGGCGAGCCGTTCCGCCAGGGCCGCGCGCGTGATGCGCTGGTGCGAGGTGTGCCAGAGCGGACGGCCGCCGCGCAGCAGGATCACCTGCGGCGACTGGTGGGGGATATCGAGCAGGCGGGCGAACTCCTGCGACAGCGGCCGCTGCCGGAGGACATCCACCTGCCACGCCGTCACCTCCGGATGCGCGGCCACGAACTCACCCAGCTCCACGCGGGCGTCCAGCGAGACGCCGCAGCGGGTGCTGTGCTTGTAGAGGAGGGTGAGCGAGGTCTCGGGAAGCGCCGCCAGCCACCGGGCGGCGCTTTCCGCATCGAGCGGGGCCAGCGGCACTAGAAGGTGATCTTGATGGTGTTGTCGTCGCCGAACTTGGTCTTGCAGATGCTGCTGCCGACCTTGGGCGCGCACATGGCGAGGGCGTGGATGATGCCGGAGGTCTGGTCCACCACGTCGATGGTCCAGGTGCCGGTGACCCGGCCGTTCGCGGCGGTGACCAGCGGGAGGGTGGTGACGGTGCCGGCCGTGGTCTGGGTGACCACCGTGGCGCCCTGGATCGGCGCGCTGCTGGCCTTGTCCTTCACCTCGAAGGTGATCACGTCGCTCCAGATGGCCCCGTTGCCGCCGCTCTGCGACTCGGAGACCACCGTGACGGTGTAGGGCGAGCCGGGCGGGCCGTTGGAGTCCGTCCCGCCGCCGCAGGCGGCGACGGCACCGGCGATCAGGAGCAGGGCGGCACGACGCATGGGCGATCCTCGAGAACCGGGGTGAGCGGGGGCGCGGGCAGCCGGCTTACGGCGTGCGGTCGGCGGCGTCGATCAGGGCCTCGGTCTGGGCCACGAACGCGTCGTAGGCCCGGCCCCAGAGGCCGGAGAAGCGGGACTTCTTGGGCGCATTCTGGATGGTCTCGAGCAGGGGACGAAGGAGGGGGTCCTCCCAGTCACTGGCCTCGAGGCCCTCGAGCACCGTGCTCCGGGGCACCAGGCCCTGGAGGTAGGCGCGGGCCCGCACGGCGATCTCGTGCCGGCGGAGGGTGCGGTCGGTGGTCATGAACTCTGCCTTCCTGTAGCTAGACGCGCGGCGGGAGCCGGAAGCCCACACCGGAGGATTCGAGCCAGGCCAGCGAGCGGGCGGCCTCGATGCCGGCGGTTGCCGGCTCGAGCCCCTGGGCCGGTACCCATGCTACCACGTAACTGCGCCCGGGTTCCTCCAGGTACGCCACCCAGGTGTCCCAGGGTGGCGCGTCCCGGTCATCAAAGTAGCCGTGGCTGGCGGCTCGCGCTGCTCCCCCCGAATGGGGTGGGGTGGGGAAGTACACCAAGAGCAGCCCGCCCCCCAGCGGATCGATCGACCGCCGCCAGCTGCGCCCCAGGAGCAGCAGGCGCTGGTCGGCCACGGCCCGGACGGTCTCGGGCCATGGGGTGGCGGGCGGGGGTGAGAGGTCGGAGGTGCGCAGCGCCCCTCCGAGGTCCGGCTGGCCCGCCTTGCGCCCACACCAGGAGACGGTCTCCGCGAGTCGTTCGCGGAAGGCGTGCAGTGACCCCGAGAGGTCCGGCTCGCTCCGGAGGAATTCCGGCACCGTCATGGCGCTCCCGCTCCCCGTCGCCGCCCTACTTGGCGGGCGCCGGCGCCGGCGCGGGCGGCGTGTCGCTGTTGTAGATGTCGCTCACGGCCTTCCACTGGCCGCCGATCCGGCGCCATCCCACGAGGTACTTGCCGGCCTCGGTGGCCTGGCTTCCGTCGGGCTGCGGCACGCTGAAGGTGTAGCGGCCGCGGTCCAGGGCCAGGTCGCCGTCCACGAGGACCTCATCCACCACGAGGGTCAGGCTGGCGTTGAGCCCCCAGAGCCCGGCCCAGAAGGCGCGGATGGGGCCCGCGCCGTTCATGGCGGGCATGTTGGGCGGCATCAGCACGGCGGCGCTGTCGTAGATCGCGGCGATGGCGGAGTCGTTCTTCGCCACGATGAACTCGTTCCACTTGGCATCGATGTCCCGGATCGCCTGGGCGTCGGCCGCGGCATCGTGCTTGGGGGCGGCCGGGCTGCAGGCGAGGGCGGTGCCGATGGCCAGGCCGCTCAGCAGGCGAGATGCGATCCGCATTCATGCTCCAAAGAAGAGGAAGGGGGAGGAGATGACGACATGATGCGGGTGGGGCGGGGGCGGCGCAAGACCGGCCCCCCGGGGGGGCCGACGGGGACCTACCGTGGCGCGGCGGGGGCGGCGGCGCGGCAGGCCGAATCCTGCGCGGCGAGTTGGTCGAGGTTGATGACCTCCCAGTCGCTGTCCGCGGCCTCCGGCAGCGCCATCGCGATCCGCACCTCGGAGTTGGTGCGACGGTCCACCTTGAGCGCGGTGATGCCGCGCAGCAGGACGAAGAGCGGGCCGGTGGCGGGATCCTTCGGGTCGACCGCGACGCCGAGGCAGGTACGATCGCGCACCCGGGCGCTGGCGAAGGCGCCACGAAGCCAGCCACCGCCCAGCACCGGGGCAGTGACCTGCACCCGGGCGCCGGGGTGGACGAGCGGTGACGACTGGGCGTGGAGCGATGGCGGGAGCGCCATCGCGGCACCGGCGAGCAGGAGGCCGGCGAGGCCGGCCAGCCGGCGGGCGCTTACTTCGCGGGGGGTTTCCCGGTGCGCTCGAGCGTCTTGAGCCACTTCACGGCCGCGGCGAGCGCCTGCTTCTTGCCGCCGTTCGAGAAGTCGCCGAAGTAGGCGGTGAACCTGGGGCGCCAACCCCTGGCCGAGCGCCGATGCCCGACCCGGACCACGAACCCGAACGTCCGGGTGCTGGCCTGGTCGACGCGGCAGATGCCGGGAGGAAGGCTCGAGTTGACGCGGCGGGCCCGCGCGGCCGGCAACGCCACCTTCACCTTGCTGGGGGACTTCGAGGTCCGGGACGCCGCGCCACGCGTCCCGGTCTGCTTCTTTGCCATGGATCGGGTCTCCGTGCAGCCCCTGGTCGGGGCCGGTGAATCTGACGGGCGAGCTAAAATGGCGATTCGTGGCACCGAATGGAAGAGCGTCCGGCATCTTCATACTCCGGTGCGGTGAAATCACTACGGCTCCACCGGCGCGTGGGCAAACCGCCGCAGCAGCGAGACGTAGAATCGGACACCAAAGCCCACATTCTCGACCGAGATTCGCTCGTCGTTGCCGTGGACCTGGTAGCGGTTCTCCTCGATCGGGATCAGGTACGGATCGAGGCCGTAGGCCACGATCCCCGCGGCCGCGTAGCTGGGGCGGTCGGAGGCGCCGGGGCTGATGGGCGTGGCCACCGGCACGCCGGGGAGCAGCTCCGCGGCGGTGGCCTCGAGGGCCTGGAACAGCTCGGTGCCCAGCGGCGCGCTGTAGCGCGGCGGCAGGGGCGAGATCTCCTCGAGCGTGATCCGCGGGTCGGCGATCACCCGGCGCAGCTCCGCGAGGAACGCGACCGGGTCCTGGTCGGGCAGCAGGCGGATGTCGAGGTCGGCGGTGGCCACCTGGGGGATGGTGTTGGTCTTGTTGGAGCCGACCAGCACCGTCGGCGAGATGGTGTTGCGGAGCAGCGCGTTCCGCTCCGGCTCGCTGGTGAGCCATGCACGTCCCGCCGGCGAGCGCAGCGCCGCGGCGGGATCGGCGAGCCAGCGCCGGCCCGGTCCGGTCTCCACCGCCGCCTGCGCCTTGAGGAAGCGCGCCACCGCCGGCGAGAGGGTCAGCGGCGTCTGCCATGCGGCCACGCGCGCCACCGCGCGGGCCAGTACCGGGACCGGGTTCTGGTCGCCGATGGGCACCGAGCCGTGGCTGGTGGTGCCGTGCGCCACCATCCGGGTCCAGAGCGGCCGCTTCTCGCCCACGTCGATCCCGAACCACCGCACCTGGCCCCCCTCGACCCGGGTGTCGGCGCCCTCGGTCAGGAGGTACTCGACGCCCGCGAGCAGGTCGCGGTGCCGCTCCACGAACACGATTGCCCCGCGGCCGTCGGTCTCCTCGTCGGCGTTGGCGATGTAGACGAGGTCGCGGTCGAGGGTGAGCCCCGCGCGCTTGATGGCGATCAGCGCCATCAGCTGGATGATGCCGTGACCCTTCATGTCGATGGCGCCGCGGCCCCAGACCTCCCCGTTGACGATCTCGCCGCCGAAGGCGTCGCGGCTCCACTGCGCGGGCGTCACCGGCACCACGTCCATGTGGTGCACCAGCGCGATGGCCCGCCCCCCGCCGGTGCCCCGGAGCCGGGCGTAGAAGTTGGCGCGGCCGGGCCCCAGCTCGGCCGTGTCGAGGATCTGTCCCTCGATCCCCTCGCGCGCCAGCACGTCCTTGAGCCATCGGGCGGTGGCCAGCTCGTTGCCCGGCGGGTTGGTGGAGTTGATCCGGAGGTACTCGGCCAGGAGCCGGCTGGCCTCGTCGCGCAGCGCCGGCCAGTCGAATGCGGCCTGCTGGGCCGCCAGGGCACGGGGCACGAGCAGCAGCCCCAGCAGGGCGAGGAAGTGTCGGGTACGCATGGGGAGGAATGGTAACCGGGGCACGCCCGCTCCGGGGGCTAGACGGCCACGGCCTCGACCGTGACGCCGCCCACCCGCACCGCGCGCGCCGCGGTGACGTCGGGGAGGCCGGCCAGCCGCGCCGCCGCGGCGGTGAGGTGGATCACCCCGAAGACACCGGCGTCCTGCGCCAGCTTCGAGGCCACGTTCACCGGCGAGCCCGCCACGTCGCGGAGCCCCGGGCCGAGCTCGAAGAGCAGCACCCGCCCCACGTCGATCCCCACCCGCAGCTGCACCCCCTGCGCGGCGAAGGTGTCGCGCAGCTTCCGCGCGAATGCCAGCGCCTGCCGGGCGCCATCGAAGTGGTAAATGCTGGTGCCGGTGGTGGACTTCACCTCCGCCCCGGCGAGGTCCTCGACCAGCGAGTTGCCCAGTCGCTTGACCGCCGCGGCCAGCGCCAGGTCGTTGAGCGCCGCCAGTTCCGGCACCTCCCGATCCTCGCGCTCGATGTCGATCACCACCACCGCCAGGTCGCGGTAGGCGGGACGGGGCACCACGGAGGTGCGCCGGGTGCGCTGGAATTCCCCGAGCCCGCCGAAGAACTCCTCGGTGAAGGGCAGCGGGTAGCGGAAGTCGCTGGCCGCGAGGCCCTCGAGGCGCGGCCCGTCGGTCACCCGCCGCACCTCGCCGAAGCGCTCCGCGAGGTCGTCGCGCGGCTCGTAGCGGAAGTGCGCCGTCTGCCCCAGCCGGCGGGCCGCCTCGCCGGTCACCACCAGCTCACCGGCGGCGGTGAAGTCCTCCGCGATGGCCTCCACCCGGTCGGCGTCGGGGCCGTAGAGGGACTGCCCCAGCTCGTAGAACACGCCCTCGTGCACGCAGGCGCCGATCCCCACCTCGCACTCGGCCCGGATCCGGTCCATGAGCGTGAGCAGCATCCCGATGACGTGGTCCGGGGCCACGCCCTCGGGATAGAACATCTGGGTGTTGTCCGCGGCCCAGACCCCGATCGGCACGCCGCCCAGGGCGCGGCCGTAGGCGTGCACCAGCTCCTTGGGCCGGCTCACCATCGCCAGGATCTCGATGAGCGAACGCTCCGCCGTGAGCCGGGTGAGCCCCGCGGTGTCGGTGCTGACCACCAGCCCGCGCAGGGTGCAGGGCGCGAGCAGCGCGGCGGCGCGCTCCCGGGTCTGGTCGCTGCGCGTCCACGCGGCGATGACATCCAGCGGCAGCCGCTGACCGGCATCGGGCGGGAGGTCGAAGAACCCGGGGGGAAACCGCGTGGGATTGAAGCGGGGCATGGTCGTGGCTCGGCGGCTCGGCGGCTCGGCCGAATGCCGGGTCCTTCCTCAGTACCGGAGGCGCTTCATGAACGCCGCGCTCGCCCGGGCAAAGGCCAGCTGGTCCTTCGCCTCGTCGTGCTCCACGAAGCAGTGCGCCACGCCGGCGCTCCGCGCCGCGCCCAGCAGCACCGGCCAGTCCATCACCCCGGCGCCCACGTCCACCATGGCGCCGTCGGCGGCCATGTCCTTGACGTGGACGGCGCGGAAGCGGCCCGAGTAGCCCTGGAAGAAGGCCAGCGCGTCGGCCCCGCCCTGCCGGGCCCAGAAGAGGTCGAGCTCGAAGACCACCAGCGACGGGTCGGTGAGCCGGAGCAGCGCGTTGTAGCCGGACGACCATGGCGCGTCGGCGCCCTCCGGCAGCGGCGCGAACTCGAAGCCGTGATTGTGGTACCCCACCGTGAGCCCCGCCTCCCGGCAGCGCGCCCCGGCGTGGTTGAGCAGGTCGGCGGCGCGCTTCCAGCCGTCGGCGGTGCGGTACTCCTCCCCGACCCATGGCAGGATCAGGTAGCGGTGACCCAGGACCTTTGCGTCGGCGATGGTCTGCTCCAGCTGGTCGGTGAGCGCCGGGATGCCGACGTGGCCGGCCGGTGCCTTGAGCCCGGCGGCGTCGAGCGCCGCGCGGAACTGGGCCGCCGTCTTCCCGTACAGCCCCGCCAGCTCCACCTCGCGATACCCCATCGCCGCGAGCGCCGTCAGGGTGCCGGACAGGTCCCGCTGGGCCTCGTCCCGAACCGCGTAGAGCTGGATGCCGAAGGGGTGGCTCGATGGCTCGACGGCTCCGCGGCTCGACGTCTCGGCCGAGCGAGACAGCCCTGGGAGCAGCACGCCTGCCGCCAGGGTGCCGAGGAAGTCCCGCCGATCGCACCTGCCGCCGAGCCGCCGAGCCGCCGGGCCGTCGCTCATAGTTCATTCCTCTTCATCAGCTCCACCGCGTGGTGTGCGGCGCGGGCCGTGAGGGCCATGTAGGTGATGGACGGGTTCTGGTTGGCCGAACTGGCCATGCAGGCGCCATCGGTGACGAAGACGTTGGGCGCGTCCCACACCTGGTTCCAGCCGTTGAGCACCGAGCTCTTCGGGTCGCGGCCCATCCGCGCGGTACCCATCTCGTGGATGCAGAGCCCGGGCGGGAGCCGGTCGTCGTGGGTGCGGATGTCGGTGGCCCCGGCGGCCTCGAGCATCTCCGCCGCGGTGACCTGGATGTCCTTGAGGATCGCGAGCTCGTTGGGGCCCCAGGTGCACTGTACCCGCAGCGCGGGGATGCCCCACTTGTCCTTCACCTCGGGGTCGAGCGCCACGAGGTTGTCGTGCCGCGGCAGGCACTCGCCCCAGCCGCCCAGGCCAAGCTGCCACGGCCCCTTCGCCTCGACCAGCTTCCGCTTGAAGTCGGCGCCGAAGCCGGGGCTCGAGCGGTCGAACCCGCCCCGCCACCCGCCGCCCTGGAAGCCGTAGCCGCGCACGAAGTCGGGCTGCCGGTCCTTCACGTTGCGGAAGCGCGGCACGTAGATCCCGTTGGGCCGGTTGCCGAAGGAGGTCCGGTCCTCGAACCCCGGGAGCGTCCCGCCGGCGCCGGCGCCGAAGGGATGGTCCATCAGGTTGTGGCCCAGCTCGCCGCTGCTGCTGCCCAGGCCACCGGGATAGTCGCGGCTGGTGGAGTTGAGCAGCAGCCGGGTGGACTCGAGCGCGCTGGCGCAGACGAACACCAGCCGGGCGCGGTACTCGAGCACCTCGAAGGTCCGGCCGTCAATCACGCGGACGCCGGTGGCGCGCATGGCGCCGGTGGTCGCGGTGCGGCGCTGCGACGGCTCGTACAGCACCCGCTCCACCACGCTGTCGGGGCGGATGGTGAGCCGCCCGGTGCGTCGTGCCGCCGGCAGGGTGGAGCCGAGGCTGCTGAAGTAGGAGTGGGTGATGCAGCCCCGCTCGCAGGGGCCGCAGTAGTGGCAGGCCTCCCGGCCCTGGTGCGGCACCGTGAGGATGGCGCAGCGGCCCATGGTCACCACCCGGTCCCGCCCCCAGGTGCGCTGGGCCGCCTCGCGCAGCGCCGTCTCGGCGCAGCGGAACGCCATCGGCGGCAGGAACTCGCCGTCGGGGAGCTGATCCAGCCCTTCGGCCTGGCCGGAGACCCCGATGAACCGCTCCACGTGGCTGTACCAGGGCGCGATGTCGCGGTAGCGGATGGGCCAGTCGGCCCCGATGCCCTCGCGGGCGTTGGCCTCGAAGTCGAGGTCGCTCCAGCGATAGACCTGGCGGCCCCACATGATGGACCGCCCGCCGAGGTGGCGGCCGCGGATCCAGTGGAAGGGCTGCGCCGGGTCGAAGGTGTAGGGATTCTCGAGGTCGTTCACGAAGAACTTGGCGCCCCACTCGTCGCAGGCGTAGCAGTTCTTCTGGATCGGCTGTTCGCGTTCCAGGGTGCGGCGGTCGCCCCAGCCGCGGAACGGCAGCTCCCAGGCCTGGATGTGCTCGGCGTAGTCCTTCTCGGGCACGATCTCGCGGCCCGCCTCCAGCACCAGCACCCGCAGGCCCAGCTCGCACAGCTCCTTGGCGGCCCAGCCCCCGGTGATGCCGGAGCCGACCACGATCGCGTCGTACTGGCGGGGGGCGGGCGTCATGGCCACGGGCTCAATGCGGGTGCAGCGGGATGCAGCCGTCGAAGCGGCCGGGGATCATCGGGTGTGCGGTGTCGAGCTTCATCACCGCCTCGGAGGTGAACCAGCCGTAGATCACCAGCCCCTTGAGCCGCCGGAAGGCGCCGGCGGCGGTGTCGAGCTCGCCGGTGGTGGTGTCGAGCGCGGTGAGCAGCTCCACCCGTGCCGGCTCCGGCAGCGTCACGAACGGGCCGCCGTGCAGGTCCGCCGCCCGCGCCTCGAGGTGGGCCAGCCCCGCGAGGAAGCGGCGGCGCTCGTCGTCGGGGTACCAGTCGGCCAGCAGGCGGTCCACGAAGCCGGTGGTGTCCACGTCGGAGGCCGACGGCGTCTCGGTGCGGGGGAGGATCATATCGCCGATCAGGGTCACCAGGGTGGCCTGGTCGGCGTCGAGGGCCGCCCGCGGCCCCCGGGCGGCGTGGAGCCCGCGGCCCGCCGCGAGGAGGTCCGGCGGGAGAAAGGCGAGTGCGCTGGTCGCGGAAAGGAGCTGGAGGAGTTCACGCCGGTCCATGGGGTGAGGTTACCCCCCGTCCGCGGGGAACGCCAGTAGCGGGCCCGCCCGCCTCAGCGGCCGGGGGGTCGTGGCCGATAGTACGGTGGATGCCCCGACAACGGACCAGCCTCGCCTTCGACACCCGCGCCCTGCAGCTGGCGCGCGACCTGGTCTTCCTCGACGCTGAGGAGGCCGGCCGCCGCAAGGCGGAGCGTGACCGCCAGGTCCAGACCGTGGACGTGCCGCGGCTGCGGGCCCTCGGCATGCCGCTGCTCGCCGGCGTGGCGCTGCTCTACGACCACCTGGCCGGCCAGGACGCGGCCCGGACCGGCCTGCTGGGCGTGGGCCTGCTCACCCTGGCGTACGTGGGCCTCAGCTGGCTGGCGCTCCGGCGCTGGTATCGTCCCGGCGCGCGGCTCCACCTCGGCAACGTCTTCCTCGCCGTCGACCTCGGCTTCATCGCCCTGCTGATGCACTTCACGGGCGGCACGGCGAGCTGGTTCTTCGTGGCGCTGCTGGTGCGCGGCGCCGACATGGCAACGGTGGGCCAGCGGGCGGTGCTCTGGTTCGGCGCCGTGGCCCTCGCCTGCTACCTCGGCCTGCTCGCCTGGGAAACGGCCGTCGTGGGCCTGCCCCTCGACTGGGCCGCGCAGTCGGCGCGGATCGGGCTGCTGATCGTGGGTCACGGCTACTTTGCGCTCAACGCGCGCCGGGTGGAGCGGCTCCGGCGCCGCACCGCCGGCGTGGTGAAGGTGGCCACCGACCTGATCCGCGAGCTGGAGCAGCGGGGCGAGGAGCTCGAGGCCGCGCGCGCGCGGGCCGAGGAGGCCAGCCGGGTGAAGGGCCAGTTCCTGGCCAACATGAGCCACGAGATCCGCACCCCGATGAACGCGGTGCTCGGCGCGGCGGAGCTGCTGGGCGACACCGCGCTCGACGCGGAGCAGGCCGAGTACGTCCGCATGCTGCGTGGCTCGGGCGAGGCGCTGCTCGGCATCATCAACGACATCCTGGACTTCTCGCGGGTCGAGGCCGGCAAGCTGACGCTCGATGTGCGGCCCTTCGACCTGCCGGGGGTGCTCGAGGGCACCGCCGGGCCGCTCCGGCTGGAGGCCCACCGCAAGCAGCTTACCCTCGAGCTGGTGCCGGATCCCGACGTGCCGCGGCTGGTGCTGGGCGACGCGGGCCGGGTGCGCCAGGTGCTCACCAACCTGCTCGGCAACGCGGTCAAGTTCACCGCGCGCGGGAGTGTGACGCTGCGGGTGCGGACCCTCCACGCCGGCGCGGAGGGGAGCCGGGTCCGCTTCGAGGTCGAGGATACCGGCCCGGGCATCGACGCGGAGACGCTGGCGCGGCTGTTCCAGCCCTTCACCCAAGCCGACGGCTCCACCACCCGGCGCTACGGCGGCACCGGGCTCGGGCTGGCCATCTCGCGCATGCTGGCCGAGCTGATGGGCGGCGAGATCGGGGTGGAGAGCCGCCCCGGCCAGGGGAGCACCTTCTGGGTGGTGCTTCCCTTTGGCCCGGTGCCGGCGGCGGCGGCGCTGCGCGCGGTGGAACCGGCCCCGGCGCCGGAGGCGCGACCGGCGGGGGCGGTGCGGGTGCTGCTGGTGGAGGACGATCCGCTCAATCGCTACCTGGCGGAACGGTTCCTGGCCCAGTGCGGCTGCGAGGTGGTGGTGGCCGAGAATGGCCGCGAGGCGGTGGACCAGGTGGGCCGCGAGGCCTTCGCCATGGTGTTCATGGACTGCCTGATGCCGGTGCTCGACGGCTACCAGGCCACGCGCGAGATCCGGGCCGCGGAGCACCCCGGGCGCCGCCTGCCCATCGTGGCGCTCACCGCCAACGCCATGAGCGGCGACCGGGAGAAGTGCCTCGCCGCCGGCATGGATGATTTCGTGAGCAAGCCGGTCAAGCGCGACGACCTGCAGCGGGTGGTGGCGCGCTGGGCGCCGGTGGCCCCTTTCGTCCGGCTGGCCGGGGACGTATCGTAACGCTCGTCTCTACCCCGCCGAGCCCTGCATGCGCCTTCCGCGCGCACCCTGGTTGGTCGTTGTCCCGATGGTCCTCCTCTGCTCCTGTGCCGGCACCGGCGTCCCCGCCACGGGCGGCGAGGCTTCCATTGCCGCGCGCGCCGGGGGCTGGACCAGCCTCTTCGATGGCCGGAGCACCGCCGGCTGGCGGGGCTATCACCAGGCCACCGTGCCGTCGGGGTGGACGGTGGTGGATGGCGCGCTCACCCGCACCGGCGCCGGCGGCGACATCATCACCGCCGGCGAGTACGGCAGCTTCGAGCTGGAGCTCGAGTGGCAGGTGGCGCCCGGGGGGAACAGCGGCGTCATGTACCGGGTCACCGAGGACGGCGAGTACAGCTACTACAGCGGCCCCGAGATGCAGATCCTCGACGACGCCGCCCACGCCGACGGCCTCAACCGGCTCACCGCCGCCGGGTCGTGCTACGGGCTCTACGCCGCGCCCGCCGGGGTGGTGAAGCCCGCGGGCGAGTGGAACGCGGTGCGGATCGTGGTGCGCGGCAGCCAGGTGGAGCACTGGCTCAATGGCCAGCGGGTGGTGAGCTACGAGCTGGGCAGCGCCGACTGGACCGCCAAGGTGGCGGCGAGCAAGTTCGCCCAGTGGCCGGGGTACGGCCGGGCGGCGCGGGGCCACATCGCGCTGCAGGACCACGGCGACCGCGTGGCCTTCCGCAACATCCGCCTCCGCGAGCTCCCATGATCCGCGCCAAGCTCTCCGTCATGATGTTCCTCCAGTACTTCATCTGGGGGGCGTGGTTCGTCACGCTCGGCACCTACCTGGGCCAGACGCTTGGCTTCGACGGGCCGCAGATCGGCGCGGCGTACGGCACCATGGCCATCGGGGCCATCATCGCGCCGTTCTTCGTGGGGATGATCGCCGACCGCTTCTTCGCCACCCAGAAGATCCTGGCCATCCTGCACCTGGCGGGCGCGGGGCTCATCTTCTGGGCCTCGCAGGAGGCGAGCTTCGGGCGGTTCTACCCGCTGCTGATCGGCTACGCGCTGTGCTACGCGCCGACCCTGGCGCTCACCAACAGCCTTGCCTTCGACAACATGCAGGACCCGGCGAAGGAGTTCCCGCTGGTGCGGGTGCTCGGCACCATCGGGTGGATCGTGGCGGGGCAGGTGATCGGCCAGCTGGGCCTCGAGGCCAGTGCGGTGCCCATGCAGCTGGCGGCCGGCGCCTCGGTGCTGCTCGGGCTGTTCTCGCTGGCGCTGCCGGACACCCCGCCGCACGCCGCCGGCAAGCCCCTCGGCGTGCGCGATGTGCTCGGGCTCGACGCCCTGGCGCTGATGAAGAACCGCTCCTTTGCGGCGTTCGTGCTGGGGAGCTTCCTGCTGTGCATCCCGCTGCAGTTCTACTACGCCTTCACCAACCTCTTCCTGAACGAGATCGGGATGGTGGCGCCGGCCAGCAAGATGACGCTGGGCCAGGTGTCGGAGATCCTGTTCATGGTGCTGCTGCCGGTGGTGCTGGCGCGGTTCGGCACCAAGGTCATCCTGCTGGTGGGGATGGCGGCGTGGGGGGCGCGCTACCTGCTGTTCGCCAACGGCGACGTGGGCGGCAACGCGTGGATGCTCTATCTCGGCATCCTGCTGCACGGGGTGTGCTACGACTTCTTCTTCGTGACCGGGCAGATCTACGTGGACCAGCAGGCGGGGCTCAAGGTGCGCGCCGCGGCGCAGGGGTTCCTGACCTTCATCACCCAGGGCGTGGGCTACCTGATCGGCAGCTTTGCCTCGGGGCTGGTGGTGCAGCAGTTCGTCACCCCCACCGGCCACGACTGGCACGCCATCTGGCTGCGGCCCGCCGTCGGGGCGGCGGTGATCCTCATCCTCTTTGCGCTGGTGTTCCGGGGGGAGGGGGAGGGGAAGGCGGCCTGAGTGGGGCGGCCCGACCTAATCGCCTAATCGCCTAATCCCCATTCGCCCGACCACCCCCCGGGCAGACCCCGAACGTAGTGCCGGATTCCGACCCCGGCACTCCTTTATCACATCTGGAAATTGCCTTCCTGAAGGCTTCAGAGCTTCCTGCACAGGTTGTCCGCAATCCGGGTCCGGACACTCCGTCCGGGCACCCTCCGGAGCTCTCCCAACAGGAGTGGTTATGAAGCGTGTCTCTTCCGTTCTCGCGGCGGCCGCCCTCGCGCTGGTCGTGGGCGCCAGCTCGGCCCAGGCGCAGACCCTGGTCGTCGGCGTCGGTGGCGGCGCGGTCCTCCCCACCGGGGATGCCGCGGACATCACGAATACCGGCTGGCACGGCGCCGCCATGGCGTGGTATATCCTCCCGTCGAACCTCGGCTTCCGGGGTGACGTGATCTACGCCCAGCTGCCCATCGAGGGCGCGAGCGAGAAGGTCAAGCTGCTCACCGGCGTCGCCAACGTGTCGTACATGTTCAAGGGCAGCAAGACCATCACCCCGTACATCATCGGCTCGGTCGGCTACTTCAGCCTGAAGGTCGCGGACTTCGATTCCAACGCCGACCTGGGCTTCGGCGGCGGCGCCGGCATCCTGATCAACACCGGCGGCAAGGCGAAGATCGCCATCGAGGCGCGCTACATCTCGATCCAGAGCGATCCGTCCTCCACGAACCTGATCCCGATCACCGCGGCGATCGCGTTCCCGCTCGGCAAGTAGCACCGAAGCGCTGGACGCACAAAACGGACGGGGCGGGCCACCCAGTGGCCCGCCCCGTTCGCCGTCTCGGCGCCCCGACGTCCAGGGGATGTCCGGGTACTCACTCCTCATCTGGCGGCCGACCCACGGGCACCCCCGTCGCCGCGTGCCAAAGCCGACGACTGGCGCACGGCAGAGGGGGTGCCAGGGGGGAGGCCCCGGCGGCTTGGCCACCCGAAGGAGGGCGTGGGCGCCCGTGCCCGCGTGCCCCCCGCCGCGGCCTGCCAGTCGTCAGCTTTGGCATGCCGCTCTGGGGGCACGCGGGCCCGAGCCGCCGAGCCGTCTAGCCGTCTAGTTCCCGAACGGCGTCGGCCGCGGGGTGATGCTCGACGATGGCGGCAGGATCGGGATGGTGATCGCCGGCTGCCTGCCCGTCAGCGTCCGCAGGAACGCCACGATCTGCGCCACCTCGAGCGGGGTGAACTCCCGCCCCACCTGCAGCCGCCCCATCACCATCACCGCGTCTTCCATGGTGTGCGCGGCGCCGTCATGGAAGTACGGATACGTGAGCTCCACGTTGCGGAGGGTCGGGACCTTGAAGGTCATCCGGTCGGCGTCCTTGCCGGTCACCGCCGCGCGGCCGATGGCCGTGCTCTGGGTCTCGTAGGTGCCGAACAGCCCCATCTTCTGGAACGACGCCCCGCCCACCGCCGGCCCGTGATGGCAGGCCACGCAGCCGCTCGACTTGAACAGCTCGTACCCCGCACGCTCCTGCGCGTTGATGGCCCGGCGGTTGCCGCGGAGGTACTGGTCGAACCGGCTGTCGGGCGTCACCAGGGTGGCCTCGAACGCCGCGATCGCCTCGGTGACCTGGGCGATGGTGATGTCCGGGTTGCCGAACACCCCGTTGAACTCCACCACGTACTGCGGGATCGAGCGCAGCACGTCGAGCGCCAGCGCATGCGACAGCGCCATCTCGCCCGGATTGGCGATCGGCCCGCCGGCCTGCTCCTGCAGGTTGGCGGCCCGCCCATCCCAGAACTGCGCCAGGTTCATGCTCGAGTTGAGCACCGTCGGGGCGTTGATCGGGCCGCGCTGCCAATGGTCGCCGATCGAGGTCTCGAGGTTGTCGCTGCCGCCCATGCTCAGGTTGTGGCAGCTGTTGCAGGAGATGAAGCCGGAACGCGACAGCCGGGGGTCAAAGAACAGCTTCTTGCCCAGCTCTACCTTGGCCGGCTGGGTGACCCGCGCCGCCACGATGGGCTGGATCGGCTCGGCGGGCCGGGCGGTGCGGGCGGGAGCGGCAGGGGTGGCCTGCGCGGCAAGGGCCGCGCCGCCCAGCACCACGCCGGCAAGCAGGCCCAGGGTCAGGGAACGGAACGACATGGCGATCTCCTTCACGGGATGGCGCCGGACGGAATGTCGGGGTTGTCCACCGAACGTACCGGGAGGCGGTGAAGGAGATGGGGAGAAGTTCGTGAAGGAACCTTGGGCACATGAGCGGGTGGGGATCGGGAAGCGGGAAGCGGGAAGCGGGAAGCGGGAAGCGGGGAGGGGGAAAAGGGAAGAGGGAAGAGGGAAGTGTGAAGAAGGAAGAGATAAGAGGGAAGGGGGAGGAGGGAGGAGGGAAGAGGTGGGAATGTTGTCTGCAGAGCCGGAGAGGTCCGCAGCAATGAATAAATGCAGAGTGGCGTGCATGAAACGTCTGCTGCAGGGAGTGAATGCGAACGGGCAGCGCGTTGGAGGCAATCTGCTCCCGGTGAACGCCACGAGCGTCGGTGTTTTCGTCATTCGCCGGACGGTGATGGTCACGAGTGGGTGCGTGAACGGAAGCTGGCGTTCAGTCTTTGTTGTCTGTTGCGGTGTTTTTGTCTGCAGCAACGCGTGATGGGTAACAGGGGCTGAGTCTTGCGAATAAAGCAGCCCGTGATGGTCATCTGGCGGGCCGTGATGGACGGCAGGTGCCGTGTGGAAGGTGTCGGTGATGCAGTGAATGGAAGGTGGGCGGCCCTGGAGGCGCGATTCGGGTGGCGGCCCCTCGCCCCGGGCGGGTTTCCGCTGCATCTTCCCCTGCCACGTCCGCCGCCACTCCCCGCCCCGTCCCTGGAGCCTCTGCATGGGTCGCGCGAAGCCCTCCCGCCGCGAATTCGTCCACAGCGCCGCCGGCGCCGCCGGCCTCTTCCACATCGTCCCGCGCCACGTGCTGGGCCGCGGCTACCGCGCGCCGAGCGACACGCTCAACGTGGCCTGCATCGGGGTGGGCGGCATGGGCCGCAACGACGTGCGCGGCATGGAGGGGGAGAACCTGGTGGCGCTCTGCGACGTGGACTGGACCTCCGCCGCCGACGCCTTCAAGAGCTACCCCAAGGCGCGCCGCTACCGCGACTACCGCGACATGCTCGACAAGGAAGCCCGCAACATCGACGCGGTGACGGTCTCCACCCCCGATCACAGCCATGCCGCCGCCACGCTGCTGGCGCTGCGCGCCGGGAAGCACGTCTACTGCCAGAAGCCGCTGGCCCGCACCATGGGCGAGGTGCGCGCCGTGATGGCCGAGGCGGCGCGCCGCCCGAAGCAGTGCACCCAGATGGGGAACCAGGGCCACACCAACGAGGGCACCCGCCAGCTGCGCGAGTGGGTGGAGGCCGGCGTGATCGGCCCGGTGCGCGAGATCCACTACTGGACCAACCGCCCCATCTGGCCCCAGGGCATCGACCGTCCCACGCAGGCGCACAACGTGCCCCCCGCGCTCGACTGGAACCTCTGGCTCGGCCCCGCGCCGGAGCGGCCCTACAACCCCGCGTACGCCCCCTTCAACTGGCGCGGCTGGTGGGACTTCGGCACCGGCGCCCTGGGCGACATGGCCTGCCACGGGATGGACGCCGCGTTCTGGGCCCTCGACCTGCGCTACCCGACCCGGGTGGAGCCGGAGACCACCAAGCTGTACGACGAGACCGCGCCCAAGTCGTCGCGGGTGACCTACAGCTTCCCCGCCCGCGGCGATCGCGGCCCGGTGACGGTGTACTGGCGTGACGGCGGGCTGTGGCCGCCGCGGCCCGCGGGCCTGCCCGATACCCTGAGCTGGCCGCCGGAGGAGATCGGGGGGCAGATGTGGGTGGGCGCGAGCGGCGCGATCCTGGCCGGTATGTACGGCGATAACCCGCGGCTGCTCGACCCGGCGAGGGACGCCGAGCTCAAGGCCAACCCGCCGGCGGTCAAGTACGAGCGCTCGCCCGGGGTGTACGCCGAGTGGATCCGCGCCATGAAGGGCGGCGCGCCCAACCTGAGCACCTTCCCGGGCCATGCGGGTCCGCTCACCGAGATGGTGCTGTTCGGCTGCCTGGCGGTGCGGGCCGGTCGGCCGCTGAGCGTGGATCCCGCCACCGGCACGGTGACCGACGTGCCGCTGGCCGAGGAGTGGCTGCGGCCCAGCTACCGGAAGGGCTGGTCGCTGTAGCCCGCGCGGGAGGGGTCGCAACGCCGCCGCGCGGTGGGGCATCGTATCCTGTGAGGTGAGTGGGGTCACCGAGCCGGGTGACCCGACACGATAGGTTGGCAGCACAGACATCTGGCCCCGCACGGGCCGGATCGCCAGTCGGAAGGGGATCAGCCCCTTCAGTCGCAGGCGCGAATCACGCTCCCGGAGCGTGGCTCGCGCCTGTTCTGTTTTCGGCCCCCGTGGCCCAACCAGGGAGGTGGCATGCCCGACATCCATCCCGGACCGGTGAGCGAGCTCGCGGTGCCCGACGTCTGGCTGCGGATCCGCGTGACGCTCCGCCGGGCGCGCTTCGCGGCGCTGCTGAGCGATCTCACCGGCGTCTCGATCGATCGCGCCTGGTCGGCCTTCCCACCCCTGCCCGCTCCCGATGGCCCCTGGGGCGTCCCGAACGGCCATCCCGACGTGAGCCGCCCGGCGGCGCGAGGACGGCGCCCCCGGCTCACGGTGACGTGATAGCACCATGTCCCAGTCACCCCGCACCAGGAAACGAGGACTACGCATCATGACCGGCTTCACACTCCCCATGGGCCTTGGCGCGCTGGTCGCGCTGTCGCTGGCGGCGCCGACCAACTGGAGCGCCACGCTCACCCCCGTCGAACGCTCGCGCGTGTCGGGGGTGGCTCGGGTCGAGGCTCTTGGCACCGATTCCACTCGCGCCACCCTTCGCCTGGCCGGGGCAACCCCCGGCCGCGCCCTCGCGTGGCACATCCACGCCGGCGCCTGCGGCACCAAGGGGGCGATTCTCGGCGCGAGTGCCCTGTATCCGTCCACCAAGGCTGGAGCTGACGGGACCGCGTACGTGGTGGCCACCCTTCCGTCGTCTCCACCGGCAAGCGGTGAGTACTCGGTGACGGTCCATGCGTCTACCACGGACATGACGCCGGTGGCCTGCGGCACCCTCAAGCCCGATGCCACGGCCCCGGCACCGCATCCCAGGGACAGCGCGGCCATGCGCCCATAGCGAGAGTCCCAGCGAAGCGAGGCGATGGCCCCACCCCCTCCCCACAGCCGGCTGGTGGGGAGGGGGTGTTTCACTTTTCCCGAATGGCAGAGGGAAGAGGGAAGAGGGAAGCGGGAAACGGGAAACGGGAAACGGGAAGCGGGAAGAGGGAAGCGGGAAGCGGGAAGTAGGGAAGAGAGGAGAGGGAGGAGAGGGAGGAGACCGGTGCCCTCTGCTGACACCGGTCCCCTGCTCATCGTGGCGGGAGTGAACTGCGGGGATCGTCTCCCGGACTATTGAGGGACATCCTTCCGGGCGACCTGTCCCGGGCGGCGGATGCCGCGGCGGGCAGCGGGTGACCCGCCGGCCGAACCGGCGCCGGCGGGCTGGAAGTCCTGGGCGTCAGCCTGACAACTTCGCTTCCCACTCGTGCACCTGCGACTCCACCAGCTCGCGGGCCGTGCCGTAGCGCTTCTGCAGCGTGCCGATGAGCTGGTCGCGCCGCCCGGCGATGACGCCGAGGTCATCGTCGGTGAGCTTGCCCCACTTCTCGCGGACGAGGCCCTTGAGCTGGGTCCATTCGCCCTTCAGGTGATCACGGTTCATCGGGGACTCCCGAGTTCGAGGTCTGCGGATGGGCCCGGGCCCGGAGGCCCGGGCGTCAGACGAGCTTCTTGCCGGCCGCCAGCCCGAGGACCAGCGTCACGAGGAACACCAGCAGGAAGAGGTAGAACAGCACCTTCGCGATGCCCGCGGATGCGGCCGCCACGCCGCCGAAGCCGAGGAAGGCCGCGACGAGCGACAGGATGAGGAACGCCAGGGCCCAGCGGAGCATGGACGGCTCCCTTCGGTGGAGGCACGCCGCGGCCACGATGGGTGGCCGGGGGAACAACAGAAAAGGCGCGCCCGGATCGGTGCTGCTGATCCGTGTCGCGCCTTCGACTTGGGAACCGTGTGTTCCCACGCCAAGGTGGCCGCCGGGCGGCCGCTGTTCTTCCACGCGCAGTATAGGTGGCCCCGGGGACCCGCGCAATGGCGGAAAACGCGCGTGTCAGGCGCGCGTGATGCCGGTCACACGTGTTCGAGGAGCAGCTCGAGCCGGTGGCGGAGGTCGCCCAGGGCCTTCGACTTGAACGCGCCCTTGGTCTCCTCCAGGACGCGGATGGTCTCCCCGATGGCCTCGTGCAGCTGCGCGCCGCGGGGGCAGTTCATGAGCTGGCAGGGCTGCGTCCCCACCGGCTGGTTGTTGAGCGCGCGGCCCAGCTGCTCGAGGTCGGTGAGCGAGCCCATGACGTTGCGCAGGGTCAGGGTGAGGAAGAGGTCCACCGGCACCGGCCCGCCCCCGGCGGGCACGCGGGCCATCTGGCTGAACTCCGACTGCCAGGTGCGCAGCCGCTCCTCGGTGCGCTGCATGGCCTGCCAGGCGCGGAAGCGGCCCACGGCGCGCCGGGCACGGTCGAGCAGGTCGGGGAAGTCCACCGGCTTGGTGAGGTAGGCCGCCACCGGCAGCTCGATGCAGGCCACGGCGGAGCGGACGCTGGGGTAGCCGGTGAGGATGATGACCGGCAGCCCGCCGCTCCGTTCCGCCACCTGGCGCACCAGCCCGAGGTCGGCGTTGCCGGGCATCTCGAGGTCGGTGATCAGCAGGTCGAACGACTCGCCCGCGACGGCGGCCAGGGCGGACTCGCCATCGGGCACGGTGGTGCAGCGGAAGCCCTCGGCGCGCAGCAGGTCGGCGGTGGCGGCGAGGAAGGTGGCCTCGTCGTCGGCGAGGAGGATGTGTCCGGCGTCCGTCATGGTGCGGTCCCTCGTTCTCGCGGGTGCAGTGGGATGCTGATCACGAACTCCGACCCGCCGCCGGGGGCATCCCCGACGGTGATCGTGCCGCCGGCGGCGGCCACGGTCCGGCGCACCAGCGCGAGGCCGAGGCCCATGCCGCTGGTGCGGATGCGGCGGTCCTTGGTGCTGAAGAACGGCTCGAAGATCCGCTCGCGCAGCTCCGGCGGGACGCCGGGGCCGTGGTCGCGCACGCGGAGCCCGAGCCGGCCCCCGTCGATGGTGGCCGCGATGGTCACCACGCTGTCGGGCGGCGAGGCCTCGATGGCGTTCTGGACCAGGTTGTACGCGATCTGCCGGAGCATCGAGGAGGGCAGTCCGATCACGGTGGGCAGACTGTCGAGCTGGAGCTCCACCCGCACGTGGCTGGCGCGGTTGACCTGCTCGAGGAAGGCCACCGCGTCGCCGAGGACGGTCCGGACGGAGGTCTCGCCGGTCTGGTCGGCCTCGGGGCGATAGGTCTCGTACAGCTGGCGGGTGACGGCGGCGATCCGCCCGATCTCCCGGTCGATGGCGCCCACGTACCGGAAGTGCGGGTGGTCGGAGGGCACCGACCCCTTGATGAGCAGGAAGGCGTTCTGGATGCCGGCGAGCGGGTTGTTGATCTCGTGCGCCACCCGCGCCGCGATGCGCCCCATGGTGGTGAGGGTGTCGACCTCCTGCAGCGCCGCCTCGGCCCGGCGGCGCGCGGTGATGTCGCGGGCCTCGAGCAGCAGCTGGGCCGGCTGGCCCGCGGCCGCCTCGATCGGCTTGAGGCCGATCTCGAGGATGGTGGTCTGGCCGTGGGGGCCCTGGACCTCCTCCTCGTACTGCACCACGGTGCCGTCGCCGGCGCGCGCCCGGGCGATGGCCTCCCGCAGCCGCGGCCCGGTGGCGGGGTCGAGCCCCCACCAGAGGACCTCCCACACCGGGCGGCCGCGGATGCCGTCATCGCCCTCGCGCCCCTCCAGCGCGGCGCGGTTCACCTCGATCACCTCCCCCGCGGCATCGAGGAGCAGCTTGGGCTGGAAGCCGCTGTCGAACATGGTGCGGAAGCGGCGCTCGCTCGCCTCCTGCGCCAGCTCCACCGCGCGCGATTCGGTGACGTCGGCGCTGATGCCGAGGACCCGGAGCGGGCGGCCCGCCTCGTCGCGGTCGGTGACGCGGCCCCGGTCCACGATGGTGTGCCACGCGCCGCTGGAGCTGCGCACCCGGTACTCGGCCTCGAAGGCGGGGCGGTCGCCGGTGAGGTGCTGGGCCAGCGCCTGCTCCACCCGCTCGCGGTCCTCGGGGTGGATGAGGCCGAGCCAGGTCTGCGGCAGCTCGGGCAGGGACTGCGCCTCGTAGCCGAGGTACCGCAGCATGCCGTGGCTGCGCACCGCGGAGCCGGTGACCAGGTCCCACTCCCAGATGCCGTCGGTGGCGCGCTCGAGCGCCAGGGCCAGGCGGCCCCGTTCGGTGTCGCGCGCGGTGCGCCGGGCCCGCTGGCCCAGCGCGATGAGCGTGGCCATCAGGCCGCTCACCATGAGGCCCAGCACGGCGATGACGTCGGGCAGGATCGACTGGGCCCGCTGCAGCGTGACCGGCGTGGGCCAGGCGGTGAGGATGAGGCGCACCGCCCCCACCTCGAACGGGACGCTGCGGGCGAACGGCTGCTCCGCCGCGGCCGGGAGGCGCGCGCCATCGAGCGGCCGGCCACCCCCGGCGATGCTGAACCGGAAGCCACGGGTGGTGTCGGCGAGGAGCGCCTGGAAGAGCCGGGCGGAGTGCAGCACGCCCCCCGTGGCGCCCACGCACCCGGTGGAGTCGCAGGCGGGCGCGATCACCACGAACGACCGGGCAAAGTCGTCCAGCGGCAGGTAGGCCACGGTATCGGCGATCGGTCGGGTGCCGAGGTAGGCCCGCCAGAGCGAGTCGAGCCCGGGGTCGGCGGCCTGCGACGTGAGCGGCTCGGCGGGCCGGCCGCCGGCGGTGAGCCAGACGGCCGCGTCGAGGCCCGGGAGGTCCCGCCGCAGCGCCTCGAGGTCCACCGAGCGCGCCGCCCGCGGGCTGCGCTCCGCGCGCCACTCGGCCACGCGGCGGAGCGTCTGGGCCGTCACCGCGAGCTCCCGCTGCAGGCTGTGCCGTTCACCCTCGGCCGCCTGGGCGGCCTGTGCCGCGAGCAGCACCCGCTCCCGCATCGACAGGGCCTGCCAGAGGACCATCACGGTGATCACGCCGGAGAGGCCCGCCGCCAGCGGCAGCCAGGCCGCCGTCTCCGCGAGCCCCGGCGACCAGGCCACCGCCAGGAAACCGAGGCCGAGGAGCAGGGCGCCGATCAGGACCTGGAGCGAGACCCCGGCCACCACGGTGTCCTCGAGCGGATCGAGGACGCCGGTGGCCCGCGCGAGCAGCAGCGTGCCCGAGAGGGCGATCAGCACGAAGCCGCCGATCCCGAAGCCGCGCACCGCCCATTCGCGGTGCCCGGTGAACGCGGCGGGGAGCAGGCCGATGACCGCGGCGGCCGCGAGGGTGATCGAGGCGAACGGCGGACCGGGGGTGCCGGCGTCGAGGAGGCCGGCGCGGAGCAGCGACGCGGCCAGCACGGTGAGCACGGCCGTCGCGGCGCCCGCGCGGGCCAGGGTCGGCCGGTGGAGCTGGTAGGCGAGCAGCCCCGCCCCGAGGGCCACCAGGCTGAGCGCGTCGAGCGGGTGCAGCGGTGGCCACGCCGTGACCGGCGTGGAGAGGACCGTCACCCCGGAGAGCGCGCCGGCCAGGCCGAGCAGCCCGCCCGCCAGCACCACGGCGGCGAACAGCCGGCCCAGGAACTCGGCCCGGGCCCTGGGCCCGGCCTCGGGAACCGCGGGAGGTGTCGGCATCACTGGGAGCCAAAAGGGAAAAGGCACGGGCCGCCCCGCTCCGGGGCGTCCGTGCCTTCGACTTGCGGAGCAGATCCCCGCCCGACAAGGCCACGCTTGATCGTGCACGACCGCTACCCGGCTACCATACCGCCCGGTCAGGGGAAAGGCAAGCGCCGCGGTCGGGAACCCCGTGGCCCGGCGGGCGTGGGCCGGCGCCGTGGCCGCGGCGGCGGGAGCGGTCTATCATAGGACCAACCCCACCACGACCCCGCTCATGCATCCACTGGCCGGCCAGCCCGCTCCCGAGGGCCTGCTGATCGACGTCGCGCGGCTGGAGCGCGAGTACCAGGAACGTCTTCCCGACCTGGCCGACCCGGCCCAGCGGGTCAGCTTCGGCACCAGCGGGCACCGCGGCACCCCGGGCAACGGGACCTTCACCGCCGCGCACATCCGGGCCATCAGCCAGGCCATCGCCGAGTATCGCGCGGCGCAGGGCACCACGGGGCCGCTCTTCCTCGGGAAGGACACCCACGCCCTCTCGCGCGCGGCGGAGCGCACCGCGCTCGAGGTGCTGCTGGCGCTCGGCGTGGACGTGGTGGTGCAGCCCGCCGACGGCTACGCGCCGACGCCGGTGATCTCGCACGCCATCCTGGGCTACAACGCCCGCCGGCGGCCCGGCGAGCCGCCGGCCGACGGCATCGTGATCACGCCGTCGCACAATCCGCCGGAGGATGGCGGCTTCAAGTACAACCCGCCCAACGGCGGGCCGGCCGACACCGACGTGACCGGCTGGATCCAGAACCGCGCCAACGCCATCCTGGCCGGCGCCAAGGCGGAGCCGGACGTGCTGCGGGGCGGGCGGCCCGACGCGCGGCCCACCGACCTGGTGGCGGCGTACGTGGCCGACCTCGCCGCCGTGATCGACCTGGACGCCATCCGGGGCGCGAAGCTCCGGATCGGCGTGGACCCGATGGGGGGCAGCGCGCTCGCGGCCTGGGAGATGATCGGGGAGCGCCACGGCCTCGACCTGACCATCGTCAACCGGGTGATCGACCCGCGGTTCGGCTTCATGACCGTGGACCACGACGGCAGGATCCGCATGGATTGCTCCAGCAGCGCCGCCATGGCGGGGCTGGTGGGGCTCAAGGACCGCTTCGACGTGGCCTGCGGCAACGATCCCGACGCCGACCGGCACGGCATCGTCACCCGCTCCGCCGGCCTGCTCAATCCCAACCATTTCCTGGCGGTGGCCATCCGCTACCTGCTGGCCAACCGCCCCGGCTGGCCACGGAGCGCGGCGGTGGGGAAGACCCTGGTGTCGAGCATGATCATCGACCGGGTGGTGGAGGGGATGGGGCGGCGGCTGCTCGAGGTGCCCGTCGGCTTCAAGTGGTTCACCCCGGGGCTGTTCGACGGCACCGTCTGCTTCGGCGGGGAGGAGAGCGCGGGCGCCAGCTTCCTCCGGCGGGACGGCACCGTCTGGACCACCGACAAGGACGGCATCCTGCTCGGCCTGCTGGCGGCGGAGATCACCGCGGTCACCGGCCGCGATCCCGGCGAGCACTACCGCGAGATCACGGACCACTACGGCGCGCCGGTGTACACCCGCATCGACACCCCGTGCACGGCCGCGGAGAAGGCGGGGTTCCGCAAGCTCACCGCGGAGGCGGTGACCGCGGCGACCCTGGCCGGTGACCCGATCACCGCGCGGCTCACCCGGGCGCCGGGGAACGACGCACCCATCGGCGGGCTCAAGGTGGCCACGGCCAACGGCTGGTTCGCCGCGCGGCCCAGCGGCACCGAGAACGTCTACAAGCTGTACGCGGAGAGCCTGGTGGACGTGGGGCACCTGGGGCGGATCGTCGCCGAGGCGCGCGCGATCCTCGCGACGGTGCTGCGCTGAGGAGGGCGGCCGGGGACTACCGGTCCTTCAGCGTGCGGCCCTTCCAGTTCCACCACAGGAGCAGCTCGGGGCGGGGCCGCGCGGTGCGGGCGGCGTAGGTGGCGCAGCGGAAGCTGTAGAGCACGCAGGGATCCTGACGCTGGCCCCGGAGGGCATTGAGGGCGGCGTAGAGCCGCTCGGGGTCGCGGCGGCGCAGGGCGGCCACGGAGCTCACGCCCAGGTCGCGGAGATCCTGCGCGAGGCTCGGTCCGATCGAGGGGAGGGTCTCGAGGTCGTCGGTGGGGCGGGGTGCACGGCGGCGCGGGGGCATCGCTACCACGCCCCGCCGAGGTGCAGCAGGAGCAGCGCCGCGATGTTGTTGCGGGAGGCGTTGAGGTTCCCCGCCAGCCGCAGCCCGATGCCGAAGTTGTTCCCGAAGAGCTTCGTCATGCCCGCCTCCCAGGGGACCCCGAACTCGGCGCTGATGCGATGGTCGAAGCCGTTGTCGGTACTCTGCTCCCGGTACCAGACCGCGCCGATGCCGGCGCGGGCATAGTAGAGTGCCGACGGGATGCCGCCGTTCACGCCGTAGAGGAGGCCCAGGTCGCCGAAGGTGCGGGTGGTGGTCTTCTTGAAGATGACGAGGCGGAACTGTGAGGCGACCATCCCGCGCACCGAGAGGCTGTGGATGCCGCTGCGCCGGGTGATGCCGAGCAGGGCGTTGAGGCCGATGTTGCCGCCGCCGAGCCCGAGATCGAGCCAGGTGCCGGTGAGGCCCGGGGCCCGCTGGGCGCCTGCAGGCGCCGCGATTCCGGCGAGCAGGCCGAGCAGGAGCAGGATTGAGTTGCGGATGGAGCACTCCCGGGCACGTGCGTGGCCGCCTCAGCCTGCCCCATCATACGCCTGCCGCAGCCAGCCCACCAGTTCCCTGTCTACCTGCGCCAGTTGCTCCACCCGCACCCGGTGCGTACACATGCTGTTGAAGGAGCCGGATGCCTCGAGCCGGCCGGTGGGTGCCACGCCCTTCAGGTTGAGCCCGACGTCGAACCGCGTCCTGGTGCTCGGCTGCAGGATGGCGAACTGCTTGGCGCGCCGGATCGACACGTAGGTCTTCTTCGGTGCGACCTCGACGTCCGGCCCGAAGCGCTGCAGTTCCTTGAGGAGACGATCGTAGATCGGGCGCAGCGCCGCCTTGTCGCCCGAGAACTGCGACGCCACCAGGTCGTCCCCAGCCGCGGCGTCGGGCTTGGCCAGCCCACCCTTCGAGGCATGGACCACCAGGTTGGCGTAGCCGTGGCCCATGCCGTGCACCTCCTTCAGGTGGGCCACCAACTCCGTGTGCTTCTTGTCGCCGAGCTTGCGCACGATCGCGACCCACTGGTCGAGGGTCTTGCCGGTCTTCTCGGCGAGGTTCCGGATCATCGAAGCGGTCGCGGCATCCATGGCATCCGCCATCGGGTGTCTCCTGGGTGGGAAGTGGGAGGGCTCTCCCCTCCTGCTTCCCGGTCCGGGGCGGGTTCTTTACCGGCAGGCAGCTGTCGAAGGTTCGTGGGGCGGCGATTCCCGCACACAGGAGTCGTGATTAGGTTTTCCGCCCATGATACCCGCCGAACTCTACCGCGCCATTCACCTGGTCGCGATCATGCTGCTCTTTCTCTCCTTTGGTGGCGTCGCGATGATCGTCGCGGCGGGAGGCACCCGGGCGAGCAATCCCCACCGGAAGCTCCTCTCCGCCCTGCACGGCACCGCCGCCTTCCTGGTGCTGCTGGGCGGCTTCGGGCTGCTGGCCCGCCTCAAGGTGCAGTGGCCCTTCCCGAGCTGGGTGTTCATCAAGCTCGCGATCTGGACCGTGCTCTCGTTCGCGGTGCTGCTGCCCTACCGGAAGCCAGCGCTGGCCAAGCCCCTGTTCCTGCTCTATCCGGTGCTGGGCCTGGCGGCGGCGCTGACGGCGATCTACAAGCCGTAGCGGTACGGACGGCCGGGCGGTCCCTACCGCCCCGCCGCCGTGCTCAACAGCTCCTGCATCCGCTCCTCCGCCCGCGCCCGCGAGGCGGCGATGTCCGCTTCGGTGCCGCCCGAGCAGCGGATCACCGTGAGATCGTCCATGCCCATGAACCCGAAGGCCGTGCGCAGGTACGGCTCGAAGTGGTCGAGGGCCACGTGGGGCGAGGGCGGGACGTAGTCGTTCATGCTCGAGGAGAGCACCACCACCTTGCGCCCGCCGGCGAGGCCGCGGGAGGGGAAGGCTCCCGGCAGGAAGGTGCGTCCCACCCGGATCACCTGGTCGATCCAGGCCTTGAAGACCGCCGGCACGGTGAAGTTGTAGACCGGGCTCCCCACCACGATCACCTCCGATGCCAGCAGCTCATCCACCAGTTCGTCCGAGACCGCGAGCGCGGCGTGCCGCGTGCCGGGGGGGCTGCCGCGATCGAAGGCCGCGGCGATCCACGCCGCGTCCACCTGGGCCACCGGCGCCGCCGCCAGGTCGCGATACCGAACCGTGGTCCCGGGATGGGCGGCCACCCAGGCGTCCACGAACTGACGCGAGAGGGCGCGGGTGAGGGAGCCCGCCTGGCGGGCGCTGCAGTCGAGGTGGAGCAGCTGGGGCATGGTCGGTCCGGCGCCGGAGGTTGGCCCGGCGGCGGCTCGGCCGGGAAAGGGGCCCAAGCTGAACCGGGCCCGATGAAGCGGGCGTGAACTTCCGTGGAAACCCGTGTCCGGCCCGCGGGCCCCGGGGCGGGCCGGCCCAGTTTGGCCGCAAGCGGCGGATAGTCCGGGCCCCGCCCGCACCCTATCATGGCTCCCATCACCTCGATAGGAGCGATGACATGCCGGCCTTCCGGTACGCAGGACTTGCCAGCCACCTCGCGGATGAGGTCCGCTCCACCCTCCGGTCTCCCCAGTACGGCCACCCCGCACACCGGGAGCCGGCGCGTGGCTACGGTCCCTGCCGGCACTGCCTGCGCACCTTCCGCGTGGGCGAGGAAGACCGGCTGTTGTTCACCTATCAGCCCTTCGCGCCGGGCGCCCTGCCCGCCCCGGGCCCGGTGTTCATCCACGCCGACGGCTGCCCGCGCTACGACGCGCTGGACTTCCCGCCCGAATTCCGGGGCCTGCCGCTCGTGGTCGAGGGATACTCGGCGGACGCCCGGCTGGTGGCGCAGGAGTGGGTGCGCGAGGCCAGCCCGGAAGAGGTGATCGACCGGGTGTTCCGCGATCCCGGTACGGCGTTCGTGCACCTGCGGAACGCCGAGGCGGGCTGCTTCATGGCGCGGGTGGAGCGGTGCTTTGTCTGCGACTAGAACTGCGGGAAGCGGGAAGCGGGAAGCGGGAAGCGGGAAACGGGAAGAGGGAAGAGGGAAGAGGGAAGGAGTACTGCTCCAGTACCCAATCCCCCAATCCCCCAATCGCCTAATCGCCTGATCGCCCAATCGCCCAATCGCCCAACCGCCCAACCGCCCAACCGCCTACCCGCCCATCGACCCCAGCGCCTGCTCCACGTCGGCGATCAGGTCGTCCGGGTGTTCCGTGCCGCAGGAGAACCGGATGAATCCGGGGCTCACCGCGTCGCCGCCCCAGCGGGCGCGGCGCTCGGCGCTCGAGTGCACGCTCCCGAAGCTGGTGGCTTCCCGCACCAGCGTGAGGCTCCCGAGAAACCGCTCGGCCCGCTCCTGGGTGACCAGGTCGAAGCTCAGCACCGAGCCGAAGGCGCGCATCTGCCGCCGGGCCACCTCGTGCCCCGGGTGCGAGGCGAGCCCGGGGTAGCAGACCCGCGCCACGTCGCGCCGTGCCGCGAGCCGTTCGGCGAGCGCGAGCGTGGTGGCGCACTGCCGCGCCTGGCGGAGCGGCAGGGTGGCGAGGGAGCGATGCGCCAGCCACACCTCCATCGGCCCCGGGGTGGCGCCGTGCTGGGTGCGCCAGGTCCGCAACTTCGTCGCGAGCTCCGCGTCGCGGGTGCTCAGGTGCCCGAGCGTGACGTCGGCATGGCCGGTCAGCGCCTTGGTGTCGGAGGCCATGGTGATGTCGGCGCCGAGCGCGAGCGGATCCTGCAGGAAGGCGGTGGCGGTGGTGTTGTCCACCGCGACGAGGCAGCCCTCGCGCCGGGCGGCGGCGGCCAGCGCGGCGATGTCACACACCTCGAGCTCGGGGTTGGAGGGCGTCTCCAGCCAGAGGAGCCGCGCGCCCGCGAGGTGCGCGCCGAGGGCGTCGGCGCGGGTGGAGGCGCTGCGGACGGTGATGCCGAGCCTGGGCAGCCAGTCCCGGGCCAGGATGCGGGTGGTGTAGTAGCAGTCGGTGGGGAGCACCAGGGTGTCGCCCGGCTGGAGCACCACGCCGAACACCGCGGAGACGGCCGCCATCCCCGACGCGAAGGCGATCGCCTCGCCGCCGTCGAGCTCCGCCAGCGCGGCTTCCCACGCGAGCCAGGTGGGGTTGTGGAACCGGCCGTAGGTGAGCGGGTGCTGGGCGGGGTCTCCCGGCGCCACGTAGGTGCCCGCGAACGCGGGGCCGGGGAGGTACGGACCGGGCGTCCGGTTGGAGGGGTACCCGGCGTGGAGGATGCGCGTATCAGGATGCATGGCGAATGATAGCTGTTTCATGCCGCCCGGCTACGCGGCGCCGTGGTCCCCGCCATCGCCGGCCAGGCTGCTGGTCCAGGTGGTGACGCCGATGCAGAGTATGGTGAGCAGGAAGAGTCCTTCCGCCCAGGGCGAGGGGGCCACGCCGCTCGCCATCGCGGCGAGGAAGGCGATGGCGGCCACCCGCTGGAGGAACAGGCGGCGGCGGCCGGCACGGTTCCAGGCGGCGGCCACGGCGAAGCTGGTGAACCCGACCCCCAGCGCGCTCAGGTAGCCGCCGCTCCAGCCGGTGCTCGCCGCCGCGATGCCGAGGGCCACGCCCAGGCCGAGGCAGCCGCCCACGAGGAGCGCGGCGTGGCGCTCATCGCGGCCGAGCAGCTGGCGTCCTTCCTTTCCGGCGAGGAGCACGAGGTTGAGCAGCGGGTCGGCCAGCCAGGACAGGACCACGAAGGCGATGTAGACCGCGAGCAGGGGCCAGATGATCCAGCCGAGGGCCGGGTGCTCCCCGGCCACGCCGCGCAGCAGGTTGTAGCCGAAGAAGGCGGCGATCAGCAGCAACCGGCGGGTGCGGACGGGGAAGCGGCTCAGCCGCGTGAAGGCGCGCAGCAGGAGCGCATAGGCGGGGTTGCGGGCCTTGAGGGCCACGAGCAGCCCCTCGCGTGCCCAGGGCAGCGACGGGTCGATGGCGAGGGCCTGCTCGAACTCCACCCGCGCGTCCTTGTAGTGGCCGGCGCCGAGGCGGGTCCAGCCCGCGCCCGCGCGCGCCACGGGGTTGAGCGGGAAGCGGTCGGCGAGGGAGCGCCAGGCCTCGCGGTCGAGGCCGCCCCCCCGCACCGCGCCGGCGGCGAGGGTGTGCAGGAGCGCGGCCTCGTCGTTGTCGGGTTCGTGATCGAGGACGGTGCGGGTGAGCTCCACGGCCGCGCTCCAGCGACCGGCGGCGGCGTGGGCGCGGGCCTCGAGCAGGGTGGCCTCGAGGTAGCCGGCGGCGAGCCGCTGGGCCTCGCGGGCGGCCGCGACGGCGGCATCATGGTGTTCCCCGGCCAGCGCCACCGCCGCCACGGCGTAGTGGGCAAAGCCGTTGTCGCCCGCCAGCTCCACGCCGGTGGCGGCGTCCTGCGCCGCCTCCGCCAGGCGGCCCTGGTCCACCCGGAGCAGGGCGCGGATGGCGTGCAGCGGGCCGTTCCACGGCTCCTCCCGGATCAGCAGGTCGAGCTGCGCATGCGCCTCGGCCTCGCGGCCGTCGGCCAGCAGGTCGAAGACCTGCTCCAGGGGATCGGCGGTCACTCGGAGTAGCGGTTCCGCGCGGTGAGCAGGTCCACCCGCGGGTTGCCCGGGCGGCCGCCGTAGGCGTTGGCCGCGAGCCAGGCCTTCTCGGCCTCGACGTCGTCCTTCGCGACCTCGCGGAACCAGGCCTTGGGGCGGCCGTCGCCGCCGCCGTTCCAGCTGTAGCCGCGGGTCTTGAGCGCGTCCTTGGCGTCGTAGGGCGCGTCCACGGCCCAGATCCGCGCGGTGGTGCGGCGGGCGCTCTCGAGCAGCCAGCGGAGCGGGGTGCCCCCCGACGCGAGCGGGGTGGCCAGCAGGTGGACCAGCGCCTGGCAGTCCACCGCGGCGCGGTGGCCCTGGAAGAACATGCCGCAGTGCTTGATCAGCAGGAATTCGAGGGCGGCCGAGGCGCCGACCTCGCGCTTCCACGGGATCTCGCGCTGGGAGCAGGCCCAGAACCGCTGGGTGCAGGCGGGCAGCCGGCGGTTGAGGAACCTGCGGTCGAAGGCGGCGTTGTGCGCGATGATCAGGTCGGCGCGCTCCACCAGGGCGGTGGCGGCGGCGTCGTCGATCCGCTGCCCCGCCACCATCTCCTGCGTGATCCCCGTCAGCTCCACGACCTCCCGCGGGATGGCGCGGCCGGGGTCCTCGAGCCAGGTGGCCGGCGCCTCGACGGTGACGACCGCGCCGTCGGCCGGCCGGAAGGTGAAGGGCACCGCGGCGAGCTCGATGATCGCGTCGGCCGCCGGGTCGAGGCCGGTGGTCTCGACGTCCACCACCAGCCCCTGCTTGAGGCCGTCCGGCCCCGCGTCGTCGTAGCGCTCGCGCGGCACGAAGCGGCGCAGCACCCGGAAGTCGCCGGTGGCCTCGAGCTGCCGGATGAGGGCGTCAGCCTCCACGGGGCATTCCTAGTACCGCCAGCTCAGGGTGTCGGCGCCGGCCGGGTGGCGCTTGCGGATCTGGTCCATGGCCCGCGGGACGAACATCTGGGCGTAGCGCAGCCGGCTGTAGGCGTTGGGCCGGGTGTGGTCGCCGTTCCAGCAGTGCTCGGCTCGCGGCTCGTAGTCCACCTCGATGTCGGGGACCGGGTTGCCGAGGGCCCGCAGGCGCTGCTCCACCAGGTAGACGGCGTTGTTGAGGAAGTAGTTGTCGCCCTCGCCCACGTAGATGTGGAGCTTGCCGTTGATCTTCGGCCCGAGGGCGGCCCAGTCGCGGGTGAGGATGTGGCCCAGGTCGAAGTGCTCCCGCCAGTAGTCCGCCACGGCGGGGTTGATGCGGCCGGAGGCCTTGTCCCAGATCGGCGCGGGGTAGCCGGCGGGGTCGAGGGGCGAGTAGACCGCCTGCCAGATGTCCCACTGGCCGCCCGAGCGGCCGCGGCTGGCCAGCACCTGTTCCAGCTGGTTCATCTGCCGCACGGTGGTCTGCACGTGGCCAAGGTAGTTCCGGTGTCCCGGGCGCTCCACCCACTTCCACGGCCCGCCGCTCCGGTAGGCGTTGCTGTCGCTGTAGATGTTGATGGTGGTGTACTGGCGGAAGTCGATCGGGTCGGGGCAGGCGGCCCAGGCGCCGTTGAACTCGTCGGGATAGAACATCTGCACTGCCATCGCCTCCCAGCCGCCGGTGGAGCCGCCGTAGGCGAAGCGGGCCCAGCCCTGCCCCAGGCCGCGGTACTTCCGCTCCAGGTAGGGCACCAGCTCCCGCATGATCGCGTCGCCGTAGGGGCCGTTGGCGGCCGAGTTCACGGCGTAGGAGTCGTCGTAGTAGGGCGTGGGGTGCTGGATCTGGATCAGCAGCACGCGGGGAAAGCCGGGGCCGGTCCAGTCCTTGTAGAACTGGTACGCGTACTCCTGCTGGATCCGGTTGTAGCCGTGCAGGTCGAAGCGCGCGCTGTAGTCGGGAGCGAGGTTCGGGTCGGGTGGCGTCTCGCGCCACGGCTCGAAGTCGGCGGGGAAGTGCCCGTGGTCGATGAACAGCGGGTAGCGCGCCTCGGGGTGCTCGTCGAAGCCGGCGGGGAGCAGCACGTGGGCGCCAAGGTACATCGGCTTGCCCCAGAAATCGGAGAGCAGCTTCGACTGGATCCGCTCGTGGCGCACGTACTTCGTGTCGGCCGGCGGCGCGATGGGCGGGATCTCCTCGGAGAGCGCCACGCGGACGGTCTCGGGGCGGCGGGGGTCGAGGGAGATCCAGCGTGGCGTGCTGTAGAGGTTCCCGGGCTTGCTGTTCCACTGCTGGCCCTCGCCCCGGTCGGGGGGGAGCTTCACCACGTGGCCGTCGGCCCGGCGGAAGGTCTCGTAGCGGTTGAGCAGCGCCTGCACCCGGTAGCGGCCCGCGGGGAGGTCGGTGAGCCGGGCCACGGGGTAGCCCGCCGCGCGCGCGTCCACGGTGCGCGGCCTTCCCGGGAGCCAGCTCTCGACGTCCACGCCGAAGACCAGCTGGGTGTTCTCCTGGTCGCCCACCTGGAAGCGCGGCTCGGCGCTGCTGTCGGTGCTCAGCAGCAGGAGCAGGCGGCCGTCGAGTGCAGTCACGCTCCGGGTGGCCGGGAAGGTCACCTCGAAGCGTGGGCCGGCGGGCGCCAGGCGGGCCTGCCCGCTCGCCGCAGTCATCGGGAGGAGCAGCAGCGCGAGCAGGCAACGGGTCAGCGATCGGGGCATGGAGTCTCCTCGGGGTGCAGCGAATCTACCGCCGGCCCGTGACCGGGCCAGCCTGCCGTCCGGCTTCGGGGCTCCGCGGCCCCGGCGCGCCGTCGTGCCGGTTCGCACCGGGTGGAGCGCTTCGGTACAGATCCAGGCCGGAATGCTGGTACGGATAGCCGAGGCTAACAAGCTGAATCATAACGAGATACAGCTGTTTGCTTGATTGGTCACGCTTCTTGCCTCAGGAGGGGCCAGCGCACCACCCCTCCCTTTCAGTGTCCTGGAGAGTTCCGATGACGTCGATCCTGCGTTCCGGCCGGCTGGCCGTGCTGTCCCTCTGCGCCGTACTCGCGGCCTGTTCCGCCACCGACCTTTCTACCGGGCCCGACGGTCAGGCGGCCAAGGGCGGGGGCGGTGGTGGCGGCACCCCGCCGGGCTTCTACACCGGGATGTGGATCCAGAACCCCGCCTCGGTGGGGTTCCTCCAGGATGGCACGCGGCAGGAGCTCTCGATCGAGGTGGAGATGACGCAGAGCGGCGGCGTCATCGGCGGGACGGCGCGGCAGTACGTCAGCTACTATCACCCGGATGGCACCTCGGTGGTGCACATCAGCACCGGTACGCCGGGCCGCGTCTCCGGCACCGTGACCGCCACGGGCATGACGCTCGGCATCACGAAGCTCGGGGAGCCGAAGCGGAACTACGGCTTCGTCCTGACGCTGAGCGCCGACAGCACCGCGCTGCTCAACCTGGCGCCGACCAATCCGCTGGTGGCCTTCGGCTTCAGGCGGTAGCGCGGGCGGGTGAGGCCCGCCCCGCGCCGCGGGGCGGACCCGGGCAGCGAAGGATTTCTTCATGCGATCGGCCCGGCCGGCGAAGGTCCCTTCATCGGGGTCCCGGCGCCGTTCCGGGCCGTATTGCGCGGTCTGTGAGGCGTTCCTACGTTGGTCGGGAAGGTTCTCCCGCCGACGGACCGGCCTCTCCCCCTGAGGGGGCCCGCCATGACGACCGCATTGTCAGCCCACACCCCGGACGACGCCGGCCTGCGACGCCTGGCCGAGTCGGCCGGCGACCTGCTGTCCCGGCATGCACCGGACGGGGTCTACCGTTACGCCTCGCCCGCCGCGGCGCGCCTGCTCGGGTACGAGCCCGCCGAGCTGGTGGGCCGGCCCGTCTTCGACCTCTTCCATCCCGATGAGCTGGGGCTGGCGCGGCAGGCCCACGAGGCGCTGCGCCAGTCGGGGGTGTCCACGATCATCACCCACCGGCTGCGGGCCAAGGACGGTTCCTACCTCTGGTTCGAGTGTTCGGTGCGGGCCATCCGCGACCCGGTCACCGGCGAGGTGCAGGAGATCCACTCCGTGACCCGTGACGTGACACGGCGCCGGCTGGCGGAAGAGCGGCTGCGCGAGAGTGAGGCCCGCTACCGCGCGGTGCTCGACGGGCTGGCCGTGGGCGTGGTGCTGCACGGGGCCAACGCCGGGATCCTGCTCGCCAACCGCGCCGCACGCGAGCTGCTGGGGGCGAGCGAGGGTCAGCTCCACGGGCTGACCGCCTTCAACCCGTACTGGCTCCTGCTGGGGGAGGACGAGCGCCCGCTGCCGCCGTCGGAACATCCCGCCCTGGTGGCGCTGCAGACCGGGCGGCCGGTGTGGGACCGGGTGGTGGGGGTGATGTCTGCCGGGGGTCGGATGACCTGGCTCGCGGTCAACGCGATCCCCACCGTCGGCGGCGATGGACGCGCGACCCAGGCGGTGGTGTCGTTCAGCGACGTGACGGTCGTGCGGCGCCGGGCGATGGAGCGCGCGGTGGCCGCCGGGAATCCGGCGGGCGGGTCGCTGCTGCACGGGCTGGTACCCATCTGTGCCCAGTGCAAGAAGACCCGCGACGCCTCGGGCGACTGGCAGCCCGTCGAGGAGTACCTCCGGCACGCGGCGGGGGTCGAGTGCTCCCACTCGCTCTGCCCGACGTGCGCGGCGCAGCTGTTTCCCGACGTGCTGGAGTCCTGAGGACCTACTCCCTGACCTCGGGGGACCCGTCGAACTCCAGCCGGACCACCGGCCAGGGGCCTTCGGGCGGTGAGCCCGGCAGCTCCACGGTCATCCCCTCAGTCCCGGCGGTGCAGGCCAGGGCGCCGCGCCCGGGATCGGACAGCAGGGTGGCGCGGCGGATGGGCGTGCGGAGGCCCGGCACCCGCAGCCCGGCGCCCGGCCACTCGCCCAGGAACAGGTAGAGCCGGCCCGGCTTGCTGGTGGCCCGGAACGACGCCCGGGCAAAGGGCGAGGCGGTGGTGCCGTGGATCGCCTCGCCGTGGACCGCCATCCAGCGGCCCATCGCGCGCAGCCGCTCCACGCTCTCCTCCGGGAAGCTCCCGTCCGGCCTGGGGCCGACGTTGAGCAGCAGGTTGCCGCCCTTCGACGCCGTCTCCACCAGCATCCCGATCAGCTGTTCCACCGGCTTGAAGTCGTGGTCGTGGCTGTTGTAGCCCCAGTTGCGGTTCATCGTGATGCACGACTCCCAGTCCACGCCGGGCCAGCCCGTGGCCGGGATCTCCTGCTCCGGGGTGCGGAAGTCGCCCAGCTGCGCCTCGGGCGGCACGGGCACGGCCGACCAGCCGTTGATCCGGTTGTTCACGATGACCCGCGGCTGCAGGGCGCGGCACTTCTCGTAGAGTCGCTGGCCCATGGCCTGGGTCCAGCTGCCCTCCCACTGCCCGTCGAACCACATCACGCCGATGTCGCCGTAGCGGGTGAGCAGCTCGGTGACCTGCCCGTGCAGGTACGCCTCGTAGCGGGCGTAGCGCGCGCCCTCCGCCGAGCGGGTCTCGGCCTCCCAGTCGCGGCGGGGGAGGTAGTCGGGGTGGTGCCAGTCCATGATGGAGTGGTACCAGCAGGGGCGGACGCCGTGCCCGCGGCAGGCCACGGCCACCTCGTGCATGATGTCGCGCTTGAACGGGGTGGAGCGGATGCAGAAATCGGTGAGGGCGGAGTCGAAGAGGGCAAAGCCGTCGTGGTGCTTGGTGGTGATGGTCAGGTACCCCATCCCCGCCTCGTGGGCCAGCGCCGCCCACCGGTTGGCGTCGAAGGCCGACGGGTTGAACCGCGCCACCAGCCGGTCGTACTCGGCGAGGGGGATGTGCGCGTTGTTGCGGATCCACTCGCCGTAGTCGGTGCGGCCGCCGTACTCGCCGCCGAGGATGGCGTAGAGCCCCCAATGGACGAACATCCCGAAGCGCGCCTCGCGCCACCACCGCATGTCGGCCGGGCCGGGCGGGAGGACGCGCACCCAGGCGTCGCGGCCGGGCCACCGGGGGCCGAAGGCCAGGGCGCCGAGCCCGGCGGCGCCGGTGGCGAGGAAGTCGCGACGGGGGAGCAGGGGGCCGCGATCAGGCATGGGCTGGATCCGGGAGTGGGGTACCGTGCGCAGGGGCGGGTCGCAAGCTACGGTCCTCTCCGGACCGGGGCCAGCGCCGGTGCTCGCGCCGGGCCCCGGGTCCTGTCATCTTCCCTGCATGTCGACACCTGCTCCCACGCCGCCCGCCGATCCCTGGGCCAGCCTGCCCGCCGGCACCGACC
The DNA here is from genome assembly GCA_046327715.1 of Gemmatimonadales bacterium. GTDB lineage: Bacteria > Gemmatimonadota > Gemmatimonadetes > Gemmatimonadales > GWC2-71-9 > JADJOM01. The sequence continues at coordinate 198,690 of JAXLXY010000004.1, forward strand.
CGCTCGACGGGCTGGTGCACCTCTCCAACCTGCTCGGCCGGGAAACGCGGCTGGTCCAGCCGGGGGGCGGTAATACCTCGATCAAGATGAAGGTCCCTGGCCCCGACGGCGCCGAGGTGGAGGCGCTGCTGGTGAAGGGCAGCGGCACCGACCTGCGCACCATCAACCGGGGCGGCTTCACCCGGCTGTCGCTGCCGCGGCTGGCGCCCCTCGGCGTCATCGACCAGATGACCGACGCCGAGATGATGCGCTTCATGGCCGGCTGCATGCTGGCCGAGGGCCCCGCGCCGAGCGTCGAGACGCCACTGCACTCGCTGCTGCCGCACCGGGTCATCGCCCACACCCATGACATCGCCACGATGAGCCTGACCAACGTGCCGGACGGCACGGCGGAGCGGCTGGTGCGCGAGATCTTCGACGGGCAGGTGGTGTACGTGCCGTACAGCCGGCCCGGCTTCCCGCTGGCGCGCGCGGTGAGCGCCATGGCGGGCAGCATCCCGGCGGGCGCCATCGGCATGACGCTGGCGCACCACGGGCTGGTGATCTTCGGCGACGACCCGCGGCAGTGCCATCAGCGGATGACGGCGGCCGTGGCGAAGATCGAGGCCTACCTGGCGGCGTGCCGCAAGGGCAAGCGGGTGCTCGGGGGCACCGTGCGACCGGCGCGGCCCGCGGCAGAGCGGCAGCAGCTGGCCACCACGGTGCTGCCGGCGGTGCGGGGTGCGCTCGGCGTGTCGGAGCGGGTGATCCTGCACTTCGACGACGGCGAGGACGTGCTCGAGACCCTGGCGCAGGAGCGCACCCCGGAGCTGGTGCGCCGCGGCATGACCACGCCGGAGCACCTGCTGCGGGCGGGGCGGCTGCCGCTGTGGCTCGACCTCGACCCGGCGCTGGCGCCCGACGCGCTGGCCGCGCAGGTCAAGGCCCAGATCGCGGCGCAGCGGGCCGAGTATGAGGCGTACCACCGCCGCCACGCCGCGGCCGACCAGCCGCCGCTCGACGACTGGGCCAAGGTGGTCCTGGTGCCGGGGATCGGGATGATCACGGCCTTCAGCGACAAGAAGAACGCCGTCACCGCCAACCTCTGCTATCGCGCCGGGCTCGAGAGCCTGGTGAACGCGGAGGCCGTGGAGCGGTTCGCCTTCCTCCCCGAGGCCGACGTGTTCGAGTTCGAGCACTGGCCGCTGGAGCGCCGGAAGACGGAAGAGGCCCTCGCGAAGGAGCGGGCCACCAAGCTGCTGCCGCGGCACGTGGTGGTGGTGATCGGCGGCGGGAGCGGGATCGGCAAGGCGGCGGCGGAGAAGTTCGCGGCGGAGGGGGCCCACGTGGTGGTGGCCGACCTCGACGGCGCCGTGGCGGGCAAGGTGGCCTGCGAGATCGCCGCCGCGGCGCCGGGCCGGGTGATCGGCGGCCCGGTGGACGTCCGGGACGACGCCAGCCTCGACGCGCTGTTCCGCCGGGCGGTGCTCGAGTTCGGCGGGATCGACTGCCTCTTCTACACCGCCGGCGCCCCGCCCCGCTTCGCGCCGATCACCGAGATCACCCGGGAGGACCTGCAGCGGCAGCTCGAGGTGCACTACATCGGCGCCGTGCAGGCCATCGGCCGCGCCGCGCGCATCATGCGGCGCCAGGGGCTCGGCGGGTCGATCGTGGCGTCGGTGTCGAAGGCGGCGGTGGTGCCGGGCAAGGAGGCGGTGGCCTACGGCGGGAGCAAGGCGGCGATGCTGCAGGCCCTCCGGGTGGCGGCGGTGGAGCTCGGCGCCGACGGGATCCGGGTCAACGCCATCAATGCGGACCAGATCGAGACCCCGCTGTTCCTGCAGTTCGTGAAGGAGCGCGCCGCCAGCCGCGGCATCACCGTCGAGGAGCAGCTCGAGGTGTACCGCAAGCGGAACCTGATGGGGGCGGCGCTGATCCCGGCGGAGGTGGTGGCCGACCTCGCGGTGCTGCTGGCGAGCAGCCGGTTCCGCTATACCACCGGCGACATCCTCACCGTGGACGGCGGCCTGCCGGAGGCGTTCCCGCGGTAGGATGGCACGGCGGGCGCGCGGGCGGCCCGGGGCCGCAGGCAGCAACGGGAGCCGTGGCGCGTGCCGCGGCTCCCGTTCGCGTCCGGGCGGGGCGGGCTACTGCCAGGTGCGCGGCACCGCCTCGGGCTTGGTGGCCAGGATGGCGGCGCCGGCGCCGATCTCCCGGGCGAGGCGGTCCCGGATGGCGCGCAGCTCGCGGAAGCTCACCAGCCGCTTCTCGTCCTCGTCCCAGAGGGTGAGCCACAGCGTCCGCACGCTCTGGGGGAGCGTGAGCCGGGTGACCTGGCGCAGCGCCGGGTTCTGGTCGAACGCCTCCTGCAGCCGGTAGTTCGGGATGCGGGCGGAGACGTGGTGGATGTGGTGCAGGCCGATGTTCGCGGTGCACCACTGCAGCAGCCGGGGCATCACCAGGTGGCTGGCGCCCTCCAGGCCGGAGGCGAAGTAGTTCCACGCCTCGCGGTAGCGCCAGTAGGTGTCCTCGTACTGGTGCTGCACGTAGAAGAGGTAGACGCCCATGGCGCCCGCGATGAGCGTGATGGGCAGCTGCACCAGCAGGAACTCCCGCAGGCCCACCGTCCACCACAGCAGCGCCACCGCGAGCCCGAGGCCCAGGTTGGTCAGGTGCACGCTGGTCCACTCGCGCTTCCAGCTGCGCGGGATGTCGAGCGGGAGGCGGTGCTTGAGGATGAACTGCCACGCGGGGCCCACCAGCAGCAGGACCAGCGGGTGACGGTACAGCCGGTACATGATCCGCTTGTGGCGGGGACGGCTCAGGTACTCGCGGACCGTGAGGGTGTCGATGTCGCCGAAGTCGCGGCCGTCGAGGTTGCCGGAGCTGGCGTGGTGGATGGCGTGGGTCTTCCGCCAGTAGGTGTAGGGGACCAGCGTGATCACGCCGATCACCGAGCCGATCAGGTCGTTGACCTTCTGGGAGCGGAAGAAGCTCCCGTGCCCGCAGTCGTGCTGCAGCATGAACATCCGGACCACCATCATGGCGGCGGGCACCGCCACGATCAGGGTGAGCCAGTAGCCGATCTCGAGGCTCCACAGCGCGGCGATCCAGAAGATCACCAGCAGGGTCGCGGTGCTCGCCAGCTGCCAGGCGCTCCGGAGGTTGGACGGCACGCGGTAGGGCGCGAGCATCGCCATCCAGTCCGGGCCCTCGGGCTTGGGCGCCTCGGCGGCCGGGGCGTCGCAGGTCATCGGGTTCGCCATCTGGTCACTGCTCCTGGTGCATGGGAGAGGGACCAGAAATGTACGGTCGCGGGGGGGGCGGCAGTAAGGGTCCGCCCCTCCCGGCACCCTGCCCCCGGGTCAGGGCACCCCGGCCCGGTACGGCTCGAGCTGCGGCTCGACGGTCTTCTTGTCGCCCACCACGGTGATGGTCATCCGCGCCGGGTCGAGGTACTTCTCGGCCGTGCGGCGGACGTCCTCGGGGCTCACCGCGTGGACGTTCTTCACGTAGCCGCTGATGTAGCCGTCGCCCAGGCCGTGCTGGTCCACGAACTGCATCTGGCCGATCAGGCCGTAGCGCGAGCTGTTCTGCAGCGTGAAGACGCCGGCGAGGTTGTTCTTGATGCCGGTGAGCTCCGCCTCGGGCGGGGCCTCGCGCCGGAGCCGGTCCACCTCCCCGAAGATCTCCTTGAGCGACGGCCCGGTGACCGCGGTGGTCACGTCGGCCACCTCCACCCACAGGCCGGTCTTCGGCCAGTTGCCCACGAACGAGAAGGGGCTGTAGGTGTAGCCCTTGTCCTCGCGGATGTTGCTGGTGATCCGCGAGCCGAAGGCGCCGCCGAGGAGCGCGTCGGTGACGGTGAGCCGCACCCAGTCGGGGCTGGTGGGGTCGGCCACGGGGAGCCCCACGCGCAGCGAGCTCTGGACCGCGTCGGGGCGGTCGATGAGGTCGAGCTGGCGGTGGGCCACCGGGGTCGGCGGGTGCACGGTGGCGGCGGTGCCGGCCTTCCAGCGGCTGAAGGCGGCGCGGATGGCGCGCTCCAGCTTCGGCTGGTCGAAGACCCCGCTCACGTACAGGTGGGCGCGGCGGCCGCCGACGTTGCGGTCGTAGAACGCGGCGACGCGCGCGGCGGTGTAGCCCGCGATCATCGCGTCGGTGGCGTACACCCGGCCGTAGGGATGGTCGCCGAAGAGCATCTGGCGGAAGCGCGCCCGGGTGACCTGGCCCGGCTGGCTCCGGGCGATCGCGTTGTCGCGCTGCAGGTTGGCGCGGAGGCGGGCCAGGTCGGACTCGGCGAAGCGCGGGCGCTGCACCACGTCGGCGAGCAGGGCGATGAACCGGTCGCCGAACTCGCTCAGCACCTCCCCGCCCACCGTGAGGTCGTCGTCGCCGGCGCCGGCGCGGAGGCTGCCGCCCATCTCGGCCGCCTCGCGGGAGATCTGGCCCGCGCTGCGGCTGGTGCTGCCCTCGAGCAGCATCTGCGCGGTGAGGCCCGCCAGCTGCACCTCATCGGCCGCCTCGTCGATGCCGCCGGTGGCGATGTCGAGCTGGATCGCCACCTTGGGCACCGTGCCGTAGCGCACGAAGCTCACCTTCATCCCGTTGGGCAGCGTGAGGGTGCGGCGGGGCGGCACCCGGAAGTCCTTCGGGGTGCCGGGGGCCGGCGGGGCCTCCTTCTGCGCCGCCAGGGGCAGCGCGCCCAGGAGCAGGGCCGTGGCCAGCAGCGTGGATCGCATGGGTCCGCTCCTCACTGGGTGCCGCCGGCGGCCGCCTGCGGCGCCCCGGGGACGATGGTGTAGACGGTCCGGTTGCCGGACCGCAGGTATTCGCGCGCGGTGCGCTGGATCAGGGCCGGCGTGACCCGGGCGAAGCCCGCCTCGAGCTGGTTGGCCCGCGACGGGTCGTCGTCGAACAGCGCGAAGGAGGCCAGCAGGTCGAGGGTGCCGAAGCCGGAGAAGCTCTCCATGATGTCATAGAGCGAGGCGCGCATCTTGGTGCGGGCCCGCGCCAGGGTGGCGGCGTCGACCGGCCGGTCGACCAGCGCCTGCACCTCGCGGTCCACCGCGGCCACGATGGAATCGGGGCTGACGTTCGCGTCGTGGTAGAGGGAGACCATCCAGAGCATCGGGCCCTGGTAGTTGAACTGGTGTCCCAGCCCCCAGTTGATGCCGGCGCTCACGTCGCCGGTGTAGCCCTTCTCCTGCACCAGCGCCTCGAACAGCCGGGCGTCGCGGCCCTGCCCCAGGATCTGGTCGATGAGGCCGAAGGCGAACCACTCCGGGGTCCAGCGCGGCGGCACGTGCCAGGCCAGGCCGAGCGCCGGGCGGGTGGCCAGTGAGTCGATGCGGCTGGCGCGCTTCTCGGTGAGCTGGCGCGGCTCGGTGAGGTCGGGCGCGGCCGGCAGCTCCACGGCGGGAATGCCGCCGAAGTACTTCCGGATCCAGGCCCGGGCCTGCGCCGGCTCGAAGTCGCCCACCACCGCGAGCACGGCGTTGTTGGGGGCGTAGTACTTCTGGAAGAACGCCGCGGCGTCGGTGAGCGTGGCGGCGTCGAGGTCGGCGAGGTCGCCGTAGAAGTTGTGGGCGTTGAACCAGTTCTCGTTGGCCGTCATCGGCAGGTCGATCCACGGGAACGAGCCGTAGGGCTGGTTGAGCACGTTCACCCGCACCTCGTTCTTCACCACCTCCTGCTGGTTCTTCAGGTTGGCGCTGTCGATCGCCAGCCCCTTCATCCGGTCGGCCTCGGCCCAGAGGATGGTCTCGAGGGTGTGCGCGGGGACCACCTCGAAGTAGTTGGTGAAGTCGAACCGGGTGGAGCCGTTGAGCAGGCCCCCGTTCGACTCCACCAGCTTGATGAACTCGAGCTTGCCGAGGTTGGTGGAACCCTGGAACATCAGGTGCTCGAAGAGGTGGGCGAAACCGGTGCGGTCCCGCGGCTCGTTCCGGAACCCGATGTGGTAGTACGTCCCGACGGCGACGGTGGGCGCCGTGGTGTCGCGGGAGAGGACGACCCGGAGCCCGTTGGGCAGCCGGTAGTAGTCGATGGGCACCGCACGCCCCGCCTGCTGGGCGCGGGCCGGCGCGGGCGTGGTGCCGAGGGCCGCGGCCAGCAGGGCGAGCGTGGCCAGCGGTCGGAAGGGCGCGAGCATGCGGGAACGGCCTCGTCGGGTGGGAAGACAGGTGTCGTACGGGACCCGTGAGTGCCGGGTTTCCCGCCGGAGTATCACCCGCCCGGTGGGCCCGGGGCCAGCCGCCGGCGCCGGGGGGCGGCCGTCGGGGGGTGTTCGGGCGCCGGGGGCCGCTGAGGCATGCCTCTTGCCGACCACGGGGCGGGAGCAACACCACCGGGGGCCTCCTGCGGCCGTACCCTACCAGTCCCATGAGGAAGACTCGTGAGCTTCAATCCCGCGCTGGTCATCGCCTTCGGGCTGGGCGTCGGCGTCCTGGTCGGCATGACGGGCATCGGCGGCGGCGCCCTGATGACGCCGCTGCTGGTGCTGTTCGTGGGGACGCCCCCCGTGACGGCCGTCGGCACCGACCTGGCCTACGGCGCGGTGACCAAGACGGTGGGCGGGATCAAGCACTGGCAGCAGGGCACCATCGACTTCGGGCTCTCGGCGTGGATGGCGGTGGGGTCGGTGCCCGCCGCCATCGGCGGGGTCTACGTGGTGGGGCTGCTGGAGCGGCACCTCGGGGGGCCGGCCTTCGAGAAGGCCATGCTCTACCTGCTGGCGGGGGCCATCGCCTTCACCGGCGCCATGACGCTCATCCGCGCCATCTTCCTCAAGCAGCTCATCGCCCGCGAGCGCGACACCGTGCCCATGCAGGCCCGGCACAAGGTGGCGGCGGTGGTGCTCGGCCTCTCCGTCGGCTTCATCCTCGGCATCACCTCCGCGGGCAGCGGCTCGCTGATCGCCCTCGGCCTCATCATGATCTTCCGGCTCACCCCCTACCGGGTGGTGGGCACCGACGTCTTCCACGCCGCCATCCTGCTGTGGGCCGCCGCGATTGCCCACGTGGTGGCGGGGAACGTGGACTACGTCCTGGCCGGGACCATTCTCATCGGGTCGGTACCGGGCGTCTGGATCGGGAGCCACCTGTCGGTGCGGCTGCCGGCCGGGACGCTCCGCACCGTGCTTGGCGTGGTGCTGATCGGCGCCGCGATGGGGCTCGGGTCCAAGGCGGGGCTGCCCATCCCCAAGGAAGCGATCGCCACCGTGCCGGCGCTGCTGGCGGCGATCGTGTTGTGGCAGCGCTTCCGCGACCGGGTGCCCCGGGCCGCCGCCGACACCGTGGCCCAGGAGCCGGGCGGGCACTAGCTCCGCGGGCTCAGGGCAGCAGCGTCAGCACCAGGGAGGCGTCGTCGGCGTAGTGGCCGTCGAACTCCGGGTCCGCGGCATCGTCCTGCACATCCTCGTAGGCGTAGATCTCCAGGGCCAGGTACCGGATGCCGGCGGGGAGCGTGTCGGTCACGCTTCCCTGCTGCCAACCACTGCCGGTGGTCAGTACGGTGCCGGCCACCAGGCTGGCGGGGCTGCTGTAGCTGCCGGGAAACCCGGCCGGGGTGCCGGTGTAGCCGAGCACCCGGACGTCGAACCGGGTGTCGGTGGCGGCCGTGCCGGCCACGCGATGGAACCAGGCGCTGCCGTCCACCCGGACCTTGCCGGCGTCGATCTCGGTGGCGAGGGCGGAGAGGTCCACCAGCTGCCACTGCTGGCTCGACACCACGCCGGCGCCGGCCAGCAGTCCGCTGCGGACGAACCGCAGCATCTGGCTCCCGGTGCGCGGGGTGATACCCTGGCCGGCCGGGCCGCTGTAGGCCGAATCGCCCCGCCAGTAGCCGGTGCCCACCGGGAGCCCGCCCACCGCGATGTCGGCCTCGAAGCCGGGGTTCTGCAGGAGGTTGATCCCGGTGAGGGACACGAGGTCGAAGGTGGCGGTGACGCTGAAGTCGACGTCGCCCTCGGTACCCGTGAAGGTCATGGTGCAGATGCTGTCGGTGACGGTGGTGCAGCCGCGGCTGCCCACCGCCTGCCAGCCGCTGAAGACGCTGCCCGGGTCGGCATGCGCCACCAGGTCGAAGATCCCGCCCTGCCCGCCATCGTTGAAGCCGGACGTGCAGGTCTGGGCGGCACCCCCGGCCGCCCGGCTGCACGAGATCCCGACCACCGGCAGGGAGCCGACGACCAGGCCGCCGCCGGCGCCGGCCATGTCCACCGAGACCGAGATGTGCTGGAAGGCGCTGGGGTTGTTGAGGCCCCCGCTGCAGCCGCCCAGCGCGGCGGCCACCCCCGCCAGCGCGGCGAGGGCCCGCAGGCCCCGCACCCGCCGATCTGCCTGCCCGCCAGATGCACGGTCCATGGATCCCCCCGGTGTGGCCAGCGTCCGGGCCGCGCGAATGCGCCGGTCCCCGACGGAGGGACGTGAGAGGCGACCGGGGATTCTCGCGGGGAGGCGCCGGCGCGCCGGACGAGCAGGCCGGGGGTCAGGCGGGGGTGGCGATGGCGGCGCCGCCCGCCAGCAGGCGGCGCACCTCGTCGGGGTGGAGCGGGACCGAGAAGTAGTACCCCTGGCCCAGGTCGCAGCCCATGGCGGCGAGCGCCGCGCACTGGTCGGGGCGCTCGACCCCCTCGGCCACGGTGCGCAGCCGCAGGGCCTGGCCCAGCCCGAGGATGGCGCGGGGCAGGGCGGCGCGGTCGTCGCCGCCGGCCACCTCCTCCACGAAGGGCCGCGCCAGCTTGAGGATGTCGATCGGGAAGCGCTGCAGGTAGCTGAGCGAGGAGTAGCCGGTGCCGAAGTCATCGATGGCGATGCCGACCCCCAGGGCCTTGAGCTGCTTGAGGCGGGCCTGGGCGGAGCCGGTCTGCTGCATCAGGACGCTCTCGGTGATCTCGAGGACCACCGCCCCCGGGTCGACCCCCGACTCCTGCAGGGCGCGCACCGTCTCCTGCACGATGTCGAGCTCGTGCAGCTGCCGGCTGGAGACGTTCACGGCCATGGTGAGCGGGGCGGTCGGGTGGAGCTCGCGCCACTGGCGCAGCTGCCAGCAGGCGCGCCGCAGCACCCAGCCGCCCAGGTCCACGATGAGCCCGGTCTCCTCCGCCAGCGGGATGAACTGCTGGGGGAGCATGGAGCCGTAGCGGGGGTGGTCCCAGCGCACCAGCGCCTCCACGCCGTGGAGCTGGCGGGTGCGGAGGTCGTAGATGGGCTGGTAGACCAGGTGCAGTTCCTCCCGCTCGATGGCCGCCCGCAGCGCGAGCTCCATCTCCATGCGCTGCCGGAGGTCGGCGTACATGTGGGCCTGGTAGGTCTCGCAGCGGCCCTTGCCGCGCCGCTTGGCCGTGTACATGGCCATGTCGGCGTTGCGCAGCAGGTCGTCGGCGCTCTCGTCGCTGGAGGCGGTGGCGATGCCGATGCTGGCCGTGACGTACAGCTCCGTGCCCGCCAGCGGGAAGGTGCGGGCCATGGCGCGGGTGAGCCGCTCCAGCAGCACCTGGTGGCCGGTGCCTCCCGGCGGGTCCTCGAGCAGGATGGCGAACTCGTCGCCGCCGAACCGGGCCACGGTGTCGGCGCTGCGGGCCGAGGCCTGCAGCCGCTCCGCCACCGCGGTGATGAGCTGGTCGCCCTCGGCGTGGCCCAGGGTGTCGTTGACCTGCTTGAAGTCGTCGAGGTCGAGGAACATCACCGTGATCGCCGTGCCCTGCCGCCGGGAGAGGGCCAGCGCGTGGCTCACCCGGTCACGGAAGAGGGCGCGGTTGGCGAGCCCGGTGAGCGGGTCGTGGAAGGCGAGGTGGGTGAGCTGCTGCTCCAGCTGCTTCCGCTCGCTCACGTCGCGGAGGTTGAGCACCAGGCCGCGGACGTCGGGCTCGGCCAGGAGGTTGCTGGCGATCACCTCCACGTGCAGCGGCGTGGCCCGGCTGCCCTGGAAGCGCCACTCGACGGCCGGGGTGACGCCGGGGGTGCGGAGGGCGGCACGCAGGAAGGCCAGGGCCGCGTCGCGGATCTCGGGGTCGAGCACGTCGGCCAGCGGCTGTCCGGTGATGCCCGCGGGGTCGAGCTTGAGCACCCGCGCCACCGACGGGCTGGCGAAGCGGATGGTCAGGTCGCCGCGGACCACCAGGATCACGTCGGAGGCGTGCTGCACCAGGGCCCGGAAGCGCGCCTCGTTGCGCCGCGCAGCGGCCTCCGCGATGAGCTGGACATTCTCCCGCACCGTGAGCAGCTGCCGCGCCACCACCAGCGCCGTGATGGCCACGGCGGCGGCCGCGATCGGGCTCACGGGATCCACCCAGGGCTGCACCGTGACGCCGAGCAGCAGCCCGTAGGTGGCTCCCACGGCGAGGTACGGCAGCAGGCTCGAGGGCTGGCGTCGGGTCCGGCCCGGGGGGGCGGGGGCGCCGGCCGGCACCGGATGGGCCCAGTACATCTCCGCGCTGGCCACCAGCAGGATGTAGACGATCAGGTAGACGGCGTCGATCCACCCCATGATCCGCTCGCCGGCCTGCGCCACGATCAGGTCGAAGGTGAGGTCGGCGACGATGCTCAGCACCACGCCCGCGAGCAGCACGTGGAACGCGCGGCGATTGCCGTCGAGCGGGCGGCGCAGCAGCGTCATGGTCACGCCGAGCAGCAGCAGCAGCCCCGCCATCGGATAGGCCAGCGCCAGCGCCCGGTCGATGAAGCGGGTGGCGGTCACGTCCATGCCCGGCCGGATGGCCAGGAACCAGATGGCGAGGCCGCCGCCCACCAGCACCGTGGCCGCGTCGATCACGAACTTCCAGCCATCGAGGCGGGTCCGCCGGATGAGCGGGAAGGACAGCAGCGCCGCGAGGGTGAAGCCGCTGTCGGCGAGGTAGAATGGGTCGGCCCACGACACGCCGGGGCTCTCGCCGCGGCTGAAGAAGTAGCTGACCGAGATCAGGTTGCCGATCAGCACCATGACGGCGCCGGCGCCGAGGAGCCGCAGGGCGCGGCGGACCCCGATGTCGAGCGACGGGTGACGCGAGGCGAGCAGGTTGAGGGTGGCGACGAGGAGGTTGAGCGGCAGGAAGGCGAGGTTGCTGACCAGGTCACGCAGCGAGGCGTTGCCGGCCCCGCTGCGCTCGAACACCACGTAGAGGACGGCGTAGGCGGCGGTGGCCACGGTCCAGACGCCCGGGGTGGGCCGGATGACCACCACGGCCTCCGGTCCACTGGGTCGGTCCATTGGCATCCGCTCGGGCATTGCCACTCCGGGACGGCCCCGTGGCGCGGACGCCACGACGGCCCATGCCTCGGGGGCTGCGGAATGCAACGCCCGTGGCGAAGATCACAGGATCAGGGGGTACCAGGGGGGCCAAGGGGGCCCCCGGGGGGAAGTCAGGGCAAGGGTGGTGCCGAAACCGGGATTCCGTCAGGGCTTCCAGGTGCCTTTTGCGACAGCCGGGACGAAGCTGTCCAGGCCCCGGGGGGGGAATTCGAGGGTCCGGCCCTGTTCCGCGCTCTGGTACGCCGCCATCAGGATGCGGACCACGTCCAGGCCGTCATCCCAGGTGAGGATCGGGTCGGCCTTGCCCTGGAAGACCCGGACGAAGTGCCGGTTTTCGGCCTCGTAGCCGTAGGCGGCGGCCTCGCTCGCCACCACCGGCATCAGCCCCACCTCGGCGTTCTGCTTCTCCACCAGGTCCTCGCCGGCGCGCCCCTTCACCTCACGGCTGAAGAAGAGCTTGAGCCCGCTGTCCAGCGTGTTCCAGCTCATGGAGTACTCGGGACCGAGCAGTTCGGCGGAGAGCCGGAGGCCGGCGCCCACGAAGCTCCAGCTGGTGCTGGCCTCACCCAGAACGGTGTGGCCGTCGGCCGTCTCGAACTCGACCATCAGGCTGGCGAAGTCCTCGGAGGGCTGCTTCGCGTAGTCCACCTCCTTGCCCATCGTGGCCTTGAGCTTCCTGGCGTAGGCGGGCCGGGACCACTTGAGGCTGGCGATGTGCGCCGTGATCCGTTTGGGGACCACGGTGTTCAGCGACTGTCCCGGCTCGGTCAGCAGGTGGCGCACCACCAGGGCGGAGTGGCACATCATGTCGTTCAGCACGCCGCCGCCCTGCAGGCTGCCGCGCCAGAACCACGGCATGTGGGGGCCGCTGTGCTCCTCGGCCGCGCGGGCCAGGTAGGGGCGACCCGTGGTCGCCGCGCCCCGGGCCCACAACAGCATCCGCCCGGTCTCGACCTGGGGCGCGAACACCTGGTTCTCGAGGTAGCCGTGCTTGAGGCCGGCCTTCCGCACCATCCCGAAGATGCTCCTTGCCTCGGCGACATTCCGCGCCAGCGGCTTCTCGCAGGCGATGCCGGCGAGCTCGGCGTGGCCGCGCATGATCGGGTCGGTGAGCTCCTCGACGTTCTCGACCCGGGCCTGGTTGGGGCCGCAGAGCCAGATGGCGTCGATGAGCGGGTCGACCACCATCTCCGCGATCGAGCGATAGGGCCGGCAGGGGCCGATGTCGAGCTCGCGGGCGTAGGCCGCGGCCGCCTCGGCGTTCTTCCGGTTGGGGCTCCACACCCCGCGGATCTCGCAGTCGCGGACGGCGCGGAAGGCCTGCATGTGGAACCGGGCATTGAAGCCGGAGCCGATGAAGCCGATGCCAAGCGGGCGGGTAGCCATGGGAGATCCGTCGGCGCGCAGGACGGAGCGCGCGGGCAGGGGGTGATGGGCTGTGGGGGGCGTCGTCCAACGATGCCGACGGTAGTCTAACCCGGCGGTGATCCACGTTCCATCCGCGCCAGCAGCTCGGCGAGCGCCGCCTGGCGCTCCTCCCGGGGCTGCTCGCCGAAGCGGAGGAAGAGGGGGCGGTGCGCCCAGTCGAACGGCTCCCGGGCGCCCCCGGCCAGGTAGAGCGCCAGCGCCGCGGCGTGGACCCGCAGGTGCGGTGCCCCATCCACCGCGCACCAGAGCAGCGCCTCCCGGATGGCCGGCTCGGGATGCTCCTCCGCGCGGCGCATCACCGCGTCGGCGCCGATGTCGGTGGCGGGGTCCCGGAGCAGGCGCAGCACCTCCCGCTCCACGGTACCGCGGCTCTCGCCGTCCGGCGCCAGCACCGCGGCGCGCAGGCGGATCTCCGCGACGTCGTGCCACTCGAGCTCACGCAGGAAGCGGCGCGCGGCGGGGAGGGCGAGGGCCGCCACCGCCTCGACTTCGCGCCAGCCGGCTCCCGGCCCCTCGAGCCGCTCCCGCAGCAGGGCGAGCGCCACTTCCTGCTCCGACGGCGTGAGCGCCCGGAGGGCCTCCAGGTCGTAGCCGTCGCCCTCCCGCCAGCGCGCGTAGTCGAGCTCCAGGCTGGCCAGGAATCGCGCCATGGCCGTCGCGGGCTCCTCCCCCGCCGGGCTCACGCCGCGTCCTCCGGCGGCAGCACGTAGCGGTCGGGAAAGCGGGCCATGCGCGGGTGGAAGAGGCGGCGCAGGGCGCGGATGTCGGCGTCGGCGTCGGGGGTGGGCCAGACCGGGGCGAGGATGTCCACCACCTTCCGCGAGTAGTCCACCGCCACCGGCACGATCGGCACCCCGGCGCCGACGGCGATGCGATGGAACCCGGTCTTCCACTCCTCCACCCGCTTGCGGGTGCCCTCGGGGGAGATGCCGAGCACCCACTGCTCCCGCGTCTTGAAGCGGTCGATGGCGGCGCCCACGGTGCCGTGGGCCGCGGTCCGCTCGATGGGCTCGCCGCCGAGCCAGCGGAGCAACCCCGTCACCGGCCAGCGAAAGAGCGTGTGCTTGCCGAGCCAGCTCAGGCGGAAGCGGATGGCGAACATCGCCAGGATGCAGAGGGGAAAGTCCCAGTTGGAGGTGTGCGGCGCCACGATCAGCACGAAGCGCGGCAGCGGCGGCATGGCGCCCACCACCCGCCAGCCGGCGAGGGCCAGGAGACGGCGGGCGAGCGCCGCGCCGGCCGGGGTGCCGCGGCTGGGGCAGCCGAGGGCGGCGGCGGGGCCCGTCATTCGTCGCCGATCGGGCTGCCGGGAGGCGGGGCCAGCGGGGCGGGCGCGGCATCGGCGGGTCCGCGCGGGTGCTCGAGGAAGCGGCGCAGGTCACCGGCGAGGGCGAGGGCCTGGGCCCGATCCGCGGCGCTGGCGGCGGGCCGCGCGCGGAGCGCCTCCATCCGGCGCTGCAGCGCCTCCACCTCGGCCAGCGCCACCGCGCGCGCCTGGGGCAGGTCGGCCTCGGCCGCGAGCCGCACCAGCCGGTCGGCCACCACGTAGCGGACGCCGCGCGCCACCTCGGCCTCGTAGGGATCGCGCGGGGTGGGCCCGAAGGCGGCGTTGACCACCGCCTTGATCACCTCCGCGAGGCCCGGCGCGCCCGGCTCGAGCGCGGGCTGCAGCACCAGGCGTGCGGCGCGCTCGGGGTGGAACAGCAGCGCGACGGTGAGGTCGGCCGCGGCCATCGCGGGCGCCACCGGGTCGAAGGCCAGCCCCGTGGTGCGGCGGAACAGCTCGCGGTGCGGGTCCCAGAGGTTGGGACGGGGTGGCAACTGCGACAGCACCGGCCGCGGCAGCGTGAGTTCGGCGGGGGCAAGCGTCCGGAGCAGCGCGGCGAGGGCGCGTTTCTGGTCGGCGGCGGGCACCGGACGGAGCGGGACCTGGCCATCACCCCGTACGGCGTAGCTGTACCACTGGCCGCCCACGAGCTTGGCCGCGGCCTCGAGCTGGTAGCGGTGGTGCAGGTACACCGGCACCAGCACCTCCTCGAGCGTGGCCCACGGGCGCCCGGCGCGGATCGCCGTCTCGCCGAAGCGGGTGAGCGCCACCCGGCGCACGTCCATCACCCGGGTCAGCTCCGCGGCGGCGTCCACCCCGTTGTCCCACAGGTGGGCCTCGGGATGCACGCTTCCGGCGGGGCGGGCATCGCCGTCGGTGAGGAAGGTGAGCCCGCGGGCGCGGGCCTCGGCCAGGACCCCAGCCAGCATCGCCCGCTCGGAGCCGCGGGTGGGCGGGTCCATGTAGCCGTAGGCGATCGCCACGCTGTCCCATGCCCCGAGCCCCACGGCGTAGGCGCTGTCGAGGGTCAGGCCGCCGTCGGGTGCGATCCGCACCCATGGGTGGGGGTAGTCCATCACCGAGGCGCGGCCCTGCGTGCTCGCGATGTAATTGTGCGCCAGGCCGAGCGAGTGGCCCACCTCGTGGGCGGCGAGCTGGCGGAGCCGGGCCAGCGCCATGCCGAGGGGGGCGACCGGATCTTCGGTCCCGGTGACGTACGGGTCGAGCAGCCCCTCGGCCAGCAGGTAGTCCTGCCGCACCCGCAGCGAGCCGAGCTGCACCGCGGCCTTGATCACCTCGCCCGTGCGCGGATCCACCACTGCGCCGCCGTAGCTCCAGCCCCGGGTGGCCCGGTGCACCCACTGGATCACGTTGTAGCGGACGTCCATCGGGTCGGCGCCCTCGGGGAGGAGCTCCACCCGGAAGGCGTCGCGATAGCCGAGCGCCTCGAAGGCGTGGTTCCACCAGCGGGCGCCGTCGAGCAGCGCGGAACGCACCGGCTCGGGCGCGCCGCGGTCGAGGTAATAGACGATGGGGCGGACCGGGTCGCTGAGCGGGGCGGCGGGGTCCTTCTTCTGGAGGCGGTGACGGATGATCAGCCGCTGCGCCAGCGGCTCGCCGATGGGGGTGGCGTAGTCGGCGTACTCGATGCCGAAGTAGCCGGCGCCGGGGTCGTTGGCCCGCGGCCGGTAGCCCGGCTCCGGCAGCGCCACGAACGACAGATGCTGGCGCAGCGTGATGGCGGTCGGTGTCGGCGTCACGCCCCGGGTCCAGGCGCCGGGCGGCCCGCCGGTGAAGGTGAGCGTGGCCTCGATCTCGGTGTTGCGCGGGAAGACGCGGGTGTTGGGCAGGTAGGGCGCCCCGCGCGAAGCGTCCGGCGCGTAGCTCCCCTGGCCCGACTCCCGCAGCACCTCGGCCACGCCGGTGAGGTCGGCGAGCACGAAGTCGGTGGCGTCGACCAGGCTCCGGCCGCCGGTGGCCGCGGCCACCGTGAAGCCCCACAGCACCGACTGGGCGAACGACTCGCGCACCGCGCGCCGCTCGCTGCTGTCCGGCGACTCGGCGCGGTAGGCGTAGTTGGGCTGCACCAGGAGCAGCTTCGGGCCCACCCGGTCGAACCGGACGATCTTTCCCTCCCCCACCTGGCTCCGGTCGAGGCCGATGTCATTGGAGCCCATCCCCGTGGCGCGGGAGGCAATGAAGATCAGCTCCTCGTCCGCCAGCGGCACCTCCAGCCAGAGCCGGCCCCCGCGCTCGTCCCAGTACACCGGGAGGAACCCGTCGAGCCGCCGCATGCCGGCGGTCTTCTCCTCGATGGTGGGGAGCGCCGCGGTCTGCGCCGCGAGGGGGGTGATGGCGAGCAGGCCGGCGAATGCCAGCAGGAGTCGGTGACGCATGCGTGCCCACGGGATGAGAGGTGATGCCGCGCGCGGCCGGCGGCCGCGCCTCAGCGCGACCGCTCCAGCGCCTGCAGCAGGTCGGCGGTGATGTCGTCCAGGTGCTCCAGGCCCACCGAGACGCGGATGAGTCCCGGCGGGATGCCCACGGCCAGCCGCTCGTCCTCGGTCAGCTTCGAGTGCGTGGTGCTGCTCGGGTGGGTGACGATGGTCCGGGTGTCGCCCAGGTTGGGGCTGTGGGAGACCATGCGCACCGCATCGAGGAAGCGGCCCGCCCGCGCCAGCCCCCCCTTGAGGACCAGCACCACGATCCCGCCCCCCTGCCGCATCTGCCGCCGCGCGAGGGCGGCCTGCGGGTGCCCCGGCAGGAAGGGGTAGCGGACCTCCTCGAGGTCCGGGTGCCCCTCGAGGCGGCTGGCGAGTGCCAGCGCGCTGGCGCAGTGGCGGTCCATCCGCACCGCGAGGGTCTCCAGGCTCTTCGACAGCACCCAGGCGTTGAAGGGCGAGAGCGCCGGCCCGGTGTGCCGCGCAAAGAACCGGGCCTCGGCCACCAGCGCCGCGCGCCCCACGATGGCCCCGCCCAGCGTGCGGCCCTGGCCGTCGAGGTACTTGGTGGCGGAGTGCACCACGAGATCGGCCCCGCAGGCGATGGGCCGCTGCAGGTAGGGCGTGGCGAAGCAGTTGTCCACCACGAGCGGCACCCCGCGGGCGCGGCATAGCGCGCCGAGCCACTCGAGGTCGATGAGGTCGAGGCCGGGGTTGGACGGCGTCTCCACGAACACCAGCCGCGTGGTGGGCTGGAACAGTTGTTCCCACGTCGCGGGGCGCGCGATGTCGGCGTAGCTGTGGCCGATGCCGACGCGGGGGAAGAGCCGGGTGAGGATCTGGTGGGTGGAGCCGAACAGCGCCCGCGAGGCGAGCACGTGGTCGCCGGCCTTGAGCAGCGAGGCCATCGCCACGTACACCGCCGCCATCCCCGAGGCGGTGGCGATGCCGTCCTCCGCGCCCTCGAGCAGGCAGAGCTTGCGGACGAACTCGTCGGTGTTCGGGTTGGAGTAGCGGCTGTAGATGTTGCCCGGGACCTCGTCGGCGAACAGCGCGCGGGCCTGCTCGGCGTCGTCGAACACGAAGCTCGAGGTGAGGAACAGCGGCGCCGCGTGTTCCCGCTCGGGCGTCGTCGGCAGCTGGGTCCGGATGGCCAGCGTCTCGAAGTGCGGCTCCGGGCCGGTCATGCGGCGGGCAGCACGGCGTGGCTCCAGGTGATCGTGGCGCTCCGTTCCAGGATCCGCGCCACCGAGCAGTACTTCTCCATCGAGAGCCCCACCGCATGGGCCAGCTTGTCGGGATCGCAGCCGCCGGTCACCTCGAACCGCACGTGGACGGTGGCGAAGAGCGACGGCTCCCGGCCGGGTTCCCGCTCCCCCTCGACGGTCACCCGGACCGCGTGCACCTCCTGGCGCTGCTTGGCCAGGATGGTGACGACGTCGATGCCGCTGCAGGCGCCGAGGGCGGTGAGGACCAGCTCCATGGGGCGGGCGCCGAGGCCCTGGCCGCCGATGGCGGGCGCCCCGTCGATGGCCACGGTGGCGCCGCTCTCGGTGGTGGCGGTGAAGTGGACCGCCTGGTTCCGTCGTTCCAGGATGACGCGCATGGGAGGAGGCTATCACCCGGCGATGGGAAAGGCCAGACGGCGCCGCCCGGGCCTTGTGGCGTGGCGTCCCGGGTGGCACGATTGCCCCGGCCCCCTCACGCCGAGACCACCATGCCGGAGATCCTGCACGACTTCCCGGTGTTCGCGACCCCCGAGCGGGTGTTCGCGGCGCTCAGTGACCCCGCCGGCCTCGATGCCTGGTGGAGCCTGCGGGCGAGTGGCACCCCGGGCCCGGGCGAGCACTATGCCCTCGACTTCGGGCCGGGGTACGCCTGGGCGGGGGTCGTGGTGGCGTACGATCCGCCCCGCGCGCTCGCCTGGGAGATGGTCGAGGCCGATGATGACTGGCGGGGGACGCGGGTGGGGTTCGAGCTGGCCGCCATCGAGGGCGGCACCCACGTGGCCTTCGCGCACACCGGCTGGCCCGCCGCCAATGCGCACTTCCGGACCTCATCGTTCTGCTGGGCGATGTACCTGCGGCTCTTCAAGCGGTATGTCGAAGCCGGCGAGGTGGTCCCCTACGCCCGCCGGCTCGACGTCTAGCGCTAGCGCGCCTCTGCCTGGTAGATGACCGCCCGCACCCGGTCCCAGAGGTCGAAGTCGCGGGCGGGCAGCAGCTGGGTCATCAGCACCACCACCAGGCCGTCCTTCGGGTCCACCCAGTAGTTGGTGGCGTAGGCGCCGCCCCACCCGAACCGTCCCGGATTGCCGAACTGCGCCGCCCGGCCCGGGTCCTCGAGGATCTCGAAGGCCAGCCCGAAGCCCAGGCCATTCCGCGAGAACAGGGTATCGACGTGATTGGTGGTCATGAGGGCCACCGTCCGCGGCCCGAGCACCCGCGCGCCGTCGAGGGTGCCGCCGTTGGCGAGCATCTGCAGGAAGCGGGCGTAGTCGCCGGCGCTGGAGACGAGGCCCGCCCCGCCGGAGTAGCTCGCCCGGGGGCCGTCGAGGTAGTGGCCCTGGCCCCGGGCGCCGGCCGACGCGGGCACGTACCCGCTGTCGGTCCCGGCGTACACCGTGGCCAGGCGCGCGCGCGCGGAGGCCGGCGGGTAGAACCAGGTGTCGTGCATGCCCAGCGGCCGGAAGATCCGGGCGGCCATCACCTCGGCCAGGCTCTGGCCGGAGACCTTCTCGACGATGCAGCCGAGCAGGTCGGTGGCGTACCCGTAGACGAACCGCTCCCCGGGCTGCGCGGCCAGCGGCAGGTGGCTCAGCCGCTCCATGCTGGCGCAGATGGGCTCGGCCTTGTCCGCGAAGTACCAGCCGTAACCCGCCTCGGGACCGAGGCCCTGCGCGGCGTAGGCGCCTCGCAGCAGGGAGTCGGTGCCGTAGGAGATGCCCGCGGTGTGGGTAAGGAGGTCGCGGATGGTGATGGCCCGGCGCACCGGCGTGAGCACCAGCCCGGTGTCACTGGCGCTGGCCACGCGCGCGGTGGCGAAGCCGGGCAGGAACTTTGCCACCGGGTCGCCGAGGCGGAGCAGGCCATCCTCCACCAGCGTCATCGCCGCGACGCTGGTCACCGCCTTCGTCTGCGAGGCGATGCGGAACAGGGTGCCGAGGTCCATCGGCCGCCGCGCCTCGCGATCGGCCCAGCCGAAGGCCTGGGCGTAGGCCACGATGCCGTGCCGCGCCACCAGCACCACCGCGCCGACGGCGCGCCCGCTGTCGATGGCGGCCTGCACCACGGGGCCGATCCGTTCCAGGCGGCCGGCCGCGAAGCCGAGGCGGGCCGGGGGGGTGCGCACCGGCGCCTGGGCGACGAGCGGGGGGGTGAGCAGGGACAGGGTGAGCAGCGCGTGGCGCAGGCGACGCATGGGCAGTCCGCGGGTGGTGGATCCGATGGCGATGGATGCGCGTAGGGGCACGGGACGGAGAGAAGGTACGGCGCCATGCCGGCGCAGGCCATGCCCCTCCGCTGGACCGCTCCCGGGCGCGCCGGTACCTTGCAGCATCCGGTCGCCACTCCCGCACTCCGAGGGTCTCATGCGCCTTTCCCTGCCCCTCGCCGGGCCGCTGCACCGCCGGACGTTCGTGGCCACGCTCGCCGGGGTGGCCCTGCTGCCGCTCTTCCGCCCGGCGCCGCGGCACACGGCGGCACTCAACGCCTGGTGCGGGGCGCCCCGGCGGGTGCGCGGCCCGCACCCGGTACCGCGCGCCGGCATCACGTCGGCCAGGGTGTGGACCGCCGACCAGCTGGCCACCACGCCGGACCTCATCCCGCTCTTCGACAAGGTACGGGAGATCCCCGAGATCGTGGACGGCATCCGGTGCCACTGCCAGTGCACCGACCCGCCCACGTTCTACTCGCTCCTCTCCTGCTACGAGGGCGAGGCGATGTCCCGCTTCTGCGACATCTGCCAGGGACAGGCCCACCTGGCTCACCGGCTCCACCGCGCGGGCGAATCACTCGACGCAATCCGCGCCGCCATCGACGCCCGCTACGGGGATTCCTGATGCCGCTCGCGCTCGCCCGCCATGCCGCCACCGGCCTGGTCCTGTGTGCCCTCACCCTCCCGCCGGCCGCCGCGCAGGTCAAGGCGAGTGAACCCGCCACGGTCAGCCAGACGATCGACGGGACGGCGATCACCGTCGAGTACTCCCGGCCCCGGGCCCGCGGGCGGGAGGCGCTCTTCGGGGGCGAGGTGAAGTGGGACGAGGTCTGGACGCCGGGCGCCAACTGGGCCACGACGGTGGACGTGAGCAAGGACGTGACCGTCAACGGGCACGCGCTGGCCAAGGGGAAGTACTCGCTCTGGATGGTGGTGCGGCCGGAGACCTGGACCGTCGTGTTCGACCCGCGGGCGCGGATGTTCCACACCCGGCACCCCGATTCCACCCCGGAGCAGGTCCGGTTCGACGTCACGCCGGAGACGGCGCCATTCACCGAGGTGCTCACCTTCGGCTTCCCCGAGGTGCGGCTCGCGGGCACCACGCTGGCCATGGCGTGGGGCACCATCCGGGTGCCGCTCAGGATCGACGTGCCCCCCAGTTACCGGCTGGAGCTGACCTCGGCGGAGATCTCCCCGTACCTCGGCACGTGGGAGATGCACTGGCGGAACCCCGACTGGGGCGACACCACCGCCACCATCGCCTTTGCGCTGACCCACCGCGACGGGGCACTGCACGGGGACTGGATCAAGGACCCCTGGCCGGATGCCGAGCCGTTCCTGCTGATCCCCACGCGCGAGCGGTGGTTCAGCATGGGCCTGATCAAGGACGGGGAGCTCTACGAGATAATGGAAGACATGACCTTCGAATTCGGGCCGGCCGCGGGACGGGCGAAGACCTTCGAACTGCGGGGAGACAAGGACGACGTGGTGGCGGCCGGGAAGCGGGGCCGGTAGCGCCACCGCTCTCCGCGGCGCGCGGTCAGACCGCGCGCGCGAAGTGGCCGCGGGTGAATGCGCGGCCCGTCACCTCGCGGATGGCCTCGAGATCGGGCGCGGCGCCGCGGCCCAGCGCGTCGAGCGCCGCGCGCCAGGCGCGGGTCACCTCCGCCACGGGGTCGCCGGGGACGTTGAAGACCAGGCGGTAGGCGCGGAAGCCGGCCCGCCACAGCGCCGGCAGGTACTGGCCGCCGCTCACCGGCCGCGAATGGAGCAGCCGGTTGCGGCAGGCCGAGTCCGTCGCCACCGGGAAGACGTAGCCGGCAGGGTCGGTCAGCTCCACGTTCGGGTGCTGCTGCACGCAGAGGTCCCGGCAGGTGGTCGGCTCCCGCTCGAACGCCGCCGACAGCACGCAGTGCTCGATGGTCATCCCCTCGGGCCGTCCATGCACGAACGGCTCGAACCCCCGCCCCGCCCACGGCGCCGCCACCTGCGCCATCTCATCGGCCGTCAGCTCGATGGACGGCACGATCCGCCGCGCGCCCAGCCGGAAGAGTTCCGCCGCGGTGTGCGGGTTGAAGCAGTTGACCGCGTAGTCGGCCACCACGTCGCGCCCCGCCGCTGCCAGCTCCGCCACCAGCCCCAGGTGCCCGCTCACCAGCGGCAGCCCGAGGGCGAGCCACTTGTCCACCGACCTGCGTTCCTCGGGCCGCACGATCGTCGGCGTGCGGAGCCGCAGCACGACCCCGCCCGCAGCAAGGTCCTCCGCCAGCTTCCGCACCCGGCTCACGGGCGGCGTGGGGTGCCGCAGGAACACGTCGAGCGCCACCTCCGTGGCGCCCGCCTCGGCCGCGATCCGTGCATCCTCGACGCGCCAGACTTCGGCGGTGAGGCTCGGCGGCTCCTCGGCTCGGCGACTCGACGGTCCCGCCGTCGGGCCCCCCTGCACCGCGGCGGTGATCGCCGCCGCGCGCGCGGCCAGCCGGGCCTGCTCGGCCCAGTCCCGCCGCCGCACCAGCTCCGCCACCGCCGCCTGCCTCAACTCATTGAGGGCGCTCACCGGGAGGAACAGCCCGCCCGCGAGCGCGGAGATCTCCAGCGCACCGAGCACGAACGGCGTCTCGCCCAGGCGGCCGAGCTGCTCGCGCAGGCGGGCGTCGTCGAGCGCGTGTTTTCCCGCGGGGGCCAGCCGGATGCTGCTCTCCACCGTGACCGTCTCGTCGCCGGCCGTGGCGGTGAGGGTGAGGGGTGCACCGGCCGTCCCGGCCACCGCGAGGTCGAGCGGCGTGCGCGGCAGCGGCGGATGCCGTTCCACCCCGGCAAAGGAGGCGCGCGCCCGGTCCAGCAGCCCGGCCTGGGAGGAACGGACCACCACCCAGCCGTCGGGCACGTCGGCCAGCGCGGGAATGGCCAGCGTGAGCCGGCCGCCCCGCTGCCCCAGGGTACGCACCCGCGTGACGCTGAAGCCGGTGTTCCCCTTCTGGGCGCCCGCGGGATGCTCGAAGCCGAGCCCGTCGCCCACCTCCACCGGCTGGGTGACGGTGATGAGCAGGTCGCGGCCGTCATGGCCACTCACCCGACCCAGCACCATCCCGCGGTTGTCGGGCTGGTCGCGGGTGATGTAGTCACGCCCGGCGCGCCCACCGTACATCCCGCCGGTGAACCCGCGCGAGAAGATCTGCACCAGCGGCTGCACCTCCGCCTCGGTGGGCGGCACCCACTGCCCGGTACCCAGCCGGTCGAGGAAGTCGCGGTAGGTGCGGGTCACGGTGGCCACGTACTCCGGCTTCTTCTTGCGCCCCTCGATCTTGAGGCAGCCGATCCCCGCCTCGGCGATGGCGTCGAGGTGCTCCCCCGCGGCGAGATCCCGGGCGCTGATCAGGTAGCCCCGGTCGAGCTCGGCGCCGGTGGTGATGTCGGCCAGCACATAGTCCTTCCGGCAGCTCTGGGCGCAGGCGCCGCGGTTGGCGCTCCGCTCCGAGATCATGCCGGACATGTAGCACTGCCCGGAGTACGCGATGCAGAGCGCGCCGTGGATGAAGCTCTCGAGCCCGAGCTCGGGCACCGCCGCGCGGATGGCCCGGATGTCCTCCAGCGTGTTCTCCCGGGCGAGCACCACACGGTCCACGCCAAGCCCCTGGAGCACCCGGGCGCCCGCGCCGTCGTGCACCGTCATCTGGGTGGAGCCGTGGATCTCGAGGGCGGGATAGAGCTGGCGGATCAGCCGGACCGCGCCGAGGTCCTGCACGATGGCCGCGTCGATGCCGCGGTCGACGCACTCGCCCAGGTGGGCCAGCGCGTCGACCAGCTCGGCGGGCTTGAACAGGATGTTGAAGGTGAGGTACACCCGCGCGCCGCGGGCGTGTGCCATGCGGCAGGCCTCGCCCACCTCCTCGAGGGTCAGCTGTGCACCATCGTCCCGGGCGTTGAAGCGCTCCGCGCCGAGGTACACCGCGTTCGCACCATTGGCGAGCGCGGCGCGCACGGCGTCGAGGGTGCCGGCGGGGGCGAGGAGTTCGGGGACGGGGCGCGACATGGGGAGAAGATAGGCGATTGGACGATTGGACGATTGGCAACACTCCCAGCCCACCAACGGCCCGATCAGCTGGTCGCCTGGGTGCCGACCCGTCTCCGGCCCTTCCACCAGAGCAGCGGGCCGCTCACCGCCACCACGGGGAGCGTCAGCGAGAAAAGGAATGCGATGGTGCGCGTGGGCCAGCCGCCGATGTCGCCGGTGTGCAGCTCGCGGTTCCATTGCCGCACCAGGCGGTACGCCAGGGGCGCGGTGGGCGTGGCGACATGGGCCAGCACCGCCGCGCTGCAGGGGTCGAGATAGACCGTGGTGCGCCCCGCCGGGGTCCGGTCGCCTGGATGGCGCAGGACCACCCGGGTGGGATCGCCCGCGGCCTGCCCCGCCTCGATCCAGGTAATGGTGGCGCCCGGCTGGTCGGCGGCCGCGGCGGCCAGCTGCCGGTCGAATCCCGCCGCGCCGTCCGCGGCGCAGGAGGTGACGGCCAGCCCCGAGCCGTCCGGGATCGGCCCGGCGCCGGTGAGACGCGCCAGGCCGCCGTATGCCGGCGCCTGCCAGTACATCACCGCGGCCGTCAGGCCGAAGCACATCAGGGCGATCCAGGAGTAGGCGGCCAGGGCGCTGTGCAGGTGCAGCAGGATGCGCCGCGAGGAGCCGGTGCGGACGATCGTGAGGATCTTCCCCGGCCACCAGAGGATGAGCCCGCTCAGCGAAAGGAAGACGAGCCCGACGGCGCTCCAGGCCGCGATGGCAGCGCCGTAGCGATCCAGCCCGAACCGGGTGTGGAAGACCTGCACCGGCCGGAGCGACCAGTACTCCTCGCCCCGGCCCAGCACCACCCCGTGATAGGGATCCACAAGCAGGTCGGCGTCGGCGCTGTCCGGGCGCTGCAGCGTGACCCGAAGGGCTCGGTCCGGCCGCTCGGGGAACCGCACGCTCCGCAGCGCGGAACCGGGGTAGGTGGCCCGCAGCCGGTCGGTCAGGTCCGAGAGGGCCAGGGGTCGTTCGCCCGGCTCGACGGCGGTCAGCAGGGCGTTCGAGGCATCCTCGAGTTCCGGCTGGACCGCCAGGATGGCCCCGGTGATGCCCAGCAGCACGAGCACCGGCGCCAGCAGGCAGCCGATGACGAGGTGCGCGAGGAGCAGGGTACGGCGAAGGGTCACGCGTGACGATCCGCCGCGAGGGAGGTCAGGCCGTGCTGGTGCTGTCCCGGGTCATGCGGCGGAACAGCCAGAAGGCGAAGAATAACGCCGCGCCGAGAAAGGCGAACTTGAGCACCGTGATGAGCAGGCCGAGGGCGATGCCGACCAGCGGCAGCAGCAGGAGGCCGAGCAGCTTCCACAGCACCACGCCGACGGCCGCCGCGGCGGCCAGGGTGACGAACGGCTTCAACATGATGGCGGCTCCGATGGGGACGGCTCCAATACGGGGGCCGTCCCGGGAAGTGTCAAGCTGAAACGTCGTGAAACAGCGACAGCTGGGAGATCCGCGGCCGGTCGAGCCCTTCCTCAATGACGAGGCGGAGGTGACGGAGCGAGGTGACCGGAAAGCGATCGAGCTTGCGGTAGCCGATGGTCTGGCCCGAGGCGATCGGGGTCCAGCCCCGCCCGTCGGTGCTCCCTTCGAGTCGGTAGCGGGCTACGCACTGTCCCTCCTCGATGGCCTCGCCCAGGGCCACGAGATTGGCGGGCCTCTCGCGCGCCAGCTTCAGCTCGAGCACACCGGTGGTGGGACCGGTGGCGCGCCAGCGGCGGGCGGCCCCGCGCGCGAGGTCCTCGGCGAAGAGACGCTCGATCCGGGTGCGCAGGGCCAGGAGGCGCACGACGTCGGTGGGGTGGAGCAGCCCCGCGCGGGTCGGCGGCACGTTGAGCAGCAGCTTGGAGTTCCGGCCCACCGAGGTGCAGTGGATCGCCTCCAGCTCGGCGACGGACTTGACCCGCCCATCCTCCGCGGGGTGATGGAACCATCCCGGCCGGATGGACACGTCGGTCTCGCCGGGGCGCCAGGTGGAGCCGGCGGGGTCGCCGTGCTGCAGCATCGCGATGACCTGCTCGCCCTCCGCCCCGGGGTACGGAACCGCCGCGGGGTCCACGGTGGACCAGTTGGGGTCGCCCGCCGAGCCGGTCTCGTTGCCGATCCAGCGCACGTCGGGGCCGGCGTCGGAGAACATCACCGCCTCCGGCTGCAGCCGGCGCACCAGGCCGAAGAACCGCGGCCAGTCGTAGGCCTGTCGCCGCCCATTCGGGCCCTCGCCGTTGGCCCCGTCGAACCAGACCTCCGCGAGCGGGCCGTACCGGGTGAGCAGCTCGGTGAGCTGGTCGCAGTAGAAGTCGTTGTAGCGGGGGGAGTCGCCGTAGACGGCGGCGTTGCGGTCCCAGGGCGAGAGATAGAGCCCCGGCCGCAGGCCCTCGGCGCGGCAGGCCTCGACGAACTCGCGCACCACGTCGCCCTGGCCGCCACGGAACGGGCTCGACGCCACGCCGTGGCGGGTGGTGGCGGTGGGCCAGAGGCAGAAGCCGTCGTGGTGCTTGGCGGTGAGGACCATGGCCCGGAACCCCGCGGCGCGCGCGGTCCGGGCCCACTGGCGGGCGTCGAGCGCCTCCGGGTTGAAGCTGGCGGGATCCTCGCGGCCGTCGCCCCACTCCCGGTCGGAGAAGGTGTTCACCCCGAAGTGGATGAACATGGCCCACTCGTCGCGCTGCCAGGCGAGCTGGGCGGCGGTGGGGCGGGGGCGGCCCGGGCGCGGGCGGCGGGACCGCGGCGACGGGATCCCGGCGCCGGCGAGGGCGGCGGACGCCAGGCAGAGGAAGTCGCGGCGGGGCAGCGTCACGGGCGGCTCGGGGAGGTTGTGAGGCGCGCGGGCTGGCGCAAAACGGCCGGGGGCGGTGAACTTGGAGGCACATGCCATCCGCACGCCAGCATGAGCATCGGGAGTCGGCCCGGCGCGCCGGGCTGGTCTACGTCACCGACGCGTTCGAGGGTATCCGCCGTCGGCGCGTGGGCGCCGGCTGGTCATTCACCGCGCCGGACGGGCGGCTGATCAGCGACCGCGCCGAACGCCGGCGCATCCTCTCGCTCGCGATCCCGCCGGCGTGGACCGACGTCTGGATCTGTCCCGACCCGTCGGGACACATCCAGGTGACCGCCCGTGACGCCCGGGGCCGCAAGCAGTATCGCTACCACCCGGCGTACCGCGCCACCCGGGACCATTCCAAGTTCCGCCGGATCCTCGAGTTCAGCGAGCGCCTGCCGCTCATCCGCGAACGGGTGGAGCGGGACCTCTCCGCCCGCGACCTCTCGCGGCGCCAGATCCTGGCCACCGTGGTGCGGCTGCTCGACCGCACGCTGGTCCGGGTGGGGAACGACGAGTACGCCCGCGCCAACCGTTCCTTCGGGCTCACCACGCTGCGGGGCCGGCACGTGCGGGTGCGGGGGCACGAGGTGCGGTTCAGCTTCCGCGGCAAGAGCGGGGTGCAGCACACCATCACGCTCACCGACCGCCGCATCGCGCGGATCATCCAGCGCTGCCAGGACCTCCCGGGCCAGGAGCTGTTCCAGTACGTCGACGAGGCGGGCCGGCGCCAGGCGGTCTCCTCGGGCGACGTCAACGACTACCTGCGGGAGATCGCGGGCCCCGGCCTCACGGCCAAGGACTTCCGGACCTGGGCCGGCACCATGCTGGCGGCGCAGCACCTCCGGGCCACCGGGGTGGTGGAGACGGCCCGCGACGCGGAGCGGGCGATCATCGCGGCCATCGACGCCGTGGCGGCCCGGCTGGGCAACACCCGGGCGGTATGCCGGCAGTACTACGTGCATCCGGGGGTGCTGCAGGCGTATCGTGAGAAGGTGGTGGCGCCCCCGCCGCCGCCGCCCGCCGCGCCGCGGGAGCGGCCCACGGCGGCGCTGCGGCGCGACGAGATCGTGGTGCTGCAGTTCCTGCAGGGGCTCGAGGGCTAGCGCGCCGGCGCTCTCGCAGGCCCAGCCGGGGGCGGCAGCTCACGAGGCACTCGCGCGGACGGTGTCGGCGCACGCCGCGGCATCGGCCAGTCCGGCGGCGGCGCCGCGACGGCAGTTGCGCAGGACATAGGGATGGTCGGGTCCGATGCGCGCCGCCAGCGCCGCCATGCCCTCGGTGTAGAGCGAATCGGCCCTGCCGCGCGCACCGCTGTCGGCCAGCACCAGCGCCAGCCCGATCTCGGCCCGGCGGCCGAAGGGGTCGGCACGGTCCAGCCGGGCACGCGCCAGCGAGTCGGCCCGGCGGAAGACCATCGCCGCCTCCGGCGAGCCCTCGTCGCGGAGGGTGTGGCCCAGCGCGGTGAGGGTCTGCACCATCACCGCTGGGTTGTCCCGGGCGCGGCTCCGCTGCCGCTGGGCCAGGGTGCGGCGGAACCAGCCTTCGGCGTCCTTCAGCCGTCCCTGATTGTAGGCCAGGTTGCCCAGTGCCTGGGTGACGTACGAGACCGCGGGATGGTCGGGGTCGAGCGTCCCCTGCAGGATGGTGAGGGCCCGGTGCAGCATCGAGTCGGCCTCGATGTAGTCGTTCCCGCGGCCGCGCTGCGCCAGCAGCTTGCCGAGCCCCGAGTACGACTCGCCGGTGAAGCGGTGCTTCGGCCCGAGCAGCTTCTCCCGGATCGCGAGGCCTCGGCGCAGGATCGGCTCCGCCTCGTCGTAGCGCCCCGCCTCGCGCAGCATCACGCCCAGGTTGTCGTAGCCGAAGGCGACCGTGGCAATGGTATCGCCCCAGGCCCCGTGCATGACCCCGAGGTTCTCCCGCAGCACCGGCTCCGCCTCGGCGAAGCGCCCGCTGTTGGCATAGAGCAGGCCGAGGTTGTTCAGGGCATAGGCACGCGTGGGGTCGGTCGAGTCGAAGGCCAGGCGCTCGATCGCGATCTGCCGCTGGTAGGTGGACTCCGCCTTTGCCAGCAGCCCCATGCGGGAGTAGGCGATGCCGAGGTTGCCCATCACGCCGGCGAGGTCGGGATCATCCGCCTTCCGGTATCGGGCCCCGATGTCCACGGCCCGCTGCCAGGCGGCGGCGGCGGAGTCGGGCCAGCCCAGGTCGTGCATCGAGTTGCCCAGCGCGGAGTAGATGTCGTACAGCGCTGAGTCGGGGCTGCCGGTCCGTTCGTGGGTCGCGATCGCCCGGCGCAGCAGCCCAACCGACTGGCGGTAGTCGCCCCGGGCGGCCTCGATCCGGCCGAGCTGGTGCAGCAGCTCCGCCTGCAGCGCGGGCTGGTCGCTGAGCGAGTCCACCTGCGCCATGCCCTTGGCGAGCAGGTCGCTGGCGGTGAGGTCCTTGCCGCCGTTGGTGACCGGATTGCTGGCCTGGAACAGGCCCAGCAGGAAGTCGCGGGTGGCGTTGGCGCGGGCCAGGGTGGAGACCGTCTCGGCGCGGGCGTGCTCGGCCTGCCCGCGCTGCCACAGCGCCACGCCGAGGCCGGTCGCGAGCGAGCCGACCACCAGCGCCACCGCCACGACGGGGAGCCGGTTGCGGGCGACGAACTTGCGGAAGCGGTAGCCGGCGCCGGCGGGGCGGGCCTGCACCGGTTCGCGGTCACGCCACCGGGCCAGGTCGGCGGCGAACTGCTCGACGGAGGCGTAGCGCCGCTCCGGTTCCTTGGCGAGCGCCTTGAGCAGGATGGCGTCGAGGTCGCCGGCGAGGGCGCCGGCCCAGGCCGCTGCCGGCCCCTCCGCCACCGCGCTCGGGCGGGGCGGCTCCACCTGCTCCACCCGGCGCGCCAGCTCGACCAGCGGCGTGCCCGGCTCCACCGGCAGCGGCAGCCGCCCGGCGAGCAGCTGGTAGGCCACCACGCCCAGGGAGTAGATGTCGGTGGCGACGGTGACCCGCTGGCCGCGCACCTGCTCGGGGCTGGCGTAGGCCGGGGTCATCACGCTCAGGCCGGTGAGCGTCTCCTCGCCGCCGGCGGCATCCAGCACCTTGGCGATGCCGAAGTCCACCAGCTTCGGGGTGCCATCCGGCTTGACGAGGATATTGGAGGGCTTGAGGTCGCGGTGTACCACCAGGGCCTGGTGGGCGTGCTGCACCGCGCGGGAGATGCGGAGCAGCAGTTCCACCCGCGCGCCGAGCTCGAGGCGGCGGGCCGCGCAGTAGCGGTCCACCGGTTCGCCCTCGATGTACTCCATGATGAGGTAGGGGGTGCCGTCGTCAGCGGTGCCGCCATCGAGCAGCCGGGCGATGCCGGGATGGGCCAGGTCGGCGAGGATCTGGCGCTCCGCCTTGAGCCGGCGCAGCAGCTCGGGACCCGCGATGCCGCCGCGCACGAACTTGATCGCCACCCGGGCGCGATAGGCATCGTCGCTCCGGGTGGCGAGGTACACCGTCCCCATCCCGCCATGGCCCACCTCGGCCTCGAGCCGGTAGGGCCCGACCATCCGCCCGATCCACGGCGGGGTGGCCGTCTCCGTGGCGGCGCCGAGCGCGTCAGAGACCAGGCGGCTCACCACGCCCGCGTCCGCGGACGGCGCGTCCGCGGCCAGCAGCGCCAGGACCTCGGAGACGATGGATTCATCGTCCCCCGTCACCTCCCGGAGCCAGAGTTCCCGGGAGGCGGGTTCCTGGTCGAGGGCGGCGTGGAACAGTTCCTCGATCCGGCGCCAGTCGCCGGGGTGGGAATCGGGCACCTGTGAGGCTCTCCTTGCGGCGGGGCGGGGCGGCCGGGTCCGCTCCCCAAGTTGGCCGCGGACGGCGCGGGTCGCCAGCCCGGGCTCATGAACGGCGCGCGTGGCATATAGCAGTAGATGGCGCTAGTTTGGCCCGAGTCCCCTCAGGTCACGTTCCCCCGTCGCGGACCGGTGATGGACAGCTCTCCGCCGGAAGACGTCTCCCAGCTGCTGCTCGACTGGAAGCGCGGCGATGCGCGCGCCATGGACCGCCTCATGCCCATCCTCTACGAGGAGCTCAAGCGGCTGGCGCGGCACCACCTGCGCGGCGAGGCCTCGGGGCACACGCTGCAGACCACCGCGGTGGTGCACGAGGCCTACCTGCGGCTGGTCGGCGCGGACGTGGCCTGGGAGGGCCGGCGGCATTTCTTCGCGGTGGCGGCGCAGGTGATGCGCCGGGTGCTGGTGGATCACGCCCGCGCACGCGGCCGCTCCAAGCGCGGCGGCGGCGTGGTGGCGGTGGGGTTGCAGGAGGACCTCGCGGCCGCCCCCGACCGGCCGGCCGACCTGGTGGACCTCGATGAGGCCCTCGAACGGCTTTCGTCGCTTGATTCCCGGAAGGCCCAGATCATCGAGCTGCTGTACTTCGGTGGCCTGAGCTACGATGAGGCCGCCGCGGTGCTCGAGATCTCCCCCGCGACGGTCCACCGGGACCTGCGCCTGGCGCGGGCCTGGCTCTATCGGGAGCTCGGTGAGGCTGGCGGTGCATGAGCGCGGGATGGGCGCGGGTTGAGGCGCTCTTCGAGGCCGCGATGGGCGTGGAGTCGGCGGGTCGCGATGCCTGGCTGACCGGGGCCTGTGACGGGGACGCGGACCTGCGCCGTGAAGTGGAGGCGCTGCTGGCCGCCGATGCGGCCTGTTCCGCCGCCGACTTCCTGCAGGGCCGCATCTCTGCCGCCGTGGAGGCGATGGTCGACGGGGTGGAGGCCTCGCGCGTCGGTGAGGTGATCGGACCCTACCGCCTCACCGGCGAGCTGGGCCGCGGCGGCATGGGCCGGGTCTACCGCGCCGAGCGGGTGGACCGGCAGTACCGTGCCGAGGTCGCGATCAAGTTCGTGCAGGGTGCCCTCGCCAATCCCGCCCTCGTCGCCCGGTTCCGGGCCGAGCGCCAGATCCTCTCCGACCTCAACCATCCGGGCATCGCCCGGCTCCTCGACGGCGGCGGCGCCGCCGACGGCACGCCGTTCCTCGTGATGGAGTGCATCGACGGGCTCCCGATCGACCAGTACTGCGAGACCCGCGGCCTCGGCCTCCGCGCCCGGCTGCAACTCTTCCTCCGGGTGTGCCGTGCGGTGGAGTACGCTCACCAGGCCCTGGTGGTGCACCGCGACCTCAAGCCCTCCAACATCCTGGTGACGGGGGCGGGCGAGCCCAAGCTGCTCGACTTCGGCATCGCGAAGCTGGTGGACCCGGGCGCGGCGGAGGAGGAGACCACCGTCCTCCGCGCGCTCACCCCGGCGTACGCCAGCCCAGAGCAGGCCCGGGGCGCGCGCGTGACCGTGGCGAGCGACGTGTACTCCCTCGGCGTGGTACTGTTCCGGCTGCTTGCGGGGCGGGAGCCGTTCCAGCTCAAGGGGCTCTCGCCCGGTGAGGTGGAGCGAGTGCTCACCGAGGTGGAGGCGGAGCGGCCCAGTGCCGCCGCGGGGCGCGCCACCGAGGCCGGCCTGCCGCCGCGCCCCTGGGCCGGGGCCCTCGCCGGCGACCTCGACACCATCGTGCAGAAGGCGATGGGCAAGACGCCGGCGGAGCGCTACCCCTCGGTGGCGGCGCTGCGGGAGGATCTGGAGCGCCACCTCGACGGGCGGCCGGTGCTGGCGCGGCCGGCGAGGGCCGGCTACCGCCTGGGCAAGTTCGTGCGGCGCCACCGGCGCGAGGTGGCCGCGGCGGTGGTGGTGCTCGCGGCGGTGGTGGCGCTGACCGCCTGGTACGTCGGGCGCGTCGCCGCCGAGCGCGACCGGGCCCGGCAGGAGGCGGCCAAGGCCACCGAAGTCGCGGGATTCCTGCAGCAGCTGTTCGAGGT
This sequence comes from Gemmatimonadales bacterium, assembly GCA_046327715.1. Lineage (GTDB taxonomy): Bacteria > Gemmatimonadota > Gemmatimonadetes > Gemmatimonadales > GWC2-71-9 > JADJOM01. Next base: position 231,281 of record JAXLXY010000004.1, read on the forward strand.
GAACGATCCCGAGGAATCGCGGGGCGAGACGATCACCGCGCGGGAGCTGCTCGACTCGGCGGCCGGACGGGTGGACCGCGACCTGGCCGGCCAGCCCGAGGTACAGGCCACGATGCTCCGGGTGATCGGCACCACCTACGCCAGCCTGGGGCTGTCGGAGCGCGCGCTGCGGCCGCTCCGCCATGCGCTGGAGCGGGAGCGCGCACTGCACCAGGCGCCGCACCCGGACATCGCGACCGCGGCGCTCGCGCTGGGGACCACGCTGCAGGACATCGGCGAGGTGGACACGGCCGGGGCGCTGCTGGCCGCGGCCTACGCCGACCGGAAGGCGCTGTTCGGCCCGGTCAGCGCCGAGGCGGCCGAGGCGGCGGGGCACCTGGGCTACCTGCGGGAGACGGTGGGGAACTACGCCGCGGCGGAATCGCTGTGGACCGAGGCGCTCCGGGTCAGCCGCAAGGTCTACCCGCCGGGCGACCCCGCCATCACCAAGGTGCTCGTGGAGCTTGGCGGGATGCTCCGGCGGCTGCAGCGGCGGCAGGAGGCGGAGCCGCTGCTCCGGGAGGGACTGGCGGCGCAGCGGGCGCGGTTCGGGGAGCAGAACCTCGAAGTCTCCGCCACCGAGCGGAACCTGGCGGCCCTGCTGCGTGACCAGGGAGGGTACGTCGAGGCGGAGTCGTTGTACCTGCAGTCGCTCGCGACCCGGAAGAAGATCCTGGGCGAGAACCACCCGGAGTATGCCAACACCCTCAACAGCTACGCCCTGCTGCTGCAGCAGAAGGGTGACACGGCGGGGACGGTGGCGGCGTTCGCCGAGTTCATCCGGCTGATCGAGCGCGCCTACCCGCGGCCCCATCCCAGCCTTGCCGCCGGCTACAACAACCAGGGCTTTGCGCTGTTCGAGGTGGGGCGCGACGAGGAGGCGGCCGCCAGCTTCCGCAAGGCGATCGCGGTCCAGGACCAGGTGCTGCGCCCCGGCCACGTGAATCGATCGCATCCGCTGGTGGGGCTGGGCCTGGTGCGGCTCCACCAGCAGCGCTTCGCGGAGGCCGAGGGCTACTTCCGCCGGGCGCTTGCGATCCGCCAGGGGGCGTTGCCCGCGGGCCATCGCGACATCGGCGAGGGGTACAGCGACCTCGGCGCGGCGCTGCTCGGCCAGCGGCGGTTCACCGCGGCGGAATCGGCCCTGGTGCGGGGGCACGAGATTCTGCTCGCCGCCGATGGCGAGGAGGGGTACCGAACCCGCCGGGTCACCAGGCGGCTCGGTGACCTCTATGATGCCTGGGGCCGCCCGGACCAGGCGGCTCGCGTCCGGCTTCCCCTCGCCGACAGTGCGGCGTCCAGCCGCTGATCCCTCCCTCCGGCCCTCCCCTCCCTCCTCCCTCAGTGTGTTGCAGCCCGGCCGGCGTGTCGCCGACCGGGGCGTGAGCCATGCGCCCGGCGGCCGGGTCCGATGGTGGAAGCACTTGACAATCAACAACCTGGATCGGGTGGCCCAGCTCACGCCCCGGGCATGAGGGGATTCTGCCCGTGGTAGCGCTTTCCTGTCTGTCACCCCTCAAGCCATTCAGGCCTTCTCCCATGCCCCGCGGTGGCCGGCGGGTACGGGGGTGCTAGTCCAGGAGGAAGGACCATGCGCAACAGGTATGTGGCCCGTGCGGCGGCGGCCGGGCTGGTGCTCGCGACCCTCGCGTGCAGCGGCGGAAGTGACGGCACCGGCCCGGGCGGCGGGAAGACGGCGGGCGAGTTTCTCGCCGGCCTGCCGAGCTGGGACCAGTACTCCCCGCCGGGAGTGGTGACCGACTCGACGGTGGACAGCACCCGGACGCCCAGCGCGGTCCGGGATACGGTGGCCAGCGTGACCACCGTGGATACCGCCGGGGTGGTGACCACTCGAGCCAACGTGGCGTACGCCTGCACCGACGTGCCGTATACCCTGAGCAAGAGCCCGCAGCAGATCGTGATCTACAACCCTGACCAGGATGTGCTCTTTCCGGGGGCGCTGATCCAGGGCAAGAGCCACGTGCTGCAGGCGGGGTCGCTCAAGGGGATCACGGTGAGGGAGCGGACCCCGATCAACGTGTCCATTCCCGGCTTCAGCTTCCCGAGCGGGAGCAATTTCCGCGCGGTGGACACGGTGGACCAGGCCCACGTGGCGCAGGCCATCGGCAGCATCGTGGGCAACTACACCGCCGGCGGGCTGCAGGCGCCGACCGCCAGCACCTTCGAGATGCGGACCTACAACTCGGAGAAGGAGTTTGCGCTGCAGGCGGGGCTCTCGGGCAAGTACCTGGGCTTCTCCGCCAAGGCCAGCGGCAGCACCAGCCGCAACTCGTCGGAGACGACGGTGGCGGTGCAGTTCTACCAGCGGATGTTCGACGTGGTGGTAGCGGCCCCGCCGACCCCGGCGCAGTGGTTCAGCAGCGCCTTCACCCCGGCCAAGCTGCAGGCGCAGATCGACGCCGGCTTCATGGGGCAGGACAACCCGCCGATCTACATCTCGCAGGTCACGTATGGCCGGAGCATGATGTTCACGCTTACCTCGACAGCGAGCGAGAGCGAGATCCGGGCGACGCTCAACGCCTCGTACAAGTTCGTGACCGGGCAGGCGGGGCTCGACCTGAGCACGCAGCAGCACGAGATCCTGGCGCGGTCGCGGATCGCGATCACGTCGATCGGCGGGAACGACTCCGCCACGATCGCGATGATCCAGAGCGGCGACTGGAAGGCGTACTTCACCCAGAGCGCCCCGTTCAGCACCGCGGCGCCGCTGTCGTACGTGTTCAAGAACGTGAGCGACGGCAGCATCGCCAAGGTCACCGAGGCGACCAACTACAGCATCCGCAGCTGCCAGGAGTTCAATGCGCTGCCGGGGCAGTTCGTCTTCGACCCAGCGCAGACCATCACCACCCCGGTCGCGACCCCGTTCGAGACCCGTCTGGTGGACGTGAACAACGACGGGAAGATGGACCTGGTGTGGAACCACCGCGACGTCACCAACAACCAGCTGGCCTACTCGCTGGGGCAGGCCAACGGCACCTTCGCGGCGGCGGTGGTGGTGAGCCACCCCGACACCGCGCCGGAGGGCTGGGGCAACTACCAGTTCGAGACGGGCGACCTCAACGGCGACGGCAGGGCCGACGCCGTGTGGAGCAACCGCGGCACGATCAACAAGAGCTACGTGGCACTCTCGACCGGCAGCGGCTGGACCTTCGGGCCGGCGCAGCAGCGCACCGAGGGCGGCTGGGGGGGCTACGACCTGCTGGTGATGGACACCAATGGGGATCACAAGGACGACCTGGTCTTCAACGAGACGGCCGCCACCAACCGCACCTATGTGAACCTCTCCAACGGGGACGGGACGTTCGACATGTCCCACCCGGCGTACCAGGTGGCACCCGGGGGGTGGACGGCGTACGCGGTCTTCAAGGGTGACCTGAACGCCGACGGGCGCGTGGACCTGATCTTCAACACCGTCGGGCCCAACACCGGGAACTACCTGTACACCGGACGGTTCAACGCCGATGGGCTCACCTACTCCCTCGCGGGGGCCCAGGGGCACTACACCGGCTGCTGCTGGCAGGGCTACCAGCGGCTCACCGGCGACTTCAATGGCGATGGCAAGACCGACATGTTCTGGTCCAGCGCCCTCAACGGCGGCCGGGCGCTGCACGGCGGGCTGGCGAACGGCAGCGGCGGGTGGACCTACCTCAATCCCTACCTCGCGGTCCCGCTGGAGAGCGGCGGCAACTTCACCGCCCTTGTGGGCGACATCGACGGTGACGGGTACTCCGACATCATCTGGAACCAGCTCGGCGCCACGACCAACAAGATCCAGATCGGGCGCGGCAAGAGCGACGGCCGGCCGGAGATCTCGCCGGCGGAGCAGGTGCACCCCGCGCTCACGAACTGGAGCCAGGCCGCCACGCTGGTGGGCGACGTGACCGGCGACGGCCGGGATGACCTGGTCTGGGTGATCCCCGGCGCCTCGACCCAGGTGTACGTGGCGGAGGCCCAGCCGTAGGGCGGGAATGCGTCGGGCGGCCGGCGACGCCGGGGAAGCGGAGGCCCGCTCCCCCGGCGTCGCGTCATTCGTAGGAGACGCCGAGCTTGCGGAGCGCCTCGGGCGGGCAGCCCTGCCACTCCATCACGAACTCGTTGCCCTGGTAGCGCAGGTCCTTCACCCCGATCTCGCTCGAGAAGAAGCCGGAGGCGGTGAGGTCGCGGAAGCGGTTGAAGAACGCGACGCCCTGCGAATGCTCCGGCCGGGCGCGCCCGGGCCAGGCGATGTCGTCGAGGATGGCGCGGCGCTGGGCGTCGGCCAGGTCCACGAACTCCCGCCCGAAGCGCTCCCGCGCCTCGGTGTCGAGCCAGGCCAGCCCGCCCCGCATCCAGGTCTGCATCCCCTTGTTCTCGTCGAGGATGAAGTCCATGAACTCCGGCACCCCGGCGTCGAGGGCGCCGCCGGAGCGGCCGTCGCGCGGGATCACGAGCTCCGCGAGCATCCGCACGGTGGCGTACTCGTGGTCGGTGAAGAAGACGGTCGGGCGGTTGGGCGGTTCGGCGGTTAGTGCGGCCCTGGCATAAGCCGCCGCTCGGGCGGCCTGCTGTGGCGTGAGCCCAGCCGCGAGCAACGGGATCCCCGCGAGCAGCTCCACGACCTGCCGACGATTGACTTCGGTCACGTGCCAGCCTCCCCGATGGAACCGCCTAACCGCCTAACCGCCTACAACTCGCCCCGCTTCATGGCCTGCGTGATGTGGTCGCTGGCGCGCATGGAGAGCGCCAGGATGGTCCAGGTGGGGTTCTTGTCCGCCTGCGACACGAACGACCCGCCGTCGGTGACGAACAGGTTCTTCACGTCCCAGGCCTGACACTGCGCGTTGAGCACCGAGCGCCCGGGGTCGGCGCCCATCCGGACGCAGCCCAGCTCGTGGATGATCGACCCGCCGTTGGCGATCCCGTAGCCCTGCTCCTTCGTGGGCATCGGACTCCAGACCTCGCCCCCCATCTCGGCCAGGAGCGCGCGGAAGGTCTCCTGCATGTGCTTCACCTGGTTGAGCTCGTGGTCGGTCCACTTCCAGTGGAAGCGGAGCACCGGGATGCCGTACTGGTCCACCACGTCGGGGTCGATCTCGCAGTAGCAGTCCTCGTTGGGGATCTGCTCGCCGCGGCCGGAGAAGCCGATGGTGGCCCCGTAGTAGCGGCGGTAGTCGTCCTTGAGCTGGCGGCCGTAGCCGCCGCCGCCGGGGTAGTTCTGGATCCCGCCCATGAAGCCGTATGACGGCGCGCCGAGGCCGCCCCAGATCTCGATGTGATACCCGCGGGGGAAGTCGAGCTTCCGGTTGTCCAGCCACCAGGGCATGTAGAGGTGGGCGCCGCCCACGCCGTCCTCGTTGTGGGTCACGTGGTCGACCATGCGCGGGATGAAGCCTCCCACGTCGGTGCCGGTGGTGTCGGTGAGGTACTTCCCCACGGTGCCGCTCGAGTTGGCGAGCCCCTCGGGGAAGCGGGCCGACTTCGAGTTGAGCAGGATCCGCGCCGACTCGCAGGCGCTCGCGGCGAGCACCACCACCCGGGCGTCGATGCGGCGCTCGGTGCGGGTGGCCTTGTCGATGTAGAGCACCCCGTCGGCGCGGCCGCGGGCGTCGAGGGTGATCTCGCGCGCCATGGCGCCGGTGATGAGCGAGAGCCGCCCGGTCTCCAGCGCCGGGAGCACCAGCACGTTGGTGGAGCTGAAGTTGGCGTTGACCGCGCAGCCGCGGTTGCACTGGCCGCAGTAGTGGCACCCCATCCGGCCGTTGTGCGGCCGGGTGAGGATGGAGAGCCGCGAGGGGATGCAGGTGACCTGGTGCCGGTCTGCCGCCTGCTTGACCAGGAGTTCCCAGCAGCGGGGCCGGGGCGGCGGCAGGAAGATGCCGTCCGGGTGGTTCTCCAGCCCCTCGACGCTGCCGAAGATCCCCACGAGGCGGTCCACCTCGTCGTACCAGGGCTTGAGGTCGTCGTAGCCGATGGGCCAGTCGTCACCGAGGCCGTCGCGGGACTTTCCCTTGAAGTCGTGGGGGCCGAAGCGGAGCGAGATGCGGCCCCAGTGATTGGTGCGGCCGCCGAGCATCCGGGCGCGCCACCAGTCGAACTTGGTGCCCGGCGCGCGGGTGAACGGCTCGCCCGGCACGTTCCACCCACCGATGCAGGCGTCGAATTCGCCGAAGGGGCGCTCCGGCGTGCTCGCGCCCCGCCGGGGCGACTGGTGCGCCCAGGTGAGCATGGCCGAGTCCTTCGTGTTGTCCCACATGCTCCCGGCCTCGAGCAGCGCCACGCGCGCCCCGGCCCGGGTGAGCATGTAGGCCGCCATCCCTCCGCCCGCGCCGGAGCCGATGATGCAGACGTCGTAGGGATCGGTGCGCGGCTCGAGGTGGGGCATGGGCTCGGGGCGGGGGGAAGGGGGAAACGGGAAACGGGAAACGGGAAACGCTCCACCCGAATCTCCGCCGCGTGCCGGGTGGCGTCAACCGGCCGATCCCGCCCGCCCCTGCGGGAATCCCGCTCGTCCCCCCGCCATGGCGGCCGGCGGGGCCGACCGCCACATTCGCTGCATGCGTCCCCCGCGGCCGTGGCTGGCCCCGCTCCTGGTCTTCGGCGTCTTCACCCTGCTCGGGTTGTCGAAGGCGCTGCACTTCTGGCTCGACGACCTGGCCCGGGCGCACGCCGGGACCCTGCCCACCCGGCTCATCGAGGAGCTGACCGGCGGCTACGCCGGTGCCCTCCTCTTCGCGGGACTGGCCTGGCTGGTCCACCGCTGGCCGCTCACCAGCGACCGGTGGCCGGCCCGCCTGCCGCTGTATCTCGCCGCGATCCTGGTCGGCGGCGTGCTCCACACCACCGTGATGTGGCTGAGCCGGCTGGCGCTGTTTCCGCTCGCCGGCCTGGGGCCGTACGACTACGGCCTCATGCGCTACCGCTACCCGATGGAGTTCGCGCTGCAGCTGCCCAGCAGCGTGATCATCATCCTGCTGCTGCACGGCTGGCGCAGGTACCGGGAGAGCCGGGAGCGGGAACTGCACGCGTCCCGGCTGGAGGCGGAGCTGGGGCGGGCACGGCTGGCACGGCTGGAAGCGCAGCTCGACCCCCACTTCCTGTTCAACACCCTGAACGGGATCTCCTCCCTGATGTACAGCGACGCGCCCCGGGCCGACCGGATGCTGGCCCGCCTGGCGGAGCTGTTGCGACTCAACTTCTCCCGGGATGGAGCCTCCGAGGTGACGCTGGAACAGGAGCTGGCCTGGCTCGAGGCGTACCTGGAGATCGCGCGGCTCCGCTTCGGCGACCGGCTCACGATCACCACCACCATCGCCGCCGACACCCTCGACTGCCGGGTGCCGCGGCTGATCCTCCAGCCCCTCGTGGAGAACGCGCTGGAGCATGGCGTGGAGCGGCGTGCGGGGCCGGCGACCGTCGCCATCAGCGCCGTGCGCGCCGGGGGCCGGCTCACCCTGGCGGTGGCGGACGATGGGCCCGGGCTGCACGCGGGTGCCGGGGACACCGGCGTGGGCCTCGCCAACACCCGGGCGCGGCTGGGGGTGCTCCATGGCGCCGCGGCGGCGCTGCGGATCGGGGAACGGGCCGGCGGTGGAGTCGAGGTACGGCTGGAGCTGCCGGCGCTGGCGGGGGCCGCGCCGTGACCGCCCTCCGGGTGGCCATCGTGGACGATGAGCCGCTGGCCCGCGACAAGCTGCGCGGCTTCCTCACCCGCCACCCCGGCTGCACCCTGGTGGGCGAGGCCGGCGATGGTCTCGAGGCGGTGCAGCTGCTCGAGCGCACCCGGCCCGACCTGGTCCTGCTCGACGTGCAGATGCCCGAGCTCGACGGCTTCGAGGTGCTCGGCGCGGCCGACCCGCTCCCCGACGTGATCTTCGTGACCGCCTTCGACCGCTATGCCATCCAGGCCTTCGAGCAGGGGGCGCTCGACTACCTGCTCAAGCCGGTGGCGCCCGATCGGTTCGATCGCGCCCTCGAGCGGGCGATCGCCCGCCACGGCTCGGCCGATCCGGATGCGCTGGCCCGGCGGGTGGCGGCGCTCTGCGCGGCGGTGGCACCCAGCCGGCCGCGGGTGGAGCGGTTCCTGGTCCGCGAGCGGGACCGCTCCCGCCTGGTGCCGGTGGGCGAGGTGGACTGGATCGAGGCCGCCGGCAACTACGTCAAGCTGCACGCCCGCAGCGGCACCCACCTGGTGCGCAGCACCCTGAAGGACGTCGAGGCGCGGCTCGATCCGGCACGGTTCGCCCGCATCCACCGCACCGCGATCGTCAACCTGGACCGGGTCCGCTTCCTCGAGCCGGCGTCGCACGGCGACCAGGCGGTGCTGCTCGAGGGCGGCGAGCGGCTCACCCTGAGCCGCCGCTTCCGGGACGCGCTGCCGCGCATCCTCGGCGACGGCCCCTAGATCCGGCGCGGGCGGCCTGTTCGTCCCGCCGGCGAACCCGCTGGTCCCGAAATCCTTGTCCCGCCGACGGGCGCGTCCTAGCGTGGGGCCATTCCCCGACGGAGCGAATCCCGTGTCGCGTTGCATCCCCCTCGCCTTCCCCCTGGGCATCGCCCTGACCCTGTCGCTGGCCGGCTGTGCCCGGGGCGCCGGCGACCCCGCCACCACGCGGGACAGTGGCTGGGGCGCCTACGGCGGCGACCCCGGCGGTGGCCGCTTCTCCCCGCTCCGGCAGATCGATACCGCGAACGTGAACCGGCTGGCGCTGGCCTGGACCTACCGCACCGGCGACGCCACCCACGACGATCACGGTGAGGGGCCGCGCACCGGCTGCGGCCGCTGCCACACCGGCGCCAGCAAGTTCGAGGCGACCCCCATCCTCGCCGACGGGCGGCTCTACCTGAGCACGCCGCTCAACCGGGTGATCGCCCTCGATCCGGCGCAGGGGCACGAGCTGTGGCGCTTCGACCCGAAGCTGGACCTCAGCGTCGAACGGTCGGAGGGCTTCGTCTCGCGCGGCGTCGCGTACTGGAAGGGGGCCCCCGGGAGCGGCTGCGCCGCCAGGATCTTCTTCGCCACGGTCGACGCCCGGCTGTTCGCCCTGGACGCCGAACGCGGCACGCCCTGCCCCGGCTTCGGCGAGGCGGGCACCGTCCACCTCGATCGTGGGGTGGGAGAGGTCGAGGTGGGGCAGTACGGCGTCACCTCGCCCCCGGCGGTGCTCGGCGACCTGGTGATCGTCGGCTCCGCCATCGGCGACAACCGGCGGGTCGACCTCGAGCGCGGCGTGGTCCGCGCCTTCGATGCCACCTCCGGCGCCGAGCGATGGAGCTTCGACCCGATCCCGCGCAACCCGAGCGACCCTGCCTATCGGTCCTGGGACAGCACCGCGGCCCGGGTGACCGGCGGCGGCAACGCCTGGGCCCCCCTCTCGGTGGACACGGCGCTGGGCCTGGTCTTCGTGCCCACCGGCTCCGCGGCCCCGGACTTCTTCGGCGGGCTCCGCCCCGGCGACAACCGCTACACCAGCTCGGTGGTGGCGCTCGAGGGGCGGACCGGCCGGGTGCGGTGGCACTTCCAGGTGGTGCACCACGACCTGTGGGACTTCGACGTGGCCAGCCAGCCGGTGCTGCTGACCGTGCCGCGGGGGGGGCGGGAGATCCCCGCGGTGGCCGTGGCCACCAAGCTGGGGCATCTCTTCGTGCTCGACCGCACCACCGGCGAGCCGCTCTTCCCGGTGGAGGAGCGCGCGGTGCCGGCCAGCGAAGTCCCCGGAGAGGTGGCCGCGGCCACCCAGCCGTTCCCGGTGCTGCCGAAGCCGCTGTTCGACGGTCCGCTGACCCGCGACAGCCTCTGGGGGCTCGACGACGCCGAGCGCGATGCCTGCCGCGCGCAGTTCGACCGGCTGCGCGCCGGGCCGATCTTCACCCCGCCGAGCCTCGCGGGCACGGTGATGTACCCCGGCTACGCCGGCGGCACGACCTGGGGCTCGCTGAGCTGGTCTCCCGAACGGCACCTGCTGGTGACCAACCTGCTGCGCATCCCGCTCTATGTGCGGCTGGAACCCCGCGCCGCGGCCGCCGAAGGCAACCAGCGTGGCACGCCATACACGATGAGTCGCGGCATGCTGGCGTCGCCCCGGGGCCTGCCATGCAATGCGCCCCCCTGGGGCAGCCTGGTGGCGATCGACCTCGCCACCGGCGAGCGACGCTGGCAGGTGGCGCTCGGGCAGGTGCCCGAACTCGCCGCCGCGCCGGGGAGCGCGGCGTGGGGCTCACCCAACATGGGCGGGGCGATCGTGACGGCGGGCGGGCTGGTGTTCATCGGCGCCGCGATGGACGACTTCCTGCGGGCCTTCGACCTGGAAACCGGGCGGGAGCTGTGGCGCGGCGCGCTCCCCGCCGGCGGGCAGGCCACCCCGATGACCTATGCCGTCGACGGCCGGCAGTACGTGGTGATCGCCGCGGGGGGGCACGGCAACCTGGGCACCACCTTCGGCGACCACCTGGTGGCGTTCGCGCTGCCGGTCACGCGGTAGGGTCGTGCGGCCTAGTCCCCGCAGATCCGCCGGGCGTCCCGCAGCCCGTCCTCCGGGGCGCGGGTCGGGATGAACTCGTGGGCCAGCCACCCCGCGAAGCCGGTGTCGGCGATCGCGGCGGCGATCGCGGCGTAGTTGAGCTCCTGGGTCGGGTCGAGCTCGTGGCGGCCGGGGTTACCGGCCGTGTGGTAGTGCCCGATCCAGTGGCCGTGATCGCGGATGGTGCGGATGACATCGCCCTCCATGATCTGCATGTGGTAGATGTCGTACAGCAGGCGCACCCGCGGGCTGTTGACCGCGTACATCAGCTTGAGCCCGAACGCCATCCGGTCCATCATGAAGTCGGCGTGGTCCACCTTGCTGTTGAGCAGCTCCAGGCAGATGGTCACCCCCTGCCGCTCGGCCAGCCCCTTCACCCGGTCGAGGGCCTCCACGCAGGCCTCGAGCCCGGCCTCCTCGTCGCGGCCCTCCCGGTTCCCCACCATCGCGATCACGTTGGGCACCCCGTGGCGCGGCGCCTCGGTGAGCGCCCGCTCCAGCTCCGCCACCAGCAGCGGGTGATGGGCCCGGTCGTTGAGGCCGCGGCGGATGAAGTCGCGCCGCTCGGTGGGGGTGCCCATGGAACAGATGAGCCCGTGGTCGCGCGCGATGGGCCATTCCTTCTCGGTGAGCAGGTCCACCGCGCCGAAGCCCAGGCGCTGCACCATCGGGAAGAACTCGGCGTCGGGCAGGTCGCCGAACGGCCAGCGGCAGACGGACTGACGAAGCCGGCTCGGCGGCTCGGTGGCTCGCGGGCTCGGCCGCGGTTCGGCCGGGATGGAGAGGCCCAGCGTGCCGGCGGCGGCAAGCCGGACGGCGTCACGGCGGTTCATGGCGCGCCTCACTGCGGGCTGAGGAGGAACTCCTCGATCTTGCCGTCGGGCGTCCGGTACATCAGCGCCTGCACCGTCAGCCCCTCGAACACGAAGGCCACCACCGACACCTCCATGCCGCCGCGCTCGGTGCGGAAGCGGAGCTGCACCGACTTCGGGTCACCCAGCGGACCCAGCCGGTCCCGGGCGCCCTGCATCCGGTGCGGGTTGAGGAAGTAGCTGTACTCCTCGGAGAGCGTGCCCCGGTCCACGGTGCCCTGCTGCAGGCTCGCGAAGAGCGCCTTCGCCGCGTCCACCGCCGCCGGCCCGTGGATCTCGGGCGGGGCGGGGGGTTCACTCTCGGTGGTGCTGTCGGCGGGCACGGCGAGCTCCGGCGGGGGCGCGGTGCCGAAGAGGAGGCCCGCCGCCGCCAGGCCGAAGCCGCTGCCGGGCCCGCCGGTCTCGCTGCTCGAGAGCACCACCACGGCGGAGCGGCTGCCGGGCACGAAGGTGTTGCCGGCGATGAAGCCGCTCACCGCGCCGCCGTGCGACAGCGTGAGCCAGCCGTTCCGCTGGCCCACGTCGAGCCCGCCGCTGTACCCGGTGTTGCGCCCGTCGGCCAGCCGCCGCGGCGTGGTGAGGAAGCGCCAGCTCTCGGCGGAGACCACCTTGCCGGTCATCAGGGCCAGGTCCCAACGCGCGATGTCGGCGGCGGTGGCGTAGATGCCACCCGCGGCGCCGGTCCAGCCGCTGGCCTCGGGGGTGGCGGGCTCCAGCGGCCCCAGGGCCCATGAGTTGTAGCCGCGGGCGACGCCGGGCGAGCGCGGATCGGGCTCGAAGCGGGTGTGCCGCATGCCGAGGGGGCGGAAGATCCGGGTCTCGAGGAAGCGCCCGAAGGGCATGCCCGAGACCCGCTCGATGATCCGCCCGAGGATCAGGAAGCCGGTGTTGCTGTAGGACCAGCGGGTGCCCGGCTCGAAGTCGAGCGGCCCGGTGGCGTAGCGCCGGATGATGCTCTCCGTGGTGGCCGGCGCCGCCATGCGGCGGTCCACGAAGTCGAGCGGGTAGTAGTCGGGATAGCCGGAGACGTGCGCCACCAGGTCACGGATCCGGATGTCGCCCGCCCGGGTGAGCATCGGGTACCACTTCGACACCCGGTCATCGAGGGAGAGCTTCCCCGCCTCGACCAGCAGCAGCGCGGAGACGGTGGCGAACTGCTTGGTCACCGAGCCCACCGCGAAGAGCGTGGTGTCGGTGACCGGCTCGCCGGTCTCGAGGTTGGCCACGCCATAGCCTCGGGCGATCACCGTCTGCCCCTCGTGCAGCACCGCCACCGACAGGCCGGCCACCCGGCCCTCCGCCTGGTACTGCAGGGCCAGCGCGTCGATCCGCGCCGCCACCGACGCCGGCGTGGGAACGGGACGCTGCTGGGCCCCGAGCGGGGCCGCCAGCGCGAGGAGGACGAGGAGCCAGCGGCGCACGATGCGCATGGTCGGATCCGGTGAGGTGGAGGCGTGGTGGGGAATGCCGGGAACGTATCGCGTGAGCGGGGAAGCGTCCAGCGAGTACCGAATACCGAGGACCTATTCCACCACCACCCCCAGCCACAGCAGGGCTCCTGCCAGCGCGAACGCCGCGGTCGTGACCAGCGCCACCGGCCAGCCGAAGGCATCCACGGTGAGCGGCACCAGCAGCGCCCCGATGCCCCCCACGACATTGCCGGCGGTATTGAGCACCCCGCAGGCCGCCGCCGAATCGCGCCCCGCCACGGCCACCGTGGCGGCCCAGTACACCGGGTCGGTGGCCTGCTGGAACCCGAGGCAGGCCGACAGCAGGGCCACCGCCGCGAGCGGCGCCTCCGCGCGCGCCACCGCGAAGATCAGCGCGCCGGCGCAGAGCAGGCTCACCAGCGCCGGCCAGCGGCAGCCGAACGTGACGCCCCGCCGGCGCGAGAGCCGGTCGCTGACGTAGCCGCCCGCCAGCGCGCCGAAGGCCCCGACGATCCACGGTGCGGCGGCGTACCAGCCGCCCTGCAGCAGGGTGAACCGGCGCTCCTCCACCAGGTAGATGACCAGCCAGTTGAAGAAGAAGTAGAAGAGGTAGTTGCTGCAGAAGTAGCTCAGCGTCAGCAGCCGCAGGTTGCGGTTGCGGAGCAGGCCCCGCCAGGCGCCCGGGGGCGGCGGCGCCGCCTCCCCCGCCGATCGCTCCCCCGCGATGTACGCCGCCTCGGCCGCGGAGACGCGGCGATGCTCGGCGGGATGGTCGCGGTAGTACCACCACCAGATGCCCGCGAAGGCGAACGCGACCGGCGCCGTCAGCAGGAACGACGGCCGCCATCCCAGCGTCACCACCAGCCAGCCGATCAGCGGGCCGGCGGCCGCCGAGCCGAAGGCCGCGCCGGCGTTGGTCACCGCGTTGGGCAGCCCCCAGGCCGAAACCGGGAACCAGAGCCGGATCGTGGCGCCCCCGACGATCGGGAACAGCGGCGCCTGCGCGGCGCCCATCAGGAAGCGAAGCATGGCCAGCAGTCCCACCAGGGCCAGCGGGGGCAGCACCGCCGCCCCGGGCAGCACGCCCGGGAGCAGGTTGCAGACCCCCCACGCTGCCACCACCAGCGTCAGGGCGCGCCGGGCGCCGAGCCGGTCGCCGAGCAGGCCGCCCGGGAACTGGAACAGGGCGTACCCCCAGGCAAAGGCGCCGAGCACCATGCCGAGCTGGACCCGGGAGAAGCGGAGGTCATCGGCGAGGGCCTCGCCGGCGACCGACATGTTGATCCGGAGGATGTAGGCGATGAAGCTCGCCACGCAGGCGAGACCGATCATCTCCCAGCGGACGCCGGAGCGTTCGGGACGGCGGGGGCCTGTCAGGCGGGGGCTCGGCGGTGAGGGGTGACCGCAATCTACCCCGCGCCGGCCGCCCGGCTAGCGCGGGGAGGGGGGACGGAGCGCGCCGCTGATGGCCCGGGCCAGCTCGGTGAGGAGCACCGGCTTCATCAGCACCTCGCGCACCCCGCAGCTCTGCAACGCCTCCGCCCCGATCTCCTCGACGTGCCCGGTGGTGAGCACCACGGGGATGCCGGGGCGGGTCCGGGCGATCTCCGCCGCGAGCTCGAGCCCGGTGCGGTCGGGCATCGTGCAGTCGGTGATCACCAGGTCGTAGCTGTAGGGATCGGCGCGGAACAGCGCCAGCGCCTGGCCGCCGGAGGTTGCCACGGTCACGGTGTAGCCCAGGCCTTCCAGTCGCCGCTGCCCCAGCCGGGCCAGGGGCGGCTCGTCGTCCACGAACAGGATCCGTTCTCCGGCCCCGGGCGTGGCCTCGGGGTCGGCCGTCACCGGCTCGGTGAGCACCGCCTCGACGGCCGGGAAGTAGCAGCGGACCTCGGTGCCCTCGTGCAGGGTGCTGGTAAGCCGCACCGCGCCGTCGTGGCTCTTCATGATGCCGTGCACCATGGCCAGGCCGAGGCCGGTGCCCGCGCCGGCGGGCTTGGTGGTGAAGAAGGGGTCGAACACCCGGGAGACCACGGCGGGATCGATGCCGCAACCGGTGTCGCGCACCGTGAGGAGGGCGTACGGCCCCTCGTGCAGGTCGGGGTTGGCGCGGGCGATGCTGTCGCGGACGTACAGCGGCTCCACCACGATGCTGAGCGATCCGCCCTCCGCCATGGCGTGCGCGGCGTTGGTGCACAGGTTCATGAGCACCTGGTGGACCGAGGTCGGGTCGGCCATCACCGGCGGGGCGTCGGGCCGGATGTCGAGCCGGATGTCGATCGTGCTGGGAATCGTGGAGCGGAGCAGGCCGGTGACCTCGTCGATCGAGGCGCTGAGCCGGACCGGCTGCCGCACCGACTCGGAGCGGCGGCTGAAGGTGAGGATGCGGTCCACCAGCTGTCGGCCGCGGTCGGCATAGGTTCGCAGCTGCGCCAGGTCCGCGGCCTCGGGCCGTCCCTGCACCGGCTTGGCCAGCAGCTCGGCGTACCCGATGATGCCGTTGAGGATGTTGCGGAAGTCGTGCGCGATGCCGCCGGCCAGCGTGCCGACGGCCTCCAGCTTCTGCGACTGCCGCAGCTGCTCCTCGAGTTCCCGCCGGTTCCGTTCCGCCTCCACCCGCGCGCTGATGTCCACCACTGAGGCCAGGACGAACAGCCCCTCCTCGGTGATCACGGGCGTCAGGCCGACCTCCAGCGGGACCTCGGTGCCGTCCTTGCGCCGCCCGTGCAGCTCGCGCCCCGCGCCCATCGCGCGGACCTTCGGGCTGGTGGTGAAGTCGCGGCGGTCCTGGGAGTGGTGGCCGTGGAAGCGGGCGGGCACGAGCAGCTCCACCGGCTTGCCGAGCAGCTCCTCGCGCACGTACCCGAACAGCCGCTCGATCTCGCGGTTGACCAGCACGATCTGTCCCTCGGCATCGCTCATCAGGATGCCGCTCGGGGACGACTCGACGGCGGCGCGAAGCCGCTGGTCGGTGGTGCGGGTCGGATCAGGGTGCATGCTCGGGGATCCGGCGGATGGCGTGAGGGGGGCGCGCTCCCTTCACTATCATACGTGATCAGGCGTTGCCCGCTAGGACACGAGAATGAGGCACCCGGCAGAAGTGTCCGCCGGGAGGCCGGGAATACTACTGCATGTAGTGCCGTTCGGGGTTGGACTCTCCGAGAATCGGGCGCGTGATGCGGAACCCGCCAATGTCCGACGGGGTGGTGCCGGCCAGCGCCAGCTCGCTCAGGATCCGCCCGATCACCGACGCGAACTTGAAGGCGTGCCCTGCCCCGATGGCCACCACGATGTCGTCGTGGCCCGGTACCCGGTCGATGACGAAGTCGCGGTCGGGCGTCAGGGTGTACAGGCAGGTCTTGGTGTAGAGCACCGGGCCCAGGGCGCGCGGCAGATGCCGCTCGGCCCAGGCGTGCACCCGCGCGAAGTTCTCCGGGTCGGGCTCGAAGCTGCGGCCGTCCGCCGTGGTGGGCCGGCCGCCGGCATCCTGCGCGATCTTCGTGGCCGCCTCGCCGAAGACCGGGAAGCCGTAGTAGCAGGGATCATCCATCCAGATCCACACCGGGAAGCGGCCCGGCGCGAACTCCCGCAGGTGCGGGGTGGCGTAGTAGGTCACCTGCTCCTGGGTGACCTCGAGTGGCAGGGGCTGGCCCAGCATGCCGAGGATGACGTTGCTCCAGGGCCCCGCCGCCACCACCAGCTTGCGACAGCGGTAGGCCACGCCACCCGCCACCACCTCGACCTCGCCACCCACGCTGCGCACCGCCGTGACCGGGGCCTGGTCGCGCAGGGTGGCGCCATGCTCGCGGGCCATGCGCTGGTGCGCGGCGTTGGCGCGGGCGGCCATGGCGATCCCGCCGTCCTCCTGGAAGATCCCGTGGCAGTCGTCGCTGATGGCGAACTGGGGAAACCGCCGCCGGATCTCGGCGGCATCGAGGTGCTCGAACGGGACCCGCTCCGCGGTGAGGCTGGCGAGGTAGGGATCGAGCGGGATCCGGCTGTCGCGGGGGGCCAGGTCCAGCCCGCCGCACTTGAGGATGCAGGCCTCCCGGGCGTCGGCCTCGAGCAGGGCCCACGATTCGTAGGCCCGCCGGGCCAGCCGGACGTAGGCCGGGGTGTGGTAGGAGAGCCGGATGATCCGGGAGTGGTCCTGCGATTCGCCACGGACGTGGCCCAGCTCGAACTGCTCGAGGCCGAGGACGTCGCGGCCGGCGCCGCGGGCCAGCCAGTAGGCGGCGCTGCTGCCGAGGCCGCCGAGGCCGAGCGCGATGTAGTCGTAGTCGGTGCGCATGGGGGCGGGGAAGGTGGGGGGCGCGGGCGTCCCGCGCCAGAGGGGACCCGTCACAGGCCGGAACGGGGTCTTGACGTCGCGGCGATTGGCGAGAACCTTAGTCCACATAGTGAAACCCCATTCCATTGCTGTGCCCTCCGCGCGCCCGGGCGGTACCCAGACGGTGACGCGGGCCTTCGCCATCCTCCGGGTGTTCAGCGACGCGCGGCGCGAGTGGACCCTGGCCGACTTGTCCCGGACCCTCGGGTTCACCAAGCCGACCACCCTCCGCCTGCTCGGCGTGCTCGAGCGGGAGGGCATGGTGCAGCGGAGCCGTCCGGGCGGGAGCTATCGGCTGGGGCCGCGGGCCATCGAGCTGGGCGCGCTGGCCCAGCGGTCGACCGACTTCCAGTCGATCGCGCGGCCGGAGCTGGAACGGCTGGCATGGACCGCCGGCGAGACGGTGAGCCTCGAGATGCTCGCCGGCACCGAGATCCTGGTGCTCGACGAGGTCCGGGGCCGGCGGCAGGGGAGCTGGGGGGAGTTCGTCGGGGCGCGCTGGCCGGCGCACGCAGCCGCCACGGGCAAGGTGCTGCTGGCGGCGGCACGGGCGGAGCGGAGTGACGCGTGGCGGCAGTTTCTCGCCGCCACCCGGGGTCGGCTGCCGCGCTTCACGCCGCGGACCATCGTGTCGATGTCCCGGCTCGGCGAGGAGCTGACCCAGGTGCTGCGCCGCGGGTACGCCACCGCGATCGAGGAGCTGGAGCCGGGCTACGCCGCGATCGGGGCGCCGATCGAGAACCACACCGGGCGCACCGTGGCGGCGCTCTGCCTCGGGGCGCAGGCGTCGCGGCTCACCCGGGACCGTCGGGCGGTGCTGCAGCGCGCGCTGGTCGAGACGGCGCGGCGCATCTCGGTGCAGCTCGGTGCCAACGCCGTGCTGCGCCCGGCGCCGCTGGCGGAGGCGCGGCGCGGGTGAGGGCCGGCGCGCTGCTGCTCCTCGCGCTGGCCGCGGCGCCGGCCCTGGCCGGCCAGGCCCGCGGGCACCTGCTGATCGTCGGGGGCGGCAGCCAGCCCGACGCGCTGGTCACCCGGTTCGTGGCGCTGGCGGGCGGGCCCGGCCGGGCGCGCATCGCGGTGGTCCCGATGGCCAGCGAGGAGCCGGTGGAGACCGGCGAGGAGAAGGCGGCGCAGTTGCGGGAGTTCGGCGCCGAGGCCACGGTGCTCAACCTGAGCCGGGCCGAGGCGGCCGACAGCGCAGTGGCGGGGCGGCTCGAGGGGATCACCGGCATCTGGTTCACCGGCGGCGACCAGGTGCCGCTGGCCGCGGTCCTCGGCGGCACCCCGGCGCTGGCCGCCATGCAGCGGCGGTACCGCGCGGGGGCGGTGGTGGGCGGCACGTCGGCGGGAGCGGCGATCATGGGCGACTCCATGCTCACCGGCAACCAGCGCCGCCCCGACAGCCTGGGCTACTACGGCGACGAGTATCCCGAGATCGCCCGGCGCACCATCGAGGTGGTGCCGGGGCTCGGGTTCCTGCCCGCCGCGATCGTGGACCAGCACTTCCTGCGGCGGGAGCGGCAGAACCGCCTGCTGGCGGTGATCCTGGAGCGCCCCGGGTTCCTGGGCGTGGGCATCGACGAGGGGACCGCCCTGGAGGTGGGCCCCGACGGGCGCTGGCGGGTGCTCGGGCGGAGCAGCGTGGTGGTGTACGACGCGCGGCGGGCGGGGCGCAGCGCCCCGGACGGCGCGCTGGGCGGGACGGACATCCGGCTTCACGTGCTGCCGCCCGGCAGCACCTTCGACCCGCGGACGGGGCGTGGACACCTCCCCGGCGCGGCGGCAGTGGCGGGCTCGCGCGGTCCCTGAAATTCCTCACGGGAGGTGTTTGGTATGCAGTCCTGGCGACGTTGGTCACACGCCCTCTTCGGCGGCGCGCTGCTGCTGGTGCTCGGCTGGGCACCCGCCGCGGCACAGTCGATCAAGGGCACGGTGACGGATTCGGCCAACCAGCGGCCGCTGGAAGGGGCGCTGGTCTCGGTGGTCGGCACCAACAAGCGGGCGATGACCAAGGCGAACGGCGAGTACGAGCTGACCGACGTGGCCGCCGGCACCCTGCTGGTGCGGGTCCAGATGATCGGCTACGCCCCGGCCGCGCGGCGGATCGCGCTGGCGGCGGGCGATGACGCGACCGTGGACTTCGCGCTGGTGCTCAAGCCCATCGAGCTGGAGGAGATGGTCTCGATCGGCTACGGCACCGTGGCCCGCGACAACCTGAGCACCGCGGTCAGCACCGTCTCCGCCGAGGAGGTCAACGGGCAGGCCAACGCCAGCGCCGATGCGGCGCTCGCGGGCCGGGCGCCCGGTGTGCAGGTGATCCAGAACGCGGGCAACCCCGGCAACGCGATCAGCGTGCGGGTGCGTGGTACCGCCTCGATCACCGCCAACAACCAGCCGCTCTACGTGGTCGACGGCGTGCCGGTCATCTCCGAGGACCTCTCGCAGCTCGGCCTCGGCGGCCAGGGCATCCGGGCGATCACCGGCCTGAGCGCCGAGGACATCGCGTCGATCGACGTGCTCAAGGACGCCGCCTCGGCCTCGATCTACGGCTCCCGCGGCTCCAACGGCGTGGTGCTCATCACCACCAAGCGCGGCCAGGAAGGGCGCGGCACGGTCACCTTCAGCAGCTACTACGGCAGCCAGAGCGTGCTGAAGAAGATCGACCTGCTCAACGGGCCGCAGTACCTCGAGTACATGCGCGAGGCGGCGGCCAACGACGGCTACGACCCGGATGACTGGTTCCCCGCCACCGGCGCCAACACCGACTGGCAGGACGAGGTCTTCCGGACCGCCCCGATCAGCGGCGCCGAGATCGCCGCCGCCGGCGGCACCGACCGGATCCGCTACCGGGTCTCCGGCTCCTGGTTCGACCAGAAGGGCGTGGTCATCACCTCGGCGTACCGCCGCCTCGGCGGCCGTGCCAACCTCGACTTCCAGGCCACCCCCCGGCTGTTCATCACCACCGGCCTGGCGCTCACCGGCGAGCGGAACAACCGCATCGAGGCCGACGACAACCTCGAGGGCATCGTCGGCAACGCCATCGCCCACGAGCCCTACTTCCCGGTGCGCCAGCCCGACGGCCGCTTCACCAGCATCGCCGACGGCATGGCGTACGTGAACACGCTGGACCTGGCGGCGCACAACACCACCAAGGCGCTCACCAACACGGTGCTGGCCAACATCGAGGCGCGCTACGACCTGGGCCATGGCCTGCAGCTGACCGGCCGGGCCGGCGCCGACATCTACGGCCTGACCGAGGAGCAGTACCAGTCGCCGCTGGTGCCGGGCTCCGACGGCGCCAAGTACGGCGGCGTGGCCAAGCGGGGCTACTCCAACGGCCGCCGCTACGTCTTCGACGCCTTCCTCAACTACGACCGCAGCTGGGGCGGCCGGCACCAGCTGAGCCTCACCGGCGGCGGCAGCATCGAACGGAGCCGCACCGACAACAGCTTCATCCGCGGTGAGATCCTGACCGACGAGAAGCTGCACCAGGTGAGCAACGCGACCAACGCCACCCAGTTCTCCGGCACCTTCGCCGAGAACGCGCTGGTGTCGTACCTGGGCCGCGTCAACTACACCCTCGATGGCAAGTACCTCCTGGGCCTGGCCTTCCGGCGCGACGGCGCGTCGGTGTTCGGCCCCGACAACCGCTACGGCTTCTTCCCCGGCGGCTCGGCCGCCTGGATCCTGAGCCGCGAGGGCTTCCTGGCCAACAGCCGCACGGTCAGCCTGCTCAAGCTGCGGGCCAGCCTGGGCCGCACCGGCAACCAGGGCCTGGGCAACTATCCGTACCAGAGCACCTACTGCACCGCCAACTACGGTGACGAGCCGGGCTACTACCCCTGCAACCTGGGCAACACCGCCCTGGGCTGGGAGAAGACCACCCAGACCAACCTCGGCTTCGACCTGGAGCTGTGGAACGGCCGCGCGGCCTTCACCGCCGACTGGTACAACAAGTCGACCACCGACCTGCTGCTGAGCCGCCCCATCCCGGGCAGCAGCGGCTACACCTCGTTCACCGACAACATCGGCGCCATGCGGAACCGCGGCCTGGAACTGGTGTTCACCGCGGTGCCGCTGCAGCCCACCCGGGCCGACGGCCTGCGGCTGGTGTCGACGCTCAACCTGTCGTTCAACCGGAACCAGGTCACCGCGCTCTACAACGACCAGCCCTTCTCCACCGGGTACTACGACATGAACCGCGTGGCGGTGGGCCACCCGCTGGGCGAGTTCCACGCCTACAAGTTCCTCGGCGTGGACCCGACCACCGGTGACGCGATCTACAAGGACACCAACAACGACGGCAACATCACCACCGAGGACAAGACCTTCGTGGGCAACCCCTGGCCGGACTACACCGGCGGCCTGACCACCACGCTCAGCTGGAAGCGGTTCGACCTCACCGGCTTCTTCCAGTTCAGCAAGGGCAACAAGGTGTTCAACGGGATGCGGGTCTTCTCGGACGAGGGCGGGTACAACTACGACAACAAGTTCAGCGACGTCCTCGACCGCTGGCAGCAGGCCGGCGACAAGACCGACCAGCCGCGGGCCAGCTTCGACGGCACCTCGGGGGCCCGCCTCATCTCCTCGCGCATGATCGAGGACGGGTCGTACATCCGCCTGCAGGACCTGACCCTGGGCTACCAGCTGCCCGAGGCCGTGGCCGCCAGCATGCGGCTCTCGAGCGCGCGGCTCTACGTCCGCGGCCAGAACGTCTTCACCAGCACCGATTACAGCGGCTACAACCCCGAAGTCAACAGCAACGGCTCCACCGCCAGCGCCTCGCTGGCCACCGACTTCTACGCCTACCCGGTGGCCCGCACCTGGTCCTTCGGCATCCAGGCGGGGTGGTAACCATGACGACCATGACCCAGCTCCCGAAAGGCGCTCGCATGTTCAAGCGCTCCCTGTTCGCGCTGCTCGCCATCCTGGCGACCGGCGCCTGCAACAGCCTGCTCGACACCAGCCCGCCCGACCAGCTGTCGGACGACAAGACCATCAAGACCCCCGCCGGCGCGCGGGCCGCGCTGGCCGGCGCGTACAATGCGCTGCAGAGCGGGTACTACTACGGCGGCACCTTCACCCACTTCGGCGACCTCTACGGCGACAACGCCAACCACACCGGCACCTTCACGAGCTACCAGGAGGCGGCGCAGCACACGTTCTTCGCCGACAACTCCGACGTGACCGGGATGTGGAACGCGATCTACGAGGCGGTGAAGCGCACCAACGTCCTCATCGAGAAGGTGCCCAACGTCGCCGGCTTCGACCCCGTGGAGCAGGACCAGATCCTGGGCGAGGCGTACTTCCTGCGCGCGCTCAGCTACCACAACCTGGTCAAGTACTACGGCGGGGTGCCGCTCCGGCTGCAGCCCATCACCGATCCCGACGCGGCCGCCAACCTGCCCCGCGCCACGGTGACCGAGGTCTACGACCAGATCATCGCCGACCTCACCGAGGCCGAGACCCGGATGAGCAACACCACGGCCCCCGCCACCCACGCCACGGTGGGCGCGGCCAAGGCGCTGCTCGCGCGGGTGTACTTCTACCAGGGCAACTACGCGCAGGCCCTGGCCAAGGCGCAGGAGGTCGAGGCGCTCGGCTACACCCTCGCCCCGAACTACGCCGACCTGTTCAACACCGACGCGGCGGCTACGCCGGAGAACGTCTTCACGCTGACGTTCAACCTCAACCAGTTCAGCCTGCTCGGCTACTACTGGCTCTCCGACCTGCTCAGCAGCGGGGCGGGGCGGTTCGAGATGGGGCCGACCCAGTCGCTCATCGACGCCTACGACACCCTCTCCACCGACTCCCGCCTGGCCTGGAACATCCAGCCCGACCCCTCGGGCGGCGGCTGGGTCGAGGGCTCGCAGGGCGGCGGCTCCTACGGCACCAAGTTCCCCTCCCCCAGCGGTGACGAGGACTTCCACGTCATCCGCTTCGCGGAGGTGCTGCTGATCAAGGCCGAGTCCTTTGCCCAGCAGGGCTCGCTCGACAGCGCCGTGGCCAACTACAACCAGATCCTGGCCCGGGCCGGGCTGGACACCGACACGGTCGGGGTGGACATCAATACCCAGCAGGAGATCCTCGACCGGATCGACGTCCAGCGGCGGCTCGAGTTCGCGGAAGAGGGCGACCGCTTCCCCGACCTGGTGCGCAGCGGCCGCGCCCAGGCCGTCCTCGGGATCCCCGCCTTCCGGGAGCTGTTCCCGATCCCGCAGTCGGAGATCCAGGTGGCTCCGAACGTGACCCAGAACCCGGGCTACTAGTCCGCCCGTGGTCCGGCACGGCAGAAGGGGGTGGAGCCATCGGCTCCACCCCCTTCGGCGTGTCGGCACCGGCCCCCCGCGCTACGGCTGGCGGAGCAGCTCGAAGAAGCGGGTCCGGACCTTGGCCACCTTGGGCGCCACCACCGCCCGGCAATACGGCTGGTTCGGGTTGCGGCGGTAGTAGTCGTCGTGGGAGGCGTCGGCGGGGTAGAACTCCGCGAGCGGCACCACCTCGGTGACGATCGGGTCGTCGTAGATCCCGGCGGCCGTCAGCTCCGCGATCACCTCCCGGGCCACCTGTGCCTGGCCGGCGTCATGGCAGAAGATGGCGGAGCGGTACTGGGTGCCGACGTCGGCGCCCTGCCGGTTGAGGCTGGTCGGGTCGTGGATGGTGAAGAAGATCGTCAGCAGGTCGCGGAAGCCGATCCGGGCCGGGTCGAAGGTCACCTGGACCACCTCGGCGTGGCCGGTGTCACCCTCGCACACGGCCCGGTAGCTCGGATGGGGCACGTGCCCCCCGGCGTAGCCCGACTGCACCCGCTCCACGCCCCGCAGCTGCTGGAAGGCCGCCTCCAGGCACCAGAAGCAGCCCCCGCCCAGGGTGGCGAGCGCGGTGGCCATTCAGCCCGTGGCCCCGACCGCCGCCAGCGCGGCGGCGGCGACCTCGCCGTCCTGCACCGAGGTCATCCCGCTGATGCCCAGCGCGCCCACGATCTGGCCCTCCAGCCGCACCAGGACCCCGCCCTCCAGCAGCAGCATCCCCGGCAGCGAGAGGAAGCCGGTGCGGCCGGCGGCGAGGCTGTCTTCGAGGACCTTGGTGGAACGGCGCATCCGCGCCGCGCTGCGGGCCTTGAGGATGGCGATGTCCTCGCTGCCCGGCTGGGTGCCGTCCATCATCTGGAACAGCAGGAGGCCGCCGGCGGGGTTCACCACCGCCACGGCGATGGTGGCCTGGCGGGCCCGGGCCGCCGTGAGGGCGGCGTCGGCAAGCTGCCGCGCCCCCTCGAGCGAGAGGGCGCTGGTGACGTGGGTCGGGAGCATCCGGGGAATCTACTTCACGTGCCGGAAGGTCAAGCCCCGCACCGCCAGCGACATGGTCGAGGCGTTCACCTTGTAGCGGCGGGCCAGCGTCTTGATGAGGGTGCCCTTCTTGTACAGGGCGCGGGCCTGCCGCACCTCGGCCTCGGTGAGCTTGGCCTGCAGGTTCTTGCTGCCCTTGCGGCCGGCCGCGCCGCCGTAGCGCTTGGGCTGGCGGGTGGAGGAGAAGCGCGTCAGGACGTCCGCGCGCTTCCGGCTGCGGCGGGCGGTCCGGGCGGACTTGGTGGTGCGCGATCGAGGGGCCATGGTCGGGTCGGTCGGGTTAAGGTTGCGCCGGGGGCGGTCCATCGTCCACGGGCGGCAGGCGGTCCACCAGGTAGTTCCGGATGTCGAGGCTCAGGCTTTCCATCGGCGCGTAGAAGCCCCGGGTGAACTTCCGGCTGCTCATCCCGCGCTGCACGCTTTCGCAGATCACCCAGTCCTGCCGGTTGGTGATGTCCCAGAACTCCACCGCGTCCATCGGGTCGAACCCCGGCCGCGTCATCTCGGCCGGGTGGAACAGGAAGTCGCAGATCACCGTGGTGCGGCCCGCCTCGTGCGGCCACAGGGAGAATGCCGCCGCGTGCTCGGCGGCCAGTGAGAGCATGAAGTTCGGGTACAGCAGCTCGCCCTTGTGGCGGATCAGCTCGTCGTCGTTGAGGCCCGGGAACGGACGGCGGCTGGTGGTGCCGCTCATCGTGAAGGTCCAGGCGCCCTCCCGGTGCGGCACGCCGCGGTCCCAGTCCAGGTCCGCGCCGCCCTTCTGCTTGAACGCGGGCACCACGCGGCAGAGTTCCGGGTGCACCGGCCCGCAGTGGTAGCACTCGTTGTAGTTCTCGAGGATCACCTTCCAGTTGGCGGCGACCTCGTAGACGATCCGCCTGGCAATCCGCAACTCGGCGAGGGGGTACCGGCGCACCCGCTCCACCGCGCCGCCCAGCTGGTCCAGCAGTCCCGGCAGGGGTGGCGCACCGGGCGCCGCCGCCGCCTCCAGCCGGACGAAGACGAAGCCGCCCCAGGTCTCCACCGCCGCCCCGTACAGGGGCAGGTCCTCGCGGCAGAAGCCGTCGCCGTCCTCCAGGAAGGGCGCCGTCCGCAGGGTGCCGTCCAGCTGGTAGGTCCAGGCGTGGTACGGGCACCGGATGCCGGAGGCGAAGGTCCCCGAGGGACGGACGGCGTCCCCGGCCCGGGGCTTCGGGTCCACGCCGAGCACCAGCTCCGAGCCCCGGTGGCGGCAGACGTTGTAGTGCGCGTGCAGCCGGCCGTCCTTGCCCCGCACCAGCAGCAGCCGCTCCCCGGCCAGGTCGAGCAGGAGGTAGTCGCCGGGCTGCGGCGCCTCCTCCTCCCGCCCGACGCACATCCATTCCCGGGCGAAGATCCGTTCCCGTTCCTGACAGAACCTGTCAGGCGAGAGATAATACTCCCGTTCGAGCGTGGGTTCCAGAGCCATGGCGGAGGTTACCGCTCCCGGGCCGACCCGGCAAGGCGCGTTTGCGTCAGGCGGGCCCGCCACCTCACGGCGCCTTGAGCCCCTGCCCGATCTCCCCGCCCGCGGGGCCATAGAAGATCACCCATACCGCCAGGTCCTCCGTGAATTCCTCGAAGCGATGTTCCCGGTGCGCCGGGACGAACAGCACGTCGCCCGGCCCGAAGGCAACCCGGTCGGGGCCGTTGCGGAACCAGCCGCTGCCCCGCATCACGACGTAGAGCTCGTCGCGGGTGTGCGGGGTCTGCGGGTCGGCCAGCTTGGGGGCGTAGAGGCCCACCTCGAGGGTGCCCCGCTCGAGGAGGATGGCGTAATGGTCGCCGTAGGGCCCGGGCATCCGGGACAGCGCCTGCGCGAGGGTCAGGTGAAACGGGGTCATGATCGTCCTAGTAGCGATTGAGATCCTTGCCCACCACCGTGCGCCCGACGAAGCCGCCCGCCCGGACCCCGGCCAGCAGTTCCTCGTCGGTGCCGCCCATGCGCACCACGTGGTACAGCACCAGCAGCTTCGGGCCGACCCGCTGGGCGATGGCGCCGAGCTCCCGGTCGGAGGTGTGGAACGCCTGCATGTACCGGGGCCAGGCGTCCCCGCCGGGGCGCGGCTCGGGCTTGAGGCGCACCTCGGGGTAGACCTCGTGGATCAGGATGTCGACGCCCTTCGCGGCCCGTTCCAGTGCCTCGCTGGGCCGGGTGTCGCCCGAGATGAGGATCGACTTGCCCGGCGCGTCGATCCGGTAGGCGAACGCCGTCTTCCAGTTGCCGTGGGGCACCGGCACGGCGGTGATCGTGACGCCGGCCGAGTCGTACACGGTGACGCTGCCGGCGATCTCGCGCACCGTCACCTTCTGCGCCCCCCGCGCCGCATGCTCCAGCCCGTCGGTCCGGACCGCGATGTCCTCGGCCCAGGCCGCCAGGATGTGGTCGGTCATCGCCTGGGTGCCCGGCGGCCCGACGATCGGCAGCGGCCGCTGCCGGCCCATCACCCACGAGGTGAGGATGAGGTCGGGCAGCCCCAGGGTGTGGTCGCTGTGCAGGTGCGTCAGGAACACCCGGGTGACGGGCCCGCCCCGGACCGGCAGCCCCGCCGCCGTCAACTGCCGCATCACGCCGGGCCCGGCATCAAAGAGGAAGATGCGGGTGCCCACCACCACGGCCGTCGCGGGGCCCTGCGCCTTGGGATCGGGGTAGGGCATCCCCGTGCCGAGCAGCACCACGATCGTGGAGTCGGGGGCGGCCGGCGCGGGCGGTGCCGGGGATCCCAGCGGGGCCAGCAGCAGCGCGGCAAGCAGTGGGAGCATTCCTGATCCATTCTGGCTCTGACGCCGAGCCGCGGGGCCGCCTAGTCCAGCAGCCCCAGCACTTCGTAGGCGGCGTTGCGTCCGTTGATGCCGATCACGCTCCCGCCGGGCCAGGTACAGGCGCCGCACAGGTAGACGCCCGGCATCGGGGTGCGGTACGTGAGCCGGTCCTGCCACATGTACGGGGGCAGGCACTCGCCCTGGAAGATCTGCCCCCCGGTCAGGCCCAGCCGGGACTCGACGTCCGGCGGGCCGAGGGTCTCGCTGGCGATCACGGCGTCGGGGAGGTTGCGGCAGAACCGCGCGATCGACCCGAGCACCACCTCCCCCGCGGCCTGGCGATGGTCGTCCCACGTTCCTTGTGCAAAGGTGTGGGGCACGTACTGCGAGAAGACGCTCATCAGGTGCTGACCCGGCGGCGCCACGGTGGGGTCGTACGCGGTCTGCAGGTAGATCTCGGTCCACACCCGCCCGGGCAGGCGCCCCGCCATGGCGGCCGCGTGCCCCGTGCGCCACTCCTCGCGGGTGATGGGCGTGTTGATGGTGGCCAGGTGGTGCGGCATGCGGGTGCCGGGCCGGGCAGTGAAGTCGGGCAGCTCGCGCAGCGCCGCGTTGAACTTGACGGTGGCGCTCTTCATGGGCACCGCCTCCACCCGCGCCTTCCAGCCGGCGTCGGCGGCGGCGCCCAGCAGCCCGAGCGTGGCCACCGGGTCGGCGTTGCTCACCACCACCGGCGCCTGGAGGCGCTCCCCGCCCGCCAGCTCCACGCCCTCGCCCGGGAGGATGCGCGCCACCCGCACCCCGGCCGCCACCGTGGCGCCCGCCTCGACCGCGGCGTCGTGGATGAGGAACGAGACCATTCCCATGCCGCCCTTGACGTAGCCCCAGCCGCCGGGCTCCCCGCCGTCGAGGCGGCCGCAGAAGTGATGATAGTAGAGGGAGGCGGTGCCCGGATCGAAGGGGCTGGCGGCGGAGCCCACCACGCCCTGGCCCATGTAGGCCATCTTCATCCGCTCGTCCACCAGGAAGCGGTCCATCAGCTCGGCCATGGACCACTCGAACAGGAGCCCGATCGCGTCCGGGTCGTGGCCCAGCCGGGCCTCGATCGCGTCCCGCGACGGCGCGCGGTGCAGCCAGGTGTCGCCGTCGTCCATCGGGCGGAGGGCGTACACGATCTTCTTCATCAGCGCGTGCATCTCGTGCCGGCCCCGGACGTCGCGGGGCGAGAACTGCCGCAGCTCGGCCTCGGCCTTCGCCTCGTCGTCCCACAGCTGGATGCTGGAGCCGTCCTCGAACGGGACGAAGTACCCGCCCATCGCCGGCGTCCACTCGTACCCGCGCGCCGGGAGTCGCAGCTCCTCGATCACCCGGTGGTGCAGCAGCCCCACCACGTACGCGCAGGGCGAGACCCGGTAGCCGGGCCAGGTCTCCTCGAGGGTGCAGGCGCCCCCGATGCGCTCGCGGGACTCGAGCACCAGGACGCGGCGGCCG
Organism: Gemmatimonadales bacterium; assembly: GCA_046327715.1. GTDB lineage: Bacteria > Gemmatimonadota > Gemmatimonadetes > Gemmatimonadales > GWC2-71-9 > JADJOM01. The sequence goes on from JAXLXY010000004.1 coordinate 260,087, forward strand.
GCGCGGGCCAGGTAGAAGGCGCAGGTGAGGCCGTTGTGGCCCCCGCCCACGATGATCGCGTCCCAGCGCCGGCGGGCCAGGTCGGCGAGCGGTGCCGGCAATCCGACCTTGCCGAGCAGGGGGACGGCGGAGTGGCTCATGACGCGGGGGTCCGGAATTCGGTGGCGGTGGCCGGCGGCAGAAGTTTCCAATTGACAGCCACGGGACGGGCCCTATCGTGGACGGTGCCCACCGCAGGGAAGGAGGGCCCGGGGCCGTCCGGGGGGAAGATATCCCGCCCGCAGCGCCCCGCTATGGACACCGTCTCCGCCGCACTCCCGAGGTAAGGGGGGCGCCGTCCGCGCTCACCCCGCTGGTCCCGAGCGAACGCACGCCACCGCGTGGCCGCGCTCCGTTATCGCGGCCCCACAGCCGCCGGCCCATGCCGGGCCCTCCCGCGGGGGCGAAGGCGCACCGCAGCGATGCGGCGCGCGCTTCGCCCCCGCGACGGTTCAGGGCCGGGGGATGTGCTCCGCGTACCAGGCCAGGTACGCCTCGTAGCGGTGCTGCTGGTAGCTCGGCTTGCCGATGCCGTGGAACTGGCCGGGATAGATGATCAGCTTCGTCGGGACGCCAAGACTCCGGAGCGCCTGGTACATCTGCTCCGAGTTGAGCAGCGGCACGTTGAAGTCCCGCTCGCCGCAGAGGAACAGCGTCGGGGTGGTGATGCGGTCGGCGTGCAGGAAGGGCGCGGACAGCTTGAGGTACGTGGCGGTGTTCTTCCACGGCGTCCCCACCTCGGCCGTCCACTCGCGGATGTACATGTCCGTGCCGAAGCCGGCGAAGGCGTTGCCCATCCCCGCCCCGCTGGTGGCGGCCTTGAACCGCCGGTCCTGGCTGATCACCTGGTCCGTCAGGATGCCGCCGTAGCTCCAGCCGCCGATGCCGAGCCGGTCGGGATCGGCCACCCCGATGCGCACCGCGTAGTCCACGCCCGCGAGCACGTCCTTCCCGTCCTTGTTGCCCCAGTCGGCCCAGATGGCCAGCGAGAACTTCTCACCCCGGCCCGAGCTCCCCCTCGGGTTCATCGCCACCACGGCGTAGCCCTCGGCCGCCAGCAGCTGCCAGTAGAAGTCGAACTCCCGCTGGTACTGTCCCACGGGGCCGCCGTGGATGGTCAGGATGGTCGGGTAGCGGATCCCCGGCTCATAGCCGATGGGCCGGATCAGGAACCCGTTCACCACGGTGCCATCCGGGCTCTTCACCGAGATGTCCTCCACCGGGGCCACCCGGAGGGTGGCGAGGAGCGAGTCGTTCTGGTGGCTGAGCGGGCGCAGCGCCCCGCCCTCCAGGGCGTAGACCTCCGCGGGCCGCGAGGGCTGGTCCACCAGCAGCGCGATCCGGCCGTCCTTCCCGAGGCTGTAGTCGTAGACCGTCGCGCCCTGGCCCGCGAGGCGCTCGATGGTCCCCCCCGCCGCGGGCATCCGCGCCAGGTAGACCGAGCGGTCGTCCTCGAGCAGGAAGTACAGCGACGTCCCGTCGGCCGACCACGTGGGGCGGTTGACGTGGCGGTCGAGCTTCGCGGTCAGCAGCGTCGGCTGCGCCGACCCGCCCCACGGCAGCACGGCCAGGTTCGGCCCCGCGTAGTAGATCAGGGAATCGGGACCGCCCTGGATGTACGCCAGGCGATGGCCATCCGGGCTCCAGGCGATCGGTCGGTCACCGTCCGGGTCGCCGTCCGGGCCGCTGTAGGTGGTCAGCTGCCGCGGCACCGCGCCGCGGTCCGCCTGGATGATCCAGACGTCGTAGTTGTTGGTGCGGTCCGGGTCAGGGCCCCGCTTGCTGGAGAAGGCGAGATACCGGCCGTCCGGCGACCAGGCGGGAGCCAGCTCGTCGTACGCGCCGAAGGTGAGCTGCTCCAGCCGCCGGTCGGCCAGGGTAAACAGGTAGAGGTGCGACCGCCTGCGGCGCACGTACCCGCTGTAGTCTTCCTTGAAATAGTACCGGTCGATCACCAGCGGCGGCTTGGTCTTCGGGGAGGCGGTATCGGCGGGCGCCGGCTGCTCCTGCGGTGGAGTGACGGTGTCGGGGAAGAGCCGCGAGGTCTCGACCGAATCGCCGTCCTCGATGACCAGCACCAGCCGGTCGCCCGCGGGCGACCAGGCGTAGTCCGAGATGCCCGCCTTGATCTCCGAGACCCGCTCGGCCTCGCCGCCCGCGCGGGGCAGCAGCCAGAGCTGGTCCGCGCCCTCCTCGTCGCCGCGGCCGGAGAGGAAGGCGAGGTAGCGCCCGTCGGGGCTCCAGCGCGGGGAGTGCTCGCTCTCCTGGGCGGTGGTGGTGAGGCGCAGCGTGGTGCGCCCGTCCCAGCTGGTCATCCAGAGGTCGCTGGACCGGTCATCGTCCTTGAGCCGCGTGCTGCTCACGGCGTAGGCCACCCAGCCCCCATCGGGGGAGAGCTGCGGGTCGCCCACGTCGCGGAACTGGTGCAGGTCGGACACGGTGATCCGGCGGGGCGCACCCTGGCCCGCGAGCGGGGAACACACGAGGGCGGCGAGCAGCAACGGCAGACGGATACGCATGGGGATTCTGGGGAAGGGATGAGGCATGATGCCCCAATCCCGGTGCCCCGGCAAGGGGAGCGGCCCGGTCCGTTTGACCGCCGGGCCGGGGACGGGCCGGCGGCGCCTCGGGGCCCGGGAAGCCGCCCTTGGTTGCCCCCCCGGGAACCGGGACCTACAATTGCCCCCGCTGGTCCCGCGGGTGGATCCTCCCGGACCGTCATCCCGCTGCCGCGCACCCTGACCCTGGAACGCCGCCGATGAAGCCGCCCATCCTGGTCGAGGCCTGCGTCGAGTCGGTGGCGGGCGCCGTGGCGGCCGAGCGGGCCGGCGCCGGGCGACTCGAGCTCTGCTCGGGGCTCGCCGAGGGGGGCGTGACACCCAGCGCCGGCCTGGTGCGCGCGGTGCGGGCCCGGGTCGCGATCCCGGTGCATGTCCTGCTGCGGCCGCGCCCGGGGTCGTTCGTGCACGATGCCGGCGACGTGGCCGCGATGCTCGCCGACCTGCGCGACCTCAAGCTGGCGGGCGCCGACGCGGTGGTGCTGGGCAGCCTCACCCCGGACCACCTGGTGGATCGCGAGACCGTGGCCCGCCTGGCGGAGCGGGCGCGGCCCCTGGGGGTGGCGTTCCATCGGGCCATCGACCGCACCCCGGATCCCGGCGCCGCCCTGGCCACCCTGGCGGAGCTCGGCATCCAGCGGGTGCTCACGTCCGGCGGAGCCGCCACTGCGCTGGCCGGGGCACCGGTGCTCGCCGCGCTGCAGCGCCGCTTCGGCGCCACGATCACGATCCTGGCCGGCGGCGGCGTGCGGCACGACCATGTGCGGCGCCTGGTGGCCGAGACGGGCGTGACCGAGGTGCACCTCGGGCCGCGGCTTCCCGGCGGGGCGGGGCTCGACGTGGCCGCCCTGGACGCCGTCATCGCCGCGCTCCGCGACGAGCCGGGAAACACCCACGATCCCCGGGCCGTACAGCCCCCACCCTCAACCATGGTCTCCCGGTAATGACTCTCCTCCGCCGCGCCGCGCTCCTCGCCGGCCTGCTCCTCCTCGCCGCTCCGCTCGCCGCCCAGGAGGCGCCCGACCGCGACGCGATCCTCGCGGTCACCCGCCGCCTGTTCGACGGCATGCGCGCCGGCGACAGCGCCATGGTCCGCTCCACCTTCCACCCGAAGCTGTTCCTGGCCTCGTCCTTCATGCGGCAGGGCACCGCCACCATCGAGGTGGACGACGGCCCCGACGGGTTCGTCAAGGCGGTCGGGACCCCGCACGCGGAGGTGTGGGACGAGCGGGTGGCCCACGAGCTGGTGTACCAGGACGGCACCCTCGCGGCGGTCTGGATGGACTACACCTTCTACCTGGGCAACAAGAAGAGTCACTGCGGGGTGGACGCCTTCCTGATCGCCAGGGAAGGGACGGAGTGGAAGATCATCTCCCTGGCCGACACCCGCCGCCGCGACGGCTGCCCCGACCTGTGAGCGAGCCGATCAGCTGGGCGGACTTCGAGCGGGTGGAACTCCGGGTCGGCACGGTGGTGGCGGTCGAGGAGTTCCCGGCGGCCCGCAAGCCGGCCTGGAAGCTGACCGTGGACTTCGGCCCCGGGATCGGCACCCGGCGCTCCAGCGCGCAGGTCACGGTGCACTATGCACGGGAGGACCTGCTGGGCCGGCAGGTGCTGGCCGTGCTCAACTTCCCGCCCAAGCAGATCGGCCCGTTCCGGTCCGAGGTGCTGGTCACCGGCTTCGCCGACGAGGCCGGCGCCATCGTGCTGGCCCGCCCGGAGCGGCCGGTGCCCAACGGCGCGAGGCTCGTCTAGGGGAGGGGGAAGGGGGAATAGGGAAACGTGAAGCGGGAATGGGGAGCGGGGGAAAGGGCCCCCCGCCAATGCACCCCGGCTGGTCGTTTCCCGCTTCCCCTTTCCCGTTTCCCGGGTGTTTCGGTAGATTTCCCGGTCCTATGCCCGCCTACCAGTACCCCGACTCGCACGTCTTCTACCGCAAGCTCACCCGGCGGTTTCCGCTCATCACCCACGGCGAAGGCTGCTGGCTGGTCGATGCCGACGGCCGCCGCTACCTCGATGGCTCGGGTGGCGCCTTCGTGGCCAACCTGGGCCACGGCGTGAAGGAAATCGGCGAGGCGATGGCGGCGCAGGCGGCGAAGGTGGCCTACCTCAACGGCACCGCCTTCACCAACGAGCCGGTCGAGGCCCTGGCCGACGAGCTGGCCCGGCTCCTTCCCGGCGACCTCGACAAGCTCTACTTCCTGGGCAGCGGCTCGGAGGCGGTGGAGGCGGCGCTCAAGCTGGCGCGGCAGTACTGGGTGGAGACCGGCCACCCCTCCAAGCACAAGGTCATCGCCCTCTTCCCGGCCTACCACGGCAACACCCTGCTGGCGCTCTCCGCCTCGGCCCGCGAGCACTACAAGACCTATTACCGCGAGTGGCTGGTGGACATCCACCGGATCCCCGCCCCGTACGCCTACCGCTGTGAATGCGGCGGCTCGGCCGCGGCCGATGCGGCTGGCGCGCGCGCCCGCCCGCCGGAGGGGGGCTCGGTGGCGGCCCGGTGGCTCGGCGGCGCCGGTTCCTGCCCGGTGTGCTCCGGCGCCGCGCTCGAGGCGGCCATCCAGGAGCTCGGCGCCGAGAACGTCGCGGCGTTCATCGCCGAGCCGGTGGGCGGCAGCAGCACCGGCCACTCGGTGCCGGAGCCCGGGTACTTCAAGCGGGTGCGGGAGATCTGCGACCGGCACCAGGTGCTCTTCATCGCGGATGAGGTCCTGGTGGGCGCCGGCCGCACGGGCACCTGGTCGGCCATCGAGCCGTACGGCGTGGTGCCCGACATCATGACCTTCGGCAAGGGGATCACCGGGGGCTATGCCCCGCTCTCCGCGGTGGCCGCTCCCCGCCGGCTGCTCGACCCGATCGCGAAGGGCTCCGGGGCGCTGCTCCACGCCCAGACCTTCAGCCACCATCCGGTCCTCGCCGCGGCGGGGCTCGCCGCGGTCCGGTACATCCACCGGCACGGCCTGGTGGAGCGCTGCCGCCGGATGGGTGAGGTGTTCCACCGGAAGCTCGCCCCGCTGCGCGAGCTGCCCCACGTCGGCGACATCCGCGGCCGCGGGCTGCTCGCCGGGGTGGAGTTCGTGCAGGACAAGGGCACCCGGGCCCCGCTGCCGCGCAAGCTCAAGTTCGCCGAGACCTTCAGCGAGCAGGCGCTGGCCGCCGGGCTCATGACCTGGGCCAACATGGGCCAGGCCGACGGCGTCAACGGCGACCTCTCCTGCCTGGCGCCGCCCTTCGTGATCGAGGAATCCGACATCGACGAGCTGGTGCGGCGCTTCACCGCCGCGCTGGAGCGGACGATCGCCATCGTGCGCGCCTAGGCGCGCCCACCGGAAACGAGCCATGACCGCCACCGCCCCGCAGCAGAAGATCACCTACACCTCCAGCAACGTGGACATGGAGGCGTTCCACCGCGCCTACGACGCCGCCCTCGCGGAGGTGCGCGCCCAGGCCGGGAAGAGCTATCCGCTCTACATCGGCGGCCAGCCGGTCGAGGTGCCCGGGCAGGAGCCGATCACCGACGTCTCGCCCATCGACACCGGCTTCATCCTGGGGCGCTTCGCCTGCGCCGGCGCGGCGCAGGTCGACCAGGCGGTGCGGTCGGCCCACGCCGCGCAGAAGGGGTGGGCGGCGCTGCCGTGGCGGGAGCGGGTGCGGATCCTGCGCCGGGCGGCGGAGATCATCCGGGAGCGGAAGTTCCTGCTCAGCGCCATCATGAGCTACGAGGTGGGCAAGAACCGCTTCGAGGCCATGGGCGACACCGAGGAGTCGGCCGACCTGATCGACTACTACTGCCAGCAGGTGGAGGATCACAACGGCTTCACCCGCGAGATGGCGAAGATGACGCCCATCGAGCGGAACACCGAGACGCTGCGGCCCTACGGGGTCTTCGCCTGCATCGCGCCGTTCAACTTCCCGCTGGCGCTCTCCACCGGGATGTCCTCGGCCGCGCTCATGTCCGGCAACACGGTCGTCTACAAGCCCGCCGAGGACACGCCGTGGACCGGCCTCAAGCTGTATGAGGTCTACCGCGACGCTGGTGTGCCGGCCGGCGCGTTCAACTTCGTGACCGGCCACGGGCGCGACATGGGCGACGCGATGTGGCAGCACCCGCTGACGGCGGGCGTGGTCTTCACCGGCTCCAAGCCGGTGGGGATGAAGATCTTCCACGGCCTCTCCGAGCGCTGGGTGAAGCCCTGCCTGATGGAGCTTGGCGGCAAGAATGCCACCATCGTCATGGACACCGCGGATATCGACGCCGCCGCGGAGGGGGCCATGAAGTCGGCCTTCGGGCTGCAGAACCAGAAGTGCAGCGCCACCAGCCGGGTCTACGTGCACCAGACGGTGTACGCCGCGTTCGTGCAGAAGATCGTCGAGAAGACCAAGGCCATCACCATGGGCGATGTCACGAAGCGTGACGTCTGGTTCGGTCCGGTGATCAACGAGAAGGCGGTGCAGCGCTGGGAGAAGGCGGTGGCCCAGGCGGGACGCGAGGGGAAGGTGCTGCTGGGCGGCACCCGGCTCCGGGGCGAGGTGTTCGACAAGGGCCACTTCGTGGCGCCGACCATTGCCGAGCTGCCGCTCGAGAGCACCCTGTTCCTCGAGGAGCTCTTCGCGCCGTTCCTGGCCATCGCCCCGGTGGCGAGCTTCGACCAGGCGCTGGCCGAGAGCAACAAGGTCGAGTTCGGCCTGACCGCGGGCCTGTTCTCGGCGAAGCAGGAGGAAATCGACCGCTTCTTCGACGAGGTCGAGGCGGGGGTCTGCTACGTGAACAAGCGCAGCGGCGCCACCACCGGCGCGTGGCCGGGGGCGCAGGCCTTCTGCGGCTGGAAGGGGAGCGGCGGCAGCGGCAAGGGCGGCTGCGGGCCGTGGTACGTGCAGCAGTTCATGCGGGAGCAGAGCCGGACGGTGGTGCAGGGGTAGCCGCCCCCCCCCGCGCTAGCGCACCCACTCCGACGGCGTGGTCCGATCCACGAAGAGCACGCCGTCGAACTCGAGCGGCAGCACCGCCGTCAGGTCAAAGCCGTAGTCATAGGCCGCGTACCCGATGCTGCGGATGGGGCGCGGCTGCCGCAGCCAGGCCACGCCCGGGTCGGACCGGGCCGGCCGCAGGTTCACGATCCATCCCACCACCCCCGCCGGGCGCCGCAGCCTGTGCAGCGCCTCCTCAAGGCTCCCCTCCGGCGCCGGGAATGCCTCCGCATCCACCCGCTCCCAGTTGCTGAAGCTCCGGGTGGCGCTGTAGCTGCCCTCCGCGGTGAGCAGCGAGAGTGCCCGGTAGTCCTCGCCATACTGCCGCCGGAGCCACGCGCCCATCTGCGCCCCCGCGTTGAAGCTCCGCTCGGCATCGCCGCCGTGGGAGATATGCACGTCGTGGGCCCAGACCACGGCGCGGGCGGTGGGGGCCAGGACCTGGAGCGTCCACGCCATGTTGGCCGCCATCAGGCTGTCCCGCTCCGGTGAGTTCAGCGCCACGTTGAACCGGGCGGCCTGCCGGAAGAGGTTGGCCGACTGCACCGCCCATTCGGTGGCCAGCGATTCCGCCGCGGTGGCGGAGCCCCGCAGCCACTCCGCGCGACGGCCGCTCACGATGGCCCACAGCGACTCCGCCTGCACGTGCCAGCGTTCCCGGAGCGTGTCCGGCAGCTGCGGCGTGGCGTAGGAGTGCTGGGACCGGTACTCGCCGGCGAGCGCTTCCAGCCGGGGCCGCAGCGTGGAGTCGCGGCGGGAGAGGAAGGCGCTCAGGGTGTCGACCGGGGTCCGCTGGTCCTGCATGTCATACCCCACCACCCGGACGGTGGCGTCCGGGTGCTCCGCGTTCCAGGCCCGCAGCCACTCAATCAGCGCCGTCATCTCCACGGTATTCCAGACCTGGAACATCCCACGCATCGCCTCCCGGACGGTCCCGGGACCCCCCTGCACCCAGGCGTTGGCCCGCTCCGCGCCGAACTGGTTGGTCTCGATCGCGAAGAGCCGGACGCCCTGCCGCCGCACCAGGTGCTCCAGCACCCGGTGTTTCAGGCGGAAGAACTCGCGGGTCCCGTGGGTCGACTCGCCCAGCGCCACGATGCGGGCCAGGCCCACAATCGTGTCCAGCGCGGCGAGGTCGTCGTCCGCCACGCCGTCCTGCCGTGGATCCACCCGGTCGAGCGGGGTGGCGTGGGCCCGGAGCCAGGCGAATCCCGCGCGCCCCGGGGCGGCCACCAGCGGGGGCAGCGCCTCGCAGGGATGCCCGTCGACGGAGAGCGTCAGCCCGTCATACCAGCCGCTGCCGGCCCCGGTGAGGGTGGCGGCGATCACGATCGAGTGGATCGTCGGGTCCGGCGGGACGTCGATGGCCAGGGTGTGGCGCCGCCAGGCCGGGGTGTCGGTCGGTGCCTCAACCGCGGTATCGGCGGCGGCGAACGCCCGGTCCTTCCACGCTTCCAGGGTCAGCAGCGCCTGCCCCTGGCCGGAGGCGCGGAGCCACCCGGAGAGGACCAGCCGGTGCCCGCGGGCAAAGGCCGCCGGCACCTGCAGCACCAGGGACTGGGGATCGGGGTGCGCGGGCCCCTCCGCCATGGTGATGCGGAGGCTGCGCCGGCCGCTTCGGTGGACCAGGGAGTCGAGCAGGAAGCTCGCCTTCGAGTTCCCGCCGAAGGCGGACCATCCCAGCGACCAGCCCCAGGGCAGGGTCGGGTCACCGATGCCGGGACGCTCGAAGTCGAGGTTGAGCGGGCGTTGCGCCGCGGCGGGGAGGGGAGCCAGCAGCAGGGCGCAGATCAACAGGCGCCAGGGGTGGGGCGGGTGCATGGGGCGGCCGGGGTCTGGGGAAGAAGAGGGGCACCGATCCAGGCTGGTGCCCCTTCGATCAACGAGTCTGACGCCGGGAACCCCGGAAGCGTTTCAGGCCGCCTAGTCCTCTTCCTTCAGGCACTCCTCGAGGATCCCCATCCCGGTATCCACGTCGTAGGCGTCGAGCACCAGCGGCGGAGCCAGGCGGAAGGTGCTCTTGCCGCAGCCCAGGAGGAGCAGCCCCTTCCGGAATGCGCGCTCGGTGATCCGGTCGATGATCTCGTGGTAGGGCTCCTTGGTGCCCCGGTCCTTCACGAACTCCACGCCCATCATCAGGCCGCGGCCGCGCACGTCGCCGATCACGGCGTAGGTCTCCTGCAGCCGCTTGCCATGGGCCAGCATCCGGGCGCCCATCTCCTGCACGTGGGGCAGCATCCCCTCGACGATCTCGAGCGTGGCGAGGGCGGCGGCGACCGCCGTGGGGCTGCCGCCGTAGGTGGAGCCGTGGGCGCCAGCCTCCCAGGTCATCACCGACTCCCTGGCGATGAACGCCCCGATCGGCATGCCGCTCCCCAGGCCCTTGGCGCTCACCAGGATGTCCGGTTCGACGCCTTCCCAGTCACAGGCCCACATCTTCCCGGTCCGGCCCACGCCACTCTGGACCTCGTCGGCCACGAGCAGGATGCCGTGCTGGTCGCACAGCTCGCGCAGCGCCTGCAGGAAGCCGAGGGGCGGGATCACGTAGCCGCCCTCGCCCTGGATCGGCTCCACGAAGATGGCGGCCACGTCGGTCGGGTCCACCTGCCGGGTGAAGAGGTCGTGCAGCGCGGAGAGGGAGTGATCGATCGGGTCCGCGGAGCGGTACGGGTTGGCGTAGGGGACGTGGTAGACCTCCGGCAGCATCGGGCCGAAGTGCTTGTGCTGGCGGGCCTTGCTGGAGGTCAGGCTGAGCGCGCCGTAGCTGCGACCATGGAACGATCCCTGGAACGAGACCAGGGCCGGCCGCCGCGTGTGGTAGCGCGCCAGCTTGATCGCCCCCTCGATGGCCTCGGTGCCCGAGTTGGACAGGAAGGTCCGCTTGCGGCTGGTGCCCGGCGCCAGCCGCGCCAGCCGCTCGGCCAGGCGGGCAAAGCCGTCGAAGTAGAAGTCGGTGCCGCAGATGTGCAGGAACCTGTCGGCCTGGGCCTTGATGGCGTTGACCACCGCGGGGTGGTTGTACCCCGTGGCCGACACCGCGATGCCCGCCATGTAGTCGATGTAGCGGTTCCCGTCCACGTCCTCGACCATGGCGCCCTGGCCGCCGCCGATGACCAGCGGATACTCCTTGATGTAGGAGGTCGAGGTCCAGGCCGCGTCGCGGTCGATGATCGCCTTGCCCTTGGGGCCCGGCGGCGGGGTGAGGATCCGGGGATAGTCACGCTGGGTCATGGCGTCACCTTCGGACTGCTGGAAAAGGGAAACGGGAAACGGGAACAGGGAAACGGAGCCAAGGGACGACGGCGTCGGTCCGCTCCCCGCTTCCCGGCGGTTAGGCGTGCACCGCGTGGGTGGCGTCGTGGCGCCGGGCCTGCTCGGCCTGGTGCGCCCGCCACCAGGCCTGCCCCGACTCGGGCAGGGTGTGGATCGGGTCGTAGTACTCGTACTGCTGGGACAGCGCCGCGTGGTTGCCCCACTCGATGCTGGTCAGGTAGTTCTTGGTCCAGTAGCTGATGCCCTTGTCGCGGTCGTAGCCGGCCAGCTGGTGCACCCAGCGCTTGCCGACGAACGGCACGTCGCACACGATGCGCGGCGTGGCGAAGCCGGGCAGGTAGCCCATCATGTCGTGCTGCAGCCGCTGGGCCTCCCACACCGCCACCCGCCAGTGCTCGCTGTTGGGGATCATGTCGCACATGTAGAAGTAGTAGGGCATGATCTTGGCGTGATCGAGCAGCATGAAGCAGAGGTCGAGCAGGTCCTGGGTGGTGGCGTTGACCCCCCGGAGCAGCACGCCCTGGTTCCGGACGTCGCGGAAGCCGATCTCGAGCAGCTTCTTGGTGGCCCGGCCCACCAGCGGCGTCACCTGCTGGGCATTGTTGGCGTGGGTGTGCAGCGCCAGGTCCACGCCCCGGTCGAAGGCCTTCCGGGCCAGGCGCTCCAGCCCGGCCAGCACGCTGTCCTGCAGGTAGTGCTGCGGCAGCCCCACCAGCCCCTTCGAGGCCAGCCGGATGTCGCGGATGTTCTCGATGTCGAGCAGCGCCGAGACGAACGGCTCGAGCTGGGTGATGTGCAGGTTGGCGATGTCGCCCCCCGACACCACGACGTCCCGCACGCTCGGCGTCTTCCGCAGGTAGTCCAGCATCTGCTGGTGCCGGTCCTTCTGCGGGGTGACGAACTTGAGCTTCTCCACCTGGGGCACGTCGTTGCCCACCAGGTCCATGCGGGTGCAGTGGCCGCAGTACTGGGGGCAGGTGGCCAGCAGCTCCGCCAGCACCTTCGTGGGGTAGCGGTGGGTCAGCCCCTCCGCCACCCACATGTCGTGCTCGTGCAGGCTGTCGCGCGAGGCCTTGGGATGGTTGGCCCACTCGGTCAGCCGGTCGGCGAACGCCGGCGCCATGTAGCGGCGCACCGGGTCGGCCCACAGGTCGGCCACGTTCATGGTGTTGAGCATCTGCGGCGGGATCAGCATGGACATGGTGGCGCGCTGCTCCATGTCCGTGGCAATGCTCTGCGCCAGGTCGTCGGGCAACAGCCCGCCCAGGGCGTCCTTGAACTCGCGCAGGTTCTTCACCGTGTGCTTGCGCTGCCACGTGGCGCTCTCCCAGTCCTCCCGGCTCACCCCGCGGTAGCCGGGGATCCGGGTCCAGTCCGGCTCCACATACTCCCGACGGGGCGGGTACGGAATCGGCTGGCCAGCCTTCATCGGCTCGCGGGTCTCGGACATGGGCGCCTCGGCGTATATTAATGCGTTGTGCTGCTTGACTTTGGAACGATAATATATAATATATCATCTCGCAAGCGGCGACCGTTCCCCGTCCCCAATCGCCCAATCGCCCAATCGCCCAACCACCGTGCACCTCGACCAGGTCCTCGCCCGCCTTCCCCGCCGCCGCAAGCTCGCCACCCACGAGCTCGTGGCCGACGTGCTGCGTGAGGCGATCACCAGCGGGCATCTCCGGGCCAACGAGGCGCTCCCGCAGGACGAGATCGCGGCGCAGCTCCAGGTGAGCCACATTCCCGTGCGCGAGGCGCTGCGGCAGCTGCAGTCCGAGGGGCTCGTCACCTACCAGCCCAACCGCGGCGCCACCGTCAGTGCGCTCACCCCGGCCGAGATCCGGGAGATCTACGAGATCCGCGCCATCCTGGAGACCGCCGCGGTGCGGCGGGCGGCCCCCGCGCTCACCCCGGCGCAGCTCGACCAGGCGTCCCGCATCCTCGATGCGGCCGAGTCGGCGGTGGATGGCGCCGTGTGGGGGGCGCACGATGTCGATTTCCACCAGTGCATCTACGGCCTCGAGGCCCGGCCGCGGATGCAGGAACTGATCGACGGCCTGCTCCGCCGGGTGGATCGCTACTGGCTGATCCACGGCCTGATGCTGACCCACCGGGCCCGCTTCGAGCCGGAGCACCGCGCCATCCTCGCGGCGCTGCGGGCCCGCGATGGCGAGCGCGCCGGCCAGCTGCTCGCCGCCCACCTGGCCGGGGCGGCGGAGCTGCTGGTGCAGGCGGTGGAGCGGGAGTACGCCGAACGGATGGCCAACGTACCGGGAGACTGACACCCCATGCACTCGAAGGTCGTCTCGATGAAGGACGCCATCGCCGCGCACGTGCGCGATGGCGACACGGTGGTGATCGAGGGCTTCACCCACCTGATCTGCTTCGCCGCCGGGCACGAGATCATCCGCCAGCGGCGGAAGGACCTCACCATCGCCCGGCTCACCCCCGACCTGATCTACGACCAGCTCATCGCCGCCGGCTGCGCCCGGAAGCTGGTCTTCTCCTGGGCGGGCAACCCCGGCGCCGGCTCGCTGCACGCCTTCCGCCGCGCGGTGGAGAAGGGCACGCCCCGGCTCGAGATCGAGGAGTACAGCCACTTCGGGATGGTGGCGCGGATGTCGGCAGGCGCGGCCCGGCTCCCGTTCTGGACCATGCGCAACTACATGGGCACCGACCTGCCGGCGGTGAACCCGCGGATCCGCACCGTCACCTGCCCCTACACCGGCGAGGTGCTGGCCACGGTGCCCGCCCTCAACCCCGACGTCACCGTGATTCACGCCCAGCGGGCCGACGCCAACGGCAACGCCCAGGTCTGGGGGCTGCTCGGCGTGCAGAAGGAGGCGGCCTTTGCCTCGAAGCGCGTGATCGTGGTCGTCGAGGAGCTGGTGGACGAGTCGGTGATCCGCGCCGACCCCAACCGCACGCTCATCCCCGGCATGATCGTCGACGCCGTGGTGGTGGAGCCCTGGGGCTGCCACCCGAGCTACGCGCAGGGCTACTACGACCGGGACAACGACTTCTACGTGGCCTGGGAGGACATCTCCCGCGACCCCGCGAGGCTGCAGGCCTACCTCGACGAATGGGTGCACGGCGTGGCCGACCGCGCCGAGTACATGGCCCGGCAGCCGGAGCTCCGCGCCCGGCTCACCGCCAAGGACCACTACTGCGAGGGCGTGAACTATGGCTTCTGAGTACACGCCGTCCGAGATGATGGCCGCCGTCGCCGCCCGCGAGCTCAAGGACGGCGAGGTGACGTTCGTGGGGATCGGCCTCCCCAACCTGGCCTGCAACCTGGCCCGGGCACTGCAGGCCCCGGACCTGGTCCTGATCTACGAGTCGGGCGCGGTCGGCGCGGTGCCGGAACGGCTGCCCGTCTCGATCGGCGATCCCTCGCTGGTGACCGGGTCGCTCATGGTCTGCTCCATGGCCGACGTCTTCCAGCTCTTCCTGCAGAACGGCAAGATCGAGGTGGGCTTCCTGGGCGGCGCGCAGGTGGACCGCTACGGCAACATCAACACCACCGTCATCGGCGGCTACGACAAGCCCAAGGTCCGGCTCCCCGGCTCCGGCGGCGCGGCGGAGATCGCGGTGCACGCCCAGCGGGTGCTGATCATCAGCCGCCTCAACCCCCGCGCCTTCCCGGCGGAACTCGACTTCCTGACCAGCCCGGGCCAGCGCTGCAAGGGACGGACGCGGCAGGAGCTCGGGATGCCCGGTGCCGGCCCGGTGAAGGTGATCACCGACAAGGGGATCCTCGAAAACGACCCCGCCACCGGCGAGATGGTGCTCACCGCCATCTATCCGGGGGTCACGGTGGACGACGTGAAGGCCAACGTCGGCTGGCCGCTCGAGGTACGCCCGACGCTGCCGCTGGTGGCCCCCCCCACCGCCAAGGAGCTGCGGCTCCTCCGCGAGGTTCTCGACCCCAGGAAGCTCTTCCTCGGCTGATCCTCTTCGCGGGAGCAACTCCGTGCGCCTCATGCCGCACTCTCTTCGTGCCCTCCGTGCCTCCGTGGTCGCCCTCCTGGCCACGAGCTCGATCCTGGCCACCCCGCTCCCCGCCCAGCAGCCCCGCCGCGAGACCGCGGCCTGGCGACCGTGGCGCAGTGGCCGCGTATCGACCGGCGGCTGAGGGGCGAGCCCTCGGGCCCCCTCCCCCTTCTTCCGAGACCCCAGTGGACGCTGCCCACACCTCCTCCGACCTCAGGCGCAGCCTCGGCCTCCGTGACCTCGTCCTCTTCAACGTCGTCGCGGTCCTGAGCATCCGCTGGCTGGCCACCTCGGCCGCCAACGGCGTGGGGGCGCTGACGCTCTGGGTGGGGGCCGCGCTGTTCTTCTTCGTCCCGATGGGCCTTGCGGTGGTGGAGCTCGCGGCCCGGTTCCCGGAAGAAGGCGGGATCTACTTCTGGACCAAGCGCGCCTTCGGGCCTGGGCACGGCTTCCTCTGCGGCTGGTGCTACTGGGTCAACAACCTCCTGTACTACCCGAGCCTGCTGCTCGCCACCGCCACCATCGGCACCTATGCCCTGGGCGAGGCGGGCGTGCCGCTGCAGACGGCCTGGGGCTACCTCCTCCCCGCCACCCTGGTGCTGCTCTGGCTTGCAGCGCTGCTCAACATCGTGGGCGTGGGCACCGGCAAGTGGCTGCAGAACGCCGGCGCGGTGGCGGCGTACCTCCCCGGGGTGCTGCTGGTGGGCCTCGCGGCGTACGTGCTCATGACGCGCGGGCCGGCCAATGAGTTCTCGCTCGCGGCCCTCGTTCCCCGGGCCGGGAAGCTCTCCGACCTGAGCCTGTGGGCGTCGATCGCCTTCGCGTTCACCGGCATCGAGCTCTGCGCGGTGATGGCGGGCGAGGTCAAGGACCCGGCCCGGACGCTCAAGCGCGCGATCATCATCGCCGCGCCGCTGATCGCGGGGATCTACATCATCGGCACCGCGGCCATGCTCATCCTGGTGCCGGCGGGCGAGGTGAACATCGTCTCGGGGCTGCTGCAGGGGATCGAGCGCGGCGTGGGCCACGCCGGCCCGCTGCTCGGCATCCTGGTGCCCGCCGCGGCGATCTCGGTGGTGCTCGGCAACCTGGGGCAGGTGGGGGCGTGGCTCATCGGGCCGGCGCGGATCGCGTTCATGATCGGGCTGGACCGCTACTTCCCGCCGGCGTTCGGCAAGGTGCACCCCCGCTGGGGGACTCCCTACGTGGCGATCCTGGTGGAGGCGGGGGTGGCCACCGTGCTGCTCGTGGTGGCGGTGCTGGGGAAGGGTTCGACGGTCGAGAAGGCCTACCTGGTCATGCTCGACACCATGATCCTCATCTACTTCATCCCCTTCCTGTACCTCTTCCTGAGCTACGTGAAGTTCACCGGCGCCGAGCCGAGCCCCACCACCCGTGGCCCGCGGCGCTGGTTTGTCGGCGCCTCGGGCCTGGGGCTCACGCTGTTCGGGATGGGGCTCTCGATGGTGCCGCCGGCGGAGGGCAGCGCCCTGCTGTTCGAGGCCAAGGTGGTGGGGGGCGCCGCCGCCTTCGTGGCGCTGGGGCTGTGGCTGTACTGGCGGCGGCGGTAGGCGGCGCGAGCGGCCCAACCGCCTAACCGCCCAACCGCCCAACCGCCTACTTCCCCGCCGGCAGCCGCTCCGGCAGGTCGGCGATCACGTAGGCCATCACCGCCATGGTGGCCACGCAGCGCGCGACGTCGGCCGGGTCGAGCTTGTCCACCAGGTCGCCGGGGCTGTGGTGATACCAGAAATACCGTTCTCCTTCGGTGGCCAGCCCCATCCCCGGCACGCCGCGGGCCATGAGCGGGGCGATGTCGGCGCCGCCTCCCGGGGTGGTGATGCTGTCGGCGTCGATCGCCTCGAGCAGCGTGGCCACGCGGCGCACGATGGCCAGCGCGCTGTCGCTGCCGCTGAAGCCGAAGCCCTGGGGCCGGAACACGCCGCCGTCGGACTCGATGGCCAGCACGTGCTGCTCCACGTTGGCGCCCCGGGCGTCGCGGTAGGCGTCGCCGCCGCGGCCCCCATTTTCCTCGTTGGTCCAGCCCACCACCCGGATGGTGCGCCGCGGCCGCAGGCCCAGCGCCTTGATGATCCGCACCGCCTCCCAGGCCGCCACCACGCCGCCGGCATCGTCCATGGCGCCGGTGCCGACGTCCCAGCTGTCGATATGGCCGCCCAGCACCACCACCTCCTCCGGGTGCTCGGCGCCCGTGATCTCGGCCATGACGTTGTGGCTCTGCGCATCGGGGAGCGTCCGGGCCCCCATGGTGAGCTTCACCGCCACCGGCTCTCCCCGGTCCTGCATGCGGTGCAGCAGCATCGCGTCCTCGACGGTGAGCGCCGCGATGGGGATCGGCCGGATCGCGCCGGTGGTGTCGTAGCGGGTGACGCCGGTATGGGGCGAACGGATGCTGTACGGGGCCACCGAGCGGATGAGGGCCGCCACCGCGCCCACCCGGGCCGCCTCGATGGCGCCGCGCACCCGGTACTGCACGGTGGCGCCGTAGCTGGTGAACGGGGCGTCGAAGAGGACGATCTTCCCCTTGGCCTCCGCCGCGCGGCGGGTCAGCTCCTCGAAGCTCGAGACCACCAGCACCGGCGCGGTGATGCCGGCCTTCGGGGTGCCGACGCTCATGCCCAGGCCGAGCATCGGGAGGGGGGCGCGCCGGGGCGAAACCAGCTCGGCCGACTCCGTGCCGCGTACCCAATGCGGCACCATCGCCGGCTCCTTCACCGGCCGGTCGAGGCCGTCCTTGCGCATCTCGGCCACGATCCAGTCGATGGCCCGCTCCAGGCTCTCCGAGCCGCTCAGCCGGTGGCCGAAGGTATCGGTGAGTCGGGCCAGGCGGTCCCAGGCGGCGCTGTCGGCCAGGGCGGCACCGATGATCCGGTTGGCGGCGTCACGATACGGATCGACGAGGGGATCGGCGGGGGCCTGCGCCGACAGGCTCGTGCTGGCGGAGAGGCCGATCAGGAGGCAAGATAGGGTCTGCAGCCGACGGATCATGGCGGTCGTCTCGAGGGGGGCCAGAGGAACGTGACGCAACGTGGAACCCGATGGATCCGGGGCGGGACCGCCCGCCGGACGCCCGTAAGATACCTCCTCCCGCTCATCCTGCTCGCCGCCCCCGCGGCCGGCCAGCGGCAGACGGTGCTGCAGCAGATCGCGCTCCCCCACAACTACTACTACCGGGAGATGTACCTCCCGCAGGCCACCAGTGGCCCGTCCTCGGTGGCGTGGACCGCGGATGGGAAGGCGCTGATCTACTCCATGCAGGGCCGCCTCTGGCGCCAGGCGATCGGCGACTCGGTGGCGCACCAGCTGACCACCGGCCCCTCCTACGATTACCAGCCCGACGTCTCACCCGACGGCCGGTCGGTGGTCTACGCGGCGTACTGGAAGGACGCGGTGGAGCTGCGGGTGCTCGACCTCGAGACCCTGGTGTCGGAGCCCCTGGTGAAGAACGGGGCGGTGAACGTCGACCCGCGCTGGTCGCCGGATGGCAGCCGCGTGGCCTACGTGAGCACCGCCTACGAGGGGCGATTCCATGTCTTCGTCGTTTCGCCGGCTCGGCGGCTCGGTGGCACGGCCGCGGACCCGAGTCGTCTCACCGACGACCACGACTCCGGCCTGCCACGCTATTACTACAGCCGCTACGACCACTACCTCTCGCCCACCTGGTCGCCCGACGGGAGGGAGCTCATCCTGGTCAGCAACCGGGGAAGGATCTGGGGAGCCGGAGGGCTGTGGCGGATGGAGGCGCGCCCCGGCGCCCCGCTGCGGCAGGTGCTGGACGAGGAATCAGCCTGGCGGATGCGCCCGGACTGGGCGCTCGACGGCCGCCGCGTGGTCTACGCCAGCTACCTGGGCCGCCAGTGGCACCAGCTCTGGCTCACCACCGCCGACGGCGGCGACCCGCTCCAGCTCACCTACGGCGACTTCGACGTCACCGCCCCCCGCTGGGCGCCCGACGGCCGCCGCATCGCCTGCATCAGCAACGAAGGCGGGAACACCTCCCTCTGGGTGGTGGGGATTCCCGGTGGGGACCGCACCCGGGTCGAGGCCCGGCGGCGGGTGTATCGCGAGCCGATGGGCCGGCTGGCCCTCACCGTGGTCGATGCCGCGACCGGCCGCCCGCTCGCGGCCCGGGTGTCCGTCCGCCTGCCCGATGACCGCAGCGCGGTGCCCGACGACGCCTGGTGGCACTCCGACGATGCCTTCGACCGGGGCGACCGCGCCTTCGAGTACGGCTACTTCCACACCGCGGGCCGGAGCACGCTGTCGGTGCCGGCCGGCGCGGTGGTGGTGGAAGTGACCCATGGACCGGAGTGGCGGCTGGCGCGGGAGACCATCACGGTGCCCGCCAACCAGCTCACCGCGCGGACCATCCGCCTGGCGCGGCTGCTCCCGCTGCCCGGCTGGACCTCCGGCGACCTGCACGTGCACATGAACTACGGCGGCCACTACCGTGCCACCCCCAGGACGCTCGCCTTCCAGGCCCGGGCCGAGGGGCTCAACGTGGTCGAGAACCTCATCGTGAACAAGGAAGACCGGGTGCCGGACGTGGGCTGGTTCACCGGCCGCCCCGACCCGGTGTCCACCCCCGACCTGCTCCTGCTGCACGACCAGGAGTTCCACACCAGCTGGTGGGGCCACACCGGCGCCCTGGGCCTGACCCGGCACCTCCTGCTTCCCGACTACGCGGGGTACGCCGGTACCGCGGTGGCGAGCCTCTATCCCGACAATGCCACGGTGGCCGATGGGGCGCATGCCCAGGGAGGGCTGTTCGGCGACGTGCACCCCTTCGACGAGGAGCCCAACCCGCTCGATACCACGGTGACCCTCCGCAACGCCCTCCCGGTGGACGTGGCCCTGGGCAAGGTGGACTACCTCGAGGTGGTGGGGTTCAGCGACCACCGCGCCACCTCGGCGGTCTGGTACCGGCTGCTCAACTGCGGTTTCCGCATCCCGGCCGGCGCCGGCACCGACGCCATGACCAACTACGCCAGCCTGCGCGGGCCGGTCGGCACCAACCGGGTGTACGTGCAGAGTCCGCTGCCGCTGGATCGGGGGCGCTGGTACGCCGCCCTCAAGGCGGGAAAGACCTTCGCGACCAACGGGCCGCTGCTGCAGTTCAGCGTGGACGGCCAGGGGCCGGGCAGCGACCTCGTTCTCCCGGCCGCCGCCCACGCCGCCACGGTGAAGGTGCAGCTGCGCGCCAACGTGCCGGTGGATCACCTGGAAATCGTCGGGAACGGGGTGGTCGTGGCCTCACTCCCCCTCCGGGGTGAGCGCACCAGCCTGGACACCACGCTGACGCTCCCCATCCGCCAGAGCAGCTGGCTGGTGCTCCGCGCCTGGAGCGAGCATGCGGTGGAGCCGGTGCTCGACCTGTATCCCTTCGCCACCACCAGCCCGGTGTACCTGACGCTCGGCGGCAAGCCGGTGCGGAGCCCTGCCGATGCCGAGTACTTCCTGGCGTGGATCGACCGGCTGGAGGGGGGCGCGGCGGCGCACACCGGCTGGAACACCAGCCAGGAGAAGCGCGAGGTGCTGGACCGCATCCGCCGGGCGCGCGAGGTGTTCGCGGCGCGGCGGTAGGGGCGGGCAGTGCGGGGTCGGAGGCTTGATCACGCATTGGCTATCGGTCGCCAGTCCCGCGCGCCCCCGCCGCGGCCTGCCAGTCGTCAGCTTTGGCATGCCGCTCTGGGGGCACGCGGTCCCGGTGCCACCCACCCGCCGGTGCGCGTGCGGCCGACCCACGGGTTCCCCCGGCGCCGCGTGCCAAAGCCGACGACTGGCACGCGGCAGAGGGGGGACCCGTGGGGAGGTCAGAGTGTAGCTCGGCGGCTCGGCGGCTCGCGCCCCCCCCTGCCCCCTCGAAGGCCTGCTGATTCCTATCACCCATCGATCGAGGGTTCCTCCGTTGAAGCACTACCTGCTCGCCCTTGGCATCGCCGCGCTCACCGCCGAGTCCCTCGCCGGCCAGGAGCTCACCGCCATCCGCGCCGGCCGCCTGGTGGACGTCGAGCGTGGCGAGGTCCGCGCCAACCAGGTCATCCTCGTCCGCGGCGAGCGGATCGAGGCGGTCCAGGCGGGCACCGCGCCGATCCCGCGGGGAGCCCGCGTCATTGACCTCTCGGCTCACACCGTGACCCCGGGGCTCATCGACCTGCACGCCCACCTGATCGGCGACATCTCCTCCGCGAGCCCGATCGCGCCGCTCACCCAGTCGGGGGCCCAGGACGCATTGGCCGGGGTGCAGAATGCCCGCGCCACCCTGCTCGCCGGCTTCACCACCGTGCGCGACATCGGCACCTACCGCGCCTTCGTGGACGTGGCGCTCCGCAACGCCATCAACGCCGGCATCGTCCGCGGTCCCCGGATGCAGGTCGCGGGCGCCTACGTGACGGTCTCGAGCGGGGCGGGCGAGGTCACCGGCATGGCCGCCGACGTGAGCGCGCCGCCCGACATGCGCCGTGGCGTGGCCAACAACGCCAGCGAGGTGCGGCAGCGGGTGCGCGAACTCCTCAACGGCGGCGCCGACTTCATCAAGATCCTGGCGACGGGGGCGGTGTTCACGATGGGCACCAAGCCGGGAGCGCCGGAATACACCGAGGAGGAGCTCCGGGCCGCCGTCGACGAGGCGGCCAACTATGGCACCTACGTGGCGGCCCACGCCCACGGGGCGGAGGGGATCAAGCGGGCGGTGCGGGCGGGGGTCCGATCCATCGAACACGGCTCCCTGGCCGATGACGAGGCCCTGGCGCTCATGAAGGCCCGGGGCACCTGGCTGGTGGCCGACATCTACAACGGCGACTACACCGACTCGGTCGGCGCCCTCGAGCACTGGCCCGAGGAGATCCTGCGCAAGAACCGGGAGACCACCGGCACCCAGCGTGATGCCTTCCGGAAGGCTGTGGCCCTGGGGGTTCCGCTGGCCTACGGCACCGACAGCGGCATCTATCCCCACGGGCTCAACGCCCGGCAGCTGCGCTACATGGTCACCTACGGCATGACCCCCATGCAGGCCGTCCAGTCGGCCACGATCCGGGCGGCGCAGGTGATGGGGTGGGAGGACCGCGTGGGCAGCATCGCCCCGGGGCGCTACGCCGACCTGATCGCGGTGAAGGGCGATGCCCTCGCCGACCTGGGCCGGTTCGAGGCGGTGGACTTCGTGATGAAGGGGGGCGAGGTGCTGAAGGAACGGGGGGTGGTTACAGCGCCTTGGTGAAGATCACCTGGTCGTCGCCGGGGGCGTAGAAATCGGGCACCCGCGCTACCGCCCGGTAGCCCCGGGCCTCGTAGAAGGCGCGGGTGGGCCCGTAGTCGGGACGGCCGCTGGTATCCACCGAGATGAGCCGGGCCAGGCCGGCCAGCCGCCGCTCCATCGCCTTCACCAGGGTGCTCGCCACGCCGCCGCGGTGCGCCGCCGGATCCACCGCCAGCCAGTAGAGATCCCAGGTCCCCTCGGTGCAGGGGGTCTTCCCCCAGCAGATCCACCCCATCAGTTCGCCGCCCACCTCGGCGCCCAGGGCAAAGTAGGGGCGGAGCTGCGGCGCCGCGCCGGGCGGAAAGCCGTCGGGCGGGCCCCCGGAGGGACCCGCAGGCGCCACGGCGTCGTGGAACACCTCGTCGGCAATGGCCAGTTCTTCCTCACGGAAGACACCGGTGGCGCGCGTGATGTCGAGGATGCGGGCCGCGTCGGCGCTCGTCAGGTCCCGCAGACGAGGCCCGACGCGGGGGGTCATGTGGCGGGAGCGGCGGTATCGACCAGGGCGGCCGCGGCCTGGCGGCTGCTGGAACGGGAAAGGGCCTCGTCCACGATCCTGCAGATCAGGTCTTCGTACTCCCAGCCGTGGGCCTTGGCCATGCGGGACAGGCCGGCGGCATCGGAGATGTCGGGATTCGGGTTCACCTCGAGCACGAATGGCTGGCCCGCGGCGTCCACCCGCATGTCCACCCGGCCGTACCCCTCGGCCCCGCACAGCTCCTCCCAGGCCTGGCGCGCCACCGCCACCATCCGCTTCTGCAGGTCAGGGGCGATGTTGGCGGGGCAGACCGGGACCGATCCGAGGTCCTCGGGGCTCCCCACGTCCCACTTGGCGGCGTAGGTGAGGATGGGCCAGCTGCCCTCGGGCATGTTGTCGAAGCACAGCTCGGCGATGGGCAGCACCTGCTCACCCACGAAGCCGATGTTGAACTCCCGGCCGGCCACGTACTCCTGGACCAGCACGGTGTCCCACTGCTCGACGGTCTCCGCCAGCCGCTTCTTGAGGGCACGCTTGGAGGTGACCACCGAACCGGCATCGATCCCGACGCTCGCGTCCTCGGCGGCGGGCTTCACGATCACCGGCAGGGTCAGGTCGGCGGGGATCTTGTTCCCGTCGCACACCACGAACGGGGGAATCGGCGTCCCGCTGCGGGCCAGGAGGGTGTTGGCCACGTGCTTCCGGTGCGCCACCGTCACCGCCCAGGGGCGGCAGCCGGTATAGGGCACCCCGGTCAGCTCCAGGGTGGCCACCACGAAATCCTCGTACCGGGAGTGGCCCCCGATCCCCTCACACAGGTTGAAGATCGCGTCGGCCTTGCGGACCTTCGGGAGCCAGGAGAAGTCGTTCGGGGCGCGCACCGGGATGGAGCAGGTCTCGTAGCCGCGACTGCGCAGCGCCGCCTGTACCTCCTTGACGCTCTCCCACACCGACGCCACGTCCTTGGCGTCCCATTCGTCCCAGCCGCCGTCGTACAGGACCGCAATCTTCACGCAGCCGCCTCAGCAAGGAGTGAACGTCCGCTGATCCGGCGCCAGGCGATGTCCGCCACGCTCCGGATCAGTTCGTCGTAGCTCATCCCCGCCGCGCGCGCTGCCTTGGGGAAGCACGAGTTGTCCCGCGGGTCGGGCAGGATGCCTGGCAGCGGATTCAGTTCCACCACGTTCGGTGTGCCTTCGGCATCGCACCGGATGTCCACCCGGCACCAGTCGCGGCACTCCAGGGCCTGGTACGCGCCCAGGGCCGCCGCCCGGATCTGGGTGGCGAGCCGCGCCGGCACCCGCGCCGGGCACTCGAACATCTCCAGCGGCTCATCCGGGCGGTCCCAGATCCACTTGGCCTCGTAGCCGTAGATCGGGGGGGCGCCCTCGGGGAGCTCGTCGAACCGCATCCCGACGATCGGGAGGCAGCGCGCCTCCTTGCCGTTCCCCATGATGGCGACGGTGAACTCCGCCCCGGGGAGATAGGTCTCGACCAGCACCGGTTCCCGGTAGGTCGAGAGCAGGTAGTCCACCTGCCGCACCAGCTCCTTCCGGGTGGCGCACAGGCTCTTCACGCTCACGCCCTTCCCCGAGCCCTCGAACGCCGGCTTGGCGAACAGCGGGAAGGGGAGGGTGCAGTTCCGCGCGTCCGCCACGGTGCGCGCCAGCAGGAACGGCGCCGTCGGCACCCCGCGGAGCTGCAGCATCTCCTTGGCCCGGCTCTTGTGGAGCGCCAGGGAGAGCGTCATCGGGTCCGAGGCGCTGTAGGGGATCCCCAGGAACTCGCAGATGGCGGGGACGTGGCCCTCGCGATTGGGGCCGTACAGCCCCTCGGCGATGTTGAAGACGAAGTCGGGCCGCGCCTTGGCCAGCTTGGTCGGGAAGTCGGCGATCGCCTCGAGCCGGATCACCTCACCCAGCGGCCGGAGCGCGCGCTCGACGGCATCGATGGTCGCCGGCTCGTCCCACTCGGCGTAGAGGTCTGGCTGGGGAAGGTCGTAGCGGAGATCGCGGGAGGAGCCGGAAACACTGGGGGAGGCGATACTGGCCCCGGCGCTGGGGGCCGGTGCTTCCGGTCTCAGGTTGAAGGCGAGTCCTATGCGAACTGCCAAACGATCCTCTCTGCGTCGGGTCACCGCGGGGCGTCGAAACCCGGTTCATTCAAGCGAACCTGCGCGATGTCTTGCAGATACCGTACCTAAAGTAAGAAAGTCATCAAGAACACACAATAGTTTTTTCGGCACTTTTTTCAGGAAGTTGATGCCGAGGGCATGACGCCGGGAAACGGGAAGCGGGAAACGGGAAGCGGATCCCCGTCGCGATGCCCTGCCTGAGCCAGGTCCAGGGATACAGAACGGGGGACCGCATGCCGCGGCCCCCCGCTTCCCTCTTCCCGCTTCCCACCGGTGCCGGTCAGACTTTGTGGTATCCCACCCGGCCCGCCTCCGTCCCGTCGGACCCCTTGTAGATCTCGAAGTCCGCGAAGAACGAGGGCGACTCCTTCCGCAGCGCCTTGAGGCAGGCCATCGCCATCCGGCGGATCTCCAGCTCGGCCCCCTCCCCCAGCCGCAGCTCGAGCATGGTCCGCCACGCCCGGATGTTGGCACTCACCACGATCTTCACCTCGGTGGCGTTGGGCAGGACGCTCCGGGCCGCCTCACGGGCCATCTTCCGGCGGTGGACCTTGTCCTCCACCCAGCCGTACTTCTCCATCAGGTGGTCCACCGCCTGGATGTAGGCGTGCTGGGCCGCCTGGACCTGGCCGGTCCACTCCCGCTCCAGCGCCTGGTCCCCGATGATCGCCGGGGGCATCACGAAGGCCGCGTGAGACTCATCGACGTACCGCTGGGAGAGCTGGGAGTACCCGAATCCCGCCCGGTGCCGGACCAGCTCGTGGCTGCACGACCGGCTGATCCCCTCGATCAGGAGCACGTAGACCGCGTGCTCGAACACCGACCCGTGGCCCTGCCGCAGGATGTTCTCCAGGTACTCCTGGGTGGTCCGGCCGGCCGGGTTGTGCTGGCTCATGTAACAGATCCGGCCGGCGAACTCCGCCAGCTTCTCCCCATCGGACGAATCGCCCTTCCATTGGACGGGAAGGTGGCCCGGCTCCACGAACTGGGGCCGGGCGATGAGGGTGATCGTGGGGGATTTGATGATATCCATGGGTCCGTACTGCCGGGAAAAGGGTCGGGACATCGGGAAACGGGAAACGGGAAAAGGGAAACGGCACCCGCGGTTCTGGGGGAGCGGGGCTTCAAGCCCCGGCTGGGGCTCCGCTTCCCGCTTCCCGGTTCCCGCTTCCCTGCTGTTCTGCGATCTCCATCCGGCTCCGGGCGTACCCCCCGGTCCGCTCGATCTCCCGCAGCGCGCCGGCCACGTCGGCGGGAATCTCCGCCGCCCCGGGCCCGAGCTTGAGGGCGCCAAGGGGGTCGAGCCCTGCGGGGAGCTTCACGCCGGGGTTCAAGATACCACGGGGGTCAAAGGCGGTCTTCACCCGCCGGAACAGCCCGACCACCTCCGGACCGTACTGGGCCTCGAGCAGGGGGGCCCGGAGCCGCCCATCCCCGTGCTCCCCGCTCACGGTGCCGCCCAGCCGGATCGCGGCGGCGTTCACCTCGTGATACAGCGCGGTCACCCGCTCCACCCAGCCCGGCTGGTCCACCCGGGGCAGGGCGTTCACGTGGACGTTGCCGTCCCCGGCGTGGCCGAAGATCACGACGTCGATCCCCTGCCGGCCGGCCGCCGCGCGGATGGCCGAGACGTACGCGCCGAGCCGCGGGAGCGGCACGCAGCCGTCCTCGATCACTTGCAGGGAGCGCCGGTCGGGGGGCAGGCTCGCCAGGATCGGGCTCGCCGCGTGGCGGAGCGACCAGAGCCGCTCCTCCTCTTCGAGGGTCAGGGCGGTCTCCACCTCGATGGAGTACTCGCCCACCGCCCGGACCGCGTCGCCCACGACGCCCCGGGCGGCGGCATCCGTCTCCCGCTCGAACTCCACCAGGAGCACAGCCTCGGCGCCTCGGCGGCTGGACGGATCGGCCTCCGCCATCACTTCCGGGCCGCCGAGCCGCTGAGGCGCCGAGCCAACCAGCTCCATGAACGTCCGGTCCAGCAGCTCCACCGCCGAGGGGTCGAGCGCCACCAGCGCCCGGACCACGGGCTCGAGGTCGTCGAGTGAACGGAGCGTGATCCGCAGGCTGCTCCGCGCCGGGGCGATCGGGCAGAGCCGCCACCGGATGCTCGTGAAGAACGCGAGCGTCCCCTCGGAGCCCACCAGCAGGTCCACCAGGTCGCCGGTCTCGAGCCACTGGTCCAGGGCGTACCCGGCGGTGTTCTTCCGCACCTTGGGGAACCGGTCCTGGACCAGCCCGGCCGCCGCCCGGATGGCCGGCGCCGCGTCGCGCTCGAACCGGGCCACGGCCAGCAACTCCGGGCCGCCGAGCCGCTGAGCCGTTGGGCCCTCCCCGCGGCGCTCCACCCACCCCACCTCGCCGTCGGTCGTCACCAGCTCGAGCCCCAGGACCCAGGGCCGCGCCGGCCCGTAGCGCACCGTCCGCGCGCCGGCGGCGTTGGTGGCGACCATGCCGCCCAGCGTGGCCCAGCGGCTGCTCGAGGGGTCGGGGGGAAGCCTGAGGCCGTGCGCGGCCGCGGCCGCATTGAGCTCCTGCTGGGTGATGTTGGCGCTGGTGAGCGCGGTGCGGGCAGCCGGATCGATCTCGAGCCGCCGGGGCATCCGCTCGCGCAGGTCGACCAGGACCCCGCTGCCCACGGCGTTGCCGGGGATCCCGCTGCCCGCGCCCCGCGCCGTGAGCGGCGTGCCGCTCGCCGCCGCCCACCGCGCCAGCGCGGCCAGGTCCGCCGTGGAGGAAGGCAGGGCCACCGCCCCGGGCACCACGCGGTAGATGCCCGCCCCCTCCGAGTAGGCCGCGCGGATCCGTGGCTCGGTGTGGAACCGTCCGGGGGCGCTGGTCATGCCCCGGCCCGGTCCGGGAGACCCGGCCGCGGTCCGCTGATCAGCCAGCGGAACATTGCCCGCAGCGCCCAGTTGCACGGGGCCAGGAGCACCGTCGCGGCGAGGATCCCGTAGATCTCGTGGCGCGGCATCTTGATCCGTTCTCCCCGCACCAGCTGCTCGGGTTGGGCGTGGATCAGCGCCACGGTCCGGCAGGCAAAGAAGAGGCTGGTCAGGCAGAAGACCCGCACCCGGAGGGCATGCCGCGGCAGCGCCGTGGAGTACGCCAGCGCGTCTTCCAGGCAGCGTTCATTCTCCGCCAGGAGCGGCGCGACGATGCCCCAGGCCCGCGCCTCCGTGCCAGGGGTGCCGAAGGCCGCCGGGCGCAGCCCGGCACCCGCCCACAGCTCCTCGGGAATGAAGCTCCGGCCGTGCCGGTGATCGTCGGCGATGTCGCGGATGACGTTGGTGAGCTGGAGCCCGAGCCCGAACTGCGGCGCGAGCCGCCCCAGGGTGGCCAGGCGCTCCGCCCCGATCCCCGAGATGTGCCGGGTGAAGAGCCCGGTGAGCAGGTGACCCACCGTCCCGGCCACGTACCAGCAGTAGCGCCGGAGGTCATCCATGGTGCGGAGCAGCGGGGCCGGCCCGTCGGTGCTTGGCTTGAGGCAGCTGGCCATGCCGCGCACCATCTCCTGCACCCACGGCGCCACCGCCGCCTGGTCGGCCGCCGGCAGCCGCCGGAACTCCCGCAGCACCCGGTCGGCGTGCTCCATCAGGCCGCCGAGCGCCTGGTCGCTGGGCCACCGGACGGCACGGATCTCCTCGAAGGAGGCGGCGGGGTCGCCCATGGCGCGGTCCACCTCCTCCAGCAGCCGGCGGCGGTCGGCGACCGAGAGCGCGGGGTGGTCCTCGGCGGTGTCGGCAATGCGGCAGATCAGGTAGGCCACGGCCACCGGCCGGGAGAGTTCGGCCGGGAGCAACCGGATACCGAGCGCAAAGGTCCGGGAGACCCGCGGCAGGATGGCGCGGCAGAACGCCCGGTCTTCCCCGGGCCGATCGTCAGGCGGGGCCGCGGCGGCGGTGCGGGGCGCGGTCGACGCCTCCATGCTCAGGGCGTCACCGCTGGGGTGGGGGTGCGGGCGGGCCTTCCGCCGGGGCGGCCGCGGCCGGCTCCTCGCGGTTATACAGCCGGGCCAGCTCGGTGACCACCTGCTCGATCCGCTTGCCCACCGGATGATCCGGCGGCACCTGCTCCTCGAGGTCGCGCGGGGCGCGGCTCGGGTCGGCCAGCGGCCGGTAGACCGTCTCCACGATGATGGTGCTGAACCCCTGCCGGCTCGGGTTCACCCAGGCGCGCACCTGTACCACCCCGGGCCCCAGCGCCCTCTGGCGGGTGGCGGCCTTGGTGCCGGCGTCGAACCAGGCGGTCTCGATGTAGCCGTCGCGCAGCTGAACGGTGGTCACCGGCAGGGTGTCGGTGCGCAGCACGGCGGCCAGGGTCTCGGTGGCGTCCTGCATCTCCAGTTCCAGCTCGGCCGTGGCCGCGCCCGTCACCGGCGGGAAGAACGGCCGGGTGGTGTACGGGCTGCAGCCGGTCAGGAGGCACACTCCCACGACGGCCGCTTGGCGGAGCGATCTCATCGGCAGTCCCGGCTCCTCAGGTCAGCGCGATCGGCCGGGGCGGCTCGAGCGCGTAGTCGTAGAACCCGCGGCCGGACTTGCGCCCGTGCATGCCGGCCGAGACCATCCGCCGCAGCAGCGGCGGGGTGGCGTACCGGGCCTCGGCATACTCCGCAAACATGATGTCGCCGATGCGGGCGAGGGTGTCGAGCCCCACGAAGTCGGCCAGGGTGAGCGGCCCCATGGGATGGCCGGCCCCCAGCCGCATGGCGGTGTCGATGTCCTGGGTGGAGGCCACGCCCCGTTCCACCGCCCGGATCCCGTCCAGAATGTAGGGCACCAGCAGCAGATTGACGATGAAGCCCGGGGTGTCCCTGGCCGCCACCGGCTCCTTGCCCAGCTGCCGCGCAAAGGCAAAGGCCGCCTCGACGGTCTCCCGGCTGGTCCCCACCGCGCGCACCACCTCCACCAGCGGCATGAGCGGTACCGGGTTGAAGAAGTGCAGGCCCACGAAGCGGTCGGGACGCCGGGTGGCCGCGGCCATCGCGGCGATCGGCAGGCTCGAGGTGTTGGAGGCGAAGATGGTGCTCGGCGGCGCGATCCCGTCCAGCGAACGCCACAGCTCGTTCTTCACCGCGAGGTCCTCGGTCACCGCCTCGATGATCAGGTCGGCCTTCGCGGCCGCCGCCAGGTTGGGGTTGAACTCGAGGCGAGAGAGTACCTCATCCCGCTGGGCGACCGTGTACTGGCCCTTCTCCACGAACTTCGCCAGCGACCGGGCCACCGCCGCGAGCGACTTGTCCAGCGCCAGGGGAACGACGTCGTACACCACGGTCCGGAACCCGGCGGCCGCGGCGGTCTGGGCGATGCCGCTGCCCATGAGCCCCGACCCGAGGACGGCGACGCTGGTGATCATGGCTTGGTGGCCTTCCGGATTTCCTCGATGATGGCGCCGAGCAGCCCAGGGGCGCCGGGCGCGAGCTGGTGGCCGGGCTTGGCCTGTCCCCGCTCCAGGTGGTCCAGCGCCCGCTCCACCCCCAGGAGCGTGCGCTCGGCGGCGGGGCGGTACTGTGCCTTGACGGCGTAGCCGATCCCCGCGGCGAGGAGCAGCGGTGCGGCGGGCAGCCACACCAGCGGGGAGAGCACGCCGAGCACGACGGCGGCGCCCGCGCCCACGACGCCCGACACCGCCACCCCGATCACCAGCGACTGCCGGGTGCTGCCCAGGTCGGCGGTCAGGCTCACGTGGCAGAAACCTGGCTCGAGGGCGGTGATCGTGGCCGTCACCAGCTGCGCCTTGCTCAGCATCAGGGCCTTGCGGCCCCCGAAGGCCGCGGTGGAGCGGCGCAGCGCCGCCTCGATGCCCCGGAGCGGCTCCCAGGTGATCCGCCCCGGCAGCTCCCGCTGCACGGTGAGCACCTCTTCCCGCTCCAGGTACTGGCCCAGCCGCTGCCCCACCTCCTCCGCGGTGCCCGCCACCACCCGCTGTGCCGAGACCGTGGCCGCGCCGAACACCCGGTCGAGCAGGCCGTGCGGCGCGGGCAGCTCCACCCGTCCGTGCTCCTCGAGGATGGCCTGCCGCAGGTAGCGCTCGGGGATGCCCACGTCCTTGCCGAGCGAGACCACCTCGTCGGGGCTCATCCCCTCGCCGATGTCGCGCTCGCCGGTCTGCAGCTCGGTGGCGCGCTGGATGATCCGCTCGATGGCGGCGCGGTCGATCCGGGCGGGGAGGTCGGCGGCCATCAGCAGGCCTCGACGATCACGGCCTGCCCCTGCCCGCCGCCGATGCACGCGCTGGCCAGGCCCAGCCGCTTGCCCGCGCGGCGGAGGGCGTGGAGCAGGTGCAGGGTGAGGCGCGCGCCACTCGCGGCAAGCGGGTGCCCGAGGGCGATGGCGCCGCCGTCGGCGTTGGTGCGCCGGCGGTCCAGGCCGAGTTCCTGTTCCACCGCGAGGTACTGGGCGGCGAAGGCTTCGTTCACCTCGACCAGGTCCATCTGCGCCAGGGTGAGGCCAGCCTTGGCGAGGGCCTTCCGCGCCGCCGGCGCCGGGCCGATGCCCATCACGCTCGGATCCACGCCGGCGGTGGCCCACGCCACGATGCGGCCCAGAGGCGTCCAGCCGTTGGCGGCGGCGGTGTCGGCGCCGGCCAGCACCAGGGCCGCGGCGCCGTCGCAGATGCCCGAGGCGTTGCCGGCGGTGACCACGCCGTCCTTCCGGAAGTAGGGCGGCAGCTTGGCCAGCGCCTCGGGCGTCGTGTCCGGGCGCATGTGCTCATCGGCGGCCCACGGCTCCGCCTGCCTGGTCTTGCGGTTGGTGATCGGCACGGGGGCGAGCTCGTCGGCGTAGCGGCCGGCGGCCCAGGCGTCGCGGGCGCGCTGCTGGCTCATCAGCGCGACCTCGTCCACCGCCGCGCGCGCGAGTCCGTACTGCGCCGCGAGCTTCTCGGCGGTCTCGGCCATCGAGAGGCCGCACTGGCTGTCCTTGAGCGCCTCCCACAGCGCATCCTCGAGCGGGGCGGGCGGGCCCAGCCGGAGTCCCCAGCGCGCCCCCCGGACCACGTGCGGCGCCTGGCTCATGGACTCGGTGCCACCCACCAGCACCGTGGCCGACTCGCCTAACAGGATCTGCTGGGCCCCCTGGATGATGGCCTCGAACCCCGAACCGCAGAGGCGGTTCACCGTGAGCGCGGGGGTCTCGATGGGGCAGCCGCTCCGCAGCGCGACGTGACGGGCCAGGTAGATGGCGTCGGCGCTGGTCTGCAGCGCGTTGCCGAAGACCACGTGATCGACCTGCGACGGCGCGACGCCGGCACGGGCCAATGCGGCGGTCGCGGCGTGCACGCCGAGGTCGGTCGCGGTGGCGTCCTTGAGCGTGCCGCCGAAGCTGCCGAAGCCGGTCCGAACTCCGCTCAGGACAACGACTTCGCGTGGGTGCCCCTGGGTGGGCATTGCGGGCTCCCTATATAAGGAAGGAGGTCCTCAGGGGCCGAAATATCGCCGGGGTGTGGGTGGGAAGTCGAGCAGGGCGGGAACCTCATGCCCGGAAACGAGTTGGGCGACCGCTTCCGGCCGCCCTGGTGCCCGTGTTGGTGGGAAGGGGACTACCCCTGCTGGACCTTCTGCCGGGCCCTGGAGGCCCGGGCATCCCACCAGATCTTGACCGGTGCCGAGCCGTCGCGGATGTCGCTCACCCGCATCTCGTAGGTGGTGGTGGCATAGGGCCGCAGCTCGAAGACGATAATGCCACTGGCGC